>CAVQUB010000007.1:0-240721 GCA_963716725.1 uncultured delta proteobacterium
GATTCATTATCGTCGCCATGATTTCCTGGATGGTGGCGACTGGCCTGGATGCAGACTGTGGCAGGGGAGGCTTCGCAGTCGCTGAAGGCGGCGCACCCGGCTGGGCGTTCGGCTTTCCGGCCGGCTGCTGGGCTGCGACGCCGACCGTCAGCCACAGCAGGACGTTCACCGAGAGCAGGCGAGCGAACATTCGCATGGGGCGGTCCTCTCTGCGGTCAATCGTACGACGCCGCAGGAAGCACGCAGCGCGAAGAGTTCCTGAAGTTTTCTTCAGGCCGAGAGGCTTGCACCCTGTTCCTTCAGGTCTCGTCCTCCGTGTCCTCGGTGTCTACCGTTGTGGCGAGGTCAGGCCTACTTCGAGCTCTTGGTCCCGACGTTGGCCGCGGCTTCCTTCTCGACGGCGCGCGCCCCCGTGAGCAGGTTCGTCATGCCGTAGTTCGCTTCGTGGCAGGCGTACGCGAAGATCCGATCGTCGGTCCTGTGCATCGGTATCTGCGCCGTCCACGGCTTGGTCCACGTGGTCGGGTCGGTCACGGTGAATTCGTACTGCAGCGTTTCGGCGTCAAGCAGGGTGAAGCGTTCGACAAGCTGCAGGTTCGGGCTGGAGCCACGCAGCGATGTCTCGCTCGAGAAGTTCTTCGTTTCGACGACCAGCGTGTCGCCGTCCCAACGTCCGCGCCATGTCCCGGCCCACTGGCGCACGTTTCCATGCGGCCGCCCGTCGAGCGGCACGACGCGCGCGTTGTGAACCATCTCGTTCATCAGCATCACAGAGCCGGGAACCTGGAACGATCTGCACGTTCTGGTTATACCCGCCGGGAGCCCATGGCGGCCCGGCGTTGAAGCCCATGATGCAGCGTTCGCCGACGCTGCGGTCTTCAGGCCCTTCGGCCGGACGTTCCCGCCGGTCCTCCAGCACTTCGAGTCTCTTTTGCGCCTCCGGTGTGAGCGCGGGAATCCGGCCGTCCGGCGGATCCACGATGAGGGACGTCCGCAGGTTGCCGACGACCTTGGTGCCGCGCATCCCACCAGAAGTCGTTGTAGGCCAGCGCGACGGGCGGTTACCGGGTAACCGTCTATGATGCCCCGTGGCTTCCTTGTCCCGGTTGGTGTCGGCGTTTCGGCCTTCGACCACCTGGCGCTCGAACGCTGCGGCCTCAGCCGCCGTCAGCGTGGCCTTGCCGGTGAACTCGCTGGGCCGTTCCATCGGGGTGACGGTCCGGAAATCCCAGGTCCCCTGCATGTCGGGCTTGCCGTCAGGCGTGCGTGGGGGGGTCCACTTCCGCGCGGACGCGGTCGCGCCATTCGTGGCCGACTGGCCCGAGACAGCGATGACACCGAGCGATGCCACGACCAGCGCGCTGATGGACGCCACGATCCGCTGCCGCATGTGAACCTCCTGAGCTCAAAATCAGGTCCGGCGCCGCCGGCCTGAGACATAGATCGCCAAATTATAGAGGGTATCGGTCAGAACCGGAACAGCCGATTGATCTTCACCACGAACGCCCGGTTCTTGAGCCCGCGCACGGTGGTCGGCGGCGCGAAGCGGTCGGTGGTGTCGCGCTCGTCGGTGTAGACGAGGAAGATCTCGCTCCCCGGCGCGTACTCCCAGCGGAAGCGCAGGTTGGTGCTGAAGGCGCGGTCGGCGGAGTTGTACTGCAGCAGCCCGCTCACGAACATCAGCGGCGAGAAGCCGTAGTCCACGCCGCGCACGCGCGAGGCGCGTGGTGAACGACCCCGCGGCCCGCTCGATGCGGGTGATCGAGAAGGTCGGCTCCAGCGCGAGCCGCTGCGAGATGGCGACGCGCGCGCTGGAGAAGGAGTTGCCCGGCCCGAAGGTCACGCTGCGGATCGTGCCGTCGTAGTAGTCGCCCAACTGCAGCTTGATGGTGCCCGAGGCGCGCCGCTGCGCGCCGAAGTCGTACGCCACCGTGACGTCGGAGAAGGTGTAGCCGCCGACGGCGATCGGCGCCGGTGAGCCCGAGGGCGTGAAGGGCACTCGCAGGAACTCGTAGTCGTGCGTGACGTCGATCGAGAACTTGTCGCTGCTCGCGAACTCGGTGTCGAAGTGCCCGGCCGAGACCCGCGCGTCCACCGTGCCGTCGCCATTCTCCACGTACTCGGCGGACACCGTCCACGTGAACTTGCGCACGCTCGGGATCAGCATCGTGCGGGCGCGGGCTGAAGCGGAGCTGGCCCGTACGACCGGTTGAAGTCGGCGCGCCGCCGGAATCCCGACCTGCGGGTCGAAGTTCGCGCCCACCGAGAGGTACTCGACGCTCGCGCCGTACCGGTCGGCGCTGTAGTCGACCTTGCCCTGGTAGCTCTCGTCGTTCCCGTTGAGTCCGTCGGTGTTGGTGCGCGCCCAGTAGGTGCCGGCGGTGAGCGTCTGCGTGAGGAGGAAGGCGCCGTCCACGCCGTACGCGAGGTTGGAGCCCGTGCCCGACGTCGCCACCGAGCGGTTCGTCGCCATCAGCGCCGATCGAGCTGCGCCGGAGCACGTCGCGCTTGAGGCGCAGCACGGTGAAGTTCGTCGCCTCGGTGGGCGAGGCGTCGTCGGTCGGAGGTGCCGATGTTCATCAGGCCGATCGCATACGGCCCGAGCTTGCCGGTGAGTCGGCCGCCGACGTTGATCGGGACCACCGCGCCGTTGTTGAGCCCGATGCGCCGCGTGTAGAAGAGGTAGGGCGTGTCGGAGCCGCCGGCTGCCGAGCACGCCGCTCCCGCCGCGGCCGAAGTCGAAGATGCCGCGCCCTTCGAGGAAGAAGTCGCGCTTCTCGGGGAAGAAGAGGGAGAAGCGCGTGAGGTTCACCTGCTGCTCGTCGATCTCCACCTGCGCGAAGTCGGTGTTCACGGTGAGGTCGGCGGTGAGGTTCGGCGTGATCGCGTACTTCACGTCGCCGCCGATCTCCTGCCGAACTCGTCGTTCACCGGCGGGCACGCGCACGCGGTCGCTGCGTCACGCGCGCCACGGCGTACGGCTTGAGCTCGATGTTCTTGCCCGCCTCGGGGAGGTCGAGCCCCACCAGCGTGCCGCCCGCCGAGACGCGGTTGAGCGCCTGCGGCCCCGCGAGGATGCGCGGCACCGGCGTCAGGTAGTGCCCACTCGTTCTTGTGGCGGATGGAGCGGCGGATCTGCATGCCCCACACCTGGTCCGGGCCCGGCGCGATAGCGCAGCGACTTGAACGGGATCGCCATCTCCACCGTCCAGCCGCCGTCGAAGCGGCCGGTCTTGGACGTCCAGACCGGGTTCCAGTCGGAGTTCGAGCCGCCCTCGTCCACCACCGAGTAGTCGGCGCGCGCGCCGAGCGGGTTGGTGTAGAAGGCGAACCCGCTGCGCCGGTCGTAGAAGGTGTCGAACATCATCGCCGATGTGTTCGTTGTTGCGGAGCCCGCCGGTGTCGCGGCGCAGCTCGTTCACCACCCACTCCGCTCGGCGGCGACGTGTCCCAGCAGCGGCAGGCGAGGTAGATGTACTGCTCGTCGTAGGTGATCACCCAGATGTCGCTGCGCTCGGTGGCGCCGGCGCCGTAGTCGGGGGCGACCTGGATGCATGCCGTCGAACGGCAGCTCGCGCGTGTAGACCTCCTCGTCGAGCACGCCGTCGAGCTTGAGTGGCGCGGCGAGCTTGATCGCGCGCACGGTGGCCTGGCCGGCGGCGTCGCGCGTGATGACGGCGGGGGCGACGGGGTCGGGGCGGGCCGTCGATGGGGGTCATCGATTGAGCCGCGGCGCGCGAGCCACCGGCCAGACACAGGAGCACGAGGAGGAGCGCGACCGGCATCGGGACCATGAGGATACCGGAAACCAGCACGACGCGCGGCGGCCGTCAATCGCCGCCGGCGGGTTCGGGATTGTGCGCATCGGCGTGCCGACGGCTCACTTCCCGCTCCTCGCTTCAGCGCCGGCGTGTACAATCCCGCGCATGTCGAAGCGTGGCCCGGTCGCGGTCGTCCTCGCCGTTCTTCTCCTGGCGGCCCCTGCGCTCGCGGCACAGCGAGGGCCGGGAGGCCCGTCGCGGATTGTCCTCATCGTCGACTCGAGCTCGGCCGTCGCCTCGATGCTCACTCATTTCCGCGCCGGGCTGAACAGCTTTCTGGAGGCGCTGCCAGGCGAGCCGGAAGTGGCCATCATCAGCACCGGCGGTCAGACTGCGCATCCGCGCCGCGCCCACGACCGATCGCGCGAAGCTGCGCGCCGTGGCCGACGGCTTCTCGTCGGACGGCGGCGGCAACTCGTTTGCTCGACACGCTGCTCGAAGCCGACCGCCGCTTTCTCAAGAACGCGGCCGATCGACGATCGATTTTCGTGATCCTGACAACCGACGCCGGCGCCGCGGTGGCCGAGGTCGGGGTCGACGCTACAACAAGTTTGCGAACGATTTTCAGACCAGAGGTGGCCGTGCCCACGCGATCGTCATCCGCGGCGTCAACAGCGGCATGACGACGCAGATTGCCGAGAATCTGACGCGCAATACCGGCGGCTACTACGACGTCGTCGGCATTGCCAACGCGCTGCCGAAGCTGATGAGGGTCCTGGCTGAATACGTGGGCGCCGATCTTTAGAGTGCGACATCAACGACGACGCTCGCGATCGCGGTGCCTCTCGCGGTAAGCCGCAATTTCGCAACCTCTTCTGATTCTGCAGTGTGTTCCAAGAGTCCGAGCGTCGAAGACGACTCACGATCCGACCGTCCCGTCGGTCCACCAGCGTCGGCGATCGATCGTCTCACGCGGAAACCGACGACGATCGTGATGCGACCGCCGCTCGGGTGAGTAGGCCGCGAGCCTCCAGCCCGTGCGCAGCAGGAACTTTTCCATATCGCCCTGAAACCGATCGAGTGCCTCGCCGTCGGGGAAGGAGATGTCCCGCCGTCGCGGGCAATGGTGAGCACCGGTGAGTCCCCACCCTGGGGCGCACCTGCTGCAGGGTCACAGTGCGCTCTCCTTTCTGAAGGTCCACGTGGCATCGAGCACTTGGGGAACGTATCGGCGCGAGGCCCGCCAATCGGAAGGGCTCAGGTCGCGCGTGCTGTGAGAAGCAGGACAACGGCGGTCGGACGAAATGGTCGCCGGCCGCCGGTCGCTCAGGTGTAGGATTGGCTCGTTCGGGGCGGGCAATCTGGAATCGACGAGGAGAACAACCCATGTCACAGACTGCTGGGCTGAACCGTAGAGCGTTTCTCAAGAATGCGGGCTTGACCGCACTGGCCGGCGCCGTCTGCGCCGGGCACGTCCCTGGCGGCCGGCGCCACCGCGGCCGCAGGCGCCGCGCTGGCCGCGGCCGGAGAGCCCTTCGATTTCGACACGCCCTATAGCCGGATCGGCACCGATTCGACCAAGTGGGACCAGCAGATGGTCGTCTTCGGCGAGCCCCATCTCGTGGCCGGCATGGGCACCGCCGACATGGATTTCAAGGTGGCGCCCTGCATCACGCGGGCGATGATGGAGCGTCTGCGAGCACGAGAACTGGGGCTACCTGACGATGCCGCGCTCGTTTACCGACGGCATCGTGAAGTGGAACCAGCGGCGCTACGGCGTCACCATCAATCCCGATCAGATGCTCGTGACCACCGGCGTGCACCCGGCCCTGATCGCCGCGATCAAGGCGTTCTCGCCAACGGGCAGCAAGGTCCTCGTTCAGACGCCGACCTACAACGGGTTCTTCGGCGACATCCGCGTCGCCGGATGTCTCGCGGAGGAGAGCCCGCTGAAGCTGGCGAACGGCCGCTATTCGATGGACTTCGACGATCTGGAGCGTCGCATCGGCCACGACACCCATTCGCTGATTCTCTGCAACCCGCAGAACCCGACGGGGAACTGCTGGTCGCGCGAGGACCTGATGAGGGTCGGCGAAATCTGCACCAGGCGCCGCGTCGTCGTGTTCGCCGACGAGATTCACTGCGACTTCGTGACCAGGGGCCACAAGTACCACGCCCTACGCTTCGCTGGCGAACAAAGACATCGTCATGAACAGCCTGACCTTCAAGGCGGCGAGCAAGTCGTTCGGTCTGGCGGCGATGCCGGCGTTTTCGTCGGCAGCGGACCGATCGGGTAGCATGGGACCCACGCCCAGCGCGGCCCGCCGCACGCCGCGGCGCCCATGGCTGGGGGCGGCGCCGCGCTCGCGCGCGCCTGAGAGGCACCCCTCGAACCTGATCCGGGTCATGCCGGCGTAGGAAAGGCACGATGAGCAGCAGACCGACGACGCCGCTCGCGGCGCGGCCTGCCGCGCTCCCACAAGGTCTACGCTCGAGCGTCGAGCACGCGGCGCGAGACGCTTGCGCGTGCCGCATGCGCCGCATCCACCTGTCGGGCGGCGAGCCGCCGCTCGACGTCTACGACACCACCGGGCCGCAGGGGCATCGACCGAGCGGCGGGCTGCCGCGCGCTGCGCGAGCCCTGGATCGCGCGCGCGCTCGCGCGCGGCGACCGCAACCTCACGCAGATGCACTACGCGCGCCGCGGCATCATCACCGAGGAGATGCGCTTCGTCGGCCGCTGCGCGAGGGCGTCGAGCCCGAGTTCGTGCGCAGCGAGATCGCCGCGCGGCCGCGCGATCATCCCGGCCAACATGCAACCACCCCGAGCTCGAGCCGATGATCATCGGCCGCAACTTCCTGGTGAAGATCAACGCCAACATCGGCAACTCGCGCCGTCTCGCTCGTCGATCGAGGAGGAGGTCGAGAAGCTGCGCTGGGCGATCGCGCTGGGGCGCCGACACGGTCATGGACCTGTCGACCGGCAGCGACATCCACGAGACGCGCGAGGCGATCCTGCGCAACTCGCCGGTGCCCGATCGGCACGGTGCCGATCTACCAGGCGCTCGAGAAGGTCAGGGGCCGCATCGAGAAGCTCGACATCGACATCTTCCTGGAGACGCTCGAGGAGCAGGCCGAGCAGGGCGTGGACTACTTCACGATCCACGCCGGCGTGCTGCTGCGCTACGTGCCCGCTGACCGCCACGCGCCTGACCGGCATCGTCTCGCGCGGCGGCTCGATCCTGGCCAAGTGGTGCCTGCACCATCACCAGGAGAACTTCCTCTACACGCACTTCGACGCGATCTGCGAGCTGATGAAGCGCTACGACGTCGCCTTCAGCCTCGGCGACGGCCTGCGCCCGGGCTCGATCGCCGACGCCAACGACGAGGCGCAGTTCGCCGAGCTGCGAGACGCTCGGCGAGCTGACCCGCAAGCGCCTGGGAGCACGACGTCCAGGTCATGATCGAGGGCCCCGGCCACGTGCCGATGCACAAGATCCAGGAGAACATGGACAAGCAGCTCGAGCTGTGCCACGAGGCGCCGTTCTACACGCTCGGGCCGCTGACGACCGACATCGCGCCGGGCTACGACCACATCACCTCGGCCATCGGCGCGGCGATGATCGGCTGGTACGGCACGGCCATGCTGTGCTACGTGACGCCCAAGGAGCACCTGGGCCTGCCCGACCGCGAGGACGTCAAGCAGGGCGTCATCGCCTACAAGATCGCCGCCCACGCCGCGGACCTGGCCAAGGGCCACCCGGGCGCGCGCGAGCGCGACGACGCGCTCTCGCAGGGCGCGCTTCGAGTTCCGCTGGGAAGACCAGTTCGAGCTGGCGCTCGACCCCGAGACCGCGCGCGCCTACCACGACGAGACGCTGCCCCAGGACGGCGCCAAGAGCGCCCACTTCTGCTCGATGTGCGGGCCGCAGTTCTGCTCGATGAAGATCACCGAGGACGTGCGCCGACTTGCCGCCGAGCGCGGCGTCAGCGCCGAGCTCGCCCTGCGCGAGGGTCTGGCCGACAAGGCCGCGGAGTTCGCCGAGAGCGGCGGCGAGCTGTACACCCGTCCATAGCAGCCGGAAGACTGCAGGTCGCCGGGGGCGGGTGTGGACACCGACGGGGTCGGCCGGGACATAGCCGCGCTTGGCGCCACACTTCGCGGGATGCTCTTCCCCAGGGCCCCGCCAGGGCCGATCCTTGATCGGGCCGTCCGCCCGCCATGGAGCCGCTCGCCGTCGCCGCCCTGATCCTGCTCGCGCTCGTCGTCGGGGTCGCGGCGTTGCTGGGCACCCGCCCCGGGGCGGTCGTGGCCCGCGCCGTGCTGCGGCCGCTGGTGAGGCTCGTGTACGCCTTCCGCGTCGAGGGTGGCAGCCTGGTGCCGCGCACAGGCGGCGCGCTCCTGGTGGCCAACCACGTCTCCTATGCGGACGCCTTCCTGCTGGGCGCCTGCGTGGAACGGCCCGTGCGCTTCCTGATGCACCGCTCGTTCCTGGCCAATCCCCTGGTGGCTGCCTTCGCGCGCTGGGTCGGCGCGATCCCGGTCGCCGCGGGCGACACGCCACAGGAGCGCGAGCAGGCGCTCGCGGCGGCGGCCCGGGCCCTGACCGAGGGCGGGCTGGTGGCGATCTTCGCGGAGGGTCGCATCACGCGCACGGGCACCCTGCTCGGCTTCCGGCGCGGGCTCGAGACGATCGCCCGCACGGCCGGTGCGCCGATCGTGCCGGTCGCGCTGGACGAGGTCTGGGGCAGCATCTTCAGCTACGCCGGCGGGCGCGCCGTGATGAAGTGGCCGCGGCGGCTGCCCTACCGGGTGCGCGTCGCCTTCGGAGCGCCGCTGCCCCCGGACACCCCCAGCCACCTCGTCCGGGACGCCATCGGAGAGCTGCTCGCGCGCTCGGCCGAGCAGCGCGCGCTCGAGGAGCCCGACCTGGCGCGCTCGTTCGTGCGCACGGCCCGGCGCCACCGGCGGCGCGTGGCGCTCGTGGACGAGCGCGGGGAGGCTGTCCGGTACGAGCAGCTCCTGGCCGCCTCGCTGGCCCTCGCCCGCACGCTGCGCCATGCCCTGGGCGAGCCGCGGCGCGTGGGCGTGCTGCTGAGTCCCGGACGCGCCGCGGTCGAGGCGCACCTGGCCCTGGCCCTGGCGGGACGCGTGGTGGTTGCCATCGATCCGGCGCTGGGCACGGCCGGCGCGGTCGAGCTCGTGCGCCGGGCCGGGCTGTCGGTCGTGCTCGGCCGGCGCGAGGACGCGCGTCGGCTGGGCCTGGAGGGGAGCGCCGGATCGGGTGGGACCAGGCTGCTGGAGGTGGAGGACCTGCGCGCCGAGGCAGCGCGTCGCCACGGGGGCTGGGCGCGGCGGCGCGCGCGTCGTCCCGCAGCCTGGATCGAGGGACGGCTCTCGCGGCTGCCGGCCGCAGCCGATCCGGCGGCCGTCCTGGTCACGAGCGGGACCGAGGCCGCAGCGCGGGCAGTCGCCTGCCACACGCCTCCGTGGCCTCGAACGTGCGCGCCCTGGCCCAGGTGGGCGAGGTCGTCGCGCAGGACCGCGTGCTCGGGGTGCTGCCCTTCAGCCACGCCCTCGGGCACACCGTGACGCTGTGGACGCCGCTGCTGACCGGGGCGAGGCTCGTCCTCGCCGACGCCGCCGGCGATCCGCAGGCCCTGCTGGAGCTCGTGCGCACCGAGCGCCCGACCCTGCTCGTCGCAACGCCGGCGCTGTTCGCCCGCTGGGTCGAGCTGTTCGCGCCCGAGGACCTCTCCGACGTGCGTCTGGCGATCAGCGGGGGCGAGCACCTCCCGCTCGCCACGGCCCAGGCCTGGCAGGCGCGCTTCGGCAGGCCCCTGCACGAGGGCTACGGCGCCACCGAGCTCGGGCCGGTGGTCGCCGTCGATCTGCCCGACGTCGAGCGCGGCGGGCTCACGCAGTCCAACCACGCGGCCGGCACGGTCGGTCGCTCGCTCCCGGGCATCGCCGTGCGCGTCGTGCGCGACGAGGACGGGACGCCCTGCGAGCCGGACGAGGAGGGCGCCGTGCTGGTGCGCGGACCGAACCTGATGGCGGGCTGGCTGGACGAGCACGGCGCTCTCGTGTGCCGGCTGCGCGAGGGCTGGTACGACACCGCGGACGTGGGCGCGCTCGACCGCGACGGCTTCCTGGTCGTGGTCGACCGGCGCGAGCGCTTCGTCGAGCACGGAGACCGGCGCGTTGCCCTGGCGCGCATCGAGGATGCCTTGCGCAGCGGGCACCCAGGTCGGCTCGCGCGCCTCGCCGCCGTGCGGGTCGAGCAAGCCGGTGGGGAGCGGGTCGGAATCGTCCACGAGCCACTGGACGTCCTGCCCCAGAGGCTGATCGAGCTCGCGCGCGCCCACCTGGGGTCCCAGGCAGTCCTGGCGGAGCGCGCAACCTGGGTCGAGGTCCCCGCGCTCCCCGTGCTCGCCAGCGGCAAGCTCGACCTCAGGGCGCTCGGTCGTCTGCTGGCGGCTGCGGTCCGCTGCCCGGACCTGCGCTGACGGCGGCGAGGGTGCGTTCGAGCTGCGCCAGGTGACGCTCGAGGTGCAGGTCGATCAGCCGCAGGTACTGGTACAGGTCCAGCTTGCGGCCCACGACCGACATGCCGATCGCGTGCAGGCACCCCTCGCCGGCGGGCAGTCGGCGCAGGTGCTCTTGGCAACGCTCGCGCTGGGCCTCCAGCTCGCGGGCGAGGGCCTGGCGCGAGATCGCTCCCGACGGGGTCATGTGCTCGGGGTGGGGCCAGGTGAAGGAGCGCAGGCACAGCGCCTCCAGGAAGGCCAGGTCGCTCGCCCGGCCCGGGAGCGCGGCGCCGGCGGCCCGGCGCCGCAGGCAGCGCGCGGCGATCTTGTCGACCAGCAGCAGCAAGTAGCGCTGACACAGGGCGAGGTGCTCGATGATCTCGCCCGCGCTCCAGGCGTCGGGGCCGGGACGCGCCCGCCAGCGCGGGTCGTCGAGTGCCAGCCAGGGCTGCAGTCGCTCGAAGTGCTGCTCGAGAGAGCGCGCCAGCCGGCGGATCACGAGCGTCGGGGGCGAGTCGGGCAGCACGTGCGCAGAGCTAGTGCAGCTCGCTGCGTCGCAGGTGGCGCACCAGCGCGGCCAGGGCCTTGGCGTAGCCCTTGCGCACGACGCTCGTCGAGGTACCACGCTGGCGCGCGATGTCCTCCCAGGTGCGTTGCTCGAAGTCGCGCAGCCACAGGACCTCCTGCTGCTCGTCCTCGAGCATTCGCATGGCCTCGAGCACCTGAGCCCGCCGCTGCGCCCGTTCCATGACCGCGCTCGGGGTCTGGTCCTCCTCCGTGGCCCGGGCGAGCTCCGCGACGTCGGCGCCGGCCAGCTCGCGCTCGGGCGAGCGCTTCGAGGCCTCGTGGGCGCGGATGCGCGTGGTCAGCTCGTTGCGGGTGATCTCCTTGAGCCAGGCCCGGAAGGCCGCCTCGCCGCGGTACTCGTGGCGAGGCAGGGCCTGGAAGGCGGCCAGGAAGGCCGCCTGGAGCACGTCCTCGGCGTCGAAGCGCCCGCGCAGTTGATCGGGCAGCCCGGCCTGGGCCGAGAAGGCGAGCAGGGGTCGATAACGCTGGTGCAACCTCTCCCAGGCTGCCTGGTCACCGTGACGAGCGGCCGCGACCCAGCGTTCGACCTCGTCCACCTGAGCGGAGGGAGGGTCCGTGAGCATGCGAGCCCAGCTAGCTTAACTCCCTGCCGCGGGGCCCCCAAGAAACCGCTGCGGAAGCGGCGTGAAGTGGGTCTAGGGGGCTCGCGTCCACAGGTCGATCGCCAGGCCTTCCACCCAGGACGCCGATCCCTCGGGCGTCGTTCCCCGTCGGCTCTCCTGGTCCCAGCGCAGGCGCAGGACCTCGCGTCCGTCGCGCAAGAGCCAGCTGTGCGGAGGCGGCGACCGGGGGCCTCCCAGCAGCGCCTGCGCGAGCGCGGCGGGCGCGTACACGTCGGCGAGCTCGACGGTGCGCTCTCCCGCGGGGGCAGGGGTCTCGAGCGGCGCGAGCTCGACCCGTCGATCCGACGCGCTCCAGGTCGAGCCCGGCGGCAGGAGGCTGAGGCGCGCGTCCACGACGCCGCCGCGCAGTCGCCGCGCGCGGCGTGCGTCGAGCCAGACCACGGCTTCCTCGCCGTGGACGCGCAGTTGAGCGCGCTGGAGGTCGGCCACCAGGGCGGACGACCCGGGCAGGTACCCGGCCGTCTCGATCTTCTCGTCGACGACGGCCTGCAGCAGCCGCTCGATCCGTCCACCGGCCCGTCCGCCGGTGTCGAGCAGGGCCCAGGGCTGGTAGCCCAGCCCCTGGCCGGCGCGCGCCAGCGCGGGGTCGCGTGGGTTGTGCGATCGCCAGCCGAGCTCCTCGGGTCCGGAGACGACGAAGGCCGCGCAGAGCAGCGCCGCGCTGTCGCCGCGTCCGACCAGGGTCGCTCCGCGGCTCCAGGCCTCGTGCACGGCGCTCAGGGTGGCCGACGCGCGCTTGCGTGCGAGCAACGCGTCGAGCCAGGCGCGCGTCGTGCCGGGCCCCAGCGCGATGTGCCGGGCTCTGCGGATGCGCGCCAGGACCGCCCGGTCCGGATTCTGTCCCCGCGGGACGCACGAGCTCGGTCCCCCCGTCGCCGCCCCAGGAGCGAGCGTCGATCGGCGCCGGGGTGAGGGCGGTCTGGGCGATGAGCAGCACCGAAGGCGAGCGGACCTCGGCCAGCTCGGGGACCCGACTCGCCTCGACCGTCTCGCCCAGCAGCACCACCGGACCGGGGTGGTGCGACTGGGCGCGCGCCGCGCGCGGGGCGAGGACCAGGAGCAGCAGCGCGGCCGGGACGGAGCGGTGCATCAGCGTCCCCGACTAGCCCGGGGGCCGTCCCCGGGCCACGCGCCGCTCGCGATCCGCCGGGCCGCGCTCACGAGCTCAGGTCCAGCAGGCGCGCCAGGGCGCAGATCACCAGGCTGTGGCGGATCTCGCCCGAACGGATCAGGGCGGGAACCTCGGCCAGGGGCAGGGTGGCGACGCGGATGTCCTCGCCGCGATCGAGCTCCTGGTCGTGGGTCGGGCGGGCGTCCTGGGCCAGGAAGTGGTGGCACAGGTTGTCGTGGAAGGCCGGGTTGGGCTGCACGGCGCCCAGCAGGCTCCAGCGCTCGGCGCTGTAGCCGCACTCCTCGCGCAGCTCCCGGCGCCCCGCCTCCAGCGGCTCCTCGCCGGGGTCGACCACCCCGCCGGGGATCTCGGTAGTGACCGTCGCCGTGCCGAAGCGGAACTGGCGCACGACCACGAGCTCGTGGGCGGGCGTGAGCGCGACGACGTTGACCCAGGAGGGGGTCTCGAGCACGACCCGCCGCAGGTGCTCGCCGGTGCGCGGGTTCTCGAGCGTGTCGAAGCGCGCGCGGCAGATCATCAGGTCGGGTCCGGGCTCGCTGGCGTGGCGCGTCCAGGGGCGGGGGCGGTCGTCCGTGCTCATGGGCGCCAGTCTACGGCGGCGGCCCGCGGGCGCCGCGTCCCATGGTGCGTCTCCCCGGGCCGCGCTACCGTGCGGGGATGCCCACGGCCGAGGCGACGCTGGAGAGCCGCTCAGAGACCTCGCGCGGTCAGCTCCAGGGCCGCGTCGCGCTGCTCTTCGTGCAGCTCTTCTTCGGGCTCTTCCCGCTGTTCGGCAAGCTGGCCATGCGCGAGTTCTCGGCCCGCGCCGTGGCCGGCTGGCGCATCGCGGCCGGAGCCGGCGCGCTGCTGCTCGTGGCCGTGCTCCTGCATGGGCGCAGGGCCCTTCCGCGCCGCGCGGACCTGCCGCGCCTGCAGGCCTGCGCGCTGCTGGGCGTGGTCCTCAACATGGTGCTGTTCCTCGAGGGCCTGCGGCGCTCCACGGCCGTCAACGCCGGGTTGATCGTGTCGACGATCCCGGTCTTCACCTTCGCCATCGCGGTGGCCGTGCGCCAGGAGCGCTTCGAGCTCGGGCGCGGGAGCGGCATCCTGCTGGCCTTCCTGGGCGTGTCGCTCCTGTTCCTGCAGCGCGGCCCGGACTTCACCCCGCAGACGCTCTCGGGCAACGCCATGATGGCGGTCAACGCCGTCTGCTACTCGCTCTTCCTGGTCTCCGTCCGCCCCCTGCTGCAGCGCTACCCGCCGCTGGTCGTGATCGCCTGGGTCTTCGTCCTCTCGGCCTGGACCGTGCCGCTGTTCGCCTGGGACGAGGCCTTCGCTCCGCCGGACGTGTCGACGCGCGGCTGGCTCTCGCTGGGCTACATCCTGGTCTTCCCGACGGTGATGGCCTACCTGCTCAACACCTTTGCCCTCTCCAAGGTCTCGGCCTCGACGACCGCCGTGTTCATCTTCCTGCAGCCCCTGATCGTCGTGGCGAGCGGCGTGCTGGTCCTGGGCGAGACGCTGCTACCGATCACCCTGGCCGCGGCGGTCACCACCCTGGCGGGCGTCTGGCTCGTCGTGCGCCGCCGGGCACCGGCCAAGGTCGCCTCGCGGGGCATCGCACGCTAGTCTCCGGACCCATGGAGACCCCGCAGGTGCCCGAGCCCGGCCGCGTGCGCTTCCGCGCCCGCGTGCGCACGCGCTGGTCCGACGAGGACAACCAGGACGTGCTCAACAACGCCGTCTACCTGACCCTGCTCGAGGAGGCGCGGCACGCCTACTTCAGCCGCCTGGGGCTGCTCGAGGGCAGCCGCTTCCCGTTCCTCCTGGGCCAGTGCAACCTGCGCTTCCTGGCCGCGGGCCGCGGCGGCGCCGAGGTCGAGGTCGACATCGTCACGACGCACCTGGGCACGAGCTCGTTCCGCCAGGCCTACCGCGTGCGGGCCGTCAGCGGGGGCGCCGTGTGGGCCGAGGCCGAGGCCCTGCTGGTGTGCTACGACGCCGAGACGGGTCGCAGCGCGCCGATGCAGCCGGCCTTCCGGGCCGCGCTGGCCGAGTTCGAGGAGCTGGCCTGAGGCGACGGCCTCAGCGCTCAAGCTGCTCGGGGAAGGGCACCCCGGCCGGGGCCTGGAACGGGATCCAGCGCGGCGCGTCGCGGGTGTTCCACTCGCGGCGCCAGCGGCGGTGGACCTCGTCGGCGGGGAAGCGCTCGTCCGGGCCGTAGGGGTAGCCGCTCATGCCGTGGAACGGCAGCGGCTCGACCTCGAGCGCCTCGTGCGTGTTGGGGTCGCGGTCCTTGGCCCAGCCGTCGAGGAAGACCAGGAAGTCGCGCCGTCCAGCCGTCGGGCAGCGGCGGCAGGGCCGTGGCGTCGAAGCGCACGGTCAGCGCGTCGCCGCTGCCCAGGATCACGAAGCGGTCGTCGACCGCCTGCAGCAGCGGCAGCGCACGCCGAGGCGCGTGTAGAGGCCGGGGTGCTGGTTCCAGCGCGGGACTCGGCCAGCTCCTCCCAGTCGAAGCGCTCGGGCAGGTCGCGGCGCTCGTCCCGCAGGCGGCGCGCTGAAGCCGCGCTGCCAGAGCTCGGCCGAGAGCGGCTCGAGCGCGTGCTGCCGCAGCGGCGCTCGTCGCCCGATCGATCGCCAGGCGGATGCGAGTCCCAGTACAGGCGCAGGGTCGTGAAGACGCGCAGGCGCGGATCGTCGCGGTCGAGGATGTCGGTCACGTCGATCACCATCGTCTTGGTCTTGCCGGCCGGGAAGCCCACCGGCGGGCCGTCGGCGCTCCATCCGCCGGCCCCGTCGGGCACCTGCAGGATCGGCGGCACGAACTCGACGCCTGGCGTGCGCGCGGCGGCCATGTTGACGCTGGCGTCGGTCCAGTAGAACCAGCCGGTCATGACCAGGCGCAGCCTGCGCGGCGCGCGACGGCCTCGCGGTCGAACTCGAGCTCGAGCCAGTGGGGCGTCGCCAGGCCCAGGAACTGGCCGGGTGCGGCTCGAACGGCACGGCGTGGACGTCGTCGATGGCCGCGAGCTCGCGGTCCAGTCGTGGCCCTGCGCGTCGCTCGCCCGCGCGCGGCGGCAGAGGGGACGCGCACCGCGTGGATCGTCGCGTCGGGGAAGGGCGGGAAGCAGAAGCGCTCGTCGGGGTAGATCTCGGTGCCGCGGGGTGGTCGACCACGTCGAGGCGGATGCGGTCGAGGTAGGTCACCTCGCGCAGCTCCTCGGTGAACTGCAGCTCGTAGACGCCGTCCCGCGGGGCGAGCTGCTCGCCGCGCACCAGCACGTACTCGTCGTGGTCGGGCGGTACCAGCATGCCCGGCGCCATGGGCAGGCCCAGCGGCGTGATGCCGAGCACGTCGGAGATGAACTCGTAGCGCTCGCCGTTCCAGGTGTAGAGGAACGGGCACGAGCCCACCAGGCCCTCGGGCTGGAAGGCGTCGTTGGAATCGGTGTCGCAGGCGCGGTCACCCGTCGCGTGGCGCAGGTCGTACTGCATCACCCCGTTGGGCCACAGAACGCGCACGTAGTCGACCTCGCGCGCGCCGTCCAGCCGACCAGCTCGGGCACGCCGCGGGCGAAGATGCGCCGGTAGACGGGCCCGGCGCGCACCTCGATCACGGCGCCGATGGCCTGGCGGTTGTCCTTCTTGCCGCGGTAGTGCAGGCGCACCGCGCTGCCCTGCTGCTCGCCGCGCCGCAGCTCCAGCGCGTCGGCGCCGAGCAGCACGAGGTCGTTGGCCAGGTCGCCGTCGAGGTCGGCGAAGAGGACCTCGAGCAACTGCGAGGAGGCCTGCGGATCGAACTCGAACGGCGCCGCCATCGGGAGACCGACCGAGAGCCGGCCGCGCACGCGGTCCTGATCGACCCAGAACACGTCGAGGCTGCCGTCGAGGTCCAGGTCGGCCGTACGCTGGCGCGCGCCTGGCGGCGGCGGCGCGGGGCGGTGGATCGAGATCACGCCCGGCTCGAAGGGGCCCGCCGGCGCGCCGCGGAAGAGCTGGTCGGCGACCCACAGGTCGGGGCGACCGTCGCCGTCGAGGTCGGCCACCAGCGGGCGCTCCGCGAGGGCAGGTAGGCCGACGAGCCGGGCGCTCGCGTCGGCCAGCGCGCCGCTGCGCAGGTTGTCGGCGAGGTAGGCGCCTTGCGGCCCTCCCAGCAGCAGGTCCACGTCCTGGTCGCAGTCCAGGTCCTCGGCCAGGCACCACGACAGGGCTTGGTCGGTCGGCAGGCCGGCCTCGGCGGTGACGTCCGTGAAGCGACCCGCGGCGTCAGGTGCGCCGGCGCCGTCGTTGCGCCACAAGCGCGCGCCGAAATCGCCGACGAGGACAAGGTCGAGGTCGCCCTCGTGGTCGTAGTCCAGGGCGCACATCGCGCGCGGCGCCGAGGGCAGCTCGGGCAGGGTCCGGTTCCACGGGCGCCAGTCGACCGGACCCGACGACGGGTCCTCCCCGCTAGGCCCGCCGCGGAAGGCCTCGAGCAGGCTCACGACGCCGCCCTGGGCATGGATCAGGTCCAGGTCGCCGTCGTTGCCGAGGTCGAAGGCGAGCGCTGCTTCGACCGCGCCGTCGACGAGCGCGCGGGCCTCCCAGCGGAAGCCCTGGCCCTGCTGGGCCACGAACAGGCCGCGCGGACCCCAGGCGACGAGGTCCATGCGGCAGTCCTCCTCCAGGTCGCAGGCCAGCACGCCCAGGACGCCGGCCAGCGCAGGCAGCACCTGGACGGCGTCCTCCAGCCGCGGCAGCGCGCCCGGCCCGGAGGGGCGGTTGCCGCTCGGCTCGGGCGCGAGCAGCCGGCCGAGGTTGCCCTCCTCCATCTGCAGAACCGAGGGGCTCGAGACCCCGCGCTCCTTGAGCTGGTCGAAGCGCTCGAACAACGCGGCGGCCTCGTCCTCGCGACCCTCGCGCTGGCACAGCTGGGCCAGCCGGTAGATGGCGCTGAAGTTCCAGGAGAGACCGACCTCGGCGCCGCGCCCGACGACGTCGCGGTAGATCGCCTCGACCTCCCCGCTCGCAGCCTGCCCCTGGCTGGCGAGTTCCTCGAGCACCTGGGCCAGGAAGAGCTGGGTGGGGGCGTCGCCGGGCGTCTTCTCCAGGGCCCTGCGCAGCGCCTGCGCCGCTGAGGCGAAGTCGAAGTCGTAGTAGGCGACGCGGCCGAGGTTGTAGTCCAGCTCGGCCGACGTGTCGCCCTGCGCGCGCGCGCGCTCCAGGAGCTCGCGCGCGCGGTCGGTGCGGGCCTCCGAGAGCTCGACGATGGCCGCGGCGATCAGGTCGCGCGCCGCCGGCTCCGGGCGCGAGACCAGGGGCTGGAGCGTCTCGCGCGCCTTGCCCCGGCTGTCCTCGGCGTAGTAGGCGGCCGCCAGCTCGCGCAGTCGCTGCGACTCCTGGTCGTCCTGGACGACCGGCAGCCCGCCCTGGCGAGCCTCCTGGCGCAAGCGCAACCAGACGCCGACGGCGACGGCCGCGGCCAGCCCCAGGAGCAGGGCCAGCACGAGGCCGGCACGGCCCCGGCGATGCGGAAGGGGTTCGAGCGAGAGCCTGGGCATGGTGCGGGTATCCTGCGGCCGGAACGGGACGCGAGGATTAGACCACCCCCGTGCAAGGTGCTCAAAAGGACGACCGACCGCGCGTGGTGCTCCTGGGAGCGAGCAATCTCGCGATCGGACTGCGGGCGGTGCTGAGCGCCGCGCGGGCCCGGCTGGGCGCTCCGCTCGAGGTCCTGGCCGCCCTGGGGCGCGGGCGTTCCTGGGGGACCGACTCCTCGTTCCTCGTGCGGCGCATGCCCGGGATCGTGACCTGTGGATTGTGGCGCGCGCTCGCCGCGGGCGACCCGCGACCGGCCTGGGCGCTGGTCACCGACGTGGGCAACGACCTGCCCTTCGGCGCGCCGCCGGCGACGATCCTCGGCTGGGTCGAGGAGGCCCTCGACCGCCTGGAGCGAGCGCGGGCCTCGACGGTGATCACTTCGTTGCCCCTGGAGAACCTGCGCCGGCTCCCGGCCTGGGAGTTCGAGCTGTGGCGGCGCCTGATCTTCCCCTTGCACCGGACCTCGCGCGAGCAGGTGCTCGCCGGAGCCGAAGTCGTCGATGCGGGACTGCGGCGCCTGGCGCTGGAGCGCTCGCTCGTGCTCGTGGAGCTGCAGCCGGAGTGGTACGGGCTCGATCCGATCCACGTACGCCGCTCGCGGCGCCACGAGGCCTGGGGACGGATCCTCTCGCCCTGGGGCGAGCCGACCCACGCGATGGCCTCCACGGAGCTGCCCGGGGCCTGGCGGCAGGTGCCCGAGCGCCGCTGGATCCTGGGGATCCAGGGGGGCCGTCCCCAGCCCGGCCTACGCCTGGCGGACGGGACGACGCTCGGGCTCTACTGAGCGCTGGCCCCGGCGAGGTCGTTCGAGCCTGTCCTTGCCTGGATCGGGGGTAGGCTTCCCTGGAGAATCCGCGGCATGCCCTCTCCCACCCACGCCGACGTCACCGAGTCCGCCCCCCAGCCGCCGCCGCCGATCCCGGGCGTCCCCGCCGATCGCCGCCGGGCGATCGTGGTGGGGGCGAGCTCGGGCATGGGGGCGGCGATCGTGCGCCAGCTTGCGCGCGAGGGCTACCGCGTGGCGGCCCTCGCCCGGCGCGAGGGCGAGCTCGAGGCCCTGGTGCAGGCCGCCGGGCCCCAGGCCCGCAGGGTGGGCGGCGAGGTGATCCCGGCGGTCCACGACGTGCGCGCGGTGGAGCAGGTGCCCGAGCTGCTCGAGCGCCTCGTGCGCGAGCTGGGGGGCCTGGACCTGTTCGTCTTCGCGGCCGGGGTCATGCCCCGGGTGGAGGCGGACGAGTACGACACCGAGCTCGACCTCGACATGCTGGCCATCAACTTCGGCGGCTGCGTGGCCTGGTGCAACGAGGTGGCGCGCCTGATGGGCTCGCAGCGCCGGGGTACCCTCGTGGGCATCTCCTCGATCGCGGGGGTGCGCGGCCGCAAGGGCAACCCGCTGTACGGCAGCTCCAAGGCCGCCATGACCCACTACCTGGAGGCGCTGCGCAACCGCCTGGCCGAGCGCCGGGTGCATGTCTGCACCATCAAGCCCGGTTATGTCGATACGGTCATGACCCGCGGCATGAAGACCTTCTGGCTGATCGGCGCCGACGAGGCCGCGACCACGATCCTGGGCGCGGCGCGGCGCGGCGTGAACGAGCGCTTCGTGCCCTGGCGCTGGACGCTGGTGGCCCTGGCGCTGCTGCTGATCCCCTCCTTCCTCTTCCGCAAGCTGAACATCTGAGCGTGATCACAGGTCCCGCAAGCGCCCTGCCGCCGCCGCTGCTGCGCCGGCTGCCCAGCTCTCCGGCGCGCAGCCTGGAGTACGTCGAGGGCTGGGGCATGTCGGTCGGCGCGCTCAGTCGCGTGCTGCGCCCGCGCTCGGTCGAGGAGATCGTCCGCTGCCTGGAGCTGGCGCACGCCGAGCGCCTGCCCCTGGCCTTGCGTGGCGGAGGCAACAGCTACGGCGACGCCAGCATCAACGACCGCGGTCACGTGCTCGACATCTCGAGCATGGATCGCGTGCTGGCCTTCGACCCCGACAGCGGCGTGGTCGAGGCCGAGGGAGGCGTCACGATCGAGACCCTGTGGAAGACCATCCTGCCGCACGGCTGGTGGCCGCGCGTGGTCTCGGGGACGATGTACCCGACGCTGGCGGGCGCCGCGGCGATGAACATCCACGGCAAGAACAACTACGCCGTCGGCACGATCGGGGACGCGATCGACGCGATCGACCTGGTGCTGCCGACGGGCGAGCTGGTCACCTGCTCGCGCCAGGACCAGGCCGACCTGTTCCACGCCGCGATCGGCGGGTTCGGCATGCTCGGCGTCATCAGCCGGGTCGTGCTGCGCACCAAGAGGGTGCACTCGGGCGACCTGTGGGTGCGCGGCATCAGCACGCGCAACCTGGGCGAGATGCTCGACTACATCGAGGCCCAGCGCAGCTCGGCCGACTACCTGGTCGGCTGGATCGACTGCTTCCCCGGCGGCGACGCCAGCGGGCGCGGGCTGATCCACGAGGCGCACTACCTCGAGCCGGGCGAGGACCCCGAGCCCGAGCGCACGCTCGACCTCGAGCACCAGGAGCCTGCCGGCCAACATCCTGGGCCTGCTGCCCAAGTCCGAGGTCTGGCGCATCCTGAGCCTGTTCAACAACGACGCGGGGATGCGCCTGGTCAACCTGGCCAAGTACACGGCCGGACGCTTCGAGGACCACAAGGGCCGCTTCCGCCAGTCGCACGCCGCGCTTCGCCTTCCTGCTCGACTACGTGCCCAACTGGAAGTGGGCCTACGGTCGCGAGCCGGTCCAGCGCGGCCTGATCCAGTACCAGCCGTTCCTGCCCGCGGCCGTGGCGCACGAGGTCGTGCTCGACCTCCTGGCGCGCTGCCGCAAGGCCGGGCTCGTGCCCTACCTCGGCGTCGTCAAGCGCCACCGCCCCGATCCCTTCTGGCTGACGCACGCCGTCGACGGGTGGAGCCTGGCGATGGACTTCAAGGTCGAGCCGGCCACGCGCGAGGCTCTGTGGCGCCTGTGCGCGGAGATGACCGAGGTCGTGCTGGCGGCCGGTGGCCGCTTCTACTTCGCCAAGGACATCGTCCTGGGGGCCAACGACGTCGACCGTTTCCTGCCGGCCGAGCGGCTGGCCGCCTTCCGCGCGCTCAAGCGCCAGCCTCGATCCCCAGCTACGGCTCGCGACGAACCTGTCCCGGCGCGTGCTGGGCTGGTGAGCATCAGTCCCCCGCGGGGTCGGAGTACACGCGCGCCGCGGGCACCTCGACCAGCCGATCCTCCTCGGCGATCCAGGCGGTCAGCGCGCGACCCCAGACGCAGCCGCTGTCCAGGCCGCGCAGTCGCTCGGCGACGACCAGGCCGGCGCGCGCCCAGTGGCCGTAGACCAGCGTGCGGTGCTCGTCGTGGGCCGCGAACCACTGCTCGTACCAGGGCGCGAAGGGCGGTCCCGGCGGCGGCCAGTCGGTCGGCGGTCGCGTGCCGTCGGGCTTGCAGTAGCGCACGCGCGTGGCGAAGTCGCTGGCAGCCCCAACCTCGTGCGGATCCAGACCCGCCAGCACCTCCAGCGGGTCCTCCCAGGTGGGATCCAGCCCGGCGTGGACCAGCAGCACGTCGTCCCAGCCGCGCGCGAAGGGGCGTGCTGCCAGCCAGTCGAGCAGCGCCTGGCGGTCGTCGGCGGCGAGCACGTCCTGGAAGGTGTCGCGCGGCCCCAGGGGGCGCGTGCCGGCCGCGACCCGTAGCAGGTGCAGATCGTGGTTTCCCAGCACGCCGCCGGCGTCCAGCTCGCGCAGCAGCCGCAGGGTCCCGGCCGAGTCCGGACCGCGGTTGACCAGGTCTCCGACCGGCTCGAGCCGGTCGACACTGGGGTCGAAGCGCAGGCGCTCGAGCAGGCGCTCGAGCTCCTCGCGGCAGCCCTGGACGTCCCCGACGAAGATGCGGCGCTCCACGTCGGCATCCTAATGCCCTGGAACGGCTCCCGCGCGGCCACTGTGGCACCCGCGCCGGCCCAGGGTCACAATCCCCGGCATGCAGGACCACGCGACTGCCCCGCCGCTGCCGAGCGGCCGCCGGGTGAACGGCCTGGTGTTGCTCGCGCTGCTGGTCTTCGGGGGGCTCGGCATCACCAGCGCCTACTACCGCTGGAAGGCGGCCGAGATCATCGCTCAGCGCAAGCGCGAGCTGGCCTCGGCTCCGACCGAGACCGCGCCGCGCGTCGAGCGCTGGCTCGAGTTCGGCCGCACCTACGTCCACCAGCGACTCCTGCAGCTGAGGATCTCGGCCTCGCTGCCCTGGCTGGTGACCCATGCCGTGCTCGCGGCGGAGCCGAACATGGCGCCCGAGCTGTGGGGCGTGGACCTCTCCGGGCTCGAGCCGGGGTGGTCGCGGCGAGATGGCAACGACGTCGTCGTCGACCTGCCGCCTGCCCAGATCCTGGGTCGGGCCTGGCTGCCCGAGGACAAGGCGCTCTTCGTCCCGAAGATCGCGGCCGGGGCGCCCGCGCCGGATGCCGCCCTCTCTGCCGAGCGCGCACGCGCGATCGCCGAGCACGCCCTCGAGCCCCTGGTCAAGGCCCTGCCGCGGGACATCCCCGGGGCCCGGCTGGTCGTCCACGTCGGCGGCCGGGGGGAATCGCGATGAGCCGCCCCGAGGATCCTCCGCGGCCCGCCGACCCGCTGCCCGAGCCGGCCACCGGGCAACCGCAGGCTCGGGCGAGCGAGGCGCCGGCACCGCCGCGCCGGGGCTGCGCGGGGACCCTCTGGGCCCTCGCCGCCACGCTCCTGGGGGGGATCTACATCCTCAACCCGGGCTGGGGGGTGTTCGAGCTGCTGCCCGACAACCTGCCCGGCCTGGGGAACCTCGACGAGGCCGGGGCCGCGGCGCTCTTGATCTTCGGCCTGCGCTACCTGGTGGGCCGCCGGGGACGCTCCTAGCGGCCGGGACTTGCCTCGGCGGGCCGCGGCCGCTACAACCTTCCGCCTTCCTCCCGGGCGAGAACCACCGGGAGAGGCACAGGCGAGGAACCGACCATGGCCAAATCCCGCGTCAAGTCAGCAGGCCCGACCCGCGGCCGCCTGCGCAAGCGCAAGCTCGGCATGGGCTCGGGCAAGTGGCTGGCCCAGGGGCGCAACAAGAAGCCCCGTCGCGGTCGGAACTGATCCGGGTGCCAGGCTCTGCAGGTCGCGACCGCCGGGGCGCCGCTGAAGGCTCCGGCGGTCGTTGCATCGAGGCGCCCTGCTCGCCCCGGGAGCAGGACGGGCGGACAGGTGGCCCGGATGCGGGTGCGGAGCCCAGGCCCTGCACGGGTACCATGAGACTGCTGCTGTGCGCGGCCACATTGCTGGCCGCCGCCTGCGGGTCCTCGGTCGAGGTCGCGGCGGTCGTCCTGCTCGAGATCCCTGCGGCGCCCGGCAGCCTGGCTCCCGACCTGAGCGTCGGCGCCGACGGCGTCCCGCGCCTGAGCTGGATCGAGCCGGTCGGGGAGGGGCTGCACGCCCTGCGCTTCAGCGAGCTGGAGGGCGAGCGCTGGAGCCCGGCGCGCGAGATCGCCCGCGGCGCGGGCTGGTTCGTCAACTGGGCCGATGTCCCCACGCTCTGCGCGCTGGCCGACGGCACGCTCGCGGCCAGCTGGCTCGAGCGGATCGGCGCAGAGCCCCACGGCTACGGCGCCCGGGTGGTGCTGTCCGTGGACGGCGGCGCGAGCTGGAGCGAGCCGCGCTGGCTGCACTCCGACAGCTCGGAGGTCGAGCACGGCTTCGTGTCGCTGGCCCCGTTCGGCGCCGATACGTTCGGCAGCGCCTGGCTGGACGGACGCGCAGCGTCCTCGCAGGGCGGCGGGCACGGCGGCGCGATGCAGTTGCGCGGGCGCACGCTGCGGCGCGACGGCAGCCGCAGTCCCGACATGCTGCTGGACCCGCGCGTCTGCGACTGCTGCCCCACCGAGCTGGTGCGGGCCCTGGGCAACACCCTGATCGCCTATCGCGATCGCGGCGAGGACGAGGTGCGCGACATCGGCCTGATCTCGCTGGGTTCCTCGGGCCCGGTCCCGCGCCTGCTGCACCCCGACGGCTGGAGCATCGAGGGCTGCCCGGTCAACGGCCCGGCCCTCGACGTCCACGGGGCGCTGGTCGGGGCGGCCTGGTACACCGAGGGCGCAGGGCCGCGGCGCGTCCAGGTCGCCTTCTCGCGGGACGGCGGCGAGGCCTTCGACGCCCCTCGTGGCGTGTCCGGCGCCGAGCCCTTCGGCTCGGTGGACGCGGCCTTCGGACCGGACGGAGCGCTGTGGGTCTCCTGGCTCGAGGCGGAGACCGGCGCCGAGGGCGCCTGGCTGCTGCGGCGCGTAGATCCCGGTGGCGCGCTCGGCGCGACCTACCGGCTGGTCCCGTCCGTCGCCGAGCGCGCGGCGGGCATCGCCCGCCTGGTGCGCCACGGCCAGGGCTTGCTCTTCGCCTGGACCGAGGTGGGTCCGGACGGGTCCACGCGGGTGCGTTGCGCGCGCGTGGAACTCTCGGACGGGTGAGGGCGGCGGCCGGGACTCAGAACAGCAGGCGGCCAAGGCCCAGGGCGACCTGGACGACCGCGAGCGCGACCAGGACCTCGGCGGTCCGGCACAGCGTGTAGGCAGCGAGGCGGGGCATCTTCGAACTCCTCTCAGCTCACGCCCCGGGAGGGCGCCCGGGGCGGGGACACCCCCTCATCCGCAGGCCGGCTGCGGACCGGGCGAGCTTTCGGGTTCAGCCCGCCCGACCGTCCCGTGACTGGTCCGCGGGCGGGCGGCCGGAGTCCCTGGAGCGGCCCGGGGGTAGCAACAGGAGTGCGACCCCGAGCAGGGCCAGCCAGCCCAGGCGCGGGTCGGCCAGGACCGGGACCCGCTCTCCGGCGACCAGGAGGGCGTTGTATCCCAGGTGCAGGACGACGGCCGGGATCAGGCTGCCGCAGCGGGCGACCAGCAGCGAGAGGCCGGCGCCCAGCACAGCCGTCGGCAGGAAGCGATACACCGACGCGTGGGCCAGGCCGAACAGCAGCGCCTGCCACAGGGCCACCTTGCGCGCGGACAGGTCGCGAGCGAGCCCGCCCTGGATCGCGCCCCGGAACAGCAGCTCCTCGCCGATGGCGGGAGACAAGGCCAGCGCGAACAGCAGCATGCCCAGGGGTTGCGCCAGGAGGTCGGCGAGGGGACCCGCGTCGGAGAGCTGGCTGGAGGGCATCGGGAGCACCCGTTGCTGCAGCGGCACCCATAGCCGCATGAGCGTCGCGAAGCCCGGCGCTGCCAGCAGCGCCCCCAGCACGTGCACGGCGCGCGGCGCCCGCAGTGCCAGCAGCTCGCCGACCGGGACCCGCGCGCGTCGCGCCAGGCCTCGCGCGGCCAGCAGCGCCAGCGCTGGTGCCAGCACCCACAACGTCAGCAGCAGCCCAGCCAGCGGACGCCAGGCCTGCAGCCGGCCGCCGACGACGTAGATCAGGAGCACGGCGGCGAAGCCCCAGGTGAGCGCGACCCGCGACTGGGTGCCGCGCAGCTGCGCTTCGCGCTCGTCGGCCTCGGTGGAGAGCACGCGCTCGGCGTCGAGCAGCCGCGTGATGCGGGTCAGGGCCAGGCAGGACCAGGCGCACCCGGCGGCGAACGAGAGCGTTCCCGGCAGCAGCGCCAGCCGTCCCAGCAGCGCGTCGCGCAGGGCCAGCCCCTGGCCGAAGAGCGGCACGAGCGCGGCGACGAGGTCGAGCTCGACGTCGCCCCAGCCCGCCGCGGCGGCCGGCAGGATCGCGACCAGCGTCAGCGGCAGGATCGCGTGCTGGCCCTCGCGGTAGCGTGCGCGCGCGCGCCGAGACCAGGCACAGCAGGGCGCACAGCAGCACGACCGCCGGCAGGAAGGCCAGCGCAGCGAGCGCCAGGCGGCCGACCTCCGGAGCCAGGGATCCGCTCACGTGCTCCACACCCGGCAGGCTCCCAAGCCCCAGCGCGACCGACATCAGGAGGCTGCCGGCGTTGCTGACCAGCGCCGCCAGCGCGAGCAGCAGGACGGCGGCGAACTTGCCCCAGGCCAGCGGCTGGGTCGGGACAGGCTGCACCAGGAGCGTCTCGAGCGTCTGGCTCTCGCGCTCGCCGGCGTAGGTCGAGAGCGCCCCGAAGGCGCCGCCCGAGAGCACGACCAGGACCGACAGCAGCGGCAGCAGGCGCCCCAGCGCGGCTCCGCTCGCCGCCTGGCTGGTGGCGACGTCCAGCACCTCCGCATCCAGGCCACGCCCGGGGTCCTGGCTGCCGAGCACGCGCTCGCGCAGCCCCTCGGCCTCGCTGCGCTCGAGCTCACGCAGCACCTTCCGCACGCGACGGCGGGCTTCGTTGGAGAGGTCGTCGGAGCCCTCGTAGTGCACGCGGAAGACGATGCGCCGCGCCAGCGTGTGGTGGGGGATCACGGTCACGAGCGCGTCGCGGCCCTCGGCCAGCAGGTCGCGGGCCGCGGCCAGGTCCCCGTCGACGCTGCTGCCCAGACCGGCCTGGACGCCCGCGGCCACGACGCGTATGCGCTCGGCGTCGACGTCGAAGAGCTCGATCGGGATCTCCCCGGCCAGCTCGCGCCGCAGGGCCTCGGCCAGCTCGGGGGGGGCGCCCTCGAGGTCCAGCCCCACGACGACCCTGCGCGCGGCCATCGTCTCGCGCGAGACCTGCTGCAGCCACGAGTTGCCGGCGAACAGCAGCGGGTAGAGCACGACGGGCAGGATCACCGCAGTGAAGATCGCGCGCCGGTCCCTGATCAGCCGCAGCAGCTCGCTGGCGAGCACCAGGCGCGCCACGACCAGCGCCGGGAGCGAGCCGCCCCGGGTCGCGGCGAAGTCGCGCCCAGCGCGGGCCCTGTGCGCCGGCGGCCGGCGCGGCGCGCGGCGGCGCGCGGGGCGGCTCGTCACCGAGCGCCCTCCGCGCCGCCGCCGGCCTCTTCGACCAGGGCCCGGAAGACGTCCTCGAGCCACTCCTTGCCGGTGCGCGCGGCCAGCTCGTCGTAGCTGCCGGCGGCGAGCAGGCGGCCGCCGTGGATCACGCCGATGCGATCGCACAGCCGCTCGGCCTCGGACAGGATGTGCGTGCTGAACAGCACGCACGTGCCCGCCGCGCGGCGCGACTCGATGAAGTCGATCATGGCGCTCGAGGCCAGGATGTCGAGGCCGGTCGTGGGCTCGTCGAGGATCAGCACCGGCGGGTCGTGCAGGACGGCGCGCGCGATCGAGACGCGCTGCTTCTGACCGGTCGAGAGCCCGTCGCAGCGTCCGTCGGCGAAGCCGCGCATGTCGAAGGCCGCGATCAGCTCCTCGATGCGCGCCTCCAGCGCGGCGGCCTCGAGCCCGTGCAGGCGCCCGAAGTAGCGCAGCGTCTCGCGCGCGGTCAGGCGCGGGTACAGCCCGGTCGAGGCCGAGAGGAAGCCGAGCCGTCGGCGCACGTCGAGCGGATCGGCGACCACGTCGACGCCGTCGACCCGCGCCTGTCCGGCGCTGGGAGCGAGGATCGTCGCCAGGATGCGCAGGGTCGTGGTCTTGCCCGCGCCGTTCGGGCCGAGCAGGCCGTAGATCTCGCCCGCACGGCACTCGAGGTCGAGGCCGCGCAGGGCCTCGACGCTGCCCCGGCGCGGATCGCGGTAGACCTTGGAGAGGCCGCGTGCCTCGACGGCGACGGCGGGCGCGGATGTGGCGCTGGGCTCAGGGGGCATGTTCTGTGGAGCGCAGCAGGCGCAGCAGCCTGGACAGCGGCAGGGTCTGGTCGGCGAGCTGGACACCCTCGCGGGAGAGCAGGCGCACAGCCAGCCGGATGGCGATCAGAGCGTAGACGAGCAGCGACAGGGCCGTGAGCGTGTACTCGGCCGGGAGCACGCGGCCCTGGAGCATGCTGCGGAAGGCCAGCACCACGTTGACGACGGGCACGACGGCCCAGCGCAGGTCGAGCGTGAGTCCAGGCAGCACCGCGACCATGGCCGGCAGCAGGAACACCATCTGGACAGGCCCGAGCAGCGCTTGCCCCTCCTTGAAGGTGGCCGCCATCGAGGCCACGCCGACCAGCACGGCGCTGACGAAGAAGGCGAACATCAGCGCCAGGGGCAGGACAGCGATCAGGGCCACGACGGGGATGCCCGCCAGGCCCAGCCCCAGCTCGCTGGAGAGCATCGAGAGCAGGTGCTCCGCCGAGAGCCCCAGGGCGGTCAGGTTGAGGACGGTGGCCAGGACGCTCGCCGCGCAGACGGCGAGGATCTTGCCCTGGTGGATCGCCACGCGCGGGACCGGCAGCAGCAGCGTCGTCTCCGCTGTCGAGCGCTCCTTCTCCCCGGCGGTCACGTCGACGGCGGGGAAGAAGGCGCCCATCACGCACATCACCACCAGCAGCATGGGCAGCATGAACGAGAGGATGTACGCGAGCATGTCGCGTCCGGGCGCGACGTTGGCGTCCTCGATCTCGAACGGCACCAGGTCCTCGGGGCTCGCCCCCAGGCGGCCGGAGGCCGCGTTGCGCGCCCTGAAGAGGTAGTCGTCCAGGCGCTCCTCGAGGCGCTTGCGGGCCAGCCTGGAGAGGCTGTCGGAGCCGTCGAAGTACAGTTGCGCGCGTCGCTGCGCGTCGTCGGACGGCCCGCGGCCGGGTAGCCACAGCACCGCGTCCGGCGCGTCCTCGGCGTCCTGCGCGGCGAGCCAGGCGCGCGCCGCGTCCTGGTCCAGGGGGCGCGGCGGGCGCACGACGCGCAGCAGCTCGAGGCGCTGGCTGCCCCCGGCGCCGGAGTCCTGGCGCCGCTCGAGCGCGCTGACCAGGCTCGCCGGAACCTGCTCCGGCGCCGTCGTGGCCAGGCCCACCAGGACCTCGGTGCGCTCCCGCCGGCCCTGCAGCACCAGCGCGCCCTGCAGCATGATCCAGAACAGGACCGGATACATGCAGATCGGCAGCACGACGGTGTAGATCAGCGTCTGCCGGTCGCGGAAGCTGCCGCGCAGCTCCTCGCCGGCGATCAGCAGCGTCGCCTTCCAGGTCGGGGTGGGCACGAGGCGGCCGGGGTGTGCGCCTCAGGCAGGCGACAGGAGCGAGCTCTGCCAGGAGCCGAAGTGGTCGGCTCCTTCGTCGGTCACGGCCACGATGTCCTCGATGCGCACGCCGAAGCGGTCGAGCAGGTAGATCCCCGGCTCGTTGGAGAGCGTCATGCCGCGCTGCAGCACGACCTCGCTGCCGCCGTCGAAGTACGGGTCCTCGTGACCCTCCAGACCGATGCCGTGCCCGAGCCGGTGGGTGAAGACCTCGAAGCCCGCCCGGGTAGCCCGCGGCCTCGATCGAGGCGCGCGCGGCGCGGTCGACGTCGCGCGCCAGCACGCCGGGTCGGATGGCCTCGAAGGCCCGGCGCTGCGCGTCGCGCACCGCGTTCCAGGCGCGCGTCTGGTCGGCGCCCGGCGCGCGCTCCCACGCACCAGGTGCGCGTGTTGTCGCTCTGGTAGTCGTGCAGCATCCCGCCGGTGTCGACCAGCAGCAGGTCTCCCGGGGCGATCACGCGGCCCAGCTCTTCCCCGTGGGGATAGGCCGCGGCCGGCCCGACCAGCGCCAGGCACCAGGTGCTCGGTGAGGCCCAGGCGCCGTTGCGCGGTGTGCATCATCTGGGCCACATCGCTGCCGCTCAGGCCCGGCTCGACGTGCCGGCTGACCGCGACGATCGCGCGCTGCGTGAGCTCGTTCGCGCGCCGCAGCAGCGCGAGCTCGTGCGCGTCCTTGCGGCCGCGCAGCTCGATCAGGATGTCGCGCCCGTCGAGCGACGGCCCGGCGCCGAGGGCGCGCGGCGAGTCCCGTGGCGATGAAGAAGCGCGCCTGCGGGTCGAGCGCGACCCGCTCGGCCCGGCGCGCTCCCAGCGCCGCGGCGAGCGGCGCCCAGGCGTACTCGTCCTCGTGCCAGGTCACGATCTCGCCCCCCGGGCTGGCGGGGTCGGGGGCGCGCTCCAGGCGCAGGCGCGCGCGCTCGGCCTCGAAGGAGGGGCAGAGCCAGAAGTGGCCGCCGTCGGCCAGGACGATCAGCGCGAACAGGCGCTCGGACCGCCCCCAGCCGAAGCCGGTGAGGTAGGTCATCGTCGGGCCGCCCTCGCACAGGAATGCATCCAGGCCGCGAGCGGCGAGCAGGCTCCCCAGGCGGGCGCGGCGGTCGGCGCGCTCGGCCGGCTGGATCGGATCGATCGAGGCGCTCTCGTCGACGAGGTCGGCGAAGAGCCCGTCGACGCGCGGCTGCGGCTGCGGGGCCGGAGCGGCGCTCGGCCCGGACCGTTCGGCGCCAGCGCATCCGGCCAAGGCGGCGCCGGCGGCGCCCGCCAGGAGCTCCCGACGCGAGGGGGTCGGATTCGGAGGCGGTTGCATGGCGGGCGAGCCTAGCCCCGCTGGAGGGGGACAGGAAGGCCCCCCGACGAGCCCGAGGGGGGGATCGCCGTTCCTGCTGCGGAACGCCACCCTGGCTGGCCGATCCAGTCTCACAGGGCTCGGAGCGCCGGGGAGGCGTCCCGGCGGACGGGGGCGTCCCGGTGGAACGGGCCTTGCGGAAGACGGACACGGCCGCCCCCCGGGCGGCTCCCAGCCATCGAGGACCCACATGGCCCATGCCCACCTGCGTTCCAGGATAGCCACCGCACTAGTCTCGCTCGTGCTCACCGGGATCGCGTTGGGCTCGACTTCCCTGGCGGCCTCGGCGCAGGGCCAGCACGCCGGCGAGCCGGGGCGGGTGCCCGGCGTGCTTCCCAGCGGCTACAAGGGGCCGGCCGACTCGGTCGCGCCGCGGGCAGCGTGCCGACCGGCCCGGAAACAGCGGGGACCGGCGTCACGCGAACGGGAGCCACCGGCGCCAGGCCGGGGCCGTCGGTCGCCACCCCTGCGGTCGACGTCGCCACGCTGATCTACTTCTTCGAGCGGGACGAGAACGACTGGCGCATCTGGTGGCGCCTCAACCGCGACCCGCTGCTGGTCGTCGACCCCTCGGCCGCCCTGCCGCTTTCGACCGACGGGGGCTTCTATCTGGGCGAGGGCGACGCCGACCGCGACCAGAGCCGGATCGTCTCGGCCGGCACCGTGGCCGAGCAGGTGCTCCCTGGCCTGATCGAGGCGCTGGAGAGCGAGAGCTCACCCGCCGTGCGCAGCTCGATCCTGGTGGCGCTCGGTCGCGCCGGCTCGCTGGCCGGCGAGTCGACGGCACGCCGCGTGCTCGCGCTCGTCGCCGACCCGGACCGCGGCGTGACCGAAGCCGCCATCCTGGCGGCCGGACTGCAGGCCGACCCCTACGTCGTGCGCCGCCTGATCCACATCGTCCACGGTTGCGAGGCCGGCGTCGAGCTGCTCGGCGGTCGGGTGGCGGACACGCGCCTGAGCGCATTCACGGCGCTGGCCATCGGCCTGGGCGTGCGTCGCAGCGGGCACGAGGACCTGCGACGCTTCGTCGCCTTCGACCTGGCGCGCACGGCCTCCAACCCGTTCTCCGCGCCGGACGTCCCCGCCGCCTGCGTGGCGGCCGTGGGCCTGCTGCCGCTGCCCTGGCGGGGGGACCTGACGCCCGACGAGACGCGCGCCGCGCCGCACGCCTCGCGCGAGGGGCAACTGGCCTGGCTGCTCCAGGCCGCGGTCGCCGAGGGCGTGCATCGTCAGGTGCGCGGCCACGCCGCCCTGGCCCTCGGCCGTCTGTGCGAAGGGGCCACGCCGCAGTGGCGCGAGCACGTGGGGCGCAGGCTGCTCGAGCTCCTGGACGAGGACACCAAGGCCTGCCTCGAGGCGCGCCAGGGTGCGGCCATCGCCCTGGGGCAGCTCGGCGACTGCGACGAGGACGCCCTCGACCGCCGCATCCGGCGCGACCTCGTGCGCGCCTCGCGCAAGGGCGACGCGCTGACGCGGCGCTACGCGCTGGTGGCGATCGCTCGGGTCGCCGCGCGCGCCGGCACCGGCGCGGGCTCGCCCGACCACGGGCGCGGCGAGCTCGTCGCGCACCTCCTGACCCAGCTGACCCACGGGCGCGCCGGCCTCGACGCCTGGTCGGCGCTCGCGCTGGGGACGCTCCAGCGCGAGCTGTTCCGCGGCGGCGTGGCCCCCTCGCGCGACGTGCAGGAGGCGCTGGCCCGCGAGCTGCTGGACTGCCGGACCCCGACGACGGCCGGCGCCTTCGCCCTGGGCCTGGCCCTGTCGCACGCGCCCGGTGCCGGAGCGCAGCTCGCCGAGGCGCTCGAGCGCTTCGGGGGCGACGAGCCGGCCGCCGCCGCCATCGCGCTCGCCCTGGGCCTGACGGGCGGTCCAGAAGCTCGCGTCGAGCTGGTCGAACTGATCGAGGGCACCAGCGGCCGCCCCGCGCTGCTGCACGATGCGGCCCTCGCGCTGGCCCTCACCGGCGACTTCGACGGCACGCCGCGCCTCGTGCGCGCCTTCGAGACGACCAGCGCTCTCGACTCGCGCGCGGCCCTGGCCTCCGCCCTGGGCCGCACGGGCGACGCGCGCGCGATCCAGCCGCTGCTGTCGGCCCTGCGCGACACGACCAGCCCGCAGAGCGCACGGGCGCTGGCGGCCCGCGGCCTGGGGTGGCTCGTCGACCAGGGCGGCGCGCCCGTCTGGACGCCGCTCTCCTGCGACCTCAACTGGGGCGCGGACACATCCACCCTGGCGGGACTGGGTGGGAGCGACTTCATGGCGCTGCTGCGCGACTTCTGAGCGCACGCCGGGGGGATCGAGCGCCTGCGCGGGATGTCACCCGCGCGGGCCTCGGATCAGCGCTCGTCCTGGCTCGAGCCCGTGCGGACCGGCGCGCCTGAGGCGCTGGGCAGCGGCGCGGCGGGGACCCCGACCTGCGGCTGCGGCTCGACGGGCTGCGGCTCGACGGACTGCGCGACCTCGACGACCCCGTCCGGCCGCGGAGCGGGGCGCTGGGGTCCGCCAGGGAGTCCTCCCCGCAGGGCACCCAGGACGGCCTGCCAGCGCACGAAGGCCGTGCGCACGAGCGAAGGTTCCTGGGGCGCGGGGGCGGGCGTCGAGGGCACGCAGGCTCCGGGGCACCAGGGCCGCCTCCTGCGAGGCGACCAGCGAACGCGCGCTCTCTTGCCTGTAGACACCCTCGAGCCTCACCAAGGGGATCGACCACGCCGGGTCGGACTCTTGAGTCGTCCCCGCGCGGGCCCCGCGCGGGCGCGGCTCCGTGCTGCGCCGCGCGGCGGTCCTGGCGCACTTGTCGAGGTCCCGTCAAGACGCCGACCCCGTGTGGCCGATGCACGCTGCGCTTGGTCCCCACCAGCGAGTCCACGACCCCGGCGGCGACGCTCCTCGGCCAGCCCACTGCGGCCCCCGCTGGCGGCGTCGACACCGCCAGCGAGCCCGTGCTCGCGCCGCGCGTCGGGCACGAGCCGCCGTTCGAGGACGACGGGACGGGAGCCGGGGCGATCCAGGAGCCCGCCCCGGCCCCGTCGCGTCGTCCGATCGGCGGCTGGCTGCAACTGGCGCTCAGCGTGCTGCTCCTGTACCTGGGGCTGTTCCACCTCTCGGTCGTCCGCGGCAGCTCGATGGCGCCCTCGATCCACGACGGCGATCGCATCCTGATCGACCCGCTCAGCTACTTCCTGCACCCCGTCGAGCGCGGCGACATCGTGGTCCTCAAGTACCCGCTCGATCCGTCGGTGGACTACATCAAGCGGGTCGTCGGTCTGCCCGGGGACGAGGTGCTGATCGAGGAGGGCGCGGTGTGGGTCAACGGTCGGGCCATCGACGAGCCCTACGTCGCCAGCTCCGATCCCTTCTGCTCGCTGCGCGTGCGCGTCAAGCCGGCGCACTACTTCGTGCTGGGTGACAACCGCCTGCGCTCCTGCGACAGCCGCGAGTTCGGTCAGGTGCCGGCGGACTACGTGCGCGGCAAGGTCGAGCTGCGCCTGTGGCCGCCTGCGCGGGCCGGCCTGATCGACCGCTAGGGGCGCGCCGCGCCGCGGTCGGTCTGCTAGGCTGGACGCCATGAGCGCCCAGCCCCCGACGGTCGCGCTCGTCACCGGCGGCGTGCGTGGCCTCGGGCTCTGCGCGGCCCGCAGGCTGGCCGCGCGCGGCGCGCGCGTGCACCTGGTCTACCGGACCTCGACCGAGGCGGCCCAGGCCCTCGAGCGCGAGTTCCCCGGCCGCGTGCATCGTGCGAACGCGCTCGTTCCCGACGACCTGCGCTGCCTCGTGGCCGATGTCCTGGGTCGCGACGGCCGGCTGGACACGCTCGTGCACGCGGTGGGGGAGTACGCGACCGGCGCGCTCGAGGGCTACCCCGCCGACGACCTGCGGCGCATGCTGGCCAGCAACGTCGAGTCGTCCTTCCTGGCGCTGGCGGCCACGCGCACCGCGCTGCGGGCCGCGCGCGGCTCGGCGCTGTTCTTCGGCTGCGCCGGCAACGCCAGCCCGCGGGCCTGGCGCCGCACGGCCGCCTACGCCGCGGCCAAGACGGCGCTGCTAACGCTGGTGCGCTCGTGGGCCGTGGAGGAGGCCCCCCACGGAGTGCGCGTGAACATGGTCTCGCCGGGTCACATTCCCCACGAGCACGCCGCGCCTGACACCAACGACCCGGCCCTGTGGCAGCGCATCCCGATGGGAGTCCCCGGAGCCCCCGACGACGTGGCCGAGGCCGTCGCCTGGCTGACCTCGCCCGCTGCGCGCTACGTCACCGGGGCCAACGTCGAGGTCGCAGGCGGCTGGATGCTCTGAAGCCCGTCAGGGCCGCGGCCGGGCGATGTGCGTCGACAGGGCCCCGATGCCCTCGACCTCGCACACGACCTCGTCGCCGTGCTGCGAGCGGGCCGACGCCGGCCGGCGTGCCCATCAGGATCACGTCACCGGGGTTGAGCGGCATGTGCCGCGAGAGCCAGGCCAGCGCCGTGGGCACGTCGCTGATCCAGGCCGAGGTGCGTGCCTCCTGGCGCGTCTCCCAGCGCGTCGCGCCGGCCCGTCGCACCCGGCAGGTGAGGCCCAGGTCGGCGACGTCGAGGTGGTCGCGCGGCACCAGGCAGGGACCGAGCGGGCACGACGCGGGCGAGGTTCTTGGCGCGGAACCAGGGATGCCCGAGCTTGCGGTCGCGCCCCTGGAGCGAGCGGGCGGTGAGGTCGTTGGCGACGGTGTAGCCAGCGACGTGGTCGAAGGCGCGCTGGGGCTGGATGTCGCGTCCGGGACGACCGATCACGACCGCCAGCTCGGCCTCGTGGTCGAAGCGCTCGGCGTACCAGCCCGGCACCTCGACCGTCGCGTCGTGGGGGACGAGCGTCTCGGGCAGCTTGTTGAAGAACAGCGGCTCCTCGGGCGGCTCCTCGCCGAACTCCTCGGCGTGCGCGCGGAAGTTCTTGCCCAGCGCCAGCACCTTGCCGACCTGGCGCGGGTCGAGCGGCGTCAGCACTTGCCGGGGCGCGGGGACCTCCGTCCAGTCGCCCTCGTCCAGCGCACGTATCGAGCCGCGCGGCCTCGAAGAACCCGGCCGCGAGCAGCCCGGAGAGGTCGGCGGCCGACTGGCCCAAGTGCACCGAGAGATCGAGGAAGCGGCTGCCGTCCTCGCAGCACCAGCGCGGGGTGGGGCCGGTCGGGGACGCGGAACAGCCGCACCTGGCGCGGCGAGCGGGCCGACGTCACCTCAGCGCCCGCCTTCCGCTGGCGGCAGGGCCGTCTCGAGCGCGAGCAGCGCGTAGGCCGTGGCCAGCAGCGGGATTGCCCTCGTACCAGCGCGGGCTGTTGTGGTTGAGCCACGAGCCGTCGGCTCGGCTCTGCATCGCGACCAGGCGGCCGCACAGCTCGCTGCGCCAGGCGTGCTCGCCGCCGTCGGCGTGCTGAGCGGTCTCGACGCCGTAGGCGTCGAGGGCCTGGGCCAGCGTGAGGAAGTAGTAGAACAGGCCCTGGTAGGCGGCGCTGTGGGATCGAGGGCCACGTCGAAGCCGGGGTTGACGTCGAGCGTGTAGTTGCGCTGGCACCACTCGAAGGCCGCCTGCAGCCGCGGGTCGTCCTTGGGCAGGCCGGCGAAGACGTAGCACTTGAGCAGCGCGTAGGTCATCGAGCCGTAGGAGCGCGGCACCCGCGTGCCGTCGGCGAGCTCGACGAAGCCGGCCTTGGAGTCGCCCGGGCGAGTAGCCCGCGCCGCCGTCGTCGCCGCTGCGCGATCAGCGCTCGCCGTCGCGGCTCGATGCGCACGTCGTTCGACTCGGAGCGGTTCTGGCGTGCGCTGCAGGAAGCGCAGGCGCCTTGGCGTAGGTCTCGGCGTCGTCCTGCTCGCGCCCGGCGGCGTGCAGCGCCTCGAGCGCCATCTGCAGGTTGGAGAGGTCGGCGCGCTCCGTCGCTGCCGTAGCCGATGCCGCCGTAGTACAGGTCGCCCTCGCTGTAGCCCTCGCTCGTCGTCGGTCTGCAGGCCGGCGCAGGAAGGCCGCGCGCCCGCGCGATCACCGGCGGCGTGCTCGTCGCGTCCGGCGCGCGCGAGCGCCAGGATCGCGGCCGAGGTGATGTAGTTGGCGAGCTTGCCGTCGTGGATCGAGCCGTCCTCGTGCTGCAGCGAGACGAGCCACGCGAGGCCCGCGTCGATCCTGGCCTGGATCGCGGCCTCGGGCGCGGCCGGGGCAGGGCCTGCAGCGCCGCCCAGCGCCATCGCCGTCAGACCCGCGTCGGGCTGGCCCGGCGCGCCGAAGCGCCCCTGCTCGTCGGCGAGCTGCGCCAGGAAGGTGGCGCCCCTGACCAGGGCCTCGAGGGCGGCCGCGCGATCGGCAGGCGAGAAGTCGGGCAGCGCGCGCACCCCGGCGTGGCGGGCCCCGGCGGAGGATGCGCCCGCGGCCTCGATCGCGGCGAGGTGGCTCAGGGCGATCACGCGCGCCGCCGTCTCGACGACGCGTCCCCGGGGTCCGACCCAGAAGCCTCCCGCGTCGCGCTCGGCGATCAGCGCCGCGGCGATCCTGCCTGCGCCGGATGCGCCCTCGGGCAGCTCGCCCAGCTCGAGGCCGTAGGGGAAGTCCTCGGGCAGCGCGGCGGCGTGCTCGTTCAGCCAAGCCCGCGCTCGCGCGCGCGCCTCGGCGTGCCCGCCGTCGCCCAGGCGCAGGGCCGCGGCCGCAAGCGCCGTCGTCCGGGCGAGGTCGGCGGGCGCTGCGTCCGGCGGCCCGATCGCGCCGTCTTCGCGCTGCAACGACACGAGATGCTCAAGGGCCTTGCGTACGAAGGGACCGTCGATCGCACGGTAGTGGTCGGGGCACTCGGCGAAGGCGATGACCGCCAGGGCCGTGGCCTCCAGGGAGCCCTCGTAGGCCCCCGATTCCAGGTCCTGGGCCGAGCGCAGCCAGCGGATCGAGGTGCGGATCTCGCCGCCCAGGTCGACCTGCTGCGGTCGGGGCAGGGCAGCGGCGGGTGTCGGAGCGGCCAGGACGGCGGCCGCGAGGAGCAGGCTGAGCATGGATGGGTCTCCGCGACGGGTCGGGTAGGCATCCTAGGGCGAGGCGCTCGGCGACCCCAGGGCAGGGGGCGCGGATCCAACGCAGCCTCCCGGCCCCGGTTCAGGGGCGACTGGCGGCGAGGCGGGAGGCGCACCTATCCTGCTCGCTGCGATGCCCGACCCCGCGAGACCGCCCGACAGCGTGCCGCTCGACTTCACGCGCCTGCCGCAGGGGACGATGCTGGGGCGGGCCCGGGCCTGGCGGCTGGAGCTGGCCCGACGCCGGTCGGTGCGTGCGTTCGCGCCCGACCCGCTGCCCGCGGGGCTGCTGGACGAGTGCATCGCCGCGGCCGGCAGCGCCCCCTCGGGGGCCCACCGCCAGCCCTGGACCTTCGTCGTCGTGCGCGACCCCGCGTCAAGCGGCGCATCCGGGTGGCGGCCGAGGAGGAGGAGCGCAAGCTCTACCACGAGCGCATCAGCGCCGAGTGGCGCGCGGCCCTGGCGCCGCTGGGCACCGACGAGCACAAGCCCTTCCTGGAGATCGCCCCGGCCCTGATCGTGGTCTTCCGGCACGCCTACGGGCTCGAGGACGGGCGCAAGCACACCAACTACTACACCCAGGAGTCGGTGGGCATCGCGGTGGGCTTCCTGCTGGCGTCGCTGCACCACGCCGGCGTCGCGACGCTGACCCACACGCCCAGCCCTATGAGCTTCCTGCAGGAGCTCCTCGAGCGGCCCGAGAACGAGCAGGCCTACCTGCTGATCCCGGTCGGCTACCCGGCCGAGGGCTGCCGCGTGCCCGACCTCGCGCGCAAGTCGCTGGACGAGATCCGCGTCGAGCTCTGAGCGCATCCGCGCGAGGGGGTCCGTCGAACCCGCTGCCATGCCCATCCCCCCGCTGCGCCTGCGTGACGCCAACGGGGCCGACCTGCGGCCGGGCGGCGCGTTCGTCCTCTACTGGATGATCGCCGCGCGCCGCACGCGCTGGAACTTCGCCCTCCAGCGGGCGGTCGAGCTGGCCGCGCGAGCTCGACCGGCCGCTGCTCGTGCTCGAGGCGCTGCGCGTGCGACTACCGCTGGGCCAGCGACCGCCTGCACCGCTTCGTGCTCGACGGCATGGCGGACAACGCCGCGCGCTGCGACCGACGGGCGTCGCTCTACTACCCCTACGTCGAGCCCGCGGCCGGGCGCCGGCAAGGGGCTGCTCGAGGCGCTCGCGCAGCGGCGCCTGCGTCGTCGTCACCGACGACTTCCCCTGCTTCTTCCTGCCGCGCATGGTGCAGGCCGCGGCGCGGCAAGCTCGACGTGCGGCTCGAGGCGGTCGACGCCAACGGGCTGCTGCCGCTGCGCGCGACCGACGCGCGCCTTCACGACCGCGTACTCCTTCCGGCGTCCACCTGCAGAAGGAGCTGCGCGTCGCACCTGGCGCAGGTCCCCAGGCGCGACCCGCTCGCGCGCGTCTCGCTGCGCCCGCGCCGAGCGCGGCTGCCGGCCGCGATCACGCGGCGCTGGCCGGCGGCGACGGCCGCGCTGCTCGCGGGCGGCCGGCGCGCTGGCTGCGCGACCTGCCGATCGACCACGCCGTCGCCCCGGTCGCCGTACGCGCGGCGGCAGCGTCGCGGGCGACGCGCATCCTCGCGCGCTTCCTGCGCCAGCGCCTCGCGCGCTACGCGCGAGGACCGCAACGACCCCGGCGAGGACGCCACGAGCGGGCTCTCGCCCTACCTGCACTTCGGCCACGTCGGTGCCCACGAGGTGCTGCGAGCGCCTGGCCGCGCGCGAGCGGCTGGTCGCCCGACGACGTCAGCCGCGAGTCGCGGGCGGCGCAGCGCGCGGGCTGGTGGGGGACTGAGCGCCGGCGGCCGAGGCCTTCCTCGACCAGCTCGTCACCTGGCGCGAGCTCGGCTTCAACTTCTGCCACAAGCGCGCGGACTACGACCGCTACGAGTCGCTGCCCGACTGGGCGCTGCAGACGCTCGGCCGAGCACGCCGCGACCCGCCGCAGGCTACGTCTACACGCTCGCGCAGCTCGAGGCGCGCGGCGACCCACGACGAGCTGTGGAACGCCGCCCAGCGGCAGCTGCGCGGCGAGGGCCGCATCCACAACTACCTGCGCATGCTGTGGGGCAAGAAGATCCTGCGAGTGGAGCGCCAGCCCCGCGCGAGGCGCTCGAGGTGATGATCGAGCTCAACAACCGGTACGCGCTCGACGGCCGCGACCCCAACTCCTACAGCGGCATCTTCTGGATGCTCGGCCGCTACGACCGCGCCTGGGGCCGCGAGCGCGCCGATCTTCGGCAAGGTGCGCTACATGAGCTCCGACAGCACGCGCCGCAAGCTCGACGTCGGGCCGTACCTGGAGCGCTGGGCCGCGCCGGGCCTGTTGGCCTAGCGCTCCTCCGCGGCGAGCTTCACGGCCGTGCCGTAGGCCATGAACTCGCTGGCGCCCGCGGCGATCTCGCTGGAGGCGAAGCGCAGTCCGACGATGGCGTCCGCCCCGCGCGCGCGGGCCTCGGCGATCATGCGATCGAGGGCCTGCTCGCGCGCCTCGGCCAGGAGCTTGGTGTACTCCTCGACCTCGCCCCCGACGAGGTTCTTGAGCCAGGCCATGATGTCGCGGCCCACGTTGCGGGCGCGCACGGTGTTGCCGCGCACCAGGCCGATCACGCGCTCGACGCGCCGGCCGGGGACCTCGTCGGTGGTGAGCAGGATCAACGCTGGACCTCGGTGTAGGGGTCGTAGGGTCGCGTGCGCAGGCGCGCGCGCACGGCGCCGGCGACGAGCAGGAGTCCGCCCAGGAGCAGGCCGCCCAGCGCCAGCTTCGGCACCGTCGGCATGTCGCTGACGGCGATGGTGTACTCGCCCCAGGCCAGCAGGGTCACGCCCGCCCCGACCAGCAGCGTCCAGCCCGCGCCCAGGAGCAGGCGCTGCAGCGGGTCGAGGCCCAGCCGGCGCCACTCGAAGTCCATCGGCTCGGGCGGGGCGACCTGGCGCGCAAGCGTCTGCAGACGACGGTAGCGCGCCACCTCGAGCGCGAGGGCGGGACTCGCGGCCATGCGGCGCTCGAAGCCAGCGCGCTCCTCGGCGTCTAGCTCGCCATCGGCGTAGGCCATCGCCTGCAGCTCGTCGCGGCTGGGCTCTCGTTCGGTGGAGGTCATCGGGTGCAGGGCGGGGTCAGGGTCTCTTGTCGCCGGGGACGGCGGCCGCGCCGTCCTCTTCGAGGACGGCGCCGAGGCCCTCGCGCAGGCGCCGGCGGGCGTGGAACAGGCGCGACATCACCGTCCCGATCGGGATCGAGAGCGTGTCGGCGATCTCCTTGTAGCTGAGCTCCTGGAAGTGGCGCAGGGCCAGGATCTCGCGGTCGCGGGCCGAGAGCTCGCGGAAGGCCTGCCAGAAGAGCTGCGCGCGCTCGTCGCCGAGCGCGGCCTCGGAGGGGTCCGGCGCCTCGTCGGCGATCTCCCAGTCGCCCTCGTCCTGGTCCAGGCCGCCGCGCGCCGACAGCGAGGTCTTGCGCAGCCGCCCGCGCTGGCGCAGGAAGCTGAAGCAGCAGTTGCGCAGGATGCGGTGGAACCAGGGCAGGAAGGGCTCCCCGTCGCGGTAGCTGGCGCGCGCGCGGTAGGTCTTGAGGAAGGCTTCCTGCGACAGCTCCATGGCGTCCTCGCGCGAGCCCACCAGGCTGACCGCCAGGCGGAAGGCCTGCGCTCGCAGGCTCTCGACCAGGCGATCGAAGGCCTCCCGGTCGCCGTGCTTGGCGGCCGTCATGAGGCGGGTCGCGTCGGCTTGCATGCTCTGGCCCCCGTACGTCGCCTCCGGCACCGAATTCTCGGCGGGTCCGGAAGGGCGGCCGGCGGGGGGCGGAGGGGAGGGGGCTCGGCTCACGGCTGGCGCTGCGGTGCGGGTTCGGCGAGCAACTGGAGGGCCGCGGCCGCGGCACGCTCGCAGGCCCCCCGGGGGCCCAGTCGACGGGCGGCCAGGTCCAGCCCCGCGAGGCAGGCCCGGCGCCAGGGCTCGTCGTTGTAGCAGCGCTCCAGGGCGGCGCCCACCTCGACCTGTCGCCGGTCCCCCGCGTAGGCGAACTCGGGCAGGACCTGGTCGCCCACGACCAGGTTGGGGAGGGCGAACCAGGGCGCCAGCAGGACCTGCGGGTAGAGCCGGTAGAGCGCCTGGTTGCTCAGGCCGTAGACGACCACGGCCGGGATGCGCTGGTGCAGCAGGTCGACCAGGATCGTCCCGGAGACGCTGAAGGCCGCCCGGACGCGGCCCAGGGTCTCGTGCAGGCTGCCCAGCTCCAGGCGGACCCAGGCCTCGGCGCCGGCCGCGGCGATGTGGCCCTGCACCCGGCCCACGTGCTCGGTATCGCCGTGGGGCAGGACCACCTCGACCGGTCCCAGGCGCTCGCGCACGCGGCGCAGGACCGCGAGCATCCAGGGCAGGTTGCGATCGATCACGCTCGGCCCGGCTGCCGGGCAGCAGCGCGATCGCGCTGCGACCCGGGTCGTCGGGCGCGGCCACGGTCGCCGGCAGCGCGTCGAGCAGGGGGTGGCCGACGTGCAGCGTGACGATGCCACGCTGCTCGAACCAGCTCGGCTCGAAGGGCAGGATGGTCAGCGCACGATCGACGGCGGATCGCAGGCCACCCGCGCGCCACGGGGCCCAGCCCCAGTACTGGGGGGCGACGAGTTGCACGACCCGTGCGCCTGCCCGGCGTGCGATCCGTCCCAGGGGAACGTGCAGGGCGGGCGAGTCGACCAGCACGGCCAGGTCGCAGGTCGCCAGCTCGCGGCCTGCGCGCTCGAGCAGGCCGAGGTAGTAGGGCAGCGCCGCGAGGGCGCCGCCGAAGCCCATCGTCGCCCGCGCCACCGGGTCGCCGAGCGTGCGGATCCCCGCTGCCCGGAGCCGTTCCCCGCCCAGCCCGACCAATTCGGGCTCGGGGCCACCGCCCAGGGACAGGCGCCGCCGCAGCTCGCGCACGACGTTGCACGCGTGGATCTCGCCCGAGGTCTCGGCGCTGGAGACGAACACCCGCAGGCGCCTGGAGGGGACCGGCAGGTCGGCGGGCGGCTCCCAAGGCACCCCCGCTGCCCGGGCGATGTCGTCGCGCAGCTGGGCCTCTAGGGCCTCGTGGCAGAGCGTGAAGTCGATCAGCCGCAGCGGGAGCAGGGCCACAGCACCCAGCGCACGCCCGAGCTCGAGCGCGACCGAGAGGCGCACGGAGTGCGCCCGGTGACGCGGCGTCGCGGCGGAGGAGCTCATCGTCGCGAGAGCGTAGGGAGCCGGGGCCGCCGCTGCACGCCCGGGCCGCGGCGCTTGCACCCGATCCGGCCCCGGGCTACCTAGGGTCCGGGCCGTGGTCGACGGCGGCCCGCGCCATGGGGCGACTCCTCGGCTTCTTCCTGCTCGTCCTGCTCTCCGTCTCGCTGCTGCGGACCCTGCCGGTCGTGGGCTCGTGGTTCCAGGGCTTCTTCGGCTTCTGGCTGGCGGCGATCGGGCTGAGCCTGGGCCTGACACGGCTCTCCGTCTTGCTGACGCGCCGCCGGCGCAGCGCTGGCGAGCTGCGCCAGCTGAGCGAGGTCGACAGCCCGCACAACCGTGGCAAGCTGGGCTCGTTGCTGCTGGCCAGCTCGCGCCCGCGGGCGGCCCTGCCGCATCTGGAGGCCGCGGTGGCCGGCGAGCCCGACCTGGCGGAATGGCGCTACCGGCTGGGTGCGGCGTTGCTCGCCGCGGGGCGGGCTGCACGGGCGCGCACGGTGCTGGAGGCCGCGGCGGCGATCGACGAGGAGCACGCCTACGGCGCGGTCCAGCTCGCGCTGGCCGACGCGCGCCAGCGCAGCGACGACGCCGCCGCAGCGCTGGAGGCCCTGGACCGGTTCGATCGCAACCACGGCGAGTCCCCCGAGAGCTGCTACCGGCGTGGACAGGCCCTGCGGCGGCTGGGCCGGCGCGAGGAGGCGCGCGCGAGCTTTCGGCGCGTGACGCGGCTCGCCAGCCGGGCGGCACGCTTCCAGCGCGCCCAGAACCGTCCCTGGGTCTGGCGCTCGCTGCTGGCGCGCCTGGTCTAGCGGCCCCTCAGGGGACGCGGCGGGCGAAGGCGATCTGCGCGACCAGGAACGCCACCGCGCTGACCCCTAGCAGCGGCCCGACGATGGCCAGGTCGAGCGAGCGCTGGCCGTAGATGCGCATGAGCACCTCGATGTCGACCAGCCGGATGGCCGACCAGTGCGTCACGCGCTCGACCAGGTAGAGCGCGAACTGCAGGATCGTCAGGAACAGCAGGCCGGTGGCGATCACCATCGGCCTGCGGCCGAGGCTCGACCAGCAGAAGGCCAGGCTGTAGATCGCCAGCAGGAAGATGCTCTCGTGCAGCGCGGCCAGCATGTAGGGCGGGAGGCTGCCGGGCTCGTCGACGAAGGTCAGCAGCCAGGGGATGGTCAGCGTGGTGACGAGCAGCGGGAGGATCAGCGCCAGGGCGCCCTGGACGTAGCGCTCGGTCAGGATGCGGCGGCGGGAGATCGGTCGCGCCAGCAGGATCTCCAGCGTGCCGCGGTGGGCCTCGCCGGCGACGGCGCCCATGGCGAACAGCACGGCGGCCACGGCGCCGAGCACGTTGGCACCCTTGAAGAAGTGCTGGCCGGCCACGTAGGCGAAGACCCCGCCCGCCTCCAGCGAGGTGACCAGTTGCTTGAGCACCGGCAGCGGCGTCAACGAGCGCAGCTTGCCGACGTTCTGCTCGAAGCTCGGCCAGTAGAGGATGGCCGGGACCAGCATCAGCTCCAGCACGACGCCCAGGAACAGCCCGCGCCACAGGGCCGAGCGCGTCTCGTGGGAGACCATCAGCAGGCCTCCACGCCGTACAGGTCGCGGTACAGCTCGCGCAGCGAGAGCTCGCCGTATTGCACCGAGCAGGGCGGCGGCAGGTCGTCGCGCGCTCCCAGCGCGGCCAGCAGCGGGCGCGGATCGGCCTGATCGAGCTCGATCACCGCGTGCAAGCCGGTGCGCTGGAAACGTACCCCCTGCAGCGACTCGAGCGCGCGCTGGAGCGCCGGCTGCTCCAGGCCCTCCCAGCTCAGGCGCACCAGGCGCGAGGCGCGCTCGCGCAGCTCGGCCGCCCGCTCGATGGCGACCAGGCGACCTTCGTTGAGGAAGACGAACACCTCGCAGGCCCGGTCGACCTCGCCCAGGTGGTGCGACGACAGCAGGATCGTGGTTCCCGCCGCCGCGTCCTCGTCCAGGAGATCGAGCACGACGCTGCGCTTGTTGGGGTCGAGGCCCTCGGAGACCTCGTCGAGGATGCGCACGCCCACGCGCGGCGCCAGGGCCGCGGCGAACAGCAGCTGGCGCTTCATGCCGTGGCTGTAGGTGTGGACCTTCTTGCGCAGCGGCAGGCCCAGCTCGCCCGCGATGCGACGGGCGCGCTCCTGCGCCTGGCGTCCACGCCCGCGCAGGAACCAGTCGAGGTGCGCGGCCGCGTTCAGGTCCCCGTACAGGGCGATCTCGCCCGGCGCGTAGGTGGTCCGTCGGCGCACCGCGGTGCCGTCGCCGACGACCGGCTCTCCATCGACGCTGGCGCTGCCCGCGTCGGGGCGAACCAGGCCGGTCAGCATGCGCAGCAAAGTGCTCTTGCCGCTGCCGTTGGGACCCAGCAGCCCCACGACGCCGCCCGGGCCGAGCTCCAGCTCGAGCGGCTCGAGGGCGACCCGCTGGCCGAAGCTCCGCGTCAGGCCGTGCACGACGATGCGGCGATCGCCCAGGACCGTGGGTGCGGTGGACATGCTGGCTGATTCTCCGCGCGGGGTCGCCCCGCGCAAGCGCGGCTAGGGAACGCAGTGCGGGACGCCTGCGGCGTCGACGAGGACCTCGGCCGAGCACCACGAGCCCATCGGACGGCCGTCCGCGCCGGTCGCCGAGGGGTTGCGCTGGTAGCGGGCGTCCATCAATTCCACCCACGTGCCGTTCGCGCCCTCGACCAGCGCGGCGTGCGGGTGTCGAACGAAGCTACGCCAGGCTCCCGCGCAGTCCGAGTCGAGGGCGGCGCGTACACGCGGGTCGTGGTCGAGTCGGCCGACCCGTTGCAGCCCTTTCGCTCCGCTGGCCAGGTTCAGATCGGCGACGTAGACGGCGCGCTCGGTCTCGACCAGCACCGTCCAGCTCAGCGGATCGAGCGGGGCGGGGGCGTGCGTGACGTCGAGGACGCTCTCGTCCGCGCCGCGTTCGGCGGCGACCATCTCCCGGCCCACCCGCTCGGCCCGCGGTCCGAGCCCGGCCAGGAGCGCGAGGTACAGCGCCGCGGCGCCGAAGGAGAACCTCAGCGCGCGGGCCGGTCGCCGCAGACCCCAGCCTGCGGCGCGCGCGGCCACGAGACCGGCCAGCCCGACGAACCAGGCCATGGCGAAGCTCCACGCGACCAGTCCGCCTGCGGCCGCCGCCCCGACGGCGGCCCCAGCCAGCGCGAGGACGACGCCCCAGGCGAGCGTGCCGGCCCGCGATCGGGGCCCTGCCAGCAGGGCGCCCGCGCCCAGCGCCAGCCACAGCCACGGGTCGACGATGAAGGCGATGTCCCCGTAGTACCAGCGCGGATCGAAGGGCAGCCAGGGGCGCAGCCCGTAGATGTTCAGCAGGTCGAGCAAGGGGTGGCTGCCGAGCGCGACCGTGGCGAGCGTCAAGGCTCCCGCCCAGGAACCCGCGTCCACCCCATCGCGCCGCGCGCGCCGGCGCTCGAGCCAGCGCAGACCGCCGGCCAGCAGCAGGGCCTGCAGCGCGATCCCGGGAACGGCGTGCGTGATGCCGCGATGGTGCACGAGGTAGCCCTCGCGGCCGGCCCACAGGCGCACGAGGGCGTCGAGGTCGGGCAGGTTGGCCCCTACCACCAGCGCGGGCGTCGCGAAGGGCGAGAGGCGGCCGAGGCGGGTGCGCGCGAGGGCGGCGCCCAGCAGCGTGTGCGTGAGGTTGTCCACCCGGGCCCGGCGCTCAGCCGGCGAGGTCGACCAGCGGCGGACCCAGGACCTCGGGTCGCACGCGCAGCCCCAGGCCCGGCAGGCTGGAGGCGGCCAGGCGGCCTGCCGCGCGCTGCGGCGCGCCCTCGGCCGTGCTCAGCGGTCACGTAGCTGTTGAAGTCCGTCGCGCTGAACAGCAGCTCGGACGGCGTGCTGTGGGCCAGGTGGGCGATGGCGGCCGTGGTCACGTCGCCGCCCCAGGAGTCCTCGATCGTCATGGCGATCCCCAGCCGCGCGCACAGGTCCCGCGCCAGCCGCGTCGGGGTCAGGCCACCCAGCTTGGAGATCTTCAGGTTGACGACGTCCATGGCGCCGTCGGCGTGGCCGCGCAGCAGCGGCCCCAGCCCGTCGATCGACTCGTCCAGGACGAACGGATGCTCACAGTGGCGGCGCACGGCCAGGCACTCCTCGTAGCTGGCGCAGGGCTGCTCGATGTAGACGTCGACGTCGCGCACGGCACGGATCACGCGCAGGGCCTCGTGCTGCAGCCAGCCGGTGTTGGCATCCGCGATCAGGACGTCGCCGCGCTGGAGCACCCCGGCCACGGCGCGGATGCGCTCGATGTCGGTCTCCACGTCGCCCCCGACCTTGAGCTGGAAGCGTCGGTAGCCCTCGGCCCTGTAGCCCGTGACACTCTCCGCCATGGCCCTGGGGCTTCCCTGCGAGATCGCCCGATAGAGCTGGAAGCTCTCGCCGTGGCGCGCCTCCGAGCAGGGTGCAGACCGGCAGGCCGGCCGCCTGGCCCAGGAGGTCCCAGACGGCGATGTCGATCGCGCTCTTGGCGTAGGGGTGGCCCTTGAGGGCCGCGTCCATCCGGCGGTAGAGCCGCTCGGGCTCGCGCGGGTCGGCGCCCAGCAGCTGCGGGGCGAGCTCGGCGATGGCCGTGCGCGCCCCGGCCGCGTAGGCGGGCAGGTAGGCCGGGCCCAGCGGGCAGACCTCGCCCCAGCCGATCCGACCGTCGCCGGTCTCCAGGCGCACCAGGGTCGAGTCGAAGACCTCCACCGAGCGCCCGCCCGACCACTTGTAGCTGCCCTCGCGGAGCGGCAGCTCGACCCGGTAGGCGGAGATCCTGCGGATTTCCATGGGGCCCGACACGGTAGCCGAACGCATCCTGGTGGGCCATGGGCCTCGTGCTGCTGTCGGCCGAAGACCTCGCGCGGCTCCTGCCGCTGCGGGACACGATCGAGGCGATGAAGCGCGCCTTCGCCGCGGTCGCCTCCGGCTCGGCGCAGCAGCCGCAGCGGGCCGTGCTGGAGACGGCCGAGGGGACCACCCTGGTCATGCCCGGGGCGATCCGCGGGCGCGCGCTGGGGACCAAGCTCGTCAGCTTGTTCCCGGGCAACCCGGCGCTGGGCCGCCCGACCCTGCAGGGTCTGCTCGCGCTGCTCGACCCGTCGACGGGCACGCCCGCGGCGCTGATCGACGCGGCGGCCCTGACGGCCTGGCGCACGGGCGCCGCCTCCGGAGCCGCGACCGACCTGCTGGCCCGACGCGACGCACGCCTCGGCGCTGTGATCGGCAGCGGGCCCCAGGCCCGTACCCAGGCCCTGGCGATCGACGCCGTGCGCGAGCTCTCCGAGATCCGCCTCGCCGCCCGCGACCGGGCCAAGCTGGAGCGCTTCGCGCGCGAACTCGCTCCGCTCCTGCGCGCGCGCGTCGTCCCCTGCGGCTCCGCGGCCGAGGCCGTGGACGGGGCCGACTGCGTGTGCACCGCGACGGACGCGCGGGCCGCGCTGTTCGCCGCCGCGGACCTGGCGCCGGGCGTGCACGTCAACGCCGTGGGCAGCTTCACGCTGCAGATGCGCGAGCTCGACGAGGACACCGTCGCCGGCGCCCGCGTGTTCGTCGACGAGCGCGCGGCGGCGCTGGCCGAGTCCGGCGAGCTGGTCGCGGCGTTGCGGGCCGGACGCACGCGTGCGCAGGACTGGACCGAGCTGGGGGACGTGGTCCTGGGCCGGGCGGCGGGCCGCCTGGAGCGGGACGAGCGCACGCTGTTCAAGTCGGTCGGCCTCGTCGCCCAGGACCTGGAAGCGGGTGCGCTGGCGCTCGAGCGCGCCCGCGCCCAGGGCCTGGGCCGGGAGCTGGAGCTGTGACCCAGGACGGCTGGGACCCTCCGGCGGACTGGACGCGCATCCGCAGCGTGGACGCCCACGCGGCCGGCGAGCCGCTGCGCGTGGTGGTCGCCGGCCTGCCTGCGATTCCCGGCGAAACGATGCTGGCCAAGCGTCGCTTCGCGCACGAGCAGCTCGACGCGCTGCGCCGGCTCCTGCTGTGGGAGCCGCGCGGGCACGCCGACATGTACGGGGCCATCCCGACCGAGCCGGTCACGCCGGACGGGGACTTCGGCGTGCTGTTCCTGCACAACGCGGGACTGAGCACCATGTGCGGGCACGGGATCATCGCGCTGGTCACGGTCGCGCTCGAGACCGGCTGGCCCGTCGTGCGCGACCCCGGCCGCATCGCCATCGACACCCCGGCGGGGCGCATCACGGCGCGCGCCCGGCTCGAGGCCGGACGCGTCGCCGGCGTGGCCTTCGAGAACGTGCCTTCCTTCGCCCTGCGTCGCGGCCTGCGGGTCGAGGTCGAAGGGCTGGGGCGGGTCACCTGCGACGTGGCCTTCGGGGGCGCCTTCTACGCCTTCGTGGAGGCCGATGCGCTGGGGCTCGAGCTCGTGCCGAGCGAGGTCGGCCGGGTCCTCGACGTGGGCCGGCGCGTCCGCGTGGCCGTGGCCGCCGCGCTCGACGTGCGCCACCCCGGGGGCGCGGAGGACCTGGGCTTCCTCTACGGCACGATCCTGACCGCGCCGGCGCGCGCGGGCGGGCACAGCCGCCATGCCTGCGTCTTCGCCGACGGCGAGCTGGACCGCTCGCCCACCGGCACGGGCGTCGCCGCCCGGGCGGCGCTGCTGCACGCCGACGGCCTGCTGGAGGCGGGGCGCTGGATCGGGATCGAGAGCCTGGTCGGGACGCGCTTCGACGTCCGCGTCCTGCGCCGCGCCGACGTGGGCGGGCTGCCCGCCGTGGTGCCCGAGGTGGCCGGCAGCGCCCACCTGACCGGACGCCACGAGTTCCTGCTCGACCCCCGCGATCCGCTCGCGGGCGGGTTCCTCCTGCGCTGAGGCGCGCGCGGGGCCGTAGAGTGACCGCGATGGAGGTCCCGCGCCTGGTCGGAGAGCTCAAGCGCGACGCCCTGGGCCGCGTCGAGCTGCTCGAGCGCGGCGGCGAGCGCGTCGTGCGGCGCGTCGCCTGCGGCGGCGGCCTGCCGCTCTCGGGGCTGGTGGCGCGCCAGCTCCTGCGGCGCGAGCGCCGGGCGCTGCAGGTCCTGGAAGGCCTGGCGGGAGTGCCGCGGCGGCTGCAGGAGCCTGCCTGGGCGAGCGCCCCCGGCCCCGACGGCGAGGCCCCTGCGGCGCGCGAGGTGCTGGCGCGCACGTTCCTCGCGGGCACGCCGCTGCACCGCGCCGAGGCCCTGCCCGAGGACTTCTTCGAGCACCTGGCCGAGCTGGTCGAGCAACTGCACCAGCGCGGCGTGTGCCACAACGACCTGCACAAGGAGCAGAACGTCGTCGTCGGCCCCGACGGCCGGCCCGGCCTGATCGACTTCCAGCTCGCCAGCGTCCATCCCCGGCGCGGGCGCGCCTTCCGCGCCCGCGTGCGCGACGACCTGCGCCACGTGGACAAGCACCGCCGCCGCTACCTGCAGCCAGGGCGGGGTCCCGACGGAGCGCGCCCGCCGTCGCACGCTCGCCCCCGTCGCACCCCGGCCGCTGCGCTGTGGAGGCGGGGCGTCAAGCCGCTCTACAACCTGCTCACCCGTGGGCTGCTGCGCACCCGCGACGGCGAGGAGCGGCGCGCCTCCAGCGGACCCTGGCCGCGCTGGACCCCGCCCCTGGGGCCCACGGGCGGGCCCGGCGATTGATTCGGGAGCGCGCGCTGCCTAGCGTGGCCGCGCATGGACGTCGTGATCGTCGGAGCGGGCGAGGTCGGCCACCACCTGGCGGAGATCCTCTCGCGGCGAGGACCACCGCGTGACGGTCATCGACACCGATCCGGTCAAGTGCCAGCGCCTGCTCGAGTCGCTCGACGTTCAGGCCGTGGTGGGGGACGGAGCCACGGCCGACGTACTGACGCGCTGCGGCACCTCCAAGGCCGACCTGTTCATCGCCGTCACCGCCAACGACCAGGTCAACATGCTGGCCTGCGTGCTGGCCAGCGAGCTGGGGGCGCGCCGCCGCATCCTGCGCCTGAAGGACATCGCGCCGCTGGCCGGCTACCGCTACTTCTACAAGCACAGCCTGGGCTTCGACGTCGTGCTCTCGACCGAGGAGCTGGCCGCCGACGAGATCGTCAACGCCGTGCTCCGAGCAGAACGCGCTGGAGGTCGAGACCTTCGCCGACGGCCGCGTGCACCTGCGCCGGCTGCGGCTGCAAGCAGACAGCGAGATCGACCCAGGCCCCGCTCTCGGGCGTGCGCCTGCCCTCGGGCGTGCTGATCGGCGGCGTGCTGCGCCGCGACCGCTTCTTCGTGCCCGACGGCGACGACCAGCTCGCAGGTCGACGATCAGATCTACCTGCTCGGCCGCAGCACCGACCTGGACGCCTTCGAGCGCATGACCGGAGCAGGGCCGCGCGGCCGCCGCAGCGTGGTCCTGATGGGCGCGGGCGGCATCGGCCGCTCGGTCGCCGTGCGCCTTGCGCAGCGCGAGGACATCTCCCTGCGCGTGATCGAGCGCAACCCCGGGCGCGCCCAGGAGCTGGCCAACCGCGTGCCGGCCGGCGTGATGGTGCTGGTGGGGGACGCGACCGACCTGGACCTCCTGCTGGAGGAGCGCATCGGCGAGGCCAACCTGTTCGTCGCCACAAGCGACGACGACGAGCGCAACATGGTGGCCTGCCAGCTCGCCCGCTCGCTGGGCGCGGAGCGCACCATCGCCCTGGTCAACAAGGCGCTCCTACCGGCAGATCTACGACCTGCTCGGCATCGACCAGGCCATCTCGCCGCGCATCCTGTGCGCCAACCGGATCCTGCGCTTCGTGCGCACGCTCCTCGGTCGCCTCGGTCGCCGTCGATCGGCGAGGGCAAGGCCGAGGTGCTCGAGGTCGAGGCGCGCTTCCGCAAGGGCTCGGCCAGGCTCAAGAACCTCGACCTGCCGCGCGGGACGCTGGTCGGCGCGGTCGTGCGCGCCGACGAGGTGGTCATCCCCAACGGCGAGCACCGTGGTCGAGGACGGCGATCACGTGATCCTGTTCGCGACCTCCGACCAGGCCGAGGAGGTCGAGGCGCTGTTCCGCGAAGGCGCGGACGGCGAGCGGGACTGAGCGCGTCGCGCGACGATGGACCTGCGCGCGGTCGCCTGGCTCCGGGGCTGCGCGGTCTTGCCGCTGGCCGCGGTCGGGCGGGTGCCCGGCGACCTGGCGGCGGCCGGCCCCAGACCACGGACACCTGCCGGTGCTTGCCAAGCTGCTCCTGACCATCTACATGATCCTGGGCCGGAGGGGCTGCTCGGCCAGCGCGGCCCTGCTCGTCCCCGGCTCCTGGCGCCGCTGACGGGGCCCGACCCGGGACCGCGTCCCTGAGCATGTTCCTCGTCCACCCCCTCCGAACGACGCCGGGAAGCCGCCAGGGCGGCGCGGGAGGACCGCGGTGAACCTGCGCGCGGTCGCCTGGCTGCTGGGCTGTGCGGTGCTGCTGATCGCCGGCTTCCTGCTGGTCCCCGCTGCCATCGGCCTGGGCTACGGCGAGTCCGGTACCGTGCGCGCCTGCCTGCTCTCGGCGCTCGCCAGCGCGCTGCCGGGGAGCGCCTTGGTCGGGTTCAATCGCGGCAGCGCGGTCAGCGCCGACGGGCGCCTGGACTACTTCCGGCGCGAGGGGCTGGCGGTCGTCGGGCTGACCTGGCTCGCGGCCGGTGCGCTGGGCGCGCTGCCCTACCTGTTCAGCGGCGTGCTGCGCTCGCCGATCGACGCCTTCTTCGAGTCCGCCTCGGGCTTCACCACGACCGGCTCGACCGTCCTGTCCGGCGACGCGATCGACGGCCTGCCGCACGGCATCGCCTTCTGGCGCTCGTTCACCCACTGGCTGGGCGGCATCGGCATCGTGATGGTCTTCGTGGTGCTGTTCCCGACCGGCGGCCGCAGCCTGTTCCGCTCCGAGGTGCCGGGCATCGCGCGCGAGGCCTCGCGCCAGCGCGTGCGCGACAGCGCCCTGGCGCTGGTCAAGATCTACGTGGTCCTGACCGCCGTCCAGGTCGCACTGCTGCTGGCCGCCGGGCTGGGCCTGGTTCGACGCGGTGATCCACGCCTTCGGGACGCTGGCGACCGGCGGCTTCTCGAGCCACTCCACCAGCGTGGCCCACTTCGGGTCGTGGGCGGTCGAGCTGATCATCATCGTGTTCATGTTCGTCGCCGGGCTGAACTTCGCCATCTACGACAGCGCGCTGCGACAGGGGCCACGCCGGGCCTGGCAGCTGGCCGCCGGCTCGACCGAGGTGCGCTGGTACACGGGCATGGTCGTGATCTCGACCATCGCCATCGCCCTGGCGCTGTGGTTCTGGGGCGGCAGCAACGGCGACGCGGGCGTAGGACCTGCCGGACTACTCGCACTTCCTGCTGGCCCTGCGCGACAGCGCCTTCTCGGTCGTCTCGCTGCAGACCAGCACCGGCTACGGCACGGCGGACTTCGACCGCTGGCCCGAGTTCTGCCGCGTCCTGCTGATGCTGCTGGCCTTCGTCGGCGCCTGCGCGGGCTCGACCGGCGGCGGGCTCAAGGTGGTGCGCTTCCTGATCGTCGGCCGGGCCGCGCTGCGCGGCGTGCGCCAGTTCGCGCGCCCGCGCGCGATCCACGTCGTGCGCATCGACGACGACACCCTGGACGAGGGCGTCGTCGCCTCGGTCACCGGCTACTTCGGCTGTGGGTCCTGTTCCTGCTCCTGGGCACGTCTGGCCCTGAGCCTGATCGGCGTCGACCTGGTGACCGCCTCGACGGCGGTCGCTGGCGACGCTCAACAACATCGGCCCGGGCCTGGCGCGAGTCGGGCCGTACACTGAACTTCGCCGAGCTGCCGGACCTGGTCAAGCTCGCTGCTGACCGTCCTGATGATCCTCGGCCGCCTGGAGTTCTACGCGGTCGTGATCCTGCTGCTGCCGGGCTTCTGGCGCCGCTGAGCGCCGGCGCGCGCGCGCTCAGAGGATGTCCTCGCGGTAGAACCAGCGGCGCCGGTGAGCAGGTCGTGGCGCCTGGCGTCACCAGCCGCCACAGCTGGTCGGGGCCCAGGACCGTCAGGTACTCCCGCGGGGCCGTCGCCCGGTCCAGGACCAGCCGCCCGGAGACCAGCGCCACCAGGCGGCGCGGCCCGTCCTCGCTGTCGCGACGAAGACGCCCGCACCGATCTGGTCGGCGCGTCCGCGCAGGGCCGTCGGGGATGCTCGATCAGGAGCCCGTACGACGCGCGGGTCGCTCGGAGCGTGCGCGACGCGCTGCGCCAGGAGCCCGCCCTCGCTGCGCCCGCGCACGAGCAACTGGACTCCCGGCGGCCGGGGTCGACGAAGAGCAGCGGGACGGTCGGCAGGCGGATCTGCGTCTCGGCCGTGTAGAGCCCGCCGCCGAGCGGCTCGATCACGGAGAGCTCGACGCTCGGCCCGTCGCCGAACCAGGCCGCGATCTCGACCTCGCCGGAGCGCGCCGTGCGCCCGAGGAAGACGACGCCGTAGTCGGTCGAGACGCCCAGCTCGTGCCGCCGGAGGTGCGGATCTCGCACGTCGGGTCGATCAGCGTGCGCGTGCCCGGCAGGCGCGCCAGCAGCGCACAGGCCAGGGCGACAGAGGCGCGGCGAGAGGAGTCTGCGTCATGTCGGGGGCTAGAAGCCCATGTAGCTGTCGTAGGCCCGCCTGGTAGGTCTGGTTGTCGGGGGCCAGCTCCACGGCCAGCCCGAGGTAGGGCTGGGCCTCGGGCACCTCGTCGAAGCCCTTGGCGCCCGCGCCCTCCATTTCGATGTCCATGCCGCCGCTGATCAGGATGGCGCCGCCCACCAGGTTCATGCCCAGCTCGTAGCGGTAGCCCGCGTTGCAGCGGGTCGCGCTCGATGGCGGCCTCGAGGTCTAGACGCGCCAGCTCGCTGTTGCCCTGCAGCCAGTGCAGCTTGCTGCGCGCCCACCAGGCGCGCGGCATCGGGGATGCCGGCGTCGATGGCGGCGTCCAGGTCGGCCCTGGCCGCGGCGATCTTGGCCTTCATGACGGCCTCGTCCTCGTCGAAGATCGTGCCCTGGATGATGGCCATCCAGCCGCGCTTGAAGCGCGCCTGGGGCGCCCTCGACCGGGATGGCGGCGATGAACTGCTTCCACTCGCGGTCGAGCGCCTCGACGTCCTTGGCGCCGATCGCCTCGAGCACCACGCGGCCGGATCTCCTCGGGCGGGACGCGCTTGCCCGTGCCCGACTTGTCGAAGTGCCCGACGGTCTCGGTCTCGATGCCCTTCTTGAGCGTGTAGATGTCCTTGAAGAACTTGTCGAAGGCGTCGCCGGTACTTGCGGTCGGCCTCGTTGAGGAAGTAGACGAACGACCAGGCGTGGGCGTACTCGAAGGCGTGGAAGTCGTCGCGGTCGATGCAGGAACAGGTCCTCCAGCTTGATGTCCTTGCCGTCCTCGATCGCCTGCTGCACGGTCAGGACGCGGTCGGTCTGCAGCTGGCCGGGCGTCGATCTCGATGCGGCCCTTCTTGTCGACGCTCGATCTTCGACGAGCCGAAGTAGTCGGCCACGGCCTCGTTGAGCCAGATCTGCGTGACGTACTGCTGGTCGATCAGGAAGGTCAGCAGGTGCGTGCACTCGTGCAGGCCGACCCAGTTGCTGATCGCCGGCTCCTCGTAGTCGTGGTAGAAGTTGAGCGACTGCGTCGGTGGGCGCAGAAGAAGCCGAGCCACGCCCGGGCTGATGCCGTACTTGCCGCGGTTGGCCTCGTAGAACTCCGCGCGGCTCTTGTAGATGTTGACCGCCATCTTCGTGCGCCGCAGCGACGGGGTGGGCTTGATGCCGAAGCGGTCGTCCATCAGGTCGTAGTAGGCCTCGAGCAGGTCGCCGTAGTACTCGAGCAGCTCGGGCGAGGTGTTGCGTGCGCACGACGAAGTGCTTGGTCTCCTGCTCCCAGGCGTTGTGCGAAGTCGGCGTGGGCGGCCAGCTCGTCGGCGCGCTCCTTGGACTGCCTCGAACTCGCTGCTGCAGCTGCGTTCTCGTAGGCCGGCTTGGACAGCCACTTGCCCTGGTAGCGCACGTAGCCCTGCTCGAGCTTCTCGCGCTCGTCGTCGTTCTGGGGCACGTAGTCGGACATGTCGCCCTCGATCTCGACCGCCTTGAGGCGCGCGGGGTCGGGCGACGAAGATCTCGCCGATCGTCGAACTCCAGCAGGTAGCCGCCGTCCTTGGCGCGGGCCTTGCGCGGCTTGATCACGCGACCGTCGTCGGTGATGACGCGGTCGGCGCAGGGCGGGCGCCGCCAGCAGCGTCGCGGCCAGCGCCGCCAGCGGCAGGGCGCAGCAGACGCCGGGCGCGGGTCCTCATGGCGCGACTGCTCATCCGATGTAGTCCTTCCAGCACTCGCTCGAACTCGCTCCCAGTCGACGCCCTCGAAGGCCGCATCGACGGCCTTGTCGAGGTCGTCGGTCTCGACCAGCGACGCGCAGGTAGGTGTCGAGGATCGTGTCCCAGGCGTCGTTCCAGCAGCGCGCGCCCTTCTTGCCGGTGCGCAGGAAGTAGACCAGCGCCCCAGCCCTGGGCGTAGTTTCGTCCGACCGTCTCGGGGTCGTAGTACTGGCTGCGGTCGTAGCGCACGAACTGCTTCGAGCGGGACGTAGGTCTCGTCGCGGATCATGCCCTGGATCGTGCGCTCGCGCCAGTCGAAGGGCTTGAGCGTGAAGCGCTTGTTCTTGTACTCGTAGCCGCTGTAGAAGTCGCCCGTGCCCTCGTTGTACCAGTAGTGCGGCGTCAGGCTGCCGAAGAAGTAGAAGATGTACTGGTGGAAGGCCTCGTGGTTGAGCGTGGCCCAGGTGTCGCCGCGGCCGCCGACCGCCTTGTCGTCGTAGATCACCAGCTCCTTGTCGCTGGGGGACCAGTAGCCGGCCGACCCGCCCGGGCCGCCGTAGCTCATGTACTCGTCGGAGTCCTTGCACACGCGCACGACGCTGGTGCGCGAGAGCTCCATCGGATCGGCGCGCTCGGCGACGGTGCGGCCCTCCTGCGCGTCGCCGTCGGCCCCGTCGGCCCCGCCCTCGTCCCCGTCGGCTCCGTCCTGGCCGTCCTTGCCCTTGGCGCCCTCGGCGCCCTCGGCAGCCTCGGCCTCGCGCCTGGCCGCGGCCGCGGCGCGCTTGAGCTCGACCGCCAGCGCCGGCGGGTAGGTCTCCTCGTAGACCTTGCGGACCGCCTCGAGGCGGTCCATCAGCTCCTCCAGGAACTCGCGGTCCTTGTTGGAGGAGAGCAGGAAGTAGTTCTCGGTCTCGTACAGCTCCCAGCCGGGCTGCTTGGCCACCTCGGCCAGGAGCTCGGCGCGCTTGCGGTCGCGCAGCGACATCGGGCCCGTGGCGGCCTCGAGCGCCTCGACCTCCAGCGGCAGCAGCGTGCCGCAGATCTTCTTGAAGGCGCGCTCGAACTTGCTCCAGTTCTTGCCCCCGGGGCCGTTGAACACCAGGGCCACGTCGATGTCGGGGTGCACGTGGTAGAGCGTCGCGAACAGCCCCACCTCGAAGTCGCCCAGCAACCCATTGAAGGTGTACTCGACCGTGTCGATCTTGTTGCTGCGGCCCTTGCTCTCGTCGGTCTTGCGCATGCCGAAGGGCGACATGACCGCGTCGACCCATTCGGTCAGCGACTCGGCGCCCTTGAAGCGCGGCTGCTTGTCCTTGCCCGCGCCTTCGTCCGCCGCCGCCGGCCGGCGGTCGAAGGCCACGATCCACAGGGTGTAGTCCCAGGCCCGACCGCTCTTGGGGTCGACCAGGAACTGGCTCGAGGGCGAGGCGTACTTGCCGACCAGGCCGATGTCGCCGGGCTGGGGCGGGACGAAGTCCCAGCCGTCCGGCGACTTGAACTTGAAGCCCAGGTCGACGGCGTCCTCGTACCACTGGCGGCCGGGCTTGGGCTGCTGGGCCAGGGCCTCGGAGGCGAGGCCGAAGGCGACCAGGGCGACGGGGGCGAGCAAGCGCAGCGGGCTGGTCATGGCGGGTCTCCAGGGCGGTCCGCGGCGGCACGCCTGGCCGCGCCCCGCTCGGGCCGGGCCACGCGCGCACGCCCGGGGTCGGCCGGCCCGGGGAGCGGCGGGCTCGCCAGCGACTCCACGCAGGCCGGGCGTTCGTGACCCTTCCATCAGACAGGCTGGCGGCGCGGCCCGCAAGCGCCGGGCGCCCGCGGCTGCGCCGATGCGACGTTTCCTTTGCACGGCAATGCGGTCGGCCGGCCAACTCCGGCCGGGTCGCCGCGTACGCCGTCGAGGGCCTGGCACTCCGCGGACCTTCCCGTCGTTGGGAGCGCTGCCGGGCCCCCAGGGTCCCCCGATCCCATCCACGCTACCGTACTCCCACCATGCGACCGCTCCATTCCGCGCTCGTCGCCGGCCTGCTCGCGCTCCTGTGCGTCGGCGGCTGGCTGCTCGTCCGTTCCTCCACCCAGCGCGTCGAGGTGGCCTCCGCGGCCCCGGCGGCAACGCACGGCGATCCGGCCGCGGGCGGCGACGCCCAGCCGCTCCTGCGCGCTCCAGCCAGCGGCCCGAAGGCGTCGACCGGAACGCAGCGCGTGGCGTCGGAGGTCCCGCCGGAGCCGGCGCTCGACGAGCCCGCCGCGCCCGCGCGCGAGGGTCTGACCGTCACCGGGCGTGTCGTGGACTCGCAGGGGGAGCCCATCGCGGGCGCGCGCGTGCTCGCCGCCTCGAGCGGATCCTTCGGGATGTTCGCCGGCCTCCCGCTCGACGTTCGCGGCGCGGGTACGGTCGGCTGGATGAAGCTGCGCGAGACGACCAGCCGCGGCGACGGACGCTTCGAGCTCGAAGGCCTTCGCCCCGGGAGCCTGCGGCTCGCCGTCCGCTCCCCGGGGCGGGTGCCGCTGGATGACGACGGCCGGGCCCTTCCTGACGAGGAGCGGGTCGACCTCGGCGACCTGCGCCTGGAGCCCAGCGTCCTGGTCGCCGGCCGGGTCCTCGACCCGCGCGGCGCGCCCGTCGAGGGGGCCGAGGTGCTGCGCCTCGCCAACCCCGCCCAGGTCGCCGTCGTGCGCTCGTTCTCGGCCAGCTCCGGCACGCTCGTCGCGCGCACCGCAGCGGACGGCAGCTTCGCGGTCGACGAGCTGGCGCCGGGCCCCTGGGCCCTGCGGGTCGAGACGCCCGACCATCCGCACGCCGTCGTCAGCGGCACGACCGCGCGCACCGGCGAGCGTGTCGAAGGCCTGGTCGTCGCGCTCGAGGCGGGCCTGGAGATCGCCGGCTCGGTGCGCGACCTGCCCGCCGGCGAGGCCCTGATCGTGCGCGCCTTGCCGCGCGGCGCCGGCCCCGAGCCGGACTTCGAGCCGCAGGAGGCGCCCGCGCCGCCGCCCGAGGCGCGCGTGGCCGACGTGGCCGCCGACGGCTCGTTCCTGCTGCGCGGCCTGCGCGCATCCGCTACCTACGAGCTCTCGCTGACGCGCAAGGACCGCGACGCAGGTCCCTTCGGCTTCTTCTGGTCGCCGGGTCTGGCGGCGCCGGTCAAGGCGCGCGCCGGGGAGCGCGGCGTCGTGCTGGTCTACCAGCCCGAGTCGGCGCTCGTGTTCCAGGCCGTCGACGCCCGCACGGGCACGCCGGTGGAGGAGTTCACCGTCGAGGCGGGCATCGACTGGCCATTGCCGCAGATGGACGACGGCGGCCGGCCGCTGCGCGCTCGGCCGGAAGGGCGAGCCCGGGTGGGCAACCTGCGACCGCGCTCGCCCTCCGACAAGGCCACCCTGAGGGTGGCGGCCGTGGGCTACGCGCCCTACGAGCTGAAGGACCTGGCGCTGATCCAGGGACGGGACACCGACCTGGGCCTGGTGCACCTGGAGCCCCTGCCGCTGCTGACGGTGCGCGTCCTGGACGGCGCCAGCGCTGCGCCGCTGGAGGGAGCCAGCGTGACGCTCTCCGAGGTCAAGCCCGCGCGGCGGGGCGACTCCGGTGGGCGCGTGGAGATCAACATCGAGGCCGGGGACCTGGGCGGTGGGGAGGACCTGCTGATGCCGGGGGACTCGAGCCGCCGGGCGCGCACCGACGCCGCGGGGCTGGCACGCCTGACGATTCCCGTCGGGGCGGCCTGCCGCTTGACCGTCAAGCACGACGGGCATGCGCCCTGGCGCAGCGAGGTCTTCCCCGCGCCGACGGCCGCTTCCGAGCGCGAGGTGCGCCTGGGAGAGGGTGGACGCATCACGGCGCACCTGCTCGACGCCGCGGGCGAGCCCGTCGCCGGCGGCCGCGTCGAGCACCAGGGGCCCGGGGCCGACGGCGGCTTCGCCGCGACCTGGGGCCAGGAGGGCCGCGTGACCAACGCCCAGGGCGAGGTCGTGTTCGACCACCTCGAGCCCGGCACGCACCGCTTCCGCCGCGCGAAGGGCGGCGGCGGCGGGTTCTTCGCCGACGGCGGCGGGGCCGTCGCGATCCGCATGTCCGGCATGCCCGGCGAGGAGCGCGGCTGGGTCGAGGCGCTGGTCGGCGAGGGCGGCTCGGGCGACGTCGAGCTCCTGGCCCCGCTCGAGGTGGCCGTCGAGGGCCGGGTGCGGGAGGCGGGCGAGCCGCTGGCTGGGGCCACGGTCGAGCTCGCGCGGCGCGAGCCGGGCGGCGAGACCAGGCCGCGCCTGCCGATGCTGGGGGGCACAGGCCCGCGCGGGGAGACCGACGGCCAGGGCCGCTACCGTCTCGAGGGCGTCGAGCCGGGCGAGTACACGCTGACGGTGCGCCACCCCACGCGCGCCATGCCGACCGAGCTCGACCTGCTCGTGCGCGAGGGCGACCTGCGCCAGGATGTCGAGCTCTCGGTCGCGATCGTCGAGGGTCGGGTGACCGATGCGGAGGGCAAGGCGCTGGCGGGCGTGCGCGTCCGGCCCGAGCGGGCGCGCCCGCGCGGCAGGCAGACCATGGTGCGCATGATGGCCTTCGCCTCGAGCGACGGCGGCGGCTCGATGATCTCGCTCGACGACGGCGGCTTCGCCTCGGTCCAGGCCCGCACCGACGCCGACGGTCGCTACCAGCTCCGCGGCGTCGCGCACGACGTTGAGCTCGAAGTCCACGCCGAGGGCAAGGGCCTGCAGCCCGCGCGCTCCAAGCCGTTCCAGGTCGCCCACGACGAGGTGCGCCGCGGCGTCGACCTGCAGCTCGAGACCGCCGGCCAGATCGAGGTCCTGGCGCTGCGCGCCGACGGCAGCCCGGCCCGCAACCTGCTGGTGACGGCGACCTACGAGGGGCCGCTGGAGCGCAAGCTGGACCCGCGCACCGAGTTCGTCGGCGAGGAGGGCAAGCTCGTCATCGACGGGCTGACGCCCGGCACCTGGCGCCTGGCCACGCGCACGCTGGGCCCCGAGGAGGGAGGCGGCGAGATCCCCGAGCAGACCGTGGAGGTCCGGGCGGGCGAGACGACCCAGGCGCAGATCCCCGTGCCCTGACGGGCGGCGGGCGGGGCGCGGCCGTCGCGCTTGCTCACGCCGCCGCTATGCTCTGCGGCGTGATCCAGCGCGCCTACGACGCCCTGCTGCTCGACCTCGACGGGACCCTGGTCGACGCCGAGGACGGGGTCCATCCGCGCACGCGCGAGGCCCTGGCGGCGGCGGTCGGGCTGGGGGTGCGCGTCCTGATCGCCACCGGTCGCTCGGAGCTGGCCACCATCCCGGTGCTGGAGGACCTGGGCCTGGAGGAGCCGGCGGTCGTCTTCAACGGGGCCGGCGTGTGGTGCCCGCGGCGGCGCGAGTTCCTCGAGGAGCGGGTGCTCTCCGACCGGGCCCTCGCGCGAGCCGTCGGCTACGGGCTCGAGCGCGGCCTCCTGACCGTGACGATGGGGGCGGGTCGCAAGCACGCCCTGCAGCCGCGCGGCGAGGTGGAGCGCCTGGCCCTGCACGAGATGACGGGGCTCTCGTTCGTCGAGCCGGCCGAGCTGCTGGGGCGACGTACGATCCGCGTGACGGTATTCTCCGACCAGCACGGGAGCTCGCAGGAGCTCGCCGACGACGTCGAGCGGGCCGTGGGCAGCCCGGTCTACCTGACGCACTTCCCGCTCAACGTGCTGCCGCACCACCGCGCGAGCGGCCTGCTCGTGGCCGACGTGCACCCGCCCTGCCGCGGCAAGGCCGAGGGCCTGCGGCTGTTGCGCGAGGAGCACGGCATCGACCCGCGCCGCGTGGTGGCGGTGGGGGACGCGAGCAACGACGTGCCGATGCTGCTGGGCGCCGGGCTGGGGGTGGCCGTCGAGGGCTCGATGCGCGAGGCGCTCGAGGCCGCCGACCGTGTCATCGGCGCGCCCGGGTCGGGTTCGATCGGCGCGCTGGTCGAGGAGCTCTACCTGTAGCCGGCGCCGGGCTCAGGCGGCGTCGCTGGAGGAGGGCTTGGGCTTGCCGCCCGACCCCGCGGCCTTGGAGTCGCTCTTGGACTCGGCCTTGGACTCGGCCTTCTCGGCCGGCTTGCCCTCGGCGGGCTTGTCGGCGGCTCCCTGCGCCTCGCCACCGGCGGTCTCGGCCTTGTGGGCCTTGCTGTAGGACTCCGAGCGATAGTCGGTCTGGTAGAAGCCCGAGCCCTTGAACAGGATCCCCGCACCGGTGCCGATGCGGCGCTGCAGCGTGTTGCGGCCGCAGCCGGGGCACTTGCGCTTGGGCCGGGCCGTGATCGACTGGAACAGCTCCAGCTCGGCCGCGCAACCGCGGCAGACGTAGTCGTAGGTGGGCATCCGTCAGCTCCCCTGGCTCTCCTCGCTCCCCGCGCCCGCCGGCGGCGCACCCTGGGGAGCGCGCGCGACGCGCACGTGGGCGAAGCGCAGCGCCTGGCCGCGCCAGGTGTAGCCGCGCCGCAGGGTGTCCACGACCTTGCCGGGCGCGACCTCGTCGGTCTCGACCGTGGCCACGGCCTCGTGCAGGGTCGGGTCGAAGTCGTCGTGATCGGGCATCGGCTCGACGCCCTCCTGGCGCAGCGTGTGCAGGACCTGGTCGCGGGTCAGCTCGACGCCGCGTGCCAGGGCACGGGCGTCGTCGCTCTCGGCCGGGCTGGACAGGGCCAGCTCCAGGTGGTCGACGACCAGCAGCATGCCGCTCAGCAGGCTTTCCAGGGAACGGCGCACGGCCGCCTCGACGTCCGCGGTCGTACGGCGCTTGAGGTTCTGGTAATCGGCGGTCGCGCGCTGCCAGCGCGTGAGGTACTCGTCGCGCTCGCGCTGCAGCGTGCCGGCGTCGGAGCCGGCGGCCGAGGCCTCCGCGCCGGTCGATGTCTCGGGCGCGGGCTGCTCCACCGCGCCGGCCTCCTCGGCCGTCTGGTCTCGTTTGGCCATGGTCTCAGCTGAAGTAGTGGACGATCTTCTCGAAGAAGGACTGGTGCTTGCTCTCGCTGCTCTCGAGCTCGGCGTACTCGCGCAGCAGCTCCTTCTGGCGCTCGGAGAGCTTGCGCGGGACCTCGATGAAGGCGCGCACGAGCTGGTCGCCGCGCCCGCGACCCTCCAGCAGCGGCAGGCCCTGGCCGCGCAGGCGGAAGACCTTGCCGTTGGGCGTGCCGGCGGGGATGGTCATCTCGGCCCGTCCGCGCAGGGTCGGCACCTCGACCGTGTCGCCCAAGGCCATCTGCGCGAAGGACACCGGCACCTCGGTGATCACGTCGGCGCCGTTGCGCTGGAAGATCCTGTGCTCGACCTCGCGTACCACGCAGTACAGATCGCCGCGTGGCGCGCCGGGTTGACCGGCGTCGCCGGCCTCGGGCACGCGCAGCCGCACGCCCTCCTCGATGCCGGCGGGGATTTCGATCTCGACCTCGGCCTTGTGGCTCTCGAAGCCGCCGCCGCGGCAGGTGGCGCAGGGCGACTCGACCACCTGTCCGGCGCCGTGGCAGCGCGGGCAGACCGTGGCCATGGTGAAGAAGCCCTGGCTGCGGTGGACCTGGCCGCGGCCCGCCGCAGGTGGCGCAGGCCGAGCGCCCCGTGCCCGGCCTTGGCGCCGCTGCCCTGGCAGGTCGCGCAGGGCTCCTGGCGCTTGAGCACGATGGTCCTGCGCGACGCCCTGGTCGATCTCCTCCAGGGTCAGGTCGAGCACGACCTTGAGGTCGCGCCCGGGGCGCGGTCCGCCGCGCGCGCGCCGGCCGCCGCCGAACAGATCGCCGAACACGCCGCCGCCGCCGAAGATGTCGCCGAAGGCGGCGAAGATGTCCTCCATCGTCGTCGAAGCGCGCCGCCGAACGCCGCCCTGCGCCGAAGGCCGGCGTGCCCGAACTGGTCGTACTGGCGGCGCTTGGCCTCGTCGCCGAGCACGCTCGTAGGCCTCGGCCGCCTCCTTGAAGCTGCTGCTCCGCCTCGCGCGTCGCCGGGGTTGCGGTCGGGGTGGTGCTTGAGCGCCAGCTGGCGGTAGGCGCTCTTGATCTCCTCGGCGCTGGCCGTCCGCTCGACGCCCAGGACCTCGTAGTAGTCGCGCTTCGTCGCTCATCGACGCGTCGGGGCTGGCGGGGGGGCTGCTGAGGCGTGGGCGCGACGGCCCCGGGACCTGGGCCCCAGGGGCGCGCGCGGAGAGCGGGTGCGCGGGCGCGCTCAGGCAAGCGAGCCCTCGACGGGCCTGTCGTCCTCCTTGAGCTCGGTGACCATCGTGTCGGTCGTCAGCAGCAGGCCGGCGATCGAGGCGGCGTTCTGCAGCGCGCGTGCGCACGACCTTGGCCGGGTCGATGATGCCGGCCTTGAACATGTCGACGTACTCGCCCGTGAGCGCGTCGAAGCCGCAGGTCGGGCCCTTCTCGCGCGACCATCTCGACGACCACCGACCCGTCGACGCCGGCGTTCTCGGCGATCTGGCGCAGCGGCGCCGCGCAGGGCGCGCTCGACGATCTGCGCGCCGAAGCTCTCGTCGCCCTGGAGCTTGAGCGCCGCGACGCGCCTCGGCCGCGCGCAGCAGCGCGACGCCGCCGCCGGGGACGATGCCTTCCTCGACCGCGGCGCGCGTGGCGTTGAGCGCGTCCTCGACCCGGTCCTTCTTCTACTTCATCTCGGCCTCGGTGTTGCCGCCGACCTTGATGACGGCGACGCCGCCGGTCAGCTTGCGCGAGGCGCTCCTGGAGCTTCTCGCGGTCGTAGTCGGACTTGGTCTTCTCGATCTGGCTGCGGATCTGCGGCGCAGCGCTCGTCGATGTCCTTCTTCTTGCCGGCGCCGCCGACGATGATCGGTGCGGTCCTTGGTGACCTGCACGCGCTTGGCGCGGCCGAGGTGCTCGACCGTGACCTTGTCGAGCGTGATGCCGAGGTCCTCGGTGATCGGCGGTGCCGCCGGTCAGGACGGCGATGTCGTCCAGGAAGGCCTTGCGGCGGTCGCCGAAGCCCGGCGCCTTGACGGCGCAGACGTTGAGCACGCCCTTGAGGCGGTTGATGACCAGCGTCGGCCAGCGCCTCGCCCTCGATGTCCTCGGCGATGATCAGGAGCGGCTTGCCCGGTCTGCGCGGCGCTGCTCGAGCACCGGCAGGAGGTCGCGCACGTTCGAGATCTTCTTCTCGTAGATGAGGATCGTAGGCAGTCCTCGAGCTCGGCCATGAGCTTGGTCAGGTCGGTGACGAAGTAGGGCGAGATGTAGCCCTTGTCGAACTCCATGCCCTCGACGACCTCGAGCTCGGTCTCGATGCCCTTGGCCTCCTCGACGGTGATCACGCCGTCGTCGCCGACCTTCTCGAAGGCCTCGGCGAGCAGCTCGCCGATCTCCGGGTCGTTGTTGGCGGAGATGGTGCGCGACCTTGGCGCTTCTCCTCGCGGCTCTTGACCTTGCGCGACTGGCCGTGCGATCGACTCGACCGCGGCCTCGACGGCCTTGTCGATGCCGTTGCGCAGCGCGATGGTGTTGACGCCCGTCGCGAGGTACTTCAGGCCCTCGCGTGAAGATCGCCGCGGCCAGCACGGTGGCGGTCGTCGTGCCGTCACCGGCGACGTCGTTGGTCTTGCTGGCGACCTCGCGCACGAGCTTGGCGCCCATGTTCTCGAAGGGGTCGTCGAGCTCGATCTCCTTGGCGACCGTGACGCCGTCCTTGGTGACCGAGGGCGCGCCGAAGGACTTCTGCGAGGATGACGTTGCGGCCGGCCGGGCCGAGGGTGACGCGCACGGTCTTGCGCGAGCTTCTCGATGCCGTCGCGCATCTTCTGGCGGGCGGCGTCGTCGAACAGGATCTGCTTGGCCATGGGGTGATCTTCCTCTTGGTTGGTCTCGTGTGCCTGGTGTGCGTGTGCGTGGCGGCGAGCGCTAGAAGTCCATGCCTCCCATGCCGCCCATGCCGCCCATGCCGCCCATGCCGCCCATGCCGCCCATGCCGCCCATCTCGTCCATGTCCCCGCCGCCGCGGCCGGCCTTCTTGGCCGGCTCGGGCTTGGTGGCGATCAGGGCGTCGGTGGTGAGCAGCAGGGTGGCCACGCTGACCGCGTTGGTCAGCGCCGACTTGGTGACCTTGGCCGGGTCGATGATGCCGACCTCGAGCATGTCGCCGTACTCGCCGGTGAGGGCGTCGAAGCCGTAGGCTGGCGCTCTTCTCGCGCAGCACGCGGTGCGCCACGACGGCGCCGTCGTGGCCGGCGTTCTCGGCGATCTGCTGCGATCGGGCGCGCGAGCGCCTCGTACAGGACGTCGAGGCCCATCTCGTAGTCCTCGTCGTGCTTGCCCTTGAGCTTGGCCAGCGACCTCGCGCGCGCGCAGCAGCGCGACGCCGCCGCCGGGCAGGATGCCCTCCTCGACCGCCGCGCGGGTGGCGTGCAGCGCGTCCTCGATCAGCGCCTTGCGCTCCTTGACCTCGGTCTCGGTGGCGCCGCCGACGTTGATCTGGGCGATGCCGCCGGTCAGCTTGGCCAGGCGCTCCTGGAGCTTCTCGCGGTCGTAGTCCGAGGTCGGTCGTCTCGATCTCGGCGCGGATCTGGCTCGACGCGCGCCGTCGACGTCCTCGCTCTTGCCGGCGCCGCCGACGATGGTCGTGTTGTCGGTGGTGATCGATGACGCTTGCTTGGCCGTGCCGAGGTCGCGCGAGCGTCAGGCCTGTCGAGGTCGACGCCGAGGTCCTTCATGATCGCCTTGGCGCCGGTCAGCGATGGCGATGTCCTGCGAGCATGGCCTTGCGGCGGTCGCCGTAGCCCGGCGCCTTGACCGCGCAGCACTGGAGGATGCCGCGCAGCTTGTTGACGACGAGCGTCGCGAGCGCCTCGCACTCGACGTCCTCGGCGATGATCAGGAGCGGCCGGTTGGCGTCCTTGATCGTCTCGAGCAGCGGCAGGAGCTTCTGGACGTTCGAGATCTTGTCCTCGTGGACGAGGATCAGCGGCTTCTCGAAGACGCACCTCCATGGCCTCGGTGTCGGTGACGAAGTGCGGCGAGAGGTAGCCGCGGTCGAACTGCATGCCCTCGACGACGCTCGACGTCGGTCTCGAGCGTCTTGCCTTCCTCGACGGTGATCACGCCGTCGCTGGCCGACCTTGTCCATCGCGTCGGCGATGATCTTGCCGATGCGCGGCGTCGTTGTTGGCGGAGATCGTCGCGACCTGGCGGATCTCGTCGGTGCCCGTGACCGGCTTGGCGAGCCTTGTCGAGCGCCGCGACGACCGCGTGCGAGGCCGTCGTGCATGGCGCGCGTTGAGGCGCGCCGGGCGCGGCGCCGGCGGTGATCGCGCGCAGGCCCTGCGTCGAAGATCGCCTCGGTCAGGAGCGTCGCGGTGGTCGTGCCGTCGCCGGCGACGTCGCTGGTCTTGCTGGCGACCTCCTTGACGAGCTGCGCGCCCATGCTGCTCGTAGGGATCGGTGAGCTCGATCTCCTCGGCGACGGTGACGCCGTCCTTGGTGATCGGTCGGGGCGCCCCAGCCCTTGTCGAGGACCGCGTTGCGGCCGCGCGGGCCCGAGGGTGCTGGTGACCGCCTTGGCGAGCTTCTCGACGCCGCGGCGGATCGCCTCGCGCGCGTCCGCCTCGAAAACCATTTGCTTGGCCATGGATGAATCGTTGGTGATCTTTGCGCTGCGTGGATGCGGGCGCGCCCCGCGCGCCTCGGGCGGGCTGCGGCGCCGGCGTCGGGACCGGCTGGGACGCGCCCGCCGAGAGCAAGAAGGGTGCCGAGGGCCTCGCCGCCCGGGGCCGGGGTCCGGACGGGCATCCACCGGCGCAGAGGGGCTGCCTGTTTGGCAGATGGGGGCGGGTCCTTCACGAGGCTCTGCCATCCTGACAGGCACGGATCCGGGCCTCGCGACCCTCCCGCCGGGGGCGACTTCCGTGTGGGCTCGGACCGGGCGCGGGCTAGGATGCTTGCCATGCGACCCGTGCGCTCTCGCTTCTCTGGTCGCGTGTGCTGCCCCTGGCCGCTCGGCCCTCGCCTCGGGCCGTGGAGGGCGCCGCCGCGGTGCTCGAGCAGCTCGACGGAGGCCTCGAGCGCGTCGACGCTCGTCGACCTCGAGCTGGCGGCGATCGCCGACCGCCAGGGCCGCCTTCCTGCGCATCGAGGGTCTCGAGGCCCCACCGGGCCCGGCGCCGGGCCAGGCCGCCCGGGTCGAGCTGGTCGGCGGAGATCGCCTCGCGGCTGAGGTGCGCGGGCGGCGACGGGCGACGACCTGGAGCTCGCGCTGTGCGGCGGAGCCGAGCTCGTCGTTCTCGTCGACACGCTCCGCAGCCTCGTCTTCCCCGAGCGCGTCGCGCCCGAGACCGCGGCGGGCCTGGCAGCTCCCGAGCAGGGCGACCTGCTCTACTGGCTGCGGCCCGGCGGCACTCTCGACCGCGTGCCCGGCACGCTGCTGGCGTTTGCCGCGGAGGGCCCGCGCCTGGAGGGCACCTTCGGCGAGCGCAGCTTCCCGTGGCGGGAGGTCGCCGCGCTGTTGTCGAGGCCCTGGGCGAGCCGCCCGCGATCGACGGCGCTCCGGCGGGCAGGGCCTGCGACCCGATGCCCGGGCGGTCGTCGACCTGGTCGACGGCGGTCGCCTGCACGGCCGCCTGCGCTCCCTGGGGGCCGGCGGCCTGCGCCTGGAGTACGCGCCCGGTCGTGAGGTCGACCTGCCGCTTTCGGCCGCTGGCCGAGGTCGCCGCCGACGACGGACGGACGCGCTTCCTCTCGGACCTCGAGCCGCTCGAGGTGCTCGAGGGCTCGCCCTTCGGAGACGACCTGGGGCTCACCTGGCCGCACCGGCGCGACCTCTCGGTCAGCGGCACGCCGCTGCGCGCGGGAGGCCGCACCTGGACCCGCGGCCTGGGCGTGCACGCGCCCAGCCGCATCGTCTACGCGCTGGACGGCGGCTGGAAGAGCCTGCGCGGCACGCGCCGCGATCGACGACCAGGTGCTGCTGCTGTCGGTCCACGGCTCGGTGGTATTCCGCGTCCTTGTCGACGGCGAGGAGCGCTGGTCGAGCGCCATCGTGCGCGGCGGGGACACGCCGCTGGAGCTGCCGCCGATCGACCTGGAGGGCGCGCACGAGCTCGCGCTCGAGGTGGACATGGCCGAGGACCACTACGTCGCCGACCGCGCCGACTGGCTGCGGCCGCTACTCGTCCGCCTGCCCTGAAGGCGCCTGGGCCGCGCGCTCCTCGGCCGCCCCGCCCTCGGCCGGGGCCGACAGGCTGCGGAAGTAGATGCCCTGGTCGCCGCCGCGCTTCTTGGCCTGGCGCAGCGCCGCCTCGGCGTGCGCGCGCAGCGGTCTCGGCCGACTCGAGGTCCTTCCCGTCGAAGGTCTCGAAGCCGATGCTGGCGCTGACCTGGATCGGCCCGTGGGCCCCCGGGATGTCGCCCGACAGCGCGCGGATGGCGGCCAGCAGGCGCTGCACGACGCTGGCCGCGTCGACCTTGCGGGTGTAGGGCAGGAGCACGGCGAACTCGTCGCCGCCCAGGCGACCGGCGACGTCCTCGATGCGCAGCGCCTCGCGGATCACGCCGCCCACGTGCTCGATGATGCGGTCGCCGACCGTGTGGTCGTGCAGCTTGTTGACCTGGCCGAAGCGATCGAGGTCGACCAGCAGCAGGGCCATGTCGAGCTTGTGGCGCTGGGCGGCGGACACGTGGGCGCGCAGTTGCTCGGTGAACTCCAGCGGCCGCAAGAGGCCCGTGCGATCGTCGTGGGTGGCGCGGTGACGCAGCTCGTCCATCTCCGCGCGCCGGCGCGCGAGCTCGCGCAGCCGCTCGACGCGCAGGCCGTACTCCTCCAGCGGGGCGTCCCGTCGGATGGTGTCCCAGGGGCCGCGGTCGAGGGCGCTGACCCCCAGTCCGGCGGCGCCGCCGTCGGGGTCGGCGACCAGCAGCAGGGGCACGGGCGGCTCGGCCGCGCGCGCTGCCAGCAGCGTCTCGATCTCCGTGCGGCCCCCGGCCAGGGCGTCGAGCAGCACCACGTCGGGGCGCACCAGGGAGAGCCGCGCCAGGGACTGGCGCAGGCTGCGCGTGATCTCGACGGCGTGGCCGGACTCGAGCAGGCGCCGGGCCCGCTCCTCCAGGCCGGCTCCGCGATGGTCGCAGACGAGCAGCGTCGCGCTGGCGCTCATGGGGGGCTGGAGGGATAGGGCAAGGGGGGTGCGGCGCCCGGCCGGGCCCGCGCTCCCGCCCGGGCGGCTCGCCGGGGCCGTCCCGGCCGGGATCGGCCGTCCCCGCAGGGGCGGCGCCGCCGGGCGGGACGCCGCGGTCGGCCGCCGCAGCGCGGGGGGGCGATCGGCGATCGGCAGGACGTCCATCGAAGTCTAGACTAGGAATTCGCTTGCGGTCGGGCGCGGGCTCGCCCCGCTTTCGTTGACAGGCCCCCCCGCATGGCTAGACTCTTGGCCCTCCCAGAGGCCGTGGAGGGGGACCGCTCCCCTCCGGGGCCCCGCGTGGGCCCACCGGCGAGGGGTGCGGCGCGAACCGGGCGCGCACCGCCCCCCCTCTGGGAGCAGCGTCCCCGTCCTGTGCGGGGGCGTCGCAGCGCGCCTCCCTCGAGCCCCCACGCCCCGCAGTCCCCGGTCCCGTTCCCACTCCCTGGCGCGCGCCCCGTGCGGCCGGCCAGCTCCGTCCTCTCCGTTCCCCTCATGCAAACCGTCTCGGTCCAAGAGCTCATCGACTCAGGTGTGCATTTCGGATGCCGCGTGTCGCGGTGGAATCCGAAGATGGCCCCGTTCATCTACGGGCGTCGCAACCTGATCCACATCATGGACCTGCGGGAGACCCTGCGCGGACTCCTGCGGGCCCAGAACTTCCTCTACCACAGCGCCGCCGAGGGTCAGCAGATCCTCTGGGTCGGCACCAAGCGCCAGGTCAAGGGCGTCATCCACGACGCCGGACAGCGCACCGGCATGCCGGTCGTCACCGAGCGCTGGATCGGCGGCACGCTGACCAACTTCTCCGTCATCCGCAGCCGCCTGCGCCGCCTCGAGGAGCTCGAGACGATGGAGGAGGACGGCACGATGGCGAGCCACTCCAAGAAGATGATCTCGACCCTGCGCCGCGAGCGACGCAAGATCGAGCGCAACCTGGGCGGCATCCGCGAGATGTCGAGCCTGCCCGGCGCGCTGGTCGTCGTCGACCCCGGCCGCGAGGTCAACGCGGTCAAGGAGGCGCGCCGCCTGGGCGTGCCGGTCGTGCGGCATCCTCGACAGCGACTGCGACCCGGCCCTGGTCGACATCGTCATCCCCGGCAACGACGACGCGCTGAAGTCCGTGCGCCTGCTGATCGACCGCCTGGCGCTGTCGGTCGAGGAGGGCTGCGCCAACCGTCGCGAGCAGGCCGCCTCCATGGGCGGCCCGGGCCGCGGTGAGGAGGGCCAGCAGCCCGTCGGCGACGAGCCGCGTCCGACGCGCACGCTGCGACCGCTGCCCAAGGGGCTGCGGCCGCGAGGCGCCCAGGAGCCGACTCCCGCCGAGGCTGACGAGCCCGGCGCCGGCGCCCTGGCCGAAGCTGGCGACGCCGGCGGGGAGGAGGCCGGCGGCGCGGAGGTCGCCGCCGAGGCGCCCAGCGGCGAGTCCAAGGCCGACTAGTTCCCCACGACCCGGTCCCCGCGACCGGGTCTCCCACGACCCGCAGGGCCGCCGCGACAGGTGCCGCGCGAGGCCGCGGCCCCGGCGCCCGGGCGGGTCCCCCGATCCCCAACCGAGCCACGACGAGAGACGACATGGCGATCAGCGCGAAGATGGTGTCCGAGCTGCGCGAGCGCACCGGCGCCCCCCTGATGGACTGCAAGCGGGCCCTCGAGGCCACCAGCGGCGACGTCGAGGGCGCCATCGACAACCTGCGCAAGGCCGGCCTCAAGAGCGCCGAGAAGCGCGCCGGGCGCAGCACGGCCGAGGGGCGCGTGCGGGCCTGGATCGCCCCGGACGGCCACGCCGGCGCCATCGTCGCGCTGACCAGCGAGACCGACTTCGTGGCCAAGACCGAGGACTTCGTCGCGCTGGCCGAGAAGCTCGCGCGGCACGTGGCCGAGCGCGCCCCCAAGGGCGTCGAGGAGCTGCTGGGGCAGGAGCTGGCCGGCGGCGGCCCGATCGGCGAGACCATCAAGTCCATGTCCGGCAAGATGGGCGAGAACATGCAGGTCGCCGCCCTGGCGCGCTTCGAGAACGCCGCCGGCTGCGTGGGCGCCTACGTGCACCACGACCAGAAGCAGGGCGCGCTGATCTCGATCAGCTCGCCCCGGCCGGCCCAGGAGGTGGGCGCCTTCCTGCGCTCGCTGGCGATGCACGTCGTGGCCCGCAAGCCGATCGCGCTGCGGCGCGAGGAGATCCCCGCCGAGGTGGTCGAGCGCGAGCGCAAGGTCTACCTCGAGAGCGAGGACGTGCTGGCCAAGCCCGAGGACAAGCGCGGCTTCATCGTCGACGGCAAGCTGCAGAAGTTCTTCGCCGGATCGGCGCTGCTGGAGCAGCCCTGGGTCCTGGACGACAAGCTCAGCGTGCAGAAGGCGCTCGAGGCGGCCCTGGGCCAGGACGCCCGCATCGAGGCCTTCTCGCTGTGCCTGGCCAGCGCCTGAGCGGATGGCCTACCAGCGCGTCCTGCTGAAGCTCTCGGGCGAGGCGCTCGGCGACCCGCGCAACGGGCAGGGCTTCGACCCGGCCGCGGTGACGCGCATCGCGCGCCAGGTGGCGCGCGGGGCGCAGCTGGGCTGCGAGCTGGCGATCGTCGTCGGCGGCGGCAACATCCTGCGCGGCGCCACCTTCAGCGCCGTCACCAGCCGCCTGGGCGCGCACCGCGCCAGCGCCGACTACATGGGCATGCTGGGGACGGTCATCAACGCCCTGGCGCTGTCCGACGCGATCGAGGACCTGGGCTGCGAGACGCGCGTGCTGAGCGCGATCGAGATCTCCAAGGTGGCCGAGCCCTTCGTGCGCCGGCGGGCGCTCAAGCACCTGGCCCGCGGCCGCGTGGTGATCCTGGGGGCGGGCACCGGCAACCCCTACTTCACCACCGACACCGCCGCGGCCCTGCGCGCCCGGGAGCTGGCCTGCGAGGTGCTGCTCAAGGGCACCAAGGTGGACGGCGTCTACAGCTCCGACCCCAAGCTGGACCCCAAGGCCGAGCGCATCGCGCGCCTGAGCCACCAGGACTTCCTCGAGCGCGGGCTCAAGGTGCTCGACGCCACGGCCATCAGCCTGTGCCGCGACTCGGGCCTGCCGGTGGTGGTCTTCGACCTGTTCGAGGAGGGCAACCTCGAGCGGGTCCTGCGCGGGGAGCCGGTCGGCACCGTGATCTCGGGCTGAGCCGGCCGGCCGCGGGCAGCGTTGCACCGCGGGGCGCCTCCCGCTAGGTTGCCCGCTCGCGCCCCACCGGGGGCGCCCGAGTCACGACCCAGGAGCTGTGGCCCATGACCGCCAAGGCGATCCTCGACGAGACCAACCAGACCATGGACAAGGCCCTGCAGCACGTGCAGGACGTGCTGCGCGGCGTGCGCACCGCGCGGGCCTCCTCGGCGCTGGTCGACAACATCCGGGTCGACTACTACGGCACGCCGACCCCCATCAACCAGCTCGCCGCGGTCTCGATCCCCGAGCCGCGTCAGATCGTGATCAAGCCCTTCGACGGCTCGGTGCTGACCGAGGTCGGCAAGGCCATCCTCAAGAGCGACCTGGGCATCACGCCGCAGAACGACGGCAAGGTCCTGCGGCTGCAGATGCCGCCGCTGTCGGGCGAGCAGCGCACGAAGTACGCCGCCAAGGTCAAGGAGATGTGCGAGGACACGCGCGTGGCCATGCGCAACGGCCGGCGCGAGATGAACAAGCGCGCGGACGCCGACCTCAAGTCGGGCAAGCTGACCGAGGACGAGTGCCGCAAGCTCCACGACCGCATCCAGGAAGCCCTCAAGGAGTACGAGAAGAAGCTCGACGTGGTCCAGGACCGCAAGATCGCCGAGATCATGGAGGTCTGAGGCCGGGCGCGCCGCCCCGGCGGCGCGGTTCTGCCACGGGCCCCTTCACGCGGCGGGCGGATCGTGTAGAGTACGCCCCCCGCAGGCCGCCCCGGCGGCCAGCGACACCCGGGCGCGTAGCTCAATCGGCAGAGCAACTGACTCTTAATCAGTAGGTTCTAGGTTCGATTCCTAGCGCGCTCACCACCCTCACCGTCGCTGGCCGGGCCGCCCCGCGCGGACCGCAGTGCACGGACCGCCCGCCCCGCCCCGCCCGGTCCAGTCCCGCGGCGCGGCCTGCTGCCAGCACGACGGCCCCGTAGCTCAGTCGGTAGAGCATCTGGCTTTTAACCAGTTGGTCCAAGGTTCGAGTCCTTGCGGGGTCACCCCCGGGCCGCTCCGCGGCCGCCGACTCGCGGGTGACCCGGCCGCAGGGCCGCCCTGTCCGGCCGGCCAGGCCGGCCCCCCCAGCTAGCCGACCGCGACGGGCGCGGCCGCGCGGCAGGCGGCCTCGACCTCGTCGGCCGCCTTGGGCACCCCGGCGGTCAGCACCTCGTGCCCCTGGGGCGTCACCAGGGCGTCGTCCTCGATGCGGATCCCGATCCCGCGCCAGCGCGGCTCGACCGAGTCGTCGTCGGGGGCCACGTAGAGGCCGGGCTCGACCGTCAGGACCATGCCCGGCTCGAGGGCGCGCGAGCGGCCGGCGTGGGAGTAGGCCCCGCAGTCGTGCACGTCGAGGCCCAGCCAATGGCTGGTGCGGTGCATGTAGAAGCATCCGTCTCCCACAATCCAGAAGTTCAGCGGCGCGTATTCTCGGCGCTGGGCATCTCGGACGACGATGCGCAGGAGAAGTTCGGCTTCTTACTGAGCGCGTTGCGCTACGGCGCGCCGCCCCACGGGGGCATCGCCCTGGGCATCGACCTCGGCCATGTTGGCAGCCGGCAGCGACAGCATCCGCGACGTGATCGCCTTCCCCAAGACCCAGAAGGGCACGGACGTGATGAGCGACGCGCCGAATCCGGTGAGCCCGGAGCAGCTCGCGGACCTGCACATCCGAACGGTCATCGAGGGCGCCTGAGCCTCGGGCGCGGACAGGACCCGGCTTTGCACGGAGTTTTTCCCCCATCACCACCACCAGCCCGGCGCGCTCGAGGGCGCTCCACACGGCGGGCTCCTCCGGGGAATGCCCGAGCCGCCCGTCCGCGCTTTCCCCTTCTTGCGTCGGTCCAGCATGACCCGCCTACAATAGCGCCGCTCATGGGCGCGCGCGTCCTCGTCGTCGACGACAGCCCCACGATCCGCAAGGTCGTGGCGTCGTTGACGTCGAAGAGCTACGACGCCGTCACCGCCGAAGACGGCCAGGACGCGCTGATCAAGATCAAGTCGGGCGTCGAGTTCGATCTGATCTTGCTCGACTTCGTGATGCCGCGCATGAACGGCTACCAGTTCTGTCGCGAGCTGCGCGCGCATCCGGAGCGCGCCAACGTGCCCGTGGTGCTGATGAGCGCCAAGGGCGACAAGATCCGGGGTCAGTTCGTGCAACAGACCGGGGCCATCGACGCCATCACCAAGCCCTTTGACGCTCGCGGCCTGATCGCGGTGGTCGAGGGCGCGCTGAAGAAGCACCAGGAGGGTCGTGGTCCGGTGGTGCCCGAGGCGGGCGCCATGCCCGACGAGTCGACCATCGCCGAAGCCATGGTGCCCAGCCAGGTCGTGCCCAGCGTCGATCCGGCGCTGCGGCGCGCAGACGGCGTCGCTGTTTTCGGCTGCGCTGGTCAGGCTGGTCACGCCGGAGCTCGCGACGCAGTCGGGCATCGCGCCGGACTCGGTGAAGAGGCTGGGCGAGGCCGTGGCCCGGGCCATCACTCCGGAAAACGTGGCTCACTGACCAGCCTGCTGCGCACCCTCGACTTCGGTGAAAACACCCAAGACGTATTGGCCGGCGACGTGTCGGTGATTTCCATCGCCGAAATCGTCCAGCTCTTGCACCTGCAGGCGCATCAGACCGGCGGCCTGGTGATCTCCAACAACAAGAGCGGGATCACCTTGTTCGTCCGCGAGGGCGAACATCGACTTCGCCGATTCCGCGGCGTCCGCGACGAGTTCCTCTTGGGGCGCTACCTGGTCGAGTCGGGATCCATCGGCCGCGAAGACCTGGACACCGTGTTGGCCGAGCGATTCCGGCTCGCGGCGCCTGCTGGGCGACGTGCTCAAGGAGCTCGGCTTGGTGGAGCCGGAGGCGGTCACCCACGCCATCACCCGCCAGACCTCCGAGCTCGTGTACGAAGTGGTGCGCTGGAAGACCGGTCGCTTCACCTTCACCGTGGGCATTCCGCCCGAGGTTTCGACGGTGCGCCTCGGTCTATCGACCAGCGCGCTGGTGATGGAGGGTTTCCGTCGTGTGGACGAGTGGCGCCTGATCGAGGGCACCTTCGATTTCGAAGAGGTCATCGCGCGGGACGAGGGCGCCATCGAACGACACGGTGACGAGTCGAAGCTCACCAAGCGCGAGCTCGCGGTGCTGGAATCAGTCGACGGCGAGCGCACGGTGCGCGAGGTCGTCGAGTTCATGGAAGGCAGCTCCTTCGAGGTCTGCAAGATCATCTACCAATTCTTGAACTCGCGCTTGGTGCGGCGCCGGAGCGCCAACTGATGGCGAGCAGCGCCGGCGTGATCGTGTCGGTTCGCGGCGAAGAACGCTTCTTGCCGGCGCTGATCGTGCACAGCGTGCACTCCCAACCGCGGCTGTCGCCGGTGCCCGGCAGCCCCCTCGGGTTGGCGTGGGTCGCGGGCAAGGTGGTGCCCGTGGCGCGCCTCTCGGACGATGGCCCCCACCTGGTCGTATGCCTGAGCCGCGGCGAGGTCGTGGGTCTGTCTGGGGTCGAGGTCCTCGACACCGGGTTCTTCGCGCCCAGCGACCGCGGTGTCGAACGCCAGGGGCGCCAGGTCGAGCCCCTGGACGTCTCGGCGGAAATAGAGGCGGCGCTGGAGGCTGTCGCGTGAGCCTCGCTCGGCGGTTGATGGCCGGTCTGCGCGAGACGGCGCGGGCTCATCCTCGGCAGCCGCATGCGGCGAGCGTCGAGGACGCGCTCTTGTTCCGCTCGTCTGAAGACGCCGAGCGCCTGGCCGAGTCTGCGCTCTCGGCGAGCCAAGCCGCGGGCGCGAGCGCCGCGCAGCAACGCAGCGCGCTCGATGCCACCGTGGACGCGGTGAAGCTGCTGTTCACCCGTTCGCGAGAGGCGCGCGCGAGCGTGGTCGCAGCGCGGGAGGCGCTGGAACAGATCCGGATGGTGGCGCTCAACGCCGGGCTCGAGGGCGCGCGTCTGGGTGATCCGGCGGGCAAGCCCCTGGTGTTGGTCGCCGAGGACACTCGCTCGAACGCGGCCCGAGGTCTGTCGGCCCTCGACCAACACGCTGCCGCCCTGGACCAAATGGACCGCGACCGCGACAAGCTGAAGGAACAAGTCGAAGGCGCCCAGGCCCGCACCGCCGACGTGGCCCGGGACATCTTGCAGGTTCAAGCCGCCCAGCGCGACGTGTCGACGGCGCTCACGGAGGTCGCTTCGCGCGTGAAGCACGTCACGCGAACCGATCCCGAGACGGCGCGAATCGTCGCCGATGCCGCCGATCACGCCCGGGCCCTGCTCACCGCGCTCACGGCCCTCGCAGCGCGACCCGCTCGCGCTTCGCTCTTGGCATCCCTCGGCCCCACCCTCGGCCCGCTGCTCGAGCTCATGCGTGAGCAATACCGGGACGAACCGGGCGAAGAGCCGTGACCTGCGTCGGACCTCGACGCGCTCTTGGCCGAGGAGATCCAGCGTCGTTTACCGGTCCTCGAAGACGACAACTCCGACCCACGCGAAGTTCGCGCGGCGCTGCACACCTTCCGCGGCTCGTCCGCCATGGCAGGACACGCGGATCTGTCGCTGGTCGTGGCTCAGCTCTCGACTCGCCTGCGACAAGGCGACACGAGCGCACGACGCGACGCGCTGAAGCTACTGCGCGAGGCCAGCACACGCCTGCGCGCGGGGCGTGCGCCCTTCGACACTCGCTGGCCCGAACCCCCGCCAGGGCTCTGCCCGTCGAGCATCGATCCGAGCTATCGCGCCGAGTATCAGGCCACGGTCCGCGAACGCATCGGGGAGCTCGAGGCGTTGCTCGAAGCCTCCCTCGGACGCCGCCGCACTGAGCGGCGCGACCCGGGCAGTCCACTCGGTGAAGGGCGCGCGCGGCCGCCATCGGCGATGATCTGACCACCTGGTACTGCCACGGCCTCGAGACCGCGCTGAGGCGCCCGACTTCGATCTTCGGCAGCTCGGGACGGAGCTGCCGAGGCACGTCAGCGTCCTGATTTCGTTGGTCGACGATCCGACCAGCGCCCTGGACACCTTGCGGCCGAGGAGCGTGCGGCCCAGCCGTCCCTCGGGGTTCCCCGCGCGACGCGGCTCGAGCCCACCCGAAGAGGACACCGGCGAGCAGATGCTGCGGGTGCACGGCGTTTCACTGGAACGCGTGCTGGAACGAGTCGAGTCGATCCGGCTGGCGCAAGACGAAGTGTCCGGCGCTGCCGCCGTGACCGCCCGCGAGGTGGCTCGACTGCGCGAACAGCGCGCCGATTTGGCGGAAGCGCTCCGACTCTTGGGACCTCCGCGACCCTGGGGGCCGCCTGCCAGAGCCCTCGCGATGCTGGACGCGGTGAGCGACGCTTTGGCCGCCGCGGCGGACGGGCTCGAACAGGGCAGCGCTCTGGGGCGAAAGAGCGCGGAACGATTGAAGGGCGCCGCAAACGACGTGCGTCGTGAGATCGGACTGGTACGCCGCACCTCGCTGTCGTCGATGCTGGGCAAGATCGGCGCGGCCGTCGAGCGCCTGGCCGAACGCGAGGAGCGAAGCGTCCGCGTGCTGATCAAGGCCGGTGACGCGCCAGTGGATCGCGAAATCGCCGAGCGGTTGGTGGACCCGCTGATGCAACTCGCACGCAATGCCCTGGCCCACGGCATCGAGCGCCCTGACGAGCGCGCTGCTTCGGGCAAAGATCCGATCGGAACCCTGACGCTCTCCGCCGAGCGGGTCGGCGACTGGCTGCGCATCGTATGCGAAGACGACGGGCGCGGGGTCGACGTCGAATCGGTGCGCCGCTCCGCCGTCGACTGCGGATCGATCAGCGCCGAGGCAGCCCGCGCCGCCGGCGACGACGATTTGTTGGCGTTGCTCTTCGTTCCCGGACTCACCACCAAGCGTGAGGCCGACCTGCTGGCGGGGCGCGGCGTGGGGCTCGATCTCGCGCTCAATACCGTGCGCCGGCTCGGCGGCACCATTCGGCTCGAACGTGGACCCGCGAGCGGGCTGCGGGCGACGCTGGAGGTGCCCAGCGAGCGCTTCACCACCGACGTTCTGTGGTTGGAAGCCGGGACCTGGCGCTTGGCGCTGCCCGTGAGCTTCGCCGGCAAGATCGAGCGCGCGGACCCCGCGCGACCTCCGGTGCCCCTGCTGGCTTGCCTGGGGGAAAGCGCGCCCGCTCCCTCTGCGCTCTCCCTCGAGCTCTCGCTTCGGGGCATCCCCGCCGTGAGCGTGGGCATCGACGCGGTGGGCGAGGTCGAGGAGTGCAACTTGCGGCCGCTGCCCGCGCTGCTCTCCCAGAGCGGGCCTTACAGCGGCGCCATCTTGCGCGGAGACGGCACTCTCTTGCTCGCGCTCGATGCGGCGCTCGTGGCGGTTCGTGCTTGGACTCTGGGTTGAGTTGCGCGCGGACTCGCCCAGATGTTTGCTCGCGCGCGCATGATCGTCGAGCCCATGACCGCCAGCGACCGCGCGCGCGTGACGCTCATCGCCGAGCTCGCGCAGCAGTCCATGGATCTAGACAAGGAAGCCGCGCGGACTTGGGGCAGGCTGACCGTTGCGCGCGTGACGCCCGGCTCGGAGGCCATCGCCGTGCTCCTGACCTGGTCGGTCGCGGACGAGCTGCACGTCATCAACGTGGCCACCCACCCGGAATTTCGCCGGCACGGCGCCGCGCGCGCCCTGCTTTCCCAGGCGCTGGACCGAGCCTCGCGCGATCGGGTGCGTCTCGTGCTACTGGAGGTGCGCCGGTCCAATCTGGCGGCGATCCAGCTCTACCGTTCGCTGGGCTTTTCAACGCTCGCGGTCCGCCGCGGCTACTACGCCGACAACTCCGAGGACGCCATCGAGATGAAGCTCAGCTTCGACCCCAACACCGGCCAGATGCTGCCCGGCCACGACGATGAAGATATCGCCTGAGATGCTCACCTCTGCAACGCCCCGGCGCACCCAGCTCGTCGCGCCCCTGCTGCGCCGCGAGAGCATGGGCGCGGCCTATCAGGTGCTCACCTTCGACGTGCGCAAAGACCTCGGCGCGCGCCCCGGTCACTTCTTGATGGTGCGAGGGGCAGAGTGGGGCGACGCTCCGCTCTTGCCGCGGCCGATGAGCTACCTCGGCGGGGGCACAACTCCCTCGATCTTGATCAAGGTCGTCGGCGAAGGCACGACGCGCATGGCCCGGGCGGAGCCCGGTGAACCCTTCTCGCTCTTGGGTCCCCTGGGCGTTCCCTGGCGCGCGCCGTCGCCAGGGCGTCGCCCCATCTTGGTGGCCGGGGGAGTCGGCGTGGCTCCGCTGATTCTTTCTCGCGCGATCGCTGGCCGCGACGGGCATCCGACCGGTGGCGATCTACGGCGGGCGCACGCGCAAAGATCTCCCGCTCGACGACGACCTCGCAGCGCTCACCGAGCTCCACGTCACGACCGAAGACGGCTCCCGCGGTCAGAAGGGCCGCGTCACCGACCTGCTCGAGGCCGTGCTCAGCGACGACGCCGAGGTCTTCAGCTGCGGACCGGATCGCATGATGGCGGCAGTCGCGGCCATTTGCGCGCGTCGGGACGTGCCCTGCGAGGTCTCCGTCGAGACCCCGATGGCCTGTGGCTACGGCGTCTGCCTCGGCTGCCCGCTGCCCGCCAACGGCGGCGGTTACATCTACGCCTGCACCGAGGGGCCGTGCATCGACGCCCGTCGCATCGACTGGACCCGGGGAGGCAAGTCGTGAGTCGCGTTGCGGTCAAAATCGGCTCGTTGGAGCTGAAGAACCCCGTGCTCACCGCCTCGGGCACCTTCGGTTACGGCCTGGAGTACGACGACTTCTTCCCCGTCGCCGCCCTCGGTGGGATCTGCACCAAGGGGCTCAGCCGCGAGCCCCGAGCCGGCAACGCGCCCGAACGGATCTGCGAGACACCCGCCAGCATGCTCAACGCCATTGGGCTGGCCAACGTCGGCGTCGAGGCCTTCTGCCGCGAGAAATTGCCTGCGCTGCGCGAGCGAGGCGTGACCGTGGTCGCGAACATCTTCGCGAGCACCACCGAAGACTTCGTCGCCATCGCCGAGCGCCTGGGCGACGAGGCTGGAGTTCACGCGCTCGAGCTCAACGTGTCGTGCCCCAACGTCTCACACGGGGGCATCGAGTTCGGAAAAGATCCGCGGCTCGCCGCCCAAGTGACCGCGGCCGTACGCAAAGCCGTCGCCCTCCCGCTCTGGGTCAAGATGAGCCCAGAGGCCGGCGACATCGTCGCGGTGGCCAAGGCCTGCGAGGACGCCGGCGCGGACGCCATCACCGCCATCAACACCATTCGCGGAATGACCATCGACGTCGACACCGAACGACAGCGCCTCGCCAATCGCACGGGCGGCTTCAGCGGACCGGCGCTGCGACCGATCGCGCTGCGCATCGTCTGGGATCTCGTCGGCGCGGTGTCGATCCCGGTCATCGGCATCGGGGGCATCTCGACCTGGCGCGACGCGCTGGAGTTCTTGCTGGCAGGCGCTACGGCCATCCAGGTCGGCACGGCGAACTTCGCCGACCCCTGCGCCGCCAAGAAAGTGCTGGACGGCCTCGAGGCGCACTGCGAGCGCCACCAAACCACGGTGCCCGAGCTGATCGGGCGCGCTCGACGGTGACCCGATGACCGGACGTTTTGCCCTGCTCATGGCCTGTGCGCCACTGGTCGCGGGCTGCCCGGCGCAAGGTTCGGGCGGCAGCCAAGACAACCCGAATCAGCCGAGCCCCAACGCGAGCATCCTGCCGGCTCCGCTCCTGTCGGGGGATCCATCGCCCAGTGCCAAGGCCGACGCGGGTCACGGCGGCATTCCCGCAGACTCCGCCGGGCGCTTGATCATCCCCGACGCGGGGCCACCAGAGCCGACAACTTTTCGCGACGACGCGGCGCTGCCCCGAGACACGCTCGGCGCGAAGGACGGCCAAGGCGTCACGCTCGAAGCGTCGTTCAAGTGGCTCGAAGTTCCGGCGCCGAACAACGTCCCCGAGCTGTCGAACGACGCCCTGAAGAAGGCCCGAGAAAAGACCGCTCTCCGCGTGACCATCGACCTCGCACCGGCTGGCCGCATGCGCTTCGCCTTCGCCTCGCCGACCTTTCCCGTGCCGCAGGGCGCCGAGTTGCGCGCCCAAAACGAGCACTACGGCCACCTCTTGGTTTGGCCCGACGGCAACGCCTACCGCGTGCTCCGCCCGGGGACCCTGCGGGCCTTGTTCTCGGAGCGACGTGCCGACGCGCTGCCGCTCTCTCCCGCGAAAGCCGATCGCCGTGGCAAGGGTCAGCTGCTCGGCCTCGAGACCACCAAGCTCGAGATCGACGCGCCCATGGGCGAGGTCTCTATCGAGAGCGGCAACGTGCCCCACATTGGCAGGTCCGGCGAGTTGCTCTGCAGACTGCTGATGGACCTCGTCGCCGTCGACCCCGCGGCCAAGGTCTGCCGCGACGGATTGCTGCCCATCAAAGCCGAGCTGCGCTGGCCGAAGGGCGGAAAGCTCTTGTTCGAGGTCTCGAGTCTCACGCGCAAGGCCGAGCTGCCCTTCGGACTGCTCTTCGTTCCTCCCGCCGGGGCGGCGTACCGCCCGGGTGAGCTCCCGCCTCAGGCCGCCGGTGTGTTCTTGACCCGCGACGAGCTGGGCGCGTTCCACACCAAGTCGGTGCCGGGGGAGCCCGCCGGAAAGGATGCCCCCGGAGAGGGCTTGCTCGCGGTCAACCGCAGCGACTCGATCCGCTACGTCTTGCTCGATGGCGTGCCCGTCGCGTGGATTCGGCCGCAGTCCGAGCAGCTCTTGATCGGGCCACTGCCCGGTCGTTACTCCGTCGCCTGGCGAGACTTTCTGGGTGCGGCGGTGGACCCGCCGGTGGTTGTCTCGCTGCCCGCACGCGTCACCGTCGGTGGAACGGCCGACGCGGGCGCTGCGCCGCCCTGAGCGGGCAAATGCCCCTGTGGCGCCGGCGGGCCGTGGTGTACCGTGGCGGTCCGTACAAGGAGGACTCTTCATGGAGCCCCGCACCCTGCTTCCCGCCGCCCTCGTCGTCGTCTCCGCGTTGCTGGCCTGCAAATCTGCGGACAAGTCCCAGCAAGAGTCCCAGCCGGCCAGCAATCCGCTGGCCACTCCGACGGTGCCCACCGGCTCCAACGTGACCTTCGTGAAGCTGGTTCCAAAATCCGGCACGCGCGCCTCGGTCTCGCGCAAAACGACGTCGAAGTTCACCATGAGCGGCAAGACCTACCGCGAGACGTCGACCACCGACGCGAAGTACACGGTGAAAGCTTCCGACGAGTTTCGGGTGGTCAAGGCCGACGTCGAGGTCAAAGAGTTGTTCACGACCTCCCAGGAAGGCACTGGCACCGAGAAGAAGAGCGTCAGCCCCTTGTCCGGGTCGACCTACACGATCACGCGCTACGACGATGGCAAGCTCGGCGCGGTGGACAGCGGCGGCACCCAGGTCCCCGCATCCACGCTCAAGCTCATCAACGAAGAATTCAAGTCGATGTTCGACAAGAACAACGACGGCGCCTTCTTGCCCGATCGCCCGGTCAAGATGGATGAGAAATTCATGCCTTCGTCCGACGCACTGCTGAAAATGCTCGCCGTGAAGGACGACGGCAAGACCAGCTTCGACGGCGCTGAGTTCATCCTGAAGAGCCACAGCGGGTCGACGGCTTCATTCGACACCGAGATGAGCATGACCCAGAATATCGGCAACGGCCTGCGACTCCGGGTGAAGTTCAAGGGAACCCTCGATTTCCAGCCCCAAGGCACCTGGAGCACGGCAGCGCACTTGAAGGGTCCGATGACCCTCTTGAATGGCAAAGGCGACGAGAAGGGCAGCGGCGACGTCGCGGTCGAGATCACGCAGACCTTCGAGTGAGCCGGCTCAGGCGTTGCCGATGGGCCTGATCACGCTCTCGTAGTCCGCGGGGCCGTAGTGCACGTCCTTCAAGCCCGAGCGCGACAGCTCGCGCCGCGCTTGGTCAGCGGCCATCTCCACGATCTCGAAGCGCGTCGACAGTAGCCAGTACTCCGCCTCGCTGACGGGCGGCAGGGCAGCGAGTCGCTGCTCGAGGGCTTCGTGATCTTCGCGATCGAGCACCAGCTCCGAAGACGGGCCCGCGTGATCGGAGGACTCGAAGAGGGCGTCCCACGCGAAGGCCGTGGGGTTGAAGGCCAGGAACACCTCTTCGAAGCAAAGCTGCCAGTCGCTCGCGTCGCTCGACGGCAGCCGCCAAAAGGAGGGCAGTGATCGCCGCACGACCTCGCCGAAGTAGGCCCCGACGCTGCGGGTCAAGAGCGCGGTCAGCTCGGGCCGCTCGCGCACATTCTGACGAGCCTGCTCCAGGTAGTGATCGAGGACCGGGAGGGTCTCGGGGCTGTAGTCGAGCTCGACGCCCAGTGAGGTCAGTACGAAATTGACGCGTCGCTTCGCCGAGCTCCACGATCTCCGGGGCGGGCAGCTCGCCCATTTCATCCTCGGGTCCGCCGCCGGTCGACACAGGCCGAGCCTAGCCCCAAAACCGCGTGTTTCGACGGCTGTCTGCTCGATCCGGATAAAATGCGCATCGTTTCAGCGGCGAGGCCCCATTCAGGGCTTGCAGACGCCGCCAGATCGAACGACATATCCGCCGAAAGCCTGGGGCCGCCGTGTTAGATTCGGCGACCTGCCCGAGCACCCTGATGCGCCTCGGTATACTCAGCGACATCCACGCCAACTACGAAGCGCTCAGCGCTGCGGTCGAGGCGTTCAAGAGCGAAAGCATCAAGGAGTACTACTGCCTCGGTGACACGGTGGGCTACGGCGGCTCGCCCAACGAGTGCGCGGACGTCGTCCGAGACCTGGTCAAGTCGACCATCCTGGGCAACCACGACGCCGCCGTCGCCGGTCGCATGGACTACTCGTACTACTACGAGGCTGCGCGCCACGCGCTCGACACACACGCTCAGCTGCTCTCGAAAGAGAACATGGACTGGCTGCGTGGCCTCCCGTACCAGATCCGACTCGACGCGGTGAACCTGCTCCTGTGCCACGGCTCGCCCGTGCGGCTCGAGGAGTTCGAGTACATCTTCGCGCCGGAGCAGGCGCGCGAGTGCCTGCCCATCTACGACGAGCTGGAGCACCTCACGCTGATCGGCCACTCGCACCTGTGCAAGGTGTTCGCTCTGACGCGCACCACCGTCGAAGAGCTGCCGCCCGTCGACTTCGAGCTCGAGCCGAACAAGAAGTACATCGTGAGCGTCGGCTCCGTCGGGCAACCGCGCGACTACGACAACCGCGCGAGCTACACGGTCTTCGACACGGACAAGAAGCGCTTCGAGTTCAAGCGCGTCGAATACGACATCGAGACCGCGGCCGAAAAAGTCCTGCGCGCGAAGCTCGAGCGGAATTTCGCCCACCGGCTGTTCATCGGCGTCTGATCCGGCGCCGTCAGGCGCCGACGGACCAGTCGGTCCCGCCCGGTCCGTCCCGAAGGTTCACGCCCCGAGCCTCGAGCCCCTTCCGGAGCTCATCCGCCCGGGCGAAATCCTTCGCGGCGCGAGCCGCGCTGCGCTCGGCGATCTGGGTCTCGATTTCCGCGGCTGACAGGCCACGCAAACGCATGCGCCGCTCCCGGGTGCGCCCAGCGTATTCGTCACGAGTCGCCGCCAGCAGGCCGAGCTGGCGCCCGAGCGCTTCGATGAGACCGAGGGCTTCGGCCGCGACCGCGCTCGCGCCCGAGCTGAACGCGGCGTCCTTCTTCCTCTTCAGCGCGAGATCACAGAGGTCGTTGCCCAGGCTCGCGATCTCGCCCAGTTCGGCCAGCGCCACGCTGGTGTTGAGATCGTCGTCCAGGGCGTCTTGGGCGCGTTGCATCGCTTTGCCGAGGGAGACCCGGGGTTCGATCAGGCCCGCCGCCAACTTGTCCGGAACGCCCGCAGCATCGGCGGACAGCTCCGCCAAGCGAGCGAGCGTCGCGTACACGTAGTCGACGCGACGTTCGGCCTCGTCCACGCCCGGGAAGATCACCCGGCCGTCGTCGAGCTTGTCGGTGTCGAACTGGATTGGCCCGCGATAGTGCACGGTGAGCAAGAACCAGCGGAAGGCCTCGGCGTCGTTACGTTCGAGCACGTCGCTGACGGTCACGAAATTGCCGAGCGACTTGCTCATCTTCTCTTTGTCGATGTTGACAAAACCGTTGTGCATCCAGGCGCGGGCAAAGTCGCCCTGCTCGGGATGCGCGGCCTCGCTCTGGGCAATTTCGTTCTCGTGGTGCGGAAAGATGAGATCCATGCCACCCGCGTGGATGTCGAAGCCGTGGCCGAGATACTTGCTACTCATCGCCGAGCACTCGATGTGCCAGCCTGGACGACCGTGACCCCAAGGGCTCTTCCAGCCCCACTCGTCCTCCGGCGCGCCCTTCCACAAAGCAAAGTCCAGCGGGTCCCGCTTGGTCTCGTCCTTCTCGACTCGCGCACCGGACACCAGCTCGTCGATGCGGCGCCGTGAGAGCTTGCCGTAGCCCTCGAAGCTGCGCACGGCAAAGTAGACGTCGCGGGTGCCGCCGGGCATGTCCACCACGTAGGCGGCATCTCGGTCGATGAGCTTCTGAACGATCTCGAAGATCTCCGGCAGATGGTCGCTGACCTTGGGCTCGTGGGTCGGCCGATCGCAGCCCACGGCGGCGATTTGCTGCCGGTACACCTCGGCCATGCGCTTCGACAAGGCCAGCGGCTCCTCGCCGCTCTCCTTGGATCGGGCCAGGATCTTGTCGTCGATGTCCGTGATGTTGCGCACGTAAGTGACGTCGTAGCCCCGCGCGCGCAGGTGCCGCACCAACACGTCGAAGGCCACCGCGGCCCTCGCGTGTCCGGCATGCGGCACGTCGTACACGGTGGGCCCGCAGCAGTAGACGCTCACCTTCTGGTCGTGCCGCGGCTGGAGCGGCTCCACGTTTCGGCTGAGCGTGTTGTAGATTCGGACCGTGGTCATCGAGGGCGCGCAGCCTACCACGCCCAGGGATCGCGACGGGGTCCACCGCGGTCCTCCTCGACGCGCGGCCGCTCCCCCGGCGACGCACGGAATCCGTGCCAGGGCTTCGCCCTTCGTCGCTCCCGCCCGGTCATGAAGGGGCGAACGGCGAGCAGTCCCAGCACGAAGCCGCCGAGATGGGCGAAGAACGCCACGCCACCGGTGGTCGGGAGCGACAGCGACGCCACGCCGCGCAGGAGGTTCCACACGAACCACTCTCCAACCACGAACCAAGCCGGGAAGCTGAGCAGGACACCGAACACGAACCAGAGCGGGAAGACCGGGTTGAGCACGACGATGGGCGCCCGGGGATAGAGCACCAAGTAGGCGCCGAGCACGCCCGCGATGGCACCCGAGGCGCCGACCATCGGAATTGCGCTGCCCGGGTCGATGCCGATCTGCGCGAGCGCCGCCGCGAGTCCGGCGAGCAGATAGAAGGCGAGGTAGCGCCCGTGCCCCAGGGCGTCTTCGACGTTGTCGCCGAAGACGTGGAGGAACAGCACGTTCCCGAGGAGGTGGCCCCAGCTGCCGTGCAGGAACATGCTGGTCACGACCGTGATGGCGTCGGCGCCCGGATCGGCGAGCAGCCGCGCCGGGACGAGGCCGTAGCCCGAGATGACCGCGTCGCTCCCCCGGGAGAGCACGAGCCACTCGACCAGCCAGACGGCGACGTTCAGCGCGATCAACGCGATGTTCACCACCGGGGCGGTCCGGCGGGGGTTCTCATCGCGGATCGGGATCATGGCGGGACAAGGTAAGTCCACCGAGCGGGGCGCGCGAGCCCAGCCGAAGCGCCGCCGCTCACCGGCCGGCAGGCCAGGACCCCGCCGCGCCCACCGGTGCTAACGTCGGGCCCCCATGGCGCGTGTGATCTCGCTGCTGATCGGCCTGTTGGCTTTCGCCTGCTCGAGCGCTGCGTTCGACGGCACGGTCTACCGGAGCGGCGAGCTCGCATTTCGAGTCGGCCCGGTGCCCGAAGACTGGCAGCTGATCGAGGCCGACCACACCCTGCTGGCCTTCCGCGATCGCAGCGGTGGCGCGACCATCGCGGTCAACGGGCGTTGCGGCAAAGACGGCGACGACGTCCCCCTCGAATCGCTCACCCACCATCTCTTCCTGCATTTCACCGAGCGCCAGGTCGCAGGCCAGTCCAAGCTGGCGCTCGACGGTCGCGACGCGCTGCGCACCGTACTCCTGGCCAAACTGGACGGCGTGCCCAAGCACTTCACGGTCGTCGTGCTGAAGAAGAACGGCTGCGTCTACGACTTCTTGCGCATTGGCCACGACGGCTCGACCGTCCAAGACTTTGACGGATTCGTGCGCGGGTTCACCACGCTGAGCTGAACGATGACCGAGCCCGCCGACACCGAGCCGACTTCTGGGCGCATGAGCCTGGTGCCGCGTCCCGTCGAAGAACCGGATATGTCGCTGCGCCTGCTCGGCTTCTTGCACCACCTGGGCATGGTGGCGGAGATGACCTGGCGCACGACTCGCGCGCTCTTCAAGCGACCCTTCGAAGGCCGCGCGATCATCACGCAGCTCGAGTCGCTGGGCGTCAAGTCCCTGGGCATCGTGATCGTGACCAGCGTCTTCATCGGCATGGTGATGGCGGTGCAGTTTGCCTTCGGCCTGCGCAAGTTCGGCGGCATGGAGTACACCGGGCGCGTGGTCGGTCTGTCGTTTGCGCGCGAGCTTGCGCCGACCTTGACCGCCGTCATCGTCGGCGGCCGCATCGGGGCCGGCATGGCCGCCGAGGTCGGATCCATGGCCGTCACCGAGCAGATCGACGCCCTGCGGGCCCTGGGCGCCGATCCCTACAAGAAGCTGGTGTTGCCGCGGCTGATCGCCTCAATCCTCGTGATGCCGGTCCTCGGCGCCCTCGCCCTCGTGCTCGGCTTCACGGGCGCGATGTTGATCACCGACTTTCAGTTCGGTATCCCCGCGAGCTTCTTCTTTTACAGCGCGCTGGGCACCGTCACCATGAAGGACTTCATCAGCGGCATGCTGAAGACGCCCTTCTTCGGCGCCATCATCGCCCTGGTGGGCTGCCACTTCGGAATGATCACCCGGGGCGGAACCGCCGGGGTGGGCAACAGCACGACTCGTACCGTGGTCGTGATCTCGATCTCGATCCTGATCGCAGACTTCTTCTTGACCAAGATGAGCATCTCGCTCATGCCTCCTTTCTGATGCACCGCCCACTGCTGGCCCTGGCGCTTCTCGGCTGCACCGCCTGCGGCTCGGACCAGAGTCACCCGCCGGAGTTCGTGCCGGGCGATGCCATGGGTGCGCCGAGGTCCTGCGCCGAGGTCCGTGCTGGAGAGGTCCACAGCGGCGCCTTTTGGGTCGCCGGAGGCCCGGCGCGCTGCGGACCAACCGCCCAGGAATGCCCCGTGTTCGACCTGCAAGCCCACGCAAACCTGTGCAAGCAGGGCGTACCCTTCGCGAGCTGCCAATCCGGCACCTGGGTCGTGCGCTGTGAGCTCGATTCGGGCATCAGCGACGCGTCCAGCGACTGATTGTCGTCGGTGGCCGGCTTGACATGGGGCTCGCGCCTTCTACTCTTTCCCATTGAAGTGGGACGCGTGGCTCGAGCCAAGCCGATCAGGCCAACTGCGCGCCGACACGCGCCAGCTGAAGCACGCCGAAAAGACGGCCTGTTGACCACCGGGGACATGGCCCGGCTGTCGCAAAACACCCTTCGAACCGTGCGCTTCTACGAAGAGTCGGGCCTGCTCGAGCCCGATCGCCGAACTGGCGGCGGGCATCGCCTGTTCGGCATGCGCGAGCTGCGCAAGCTGCTCTTGGTCAGTGACCTCAGGGCGGCCGGGCTCGCGTTGGAGGACATCCGGGAGTTTCTCGCCCTCAAGCACCGCTGTCCCTCGGGCTCGCTTGCATCGCGGCAAGTCGTCGCGAAGCTCGAAGAACAGGTCGGCCTGATGAACACGCGCATCGCGCTGCTCAAACGGCTCGCGACGGAGCTCGACGCAGCCAGGACCCACCTGACCGCTTGCGCAATGTGTGAGGACCCGTCGGCTTTCCCGGCCTCGTGCAAGAGCTGCGACAAGCTGAAGTGCACCGGCCGAATCCCGGACGCGCTGGGCGTGCTTTGGGACGTCGAACCCTGAGGTGATTGTGGCGATTCCTCGTGTCTTCACCGTAGCCGAGGTCGACGCGTTGATCCCGCGTTTGGCCGAACTCGTGGCGGAGCAACTCCACCGCCAGAGCGTCGTCGAAGAAGGGCTGGCGGAGCTGGCCCGGGTCGCCGGGGGTTTGCCGCCCACCATCGAACCCACAGACGACGACAGCGCCGAGATCCAACGCCTCAAGCTCGAGCTCGCGCGGCGCATCAAGGACTACGACGACGGGTGGCGCGAGGTGCAAGCGCTGGGAGCCGTGGTGAAAGATCCACAGATCGGCCTGCTCGATTTCTACGGGAACGTCGACGGCAGGCTGGTTTGGCTGTGCTGGCGCTACGGCGAAGAGTCGCTGCGCTACTGGCACGATCTGCGCTCGGGCTACTCCGACCGCCAGCCGCTGCGGACCGAAGCACGCCAGCGGCTCTGGAACTGAGCCATGGACCGCGCCGCAGCCGAACGCGCCATCGCGGACTTCCTGCGCGCCCTCGGGCGCGATCCGAGCCAAGATCCCGAGCTCCGTGAGACGCCAAAGCGCGTGGCCGAAGCCTTCGCCGACGAGCTGCTCGTGGGCTACGCCACGGATCTCGAGCTGCTCTTGCGGGAGGGATCGCCCGCGCCCAGGGACCCTGCCGGAATCGTGGTCGTTCGAGACATCGCGGTGGCCACGGTGTGCCCGCATCACCTCTTGTCGTCGCTCGGACACGCGATCGTAGCCTACCGTCCGGGGCAACGCGTGCTCGGCCTGGGCACCATCGCGCGCCTGGTCGACGCTTGCTCCCGGCGCCTCGCGCTGCAAGAGCGCATCGGCGAGATGGTGGTCGATTCACTGGTTCGACACGGCGGGGCACGCGGGGCCTTCTGTCGGATCACGCTGCGCCACAGCTGCCTGAGCGCACGCGGCGCGCGGCAAGCAGACGCAACCGTGAGCACGCTGGCGAGCGCGGGTGACCTCGGCGATCCGACCTGCGCCCACGAGCTCGCACTGGCGCTGGGTGCGGGGCACGCTCCGTGACGCTGGCGCTGATCACCGGAGCAAGCCGCGGGATCGGTCGCGCCACGGCCCTCGCCCTGGCCGAGCGCGGCACCAACCTGATCCTGCTGGGTCGTCCGTCGCGCGGCCTGGACGAAACAGCCCAAATTGCCCGGCAGCGGGTCGATGTCCAAGCAGAGCACTGCGACCTCGGGGATGTCGGGGCGGTCCACGCGGCGTGCGCTCGCATCCTGGAGCGACAGACGCCCGACGTGATCGTCAACGACGCCGCGATCATCGAGCGGCTGAGCATCGAACAGACCTCCGTCGACGCCTGGGATCAGCAGCTGGCCGTGAACCTGCGCGCGCCCTTCCAGCTGGCGCGGGCCTTCTTGCCGGCGATGCGGGCACGACGAAGCGGTCGAATCGTCAACGTCGGCAGCATCTCGGCGACCATGGGCTGCGCCCACGCGGCGGCCTACGCCGCGTCGAAGTGGGGGCTCGTGGGCTTCACCAAGAGCTTGGCTGCCGAACTCAGCGACAGCGGCGTGATGACCCTGGTGGTCCTGCCGGGATCGGTGGACACCGACATGCTCGCCGGGAGCGGCTTCGCCCCTCGCATGACGGCCCGGGACGTCGCCGGGACCCTGGTCCACTACGCGCTCGATGCGTCCGTCGCCCACAACGGCGCCGTGATCGAGATGTTCGGCGTCTGACAAAAGGGGAAAGGGCCCGCCACACCCGCTCTCCTCCTACCGTTGCTGCCTTCCGGCCCTGGCGGGGTTCGAGGTGCGCTGTTGGCGAGCCCACACTGTGCGAACGCCGGCTTTCGTAGCGCAAGCACCTCGGCGTGTAAAGACGCTCGACAATCCACCGGGGCAGCCGCAACTTCCTGGACGGAGATGAGCCACTTTCGCCCCTGGCGCGCGCTTGCGCTCGTCGTTTCTGCGGCGCTGATCGCCGGCGCTTTGCACCACGCGCGTGAGGACGCCCGATGGCTGCTGGTGCCGGCCGCGGCCCTGGTCGGGCTCGCGATCTCCTTCGGCCTGCGCGCGCTGGGCCAGCGCCGAGTGCGCCGGATGCTGGTCGAGGGTCGGGCCGAAGAGCTGCTCCAACACTGGCACGACTCGCTCGTCGCGCTCCCCCACGCGGACACCACGGTGCCGCTCCTGCACGCGACGGCGCTGGCCGCCAGCGGTCACACGGTCCGCGCCCGCGCGGCCCTCGACCACGCAGCGCGAGGCAAGTCCTGGCCGGCAGCGCACGAGCACCGGCTCCTGATCGAGACCCTGCTGGACGCGTTCGAGGGGGAGCCCGGAGCCGCGCTCAGCAAAGCCCAGGCGCTCAGCGAACTTCCGCTCCCGGAGCTGCCGAACGACCTTCGTGTTCGAGTCGCGCTCCTGCGTGAGTCGGTGGCTGCGGTGGCCCGCGCGTTCGCGCATCAACCCGAAGCTCGGGACGCAAACTTGCTCCGTCAGGCGGCGGGACGAAACGCGCTGATCCACTGGCCCCTGCGCTACGCCGCCGCGGTGGTGTGCATCGACCAGGGCGAAAGGGCCGCAGCGCGGGAGCTCCTGGCGGACGCCCCAGCCTGGCCGGAAGACTCCGCGTTCCGGGCGTTCCACGCGGAGCTGAGCGCTTACGCGCGGGAGCCAAGAGACTAGACTAGGCTCTGCCATCACATGGGCGACCCTGCAAAACCGTCGAAGCACGACGAGGTGCCGGACCTGGAGCTCGGTCCGCTCGTCCCGCGCACCAAGCAGCCGCAGCCGCAGCCGCAGACCCAGGCGCCGGGCGCCGCGGCGCGCCCAGCGCCCGCTCCCAGCGGCGGCGCTCCCTTCGACATGTTCAGCGGGAGCTTCGACGAGGACCACTTCGGCTCTGGCTCCTCGCTCTCCGATCACAGTGCACGCACCAAGAGCAGCGGCGCCTACGACGGAAGCTCGATGGATCTCGACGACCACGAGGAGCAGGCCAACCTGAACCTCGAGCTCTCGTCGTACCGTCCTCCGGGCCTCGAGGGCAGCTCGGCTCCGACCGTGCCATCGGGGATGCCCGGCGCCCCTTCGGCGGCGCCCGGCGCCCCCTCCCGAGCACCCGGCGCTCCTGCCCAGACGCCCACGCAGAGCCTCGCGCCGGCGTTACCGGAGATCGATCGCAGCGCCGTGGGTTTGATCGCGCGCTACGGCCCTGCGCCCAGCGCCATCTACCTCGCTCCGCTCTACGCCTTTCGCGTGCTCTCACGTCAGCGCGAGCTGCGCACGGAGCTGCGACGCCTGAACGGCGAAGTCGCCGCGCAAGAGCGCAAGCTCGACGAGATGTTCGCTTCGCTCGCCTCTGGCATGCGCGACTCGCTCGAGGGCGACTCGCGCTTTGCCGCGAGCTACGAGCCCGTGCGTCAACTCGAGGCCATCGCCGGCGAGCGTGGCGCGGCCCTGAGCCAGACCAACGAGCAATTCAAGGCGCACAGCGACCAACTCGAGCAGCAACTTCATTCCGTTCAGGCGCAGACCCCGCCACTCGAACAAGAGCGTGAGCGCGCCACGGCAGAGGTCACGGAACGCGAAGCCGCGCTGTCGCGGGTCGCTGCCAAGCAGAAGCGCTTCATGATCGAGGCGCGCTCGATCAAGATGAACGCGCAGCAGGGCGCTGCTCCAAACGCGCCGCTCTCGCCGGAAACCACCGCGCAGATCCAAGCTCTCGAGACCCAAGCCGGAGCGCTTCAACCGGAGGTCGAGCAACTCCAGCAAGAGTTGGCGCAAGCCCAAACCGCGCTCCAAGACGTGCGCGGTCAGCTGGGCGTCCTCGGACAGCACACGCGGCGCATTCAGGAGCAGCAGAAGGCCCTCGCTCGACAATTCCAAGGTCAACTCAGCGCCGCATCGGCAGGCGTCAACGAGGCGGAGCGCGAGCTCACCGGCGCCCTCGCGCTGATCGGCCGAGGCGTGCTGGCGCAGAGCGAAGGCCTGGGCCTCGACTCGACCACGGTCACGGCCATTCGCACCGGAGACATCAACCTGCAACGTCTGGCAGAATCCAACGCGCTGCATCTCGCCGCGCTCGACGCCTACGACCGAGAGGTCGTCCAGAAGGGCTACCTGATCGCGGGCGGCCTGGTTGGCGCCGTGCTGCTCGCCATCGTTCTGGTGATCGTGCTCTGACTCGGATCAGAGCGGAAGGTTGCCGTGCTTGCGCGGCGGGTTGTCCATCCGCTTGTTCTTGAGCATCACCAGCGAGTCCGCGAGCCGCTTGCGGACGAGTCGCGGGTGGATCACCTCGTCGACGAAGCCGAGCTCCGCGGCCTTGTAGGGGTTCGCGAACTTGGTGCGATACTCCGCGCTGAAGTCGGCCCGGGCCTTCTCGCCGTCGGCGGCCTCTTCGATCTCTTTGCGGTAGACGATGTTGACCGCCCCGTCGGGGCCCATGACCGCGATCTCCGCGGTCGGGAAGGCCAGGTTCACGTCGCCGCGCACGTGCTTGCTGCTCATGACGTCGTAAGCTCCGCCGTAGGCCTTGCGCGTGATCACGGTGAGCTTGGGCACCGTCGCCTCGCAGAATGCGTACAGGAGCTTGGCCCCGTGCACGATGATCCCGCGGTGCTCTTGATCCACGCCCGGCAAGAAGCCCGGCACGTCGACCCAGGTCACGATGGGCAGGTTGAAGCAGTCGCAGAAGCGCACGAACCGTGCGGCCTTGATGCTGGCGTCGATGTCGAGCACGCCGGCCAGGTACGCGGGTTGGTTCGCCACGATGCCCACCGGACGGCCGCCGATGCGGGCGAAGCCCACGACCATGTTCTTCGCCCACTGCTCGTGGACCTCGAAGAAGTAGCCCTCGTCGACCACGGCCGTGATGACCTTCTTCATGTCGTAGGGCTTGTTGCTCTCGGCCGGGACCAGCTCGTCGAGCTCGGGCACCTCGCGGTCCACCGGATCGTGACACGCGATGACCGGAGGGTCCTCGGTGTTGTTCAGGGGCAAGAAGCTGAGCAGCTCGCGCACCTTGGCGATGCACGCGCGGTCGTCGGGGGAGGTGAAGTGCGCGACTCCGCTCTTGGCTGCGTGCGCATGCGCGCCGCCGAGCTCTTCCTTGGTCACCTCCTCGTGGGTGACCGTCTTGATCACCTCCGGCCCGGTGATGAACATGTAGCTGGTGTTCTCCACCATCAAAATGAAGTCGGTGATCGCCGGCGAGTACACCGCGCCTCCGGCGCAGGGGCCCATGACAGCGCTGATCTGAGGCACCACGCCCGACGCCAGCGTGTTGCGGAGGAAGATGTCCGCATAGCCCGCCAGCGACTCGACGCCCTCCTGGATGCGGGCGCCGCCCGAGTCGTTGAGGCCGATCACCGGCGCGCCAACCCGCATGGCAAGATCCATGACCTTGCAGATCTTCGAGGCGTAGGCGCCGGACAGCGAGCCGCCGAACACGGTGAAGTCCTGTGCGAACACGAAGACCCGACGCCCATCCACGGTGCCATGCCCGGTGACGACTCCGTCGCCCAAGACCTTCTGGTCCTGCATGCCGAAATCACTGCACCGGTGCGTGACGAAGCGATCCATCTCGGTAAAGCTGCCGGGATCGAGCAGCAATTCGATGCGCTCGCGGGCCGTGAGCTTGCCGGCGGCGTGCTGCTTGTCCACCCGGGCCTTGCCGCCGCCTTCGAGAGCCTTCGTGTTCAGCTCGTCGAGCCGAGCCAGCGCGTCTTTACCGTTCGACATGGCGCGCCCTCGCTAGCATGAGCGCTCGGCTGCGTCACTCGCTCGTCGAATCCATTTACAGCGCCGTGACGCCAGTACATTCTCTCCTTCGGACCAAGGGTGGAGGGTCGAATGAACGAGCGAGTCGCGATCGTGTGCGCCGTAGCGTGTCTCGTCGTTGCGTGCCCACTGGCGTGCGACGGATCCGATGACGGCGGGGGTGGTCCGGCGGGTGGATCGAGCGGGGCGGCGACTGGCGGGTCGAGCACCACGGGTGGCGCCGGTGGCTTTGGTGGCGCCGGTGGCGCCGGTGGCGCCGGCGGCGTTGGTGGCGCCGGTGGCGCCAGTGGCACGGGCGGGGCGCCGGATGCGTCCGACGCATCGACGGGCGGCGTGGGCGGCGTCGATGCCTCGCTCGACGGCTCGGGCGGCGAAGACGCGAACACCGAGGACGTCATCCCCTCGCCGGACGCGCCGCAGTTCCCCGATGTCATGCCACCTCCGATCACTTGCACTCCCGTCGATGGCGGGACGCTGGACGGAGGCGCGCCGTGCGTTCCGAAGTACACGCTTCATCTGGCGCCATTCCAGATCGCCGAGACGCGCGGCGTGCGCGCCATCAACGAATCCGGACAACTCGCCGGAAGCACGTTGACTAGCGCCTACCGCTACACTCCGGGAAAACCCCTGGAGACCACCTTCGGCGGCAAGACCTACGGCGGCGCGGACGACATCGACGACAACGGGTCGATCGTCGGAGGCTACGACGCTTTCCGATGGGATCCGCCGGGCAGCACCCCCTCGGGCGGCTGGCAGCCTGGGCTTCATCCCCTACCCCAGGGGAACGCCGCGTACGGAATGGCCAATAGCGGCCTGGTCGTTGGGTATTCGTACACCCCCGGGCCCGCATTGTGGACGGCCTCGGGCGCGCCGACCCAGCCCGCCGCGCCGGCCACGTGCTTGCCCAAACCCTACCCGACGCCCTACGACGTGAATGACGATCAGTACGTGGTGGGCGAGTGCTCGGTTTGGTCGGGAACGGATTGGTCGCCTCGCGCGGTTCGCTTCGCCGCTGGGACGCACTCGGCGCTCGTACTCGGCAGTCAGGCGAGTAGCGCATCCCGAGTCAACGCGCTCAATCAGGCCGTCGGCTTTGCCTGGACCTCCAACATGAGGGCGATGCTGTGGGACGCCAATGGGACAGCGAAGGACCTCGGCGCGCTCGATAACGCGGACCCCACCCACAGCTTCGCCTACGACATCAGCGACTCGGGGCGTGTGGTCGGCAAGAGTCGCGCCATGGCTTGCGTCGGTGGCTGGCCCTCCCTCGGCGAATACGCCGTCGTGTGGGAGCCTGGCGGAACCATCCAAGACCTGAACAACCTCGCGTGCACCCGCCTGAAAGGCAGCGCGGCGTCGGTGGCTCCGCTCAAGAGTTCGAGTTGCAACGCCGATTGGTCGAGCGTTCAACTCGTCAGCGCCGATGCCGTCAACGAGAAGGGCCAGATCGCCGGCACAGCGTGGAACTGCACGACGCAGCAGTACCAACCCTTCATCCTCACGCCGATCTGAAGGTCAGCGGGAGCGCGCCGCGCTCCACCGCGTCACTCGCGGGGCGGGTCGAAGTAATCGACCTCGACACCCCTCGGCGTACGAAAACGCGTCACGCCCGGCCGCCGCCCGATCACGTAGTCCGGCCCGATCGGAACCTTGCCGAAGCCGCCAGGTGTGTCCACGATCAGCTTTGGCAGCGCTATCCCGCTGAGCCGACCCCAGAGCTGCTCCATGATCGCGACGCCGGCGGCGATGGGCGTGCGCAGGTGTCCCGTGCCTCGCGCCGGATCGGCTTGCAGCAAATAGTATGGACGTGCCCGCACCCGCACGAGCCCGCGAAACAGCTCGGCAAGCACGCCAGCGTCGTCGTTCACCCCTCTCAAGAGCACCGTCTGGTTCATCACCGGAAAGCCGGCGTTGGCCAGGCGCTCGAGCCCGCGGCAGGCGATCGGCGTCAGCTCCTTGGGGTGATTGAAGTGCGTCATCACCCAGAGCGGATGCAGGGGAGCCAGCGCACGCAAGAGCTCCCCGGTGATCCGCTGCGGCAATACCACCGGCACCCGGGTCGCGAGCCGAATGGTCTCGATGCTCTCGATGGCTCGCAAGCCCGCGACCACCTGCACCAGGCGCTCGGTGGCCAGCGTCAGTGGGTCACCGCCGCTCACGATCACGTCTCGGATTTCGGGGTGGGCCGCCAAGTAGTCGAAAGCGGGTCCAAGATGCTCGAGGGACCGCGTGCCGCTGCCGCCGCCCACCATGCGACTGCGCGTGCAGAACCGGCAGTAGACAGCGCAGCGATCGGTCGCGAGCACCAGCGCGCGATCCGGGTAGCGCTGCACCAGATCGGGCGCGACCTCGTGGGCTTCTTCGCCCAGCGGATCGACCAGGTCTCCGCGCGTGGTCTCGCCCTCGAGCCGGTGCGGGACGACCTGACGTCGGATCGGGCAGGCGGCGTCGAGCGGATCGACCAGCGACAAGTAGTAGGGCGTGATCCCGAAGGGAAACCCCTGGCGCTCGGAGCGTTCGGCCCCGGCAAGCTCCTCGGGCGTGAGCTGGACGCGAGCCGAAAGTTCGCTGGCCGATCGCACGGCGTTTGCCAGCTGCCACTTCCACGGCGCAGAGCGGCGACGCTCGCTACCGCCTGAACCGCCCGGGTCGGGCGACGGCAAGACCACGAGCGCGCTACTTGGGCGCGGCTCCAGCATCGAGCTTTTCCAAGGGTGACTTCGGCAGCTCGATCTTCTCGAGGGCTTTTTCGTCGATCTTGACCGGATAGCGCTCGCGAAGCTCCTTCTCGATGCGAGCCTCCGCAGCGCGCACGCGCTCTTGGAGGATCGCCACGCGGATGGTGCGCTCAGCCTCTGCGAGCGTGCGATCGCGCGCGTCGGTCTTGCCGGTCATGCGAACGACGTGGAACTTGCCGCCGTCGGCCACGAGCTCCCCGTGGATGCCACCCACCGCCGCGATCTTGAACACCGCCTCGCGGAGCGGCTCGGGCACCCGGGGGTTGTCGCCCTTGGACGACCCCGGTGGACCGATGATGCCCAGATCCCCAGACAGTTCCACCGGACCCGTCGCCGCGCCTTGCGGCGGTTTCTCCAGCGAGTGATCCCGGACCAGCTTGCCCCACTCCGCAGGCGACGCCTTCTTGGCCTGCTCGAGCACCTGCTTGGCTTTGGCCTCGTCCGCCAGCACGATGTGCGCGACGCGCCGGCGCTCCGGATCGCGAAACTCCTCGCGCTTCTTGTCGTAGTACGCGCGCACCTCGCTCTCCGGGATGTCCGCGGGAGCGGTGACCTCAGTGCGCGTCTGACGCATCACATCCTCACGCAGGATCTGACGCACGCGCTCCTTGACCTCGGGCTTCTGGTCGAGACCGCGTCGTTTGGCTTCGATCGCCAACAGCTCGGCCTTGATGATCTCGTCGAGCAGCTGACGGCGTCGATCGACGGACTGGTAGCGCAGCCGCTCGAACTGATCCATGCGGTCGATGGTCGCGGCGAACTCGCCGAGGGTGATCACCCGGTCACCCACCGTTGCCAGCGGCTTCTGCGCCAGCTCGGGCGAGAGCCCGGTCGACGCGGGCGCGGCGCTCCCGGTGGGAGGCGGCCCTTTGTCGATGGCCTTCTCGTTGCAAGCCAGCACGACGAGCCCGGAAAGGAGCAGGACGGTGGCGGTGGGCCTCGGCATGGTCGGCACCGAATACTACGACCCCGCCCACGGTGCCAGGCGCCGAAGGCGCCGGCGTTGCGGGGCAGCCCCATCACGGCTAGGTCTCCGCCTCGTGACGGATCAAGCCGCGACTCTCAGGTACCGCCGGGTGGTCATCAAGCTGAGCGGCGAGGCGCTTTCGGGCGCCACGGGCGGCTCCGGCATCGACACCGCGACGCTGAAGGCCACCGCGGCCGAGCTCGGCGAGGTCCATGGCGCCGGGATCCAGATCGGCTTGGTGGTGGGCGGCGGCAACATCTTCCGCGGGCTCAAGGGCGCGAGCGAAGGCATGGACCGCGCGCAGAGCGACTACATGGGCATGCTCGCGACGATCATCAACTCGCTGGCGCTCCAGGACGCCCTCGAGCGGCGCGGCATCCCGACGCGAGTGATGACGGCCATCGAGATCCGTCAGGTCGCCGAGCCCTACATCCGGCGCCGTGCCATCCGCCACCTCGATCGGGGACACATCGTGATCTTCGCTGCCGGCACCGGGAACCCCTATTTTTCAACGGACACTGCGGCGGCGCTGCGCGCCATGGAAATCCGGGGAGAGGCGCTGCTCAAGGCGACCAAGGTGGACGGCATTTACGATCGCGACCCGGTCCGCCACGAGGGAGCCACCTTGCTCAAGACGGTCGCCTACGAGCGCTTCCTGAGCGAGAACCTCAAGGTCATGGATGCCACCGCGGTGGCCCTCTGCCGAGAGAACGGTCTGCCCATTCGCGTCTTCAAGATGGCGCCCGGCAACATCAAGCGCGTCTGCTTGGGCGAAGACGTGGGCACCCTCGTCTCGGACGAAGGCTGAGTCCCGTCGAGGAGGCCTTTGCGTCTCTCGATCGCGTGTTACGCTTCGCTCCCCGCCATGTGGCAAACCCTGCCCGATCTCGGAACCGGCATCATTTACGCCATTCTCGTGGCGGCGGCCTACACCTTCGCGGTGTCCATTGCCGCCGGCCGCGGGCGCCCGCGCTTGCTCGAGGCAGCGCGCTTCGGCGGCTACGCGACCTGCGCATTCATCGCGCTCGGCACGGTTCTGCTCGCCTACGCCTTCATCACCCACGACTTTCGCATCCGCTACGTCGCTCGCTACAGCGATCGCTCGATGCCCACCGCGTACCTCTTTGCGTCGCTGTGGGGCGGGCAGGACGGCTCGCTCTTGTGGTGGTCGGCGTTGCTCGCCGGCTACACCTCGTTCTGCCTACGCTGGATGAAGGGCCGGTACCGACAGCTCCAGCCCTACGTGATCGCGACGTTGATGAGCATCATCGGCTTCTTCGCCGTGCTCATGCTGTTTGCGGCCAATCCATTCTCGACGAGCATGTCGGGGGCCGCCGTCGACGGTGAGGGGCTGAACCCGCTCCTGCAAAACTACTGGATGGCGATCCACCCGCCGGCGCTCTACCTCGGCTTCGTCGGCTGCGCCGTGCCCTTCTCCTTCGCCATCGCGGCGCTGGTCACGGGCCGGCTCGACAACGACTGGATCGTGGCCGTCCGCAAGTGGATGCTCTTCGCCTGGTTGTTCCTGAGCATCGGCAACGCGCTCGGCATGATCTGGGCCTACGAGGAGCTGGGCTGGGGCGGCTACTGGGCCTGGGATCCGGTGGAAAACGCCGCCTGTCTGCCCTGGTTCACGGCCAGTGCCTACGTGCACTCGACCATGATCCAAGAGCGCCGGAACATGCTGAAGGTCTGGAACGTGTTCCTGATCTGCCTGACCTTCTTCCTGACGATCTTCGGGACCTTCCTGACCCGCTCGGGGCTCATCGCCAGCGTGCACAGCTTCGCGCAGAGCAACATCGGCATCTTCTTCGTCTACTACATGGGCTTCATCGTCGCCGCCTGCGCAGGGCTCATCGCCTGGCGTTGGCGCGAGCTGCGCTCCGAAGCGCGCATCGAGGCCGTGGCCAGCCGCGAGTCCGCGTTCGTGCTCAACAACTGGGTCCTCGTGGGCATCATGACCTTCATCACGGTCGCCACGCTGTGGCCGAAGATCAGCGAGTGGATCTACAAGGAGAGCGTCACTGTCGGCCCGCCCTTCTTCAACCGCTGGATCGCGCCGGCAGGTGTCTTGCTGTTCCTGCTCATGGGTCTCGCGCCGCTCTTCGGTTGGCGAAAGACCAGCGAAGCGTCGATCAAGAAGGCCGTCGCGTTGCCGCTGGCCGCCGCCGCGCTGACCCTGGCTCTGCATCTGGCCCTCGGCAGCCGCCTCGGATACCCGGCCTGGGTGCACACCGATCAGTTCTACCCGGGGGTGGTCGGGGTGGTTCTGCAAAAGCTCGGCTCCGTGCTGCCACTGATCGTGATCGTGCTCGCGGGCTTCAATACCGCGGTAATTGTGCAGGAATTTGCCCGCGGCGTGGCCGCACGCCGGCGCTCGTCGCTGAAGGCCGGAGATCAAGAGAGCGTGCTCACCGCGCTCACGCGCCTGGTGGACAAGAGCCGCCGCCGCTACGGCGGGTACATCGTGCACTTCGGCATCGTGCTGATGTTCATCGGCTTCACCGGCAAGGCCTGGAGCGTCGACAAAGAGGCCAACATGGCGCCGGGCGACCAGCTCACGGTGGGCGACTACTCGCTGACCTACAAGGGCCCGCGCATGGAGGTCGACGTCAACAAGCGGATGGTCTTCGCCGATCTCGACGTGAGCCGGGGCGGTCGCGCGCTGGGAATGCTGTCCCCCGCCAAGTTCATCTACAAAAAGACCCCCGACATGCCCACCACCGAGGTGGCGATGCTCCGGAGCTTCCGCGACGATCTCTACCTGGTCGTCGGTATGGTGAGTCCGGAGACCAAGAAGGCGACGTTCCAGTTTCACGTCAACCCATTGGTGAGCTGGATCTGGGCCGGCGTGATCGTCCTCATCTTCGGTTCGACGGTGTCGCTCTGGCCCGAAATGGCCCTCAAAGAGGTCGGCGCCTGGGGCTACGTTCGATCAGCCGCCGCCGGCCTGTCCGCGGTCGCGTTCGCGCTCTGGCTGGGCATGAGCCCGTCCACGGCCTACGCGAGTCAGCGCGCCGCTCGCGCTCCTCCGGCCTCCCCATCGCGCGCCGCCGAGGCCTTACCCCTGGCGAGCGCGGCAGCAGCGGCAGCAGCCGGCCTGGCTCTGGGCGCTTTGGCCAGTCGTCGGCGCCGTCGCGCTCGGCAATAGCTGCCTGGTCCCGAAGCTGATAACCGGTGTTTCGTGCCTGTCCCGCTGAACGAACACCTCGCTCGCGCACGCCGCTTCGCGCCCCTGCTGCTGGCGGCCACCGTGATCGCGGCGCTCTTCGCCCGCGGGCTCGGCTTTGCGCTGTTGGTGATCGCGGCGGGCATGTTGCTCTACGCGATCGCGAGCTTGTGGGCGAGCGTGCAGAGCCTGAGCGACGATGCCGAGCTCAGCCTGGACGAAGCCTTGGCGCTGGCCGCACCCTCCGCGGAAGAAGAGAAGAAGCGTTCGGTGCTGCGTGCGCTCAAAGATCTCGAGTACGAGCGCAGCGTCGGGAAGATCGGCGAAGACGACTACAACAAGTTGACGACTCGCTATCGGGACGAAGCTCGACGGTTGCTCCGCGAGCTCGACGAGGCGGAGATGCCGGCCCGCGCCCGCGTCGAGCAACGCCTGGCCAAGCGCCTCGAGAAAGAAGCGCTGATCGCCAAGGAAGTACCTCCCGACGACGACGACGACGACGACAACGACGACGCGCAGCAGGCCGCGGACGATGTTCAGGAGGGCGAGGAGCAGCCAAGCAGCGCATCGCCCTGCGCCGGCTGCGGCACGGACAACGATTCGGACGCACGCTTCTGCAAGCAGTGCGGGAAGGGCCTTTCATGACACGAGCGCTGCGGATCGGAGCCGTGGTTTGCTTGCTGTGCGGAGCCGCCGCTGCCCAGGCGCCGCTGCCCCCCGGCGCGCCCGGAGAATTGCCGGCGGGACACCCGCCCGTGGACGCTCCGGCCGCTCCGCCCGAAGGCGCGGTGCCGCCCGGACACCCGCCTGCTGGCGAGGCCGGCCCCACTGGGCGCCCGAGTCCACGCGAGGACACCAGCGCCCCGTCGCCCGATCTGCCTGCAGGCGTCATCGAAGCCCTGATCAACGATGCCGGAGGCAAGCCGCTGCCCGGCATCGGGGTTCGCCTGGGCATCCTCCGACAGAGCGTCTCGGAGGGCGACGCACGTGAGTTCAAGAGCGCCACGACCAACGCCGCAGGCAAGGTGCGCTTCGAAGGCATGGCCACCGGTGGCAGGACTGGCTACCGCCTCACCGTGAAGCAGGACGCGGCGGAGTACGCCTCAGCGTCCTTCAATCTGCGCGAGGACAGCGGGCAGTCCCTCGTCCTGCACGTCTATCCGGTGACCGGCGACATCCAGCGCGCGATGGTGGGCATGCGCGGGTTCGTGATGGTGGAGCCGCGGGACGACGTCTTTCAGTTCGAGGTCTTGTTTCGCATCTTCAACGTCGGAACCGTGACGTGGGTCCCGGACGACTTGGTCATCGACCTTCCGCGGGGTTGGAAGGGGTTCAAAGCCCAAGACTCCATGGCCGACACCCGCGCCGTCGCGGAGGGGGACCGTGGCGTTCGCCTCCTGGGAACCTACGCTCCGGGTCAGCACGACGTCGTGTTCCGCTTTCAGGTGCCGAACGGGAACGACGAGACCGTCGAGTTCAACCTCGCGCTGCCCCCGCACATGGCCGAAGTTCAGGTCATGGCCGAGTCGGCGAAGGGCATGGGCTTCGAGGTCTCGGGCATGAGTCCCGCGCGTCCGTCTGCGCGGGAAGACGGCCGACGTTTGTTGGTCACCGGACGTCAGCTCAAGCCGGGCGAACCCGAAATGCGAGAGCTCGCCATCCGCCTCACGGGGATCCCGACCCCGGGTTCCGCGCGCTGGATCGCGGCGGCCATCGCTCTGGTGTTTCTCGCGGCGGGGCTCTCGATCGGGCTTGGCAACGACAAAACAAAGCCCGGGGCCGAGTCGATGTCACGGGAAGACCTGGCGCGGGCACGCAAGCTCCTCCTCGACGAGCTCGTCGAGGTCGAGAAGGCGCGGGCGGCCGAAAAGATCGGTCCGCGCACCTACGAAGCCGCGCGCCGGTCGCTCATCGACGCCCTCACCCGGCTCGAGGCCGTGGAGCCCGAGCAGCCGGCGAAACCCAAGAAAAAGCGGGCGCGGGCTACCTGATCGGATTGGAGGCAGCAGTTTCCACAGGGTGGGGAAAACCTCCTGAAAACCCTGAGGAAGACATCCGTGTCGATCCTGGACATCTGCTCGTCCCCTCGGGTTATCCACACCAACCTACATCGCCCTTCATGGGTGGTTCCCCAGCCCGGGCAGAGCATTTCTTCTTAATTTCCAATATTTACTGAGTTACCCCCAGAACCCACAGGCCATACGAAGACTACTTCTCAAATCTATTTACTTAAGAGAGAGAGAAGAAGTCTCCTGATCCCCCCTGTGGAGAACTTGGGTAAAGAAATCGCTCGGTTTGGCATCCATCCTGCCTAGCGCTCTCGCGAGGACGCGGCTAGGACCGCCCGACCATGCAGGTCGTGGTCAGCAAAAAGGATCTCCTGCGCGTCCTCGGGCGTTGCCAGGGCGTTGCGGACAAAAAGAGCACCATGCCGGTTCTCGGCAACGTGCTGCTCGAAGTGTCGGGACCGGATCAGCTGCGGCTCGCAGCGACCGACCTGTACTTGGCGGTCAGTGGCACCATCAAGGCTCGGGTCGACAAGGGCGGCTCCATTGCCCTTGGTGCCCGCGACCTGTTCGAGCGCGTGAAGATGATGCCCGAGGGTCAGGTCTCCATCACGACCACCGAAGGCGCCGCCACGACGATCCGCTCAGTCGGCACCGCTCGTCGCTACACCGTGCACGGGATCCCTGGCGAAGAGTTCCCCGCGCTGCCGCAGCTCGATGACCAGAGCCAGCTCTTGTCACTCGACGTCGAGACGCTCTCGCAACTCATCTCGGCCACGCAGTTCTCCGTGTCGACGGACGAGACGCGCCTGCACCTGAACAGCGCCCTCTTCGAGTGGGAAGGAGATCGCGTGCGCATGGTCTCCACCGACGGGCATCGCCTGAGCAAGATGGAGATCCAAGTTCCGGGCAAGCAGGCCTCGGCGACGATGCTGATCCCGCTCAAGGGCGTGCTCGAGCTGCGCCGCCTGTGCGACGAAGCAAAGGCAGAAGCAGGCAAGGGTGAGGACGCCGCGGAAGCCACCAGCATCAAGCTGGGCACCAGCGGACCCAATGCCTTCTTCCAGCTGGCCGGCTTTCGCTTCAGCGTGAAGCTGGTCGACGCGCAGTTCCCGCCCTACTCGCAGGTCATCCCCGACGCGACCGAGCGGGCCGTGCGCGTCCCGCGGCTGCCATTCATGGACTCGCTCAAAGCCGTGCACCTCGCAGCCAGCGATCGCACCGGTGGCGTCAAGCTCACCCTCGACAACGGCAAGGTCCGACTCGAGAGCGAGAGCCCGGAGAGCGGCGAGGGCTTCGACGAGATCCCCATCGATTACGATGGCGGTCCGATGACCATCGGCTTCAACGCGCGTTACTTCCTCGACGTGCTCGGCTCCATCGAAGAAGACGAAATCATTCTCGGGATGAGCGGCGAGCTCGACCCCGCGACGGTCAAGCCGGCGAGCGAGAGCACCAAGAAGAACTACCTCGCCGTGATCATGCCGATGCGGATCTGAGTGCCGGCCCAGCTCGTCTTCGAGCGGATCGCAATTCGGGCGTTTCGCAACCTCGCTGTTGCCGAGCTCGACCCCGCGCCCCGCCTCAACGTCGTCTTTGGCGACAATGGTCACGGCAAGACCAGCCTGCTCGAGGCGCTGTACCTGCTCGCCACGAGCAAGAGCTTCAGAGCCGAAAAGACCGCCGAGATGCTGCAAACCGGCGCCGAGGCAGCGCTCGTCAGCGCGCGCATCTCCGAAGCTGGGCTCGTCCGCGAACAGCGCGCCGTGCTGGGCCCCAAGACGCGCAGCTTTTCTGCCGACGGAAAACGCGTCGCCCGGTTCGCGGCCTACGCGGTCAAGACCCCGGTGGTGGTCTTCCACCCCGGAGATCTCATCCTCGCGAGCGGTCCGGCACAGGGGCGCCGCACCTTGCTCGATCGCGTCGCGCTGTTTCTGGAGCCCGCGAGCGCCGATCATCGCCTGCGCTACGTCACGGCGCTGCGCGAGCGGCAGCGGTCCTTGGAAGATCGCGGGCCGCGAGCCGCCGATCTCGACGCCTACGAGGCGCTGCTGGTCGAGCACGGAGTGGCGCTGTGCCAGATCCGCGAGCGCACCGCGACGCGGGTCGGCGAGGCGCTGGCGCCAGCCTTCGCCAACATGGCCCCGCCGGGCCTGCTGCTCGAGGTCGCGCTGAAGAGCGCAGGCAGCACCGACGCCGAGGCGTTTCGACGTGCCCTGATCGACGCTCGTCCCGTGGATCTGCGCCGCGGCAGCGCGTCCTTCGGTCCGCAGCGCGACGACCTCGAGCTCAGCGTCGAAGGGCGCTCCGCCCGCCGGCACGCCTCCCAGGGCCAGCAGCGCATGCTCTCCCTGGCGCTGAAGGTCGCTGAGCTCGACTGCGTGCGCCAGGCCCGCGGCGCCCACCCCATCTTGCTGCTCGATGACGTATCCAGCGAGCTCGACGCCCAGCGTTTCGAGGCCGTGTTCACCATGCTCCGGGACGTTCCGAGCCAGGTCTTCGTGACGACCCCGCGTCCGGAGCTGTTTGTCATGCCCGAGGTCAGCGCCGTCGATCGAGCCGATTTCTCGGTCCGTTCCGGGGTGGTCGCGCGGGCGCGCTGAAAGCGACCCGATCGGGGCCGGATTCGGGGCTGATTTCTCGGCCGGCGCCGACGCGAAATCCAGCAGGATTTCCCCGGCCTTCGCCTTGCCGGAGCCCCTCGAAACGGGTATACCAACGCAGGTAAATTTGGCGCCCGCCGATCACCCTCCGGAACCAGCCCTCGCGAGCCCGCCACGTTCGCTGAGCTAGCCGAAATCGGCAGCCGCGCTCTCGGCGCTTACAGCGCAAAGCGTGGCCCGCGTCGAACCCCGAAACGAGGATCTCTGCTTGACCACCGAGGCTCCGCAACCCCCCCCTGAATCGCCGGCGCAGCCGACCGATCCGCCGCCCGCGAGCGAGTACGACGCAAACAACATCACGGTGCTCGAGGGGCTAGAGGCCGTGCGCAAACGACCCGGCATGTACATCGGCGATGTGCACGACGGCTCGGCGTTGCATCACCTGGTTTGGGAGGTGATCGACAACGCGGTCGACGAGCACCTCGCCGGCCACTGCACGCGCACCAAGGTCACCATTCACTTCGACCAGTCCATCACCGTCGAGGACGACGGCCGGGGCATCCCGGTGGACATGCACGAGCGTGGTGTCAGCGCCGCCGAGGTCGTGATGACGGTGCTTCACGCCGGCGGAAAGTTCGACCATTCGAGCTACAAGGTCAGCGCGGGGCTGCACGGGGTCGGTGTCAGCGCGGTCAACGCCGTGAGCGAGAAATTCCGGCTCGAGATCCGTCGCCAAGGCGGGCTTCATTTCCAAGAGTACCGGCGCGGCGTTCCGCAGGCCGCCCTGGAGCGCATCGGTGAGACCGAGGGCCAAGGCACCAAGGTCACCTTCAAGCCGGACCCCCAGATCTTCAGCAACCTCGAGTACAGCTACGACATCTTGGCCAATCGCCTGCGCGAACTGGCCTTTTTGAATTCGGGACTGATCATCGAGCTGACTGACGAACGCGGCGAGGGCAAGTACGAGGTCTTCGAGTTCCAGGGCGGCATCCAAGAGTTCGTCGCCCTGCTGAGCCAGAAGAAGGAACCGATCCACGAGGACGTCATCGCCTTCACCACCGAGGTGCAGGGTGAGGACAACAAGGCTCCCATCGGAGTCGATCTCGCCATCCAGTGGTCCGGCTCGTATCAAGAGCAGATCCTCTGCTACACCAACAACGTCCACAACAAGGACGGCGGCACTCACCTGACCGGACTGCGCACCGCGCTCACCCGCCTGCTCAACACCTACGGTCAAGCGCAGAACCTGCTCAAGGACGCCAAGACAGGCATCTCGGGGGAGGACGCCCGCGAGGGAGTGATCTGCGTCATCCACGTCAAGCACCCGGACCCCAGCTTCGACTCGCAGACCAAGAGCAAGCTGGTGTCGAGCGAGATCTCGGGCATCGTCCAGAACGTCGTGACCGAGCAGGTCGGACGCTACTTCGAGGAGCATCCCGGCACCGCCCGCAAGATCCTCGAGAAGGCCGTGACGGCGGCCCGCGCCCGCGAGGCCGCGCGCAAGGCCCGCGAGGTGGTGCGCAAGGGCGTGCTCGACAGCACCGCGCTCTCGGGCAAGCTGGCGGACTGCCAGAGCAAGGATCCGGCCCAGAGCGAACTCTACATCGTCGAGGGTGAGAGCGCCGGCGGCAGCGCCAAGCAGGGGCGAGATCGGCACTTTCAGGCGATTCTGCCGCTCAAGGGCAAGATCCTGAACGTCGAGCGCGCCCGGCTGGACAAGATGCTCGCGAGCCAAGAGGTCGCGACGCTGATCAGCGCGCTGGGCTGCGGCATCGGTGAAAACGGCAACTTCGACCTGTCCAAGGTGCGTTACCACCGAGTGATATTAATGACTGACGCCGACGTCGACGGAAGTCACATTCGCACGCTCTTGCTCACCTTCTTCTATCGTCACATGCGTGAGCTGATCGAGAGCGGCTACTTGTACATCGCGCAGCCTCCGCTGTTCCGCGTGCGCAAGGGCAAGAAGGATCTCTACCTCAAAGATCAGGCGGCGCTCGACCGCTTGCTCACCCAGAACGGCATCGACGGCCTGCTGGTGCAGAGCGCGAAGGGCCCCGCCATCTCGGGCAAGCCGCTCTACGAGCTGGCCACCCGGCTGCGATCGTTCCGGCACATTCTGGCCAAGATCGATCGGCGCTGCGACGCGCGGGTGGTGGGCGCGCTGCTGCGCGCGAGCGGCATGACCCGCGAAGACTTTCGGGACCGCGCCAAGGTCGAGGCCGCGGCGGACAAGCTGCGCGCCTACCTCGAGACGCGCTACCCGGACTTGCTGCCGCTCACCGTCGAGGTCGACTGGGACAAGACGCACGGCGGCGGTCGCATCGCAGCCAAGTTCCGCCCGGGCTCGTCCACGCGTCCGGCCGTCGCCGACTGGGAGCTGGCAGACAGCGCGGAGTACCAGGAGCTCTTGGCCATCGAAGAGGACATTCGCTCGATCGGGCCGGCTCCCTACACCGCCAAGACCGAAACTGGCGAACCGGTGAGCCTGCCCGACCCAGAGGCCCTCGACGCCTTCATCGACGAGCGCGGGCGCAAGGGCAACGCCATCACGCGCTACAAGGGCCTGGGCGAGATGAACGCCGGCGAGCTGTGGGAGACGACCATGAACCCCGACGGGCGCACGCTGCTCAAGGTCCGCGTCACCGACGACGTCGCCGCTGACTCGCTGTTCAGTGTCCTGATGGGTGACCAAGTGGAGCCGCGGCGGCAGTTCATCGAAGAAAACGCGCTCAACGTGCGCAACTTGGACATCTGAGGGGCCCGCTCGAAACGCGCCCAGCGGCCCGTTCCCCGGAGCTGTGCTAGAACGCCGGCACCTTCCGCATTATTGGGGAGGACACATTCCTTTTCACATCGGCCAAAGTTGTGCTTTATTCCGCGGCCGAATTCTAACGAGGTGGATTATGCGTGGTTCTTTGAAGCTGGTTCTGGGGTTGGGTCTGATTTCTGTCGTGGCCTTCGGCACCGCTGCTTGCGGCGATGACGACGAAGGTGGCGGCGGTTCCGGTGGCGGCAAGGGCGGCACGGGCGGCAGCGGTGGCACGACCACCGGTGGCACCGGCGGCGGCACGGCCGGCAGCGGCGGCACCTCCGGCAGCGGCGGCGGCACGGCTGGCAGCGGCGGCGGCACGGGCGACGCGGGCCTGACCTGCGGCACCAACACCTGTGACGGCTGGAAGATCCAGGGAGCAATTGCCGTCCCAGCGTGCTGCGCGGGTGCAAACAAGGACAAGTGCGGCGCCGATGTCTCCGCGACGACCGGGGGCCTGATCGGCGTGGCAGCGGGCTGCTACGAAGTCAACCAGCCGGGCAACGTGGACTGCACCGCGTGCCCGCAGTACGCCTTCCTCAACCCGCTCACCAAAGCGATGTCGTATTGGGACGGCTGCTGCCTGCCCGACAACACCTGCGGCTACAACGTGGACACCACGTCGGTGCAGGGCCCGAAGATCGGCTGTGTCGCTCCGAAGACGTTCAGCGCGGACGCTGGTGCGGGCCCGGCCTGCACCCCCGGCACCTCGCCGGACGGCGGCTGCCCGGATCCGGTTTCGGACGCCGGCACGGATGCCAGCTCGGACGCAAAGGCCGACTGAGCCGAGCGCTCACCAAACGCGGAAGAGCCGCGGGGCAGATGCCTCGCGGCTTTTTTGCGTCGCGCGTGCGAGCGCGATGCGATCCGAGCCGTCGCGGGCTCGCTGCTCGACCGAAGGGCGAGGGTCGCGTAAAGTTCGTGCATGCTTCGGCGACTCGTGGCGGTGGGTGGATTGGGGCTGCTGGTGGTGTGGGGCTGCAGCAGCAGCACGACGATTCAGGGTTCCGGAGGCGCCTCGACCGGCGGCGCGTCGGGAAGCGGCGGCGCGTCGGGAAGCGGCGGCGCGTCGGGAAGCGGCGGCACGTCGACCGGCGGCACGTCGACCGGCGGCACGTCGACCGGCGGCACGTCGACCGGCGGCACGTCGGGTAGCGGTGGCACGTCGGGTAGCGGCGGCGGCACGAGCGACGCGGGCCTGACCTGCGGCGGCATCGCCTGTGACGGATGGAACCTCAGTGGAATCGCGATTCCGGCCTGCTGCGCGGGCCCGGGCAAGGAGAAGTGCGGCGCTGAGCTGAGCACGAAGAACGCTCCCCTCTTCTACCTGCCCGCGGCCTGCTACGAGCTCAACCAGCCCGGCAACGTGGACTGCACCAGCTGCCCACAGAAGAAGGTCAAGGACCTGCAGGGCAAGGATGCCTATCTCGATGGCTGCTGCATGCCGGACAGCACGTGTGGCTACAACGTCGACGCTACGTTGGTGCAGGGCCCGAAAATCGGCTGCGTTCCGCCAAAGTTCTTCAATCCGACCGCTGGCACGGGCCCGGCCTGCACCCCCAGCGGCCAACCGAGCGCCAACTGCCCCGATCCGCCACAGGACGGCGGGTCGCCACCGACCGACTGAGGCGATCGCTCACGACCGCGGTGGGCGGGCCCCTTGATCTGCGGGTCTGCGGCCTTAGCTTGGCCTGAGCTTCGTGCTGGAGGACGCCTCGGGGCACAGCCGTGAGCCTCCGAATCAAAGACCTGCCCCCGCGCTGCGGAGGCCCATGACACAGGTGTAGCCATGCGCATGGATCGACTGACCACGAAGAGCCAAGAGGCGCTGCGCGCCGCGGTGGACGACTGCGTTCGCCGGGGCAACCCCGAGGTGATCCCGGAGCACATCTTGATCGCGGTGCTCCGCCAAGAAGACGGGCTCGGGCGGCCGCTGGTCGAGAAGGCCGGGGCCAACGCCGAAGCGCTGAGCAAAGAGCTCGAAGAGCGCGTCGAGAAGCTGCCGCAGGTGAGCGGCGGCGGAGAGCCTTCGTTTGGACGACGCGCCGTTCCGCTGCTCACCAAGGCCGAGGACGAAGCGAAGGCGTTCAAGGACGACTACGTCTCGGTGGAGCACTTCGTATTGGCGGGGGCCAAGTACGACAAGGACGTGCAGGCGATCCTGAATCGGCACGGGCTCTCCTACGACAAGCTCGTGCAGGCCCTGGCCGAGGTGCGCGGCAGCCAGCGCGTCACCGATCAGAATCCGGAGGGCAAGTTCCAGGCGCTCGACAAGTACACCCGTGACCTCACGGCCCTCGCGCGCCGCGGCAAGATCGATCCGGTCATCGGACGCGACGAGGAGATTCGTCGCGTGATGCAGGTGCTGTCGCGGCGCACCAAGAACAACCCGGTGCTGATCGGCGAACCCGGCGTGGGCAAGACCGCCATCGCCGAGGGCATCGCGCAGCGCATCGCCGCGGGCGACGTGCCCGAGTCGCTGAAGGACAAGCGCATCCTGGCCCTCGACCTGGCGAGCATGGTGGCCGGATCGAAGTACCGCGGCGAGTTCGAAGATCGCCTCAAGGCCGTGCTGAAAGAGGTCGAGGCCGCGGCCGGGGCGTGGTGCTCTTCATCGACGAGCTGCACACGCTGGTGGGCGCCGGCGCCGCCGAAGGCGCCATGGACGCCGCCAACATGCTCAAGCCCGCGCTGGCCCGCGGCGAGCTGCGTTGCATCGGCGCCACCACGCTGGACGAGTATCCGCAAGCACATCGAGAAAGACGCCGCCCTCGAGCGACGCTTTCAGCCGGTGATGGTCACGCAGCCGACGGTCGAGGACACCATCGCCATCCTGCGCGGTATCAAGGAGCGTTACGAGGCGCATCACGGGATCCACATTCAAGACGCGGCTCTGGTCGCGGCGGCGGTGCTCTCGAATCGCTACATCACCGATCGCTTCTTGCCCGACAAGGCCATCGATCTGGTCGACGAGGCCGCGAGCAAGATCAAGATGGAGATCGACAGCATGCCGATCGAGATCGATCAGCTCGAGCGCAAGCTCTTGCAGCTGAAGATCGAGGAGCAGGCGCTGAAGCGCGAGAAGGACAAGAGCAGCAAGGCGCGCCTGCAAGAGCTCGGGAGGGAGGTCGCGGATCTCGAGGAGCAGCGTGACGCCATGCGCGCCCAGTGGATGCGCGAGAAGGAGATCATCACCGCCGTCCGTGAGAAGCAGGTCGAGCTCGAACAGCTGAAAATCGAGATGGAACAGGCGCGCCGCAAGGGTGATCTGGGCAAGGCCGCCGAGTACCAGTACGGGACGATTCCCGCCGCTGAGCGCGACACCGAGGCGCTGCGGGCCGAGCTGGCTCGGGCCCAAGAGAAGGCCAGCTACCTCAAAGAGGAAGTCACCGACGAGGACATCGCGCAGATCGTCAGCAAGTGGACCGGCGTGCCGGTGAGCAAGATGCTCGAGGGTGAGATGCAGAAGCTGCTCACCATGGAGGAAAGCCTGCGCGAGCGCGTGGTCGGCCAAGAGTCGGCATTGGTCGCCGTGGCCAACGCCGTGCGGCGCTCCCGCGCGGGGCTGGGCGACGATCGTCGCCCCATCGGCAGCTTCCTATTTTTCGGCCCGACCGGCGTCGGCAAGACCGAGACGGCCAGGGCATTGGCCGAGCAGATGTTCGACGACGAACGCGCCATGATCCGCATCGACATGAGCGAGTACATGGAGCGCCACGCCGTCAGCAGGTTGATCGGCGCGCCGCCGGGCTACGTTGGCTACGACGAAGGCGGGCAGCTCACCGAGCCGGTGCGACGCCGACCCTACAGCGTGATCCTCTTTGACGAGATCGAGAAGGCGCACCCCGACGTCTTCAACACGCTCTTGCAGGTCCTCGACGACGGACGGCTCACGGACGGCCACGGTCGCACCGTGGACTTCAAGAACACCGTCGTGATCCTGACCAGCAACGTCGGTACGGCGGAGCTCTCGGCCGTCGAAGAGCGGCGTGATCTCGAGGACGCGGACAAGGGCGAGATCATGAAACGCATGGCCATGGAGGCCCTGCGCCAGCAGTTCCGCCCCGAGTTCTTGAATCGACTCGACGAGATCGTGGTCTTCCGACGCCTCGGTCGCGATCAGATCCGGCGCATCGTCGACATTCAGCTCGAGCTGCTCGCCGAACGTCTGGGCCGGCGCGATCTCGCCTTCGAGGCCCAGCCCGATGCCTGCGAGTTCCTGGCCGAGGTGGGCTGGGATCCCCAATTCGGCGCCAGGCCCCTCAAGCGCGCGATCCAGAAGCACATCGAAGACGGGCTCGCCAAGCGCGTCATCGCCGGCGAGTTCGAGCCCGGAGACACCATCGTGGTCCGACGCGGCAGTGACGGGCTGACCTTCGAGAAGAAGCCAGTCGCGGAGCCTCGGATCAGCGAAGCGCCCCGGCCTCAGGCACAGGCCTGACCCAAGGCCCAGGTCGCGACGATCTGGTAGCGGCTGCCCGCGGGCGTGAGCTCGGACTGATAGAGACAGACCTCGCGGAACGAGACCGTGACGGACGCGAACCGCGCGGCGTCGATCACGGTGCGGGGATCGCCCGGCTGCTTGAAGCGCGCGAGGGTCACATGGGCGTGAAAGTCACGCGTCTCCCGCTCGACGCCGAGATCCGCGACGTCGTCCTCGAGACCCCGCGCCAGATCGCCGAGGACGGGGGACGGCGTTTCGACGTGCACGACCAACACGCGAGCGCGTTCCCCGCCGAAGGCCGAGACCCGCGAGAGCGTGGCCTCGAAGGGCGTCGCCGCACGAGCGCGCGTCACCAGCATTTCGGTCAGCCGAGGCAGCACCGCCTCGGGCTGGCCACCGACGAACTTTAGCGTGACATGCATTTGCTCGGGACGTGTCCAACGCGGTTCGAGCTGCGTTGCCAGCGACTTGGCCCGCGTCTGCGCCGCAGCCAGGGCCACGAGCGACGCTTCCGGCAGCGGCAGGCCGAAGAACACCCGGATCATTCGTCGTGGCCGCGCAGCAGGACCTTGCGCACCAGGGCGAGGCCTGCAAACGCCGCCAAATCGCGGATTTGAGCCCGTGATCCGGGGAAGACCATCTGGCGATCGCTGATGCCCTCTCGAGTCGCCACCGCGTAGTGCACCAGACCGACGGGCCTGTCCGCGCTGCCGCCGGTGGGCCCGGCGACTCCGGTGAGCGCGAGGGCGAGGTCGCTGCCGAGCGCCGTTCGTGCGCCGTCGGCCATGGCGCGGGCGACCGGCGCGCAGACGGCACCCTGCTCTTCGAGCAGCGCCGCCGGCACACCGAGTAATGTTTGCTTGGCGCTGTTGGCGTAGCTGATCACGCCCCCCAAGAAGAACGCGCTGGACCCGCTGCGCTCGGTGAGCAAGCGGCCCACCGCTCCTCCGGTGCACGACTCGGCGACCGCCAGAGTCTGCTTGTGTTCGACCAGGAGCTGGCCCAGCGCCTGCGCGAAGGTCACGTCGCCTTCGCCGTAGACGACGTCCGGACCGAGGCGCGAGATCACCTCGTCCGCGGCGCGGCGCGCCCGATCGCGGGCAACATCTCCCTCGGGGGCGCGCGCCAAGATCTTGACCTCGATCTCGGGAAAGTGCGCTCGATAACCCAGCGTGACCTCGAAGGCCTGCTCGATACCCGAGAGCTTGTCGTTCACGCCGGACTCGGTCATGCCGAAGGTCCCGAGGCGCACCTGGTGCATGGCGCCGCGCACGAAGGGTGCGAGGGAAGGCACGACGTGCTCGCGAAACATCGTCTTCATTTCACGAGGCACCCCGGGCATGAAGAACGCCTGAGCGTGGCCCAGCGCCACCGAAAATCCCGGCGCCGTGCCCTTTGCGTTGGCGAGCACCGCGGCGCCGCGGGGAAAGTCCGCCTGCTTGGCGTTCGAGGTCGCCATCACCCGGCCGAACTTCTCCATCCGAGAGCGGATCGTGTCGAGCGAAGCGTGGTCGCGCTCCAGGGGAACGCCCAGGAGATCTGCGACACATTCGCTGGTGATGTCGTCGGTGGTCGGGCCGAGCCCACCCGTGCACACGATTGCCAGGTGCCCGGCGCTCAGGCGACGCAGCGTCTCGATGATGATCGCGCGGTCGTCGGGGACGGTCTCGATGGCCGTCACCTCGATCCCGCGATCGGTGAGCGCCTCCGAAAGCCACGGGGCGTTGGTATTGACGAGCTCACCGCGCGTGAGCTCGGTGCCGATGCAGAGGACGGCGGCCGACATCGCGCATAGCTTAGTGCGGCGTCGGGGAGTAGGCACAGCGGAAGCCGACGTGATCGGCGGCGGACTCGCCCCCTTCGACGGACCATGATTTCAGCTCACCGGCCACGCGTGAGCGGAAGCTACCGCCATGGGCGTGCGCCGAAGCGTTGGGTTCACGCGCCCACTCCGCGACGTTTCCCGCCAGATCGAGGACTCCATCGGGGCTCTTGCCGTCGGGACGCGCGCCCGCCAGCTCGGGTCCCGTGGCGCCGGTACCGCAGGGACCTTCCACCAGGCCAAATGTAGCGCGCCGGCACACCAGGCCCGTGGGTCCCCAGGGAAATCGACGGGCGGAGATGCCCGTGGCCGCGAACAACCACTCGTCGGCGCTCGGCAAGCGCCCGCCCTGCGCCCGACAGAATGCCTCAGCAGCCTCGGCGCTCAGCGACGTCACTGGCAGCCCAGGTTCCGGAGCACCGACACTGCCGAAGCGGTCGTGGGTGACCTCGAAGGCGTCGATTTCGAACTCGGTGACGGTGATGGTGCGCCGGGCAATGCCTTCGGCTTCCCAGTCGTTCGGCGAGAGGGTGAGCGTGCCGCCGAGGATGCGCACGCGACGCGGGACCGCGACACATCCGCGCGCTCTCGGAGCAAGACCGTCGGGACACCGAATCGGCACGCCCGAGCAGGCGCCGCCGGCCAATGACTGTCCCTCCCCGCAGCAGCGAGGGCCGCGCGCCCTGAGGCCCGCGGGGCAACGCGCGGGATCCGTCCGCTCGCGGCGCGCGACAAAGAGCACGATCGCGAGGGCGACAATCGCCGCCAGAATTCCGGTGCCCAAGACCACCTGCCGGCGCATCCGGCAGCAGCATCGCACTCCCCGGCGGTCTTGGCATAGACTCTGCGCACCCTCTCATGGCCGACTTCAATCACAAGATCGTGCTCGGTCGCACCGGGCTCCACGTTGGGCGGCTGGGTGTTGCGTCGGGCTACGGCGTGCCCTGCGCGGCCCTGGAGGAAGCCTACGAGCGCGGGGTGAACTACTTCTATTGGGGCTCGCGCCGCACCCGGGAGATGGGCGAGGCGATCCGTCACCTCGCCAAGAAGGACCGCGCAGGCTTGGTGGTCTGCGTGCAGAGCTACGCCCGCATGGGGTTCTGGTTGAAGCGCTCCTTCGAGAAGGGGCTGCGCGAGCTCGGGCTCGACTACGCGGATGTGCTCCTGCTCGGGTGGTACAACGACCCGCCCTCGGCGCGCATCATGGACGCGGCGACGGAGCTGGTTGCGTCGGGCCGTGCGCGGCACCTGGCCGTCTCGAGCCACCAGCGAACGATGTTTCCCACGCTGCTCGACGATCAGCGCATCGGGCTCTGGCAAGTTCGTTACAACGCCGTGCATCGCGGCGCCGAGCGCGAGGTGTTTTCGGCGCTCGACGGCCTCGACCTGACGAAGCGTCCGGGCGTCATCACCTACACGACCACGCGCTGGGGGCACCTGGTCGACCCCAAGCGCACGCCCCAGGGCGAGACGACGCCGACCGGCGCGGACTGCTATCGCTTTGCCATGTCGCATCCTCACGTGGACGTGGTGATGAGCGGGCCCGCAAACGCCGAGCAGATGCGCGAGGCGCTGCGCGCCCTCGAGCTCGGACCGATGAGCGATGACGAGCTCGCTCGCATGCGGCGCATCGGTGACGCGCTCTACGGCAAGGATCGCACCTCGAAGATCCGGGACTGAGCTCAGGAGCCTTCGTCCTGCCCGCCGCGGCGATCCGCCAGCGTGGCGGTATTTCCCGTCGAGGGCGGGCCGCCGGAGAGCGTCGCCGCAGCCAGCTCGAGGATGGGACCACTCCCCGTGGATTTTCCGCGCTTCCGATCCCGCTCCACGAGGTCGACCAGCTCGCTGAGCGCGCGGCGCCCAGCCTCGGACCGTGGCACCGCCTTCAGGATGGCGCCCTCGAGCTCCTCGGCGCTCTGCCAGCGCCGCTTTGGGTCGATGTGCATCGCGCGCTCGATGGCGGCCGCGAGGGGTTCGGCGTCCGGACGCGCCTCGGTCAGCTGCTTGCGGCGCCCCTCCAAAATGGCTGTGACCATCGCGGACTCGCTGTCTCCAGCAAACGGTCGGGCGAGCGCGGTCGCCTCGAAGAGCAGTACGCCGAGTGCAAATACGTCGGTGCGCGCGTCGACGCCGGCGCCCGTGAGCTGCTCCGGGGCGGCGTAGGCGAGCTTGCCGCGCATGTGGCCGGTCTTGGTGTGCGTGGCGTGCGTCGCGGCCCGCGCGATGCCAAAGTCGATCAGCTTGACCTCGCCGCCGCGTGAGATCAGCACGTTGTGCGGAGACACGTCGCGGTGCACCACGTGCAGCAACGTACCGTCGTGATCGCGCAGGGTGTGAGCGTGGTGGAGGGCCGAAGCCAGGGCGGCGCCGATCTCGGCGACGGCCGCCAGCGGCAGCTCGCGCCGGGAGAGCGCGGAGTGCCGCAGCAAGATCGCGAGCGGCAGGCCGTCGACGAGCTCCATGGCGATGTAGGGCCGAACATGCGAGCCGGGCCCGCCCGTGCCGAAGCTCAGCACTTCGACGATGTTCGGGTGATGAAGCTGGGCGGCCAGCCGCGCCTCTTCCAGAAACATCGAGCAGAGCTCCGCGTTGTCGACCAGATCTCGTCGCACGCGCTTGACCGCGGCGACACGCTTCGATCCGAGCAGCCCCACCGCCTCGGCCACGAAGACCTCGGCCATGCCGCCGGCGCCGAGGAAGCGCTGGAGCGCGAAGCCAGGCACCCGCCCCTCTGCGCCCTCGAGCGCGACGCGAAACTGCAACAGCATGCGCGACGCGATGAACGCGCTGGCGATGGCCGCGGCCGTGACCGCGCCCACCAGCGGAGCGGGCTTTCCGATCAGCGCGGCCACGTCGACGAAGCCAGCGCAGAACACCAGGAGGACCGCCGGTAGCGAGGAACGGATCTGGCTCTTGGGCCAGAACGCGGCGATGGCCAGCGCCTCACACAGCTGGAATGCCCCGCAGACCAGCGCGAAGATCAGCGCCGAGCTCCAGGGCAAGACGCGACTCGGGGCGCCGATGGCAACGCCGACCCCGGGCAGCGTCTCGACGGCGAGGGCGACCGCTAGGGGAACGGGCAGGGCCGCGAGTCCGAGCCAAGTTCGATAGCGTTTGGCCCGACGATCGTCCGACGGAATGACCGCAGCCGTGCCGGCGATGAAGGCGACGATGCAGAGCGCGATGAACGCGCGGATCGACCACTCGGGAGCGATCCCGGCCATCAGCAGCGCCGCCGCGATGGAGGTCAAGCCCGCCAGCATCATGGCGATGGCCGTGAGCCGAGTCCCCAGCGGCCAGAGCTCGCCGCGCGGCCAACCCCAGCACAGCGCCGCGACGGCGAAGTCGAAGCCCGCGACGACGAGCGCGAAGGCGGTGGGCAGCAACACGGCTAGCGCACGCCAGCGCCGCGCGGACGCCGCACCCCTCGCGGACTGCCCGCGAGGACCATCACGCCACGTTCTCCCCTTTGACCCCGAACGCGAGCACTCCCAGCGAGTCGATCTCGACCTCGACGCCATCGCCGGGGGAGAGCGGTCCGACGCCCTCGGGCGTCCCGGTCAGGATCAGATCTCCCGGCTCGAGCGTCATGGCGTTCGACACGTAGGCGATCAGCGCGGCCACGTCGAAGACCATGTCGCGCGTATTGCCGTCCTGTCGCAGTTCGCCGTTCACGCGAAGCCGGACGCCCAGCGCCGCCGGGTCGACGCCCGTGACTATCTCGGGGCCGAGGGGGCAGAAGCCGTCGAAGCCCTTGGCCCGTGCCCACTGTCTGTCTTGCTTCTGCAGGTCGCGGGCGGTGACGTCGCAGGCGATGGTGTAGCCGAACACGTGGTCGAGGGCGCGCTCGCGGGGGATGCGCCGCCCGCGGCTGCCAATCACGACCGTGAGCTCGCCTTCGTATTCGACGCGCTCGCTCTCGGGCGGCAAGAGCAGCGTGCCACCGGGGTCGAGCAGCGACGACGGCGGCTTGAAGAAGAGCAGCGGTTCTTTGGGCACCTCGTTGCCGAGCTCTTGGGCGTGCGCGCGGTAGTTGCGCCCGACGCAGACCAGCTTGCTGGGCGCGGCCGGGGCCAGGCGCCGGAGCCCCGCCGGATCGACGCGATCGGTGAATTCTCGGGAGATCCAAGGGGCATCGCGCAGCACCGCGCCGTCGTCCACGCGGATCCAGGAAGGCTTTCCCATCAGGTCGACGCGAGCAAATCGAGTCATGGTTCTTCTCCACGCAAGAGGGCGGCGAGGTTGTTCTCGTCGATCACCAGCGCGCCGTACTTCCTGGCGCTGTCGAGCTTGGACTTGCCGACCTTGTCGCCAGCGACGAGATGGGTCGTGCCCTTCTTGACCTTGTCGTGCACCTCGCCGCCTCCGGCACGGATGTCTGCGTGCACGTCCTCGCGCTTCTTGCTGAGCACACCCGTGACGCAGAAGCTCAGGCCCGACAGCGGGCCGCTTGGGGCGACCGCCGCCACGGGTTGCCGGGTCGACACCCCGCGCGCCAAGAGCTTCTGGAGCAGCGCGTGGCTGGTCTCATCGGCCAAGAAGCCCTTCACGCTCGCCACCATCTTGGGACCGAAGCCCGCGATGGCATCGACGATGCTTTCGACATCTTCCGGCGACCACCCGACCAGCGTCCCGAGATCACCGGCCGCCTCGGCCAGTTGCCGCGCGGCGACTTGCCCGACATGTTCGATCCCCACGCCGGTGATCAAGCGTTCGAGGGTGCGAGCCTTGGAGCCTGCGATAGAGTCGATCAGGTTCTGCGCGCTTTTGTCGCCCATGCGTTCGAGCGCGGTCACGCCCGCGACCTCGAGGTCGTAGAGATCCGCGACGTCCCGGATCAATCCGCCGTCGACCAACTGGTCCACCAGCGACTCGCCGAGGCCGTCGATGTCCATGGCAAAGCGCCGGGAAAAGTGGATGATTTTGCCCTTGACCACCGCGGGGCACCGCGCGTTCGGGCACCAGACGGCGACCTCGCCCTCCTGTTCGGCCACCGCGCTGCCGCAGACCGGACAGTGATCCGGCATGGTCCAGGCTTTCTCGTCGCCGCGCCGCGCGTCGACGTCGACGCCGACCACCTGCGGGATGATCTCGCCGGCCTTCTCGATGCTCACGCGATCGCCCACCAACACGCCGAGGCTCTCGACGATCTCGCGATTGTGCAGCGAGGCGCGGGACACCGTGGTGCCGGCCAATTGCACCGGCTCGAGCACCGCCACGGGCGTGAGCGCTCCGGTGCGGCCCACCTGGACGATGATGTCCAGCAGCCTCGTCATCGCGCGCTCGGCCCTGAACTTGTAGGCGATGGCCCAGCGCGGGAACTTCGCGGTCGCGCCGAGCACGGCTTGCTCTCCGAGCGAGTCGACCTTCACCACCGCGCCGTCGATCTCGTAAGGGAAGTCCTTGCGGCGTTCCTCGATGGCGGCGATGGCCCGGGTGAGCTCGGCAAAGTCGCGACATACCTCGTGCTGCCGGTGCGTGGGCAGGCCCAGCTTCTCGAGTTGGTCGAGGCCCGCCGAGTGGCTGCCCCCCAGATCCTCGACGACCTGCCAAATCAGGGCGCGGAGGCGCCGCTTTGCGACCTCCCGGGGGTCGATCATGCGCAGGCTTCCGGCGGCCGCGTTGCGGGGGTTCGCAAACAAAGCCTCGCCGGCCAGGGCGCGCTCTCGATTGATGAGCTCGAGATCCTTGCGGTAGATGACGACCTCGGCGCGGAGCGTGAGCGGACCCTGAAAATCGATCGTCATCGGCAGCGAGCGGATGGTCCGCAAGTTCTCGCTGATGTCTTCCCCGGAGGCGCCATCGCCCCGGGTCGAGCCCCCGGCGAAGCGACCGCCTCGATACAGGATCTCCACGCTGGCGCCGTCGAGCTTGGGCTCGACGCAGAACGCGGGCGTTGCGCCGCTGGGCAGTCCGTCGCGCACGCGTCGCACGAAGTCCTCGAGCTCCTGCTCGTCGTAAGTGTTGTCCAGGGACATCATCGGCACGACGTGCTCGACGGTCCTGAGATCGGTGCGCGGCGCGCCGCCCACGCGTCGAGTCGGTGAGTCGTCGCGCGCCAGCTCCGGGTGGGCTGACTCCAGCGCGACCAATTCTGCGTAGAGCGCGTCGTACTCGCGATCGCCGATCAGCGGATCGTCCAGGACGTAGTACCGGTAGTCGTGGGCGCGGATCTCTCGCACCAGCGCCGCGTGCCGGTCGCCGGCCTTCACGCGCGAGTCTCCAGCTCTAGGGCCTTGCTCAAACGCGTGAGCGCCTCCCGGAGCTTCTTCGCGTCGCTGGTCCAGCCCAGGCGAAACGCGCTCGGATCGCCGAAGAAGACCCCGGGTGCAGTGATCACGCCCAGTTCTTGGATGCCGCGCTCGACCTTCGGCAACAGATCTGCGCCGCGCGCGTCCCGCACCCACCCGAAGACCCCGCTCGCCGGCGGGCTGACCCAGCTCAGGCTCGGATGGCGTGTGATGAAGGCATCGACGAGGTCGCGCTTTCCAGCTTGAAGCAAGCGCGCGCGCTCGAGCAGACGATCGGCTCGGGTCACCGCGCGCTCGCCCCAGGCCCAGGTCACCGGCGGAGCCATGCCCTGGGTGTAGCGTTCGACGCGGCTCGCCGCGGGCACGAGCTCCTCGGGCAAGAGCAGCCAGCCTGCGCGAGTCCAGCCCGCGCCCCAGCATTTGGTGGCGCTCGAGCAGGTGACGATGTTCGGCGCCAGGCGTCGGGCTGTGGTGCGCGGCGCCGTGAGCTCGAGGTAGGCCTCATCGACCAAGAGCACGATGTTCCGGGGCGCGAGCGCGGCAGCGAGCACCGCGAGTTCCGAATCGCTCGCGATCACGCCGGTCGGGTTGTGCGGGTTGGTGACGGCCACCACCGCGGTCTCGGGCTCGCAGGCGGACAAGATCGCGTCGACGTCGAGGGCGAAGCCCGCGTCGAAGCGTCGATCGAAGCGATCGACGGCGCAGCCAAGGGCCTCGGCCCCGCGCCACAGCGGCTCGTAGCTCGGCTGCTCGACGAGCCAGCGCTGGCCACGTTCCAGCAAGGTCGCTTGCGCCACGAACAGCGCGCCGCTCGCGCCCAGCGTCGGCACCACCTCCGTGGTCGGCACGCCGTAGCGGCCAGCGACGGCCCGGCAGAAGCGCTCGCGTGTCCCCTGGTCCGCCACCGGTGCACCTGCGCCCAGCGACTCTTCGCCCACCTGATTGACGCCGCTGGTCGCCAGATCGTGGCTGACTTGCCCGTACCAGCGACCGGCGAAATCCAGGTAGTGAATGGCTGGGAACACGGCGCCCGAGACTAGCCCGGATCACGCGATCTTGGGATGGTCGCGCCGACCGCCCACAATGGGCTAAGGTCCCGCACCCGATGGCGGACGCGCCGCGCGAAGACCCAGCCGACACCCAGGCGCGCGACTCGAGGCCCGAGGAGCCGCCGGAGGTGAGCGTGGCCCCGGCGGAGGCCCCGCGCAGCGCCGGTGATTTTGGCTGGCGAGTCGGCGGCATCATCAAGACCATCCGCCCGCATCAGTGGGTGAAGAACGTCTTCGTCCTCGCGCCGGTGGTCTTCGCCAAAGAGATCTTCGATCCGCTCCTGCTCTGGCGCGCGGCAGCGGCCTTCTTTGCGTTCTGTCTGCTCGCCGGCGCGGTCTACACGATGAACGACCTCGCCGACGTCGATGCTGACCGTCAGCATCCGGTGAAGCGCTTTCGCCCCATCGCCTCGGGCCGGGTGCCCATCTCCATCGCGCGGGCGCTCGCGGTGGTGCTCGTGCTCGGAGCCCTGACCGGATCCGCCTTCCGCTCGTGGCAGTTCTTTGCGGCCGCGGCGGCGTACTTCACGCTCAACGTCGCCTACTCCTTCAAGCTGAAGCACGTCGCGTACGTCGACGTCGGCTGCATCGCCGCGGGCTTCGTGCTGCGGGTGATGGGCGGAGGCTTCGCGACGCAGATCACGGTCTCGTACTACCTCTTGCTCTGCACCGCGCTCTTGGCGCTCTTCCTGGGCTTCGGCAAGCGCCGCCACGAGCTGGCGCTGGCGGCCATTGGCGGAGCGGGCAAGACGCGGGCGGCGCTCGAGTCGTACACCGTCCGTGGGATCGACGTGGCGCTGAGCGTGACCGCGCTGGCGACCATCGCGACCTACCTGGCGTACACCCTCGATCCGCACACGCAGGCGTTTTTCAAGACGAAATGGCTGTGGGTGAGCACCGCCTTCGTCGTGCTCGGCGTCTGGCGCTTCCTGTTCCTGGTCCGAAGCCGGCCCCGGGCCGAGAGCCCGACGCAAGAGATGCTGAAAGATGGTCCCTTCGTCGGCATCGTGCTGCTCTGGGTCGTGCTCGTGATGTGGGTCGTCTACCACCTCCGGCCAGGCTGAGATGTCCGAACCCGAGAAGAAACCCGCGGAAGAGAGGCCTGGGTTCTTCGCCAAGGCGAGCGACGCCTGGTCGGATCTCGTGCTCACGCTGCCGATTTTCATCCTCTACCACCTCGGCGTCGTGCTCTTGCCGGTGCGCAATGCGGCCGACGTCGTCACCAGCGAGCTGATCGCCCTCGCGGACAACAACATGGTCGCCTACGCCGGCCTCACCCTGCTGATCGGTGGCGTGTTCGTCGGCGTGCTCGTGATGCTCGGTCGGGGCAAGGCCCTCGAGTGGGATCGCTTCGCGTTGCTCGCGGTCGAGTCCACGATCTACGCCGTCGCCATGCGCTTCGTCGCCGGCTGGGTCGTGGGCAAGCTGACGCTGGCGGGCTCGCCGATCGGCGGCGGCTTCACCGGGGCGGTCATGAGCGCCGGCGCCGGCCTCTACGAAGAGATCGCGTTTCGGGTGATCCTCTTCGGCCTCGGGCTGCGCGTGCTCAGCCTGATGTTCCCGATGATCGATCCGGTGCGTCCGCGCCTGCTCGCTGTCGGCTGGGCGTTGGTCGCCGCGGCGGTGTTCAGCGGGTGGCACTACGTCGGCGCCTACGGCGATCCCTTCGAGCTCCGGTCCTTCGTCTTCCGCTGGACCTGCGGCGTGGTGTTCACGGTCATCTACCGCTTCCGCGGCTTCGCACCGGCGGTTTGGACGCACACGCTCTACGACGTCTGGGTACTGGTGCTCTGAGCGTCGCAGCGCCTGGCCAGCACGAAGCGCTCCACGTTGCCTTTTGGCCCCGGCACCCGTGAGTCGCACTCGCCCAGGATTTCGAAGCCGGCGCCCGCGATGGCGGCCTTTGCTGCGCTGATGGCCGAACTCCGAACTTCGGGGTCTCGGATCACGCCCCGGGCACGCCGCGCGGCGTCGCGGCCGGCCTCGAACTGCGGCTTGACCAGCGCGAGCAAGTGCCCCGTCGGCGGCAAGATGGCCGCGATGGCCGGCATGAGCTTGTCGATTCCGATGAACGAAGCGTCGACGACGACGAGATCGATGCGCTGGGGGAACGACGCGCCCGTCAGGTGGCGAGCATTCGTGCGCTCCAACACCACCACCCTCGCATCCTGCCGCAGCTGGTGAGCGAGCTGACCGTGTCCCACGTCGACCGCGTAGACGGCGACCGCTCCGTGCTGGAGCACGCAGTCCGTGAAACCGCCCGTCGAGGCGCCGATGTCCACGACGACGGCGCCCCGCACATCGATCGGGAGCTCCGTCAGCGCAGCGTCGAGTTTGTCACCGCCGCGTGAGACGAAGCGCGGTCCGCCCCGCACCGTGAGTTCGGCGTCGGCGAGCAAGCTCTCCCCCGATTTGTCGATGCGTCGCTCACCCGAGAACACGCGGCCCGACAAAATCAGGGCCTGGGCCTGCGTCCGCGAAGTGGCCAGCTCACGCTCGACCAAGAGCACATCGGCGCGGAGCTTCATGGCACGACCACCCCCGGATGTAGAGCGCGGACCAGGACCGCGACGCCTTGGCCCACGCGCGGTCCCGGTCGGAGCACGCGGTCGTCCGACACGACGACTAGCCGTCCCTCTTTCACCGCGCGCACCTCGCTCCAGCCCGGGAGATCTTTACTGATGCTGATGCCCTCGCGGGCCACGCCGCCGGTGGCGTCGATCACCACCTCGGGATCCAGCGAGAGGACGCGCTCGATGCCCAGCGTCGGGAAACGATGCTTCTCTCCGGACACGACGTTGTCCGCACCGGCCAGCCGCAGCATCTCGTCGGGGAAGCTGCCGGGGCCTGCCGCCACGACGGGCCTCAGCCCGAAGACGAAGAGCGCGCGTGGGCGGTGGCGACCCGCGAGCGTCCGCGCGATGGCGACGCGCTCGCGCTCGAGAGCCGCTCTTTGGGCCAGCCCCCGCTGCTCGTCGCCCAACAGGCGCGCGAGCTCCACCAGCATCGCCCCGATCTCGGTCAGGCTCTGCGTGGGCGGGAAGAAGGTGGAGATCCCCCGAGCGTCGAGCCGCGCGGCGAAGTCCTCGAGCCCCGGCCCCTGCACGCCGATCACGAGGTCGGGCTTCACGCCCAGGATGGCTTCGAGGCTGGGATCGACGAAGCCGCCGACGGGCCGGACCGCTTTCACTTCCGGAGGGAAATCGCAGTACCGCGACCGGCCCACCAACCGATCGCCGTAGCCGAGGGCAAAGAGGGCTTCGGTGGTGGCCGGCGACAGCGAGACCACACGCATCGCGATGCCGCCAGCGTGTCGGGTGCGCCCGCAGGCAGAAAGCCCGAAAACCGTTAGAAATGCGCGCCGGCCGAGGACCACCCGGCTGTTCTAGCGCTCGGCGGGGAAGATGGGCAGCACTCGCCTCGTAGAAGCAGCCCGAGCGACCAATTCCGGCGTCTGGCGTCGGACGCCGGGTTTGTTGACGTCGTCGTCGACCTCGGGCAAGCATGCGCCCGGCCCAGCAGGGCTCTCTTGTTAGTTTCCGGGCCAAAGCGGCCCTCATCGGAGGATCAGTAGATGCGGATCTCGAAGCTCAGTGTTGGAGCAGCTGTGGTGTTGGCGACGGTTTCTTTCGCGGCGAGCGCCTTGGCGCAAGAAGCGGGAGCCAGCGGCGAGGTGGGCATGACCCTGCCCGGCGGCGGGCCGAAGGCACAGGCGACGGAGGGCGAGACCGACCACGATCAGATGGTGGGGCGCTTTGCGGTGGGCTACCTCGGCGCGCGCTCCGTGCCGATGGCTGGGCTCGCGGGCACCACGCTCGTCGCCGCGGACCAGCAGGCGCCGGTCATCGGCATGCGCTACTGGCTCGACCAGGGCATGGGCCTCGACGTGGGCTTGGGCTTCTTGAGCACGAGCGGCAGCACGAAGAACGGCAACGTGTCGTCCGACAAGGCCGGCGTCAACGCCGTGTTGCTGCACGCGGGCGTTCCGCTGGCCCTGGCAAACCACAAACACTTCAGCTGGCAGCTCGTGCCGGAAGTGAACATCGGATTTGCCCAGCAGACGCAGAAGGATTTTCAGGCCGCCAACGACGAACTCAAACTCAGCGGCCTCTTGGTCGAGGTGGGTGTGCGTGTAGGTGGTGAGCTCCACTTCGGATTCATGGGCGTGCCCGAGCTGAGCCTGCAGGGCAGCGTCGGCGCGGTGTTCCAGACCACCACCCGCTCCGGCGAGTACACCCCCCCCGCGGGGGCGAGCACGTCGTTCGAGGACAAAAACACGGTCATCGGCACCACCGTGTACGACAACCCGTGGAACATCTTCACGAGCAACGTCGCCGCCCTCTACTATTTCTGATACATTCGAAGCTCGAAGGGAATTCGCCCCCATGAAAAACCGCGCTTTGCTTTGGTTGGGTACCGCCGTCTTGTTGCTCGGTTGCGCAAGCACCGGCAACGGTGGCGACGCCTCGGGACTCGATGACGACTACGGTGCGCCCGGCAACTCGAGGAACCCACTGCCCGGCGGCGGCATCGGCACGCCCGGCGGCGGCGAAGGCGGCGGCGGCGGCCAAGGTGCTCAGGGCGGCGGCGGATCCGGCGGCGGCATGGGCGGCGAAGGCGGCGGCATGGGCGGCGAAGGCGGCGGCATGGGCGGCGAAGGCGGCGGCATGGGCGGCGAAGGCGGCGGCATCGGCGGCGAAGGCGGCGGCGGCATGGGCGGCGGCACCGGAGCCTGCGAGTACCCCAACTGCGGGGGCTGCACCGACACATGCGAGTCGTGCTTGTGCATTTACCAAGGGAACGGCGAGGCGTGCGGCTCGGTCTGCGGCTAGCGGCGATCGCCACACGTGACCGGCGCTTCGCCGGTCGCTGAAGACGAGGCGCTCGGGTTTCCCGGGCGCCTTCGTCGTTTGTGGTTCTGGCCTGCGGATTGCTGGAGTTGGCGGCGTGCGCGCCGACTCTCTCTTGTTGATCGCGTTGTCTCTCGCGGCGGGTCCGCTGGCGGCGGTCGCACCCGCGGCCGCGGGACTCAGCTTTGCGTTCGGGCTGGTCGTGGCGAGGAAGCGGACCTCGACCCGCGTGCTGGTGCTCGCGGCCCTGGCCTTCGCGCTGGGCGCCGTCGGTGCACGGGCCCGGGTGGCGTCTTGGTCGAGTGATTGGCAACGGACTCGCGCCGCGCTGCCCGAGCCTCAGCGCTGCGCGGCCAGCGCGCGGGTCGTCGTCTCTCCCACGCGTCGCGGCGACAGCACCTCGTTTCTGGCGGAATTGCGCGCCATCGACTGCGAGGGCCGCGCCGTGCCGCCGCTGACGGCGCGGCTCTACGGTGAGAGCCACGATCTCGCACGCGGGGACGAGCTCGTGATCGTGGCGCAGATCGCGCCGGTTCAGCTATTTCAGAACCGCGATCTGCCCGATCCAAAGCCGGGTTCGGCTCGCCGGCGTGCGACCGCCAGCGGCATGATGCTCTCGGCAGACCGCGTGGCGCGAGGCTCTTCGCTCAGCGCCGCCATCGACGCTGCTCGCAGCCACGCGCGCGCGGCCATCGAGCGCTCGTTCGTGCCCGCGGCCGCGCCGCTGGCGCGCGCCCTCGTGCTCGGTGAGAGTGACCTGGCTCCCGAAGACGATCAGGCCTTTCGCGAGAGCGGGCTCTCGCATCTGTTGGCGGTGAGCGGCACGCACCTCGTGTTTGCGGTGGCGGCCCTGGTCAGCGCGCTTTCGGCGCTCCTGGTGCGCGTCGAGTGCATCGCGTGCCGGATGGACGCGGGGCGTATCGCGGCCGCGCTCGGCGTGCCCATTGCCCTCGGCTACGCGGACTTTGCTGGTGGCAGCGGATCGGCCTGGCGCGCCGCTTGGATGCTCTCGGCAGCGTACCTCGTGCGCGCGCTCGGTCGACACGCTCGGCCGGAGCGCACCCTCGGCCTCTCGCTGATCGTCGGTGTGTGCGTCGATCCACTGCTTCCGTTCGACGTCTCGTTCCTGCTGTCGGCAGCGGCGACCGTCGGGCTGATCGTGCTCGGGCGTCCGTTCACCCGCCTGACCGCCCGCGTTGGCAATCGCGCGCTTCGCTTCGTGGCCGGGTCGGTCGCGACGACGCTGTCCGCGATGATCCCCTGCGCGCCGCTGTTGGCGCTGATGTCACCGGAGCAGACCCTCGCTGGGATCGCCGCCAACACGCTGGCTGCGCCCATCGGTGAGGCGGTCGCGCTGCCGCTCTGTCTGCTTCACCCGGTCGTCAGCGGAGTCGCCGGGCTCGAGCGCGGCATCGCCTTGGTCGGGTCCGGCGCGTTGCTCTGGGTGCGAGCCGTGGCGCATCTCGGAGCCTCCGCCAAATGGGCTACGTTTGCCGTGCCCGCGCCCACCGAGTGGCATTTCGCCGTGCTCGCGGCCGCGGCGCTTGGCGCGTGGCTCCGGCGCCCGCGCTGGGCGTCGCTCAGCCTCGGTGCTCTGTTGCTAGTGCTGGTCGAGGGCGCCGCGATCCGCGCAGGCCACCCGAAGGGCCTCCTGCGGATCTCCATGCTCGACGTCGGGCAGGGAGACGCGCTGCTGGTCGATCTTCCCGACGGAACGCTGATGTTGGTCGACGGCGGCGGAACCGTCGGCAGTCCCGTCGATCCAGGAGCGCGGGTGATCGCGCCCGTACTGCGCGCGAGGCGCCGGGATCGCGTGGACATCGTGGTGCTCTCCCACCCGCACCCGGATCATTTCGGTGGCCTGAGCGCGGCCCTCGCGCGAGTCAACGTCGGCGAATTTTGGGACAGCGGACAGGGCGAACGCGAGGGCGCGGGACCAGCTTATCGTGCGCTGCTCACCAGCCTCCGAGCTCGGGGCACTCGCGTGATCCGCCCGGCGCAGCTCTGCGGGCGGCCGCGGATCTTCGGCGCTGCGGGGGTGTCCGTGCTCGCACCGTGTCCGAGCTTCGTTCCGGGTCGCGACGCGAACGACAACTCGATCGTGCTCGCGCTCGAGCTCGGAGGGCGGCGCGCGCTCTTGCTCGGTGACGCGGAGCAAGCGGAAGAGCGCGAGCTGGTCCAACACTGGGGGCATGCCTTGCGCTCTGACTTCCTGAAGTTGGGACACCACGGCAGCCGGACCTCGAGCAGCGCGGCCTTCCTCGACGTCGTGAGTCCAACCCACGTGGGGATTTCCTGTGGACTGCGAAACCGCTTCGGTCACCCCCACCCGGAGACGCTCAGGGCCCTCCGCGAGCGAGGTGTCCACAGCTTGCGCACAGACCGACATGGGGCCGGATTCTGGCTGACGGACGGCGCGAGCGTGCGCGTCGCCGTGAGCGAACCAAGCACCGATTGACGGGCGGCTCCGGCATCGTTACCCGCGAGCCATGGGCAACGCCTGGTATCGAGAGAAGGTCACGACGCTGTACTCCGCCGAGCAGATCCAAGCGCGCGTCCGGGAGCTCGGCGCCGAGATCGCCCGAGACTACCGCGGCAAGCCCTTGGTCATCCTGTGTGTGCTCAAGGGCAGCTTCGTCTTCGCGGCGGATCTCGCGCGGGCCATCGACCTGCCCTTGCGGGTCGAGTTTCTCGGCGTGCAGAGCTACGGTGACGACACCAATTCGAGCGGTGTGGTGAGGATCACTCTGGATCTCGCACGCCCCGTCGATGGCGAAGACGTGCTGATCGTCGAAGACATCGTCGATACCGGGCTCACGCTCGATTACCTGATGCACCAGGTGCAGTCGCGCAACGCCGCGAGCGTCAAGGTCTGCGCCCTCTTGCACAAGCCGGCGCGCACCCAGAAGAAGGTCTCCATCGACTACCTCGGATTCACCATCGACGACGTGTTCGTCGTTGGCTACGGGCTCGACTGGGCTCAGACCTACCGCAACATGCCGGAGATCGGCGTGGTCATTTCTCCGAACGACGGCTGAGTCGCTCGAGGCGCTCGCGGATCTGCTTCTCCAGACCCTCGTCGGACGGCTGGTAGAAGCGCCGTTCCGCGATCTCGTCCGGCAGGTAGGTCTCCCCGGGGACGTGGCTGCCCTCGAAGTCGTGGGCGTATTGGTAGCCCTTGCCGTAGCCCTCGTCCTTCATCAGCCGGCTCACCGCGTTGCGCAGCTTCATCGGTACTGGCAGCGCCCCCCTCTCCTGCAGAGTCGCGCGCGTGGCCTCGATGGCCCGCTTGACCGCGTTGGACTTGGGGCAGCTGGCCAAATACAGGCAGGCGTGAGCGAGGGGGTAGACGCCTTCGGGCAGGCCGATCCGTCGATACGCTTCGTCGGCGGCCACCGCCACGGTCAGCGCGCGCGGGTCCGCATTGCCGACGTCTTCGCTCGCAAAAATGATCAAGCGTCGCGAGAGGAAGAGCGGATCGTCTCCGGCGTCGAGCATGCGGAGCAGCCAATAGATCGCGGCGTCGGGATCGCTGCCGCGCATGGCTTTGATCAGCGCGCTGGAGACGTTGTAGTGCTCTTCTCCGGATTTGTCGTAGAGCAGCGTGCGCTCCTCGGCGCCGCGCCGCACGTCGTCGATCTCGAGCTGTGTGGCCTCGTCCGGCAACAGGCTCACCGCGGTCTCCAGCAGGCCCAGCGCTCGCCGCGCATCTCCGCTGCTCGTCTCGGCGATGGCCCGCAGGGCTTCGGGGGAGGCCTCGAGGCCGCGCGCGCCGAGGCCGCGCTCGCGATTTTCCAGGGCGCGCCCCAGCAAGCCCACCAGCGCCTCGTCCTCCAGGGCGTGGAGGCGCAGCACCTTGCAGCGCGACAGCACCGCCGCGTTCACCGAGAACGAGGGGTTCTCGGTGGTGGCGCCGATCAAGGTGATGGTGCCCGCCTCGACGTGGGGCAAGAAGGCGTCTTGTTGGCTCTTGTTGAAGCGATGGATCTCGTCGACGAAGAGCGTGGTGCGCTGTCCCTGGTACGAGAGGCGCTCACGGGCGGCGGCGATGATTTCCCTGAGTTCTGCCACCCCGCCGAGAACCGCCGAAAAGGGAACGAAATGGGAGCGCGTTGAACCCGCGATCACGTGGGCGAGGCTGGTCTTGCCGGATCCGGGTGGCCCCCACAAGACCAACGAGGGCACGCGGTCCTTCTGGATCGCGTCGGCCAGCCACTTCTCGTCGCCGATCAGGTGACGCTGTCCCGACCAGGTCGTCGAGCTTCCGCGGACGCATGCGGTCGGCCAGCGGGGCGTTCCCGGTCGCCTTGGCCGCCAGCAGCGTCGGCTGCTCCGGCACGTCCCGGCGCCGCTGCGCCATCAGCCGCGGTCTCCGAAGATCGCGGTCCCGACCCGCACCCAGGTGGCGCCTGCCGCGACAGCGTGCTCCAGATCGTGAGTCATGCCCATGCTGAGTTCCGGCAGGCGCCCGGCGCCGCCGTGGGCGTCGCGGAGCGTCACCAGGCGATCGAAGAAGGGGCGCGCGCCGACCGGATCGTCGGTGTGGGGCGGCACCGTCATCAGTCCGGTGAGCTGCAAGCTCTGGTGCGCGCTCGACCGCTCCGAGCACCTCGCCCAGCTCAGCCGGCGAGCAACCGCTCTTCTGCGCCTCGCCGCCCACGTTGACCTCGACCAGCACGACCATGGGTTCGCGTCTCAAATCTGCTGCCCGCTTGCCCAGCTCCTCAGCCAGGCGGACCGAGTCCACGGTGTGGATCGTGCAGGCGAGCTCGGCGACGAGCTTGGCCTTGTTGCGCTGCAGATGCCCGATCATGTGCCAGCGCAGGCCGTCGAGATCCGCGAGCAAACCGGCTTTCTCGGCCAGTTCTTGCACGTAGCTTTCGCCGAAGTCGCGCTGACCGGCCGCGTAGGCGGCGCGCACGTCGTCGGCGGGCTTCGTCTTCGATACCGCGAGCAAGCGCACGGTTCTGGGTTCGCGGCCGGCGTTCAAGGCGGCGTGGGCGATGCGTTCGTTCAGCGCCTCGAGACGTGCGACGATGCTGTCACTCAAGCACCCCTCCGCGTCTGCGCGATGACATCGCGGTAGACCGCCATCGTGGCCTCGGCCATGCGGTCGAGGCTGAAGCGCCGCGCGCGAGCCGTACCTCGCGCACTCGATCGCTCGCGCTCCCCCGAGCTACTGAGCAGCGTTCGGATCGCGTCTGCGATGGCGTCGGCGTCTTCGGGGTCGACCTGATAGGCCGCGTCGCCGGCGATCTCGGCCAGGCTCGAGCGATCGCTGGTGATCACCGGGCAACCGCAGGCCATGGCCTCGACCACGGGATATCCGAAACCCTCGGCGCGCGACGGGAAGAGCTGCGCCACCGCGCCGCGGTACAGTGCGGCGAGCTCGGCGTCGGACACGTACCCAACCAGCCGCAGCGCGCCCGAAACGCCGTGTTCCAACGCGGTGCGACGGAGCTCGAGTTGCATTCCGAGATCCAGGCGCGCCGCCCAGACCATGACCACGTCGGAGTCGGGAGACCGGCGGCGCACGTTGGAGAGCGCAGCCAGCATGCGCTCGTGGTTCTTGCGAAAGTCTGCTGAGCCGACGCAGAGCACGTAGTGCGATTCGCCGAGGCCGAAGCGAGCGCGCACCGCGGCGTCGTGCTCGCCCGGTTCGCTGGACCACCGCGACGAGATCGACGCCGTTGTAGACGACGCTGATCTTCTTCGGTGACACGCCGAGCAGCGTGGTCAGATCGTTGGCGGTGGACTCGCTGACGGCGATGACGTGGGCGGCGGAGTGAAATCTGCCGCTGATCCAGCCGCTCCCGGCTAGCCCGAGTCCCGTCGCGCCACCCCACGTAGTGCCGGGGAAAGCGCAGTGGGATCAGATCGTGGCAGGTGGTGACGCGGGGGCAGCCCGGGGCGCCGAGGGGCGTCGCGCCCGGGTGTCCCGTGTGCAGCAGATCCGGTGACAGCGCCCGGGCCGCGGCCGACATCGCCACGCGGACACGGTAGGCCCAGGTCATGTGGGCCTGCGTCGCTCGGCCCTTTGCCGTGAGTCGTCCGACTGCGCCGGCCAGATCTTCGGTGACCGACGCGCCGCCCGCCCAGCCGAGGTCTTCGACACCGAGCACCCGGAGGTCCTCCGCGTTCGCGCTGGCGCGCCCGAGTCCGACGGCCAGGTCAGCGACGTAGCGCCCGATGCCGCGCGTGCGTGCGTTGGTCGTGAGCACGGTCAGATCGAGCAGGGCCGTGGTCACGGCGACGATCTAGCACGAAACCTCAGCCCGAAGACGAGGGAGCAGGGCTCGGGGCGGCGCTCGCGCCCCCGCGACTGACGCTGATCAGCGCGTCGCGCACGGTCTTGCTGTCGCCGGTCGAGCCTTGAAGGCGGCCCTTCAGCGCATCGCCGTCGAGCGTCAGGATGGCAAACCCGCCGAAGACACGCTCGCCCGGTTCTTTGGGCACGAAGCGGACTCGATACGAATCGCCGTCCACCTCGCCGACGACCAGGTGCTCGCCCAAGGCGCCGCTCGCGGATCCTCGGATGGCGCCAGAGGCGCTGATCGTGAACGTCACGCTGCCTCTCCCCTCGAGCGCGCCGCCGTCGTCCGCGGTCCACTCCCGCGGCCCTTCGTTCTTCGGAACTTCGATGGCGTACGCTTGCGCGTCGTAGTTGCCTTGCCAGGTCTGACTCTTGGCGGGGGCGGCGCTCGCCGATGCGCTGGGGGCAGCGCTGGCGGCCATGGGCGCGGAAGGAAGTGCGGAGGAGCTGGCTGCGGGAGTCGGGGGTGCCGGTTGATCGCATCCCACGAACAGGACCAACGCCAACGCGGTCACCCCGAGGCGCAGGCTCACCTCGGACCCCCGCTCAGGATCTCGCGGATCCGCACGCCGAGCTCACCTTCGACCTCCACCAACTCACCGCGGGCGACCTCGCGGCCCGCGACCCGCAATACGACGGGCTCGTTGATGCGCCGACCCGTCTCGATCACGTCGCCGGGCGCCAGCGCTGCCCACTCCGCTGCGGTCAGCGAAATCGTCCCGACCTCGACGCGCACCACCACGGGCGCGTCCAGCACCGCTTCGGCGAGCGCCCCCTCCACGCCTTCCCGTTCCGAACTCATCTCGCCTTCCACGTCGAGCCCCAGCTCGACCACGCAGTCCCCTACCACGACCCCACCGTCCGGCGCCAAGTCCAGCGCGACGCCGCGCTCGCTCCGCGGCGCCGCCAGAGCGGCTCTGCCCGCACCACGCGGGTCGAGAAGCCAGCCCGCGCCGGGAAGCCAGGCGTCACCCGGAGTCAGCGACCCAAGCTCGCTCGGACTCGCGACGCAGACGGCCACGACCACGCCGAGACCGATTCGAGCTCACCCAGGGAGGCCAAGCTGACCGGCGGCGCCGGTCGCGCGCTGGCGCGGATCCACGCGCGCGCCGAATAGGGCCGTCCGTCGAACACGACCGTCGCCGAGACGTTCACGCAGGCCTCCCCGGGTCGCGCGCGACTCGAAGTCACCGAACGCCTCCGGCGCCCCGCTCCGCCGCGCGATCTCACCGAGCAACGCGGCGAGGGCACCGGCAACGGTCGCGTCCAGCGGCGTCCCCGGCGCGGTGAGCCCGACCGGCCGCCCGAGCACGCGTCCGAGCAACCCGGAGATCAACGCAGCGTCGAGGGCGACCATCACCAGGGATCCGTCCGAGGTCTCGAAGGCAACGGTGTCGGCGTTGGTCGGGAACACATCGACGCTCACGTCTCCAAGCACGAGCGCCGTCTCGACCGACAGCACCTCGGAAGCCGCGCGCCCGAGCGCGTCTACCGTGATCGCCCGCGCGAGCGCGCGACGAGCGCGCCCCGCTTCGCGCCAGGCCGCTCTCGGGAGGCGCTCCAGCGACGCCCACGGGTAGGCGGAGACCCGCATCGGCACCACTCATAACACGGCGACCGGCAATAACCCCTGAATTTCCCGGCGAATTCCCGGGCAATGTCGCGCTGTCGAATCTGACCGTGTTAGCGTTTGAGGCATGAAGAGCAGGTTGTGGGTGCTGCCCCTCGCGTCAATCGTGTTTGCGCTGCCCGCGACCGCGAAGGACGACGCCGGACCGCGCAAGGATCCCCAAGGCATCAAGGGCATCAGCCCGTTTTGGGAGCAGATCAAGAAGGGCGACGACCTGTACGTGGCGCGGGACTTCGATGGTTCCATCGCGGCGTTCAAAGACGCCATCACCAAAGAGCCGCAGAACGCCCTGGGGCACTACCGCATCGGCGAGGCCCACCTCGCCAAGGGCGATACTCAAGAGGCCGAGACCGCCTGGGTCGCGGCGCTGCGCTTCGTCGGCAACGATCACCCCTTGAAGGCGAAGATCTTGTTCGTGCTCGCCGATCTGCGCGAACGCCAGAAGTCCTACGACGACGCCACGGATCGCTGGAACGCCTACGCGCAGTTCGCCCAGCAGCAACCGGCGGCCAAGGCCTTCCCGAAGAGCGCCGAAGATCGCAAGGGCAAGATTGCGACCTGGACCAAGCTCGTCACGGAGTACGCTGCGGTGAAGAAGCGCATCGAGACGCGTTTGAACGAGGCGGACGCCAAGGCCAAGGCCGACGCGATCAACTCCAAAAAAGACAAGTGAGCGTCAGCGCCCGAGGCGCAGGCGCACGTCCCGTCCGAGTGCCGCGTCGGCGCGACGGGCAAAGTCGAGGAACGCGGGGTAGGCCTCCGGCGTGACGCGTCCGGCCGGAATGTCCAGCACGCGATCGAGCAGGAGGACGCTGCCATCCAGACGATCGGCGATGGTCACGGAGCGATCCGCGTCCTTGATGGTGACGCCGGCCAACACGTCGCGGGGTGCGGCACCTTTCGGCGGCTGAATGCGCAGGCGGATCTCTTGATGCGTCGCTTCGCCGATCATGAGCGGCGTCTGGCGTGCCGGGAGCGTCGCGAGTTGGGCGACCCGCGGAGAAAATGGGGGTGAGATCGACAAGTCGCCGCCCACGCTCTGGGCAAACCCCGGCATCTCGGCCTTCATCTTCAAGAGCAGCGGGTGGTCCAGGTCGTCGAGATGGGTGATCTCGTGGCTCAGCAAGCGGGCGCCTCGGAGCGCCCGGCCCAGGAGCTTCGACTCCACGAGATCCCGCAGTTGGCTCTCGGGCAGTTGAATGAACGCGCTGCGCACGGCCATGGCGTACTTGCCGGAGAAGCTCTGGACCAGATCGAGCTTCGCGGATCCGTCCGCGGCCAGATCCACCGTGCCCTCGTAGGTCACGGAGTCTTCGGTGCCGCCCGCCGGCGTCACGATCTTCTTGGGTCCCGCCTCGGTCAAGACGAAGGCCTCCACGCCGCGGATCTCAGCCGGAACGTAGCCGAAGGGAGCGAACTTGCTGGCGACGGTGAGCCAGATCGGTCCCTGTCCGGTCGATACGCGCACCAGCGGTTCCACGTATTGCGTGGCCTGCGTGATCTGGCCCGGAGCCGCCGGCGACAGGCGGTTCTTCGCCACCGCGTATTCGGTTTTGATCCCGAGCGAGCGGCACAAGGTCATGAACGCCCGCCAACGGTTGCCGCGCTTGCCGACGATGACGCGCCGTCCGTCGGCCTCGGGACCTTCTTCGACGTTCGATAGCACCCAGCGGTAGAGCTTGCGGGTGCGTTCTCGCGTCTCGGTCCGCGGCAGCGGCGACACGATCTTGGTCGCGATGCGCCGGATGCGCGGATCGACCGGCGCGGCTTCGGCCAGTGAGTCGCCCAAGACAGCGACGCGTTCTTCCAAGCTGATACCCCAGCCGACGCGCACGCTCGGGAGGAACTCGGTGATGGGCGGGCTACCCGGCTCGACCTCGGCCGCGGGGCTCTTGTCCACGCGCCAGCGCCGGCTCACGATGCCGTCCTTCTTCTCGATGGCAGGCGGCGGCACGTTGCCGTGAGTCTCGATGGCCAGGTCCTTGCTGTCCGGCACGATCATCACGAACTCGCTGCGCGCGTAGGCGATGTTCTCCTCACGGAAGAACCAGTGCGGGCTCACGTACTGCTTGCCGCGGCCGTCGCCGGCCTTGCTCATCACGTGCTCGGTCTCGATGTAGTCGCCCACCTCGAGATGGGGGAAGGTGATGGTCGGCTTGCCGACGACCTCCTCCGGCTCCAGTACTCGGCCGTCCTTCTTGATCACGCGGGCGTGCAGCACCACGCCTTCGAGCTTGGGGTGTTCCGCCAGCTTCCCGATGGCCTCGGGGCTCTGAATGCGGATGACCTCGTGCTCGAGCATGCGGCTCGAGCCGTCGTCATGAACCCAGATCGCGGCGTAGTCGAGCACGCGCGCCGCGGTGCCCTGCAGCGCGATCCCGCTCGCCTCGTAGTCGCGAATGATGGCCCGTGCGTCGAGCCGATAGTGCTCGAGCTCCGTCGTGCCCTCGACCAGATCCAACGCCTCCTCGAGGGCGCCAGTTCCCGCGCCGCTTGCCAGGGCGTCCACCAGCGCTTTGCGAAGCGAGTCGCGCTTGCCTGCGCCGTAGCGCGCGTCGGCCAGGGCGAGTCGCGCGGCGCCGTCCAGCGGGCTCTTGTCGATGGCGGCCTCGAGCTTCTTCCAGGTCTCCGAGGTATTGCCCGCGCGCACCATCACGTCGAAGATCCGCTCCGCGAGGTCTTTGCGCTCCGGGTGCCGAGCCCCGATTCGGCGCAGCTCAGTCAGCGCCGCAGCGTAGTCTTCCCGGGCCAGCGCCCGGGTCAGACCGACCTCGCTGTCCGGATCGAGGCGCCGGATGCGGGCCGCCAGGGCATCGGCCCGCGCCCGATCGCCCTGCACCTCGTGGACGGAGAGCGCCGCCGAGAGCGCCTCGACGTCGTCGGGGAAGCGCTCCGCGAGCTTCTTCGCCGCCTCGGTGTATTCCGCGGACCAGCCGAGCTCGCCGTAGAGACGCGCGAGCGCAAACAGGAGCCCGGACACCTCGGGGTAAGCTTCCGTGAGCCCACGCAAGCGGCGCACGGCCTCCGTCGGGCCTGCGCGCTCGCCTTCCCAGAGCGCCAGGCTCAGCTCCGACTGCCAGAGCTTGGGATCCTTCTTGATAGCGCGCCCGTGGAGCTCGCGGGCGAGGTCACGCACGCTGGTGGGATCGAAGAGCGGATCCTTGTCTGCGAAGGTCGCCGACGCGCCCAGCACGAGACCAGTGGCCTTGGCGTTGTCCTTGATCAAGGGCTCGGTGAGCACCGCCGCGACGTCGCCTTGTCCCTCGGCGTAAGCCAGGTACGCCAACAAGAAGCGCGACACGTCGTCGCCCGGATCCACGACGCCGCTGGCTGCGATGTGTCGGCTCACGACGTTCGGATCGCCGACCACCTTCGGAGGCACGACGCTGTACGGTGCCGCGGCGTCGCTGGACGCCTTCACGTCCGCCGGGCGGCCGTCGGCCCGGAGTACGCGCAGGCTGGTCTGCGGATCCGCGAGACGCGCCACCACGCGGTGCCGACCAGCGTCGAGCCAGACCTGCACGCCGAAGCGCGGCCACACGCCCCAGATACGTGGATCGCGATCCAAGAGCTTGGCATCGTCGATGAACAAAGCGAGGGCGCCTTGGGCCGCGATGATCACCTCCATCGATGACTCGAGCTCGAGGAAGGTCTCCGCGTAAAATACCCCGGAGCTGACCGGCTCGTTCACCCGCAAGAAGCACCCCTCCTGCTTGGTGTCGAGGACTCGTGGAGGCACGAAGGCGCCCGGCGTCGCGCTCCAGCGAGCCGGCCAGGGTCCGGGCCGCTCCGCGTCGAAGCCTCGATACGAGTCCGGTGCCGCGCCGCGGCCGAAGGGTCCGGCCAGTCGCAGGTGATCGACACAGCCGTACTCACGGGCCGAGAGCTGCTCGACGTTCTTGGTCGCGCCCGCGTAGGCCTCGTCTGCCCACCACTCGACCAGCTCGGCGCGCGCTCGCCAGCCCATGGCCAGCGGTTCCTTCATCGCGTCCGAAACGAACGAGCGCCAACGCGGCCAGAGATCCTTGCCATGGTTGCGCAGCGCGACCGCGCGGTTCGCCGCGAACCAGGCCACGATGGGCGCCCGCGGATCGCTCGACGCCCGTGCCGCGCGGGTGGCGTTCAAATAGTGATCCGGTGCCTGCTGCATCTTGCCGTGGATGGCGTCGTCGAGCCCGCGAGCGAGGTGCGCGAGCATGCCGCCGCCTCCGATCTCCTCGAGCCGAGTTCGTGCTCGCGCGGCCGTGCGGGCGTCGCCGCCGGGCGAGATCATTTCGAGCAGCAGCCACTCGCCCGCGAGCTCGGCGCTGGTCGTGGTGGGGCCGACGCGCCGCAGCTCGCCCAGGGGCGTCTGCGCGTGCTCTGCGCCACGGCCGCCCGTGCAGGCGGCGAGCACGGAGAGCAGAACCAAGAAGAACCAATGCTTCACGGCGTCACCACCAAGCGTGCGCCAATGGCGCGGTCCACGTCTTCGCAGAACTTCTTGAACGCCGGGTATTGGGCCGGCGTGACTCGAGTCGCGCTCACCTCGATTCGGGTCTTCACCGTCACCTGGGCGCCCTGGACCGTGACCTCCACCGCAAACGATCCGAAGGCGGACTTGCCCGAGCTGCTGACCGGTGACGATTTGACCTTGGTGCCCGCGGGAAGCTTCACGACAATGGTGTCATCGATGGTCGAGAACGACGGGATCCGCACGTCTTGCTTGCGCTGGGAGAGCGCCGCGTAGTTGGTCGTCAAGCGAACGCTCGGCGTGACGGACATGCTCGAGACGTCGCCCTCCTTCCGGGCAAAGCCGCGCGCCGTGCCGCGCACCGTGAGCTTGGGGCTGACCTCGAGGTTCTCGAGATCTCCGGCCACGATGCCGGCGGCGCCCGGGTTGATCTCGAAGCCAGGGAACTCGCGGCCGAGATCCGTGTTCACGCGCGTGCGCCGCGTCGACTCGGCGTGATAGCGGCGCCGCCAGTCCGCCGCCTCGGCGCCCCGGGCTTCGTAGTCGAGCTCGAGCTTCGCGTCCCCGGTCGGGCTGAGCGCTGCGGTCACCGTGCGCGCGAGCACGCTCTTCTTCGCGTCGCGCTCCGGCACGCGAACCAGCTTCGAGTCCCCTTTGTTCACCAAGAGCGCCAGCGCGCCGGCGTCCATGTCGGGGAGTTCGGAGGAGCCGGTGTACTCAGCGGTTCCGTCCAGGTAGAGATCGAGGGACGGCACGTAGGCGATAGCGTGATCGAAGGCCGCCAGGCTCGGGACCTTCGAGCGGAAGTCGCCGCGCATCTGGGTGCGCAAGATCACGATGGTCGACGGCACGCCGAGCTCCTCGAGCAGGGTGACGATCACCGTCGCCTTGTCTTTGCAGTCGCCCCACCCCCGGGTGACGGTCTGCACGCAGCGTCGGGGTTTGTAGCCGTAGATGCCGAACTCGAGGGCAACATAGCGGGTGTTCTTGACCACCCAGTTGTAGACCGCCTTGACCTTGTCGAGGTCGGTCTTGGCTCCCTTGGCCACCTCGTGCGCCAGCTTCTTGGTCTCGGCGTCGAGGTCGAACTGCTCCTTGACCAGTCCCCAGTACCAGCGCCCCAGATCCTTCCAGTCTTTGTAGGTCGAGACGTGCACGAAGCCGAGCACCTCGGACCACGGAGGCATGGCGCCCTCGGGATTCAGGGCCGGCACCTTGGCGGCGCTGAAGCGATATACGCGCTGATCGCCGCGATCGAGGGTCTCGCGCTTCAGACCCGGGACCTGCTCGTCGATGTAAAACGTGCGTTTCTTCGGGGTGATCAGCACGTATTCCGCGTTCTGCACCGGCTCGCTCGACTGGAGGTAGACCACCTCGCCGAAGTAGTCGGCGTAGTCGTTGCGCGACGTGACCTCGTCGATGCGGTATCTGAGCTCGACGACGTCGCCGGGGTCGAGGCGTGGGAACTGCACGTAGAAGTTCCGCGCCGAGGTGTACATGCTGATCGAGGGATCGTCCGCGGCCCCCTCGCCGTATTCGACGGCTTCGTCCGTGCGTCCATCGCCTCGGTAGACGCGCGCGCCGCGGAGCTGAACCACCTCCCGATCCGACTCGTACTGGAAAGCGTACTGTCGGGCCAAGGCAGCGCCTGCGTCGTTGAGGGGCTGGAACACGACCTGACGGAACTTGCCGCTGAGGCCGTTCTCGTAGACCGTGGTCACGGTCAGGTCGCGGAGCACACGCTTGTTCTGCCCGGCCGCCGGCGCGTGCCGCAGCTTCAGGAACTTCTCGCTCTTCCAGGCCCACGCCTCGTCGGGTCGCGGCTTCTGGGGCTCGATGTGCTCGACGTACTCCCGCACGTCCTTGTCCTGCGGTCGGATCTTCAAAATGCTCCGAAGCAAGGTCAGCTGTTCGTCGCGTCGCCCCAGCTCGCCCTGCAAATCTGCCAGTGCGCGCAGGGTGCCGACGTCCTCCGGAGCGAGGGCCAGCGCGCGCTGATAGGTGGCGATGGCGCGCTCCGCCTGGCCCTGAGCCCGGAACGCTCGGGCGGCGACCCCATGGGACCACTGGCTGTCCGGATCGATCTCCAGCAAGCGTTCGACCCAGCGTGTGGTCGCCGCGCGGTCCCCACGGGACAGCGCTAGATCGATCTGCCCGTTCAGGAACGCCGGATCGTCGAAGCGCAACGCAGCGTAGCGTGCCTCGCTCTCGTTGGCCTCGGTGGCGCGCCCCAGCGATCGCAGCTGAGAGGCGTGCATGTTGAGCAGGGAGAGCGCCCTCGGGTTGCGGTCGATGGCGGCTTCCAACGTCGCCAGCGCCGTTCGCTTGAGCCCCGCGATGTTGTAGGTCGCGACACGGCCGGCGATGGCGTCCACCTGATCGGGATCGATGGCGAGCACCCGGTCGAAGTAGCGCGTTGCGGTCTGCCAGCTCAGCCCCGTGCGCGCCAGATCGGCCCGTGCGAGCAACACGTCCACGTCCTCTTTGCCACGCTTCTTTGCCAGCGCCTCCGCCTTGTCGACCCAATCGCGGCGCTGATTGCGATCTTCGCTGAGCTCACCCGCGAGCAGCAGGCGGTCCACGGTGGGCTCCAGCTCGGCCGCGCGTCGCGCGGCGTCGCGCGCTTCGTGTTTGTTCTGGTCGTCGCCGCTGGTCGCCGCCAGGTAGCGCGCCCAAGCCTCGAGGTCCGATGCTCGCGGCGCCTTGCCGCCCACCACCGCTGCGAAGGCCTGCACCGGTCCCAGGGGGCCGCGAGCCGGCGCGGCTTTCATCGGGGCCTTCTTGTCTGTCTTGTTGGGCGCGAGCTTGGCCGCCTCGGCGCTCGCTGCCAGATCGTTGCTGGTCTCTAGTGCCGTGTCCGGCGCGCCCTTCGCGTCCGCGAGCCGCACGGAAACTGCGGGCGGAGCGTCGTCGCTGCACACCTTGACGGTCAGATCGTTGTACCCCGGCGCGAGCGTCAGCTGGGTCGCGAAGCGATCCGCGTCGTGGCCCCGGTAGGCCGGGTCTTCGAGGGCCGCGCGCCCATTCCAGTAGAGCCTGAAGCTGCCGCTCGCTCCGACCCAAGCGCTGATGGTTCGCGGCGCCTTCGAGCCGGCCTTGGCCCGGACGAAGGTCGTGGCAAACGCGCACACCTTCCGGTCCGGTCTCAGGAGCGATCCGAAGTCGACGTACCCAAATGGAAAGGCGTCGGGCGCGACGCGCCACCGCACGGGTCGCTCCTTGCCCGAGTAGGCGCGGCCCGGCACGATGGCCTGCGCGAAGTCCGCCTCCGGTCCGTGCTCGACACCGAGGCCACCGCGATCTTCGTTGTCGAAAGGCCCCACCACCAACCAACGCCTGACGAATCCCAGGGAGTCGACCTTCGATCGCGCCGCCGCGACGTCACCACGACGCATGCGCGCGTAGGCGCCGAGCAAACCGGCGTAGGCGCGCACCGGGGCGTCGAGCCTGCCGCTTTGCTCCGCCGCCGCGAGCGCCTCCTCGACGTGGGTAGGATCGGCGCGGTCCCAGGTGTTCCACACCCCCCGCAGCGCCTCGTAGGCCTGCGCGCCGCGGGCGCCGTCGAGTCGCGAGAGCTCCTTTTTCAGCGCCGGATGAAACTGGCCCAGGTTCGCGTCCGAATGCGAAGCGAGGCAGCACGTCGCCAGCGCGAAAAGCCAGAAAGCACAGCGTTTCACGGCCGGACCATAAGCACCGGTCCGAGGGACCTGCAATTCTCTCCGCCCGAGCGCGAGCCCCGGGGCCGGACCGCGCAGAAATCCGCAGGTTTCCCCGGCTCGTGAGCCACCCCGCGAGGCGGTGCTTGCTGGCCCGTAGGGTGTTCGGTAGAAGGGTGGAACGCTATCAGGCTCGAACCCTTCGTTCTCCGGCGGTTTTCGTCGAAGCGCGGGGGGAACAACTGGGACGGCACTTAGCAAGCCGTTTCGGTGCCGCGTAGGCGGCGCTCGTGAGTGAGCACGAGCGGCTTGCGGAGGTTCGGATGGTTAACCCGCAGATGGTGATGTACGAAGAGGAGTTCAACCAGATCCAGACGGTCGTAGACCGCCTGGTGAAGGAAGCGAACGCCAGAGTCGTCTTCATCGTCGACAAGAATGGGCAGCTCATCGCAGCAGCTGGCGACATCGACAACTTGGATACGACGTCGCTCGCCTCGCTGACGGCGGGCAACATCGCCGCTACCGGCGGCATCGCAAAGCTCCTACGTGAGAACGAGTTCGCAGCTCAGTTCCACGAAGGGGAGAAGGCGAACATCCACATTCAGCTCGTCGGCAACCGCGTGATTCTCGTGGTGATCTTCGACGCCAAATCGAGCCTCGGGCTGGTACGCCTGCGGGTGCGCAAGGCGACGGACGAGCTGAATCGGATCTTCGAGGCCTTACTCTCGAAGGTGGCGGCGCCCGGCGCAGACTCGCCGTTCGCCGAAATCACCGACGAAGACATCGACAACCTCTTCAACGACTGAGGAGAGGTCCGGGCGATGAGCTTCATCAACTACATGGCCCGGGAGATCAACTGCAAGATCGTCTACTACGGGCCCGGGCTCTGCGGGAAAACGACGAACCTGCAGTACATCTACGAGCGCACGAACCCCGACGCGAAGGGCAAGATGATCAGCCTCGCGACGGAGACGGAGCGCACGCTCTTCTTCGACTTCCTGCCGCTCTCGCTCGGTGAGATCCGCGGATTCAAGACGCGCTTCCACCTCTACACGGTGCCCGGTCAGGTGTTCTACGACGCCAGCCGCAAGCTCATCCTCAAGGGTGTGGACGGCGTCGTCTTCGTGGCCGACTCGCAGATCGAGCGCCTCGAAGCCAACCAAGAGAGTTTGGACAACCTTCGCACCAACCTGGCGGAGCAGGGCTACTCTCTCGAGAAGCTCCCCTACGTGATCCAGTACAACAAGCGCGATCTGCCCAACGCCGTCGAAGTCGCCGAGCTTCGCGAGCTTCTGAATCCCACCGGCGTGCCCGACTACGAGGCCAACGCGCGCTCCGGCATGGGCGTGTTCGACACGCTGAAGGCCGTGAGCAAGCTGGTGCTCACCGAGCTGAAGCGCGGCGGCTGAGCGCGTTGTTGCGGCGCGCACGCGGCAGTCAGACGACGAGCGTCGACTGCAGCTGACGATGTGCCTCGAAGAGTACGATCGCCAAGGCCACCGCGAGGTTCAGGCTTCGAGTCTGACCTAGAGACGGCACCGTCACGATCGCCGTCGCGGCGTCGAGCTCGGCCTGAGGGAGGCCTTGGCTTTCGGAGCCAAAGAGGAGCAGATCCGTCGGCGCGAATCGAAACCGCGTGAGGTCGGTCGCCTGGGATTGTGCCGCGGTTGCGATGACTCGGCCAGGGTGGCTTCGGAGGACTCGCTCAGGTTCCTCGACCCGTATCCAGTGGATCTTGCTGAACGCTCCGGCCGAAACGACGCGCATCTCCCGCGACCGGGACTTGCCATAGCGATCGCGAATCAGCCGCCGTGGATCGAAGACATGGCACTCGGACAGGCCGAAGACTTCGAGGGTTCGAGCGAGCACGCAGAGATTGCGAAAGTCCTGCGGTGCGTACAGAAACACGTTCGCCATCTGTCTCGTCAGCCCACCCTTCTCGGCAGCCGCCCGACCTCCTTCACTCGAAACTTCACGATCTTCGCGATCAACGCCAGGGGCATCGGCTCATCGAGGGGGAACTGAACGGAGCCTTTCGCGCTCTTGTATCCGGCCAGCTCCTTCTTGAATGCGGCGATACCGGACGGAGAGGGATAGAACCCGATGTGCCTCGCGAAGGCGGCGAAGTGCACCAGATTCTCGTGGAGGACGAAGGTCGGAATGCCGTACTTGATGGTCTCGGTGGCGGCGGGCGCCGACTTCTGCACGGTCGCCCTCAGCTGCTCCAGCAACGCTCGCACCTCCGGCCGACAGCCTGCGATGTAGGCGTCGACATTCTTGGGCTTTGACTTCGCGCCGACGCTCACTTGCCCGCAGCATAGCGTAGAAGCGCAAGACCTCCGCCGAAAGGCCGCGCTCACCCGGGCGGCGCGCCTTCGACCTGGTCATCAGGCTTCGTCGACCGCAGTCCACACCGCTACCATGGCGCCGAAGCGCCCGGCATCGCGAAGTAGCCGGCTTCGATCGCCATCACGGCGAGCAGCCACAGCGTCGCTTCTTCGTCGAGCGCTGGCGCGAGCCACGCGCAGAACGGCTCTGGCACCGTCGGCAACGCTGACTCGGGCTCGGTGGCGTGTCTGACGCGGGCCAGGTCGCGACCGCGCAAGAACAGGCGCCCCCCGTCGGAGCCTCTTTGGTAGGCGCCCAGTTCGCCACCGTGCGGATCGGAGATGCGGCCCGTCGCGAGGCCGAGCACGCCAAACTCGGATCGATTCACCCAGATCCGACAGTCCGACGGCGTGAAGCTGATGTCGAGCCGAGTCCAGTGGGTGAGCACGGTGATCTCGCCGCCCTTGCTGCGCTTCTCTGCGCTGAAGCGCGCCAGCTCGCCGCGAGTGCGACAGGAGTGCATGCCAGCCGTCATGCGGAACACCCGTCTCCCGCCCATCGGCCGGTAGAAGTGCCAGCTGCCGACGCTGTTTCGGGAGACCTCGGCGAGGGTCTGGCTGGTCCAGTCTTCGAGCCCGTCCGCGCTGCCCGAGGCGATCTGGGCAGCCGTCACGTCGGACTCCTGTTTGTTGAAGAGCACGCCGAGCATCGCGGCAAGGACCACGACGAACGCGCCACAGCCGATGAGCCCGCCGATCAGTCCGAGGATCAACGGCTCCGCCTTCCTGTCGCGACTTGACGCGCGTCTTTGGTGCAACGAAGAGCCGTCGCCTTGGCGGCGTCGGTCCCGATTTGGGCTGCGAGCGGACGGAGCCTCACGGTCTCTGTCTAGCGGAGTCCGCTCCGGTTGCCAAAGGCCAGGCTCCAGACCGTCGCACAACAACCTGGCGTTCACCCGCGAACGCCGCGCATCATCGTAACGGACGGCGTGGCGCTTTTTGAGGCCGCTCGCTCGCCCGAGCCGTCATCGCGCCAGAAGTCGCGGCGTTGTTCCTCGGTGTGCCGCGACCGATAGCTGGCGCGGAAGCTAGCCTCAGCCCTTCGACGCCAACGCTGCGGCCGGCAGTGTCACCGCTCGAGCGGCCGGTACAGTGGGCTGTTGCACCTGGGGTCGAGCCCGAGATCGCGCACCCGGCAACGCCCGCCAACGCAGGCCGCCTGCAACGAATCATCAATGCCCTCGGAGAGGCAATCTGGACAGCCGCCCTTGGTCTTGCAACGAGCATTCTTGCGGCGATCAACGGCGATCACCTGGTCTCCGGACGCGACGCCGCAGTAGCAGCAGTCCTCGGCCATCAGCGCGCAGTGGGCATCTGCCGAGCAACTGGCCAGCGCTGCCGGCATCACGCGGCGCAAGAGCTTTGGGGGTCGGACTCTTGGGCACGACGACTTGGTCGTGACGTCGCAACGCGTCTCGACCACGACGCAGCGACGGTTCACACATTCGGCGCTCAAGCCCGACGGAAATCCCGAGGCGCACGCCGGGCAGTTGGAGGTGCAGAGCACGTCGTCACCGGAGTCGACGGCCCGCACCTGCTGTGCGCTCAGGGCACCGCAAGGCGGGCAACACGCGGCGGGGCGCAGCAGGCATTGATCGTTGCGCGTACAGGAGGCGCGGCGCGCGCTCTGTCCGAGCACGCTGCGCTTGCACTCCGGTCGCGCGGCATCGACACCAGCAGCGCGACCGGAATCAGCGTCAGGGACCGAGGTGGAATCGCGCGACGCATCGGGACTGGAAGCGTCGACCGCATCCTGCGCATCCGCCTCCGGAGCCCAGGTGGCGCTGGCGCCCGGTCCGTCAGCCGCCTCGCCGCCGGCATCCCCAGGCATCAGGGGTTGCGGGGCTTTGGGCGCCCGACAATGCGTGAGCGCGAGGGCCACGCCGAAGCTCGTCAGGGCGAAGCGAGTGCGACTCATCGGCCTCGCCTCGAGCTTACGCCAAAGCCGCGACTTTGCGGCGCGAGAGCTGAGGAGGCAGGCTACGCTCTTTCGCGTTCGTGGATGGACAGATCGTGTTGGCGATCACTGGGACGTGTGGCATCCCGCCGATCGCCGCGAGCCCGGGCGAGTTCAAGTCGTTCAAAGAGCTGGTCGTCCAGAACTGGGTGCGTGGACGCTAGGAGGTCTGGATCAAACGATCGTGGAGCCAGAACACCTCCGTCGGCGAGAGGTGCCTCATGCCAGGGGTCGATAGAGCTCTGCGTTCCTGCGGAGCATCTGTTCGGCGCGCGTCGGGCGCGCCGACCGGTGCGATCCGGGCGGGGGATCACGAGCGGAAGCGAGGCCCTACAACCGCTGTGTGGCACGGCGGTCGGGGCGCCGGGCCCCCGCTGTAACGTGGCGGAGTCTGTATCAACGATCCGGCGTTCACCCGCGAACGCCGAGACCAAGAGATACCAGAGAGCGCGGCGCTGCACACGCGGGCGAGTGCCGCAGACAGGGCGAGCGCCCGCGACGCGCGACGGACGGAGAAGTCGGCAAGGCCGGCGTTCGTCGGGTGGAACGGCCAGTTATGCGGCTGTCGGCAGGGCGCAATCGAGCTATGCTTCAGGCATGGCGCAGTCACACCCCGACGAGTTGCTTTGGCGGCGCGCGTTGGCGCTTCCACCGGACAAGCGCCTGGCGCTTGCTACCGAGCTGCTGAACAGTGTGGAAGAGCGCCACGACGAACGCTGGGAGCGCGAGTGGCTCGCGGAATTGGACCGACGAAGCGCAGCGATCGACCGCGGGGAAGACAAGCTCGAGGACTGGGAGACGGTGAAGGCCAGGTTGCGGGCCGAGCTGCGCGCAAGGTGAAGACGCGGTTTTCCGACGGCTCCACAGGTTCCCGTTCGTCATCCACTTTCGTCTCGGCGAAAACGAGGTCTTCGTCCTGGCCGTTGCCCACGGGAAGCGCAAACCAGGCTACTGGGTCTCGCGCGACGAACCTTAGGCCGAATAGCGATTGAGGCGTTCAGCAGCGAACGCCAGAAACAACATCACCAGATTCTACCCCGCGCGAGACCCTGGGGAACAGCCGAAGGGGTGCAGGGCGCCACGACATCACCAGTCAGAAAGCCAGCGCTCGTCTGCTGCAACCTCCTGTTAGGCGGTCCGTCGAGAACTAGCGCCACTCGCCCACCATGCCCGCCTTTCGATAGTCCAGTCCGCGCGAGCGTACCGCCAATCCATTCGCATACGGCACGGCCCACGCGAACGCCGCGGCCTCGCGCCCTGTACGCAGACGGACCACGCCGTCCGCTCCGAGTTTGCGGGCATGGTCGGCCAACTCGTCGAGAAGAGGATCCATCGAGCCGTACGTCCCACGCTTCAGTTTGATTTCACCGAGGTACTCCAACGGAGCGCCCGGCGGCGGCACATCCTTCGTGAAGAACACGGGACCTGCGTGCGGCGGGTATCGAGACTCGGGCATCTCGGTGCTTGTGCCGCACGCTGCAACGCTGCCGAGGACGGCGGCGAGAACAAGCGGGGACACACACCTAGCCATTATGCAATCCGCCTAACGAAACGGCGTTCACCCGCGAACGCCGAGACTCAAGATAACAGACGGCACAGCGCTGCACACGCGGGCGAGTGCCGCATCAGAGTGGTCATCCGCGGCCGCAGAATGGACGGTGAAACTCGGCATGGCCGGCGTTCGGCGGGTGCAACGGCCAGATATGCGGTGCCTGGTCACCTGACCCCTTCGAGTCGATCAATCCAGTACAGCGGCGCCTGGTTGCCCAAGAACGCGACGACCACTACCCGGGGATCGGTGATGTAGATGATCGACACGGGGAACGTGCGCAGAACGACGTGCCGAACGCCCGGAGGGACGCCCTCGAGCACCCACGGAGCGCCGAGGTGGGGAGATTCGTCGATCAGCCCGAAGATTTCCTGGGCTTCGTCGACGAAGCGGGAACCGTAGCCGGACCGCTTCTCTTCGTACCAGAGCGCGTTTGCGGCGAGTTCACGCGGGGCAGCGTCCAGAACCTCAGGCACGGCGAGAAGCCACTGCGGCTCGAGCCCTGGACAGCGCGTCTTGCGCAGAAACGGTCTTCGCCGTGCCGTCGCGAAGGCGCTCCACTCTGCGCGCGATCTCACCAACCCAAGCGTCGTGCGCAGATGGCGCCGGCGTTGGAGTCAAGCTCTCCGCCAGCCGGAGCGCGAGCTGAGCGCGCTCGTCGTCGGGAAGCTCAAGTGCCTCTGCAAGAATGAGGTCGATGCGAGACATCGCGCCAAGCGTACCACGTCGTGTGGGGGGGCGAATCGGGCGTCGACGGTCCAGTTGAAAGCGCGCGCCATCTCCTCGCGGCCGGATAACGTATCGGCGTTCTGCGGCGAATGCCAGACCGAGCGCAGCGAGGGAGGGCAGTCGTCCGCAGCAACGCCTTGTTAGCCAGCCTCAGCAGACCAGTTCACGACCCTGAGCCCCTTCACCTTGGAGAAGTGCTTGAGGTTGTTGCTTACCAGCGTGAAGTTCAGCGCGAGCGCATGGGACGCGATCAACGTGTCCAGGGTGCCAATGGGTGTGCCCTTCGTCTCGAGGGCTGCCTGAACGCGACCGAAGGCGGCGGCAGCGGCGTCGTCAAAGGGCACGACAGCAACCGTGCGACTGAACGCGTCGATGATGCCGTGGAGTTTCCGAGAGCGCCGACGCTCGGCCCCGAATCGCAGTTCCGCCAGGGTGAGTGCGCTTATGGACACCTCCGACGGCTGATGGTCGGTGAGCCGGGCGGCAGCGGGGCCTTGGCCGCGCAGGATGTAGCTGACGGTGTCGGTATCGAGGAGAAACATGGCCCTAATCCCCGAATGGATCGCGCGGAGCGGAGGCGTCACGCGCTGGCCGAGGAATCTCGCCGGACCACGCCCCAATGCACGCCAAGAAATCCTCCGGCCACGCGTCCACGGGCTCGAGGATGATGCGACGTCCCTCGCGGCGAACGACCACTTCCGCCTGGGTGTCGGGGAAGCGGCAGTCCTTCGGAAGTCGGACGGCCTGGCTTCCACCATTCCTGAAAAGCTTGGCTCGAGCGCTCACTTGGGAAAGTATAGACGCATGTCTATACTTCGTCAAGCAGCGCCGGCGCGTGTGTTTCTGCGGTCTGGCTAGCCTACCGACGTTCAGCAGCGACGTCTTGTTAGCCGGCCGTCGGAGGTCGAGCGGTCGCCAGTATGTCTTGAGCGGTCATCGAGGATGCTTCGTTCGGGTGCAGGGCGGTAAGGCGCCAGTCCGCCGCGGCCTGGTCGTCGATCAAGATGTCGGGCTTCGCCAAGAAGTCGACGAAGCAATCCGCAATGCCCAGCTCGACTGCGGATCGGTGGGCGTATGGCGCGCCTCCGACGCTCCAGCAATAGAGAACGGCGTTGGCCGCGTGAAGGTCACGAACACGTTGTACGACGCTGCTCATCGGGATGCGCTTCGAACCGAAGGAGCGAACGAGCGTGTCATCGACGTCGACGAAGATGATAGGCGTGTTGGGCGCGGTGCGGTCGCCAGGCGCCTGCTGCAGACGTTGTCTGGCAGCGTCGAGCATCTCCGGATAGTTGGTGCTGAGGGGCTCCACCAGCGTGGTCTCGAGCTGGCACTCGATCTGCCAGAGCACGTGCTGCTCAGCCGAATCGAGCACCCGGACGGCGCCGCCTGAACCGGCTCGGTGGAGCATCTCGAACAGAAGGAGAGCCGCGTCTGGCTCAAGTTCGAGCTTGTGGCTTGGCGGGCTCATCTCGGGTCCGCCCAACGAGACACACGTTCACCCGCGAACGCGCGAGGTGATCGTAACAGAGCGCGGGGCATTTTCGAGGCCGGCGCGTGCCGTTGAAAATTGGGCGCCGGCCGCCGCGGGACGGACGGTGAAGTCGGCAAGGCGCGCGTTCGGCGGGTGCAACGTCCGTTATGCGGCATCTCGCGGCGTCACCGCCCCGGGCGCCCGCACGAACATCACCAACGCGACCATGCTGGGGACGAAGAAGCCCAGCACTCCGAGTGCGGTGAAATTCATGGCCTCGGCGATGCCCTCGCCGAGCAGTCGTGCCTTTTGTGACGGATCCACAGCCTCACCACCGACGGCAACAGAAGCCTTGAACGCGCCGAGCGCAATACCGGTCGCAGGTGCAAGGAAGAGGCACAGGAGGCTGAGAAGAAGGACGCGGCGAAGGGTCTTGCGGGGCTGGGACGACCAGCGCGCAACTATGGACGCGGCGACGAACCCAAAGCTGGTGAGGCCGATCAGAACCCACCAGTGCACGATCTCCCCTGCCAACGATCCGGCGTTCACCCGCGAACGCCGAGACCAAGAGATACCAGAGTGCGCGGCGCTGCACACGCGGGCGCGTACCGCTTGATGATGGGCACCGGCGCATTCGGCGAGGCGCCAAGGCAAGGCACGACCGGCCTTCGGCGGGTTCATCGCCTTGTTAGCCAGGCCTCTGCCGCAGCGACTTGACATAGTTATCGTTTCGGATAACTATTGGCTTGTGAGTTTCGTCGTCCGCGAGTACGTCGATGAAAGCGGACGCATCCCCTTCCGGGATTGGCTAGGAGAGCTAGACACGTCGGTCCGCGCTCGCGTGCAGGCGAGAGTTTTGCGATTTGAAACCGGCAACCTCGGCGACCACAAGGAGGTCGGAGAAGGGGTCTGGGAGGCGCGGCTAGACTTCGGTCCCGGGTACCGCTTGTACTTCGGGAGAAGCGGCCGCGAGGTCGTTCTGCTCTTGCTGGGTGGCGACAAGACGTCTCAAAGGAAGGACATCCGGCGAGCTCGAGAGTTTTGGGCGACGTACGTGAAGGAACTGAAGCATGGCAAGACGCAGTAGAGACTGGAACGAAGGACTGGCCGAAGACCTTCAGGACCCGGAGTTCGCGCGACAGTTCTTGACGGCTGCCGTGGAAGACGGCGTGCCCCTGAAGATTGCTCTTGCGAAGGTCATTCGTGCCACAGGTGTGAAGGAGTTCGCGGAGAGCGTCGGGATGCTGAGCCCGAATGTGCTGAGGGCGATTGACCCGAAGCACAACCCAACGCAGGAAACACTCGAACGTCTACTGAAGCCATTCGGGCTTCGAATTGGCCTCGCCCAGATCAAGCCTAGGACGAAGGGTCGCGCGGCATAGCGTCCGCCTCTCCAGCTCAACGATCCGGCGTTCACCCGCGAACGCCGGAGATCATCGTAGCAGACGGCGGGGCGCATCAGAGCGGGCGCGTGCCGCAGACAGTGAAGGCGCCCGTGACGCGCGACGTGCGGTGAAACTCGCCTGGCCGGCGTTCGGCGGGCGGAACGTGAGTTATGAGGCGGGCTTGCTCACTGGCTTGTCACTCAACCGCGGCGTCGTCCGTGGACGAATCGCCCTCAGAACCGTCGTCGAGCGACGAGTCAAGCGCAGCGTCCGGAAGCTGTGTGTCCGTAGGGCTGTCGGGCTTGGTATGAAGTTCCCCCGCTTCCGTGGACAGCATGATTATGCCGCAGCCTTCACTGTTCGTGAACGCAATTCGAACTCGATCGGGTTGAGGTAGCCGAGGTGAGAGTGGCGCCGCTCGATGTTGTAGAAGTTCTCGATGTAGTCGCCGATGGAGGTCTCGGCCTGGACGGTATCGACGTACAGCTCATGGTCTACGAGTTCGGCGCGCAAGGTGGCGAAGAAGCTCTCCGCGACTGCGTTGTCCCAGCAGTCGCCCTTGCGGCTCATGCTCGCCACCAGACCGTGCGCGGCCAGCTCCGCTCGGTATGCGTCGCTGGCGTAGGGGCTTCCGCGATCGGAGTGGTGCACGAGGCCTGCGGCAGGGCGACGCGACAGAAGGCCCTTTCGGAGCGCTTCGAGAGCCAGCAAGCTGTGTCGTTGTTCTGGCTCGCGGCCCACGCAACAACCCGACGGGAGATAGAGGTCGAGCATCACGGCAAGAAACAGCCAGCCCTCGAGAGTCCAGATCGCAGTCACGTCGGTGACCCAGACGCGATCGGGAGCGGCGACTTCGAACTTCCGAGCGAGCACGTTGGGCGCGATCGGGTTCGAGTGTTTCGAATCGGTCGTCTTCCTGAAGCGGCGCTTCCGCCGCGCTTCGAGGCCGTTTTCCTGCATGAGCCGCTCCACTCGCTTCTTGCCGACGCGGATCCCCTGGGCTCGCAGTTCCGCATGCACGCGCGGGCTACCGTAGGTGCTTGCGGCTGCGCGTGTGGACCGCAGCGACCTGGACCGCGAGCTGTGCGTCGGCGCGTAACACGAGGCGCCTGGGGCCGCTTACGCCATGCATGGAACCCGCTGCAAGAGACCTCGAGAACGCGGCACAGCATCGTGATTGGGTAGAAGGCCTTCTCGGCGAGGATGAACACGAACTTCATGTGCTCTCCTTCGCGAAGAAGGCCGCCGCTTTTTTCAGGATTTCGCGCTCCATTTGCAGGCGCTTGTTGTCCCGCCGCAGTTGCGCGAGTTCCGCCCGCTCGTCACTCGTGAGCGCACCTGGCGGTCCGTTGCCGGCGTCGATGTCGGCCCGTTTCACCCACTCGCGCAAGGCCGTCTCGGTCAGGTCCAGGTCCCCGGCCACCTGCGTGACGGTCCGATCTCCGACCTTGCAGAGCCGCACTGCCCCGGCCTTGAACTCGGGGGTGAATGCTCGTCGCTTCCTACGCTGCTTCTTTCGCTTGTCCATGGATCACTCCAGGCGCATTGTCGCGCGAGTTGGGGTGTCCACGAAACCGGGGGAAGATCACTCGGGCGCTCCCCCGTTCGCCAGACGGCGATTCTCCTCATCCAGGTACTCATCGAAGTGCTCAAGAGAGTTGCGCACTTTGGAGTTGAGGAGCTCATCCATTGGCACGCCGTCGAGAATGGAACGCAAGGTCTTGGCGCGCCGTTGCCGGAAGCTGTGCGAGACAGCGGTTTCCGATTTGCGGCGCTGCGAGGGTTCGACGAGCTTTCTCAAATTCGCGCTCGCGATTAGCGCCACTGAGATATTCGTATGGAGTTTCAAGGATACTTGGAGCGTGAATCCCGTGTCGGGAACGGCGGCTTCGTTGAAGACGGCGTCACATGCGTCGACGATCGCATGAGCGAGCCACACGATCTCGTGAAGGCAAACACCGAAGAGTGGCGTGTTGGTGATGTCCACGATTCGATCCTGCGTCGGTCTAACGCTCTGGCGTTCACCCGCGAACGCCGAGACTCAAGGTAGCAGACGGCACGGCGCTGCACACGCGGGCGAGTGCCGCATCAGAGTGGTCGTCCGCGGTTGCGGAACGGACGGTGAAGACCGGAAGACCGGCGGTCGGCGGGTGAAACGCCTTGTTATGCCGTGACAGAATCACGGTGATTCTCGGGTCGGAGACTTTCGGCGCCGCCCGACGCGTCGACGCCGTGGTCTTGGATCTTCTCGACATCTGCGACCGCAACTGTCGCTGCTGCTTCTGCGGGCACAGTCGGCAAGACATCGGTGGTCTTGGTGCAGCGCTGTCGTTCAACCGCCGGAACTTTTTCCCGCCGCGACGACGCTCGGGGCTCGCCTCGCGCGACCGGATGCGTCGGAGACTTTCGGCGCTGCCCACGGCAAGACCGTGAAGTCTCGCCAGCGCTGCCCGCTGCATAAGAAATGAACAGCGGCATAACGATTGAGGCGTTCAGCAGCGAACGCCAGGAACAACACTACCCAACAATACCACGCCGACAGGCGCGGGGGTGGCGCCGAGGTTCGCAAGAACCGAGGCGCTAAGCCCCGCGCGCAGGGCGCCACGACATCAGCCAGTCGGAAAGCCAGCGATCGTCTGCTGCAACGTCCTGTTAGGCAGTACTCCATGAGTCGAGATCTGTGACCGGACTGGGAAGTCGGCCTTCGAGCCATTTCGCACAATCAGCCGGCGTGAACTCGGTGTCGGTTGACTCGATGACCCACGAAAGGAACTCAACGCCGCCGTTCATGTAGGGTGGTGGGGACACCGGCATGAACACTGTGGGAAGGCGCTCGTCAATCGACATGTAGTTGAGCACGTGGCCCAGTTCCTGGACAACTCGCCACGCGAGGCCGTGTGTCGTGTCGAGGGAGAACTTCACCCACCAGAGGCCACCATCAGATCCACACCCGATGGACCGACGCCCTGCCGGAAGCTCGATTGCAGGCAGCTGCTCAAGAAAACGCAGGAGCGGCTCGAACGATTCTTCCTCCCCCAAATGACACCACCAAATCTGCCTAACCTCCATTCTACCTCGGACGCTTCCGCGAAGCACCGGGGCTCGGCTCGTGCCGTCCCCCATGATCTTCAGCGCTTGCGCCCGACGTGGCGCGTCCGGGGTCGCGTTATGCGGTTCCGCATAGCCTGATAGGTGGTGCCCGAGGGGGAGGTTGATTGCGAGCTGGTCGAGGGGGCTCCGAACGCCATGTCCGACGCGGTTCAGGACGTGCGTGTAGATCATGGTCGTGGTGACGTCCGCGTGGCCGAGCAGCTCTTGGATGGTACGGATGTCGTACCCGGCTTCGAGCAAGTGGGTGGCGAACGAGTGCCGGAGCGCGTGGCAGCTGGCCGGCTTGGGGAGGCCCGGGCCGGCTTCCAGTGCGGCCCGCCGTACCGCGCGTTGCAGCACAGTTTGGTGGGTGTGGTGGCGCCGGCGCTCGCCGGTGACGCGATCCCTGTAGTGACGTTCCGCGGGGAACACCCACTGCCACGCCCACTCACGCGGGGCATCCGGATACTTGCGCGCGAGCGCGTGAGGCAGCTCGACGCTGCCCACGCCGTTCCGCAAGTCGATGTCGTGCTGGGATCGGACGGTTGCGAGGTGACGCATCAGGGGCTCGAGCATCGAGGCGGGGAGTGGGGTCACGCGGTCCTTCTTCCCCTTCCCGCAGCGGACCGTGATCTCGTGGCGATGCAGGTCGATGTCCTCGACGCGCAAGCTCGCGCACTCCATCAGGCGCAAGCCTCCGCAGGATGTCGGAGACGTGCCCGGCGAAAGCAATCTTCGTCGCCGGCGATCGCCACCCTGCCGCGCCCGCGGCTCAGGCGGCCTTCGCACCGGGAGCGTTGCGGAGCTCACCCAGGATGGCGTCAATGGTCTTCTTGGCGTCGCCGAAGAGCATCTGGGTGTGCTCTTTGAAGAAGAGCGGGTTCTCGACGCCCGCGTAGCCGCTGGCCATGCTCCGCTTCATCACCACGCAGGCCTTGGCCTTCCACACCTGGAGCACGGGCATGCCGTAGATGGGGCTCGACCGATCGTCGAGTGCGCCCGGGTTCACGATGTCGTTGGCTCCGATCACCAGCACCGCGTCGGTCTCGGGGAAGTCCTCGTTGATCTCGTCCATCTCGAGCACGATGTCGTACGGGACCTTCGCTTCGGCCAAGAGCACGTTCATGTGGCCGGGAAGTCGGCCCGCGACCGGGTGAATCGCGAAGCGCACCTTCACGCCGCGCTCGCGCAAGAGGGCCGCCACCTCCCACAGCGGGTACTGCGCTTGGGCAACGGCCATGCCGTAGCCCGGCACGACCACCACGCTCTTGGCGTTGGCGAGCAGCGCTGCCGTGTCGGTCGCGGTGACGCTGACCACCTCGCCCTGGGGTTCGCCGGAGGTCTTGGCCGGGGCTGCGCCTTCTTCGGCGCCAAAGCCGCCGAAGATCACGCTGACGATGGATCGGTTCATCGCCTTGCACATGATGTAGCTGAGAATGGCGCCGCTCGATCCGACCAGCGCGCCAGTGATGATCAAGAGATCGTTGGCGAGCATGAAGCCCGCCGCGGCAGCCGCCCAGCCAGAGTAACTGTTGAGCATCGACACGACCACCGGCATGTCGGCGCCGCCGATGGCCATCACCAGGTGCACGCCGAGCACTCCGGCGATCGCCGTCATGATCAGCAGCGGCTGCAGGCCTCCGTGCTCCGGCGCCGAAAGGAACTGCGCTCCGAGCCAGAGGCAAGCCGCGACCATGGTGAGGTTCGCGAGGTGGCGTCCTGGGAGCAGCAGCGGCTTGCTGCGGATCAGACCTTGGAGCTTTCCGTAGGCGACGATTGAGCCGGTGAAGGTGATGGCGCCGATGAACACGCCGATGAACACCTCGATCTCGTGGATCACCGCCTCGGCGCCGCTCAGATCGGAGGGAGGCGCCAGGAAACTCGCGATGCCCACCAGCACCGCGGCCGCGCCCACGAAGCTGTGCAAGATGGCGACGAGCTGGGGCATGTTGGTCATGGCCACGCGCGCGGCGAGAAGCGCGCCGATCACTGCGCCGACGCCGATGGCGCCCGCCAAGACGGGGTAGCCGGTGACCGAGGGGTGCGCGGCGGTGGCGACCAGCGCGATGATCATGCCGACGATGCCGAAGACGTTGCCGCGTCCTGCGGATTGCTGCTTCGACAGCCCGCCGAGGCTCGAGATGAAGAGCACGCCGGCGACGAGGTACGCGATGTTCTGAAGGCTCTGCGGCATGGTCGATCACCTCTGGAACATGCGCAGCATGCGCTGCGTGACCAGGAAGCCTCCCGAGATATTGATGGTGGCGATCAGCACAGCGATGGCGCCGAGCGCTGTCACCGGGGCGGTGACGGGGCCGGAGACCTGAAGCATGCCGCCGATCAGGATGATGCCGCTGATGGCGTTGGTGACGCTCATCAGTGGCGTGTGCAGCGCGGGCGTGACGTTCCAGACCACCTGCCAACCGATGAAACAGGCCAGCACGAACACCGTGAAGTGCGCGAGGAAGCTGGGCGGTGCTACCAAGCCGAGGCCGACCAGCGCGGCGGCGATGATGGCCAGCGTGACGGCGCTGCCGACGCCAGACTTCTTGGGCGCGGCGCGCTCCTCGAGCTTCTTCGCCTCTGGCGGCGGGATGGTGCTGGGCGGGTTCTTGGGCCGGCTCTTGAGCTCGGGCTCCGGCTTCTTGGGCGGGGGCCACATGAGCTCGCCCTCGAGCAACACCAGAGATCCACGAATGACTTCGTCGTCCAGGTCCACGTGCCAGCTCTTGGCGCCGCCCATGTCCGCCAGCAGGTGCGTGAGGTTGGTGCCGTAGAGTTGGCTGGCGGTGGGCGCCAAGCGGCTCGGCAGATCGACGTAACCGATGATGGTGACGCCGCGGTGCACGATCACCTCGCCCGGGCGAGTGAGGCCGCAGTTGCCGCCGGCTTCCGCCGCGAGGTCCACGATCACCGAGCCCGATCGCATGCTCTCGACCATCGATTGCGTGATCAAGACGGGGGCGGGTCGACCCGGTATGAGCGCGGTCGTCACGATGATGTCCACATCGCGCGCTTGGGAGGCGAAGAGCGCCATCTCAGCCGCGATGAACGCGGGGCTCATTTCTTTGGAGTATCCGCCTTCGCCGGTGCCGTCTTCGAGCAGGGTCACTTCGAGGAAGTCGGCGCCCATGCTCTTGACCTGTTCCTTCGCCGCCGGGCGAGTGTCGAAGGCGCGCACGATGGCGCCGAGGCCACGCGCGGCGCCGATGGCGGCCAGACCCGCCACGCCGGCGCCGATCACCAACACCTTGGCAGGCGGCACCTTGCCCGCGGCGGTCATCTGTCCGGTGAAGAAGCGCCCGAAGAAGCTCGCTGCCTCGATCACGGCGCGGTAGCCCGCGATGTTGGCCATCGACGAGAGCGCATCCATCTTTTGTGCGCGCGTCACTCGTGGCACCTGGTCGATGGCGAGCAACGTCGCGCCCTTGGACGCAATGTGCTCGATCAGCTGCTTGTTCTTGGCGGGCCAGATGAAGCTGACGAGGGTTTGCTTCTCTTGGATCAGATCGGCCTCGTGGATGCCCAGATCCGGGTGCTCCTCGGGGGGCTGCACCTTCAGCACGATGTCGGCGCTCGCCCACAGTTCGGTCACGTCGGTGACGATGCTGGCTCCGGCGGCCTGGTAGTCTTCGTCCGAGAACGACGCCTTCTCACCGGCGCCACTTTCGATCGCTACGTCGAAGCCGAGCTTCTTCAGCCGGGCGGTACTCTCCGGGGTCGCGGCGACGCGGCGCTCACCGGGACGCACCTCTCTAGGGATGGCCACTAACATCTCGGTCTCCACGCGCCACCAGGGCGCGGCCAGGACGGATCAATTCGCCGACATGGGCGGAGGGGGGTCGTCCGGCCCGCCTTCCATACCGCAAACCGACGGCGTCGACGCGAAGAAGTTGAGCGGAGCCGTCCCAGCGGGTTTGCGCGAGGAAAGCCCAGACGATCAGCCGCGAATTTTGCGCACTTTGCCCGTGCTACTTTGCATGTCGCGGGTCCCGCTTTGCGGGCCGATTGGCGACAATGAGCACCACCGGTGAACGAGACGCGCCTCGATCCGCCGTCGGGAGCGCCGGGCGCCGGCTGATGCGCCGCTGGGCGGCAGCAGCTGCGGCGCTCGTGATGGTCTGCGCCGGCGCGGGCGCCGCGGGGGCAGAGCCGCTGCGCGAAGACTCGCGCGGCCTCTTGGCCGACGTCGAACGCATCGTCAGCGTCGAGCAGAGCCTCGGGTGGTTCGCCGATCGGCGCGCCTACGAGGAGGTGCTGCCGGCGTTGTTGCAGTCCCTGTGTCGTGCCGATCCCGCGGCGCGCATCGATGCGCGCTCCGAGCTGGTGCGTCGATCCCGTGAGCTCGGGAGTTCGCGGGAGCTCTTTCTGCGAGCGGGGCGCGAGCTCGACTCCAAGACCAAGGAGGCGCTGTTCGCGGAGCGTCAGCTGGGCGCCTTCGAGCACGCGATGGCGCGCGCAGCGGACGATTGCCCCTACTTCGTGGAACCCGAGCCGGACTTCATTGGGCGCCAGACGGATCGCAATCGCTTCACGCTGAGCCTCGAGACCGGCGGCATGCTGCAAATCCGCCGCACCGAGGGCGACTGGACCTTCGGCGGTGGCGGCACCGGACGCATCCTTCCAGGCTGGGGTTTCGGTGGCTCGATCACCCTCTTGGCTGGCGCGGAGTTCGGCGGCGGCGCGATGATTCGACCGAACGTGCAGCCCACGCAGCTCGCGATCAACTACTTCCCGGCCATCCCCCTGGTCGTGCGTTTTCACGACGTCTCGTGGCACTACGACCTCGAAGTGGCGCCGGTGGCGCTGTTTCAAGCCGACGATCAGGACATGAGCTTTGGGCTGCGTGTGGGCGGGACCGTCGGCGTCGCAGCCCTGCGCACCCGCGGGTTCCTGCCCTGGGCAGGACTCGCCGTCGCCTACGAGCGCTACTTCGAGCGCGAGGGCCGCGCTTCGGCGGTGTTCCTGCGCGGAGGCTTGCGCATCGGCGTGATGTGGGATCCCTGAGGCGCGTCTGACGCGTGGCGCCACGTCACTCGGCTTGCATGCGGCGCCCGGCTGACGCTTAGCTGCGCGCCGCATGACCGAATACGCCGCCACGCTCGAGAGCATCCGCGCCGCGCGGGAGACCATTGCTCCTCACGCCCATCGAACGCCCATCTTCACGTCGAGCGCCCTCGACCGCCTCGCCAGTCGGAAGCTGTTCTTCAAGTGCGAGAACCTGCAGCGCGTGGGCGCCTTCAAGTTTCGGGGCGCGCTCAACGCGGTCATGCGCCTCTCGGAAGATCAAGCGCGCCGCGGCGTCGTCACGCACTCGAGCGGGAACCACGCACAAGCGCTGGCGTTGGCCGCCAAACTTCGAGGGATCCCGGCTCACGTCGTGATGCCGACCAACGCAACTCGAGTGAAAATCGACGCGGTCATCGGCTACGGAGCGCGGGTGGTTCCCTGCGAACCCACCCTCGCTGACCGCGAGCGCGTGGCGCAGCAAGTCGCGGAGGAGACCGGCGCCGCCATGATCCCTCCCTACGACCACCCGGACGTCATTTCGGGTCAGGGCACCATCGCGCTGGAGTTGCTGGAACAAATCCCCGAGCTCGACGCGGTCGTCGCGCCGATTGGTGGCGGCGGGCTCATCAGCGGCATCGCCATCGCGATCAAGGCCCTGACGCCGGGGATCTCCGTCTTTGGCGCCGAGCCGGAGGGTGCCGACGACGCCGCGCGCAGCAAGGCCGCGCGCGAGCTCGTGCCACAGCTGAAGCCCAACACCATCGCGGATGGATTGCTCGCGGGACTCGGTCGCCACACCTGGCCCGTGATACGCGACGAGGTCGATCGCGTGATCACGGTCCCGGACGACGCCATCGTCGCGGCCATGCGCCTGATGTTCGAGCGCATGAAGCTGGTCGTGGAGCCGAGCGGTGCCGTTTCGGCAGCGGCGGCGCTCTCGGATGTCTTCCGCGCGATGCCCGGCCTCGGACGGGTTGCGGTGGTCGTCTCGGGCGGCAACGTGGATCTCGGGAAGCTTCCGTTCCGCTGAGCCCGCCGCCTCACTCCGGGATGGCCACGACCACGATCGTGTCGTTGTGGTAGCCGTCCAGGCGGTTCTGCGTGCTCGCAACCTCCCCGTAGCTCGAGAGCCCGGCCAGCGGAACGTCAGGGAAGACTACCTGAATTGCCCTGATCTCTTCGGCGTAGCGCGCGCCGAGCGTCATGGCGCGGCAAACACACGAGAAGAGCAATACGCCGGCGGGCTGCACTCCCTTCAATGCGTCCTTGGCGTCTTCCGCGGCGGTGCGCGCCGCGGCGATCATTTCCTCCTCGGTGCCGCGAACGATGCATACCGTCGAGCTCTCGGGCACCTCTCCCGCCACGAACAGCGCGCCATCGGGCAAGACGCGCAGCGGCGCGCGGATTCGAACCAGCTCGTCGAACAGGAGCACGCCGAGCTCGTTTTCTACGAGAAATTGCGGCAGGTCCAGGGCGTCCCACTCGAGGCCCAGGGAGCTGGCGTACTCGCGGTACGCCTCCAGCGCCGGCCGGTGGTCGAGCTCCAGCACCACGTTGCCGCGGGCCTTGGTCACCGTCATGTGCTTCGACGACGGCGTGAGACCATGAGCGACACCGACCCCCCACGGGCGCGATGACGAGATTTGCACGCAGGCGATCCCGCCCACGAACACCTCGCGGTTCAACCCCACCGCGGTGCTCGAGTATTTCCCGTCATCGCCCGCTCCGGCGCCCACGATGGGGTGGCGGTGGTGCGCGGTCGTACGCAACGCGGTCACCACCTGCTCGAGCTCCGGAGCGAGACCGTCGCCGAGCAGCAAGCACGCGGCGTGTCGTGCCGTCTCGGGGGAGTGTTCCAAGAAGTCTCCGGCGAGCTCCCGCGCCAAGGCTGTGGCGTCGGACAGCGGCGGACCTCGACCCACGGCCAGGTGCGAGGCCTCACCCCAGGAGCAGAGCATGATCGCCACGCCCCCCCGAGTCAGGCCGCGTTCGGTGATCTCTCCCGCCGTGGTGCAGCCCAGGACGTCCGCACGCGGCAGAGCACGTCGTGCCTCGCGCAGCACCTCGGCCAACGCATGCTGCGGCGACGCGAAGACGAAGCCGAGATCGACCCTCGAGCCTCGAAGCTGCGCGCGCGCCGCGGCGATGGCCGTGCTCACCGCCTTTGGTGTCACGGTTTCGTCGCTCGCGCCGCTGCCGCAAGTGGTTCTTGGACGGTCTTTCGCCAACGACCGCAGCCCTCCTCTCAGTCCGCGGAGAGCATATCGCTTGCGGCTCCGGGTACAAGGCTGCCGACTTGACGACCCGCCCGGGTAGCGCTGTCGTGCGCAGATGTGGCGACGCTCACTGACTTCTTCGCTGTTGCTCCTCTCGTGCGCGACCGGCGCGCCTCCGCCGGCAGATCCCAGCGGGCCGCCCGCGCAGGACTCGCCGTACATGCAGGCCGGGGCGCCGGCGCCCACCGCCACCATCGTCGAGGTTCCCCCGCCGCTCGCCGAGGTCCCCAAGATCGATTCGGAGCCCGGCGTGCCCGTCGAGGTAACGAGCACTACGGGCTGGTCGACCTTCCACGGCAACAGCGCCCGGACCGGCTCGACGAACGCGCCGACGATCCGCGCTCCCAGCATCTCGTGGAAGGCCCAAGTCGGGATCTTCTCGTGGTTGAACTCGCCGCTCGCCCTCGGCAAATCCCTGGTCATCGCGCCAAGCTCGGGCACCGCGCACAACAAACCCGATCCCAAGGACGGCGTCTCGGCCTTCCACTTGGCGTCCGGTAAGCGCGCCTGGTTCGCGCATTTCGATGCTGACGCCAACGGTGTCGCTGCCAACTCGACCCACGTCTTCGCGACCTCGGACGACGAGCACCTTCATGCTCTCGAGATCAAGACCGGGAAGACCGCATGGAAGGTGCGCGGCACGGGCAAGATGTACACACACCCGTTGATCGTCGGCGATCGCGTGGTGGTCGGTGACGCTGGTGGATGGGTGTACGCCTTCAGCGTCGCCGACGGCAAACAGCGCTGGAAAGTCCAGCTCACCGGCGCCATCCGCGGCGGCGCGTCCAGCGACGGGGCTCACTTCTTCGTCGCCTCTCAAGGGGGCGACGTCGCCGCGCTGACCCTCGAGGGCAAGACCGTCTGGAAGAAGGCCGTGAAGCGTCCGGCGTGGAACAACCAAGGGCCGGAGCAGTCCATTGAGGCCTATTCGCCGCCGATCGTCGGAAGAGCCGAGATTTATTTGCCCTTCGCTCGGGACACGTCCCACGCCGATCAGCCCGGCATCGTCGCCCTCGACAAGAAGACCGGCGCGCTGAAGTGGAGGGCAAAAGGCCCCGGCGATTGGGGCAACCTGCGCTCGACCCCGGTCCTCGTCGGCGAGACGCTCGTCTACGGCGAGCCCTACTCCGGCGACGTCGCCGCCATCGATGCCAAGACCGGACGCATGCAGTACCGAAGGGAAATCGGCGGCTGCTTCTTCCCGCAGTGGTCTTCGCCGGCGGCCGCGGGTGATCTCGTCTACCTGCCGCGCTTCGACGGCACGGTCTACGCGCTCGGCGCGTCGACGGGCAAGGTGAAGTGGGAGATCTTCCTCGGCGACTCGAAGCGTGCGGGGCAGGGCGCTGTGCCCAAAGCTACGACCTGCTCGTGGGAAAACCCCAACGGTGCCATCTACGCGCCCGCCGCTGTCGCCGAGGACGGCACGCTGCTCATCGGCACCGCCGAAGGCATGCTCTACGCCGTGACCGGTTGATCAGTCCGCGGGGCGCGGGCGCTCGAGGGGCGCTTCGGGTGCGGTCGGTGCCCCGACTTCGTTCGGGAGTGGGCTTGCGGGCTCCTCTTCGGGAGCGGGGAGTGGCAAGAGCTCGAGCTGATCGCGCTCGGGAGCGAGGGCCGCTGCCAAGGGATTGCCGACCAGATCGCCGCTCGCTGCCGCGGCGACCGGCAGGCCCAGCACCGGCGCCGGCGTGAACGGCACGTCGCGATCCATGGCCGGCGTCTGCCACGCGTCCTCGAGCAGATGCACCGCGCGCTCGATCTGGGGGATGTGGCTGCAGTGCGCGTGTTCGTTGCCGCCCTGGTAGCCCCAGAGATGGAAGCCGCGCTCATCGACCGTCGAGGTCTGAGAAAACCGCGCGTTTCCTGGGGAGATCTCGGTCCTTTCGAGGCCGAGTTCGGAGAGCAGGAGATCCGCGGTTTGTCGGGTGGAGGGGTACGTCTCCGGGACGATCTCCGAGTGCGTGAAGACGAATAGCTTCTGGCCCTCGCTCGCCTTCTTGGCGAAGCGGAAGGTCGGGCCGAGCGGCAAGCTGCTGAGTGAACTCACGCCGGCGTCGCGTGACGGCGCCGCCGGGTTCCAGGCGGCGTGCAGACCATCGAGCAACACGACCGCATCGATGCGCTCGTCTCCGTACTTCAGGATTTCGTTCACGGCACCGTAGCCGGCGCTCCACGCCGACAAGGCCAGGTGTCGAATGTGCGCCCGCGGATCATCACTGTGTCGCTGGAGCGCAGCCTCGATGGATTTGAACAAGGTGTTGAACGTGTCCGGATTGGCGAAGGCGTCCGAGTACGGCCCGCTCCCGAGCCCCTTGTCGATGCCGACGTAGACCAAGCCGCGCGTGACCTGGACGAAGGTCTTTCTCACCGGGCTGTGGCCATGGAATTGGATCAACACGTCGTAGCCCATGTCGGGCGTGTGGCCCCCGCGCTGGGGCAGCGCGATGCGCCCCATGCTCAAGTTCTTGAAGGCGGTGTAGGGTCCCAGACCGATCGGGTCGTGGGGGAAGCACTCGTGGTAGCCCTTCTTCTTGAGCTCGTCGCTGAGCGGCTGCGCGTGCAAGTGCTCCGGTGCCGGACGCTCGTCGGCCAGCGCGGTGACGGCGACGGGTGCGCTGAAGCGACGGAAGAACGCGGCGGCCTTGCTGACCGGTTCGGCCCGGAGGCCGCTCGCGATCGCCACACCCGCGACGCCGACCAGCCCCAGCGCCAACCCTCGCCGGAGCAGCTCGCCGTTGGTCGGCGCCGGTGTTTTCTCGGGCTTAGACACGGGCTCTCAGTCTATTCAAAATATCGGGAATGGAAATACCCTCTTGACTAGTGGGGTATGCCACGGGGGCCCCAAGAACCAGCCAGATCCGCGGATCACACCAATTTTCTAGGCAAAAACGGCTCTGGAACGCTGCGGCATTTGCCCGTGCGGCGGCCGCCCCGAAAGCGTGCTGTAGGCTGCCCGAACCGGTGCTCCGCACGTTCCGCGCCCTGTTCATGTTCTGGACGATCTTCGCGTCGTACGGACTGCACTGGCTCGCCGCCAAGGTGTTCGGCGGCAAACGGGTGGCGTCGCGCTGGCAGCACGTGCACCGCAACAACGCTCGCCGGCTGGTCAACGGCTTCACGCGGCTGCGCGGTGTGTTCATCAAGGTTGGCCAGGTTCTCAGCGTGATCGGGACTTTCCTTCCGCGCGCGTACGGCGAAGCCCTCGAGAAGCTGCAAGACAAGGTGCCGTCGCGCCCCTTCTCCGAAATCGAAGGACGGCTACGCGAGGCGCTCGGCGAGGACCCATTGTCGCGATTCGCCGAATTCGATCGCGAGCCGTTGGCCGCAGCGTCGCTGGCGCAGGTGCACCGCGCGGTCACCAAGGACGGCCGCGCGGTGGCGGTGAAGGTTCTGTATCCGGGCATCGAGAAGCTGATCCGCACGGATCTCGGCGTGCTGCGCTCCATCATGCCGGTGGTGGGGCGTTTATTCCCCATCACGCGCTTCGAGCGGGTGCTCGATCAGCTCGCTGCCATGCTCTCCCGGGAGACTGACTACTCGAACGAGCGCAAGAACATGGAGCGCATGCGAGCCATCTTCGCCGACCGCGCCGACGTGATCGTGCCTCAGGTCGTCGACGAGCTCACCAACGCTGGCGTGCTCACCATGACCTTCGAGGAGGGCACCAAGATCAGCGACGCACCCACGCTGAAGGCGCGCGGCATCGACGGTGAGTCCGTCGCGAAGCTGCTCACCGAGTGCTATTTCGGGATGCTGCTCGAGCATCAGGTGTTCCACGCCGATCCGCACCCTGGGAACTTCTTGGTGCGCCCGGGACCTCAGCTGGTGATCTTGGACTACGGCGCGGTCGAAGAGGTGACGCCCCAGCTCGCCGACGGAATGCGGATGGTGGTGCTCGGCGCGGTCACTCGCAGCGACGATCAGGTCCTCGACGGGCTCGAGCGCATGGGGTTCGTCGCCGAGGGTGGGGATCGCGAGCTCTTGGCCCGGGTGGGGCGCGAATACCTGAAGATGCTCTCGAGCATCAAGATCACCGATTTTTCCCAGCTCGACCGCGAGACGGTCGAGAAGCTCACCGTCAACGGCTATCAACAAGTGCGCGGGCAGCTCCGCGACATCATGAAGAGCGTGGAGTACCCCGACGGTTACTTCTACGTCGAGCGCACCCTCGTCTTGCTCTTTGGCTTGGTCGGCCAACTGGCGCCCAAGGTGGGCTTGCCTGGGCTGGTGCTGCCCTACGCCTCTTTGGCCTTCGCCAAGGGGCTCGCTGCGAGACCGCCTGCAGAGGCCGCGCCATGAAACGCTGGGCCGCGCCGCTCGCCGTGTTCATCGCGGCGGGGTGCGCGCGGTCCCCAGCGACGCCCACCGTGACCGCGAGCTCGTGCGACGCGCGGGTGCGAATCGTCAGCGAGCGACCGCTGTTGCTCGATGTCGAGCTGCACTGTACTGGTCGACCGTTGTCAGGCTTCGTGGCCACCGAGCCCGCGAGTCTGCCCGCCATCGCGGTCGGGTCTGGTGTGGTTCGTCGTGGCTCGCGGTTCTCCGCAAGGTCCTCCGGCTCGGAGTCGACCCTTGGCTATCGTATCGATCTCGACGCCGTGGCCGCTCGCGCCCGGAGCTTCGACGTCGCGCTGCGCTCGGGATCGTCTCTGGTGGCGCCGGTCTCCACCTGGCTCTTGCGCCCCGATCCGCTCCGGAGCGACGTTCCGGTGCGCCTTCGGGTCGAGACGCCACCTGGCGTGCGTTTCGAGACCGGCCTCGCCAAACAAGGTGGCGGCTACGCCCTCGCGTCCCACGAGATCCCCGTCGCCACTTATGCGGTCTTCGGCCGCTTCGAGTCGCGTGCGCTCAGCGTCGATGACTCGCGCATCGACCTCAGCTTTGCAGATGGGCGCATCGCGGCGGGACGCGACACGCTCGCGCGCTGGGTCTCGGAATCGGCGCAGGCCGTCGGCAAGTTCTGGCGACGCTTTCCGGTCCCTCGCGTGCACATCACGATCATCCCCGTCGCGGGCCGCGAGGGCGTCTTGTTCGGCAAGGTCCTGCCCGAGAGCTCACCCGGCGTCGCGCTCTTGGTCGGTGAGAACACCACGCGCGAGCGGCTCTACCAGGACTGGATCCTGATCCACGAGCTGTTCCACCTCGGGGTGCCCAGCTTTTCGGGCGAAGGCAAGTGGTTCGACGAGGGGCTCGCCACCTATTTCGAGCCCATCATCCGAGCGCGCGCGGGCTGGCGATCCGAAGCCAGCGTTTGGCGCGAGTTTCAGCGCGAGATGCCCCGCGGGCTCGTCGCAGTCGAGCAGAGAGGCGTCGAGCGCGTCGATGATTTCTCGGGCGTGTACTGGGGCGGCGCCATCGTGGTGATGCTCGCTGACCTCGAGATCCGGCGCCGCAGCGCCGGCGCGCGAGGGCTCGAAGACGGGCTGCACGGCGTGCTCGACGCAGGCGGACACGCCAGCGTGGTCTGGCCCCTGGCCCGGGCCCTCGAGCTCTGCGACAGGAGCGCGGGAGAGACGGTGCTCGGGCCGCTGGCCCAAAAGCACGCGCGTGGGGGACGAAGGGTGGATCTCGAAGCGCTTTGGCGCGAGCTCGGCGTCCGAGCGACCGGCGACGGGGTTCAGCTGGTGAACGACGCGCCGCTCTCGGCGGTGCGTCGCGCCATGGTGCGGGGCGGGGCTCACTCCACGTCGTCGAAGCTGGGCAGGTTTCCGAAGTTGAAGCCAATCCCCGCCATGTAGAGCAGCGAAGCCTCGTCGCGGAAGTTGCGAAAGACCGTCACCTCGGGGTGCACCGCGAACTTCTTGCTGGCGCGGATGTTGATACCGAGTCCGATGCGCGCGAACACGCCATCGGCGGAACGAGCCGCTTCGTTCCCGCTTCCGCCGCTGACGTCAGCGGACACATAGGAATATTCGATTCCCGGGCTGAGCACGAAGGTCAGCGACTTGTTGACGTTGAAGTCGATCAGCAGCGGGCCATGGAGATACACGACGTTGACCTTTGTCTTCGTGTCGTTGACCCCGATGGAATACTGATACCACTGCACCCCGGGATCGATGCCCAGGTCCACGCGGCCCTTCACGATGTTCAGCTTCGCGTCGAAGCCCAGCGAGCTCATGTTGTAGACGTGAAAGCCGACGTCGATGTTGTCACTCGCACCGAGGCGCAGATGATAGGAGGGTGGCAGCGGCAAGAAGACGTTGGTCTTCTCGGTCTGCGCGGTGCCGTTGTTGTCCGTGGTGGGGGTCTCGATTCGGGCGCCGAAGCCCTCGGCCGAGATCGAGTGGTTGACCTTGCCCGCGGGGGTGGTCCGTGCGGTGCCGTAGGTATTTGCGTTGGGGCAGCCCGTCGCCAGCAGCCCCGCGACCACGATCACGGACGCACCAGTTCGCAGCTCGCCCATGCCCCATGCTACGTCGGGCGCTGGGCCGAGCCTTCCCCGCGCACGGCGGGGCTACCCTCTTTCTGCGAGTCGTGCTGGAAGTACGCCACGCAATGGCTTTTTCAGTCTGGGCTGAGCTCATGGACGACGACGCCGTCGAGGCGGCCTTCGGGGCCCTGGCGGCTCAGGGTGTGGGCGTCGGCCTCTCGCTGCCGAGTGTGCGGGTGGGTGACGCTGGCTTCGCCAAGCTCACCCGCAAGGCCGCGGGGGCGGGCGTGCCTCTTCGAATCTGGCCGCTCTTGTCCCCGGAACACGGCTACTGGATCGGCGAGACCAACGTCGCGGAGACCCGGGACCTGATGGCATCGCTGCTCGCGTGGCGCTCACGCCGCGGCGGCCCGGTCTTTGATGGCGTGTCCTTCGATCTCGAACCCGATTTTCAGTATAGCGAAGCGCTGCGCCGATGCGCCCGGCTGCGCCCCGACCGAGCGCTCTCGCTCTTGCTCGACAACGTGACACCGACACGTTTTGCCAAGGCGCGAGCGAGTCTCGCTCGCACCGTGCAGACGCTGCGTCGGGCTGGCATCGTGGCACACGCGGTCACCTACCCGGTCGTGCTCGATCAAGCGGTCGGTGACACCACGCTGGAGGACGCGCTGTCGATCCCAGTGAGCGGCATCGACTGGGACGAGGTCAGCTTCATGGTCTACCAGACGCCCATTGCGCAGCTCACCGGGCGCTGGTTCGGGCCCGCGCTGGTGCGCTCGTACGCAAGGACGGCGGTGGAGCGCTTCGGCGCTCGAGCGGGCATCGACCTCGGCGTCGTCGGCGATCACGGTGTGGGGCTCGACGCAGGAGATCGCTACCCGACGCCGTCGGCGCTCGCTGCGGATCTGGCGGCGTCACGAGGGGCGGGCATCCCGCTCGAGCGCACGCGGGTCTACGGGCTGGCGGGCGTGCTCGACTCCGGCGGCGTCGAGGCCTGGCTCGCTGCCCGTCCCAGCGACGTGGAGCCGGGCGAGAGCCGCGAGGTGGAGGGGTTTCGCAATATCGTGCGCGCCATCGCGACGGGCCTGGGCGCAATGCGCCGCTGAGGGCTCAGGGAATGCCGAAGCGAGCCTTGTTCTCGGCCAGAAACTCCACGTAAAATCCGCTCTCTTGGCGAGCCGGGATCTCTCCGGCTTCGACGGCCGCCTCGAGCGCGCGCTTGATGTCGCCCAGCTGCTTGGAGGGCGGGATGCCGAAGGTCGCCATGATTTCGTTGCCCACCCCGGTGGGCAGCGGCGGCAGCTTGGCGTCCTCCGCCGCCAGGTCGTCGATGCGGCCCGCGAGCTCGTCGATCGTGCCGATGCCACGGCGCTTCTTCTCCGGGCGCTTGGTGGTGATGTCCGCGCGCGACAGGCACAACAGGTCGTCGAGGTGCGGGCCGATTTCCCGCGCGAAGCGCCGCACCGCGCTGTCGGTCCAGCTGCCGTCGTACTGGCTCGCGCGCAGGTGATGCAGGACCAGGAAGCGGATCGGTCGAGCGCAGCGCTTCGTCGTCCGCAAAGAAGCGACGCCGACGTTCGAGCTTGTCGAACATGCGCGCGCCCACCTCGGCGTGACCGAAGAAGTGCACCTCGCCGTGCTCGTCGATACTGCGGGTCTTCACCTTGCCGATGTCGTGAAGCAGGGCCGCCCAGCGGACCTCGAGGCGCGGCACGCTCTGACACACCACCTGCTTGGTGTGCTTCCAGACGTCCTTGTGACGCCACTCGCCGTCGCCGAAGCCCACCATGGACTTGACCTCGGGGATCAGCACGTCGAGCACACCGGTAACCAAGAGCGAGTCGAGCCCCGCGTCGGCGTACTCGCCCATCATCACCCGGTCGAGAAAGGGGCGCGCGTCGGTCGCCGCGAGCGGCTCGAGGTCGCCGGGGGCAACCACCACCACCGGATGGTCGCTCACCCCGCGCTCGGCGAACTCCGCCGCGCGCGCGAGTGCGTGCATGGCTCGGGTCTTGTCCACGGCGATCTGCATTTCGGTCATGGGTCGGGGCGACTGGGCTTCGCGGGCGGCCGGCCCTTTAGCATAGCTCCGCCAGGAAATGGCCTTACCCCGCGGGCGGTCCTGCGCCATGCTCGGGCCGATGCGCCGAATCGCCGCGCTCTTGCTGCCCTTGTGCTGGGTCGTTGCCGGTTGTCCGGGAACCGACCAGGACTTCTCCGTTCCAACGAAAGACGCGGAACCCGGGCCACCGGACGCCGCGATCGACTTCGAGGCGGGGCCGCCCGTGCCCGTGACGGTCATGACCTGGAACGTCAAGAATCTCTACAACGACAAGCGGGACAGCCTCGAGATCGCCCAGGCCGACGAGACCATCGTCTCGGCCAGCGAGTACAAAGCCAAGCTCGCCGCCGTCGCCGCCGTCATCGCCGCGGCCAAGCCCGACGTGGTGGTGCTACAAGAAGTCGAGAACCAGGTCGTGCTTGGCGACCTCGGGACCAAGCTCGCTGCCTATCCCCACCGCTCGATCAGCCAAGGCAATGACCCGCGCGGCATCGACATCGCGGTGCTGTCCGAGTTGCCCCTTCAGATCGGGCCCTCCCACAAAGGCGAGTTCTTCAAGGCCTCCACCGATCCGACGCAGACCTTCAAGTTTGCGCGCGACGTGCTCGAGGTTCACCTGAACGTCAACGGGCGCCACTTGGCGCTGCTCGGCGTGCACTTCAAGGCCGAAGACGGCGATCCAAAGAGCGCCGTCAAGCGCATCGCCGAAGCGGAGCAGACCCGAAAGATCGCCACCGGGATCAGCTTCGGCAACTCGAGCGCGGCCATCGTCGTACTCGGCGACTTCAACTCCACCCCGGATTCCGATCCGATGAACGCGTTGGCAGGCAACGCCCCGTTCCTCTTCTCGAGCGCCACCGAGACACTGGCGACCGCCGACCGCTACAGCGTGACCTTCGGCGGCAATCCCCAGCTCTATGACGACCACCGGTGCGACCCCATCGCCAAGGGGCTCTTGGATATCGCGAGCGTGACCATCGTGCACGACGCAGCGGTGAACGCCGCGAGCGATCACGACCCCGTGGTCGCGACCTACCAGCTGCATTGACTGGGAGCCTGTTCGCTTCCTGCGGGAGGTTTTGCGGCTAAGTCCGCGAAATCACATGCTGAAGCGCGGGAAATTTGGCGCGCGCTGTACGCTTCCACGTCCAACCTGCATGGTCTCGCACCGGCGCCCCATCGATTTCGGCCGCCTGCTGGCGCGGCTTTTGTGCGCCCTGTTCGCTCTGATCGGCGCGGTACCGCTGGCGTTGGCGACCGCGGTGCGCTCTGGGCCCGTGCTCGATTGGGTCTCCCGCGAGACGTCTCGGGTCCTGGCCCAAGAGCTGGGGGTGACCGCCAGCTACCGCGTCGAGATGCAGCTCGTGCCCTTGCGGGTGGCGCTTCACGACTTGACCCTTCCTTCATCCGACGGCGGCGCGCCCTTTCTCGTTGCCGAGAGCGCGTCGGTGCGCCCGCGCTTCTTCTCGCTCTTGGCTGGGCGCTTCGACGTTGGTGAGGTCGAGATCCAACGCCCCAAAGCCCGCGTGGTCCTGCGCGGCGGCAAGCTCGCCAACCTCGCCTATCGGCTGCCGGAGACCCGAGCGCCTTCCAAGAAGGTCACGCGCGCACCCTTCGGATCCCTCGGTATCACCGAAGCCGAGATCGACCTCGACGTGGACGGGGTCCGGGTCACCACGGGCCCGATGGACGTGGACGTGTTCGCGGATCCGGGGCCGGTCTTCGAGATCGGGATTCGCGCAGCCGAGACCCTGATCACGACCCCGCGCCAGGTGAAGCTCAGCGCGGTCGACGCGCGACCGAATCGTCGCGGGGAGCTCGACCGGGTGAGCCAACGGGAGTTTGCCTTCGACGCGTTCGACGAGGATGTCGTCTGCCAGCTCGACGCACGCCTGCGCGTCGAAGGCGACAAGCTGCTGGTGCGGCGCCTGAGCCTGATCGGAGTCGCGGACCAGGACCCCGGTGAGAACACCCGACCCGCCTGCGTGGCCGAAGACGATCCGAGCGCGGCGCGGGTGGCTTTGCGCCTATCTCAGCTGCGAATCGAGCCCCGCGCCGGCCTGATGCCTCTCGTCGACGGCCACGTGGTGGTGCGCGCGCCCGCCTCGGTGGCCAACCGCTACGTGAACATGGGACCGCTCGCGGGCTGGGTCGCGTTTTCGGGGGACCTGCGCTTCGATGGGCGCACCAAGCTGCCCGAAGTGCGCGGACGGCTCCGGGGCGGCGATCTGCAAATCGATGTCTATCGTCTCGCGAAGAAGCTCGACGCGACCGTCGCCCTCGAGAACGACAGCGTCGAGATTTCACGCTTCGAGACCCACTTCTCCGACGGAGTGGTGGTGATCAGCGATGCCAAGATCGATCCCTTCGAGCCTGGCGCACCCCTCACGGCGGCCCGAGTGGACGGCAATGGCGTCTCGTTCTCGAAGATGATGGACGATCTCGGGGTGACGCCGGACACCATTGTCGCTTGGGATCTCGACAAGACCCGGGTCACCAAGATCAAGGGCACGCTCTCGCCGCTGCGCATCGAAGGCGATCTGGCGGCGGAGACCAGTGACTTCGAGGTCTTCAATCGCGCGTACCACGACCCCGCGCGCAAACACATGATCGGCGTGCGCTCGGCCAGCATTCGCGGACGCTTTGGGGTGCGACCCGACGCCTTGGACTTTTTCGACACGCGCGTGACCTTCGGCAAGAGCGTCATCAACGCGCACCTGGTCAGCATCGGGTTTCACAACCAGATCGAGCTCGACATCACCAAGGGCGTGAAGATCGATCTCGCCGACGTGAGCCCGCTGGTCGACATCCCTTGGGCCGGATCCGCCGAGCTTTCCGTGCGCATGTCCGGCAAGATGGGGCACCCCGTCCTGACCGGCGATCTCGCCATTTCGAAGTTCGAGTTCGGCGGCTTCCCCGTGGGCGATCTCAAGAGCGGCAAGGTTCGCTTCCAGCCGCTGACGGTCGACTTCTTCGACTTGCACGGCAGAAAGGGCAAGAGCGACTTCGTGATCCCGACGGCGCGCCTCGACTTCGAGAGCGGCTCGACGGTGATCGCCGACGCCACGCTGCAAGCTCAACGCTTCGACGTTCGGGACTTCTTCGCGATGTTCTCGTTCGACAAGGATCCACGCTTCGATCCCATCTTCGGAGCGGGCAAGATCGACGCGCGGGTGCACTACGATCTCGGGGGTCGGAAGGACCGTTGCGGCGGGGGTGTATTGAGCGTGGCCGGCAGTGTCGACATGAAGAACCTCGACCTGTTCGAGGAGAAGTACGACACCGGTCGCGCCGACTTCGACTTCCGCTGGCTCGATCGAGACGCGAGCTACCTCGGGATCGAGATGGACATACCGAGCATCACGCTCAGCAAAGGCACGGGCACCTTGCTCGGATCGCTGAGCATGCGCCAGGGCGGCGACGTCCGCGGGAACCTGGTGGGCACTTCGCTTCCCCTCTCCGAGATCGACAGCATGGGCGTGCTGGGCGCGATGGTGGACGCACGCGGCAGCGGCGTCGCCGAGGTGAGCGGTACGGTAGATGCGCTCGCCTTCAGCAGCCACGTACGGATTTCGCCGGCACGACTCGGCAGCCAGACGTTGCCCGCGTCCGACTTGTCGGTGACGCTGAAGCCCGTCAAGCGCTCGCCCAAGGTCATCGGGCGGTCGCGCTGCGGCGGCGCGATCACCGCGCCCTTCGACCGCTCGGAGTGGGAGTCGGACGCCATCGCCGGCGTGTTTCACCTGCGCGGCAAGCTGTTTGGCGGGCAGATCGGCTTCGACGATCTGCGCCTGACCCGCCAGCGCAAGAAGACCGTGCGCGGCGAGCTCGCCTTCGCGGATCTCGATCTTGGCGCCTTCGCGGATCTCGCTCCGGCCGCGGGCGGGGCCAAGACCCTGGGCAAGCTGAGCGGCAAGCTGGCCGTAGACGAGCTGCCGCTCGACTCCCCGAGCCGGGCCGCGGGCTCCCTCACCATCGAGCGGCTTTCGCTGAGCCGAGGCGGGCTCTCGGCCGACGTGCTGCCGGGCGCCCGACCCGTCGCGCTCGCTGGTGGAAAGCTGACCTTCCCCGGCCTCGCCCTCTCAGTACGCACGCCCGGCGGGCAAGAGAGTGTCTTCGACCTGAAGGGCGGCGTCACGGATCTTGGCAGGGGCTCCAACGTCGATGCTTCGCTCACGCTTCGCCCGATGAACCTCGAGAAGCTCTCGGGAGCGTTCCCTCGCGTGCAGAACGTGAAGGGCAAGCTGGCCGGAGGCGTCCAGGTCACCGGACCCGTCGCTGCGCTGCGCTATCGTGGCGGCTTCGATCTCGATGGCGGCGAGGTGCAAATCCGAGGCTTTGCGCCCATCACAGAGGTGAAGGTGTCGCTGGCCGTCGACAACGACGAGTTGCGGTTGACGCGCGGGTCGGCGCGGGTCGGCAATGGATCGATCGGCATCAGCGGCAGCGCGCCCTTCAAGGGTTTTCAGCTCGGCAGCGCCGCGGGCATCATTCGCGCGCGTGACATCGCGCTCCCCCTCGCCGAGGGCGTGAAGGGCAGTGTGGACGGCGATCTGGCCGTGAAGTGGGATCCTGCGCCCGACGGCGCCACCGAGCGCACGCTCCCGCGGCTGACCGGCAACGTTCTGCTCAAGTCCTTCGAGTATACGCGGCCGGTGGTCATGACCGCCGACATCGCCACCTTGGCTCAGCGCGGAAAGCGCACGACCTTCGAAGCCTACGATCCTGCTGACGACTTCCTGGACTTCGACGTCACGCTCAGGAGTGATCGCGCGCTCAAGCTCCGCAACAACCTGATTGAAGCCGAACTCCTGCTCGAGCCCGAGGGGCTCACTCTGGCTGGCACGAACCAGCGCTTCGGCATGCGCGGCGAGGTGAAGATCAAGCCGGGTGGGACCATCAAGCTCCGGCGCAACGAGTTCGAAATCCGCCAAGGCGTCGTGCGCTTCGACGACGTGACGCGGATCGCGCCCCAGGTGGACGTCACGGCGGTCACCGAATACCGGCGATACAGCGAGAAGGGAGCACAGGCGGCGCCGAGCGCCGGCTCCGGGCAGTCGGGCACGGCCGCGCAGGGCGGACGCTGGCGGATCGCGATGCGCGCCCACGGCGACGCCGACAAGCTGGCCATCGATCTGACCAGCGATCCCGCCTTGGCGCAGGACGACATCTTCTTGTTGCTCACCGTGGGCCTGACCCGCGCCGAGCTCGACCAGGCTCAGAGCGCGAGCGTGGGCGAGTCAGTGGCCCTCGAGGCCCTCGGTACCCTGAGCGGCGCCGATCGCGCGGTGACGGAGGCCTTGCCGGTGATCGACGAGTTCCGTTTCGGCAGCGCCTACTCGTCGCGCACGGGTCGCACCGAGCCCACGGTCACCATCGGCAAGCGCTTGGCGGAGCGCATTCGGGCCAACGTGACCAGCGGTCTGGCCGAGTCCCGGGAGATCCGCTCCAACCTGGAGTGGCGCCTCTCGAATCGCGTGAGCCTCGAAGGCTCGTACGACAACGTGAACGACATCTCGAGCTCGTCGCTTGGAAACCTGGGCGCGGACATCCGCTGGCGGCTCGAGTTCGAGTGACGGCTGCGCGCGGTCGCCCAGCGTGCTAGCAAGCAAACATCAGCAGCGGGAGAGCAAGCGATGCGAAAAGGATCTTGGTTCTTGGCGTTGGGCGTGGGCTGGATCGCGGCTGCGGGCTGCGGGGGTTCGACCGGCGACGGCTCGAGTTCGGCGACGCCGGTCCCTGCGGACCAATTCGTTTCAGCATTCGTCAACGCGGTCTGCGACAACCTGGGCCCGTGCTGCCAGAAGTCAGGGCTGAAGTACGCCGCCGCGGGCTGCAAGGCCGTGGGAATGGAGGAGTTTGCGTCGGACTTCAAGCCGAACCTGCCGAACACCCTCTACGACGCGGCGGCGGCAGGCAAATGCGTCGCGGCAGTGAAGAACGCCGCCACCACCTGCAGTGACTTCGACGGCATCGACGAGCTCTGCAGCCGCATCCTGAAGGGCACGCTCCAAGAGGGCGCGACCTGCACCGAGGACGAAGAGTGTGCTGCTCCGGCCAACGGCCGCGCGGAGTGCGACTACGCCCTCGACGCCCCGAACGGCAAGTGCGTCGTGCAAGCGCGCGGCAAGCTCGGCGATGGCTGCACCGATACCTGCACCGAGAGCGCGTCGTCGATATCGTGCTCGGGCGGTTCGAGCGGCGCGCCGTCGTCGGGCAACGCCACTTGTTACACCAACGATGGCGTCTACTGCGACGGGACTTGCAAGCCCGTGATCCCCCTGGGCGGTGCCTGCGAGTACGAGGGCTGCGTGACCGGAGCGTTCTGCGACCAGGGCAAGTGCGCGGCGATGCCCGGTGCCGGTAGCCCCTGCGCTAACGGCTACGACTGCGCCGAAGGTCACTACTGCGACGAGAAGCAGATCTGTCAAAAGCAGAAGGCCTTGGGCCAGCCCTGCGCGTCGTCCGACGAATGTTCGACGAGCGAGTGCGACGGAACCACCTGCGTGGTGGACTCGCCGGTCTCGACCGAGATCTGCGACGGCACCAAGTCCTGAGCTTCCGGGTCAGCGTGGGCCGTGAACTTCGGCTAGCATGGCCCGATGGCGCGTCGCTCGGCGATGGTACCCGCGGTGATCGGGCTCGCGGTCGGGCTCACCGGCTGCGGGGGTGACTCCGAATCGACGGATTCAGCGTCGGTGGTAGTGGTCTACGGCGATCCGGCGAAGACCGAGCTCACGCTCTTCCCGTCGGATCGCTACACGGTCGACGACGAGGCGACTCCGAGCGGGCTGCGCGTGGACCTCGGCGCCCACAACACCATCGATCAGGTGCTGGCGACGTCCCCGATTTCCCTCGCGCAGCTCAACGAACTCGACGGGTTTTCCACCACCGGGGGCGTCGGGGTGAGGCTGTCCGGTCCCATCGATCCCCGCGGGCTCGTGCAGATGCCCGAGGCGGATCCACCGGTGCTCGACCCTCTGAAGGACGCCAGCGACTACGCCTTGGTGGGCACGCCGATGTTCTTGGTCGAGCTCGAGAGCGGCGTGGCCATCGGCATCGTGCCGCGCTACTTCGAGCAGCCCAAAGACCTCGATTTCCCCGCGGACGATTTCGCGCTCCTGGCTGAGCCTGCCGTGCCGCTCTTGCCCGGCAAGCGCTACTTGTTCGCCGTCACCGACGAGCTCCGGGCCAAAGACGGCACGCGCGTCGGTCGCTCGAGCGCCATGAGCCGCGCGCTGGGCAGCTCCGGCGCTGCCTACGACGTCGACCTGCGGGCGGCCCTCGACCTGGCCGCGCCGGTGGTGGGAACGAGCGCGAAGCACGTGGTTGCCGCCACTCTCTTCACCACGGCCAGCGTGCAAGACGGGCTGGTCGCTGCCGCCAAGGCGCGGCGCGCGGCAGCGCCGCCGAAGCAAGTCACGTCGTGGAGCATCGAGACCGCGTCGACGGCGATGGACCAGCGCGTGCGATTCAAGGCCAGCTTCGAAGCGCCGGAGTTCCGAAAGGCCAAGCCCGACGGCAAGTGGCAGATCGCCGCGTCCGGCGCGCCCGTGGCGCAGAAGAGCGTGAACTTGGAGGCGTTTCTGTCGTTTTCCAAGTCGACGGAGAGCGGACCGCGTCCGGTGGTGATCTACCAACACGGTCTCGGCGGTGACAAAGACGGTGGTTGGGGCACCACCGAGCGACTCGCGCCCATCGCTCCGCACGGAGTCGCGGTGCTTGCCATCGACTCCCCGGAGCACGGGTCGCGGGGAAACGGCAGCGCGTCGGTGGTCTCGAGCGCCTTCACTTTCTTCGGGGTCGAACCAGGATCGCTCGAGTTCGACATCGGCCGCGCGCGGGACAACTTTCGACAGATGGCCATCGATCAACTCGAGTTGGTGCGTTTCATCGGCACCTTGGGTTCGCTCGATCTCCTGCCCCTGGACGCGAGCGGCAACCCGGCGCCGGACGGCAAGCCCGATCTCGACGTGTCACGCATCCTCTACATCGGGCATTCGTTCGGCAGCGTGCAGGGCGCCAGCGTGTTCGCCCTGGCGCCGGAGATCACGATGGCCACCTGGAACGTGGGCGGTGCCGGCTTGATGATGCTGCTCCGCGACTCGCCGCTGTTCAGCCTCGGCGTAGTCAAATCTCTGGCGCCGCCGGCCACGCCCTGGGGAGCCGTGGCGCGCTTCATGGCATTCACGCAGGCTATCGTGGACCCGGGCGATCCGCTGAACTTCGCGCGCCACGCGGCGCAGGCGCCGCTGGACGGCGTGCCGGGTTGGACGGCCCGCGACGTGCTGATCCAAGAGGTGGTCAACGACTCCATCGTGCCGAACTCGACCAGTGAAGCCTTGGCCCGCGCCGTGGGCGCCGGGCTCATGCACCGAGTCACGAACGCGTCCGGACTCACGGATCTGGGAGCAACAGCCACCGCGAACGCCAGCGGGGCCACGGCGGTGCTGTGTCAGTTCGACCAGGTCGGCGGCAAGGCCGCCGAGCACGGCGGGCTGATCTTCACGACCGAGGCCATCGACCAGTACGTCGAGTTCTTCAAGACCGGTCTTTCGAGCAGCCACGGGACCGTGAAGTCCCCCTACTGAGCGGTGCGCATGCCCAAGCGAAGTTTCTGGGGTTGGGGGAACGAAGGCGTGGGGCCCGACCCCGCGATGCTCTCCGCGGTGGAGGGCGCCCTGCCTTCGCTCTTGGATCTGCCCGCGCTCAGCCCGCGGCCGGCGCCGCGCCTCGAGGACGTCGACCTGCGCGCTCCTCGCGTGCAACCGAGCCCGGCCATTTTGCGCCTCTTGTCGAATGATCGCTACGACCGCGCCTGCCACTCTTATGGCAAGAGCTACCGGGATCTGGTGCGGGCCTTCGCGGGACACTTCGACAACCCGCCCGACTTCGTGGCGTACCCGGAGAACGAAGCGGACGTCGCGGCGCTCCTGGATTTCTGCGGCGCCAGCCAGGTCGCCGCGGTGATCTTCGGGGGCGGCTCCAGCGTCTGCGGCGGCGTCGAGCTCTCGAGCCACCCGCGCTATCGCGGGTCCATCAGCATCGATCTCGGGCGCATGAACCGCGTGCTCGAGATCGACCACCTGTCGCGGGCAGCGCGCATTCAGGCGGGCATGCTCGGTCCCGATCTCGAAAGCGGCCTGCGCAGCCACGGCCTGACGCTCCGGCACTACCCCCAGTCATTCGAGTTCTCGACCCTCGGGGGGTGGATCGCCACGCGTTCGGCCGGGCACTTTGCCACAGGGCCGACGCACATCGACGAACTGGTCGAGGCGGTCCGGGTGGTCACGCCGAGCGGAGTCATCGAGACGAGACGCTTGCCCGGCGACGGCGCGGGGCCGAGCCCCGAGCGACTGTTCATCGGCTCCGAGGGCGCCTTCGGTGTCATCACGGAGGCCTGGGTCCGCATCTTCGAACGCCCGCGGTTCCGGGCGAAAGCGAGCGTTCGGTTTCCGGACTTCGCGAGCGGTCTCCGAGCGGTCCGCGCCCTCGCGCAGTCGGGGCTGACGCCCTCCAACTGCCGGCTACTCGATCCGCTCGAGGCGATGATGAACGGCGCGGCGGGCGGGGACGCTGCCGTGTTGATGTTGGCATTCGAGTCCGCGGATCACGCCCTTGATGCCTGGATGGCGCGCGCCGCGGAGCTCTGCCGGGATCACGCTGGATCGGTGCCAGACAAAGCTCTGCACACGCGCCACGAGGACGCATCGACCCGAGACGCCGCGGAAGGCGCCTGGCGTGATGCGTTCTTGCGGGCGCCCTACCTGCGCGACGCGCTGGTCGCACGTGGGATCTTCGTCGAAACTTTCGAGACCGCCGTCACCTGGGACAAATTCGACGCGCTGCACGCTCGGGTCGTGCAGGCTGCGCGGGACGCGGCCGAGACCAAGGCCTTGGTGAGTTGCCGGATCACGCACGCCTACCCCGACGGCGCCGCACCATACTTCACCGTCGTCGCGCCGGCGCGAGCGGACGCGGAGCTTTCGCAGTGGCTGGCCGTCAAGACCGCGATCACCGACGCCATGCTGGCCGAGGGCGGGACCACCACTCACCACCATGCGGTGGGGCGGGACTTTCGCCCTTGGTACGAGCAACAAGTTCCGACGCTTCTGCGGTCGAGCCTCGAAGCGGTCAAACGCCAGCTGGATCCGTCGTCGATCTTGAACCCTGGCGTGTTGCTTCCAGAAGCCGACTGACGTTTGTGTCGAGGGGCACTAAGCTCCGGGCGCCGTGAAAGTCCGTCTGGTTCGAGAGTACCGTTTTGAAGCCGCGCACCGCTTGCCCCACGTCCCCGAAGGACACAAGTGCCAGCGACTGCACGGCCACAGCTTCAAGATCGATCTCGCCGTCGCTGGTCCCGTGAACGACGTGACCGGGTGGTTCATCGACTTCGGTGATCTCGACGAAATCTGGGCGCCGCTCCACGATACGCTCGATCATCGATACTTGAACGAGATCCCCGGCCTCGAAAATCCGACCAGCGAAGTCCTGGCGCGCTGGCTGTGGGAGCGCATTCGGGCGCGGTTGCCGGAGCTCGTACGTGTCACCGTCTACGAGACTTGTGACGCGCGCTGCGAATACGAAGGCGAGTGACCATCAGCCTTCAGGGTCACCTTCGTATCCCCACTCGGGATCGATCCCCGCGAGGTCCGCCAGTCTTGCCGGATGATAGGGTGGCCGTGGAGTGAAGCCCGTGCTGGGATCACACCCTCGCTCCGCGAGCAATTTGCCGGTCAAGGCCATGCACCACTTGCCCTGGCACCACCCCGTGCCGAAGCCGGTGTAGCGCTTCACTGACTCGATGTCCCTGTGTCCGATCGAGATGGCGTGCTCGAGTTCGTGCAAAGTCACGTCTTCGCAGCGACATACCAGCGTCTTCACGGGTCCCAGGCTAGCCCCGCGTGGGGGTCGCAGCTATGCTTTCCGGGCGCGCACCGCTGAATCTCGATCCGGGCGCACGCTACGAAGGAGAACCCATGCGCTCCCGATCGCTCGCGATTTCGCTGTTGGCTTTTGGTGCAATCGCCGTCGCCTGCGGCGGCAGCAACGATGACGCGGGCCTCTTCGGGGGAACGGGGGGCCAGGCGAACACGGGAGGCAGCGGAAACGCCAGCGGCAGCGGGGGCGCGGTCGGTGGCGCCAGCGGCGCGAACAGCGGGGGCTCGGGCAACACCGGCGGCGCCGGCGGCAGCGGCAACACCGGCGGCGCCGGCGGCAGCGGCAACACCGGCGGCATCGGCGGCAGCGGCAACACCGGCGGCGCCGGCGGCAGCGGCAACACCGGCGGCATCGGCGGCAGCGGCAACACCGGCGGCATCGGCGGGTTTCCGACGGGCGGCGGGGGTGGCATCGGCGGATTTCCGACGGGCGGCGGGGGTGGCATCGGCGGATTTCCGATGGGCGGCACCGGCGGCATCGGCGGATTTCCGACGGGAGGCATCGGCGGATTTCCGATGGGCGGCACCGGCGGCATCGGCGGGTTTCCGACGGGCGGCGGGGGTGGCATCGGCGGATTTCCGACGGGCGGCGGGGGTGGCATCGGTGGCAGCGGCGGCACGACCGGTGGCGGATCCATCGCCTGCGGCGTTGATAACTGCGACGCGGCGAAGGAATACTGCTGTCAGTATTTCCAGGGCGGAAGCAGCTACAACGCCTCGTGCACCGCCAGCTCGGCGTCGTGTTACGGCACCGACGTCAAATGTGACGGCCCCGAAGACTGCGGGTCCGGTCAGACCTGTTGCGGCACCCTGGTGCAAGATGGCGGGACTTCGTATTACACGGACTTCAGCTGCAAGAAGTCGTGCAACTACACTGGTGCGCGGATCATCTGCGGCAATTCCCCTGGAGTCTGTCCGAACGGCACCACCTGCAAGGCGAGCTCCATCCTGCCGCAGTACAAATTCTGTTCGTCGAGCTGAGCGCGGTCACTCCGCCGTGGCCAGGTCGGCGCACAAGCTAGCGTGCTCGCCGATCGCGCGTCCGCGCTGGAACCCGATCTCGCAGGCGTAGGGATCTTTCAAGCTCTCGGCGAATCCAACCGGGATCGAACCGTCCCAGGAGCGCGCTCCATCGACGCGTGCGCGAACCACGCCCTTCGGATCGATAAACCAAGTCTCGGGGTACAACTTGGTTCCGAAGCTGTCTCCCACCACCTTCGCGTCCTCGTCGATCAAGACCACGAAGGGCGGAGTGTCGGTGCCCAGAACGCTCTTGAGCGTCCCCCGTACGTCCTCGGCGCTGTCGTCGGTCGAGATGGTGACCAGCGCGATGTCCTGGTGGGTGTTGACGATCTTTCCGAGCTCGGCCAGGGACGGCATCTCTTCGAGGCAGGGGCGGCAGGTCTTCGTCCAGAAATTGAGGATCACCACCTTGCCGCGGAAGCTCGACAGGCGAACCTTCTCGCCGGTGAGGGAGGGCAGTTCGAAGTCCGGGGCCAGGCGGTTGCGGCCGGCGTAGCTGGGGCCGAGGGCGCAGAGTGAGGTGCAGACCCTGCGCGCCTCGCCGTCCCGTGCCGTGCGCGCGAACGAATAAACGCCGAACGCGGCCATCGCCACCACGACGAGCTGGGCCAGCTGAGCCGGTTTCACCGGGGGCTTCATAGTCCAGTGGCCCCCGAGGAGCCATGCCCCCGTCCACCTTGGTGCTGAACCGCATCCCCGACAAAGGGGGTAGAATCCCCCCGTGGCGCCCGATTCCGACCTCAGCCCAAAGCTTTCTGCGGCGGTGGACGAGGCGGGCCTGGGCCTGGTGGTCACCTCTGGCACCGCCCCATCCACGCACGTCTACGTCAGCGCCGGTGCCGCGAGCCTACTGGGCTACGCAAGAGCCGATCTCGAGCGGTTGGACAGCGCGCGCTACCTGCCCGCCGGCGTGATCAGCGATACCTTCGACGGGTTCCGGGACGTCGCGCTCATCAAGCGCGACGGTTCTCCCTTGCGTGTGCGTCTCGCCAAGCTGCGTTCCGATGGCCAAGACGTGTTTGTGTTCCGGGGCCTACCCGCCGCTTCGGGCACGGGGACGCGTGCGGACTTCCAGCGGCTCCTGGATGCTGCCCCTGACGGCTTGGCTGTGATCGGACGGCTTGGGCTCATCTACGCGAATCCGGCGCTGCTGCGCTGGGTCGGCTTTGACGACGTGTCCGCACTGGCGAGCGCTCGCGCCACCGAGATCGTTCACACCGACGACGTGCCGAAGGCCGCCCGGGCACTCGGAGCGTTGCTGGACGCGCCCGGCAACCGCGCCGTGCTGCGCATCCGCGCGCGCCGGACCGGCGGAGGACTGTTCGAGGCGGAGTGTGTCGGCCACGGTATCGAATGGGAGGGTCAGCGCGCGTGCCTGGTCGTCGCCCGGGATCTCTCGCAGCGTCAGCTCGATCAGTCCCGCCTCATCGTGGCCGATCGCAGCGCTTCGGTCGGGACCATGTCGGCGGGCGTGGCTCACGAGATCAACAATCCGTTGGCATATTTGCTGCTGAATCTCGAGTATCTGATCCGCGAAGTTCCAGTTGCTGGAGATGATCGCGCGCGCCTGAACCTGCTCGCCGAACGGGTTCACGAGTCACGCCACGGCGCCGAACGGGTCGGGCACATTCTCCGAGAGTTGGGCTCGCTCTCGTCTCGGCGACGCACTCAGCGCTACGGAGTGGACCTGGGCGAGGTCATGGGCCGCGCGCTGCAAGCCGTCCACGCCGAGATCTCGCCACGAGCGAGCATCGTGGTCGAAAACGAGAACGTTCCGCAGGTGGACGCCGACCCGAACAGCCTGGAGCAACTCTTCGTCAACATCCTGTCGAACGCGGGCCAGGCCTTTCAGACAGACTGCCCCGGCGACAATCGGATCCTGATTCGCCTCTCATCCCGCGAAGACGGCAGCGCGCTGGTCGAGGTGAGCGACAACGGCAAGGGCATCGCGCCAGCGCATCTGAACCGGATCTTCGATCCCTTCTTCACCACCAAGCCTACAGGGACCGGCCTCGGACTTCCCATCTCGCATGCCATCGTGCAGTCCTTTGGCGGGCAGATTTCGGCGCAGAGCCAACTCGGACACGGCACCACGTTTTGCATCGTGTTTCCTCCGGGCACAGCCCCGAAACACGAGTCGGCACGGACCTCCAGCCTGCCCGCGCCCAGCGGTCGCCGAGCGCGAGTGTTGGTGGTGGACGATGACGCGTTGGTGGCCGAGACCGTCAGTCGAGCGCTCTCGGAGAGCTACGACGTGTCCGTCGCGACCAGCGCGCGGAGCGCGCTCACCGAGCTGGAAGGGGACGCCCGCTTCGACGTCATCCTGTGCGACCTCCTGATGCCGGATATGTCGGGCATGGACCTGTATCAGGCGCTGGCTGATCGCCAACCGGGGCTCGAGGCGCGCGTGGTCTTCATGACCGGTGGCGCGTTCACGCAGCGCGCGCGTGACTTTTTGGCTCGGGTGAACAATCCCCGCCTCGAGAAGCCCTTCGAGCTCGACCACTTGCACGAGATCGTCGCCCAGCGCCTGACGCAGTACGGATGAGTGGGGGGCGGAGCCAAGGAAGCGGACCTGGCCCGGGTTCCAAGCCATCGGAGGAGACACATGGCTCAGATCAACACGGGCTCGCGCGCAGCGTCCGGGCGGGCGACCAATCACGAATTGCCACTCGTGCCGTTCATCGACTTCCTGCTCTGTCTGGTGTCGTTCCTGCTGATTACGGCCGTCTGGTCCCAGATGGCGCGGGTCGACGTCTCGGCCAACGTGCCCGGCAAGCAGTGCGACGACGGCCCTTGCAAGGAAGACAAGCCCAAGCGCCTGCACGTCGAAATGAAGGACAAGAAGTTCGCCCTGGCCTGGAGGCAGGGCGAGACCGTCGTCGCGACGGCGGAGGTCGAGCGCAAACCCGTACGAACCGAGTCCGGTGATGTGCGCTTCCCGGACTTGGAAAAACGCGTCGCCGAAGAGTGGCGCACTCAGGGCGTGCACAAGAGCCCCACCGACGACAAGAGCGACCAAGCCGTGTTGCACAGCCAGAACGAAACCGAGTTCGGCGAGTTGGTCGCGGTCATGGATGCGCTCCACGCGCAGCGGCGCGAGCGCCGCGTGGGCAATCTCACAGCGCAGGTTCCGGCCTTCGCCGTGACCTTCGCGGTGAACTGACCGCGGGACGACGGCGGTGGCGCGTGCTAGCGTCGCGCCCCTTCATGACTCGTCTCGAAAAGCGCCTGCTCTCGCTGGTGGCCAAGGCGAGCTCGGACTTTAACCTGATCGAGCCGGACGACCGGGTCATGGTGGCGGTCAGCGGAGGCAAGGACTCGCACTCACTGCTCTACCTGCTGCGCGAAGTGCAGCGTCGTGCGCCCTTTTCGTTTTCGCTCATTGCCGTCAACCTCGACCAGGGGCAACCGGGCTTTCCCGGCCATGTGCTGCCGGAGTACTTCGCCCGCGAGGGCTACGAACACCGCATCGTCAGCGAAGACACGTACTCCGTCGTCCGCGAGAAGATCCCCGAGGGCAAGACCTACTGCTCGCTCTGTTCGCGACTCCGGCGCGGCGTTCTGTACAACGTGGCGGTTGAGTTGGGCGCCACCAAGATCGCTCTCGGGCACCACCGCGACGACGTGATCGAGACGTTGATCTTGAACCTGTTCTACTCGGGGCAGATGAAGGCGATGCCTCCGCGACTGCGCTCCGACGACGGCAGAAATGTGGTCATCCGCCCGCTGATTTACTGCTCGGAGCCGGACATCGCCGCCTTCGCCCAAGAGCGGGAGTTTCCCATCATTCCCTGCGAGCTGTGCGGCTCCCAGGACAACCTGCAGCGCAAGCGGGTCAAAGAACTGCTCACGCGCTTGAACGACGAGAACCCCAATGTGCGGGCCAACGTCTTCGCAGCGCTCTCCAACGTGCGTCCGACGCATTTGCTCGATCCGGAGGTGCGCCGGCGCTTTGGCGTGGACGAAGCGCGAGAGTCCGACGGGAGCGCCGCCTCGCAGCACGGCGCGCTCGTCCCGCTCGCGCTGGCCCGGCGCGCGGAGTGAGTGCGGGTCGCGACCGAGCCCCGTCTCGAGCAGGTCCCACAAACCGTCCTCCCCGGTGGTTCGACCAGCCTCAGTTCAGCTGCCGGAGCTTGCACAGCATCTGCGCGGCGGTGGGGTCGTCGGGCCGAAGCTCCGCCGCTCGCTCGAACTCCGCGATGGCGCGGGTGGGCTTGCCCTGCGCCGCGTAGATACGCCCGAGGTTCAGGTGTGGGAAATGGCGAGGGTCGTAGCGCTTCGCTGCTTTCGCGCGCTCGAGCCATGGGATCGCTTCGTCGAGGCGCCCGAGCTCGATCAGATACGCACCGATGTCGTTGTAGGGGTTGCCGAAGTCCGGGTCGACGCCGATGGCGCGCTCGCACTCGGCGATCGCCGCGTCGACGTCCCCGCGCCAGCTCAACGCCCAGCCGAGGAAGGTGTGAGCCTCACCGGTGGGGCAGACTTCGATGGATTGGCGGTAACACTCGATGGCGTCGTCGAGGCGGCGGCGCATCTGGAGCGCGCAGCCTTGCTCCCAGAGTTCGACGGCTCGGGCGTGAGGGTTTGGGTCCGGCATCGCCGAAAGACATGGGGCGGCGCCCCTGCCTTGGCGAGGCCTTGACGCGTCCGGGGTTTGGCCGTGCGTGGCAGAGTGCCGGGCATGGCGCCGCGTTTCTCAGCAAGTCCCGATTTCCGCTCGCGCTCGGCTGGAGATGCGGCGCTGAGTGCTCATCCAGACGCCAGCGCCAGCCGGCGCTTTCGCGCGCGATCGGGCGCCACGGGCGGCACTGCTTCGGCGTAACCCCGGCCGTCCGGCGCGTGACCCAGGGCCAAGAACACCCGCTTGAACTCCGCAAATGTGCCGCCGGCTCGCACGGCCTCGGCCACGGCCAGGCCTTCCGCCTCGCCTCCCTGCGACAGCACGTGCTCGACCCACGACCACTTGGCGCTCACCGCGCGCACCTCGGCACGACCCCGAAGCCCGCGGCGCAGTCGTTCGAGGCGCCGTTGCACGGTGCCGACTCCGGCGTAGGGCATGCCGTCGAGCGGCGTGTTCTTCTTGGCGCAGAAGGGCGAGATGCCGAGAGCAACGGGGATGATCTTCGAGAGCTCACCGACAAACTGCGCGCACTCGTCGATGTCGTCGTCCGTCTCGCCCGGAAGCCCGACCATCAGATACAGCTTCAGGCGCTCGATGCCGTGAGCGCGGGCGGCTCGAGCGGCCCCGAGGTAGTGCTGTTCGCGACCCCGGCGCTCGATCAGGTCGCGCATGCGCTGGCTCGCGCCGTCGAGGGCCGTGGTCAGTGTGCGATGCCCGGCGGCGGCGAGCACGCTCACGAAGCCGTCTCCCAAGCGATCCGGACGTAGGCTCGACAGGCCGACCCGAGTGCCCCGCTCCGCCAACGTGCGCACGATCTCTTCGATGCGAGGGTGGTCGCTCACTGCTGCGCCGACCAAGCCGACCTTGGCGGTGTCAGCGGGGATTTCGGCGAGGATCACCTCCTTGGGCACGATGCGCATGCCGCCATTGGTGGTGCGCCGCATGACACAATAGGTGCACCCGCGCGAGCACCCGCGCTCGGTCTCGATCAGAAGCATGTCCGACAGCTCCGTGTGCGGGGTGCGGATCACGCTCTTCGCCGGCAACAGTTTGTCGTCGCAGGCTGCAATGGCCGGAAGGCTGTCGCCGTGAATCGATGGCACGTACAGATTCGGGTGCGCAGCCAGCTTGGCGAGCGCCGCCGCCTTGCTCGGCGCTTCGAGCACGGCGTCCGCGGCGAAGTCGATGATTTCGTCGGCCTCGCCCAGGACCACTGCGTCCGCGTAGCCCGCGAGCGTGAGTGGATTGCTGAAAGTGAGCGGTCCCCCCATCAGCACGAAGGGTTCACGTTCGCTTCGGCGCGAGCGTTCAGCGGTGATGCCCGCGGCGTCGAGCATGCGCACGATCCCGATGATCTGAAGCTCATAGGCGACGCTGAAGGCCAAGAGCTGGAAGTCGCCGAGGGGGCGCAGCGCTTCGTAGCTGACCGGGCCTTCGACCTCGGCACCAGGGTCCTCGCCGCCGTCGTCGAGGAACACGCGTTCACAAGCGACGCCGGGCAGGGACTGAATGCAGCGGTAGACCAGCTGATAGCCCAGCGAGCTCATGCCCACCGCGTAGGGGGATGGGTACACGAGCGCGATGCGCCGGGCGGCTTCCTTGTCGATGCGGCCGACCTCGTCCGCCAGGCGCTGACGGATGAGTCGGCGCGTGGCATCCGAGGGCATCGGCTCAGGCGTACAACGCCATGGCGCGCCGCGCCATGAAAGGTTCCGCGCCGGGGTTGCGAGGCCAGGGAGCGCTGGGCCATATTCCCGGCATGCCGAGCCATCCGCCTCGCAGTGACGAACTCGTTTACGACTGGAACGAGATCGCACGCAAGGGTCGAGTCATCCCCAGCGGCGTCGAGTTCTTCGACGAGACCTTGCGGGACGGACTGCAAAACCCCAGCGTCAAAGATCCGAACATCGACGACAAGCTGGCCCTGCTCCACTTGATGGACAAGCTCGGCATTCAGCGGGCCGACATCGGCCTGCCCGGTTCGAGCAAGCGCGCTTTCGACGACTGCCTGCGCATGTGCCAGGAGGTCGTGAATCACAAGCTGAAGATCCGCGTGGCCTGCGCCGGCCGCACGGTGCCGGGGGACATCACGCCGATGGTCGAGCTTTCGCAGCGCGCGGGCATCCCGGTGGAGGTCTACGCCTTCGTCGGCTCGAGCCCCATCCGCGCGCTGGCGGAGGAGTGGGATCTCGACCTGATCAAGAAACGCAGCGCCGAGGCCATCGACGTCGGGGTCAAGGGCGGCCTTCAGGTCTGCTACGTCACCGAAGACACGACTCGCAGCCGTCCTGAGGTCCTCTCGGAGCTCTTCCGCCTGGCCGTCGATCATGGCGCGTCGCGGCTGTGTTTGTGTGACACCGTGGGTCACGCCACTCCCGACGGTGTGCGCAACTTGATCCAGTTCACGCAGGCCCTGATCGCCGGCATGGGCGCCGACGTCGGCATCGACTGGCACGGTCACAACGATCGCGGTCTGGGCTTGGTCAACGCCATCTACGCCCTCGAATGGGGCGCGACCCGAGTTCACGCCTGCGCGCTCGGAGTCGGTGAGCGGGTCGGCAACGCGCAGATGGAGCTCATCCTGCTGAACCTCAAGCTGCTCGGCATGCTCGAGAACCAGGACCTGACTCACCTCGTCGAGTACTGCGAGACCGCGGCCCGGGCCGTGGGTTGGGAGATCCCGATCAACTATCCGCTCGTGGGAAAGGACGCGTTCCGGACCGCGACCGGTGTGCACGCGGCCGCCATCATCAAGGCGCAGGCCAAGGGCGACGCCTGGCTCGCCGATCGCATCTACAGCGGCGTGCCGGCTGGCATGTTCGGCCGACAGCAAGAGATCGTCATCGGCTACATGTCGGGCGCCAGCAACGTGACCTATTGGCTCAAGACCAGGAAGATCGAGCCCAGCGAGGCGCTCGTGAAAGCCATCCTGGCCAAGGCCAAAGACAGCGATCACATCCTCACCGAAGCCGAAGTGATGTCGGTGGTGCAAGCGAACGCAGCAAGCTGACGTGTGCACGCCATCCGCGCCGAGCAGCTCCTCCCCGCGGAGGGGTTGAGCGATAGCCCTTACGCACCCCAACGAGGCCCGCAATGAGCATGAACGCGACCGAGACCACCAACTACTACCTAGGCCAGGCGTTCGAGCTGCTGAAGCTGTCTCCTCGCTACAAGACCCTGCTGGTCACGCCGAGTCGGGAGCTCCGCGTCGAGATCGCCATCGAGCTCGACGACGGTAACATCGGGAACTTCATTGGCTATCGCATCCAGCACGACAACTCCCGCGGGCCCTACAAAGGTGGGCTGCGCTACCACCCCGATGTGGATCTGGACGAAGTGCGGTCCCTCGCCAGCTTGATGACCTGGAAGACCGCAGTGGTGAACGTGCCCTTTGGTGGCGCCAAGGGAGGGATCCAGGTCGATCCCAGCAAGCTGAGCCGGCGGGAGCTCGAGCGGCTCAGCCGCCGATTCATCGACCAGATCGCGGAGCTGATCGGCCCCGACACCGACATCCCGGCCCCCGACATGAACACCAACGCCGCAGTGATGGCGTGGATGTTCGACGAGTACAGCAGGCGCTACGGATTTTCTCCGGGCGTGGTCACGGGCAAGCCGGTCGAGCTGCACGGATCCTTCGGGCGCGACGCGGCCACTGGGCGCGGCTGCATGATCGCCATCCGCGAGGTGCTGGCCGCCGATGGACGAACCATCCGGGGAACGCGCTTCGCGGTCCAAGGTTTCGGCAACGTCGGCAGCTGGTTCGCGAAGCTGGTGCACGCCGAAGGCGGGCGCGTGATCGCCGTCAGCGACGTCAAGGGCGGCATCATCAACCCCGAAGGGCTGGACATCCCCGGAGTGGCCGAGCACGCCAAGGCGACCGGTAGCGTGGTCGGGTTCCCCGGCAGTGCGCCGATTTCCAACGAAGAGCTGTTGGTCGCGGACTGCGACGTGCTGGTGCCCGCCGCGCTGGGACACGTGCTCACCCGGGACAACGCGGAGAAGGTGCAGGCCAAGTGGGTGGTCGAGGCCGCCAACGGACCGACCACCATGGAGGCCGATCAGATCTTCAATCGGCGCGGCGTGGTGTGTTTGCCCGACATCTGGGCCAATGCCGGCGGCGTGACGGTGTCCTATTTCGAGTGGACGCAGAACACGGCGAAGTACCGCTGGACCGAGGAGCAAGTGAACCGCGAGCTCGATCGGCACATGGTCGAGGCGTGGAAATCGATCCAAAACATGATGAAGCAACACGGTTGCTCCATGCGGACCGCAGCTTTCGCTCTGGCCGTCTGTCGAGTCAAAGAAGCCACCGACTTGCGTGGGCTCGGGTGACGCTCGGCCGCTGTGCGCTGGCGGCGACGCTCGCGCTGGCAGCGTGCCGTGATCCGGCGCCGCCGCCGACCCCGCGCGCGGAGCCGGCGATGGCACCGCCCGCGGCGTCGGTCGCAGCGCCACCGGTCGAGCTGTCCAGCCCGGTCGCGTCTCCCTCGACCCCGGCCGCCCCCGATGCCGCCGCCAGCTCCGCCGCGTACCCCTGGCTAGCCACCCCGGGTCTCGAACCCAAACCCACCGACACGATCCGCCGGCGCTTCGCGCCTCCGGCGGGGTTCGTACGCGCGCGCGTTGCGGCCAAGAGCTTCGCGGGGTGGTTGCGCGATCTCCCGCTCGCGGCTCCCGAGACCCCCGTGCGAGCCTACGACGGGCGCGTGCTGCATGCGGCGACCGACTCGCGCATCGCCGGGGTCGTCGCCCTCGATGTCAGCCCCACGGATTTGCAGCAATGCGCCGACTCGGTGATGCGACTGCATGCGGAGTGGCTCTGGTCGAAGGGCGAGCGCAACATGAGCTACCGGGCCGCTGCGGGGCTGGCGCTGCCGTGGTCGCGCTGGTCGCGCGGGGAACGCATCGTGCCGTCCGGTGCGAACATCCAGTGGGTTCCAGCAGGCAAGCCAGTCAGCGACCACGCGGCATTTCGCAAGTACTTGGACGCGGTGTTTGCCTGGGCCAACACCGTGAGCCTCGAGAAGCAGGCGAAGCCCGTAGAGCCCGATCAGATCCGCGCGGGCGACTTCTTCATCCTGCCCGGCAACCCAGGCCACGCGGTGCTCGTGCTCGATGTCGCCGAGAAGGGCGACCAGAGGGTGGCGCTCCTGGGGCAGAGCTTCATGCCCGCGCAGAACACCCAGGTGCTGCGTCCCGCCGACGGCGGCCCGTGGTTTCGCCTCGATCCGTCGAAAGCCGTTGACACGCCGTTCTGGAAGCCGTTTCCGTGGGCCTCGCTCAGGCGGCTCCCGGAATGACGCAGACCAAGACCTCGCGGAAGAAGGCCAAGGCCAAGGCCGAAGCCGAAGAGAAACTCCCGCCCCCAGAACGCCGGGAGCGGCGATCGCTGTCCCACGTCGGTGGCGCGGTCGAGATCGCGGGTCCCGACCTCGAGGCCGCCAGGGTGTTGAAGCGCGCTCTCGATGTGCGGGCCGACGAAGCCAGCACCATGCGCCACGTGCACGGCTTCCACAGCTATCCGGCTCGGCTGCACCCCGACACCGCGGCACGGCTGATCGAAGGTCTGTCGAAACCCGGGGACACGGTGCTCGATCCATTCTGCGGCAGCGGGACCATCTTGGTCGAGGCGCACCGGCTCGGGCGTCGCGCCCTGGGCATCGACGCGAACCCGCTGGCCATCGAGCTCGCGAAGCTCAAGACCCTCGGGCTTGGCACCCGCGAGACGGCGACCCTGGTGCAGACCGCGGAGGCCATTTACGAGAAGGCCGACAAGCGCCGCCTCGCCAAGGCCGCGCCCACCCGGCGCTACGGGCCCGAAGATCGCGAGCTCTTCGACATCCACGTGCTGCTCGAGCTCGACAGCATCGCCAGCGGCATCGACGAGCTGCCCCGCGGCGAGATGAAACGAGCGTTGTTTTTGGTGTTTTCGGCCATGCTGACCAAGGTGAGCAAGCAGCCGGGTGACACCACCGGCCGCAAGGCGCCGCGCCGTTTGCCCGCCGGCTTTGCGCTTCAGTTTTTCGTCAAGAAGACCGAGGAGCTGGTGCGCCGCCTCGAGCAGTACGCCGCGTTGGTTCCGGATCGCAGGGTCGAGGTGAAGGTCGGGCCGGGCGACGCTCGCTACCTGGAGCGGATCCGCGCGGGCTCGGTGGCTCTGATCGTGACCTCACCGCCTTATCCGGGCGTGTACGACTATCACGCGCATCACGCAACGCGCCTGCGTTGGCTCGAGCTCGAATCCGAGCGCTTCGAGCGCTTCGAGATCGGCTCGCGCCGCGGCGCGCGCGGCAAGAGCTTCGAGATGGCGCTCGGGACCTGGCGCCGGGAGCTTGGAGCATCGCTGGCCGAGATGGCTCGGGTGATCTCGGCGAAGGGAGCTGCGGCGCTGATCATCGCCGACAGCGTGATCGCCGGTCGCGCGCTCCGGGCTGAGGAGTTGACGGTTGACCTCGCGCGCAACGCCGGCCTCGTGCTGGCGGCCCGCGCTTCACAGAAGCGCCCGCATTTCCACCTGGCGACCCAGTCCGCGTTCCGCGGGGCGCCGCGGCGTGAGCACGTGCTCTTGGTCCGCAAAGCGTAGAGCGCTCAGGCCAACTGCCGCTTGACGGCGGGAGCGGCGCAAGTGTCCACGACGCGGTTTCGGCCCGAGCGCTTGGCGCTGTACAAACAGTCGTCGGCCTGGGTCAGCAAGTCGTCTCCCGAGTGGCCGCCCACGGTCGTGGCACAGCCAATGCTCACGGTCACGGAGAACGCGCTGCCCCCGTGCTCGAACCCATGTGCAGCCACGGCTGCACGGAGGCGCTCGGCCACCATGCGCGCGCCCTCACGGGGCGTGTTGCGGAGCAGCACCACGAACTCCTCGCCGCCGTAGCGCGCCACGAGGTCTTCGGTACGAAGACGCGAGACGAGAATGGTGGCCAAATCGACCAAGACGGCGTCCCCGGCCGCGTGGCCCTTCGTGTCGTTCACCGCCTTGAAGTGATCGACATCTAGAATGAGGACGCTGGTCGGGACGGCGTGCCGAGCTCCGAAGGCGAGCTCGTGTTCGATGCGTTCGGCGAAGTAGCGGCGGTTGTTCAGGTTCGTGAGCGGATCGCGGATGCTGCTCTCGTACAGCTGCTGCGCCATGGATCGGAGGCGGTGCTCGACCGTTCTCCGCTCGTGGTCGTAGGCCATGGCGATGAATGCGGTGACCACCAGGAAGCAGGCGTACAGCGTGGCCTTCACGACCGGAGGCGGTGGGGTGGTCGCCGTCAAGTGGCCGGTCTGGAAGGCCACGGCGAGCAGGCCCAGCTCGACCATCAGGATCCCGGTCAGGATCTTTGCGCCGCGGGCGCCCAGGAAGAAGGCCGCGATCAGCGGGATGGACGGCAACATGGCGAGCACGGGCGCGTTGAGGCCGCCGGCACCGACGGCCAGCAGTGGGAGTGTGGTCGCGGTGGCGCCAACCGGGAGGATGGCCGCCTTGTTTAGCGACCGCGTGTGCCTGAGCACCCAGGGTCCGGACGCCATCGCGAGCGTGGTGATGGGCGCGGCGAGCCAATAGCTCGCGGGCGGCGCGCGATCCGAGACCATGCGCAGGGTCGCGCTCACGATCATCAGCACCAGCGCGCCGTGGCACGCGATGATCAAGGTGCGGGCGCGTCGACGAAACCCGAAATCGTCTGGCTGATGAACGGCGCCGAAGTAGCGGAAGTAGGGTTCCCACCAGTCGTCGCCAGGCGGCGGGGACGTCACGTTCAACGCCCGAGCCTCCGGCGGATCAGTGTGCGTGGGCGAAGCTTCCGCGGCCTTCAGCGAGAGATCGATGTCGGTCATTCGCGTCCGGTCGGGGCGCTCGAGCGATGGACCACTCGGGCCACCCCTCCCGGGACCAACGGCAGAAGCAGTTGGAGTTTAAGTCCTCGACCGGGGATCACGAACGCCGGCGACGCGCGAGCAGCGCGCCGAGGCCCGCGAGCACGAGCCAGCTCGACGAGGGAGCATTTTGCGCTGGCACCCGGCACCCGCAGCCGCCGTCGTCATCGACGTCGAGGCCCGTGCCGCCGTCTTTGCCACCGCCAACGCCGCCGTCCTTGCCGCCGCTCGAGCTGCCGCCGCTCGAGCTGCCGCCGCTCGAGCTGCCGCCGGTGGACGAACCGCCCGCGCCCGCTGCGCCTGCCGAGCCTGCCGAGCCTGCCGCGCCCGCCGCGCCCGCTGCGCCGCCGGCGCCCGCTGCGCCGCCGGTCGAACCACCCGCGCCCGCTGCGCCGCCGGTCGCGCCGCCGGTTCCGCCGGTCGCGCCGCCGGTTCCGCCGGTCGCGCCGCCGGTTCCGCCGGTCGCGCCGCCGGTTCCGCCGGTCGCGCCGCCGGTTCCGCCGGTCGCGCCGCCGGTTCCGCCGGTCGCGCCGCCGGTTCCGCCACCGCCGCCCGTGCCGCCCGTGCCGCAGCCGGCGATCGGGGTGTACACGCAGCCCGTGGCCGTCGCGCACGAGTCGGTCGTGCACGGATTGTTGTCGTTGCAAGCGATGGGCTTGTGGGCGCACGCGCCGCTGGTCGCGTCGCAGCCGTCGGCGGTGCAAGCGTTGTTGTCGTTGCAGTCCTTGGCGACGTACTTGCAGCCGGTTGCCTTGTCGCAGCTGTCGGTGGTGCAAGCGTTGTTGTCGGCGCAGACCACCGGCTTGCCGGGTTGACACGTGCCACCTCCGCAGGTGTCGCCGGTGGTGCAGGCATCCTTGTCGTCGCAGGGGTTGGTGTTGACCTGGCCCAGGCAGGCTCCATTGTTGGGGTTACAGGTGTCCGTGGTGCACACGTTGCCGTCGTCGCAGCTCTTGGTGGAGCCGGCCGCGCACTTGCCCGCGCCGTCGCACACGTCGGCGAGCGTGCACTGATTGCTATCGGTGCAGGTGGCGCCCTTGAGCAGGTTGATCTTCGTGGCGGTGCTCGCCGCGGTCATGTCGCAGGCGTTGAACACGCACCCTTCGCGGCCGTAGGGCACCGGGTTCGCCAGGGCCGCGCACGCACCGTTTGCGTTGCAGGCGCCGTCGCAGGAGTCGGGGTAGATGCCGCCGCCCGACGACGGCCGGCAGGCCGCACCGGTCTTGGCCTGGATGGCGACGCAGGCCCCGTTGAGGCAGGTGTTGGCGCAGCTGGTGCCACCTGACGAGCCACACACGCGACCGTTCAGAGTGGGGATACCCACGGTGGTGATACCCACGCAGGTGACGCTGTAGGGGAACGTTGCCGTCGGGGTGGGGTGGCAGACGCCGCCGCATTCGAGCAGCGGCCCTCCATTGCCGTCCGGATCGCAGGGATGCCCGATGGTGTTGTAGTTGCACCCCCCGGTCAGCGCCTCGGATGACTCCCCCGTCGGCTCACCCGACTCGGTGGGCTCGTCAGCCGCCGAACACGCCAAGATCGAGAATGCACCGAAGAACGCAATCGTGCTGCTGAGCTTTCGCATCGTTTCCTCCAAAGTCGAGCCAAGACCCCCTCGAAGAGTACACGGACGCGGGCCTCGAGCCAGCACGATTGCACCGCGGGCGCGGCTTACCTACGCATGGAGTCATGAACCGGAAGCCGAATCGGCTGATCGCGGAGACCAGCCCCTACCTGCTCCAGCACGCGCACAACCCGGTCGACTGGTACCCCTGGGGACTCGAGGCGTTGGAGCGCGCCCGCCTCGAGAACCGGCCGATCTTGCTGAGTATCGGCTACGCCGCCTGCCACTGGTGTCACGTGATGGAGCGCGAGAGCTTCGAGAACGAGCACGTCGCGCGTCGGATGAACGACCACTATGTGTGCATCAAGGTGGACCGCGAGGAGCGCCCGGACCTCGACGAAATCTACATGGCGGCGACTGTCGCCCTGAGCGGCGGCGGCGGCTGGCCCATGACGGTCTTCCTCACGCCGGAGCAGAAACCGTTCTTCGCCGGCACCTACTTTCCACCCGAGGACGGCCACGGGCGCCCCGGATTTGGAACACTGATCGAGCGCATCGCGGAGCTTTGGGAGAACGAGCGCGACGACCTGTTCGCCCAGGCCGAGCAGCTCACCGAGCAAGTGAAGAAGCAGTCCAAGCTGGGGCGTGCCTGCGGTATCGGCGCGGAGTCCATCGCTGCCGCCGTCGACCAACTCGAGACGGCCTTCGATCCGCGGTGGGGCGGGTTCGGGGCGGCGCCGAAGTTTCCCCCGTCCGCGGCCCTCGAACTGCTGTTGCGACACCACCACCGAAGCGGCGAAGCCCGCGCTCTCGAGATGGTCACCAGGACCCTGGACGGCATGAAGAACGGCGGGCTCTACGATCACCTCGCCGGTGGGTTTGCCCGCTACTCCACCGACGAGCGCTGGCTCGTTCCGCACTTCGAGAAGATGCTCTACGACAACGCGCTGCTTGCGCGCGTGTACACCTGGGCGTCTCAGGTCACGAAACGCGACGAGTATTCGAGGGTGGCCCGCGAGACCCTCGACTACGTGCTGCGCGAGATGCAGTCCGCCGAGGGCGGCTACTACTCGGCGACGGACGCCGACAGCGAGGGCGAAGAGGGTAAGTTCTTCGTCTGGACGCCGGAACAGATCCGCCAGGTGCTGACCGAGGCCGAGGCGAGGGCGTTCTGGGCCGACTACGACGTCACGCCCGGCGGAAACTGGGAAGGCCACAGCATCCTCAACACGCCGCGGCCTTTGTCCGAGGTGGCGAGTGAACTGGAGACTTCGGAAGCCGATTTGCGCGAACAGCTCGCAAGCGCCAAGTCGAAGCTTCTCGCGGCGCGCCTGAAGCGCGTTCCTCCGCTGCTCGACGACAAGGTCGTGTGTGCGTGGAACGGGCTGATGATCGGCGCCATGGCCGAGGGGGCGCGGGTGCTTCGAGACGCTCGCTATCTCGCCAGCGCGGAGCGGGCCGCCGACTTCGTCCTCGACCGAATGATGCGACCCGACGGCGGTCTGTATCGCACGGCGCGCGGCGGCAAGGCGCATCTGGATGCCTACCTCGAAGACTACGCCTACCTGGGAGACGGCCTGCTGGATCTCTACGAAGCCGGCGGGGCGCCCCAGCGACTCGCCGACGTGACCAAGCTCTGCGACCGCATGCTGGCGGACTTCGGCGATCCCGAAGGCGGCGCGTTCTTCTTCACGGCTCACGACCATGAGAAGCTGCTTGCGCGACCTCGCGAAGGTCACGACGGCGCGCTGCCCAGCCCGAACGCCGTGGCGGCACGGCTGCTCGCTCGCGCGTCCGTTCATTTGGATCGCGTCGAGCTGCGGGCGCGCGCGGCCGCGGCGCTCACCGCCCACGGACAGCTGGTCGAACGCTCGCCGCGATCGTTCGCGACGGCGCTCTCGGTGCTCGACTTCTTGCTCGAGCCACCGGTGGAGCTCTGCGTGGTGGGCAGCGAAGACCAGCGTGAGCCCCTCGCCGCGGAGCTCGCCAGGCATTTCGTTCCGAACCGGGTCGTGGCCTGGGTCGAGCCAGGGGACGACCGCGCCGCGGTGTCGCCGCTCACGCGGGGCAAGACCATGATCGGCGATCGCGCCACTCTGTACGTCTGTCGCGATGGCGCGTGCCGTGCGCCGCTCACCGATCTCAGCGCAGTCGCGGGGGCGCTGGGCGAACAGGCCAAGAGGGCCCGATCCGCGCGCGCCAGCGGTATCGGTATCCGGAAGCTGGCGGGTCATGCGACGGCAGAGGGCACCCGGGCCTGCGCAGAGAAGCACGGCGAGAGCTGGGACGCGCGCGCCTACACCGCGCTGGGCGCCACGGGGCTGGTGGTGAGTCGGCTCGGCTTGGGCGGCTACCGGCTCGACGCTCACACCCCCGAGCATCGAGCTGCCCTCGCCCAAGCGCTCGAGTGCGGCATCAACCTGCTCGACACGTCGACCAACTACACGGACGGCGAGAGCGAACGGGTGATGGGCGAGGTGATCCGCGATCTCGAGCAGAGCGGAAAAATCTGGCGCGACCAGCTGGTGGTGGTCTCGAAGATTGGCTACGTGCAAGGCAAGAACCTCGACCTCGCCAGCGAACGCGAACGCGCCGGGAGGGCGTACCCCGAGATGGTCAAGGTGGGTCCTGGGATCTGGCACTGCCTGCACCCCGAGTGGCTCGAGGACCAGCTGACTCGCTCCCTCGATCGACTCGGACTCGAGACCCTCGACGTCTGCTTGCTGCACAACCCCGAGTACTTCCTCTCCGACGCCGCCAAGCGCGGCGAGAGTCCCGTCGACGAGCTGCGAGACGAGTTCTATCGGCGCGTCGAGGCGGCGTTTGCTCACTTCGAGCAGGAGCGAAGCCGCGGCCGGATCCGGGCCTACGGCGTCTCGAGCAACACCTCGGTGAGTTTGCCCGACGACCGCGACGCCACCGACCTCGCTCGAATGCTCGCGGCTGCGAAGCGCGCGGGCGGCGACGCTCACGGCTTTGCCGTCGTGCAGGTGCCTTTCAACTTGTTCGAGCGCGGCGCCCTGCGCGAGGGCGGAGTGCTCGAGATCGCGCAGCACGAGCAGCTCGCGGTATTGGTGAATCGCCCACTCAACGCGTTCTCGGACGGGGGGCTGATCCGGCTCGCCGACGTGCCGACCCTCGCGGGCGCCGCGCCGGTCGAGACTGCGCTCGCTCGCGTCGCCGACCTCGAGAAAGAGTTTCGAGAGACCTTCGCCTCGAAGCTGCGGACCGGTCCGGGCAGTCCGCCGCCGGAAGCGCTGCTCAACTGGGCCGAGCAGCTCGGGCGCTTGCCCGCCTCGGCGCAGTCCTTCGCCGAGTGGAGCAGCATCGAGCGGGAGGTGGTGCTGCCCCGGACTCACCACGTGATCGCGACCCTCGACCGGACCCTGCGCGGCGAGCTCGAGCAGCGGTGGAAGGACTGGAGCGCGCGCTACGTGACGTCGCTGGAAGCCTTGCTGCTCTCCATTGGCCAGCGCTCAGCGGACGCGAGTCGGGCGCTCGCGTCGCGACTTCACGGCGAGCTCGATCCCCGCTTGCCGGCAGAGCGTCGCAGCGCATCCCTCTCGCAGAAGGCGCTCTGGTCCATCGGCAGCGTACCAGGCGTCACTTCGGTGCTCGTGGGCATGCGGCGCCCGGAGTACGTCCGAGACGCCTGCGAAGTGCTGGGGTGGCCGGCCCTGTCGCGGGCGCAGGAGGTCAGCGCTCGCGCCGGGGCCTGAGCGAGTTCTCGCCACCAGGGCGGCGAATTGGCCCGAAGGTCGTTCTTCGGGTTCTCGAAAGCCGCGAACGTGCGCTATACGCGCGACCCGTGGAACCCATCTACTACGCAGCACCCGCCGCCGGAGTCCTCGCACTCGTCTTCGCCTTCTGGAAGGCATCGTGGATCACCCGGCAAGACGCCGGCACGCGTGAGATGCAAGACATCGCGCAGCTCATCCGCGAGGGCGCCATGGCCTTCTTGGCGCGCGAGTACAAGGTGCTCGCGGTGTTTGTCATCGCCGTGGCGGGGCTGTTGGCGGTGGTGAACTCGCAGGGCCGGGCGGGTCAGACCCCGCTCGTTGCCGCCGCATTCGTGCTGGGCGCGGTGGCGTCGGGCCTCTCGGGCTACTTCGGCATGCGTGTCGCCACAGCCGCCAACGTGCGCACCACCGCAGCCGCCCGGACTGGGCTCGCCTCCGCGCTGGCCGTCGCGTTCAACGGCGGCAGCGTGATGGGCATGACGGTGGTCGGGCTCGCGCTGCTCGGGCTCGGCGGCTTGTTCATCGTCTTCTCGCAACACCTGTTCCCGGGAGCGAGCAACTTGATGACGGCCATCAACGCGCTCACCGGCTTCTCGATGGGCGCGTCGAGCATCGCGCTCTTCGCCCGGGTGGGCGGCGGCATCTACACCAAGGCCGCCGACGTCGGCGCCGATCTCGTCGGCAAGGTCGAGGCCGGCTTGCCCGAAGACGATCCGCGCAATCCGGCGGTGATCGCCGACAACGTCGGCGACAACGTCGGCGACGTGGCGGGCATGGGCGCCGATCTCTTCGAGTCCTACGTCGGCGCCATCATCGGCGCGATGGTGCTCGGAGCCGGCGCGGCCTGCATCGAGTCCGGCCACTACGGTCCGGTGATTCTGCCCCTGGTGATCGCTGCGGGCGGCATCGTCTGCTCTATCCTCGGCACCTTCGTGGTCCGCACCAAAGAGGGCGGCAACCCGCAGCTCGCGCTGGACGCCGGATCGTTTGGCTCCGCGGCGGTGATGGCGGTTGCCACCTTCGCGCTCGCGCGTCAGTACTGGCCGGCGAACGGCACGGAGCTCGGCGGCAAGCTGGTCACCTGGTCCGACGTGGGCATCGCCACCGTGATCGGGCTCGGGACCGGCGTCGCCGTGGGCATCATCACCAGCTACTACTGCTCGATCGGCAAAGCGCCGGTGATGAGCGTGGCCGAGCAGAGCAAGACGGGCCACGCCACCAACATCATCGCAGGACTCGGGGTGGGCATGCAGTCGACCGCGCTGCCCATCCTGTTCATCGCCGGCGGCGTGATGGGCTCCGCGCACATCGCAGGCGTCTACGGCGTCGCCATCGCCGCGCTCGGCATGCTCAGCACGACGGGCATCCAGCTCGCCGTGGACGCCTACGGGCCCATCGCGGACAACGCGGGCGGCATCGCCGAGATGAGCCACCAGCCCGCCGAGGTTCGGGAGCGCACCGATCGCCTCGACGCGGTTGGCAACACCACGGCCGCCATCGGCAAGGGCTTCGCCATCGGCTCCGCGGCCATGACGGCCCTGGCGCTCTTCGCAGCCTTCGCGCAGCAGGCCAACATCAGCTCCATCGACCTCACTCGCCCCACCGTGATGGCCGGCGTGTTCGTCGGCGGCATGTTGCCTTTCCTCTTCAGCGCGCTGGCCATGAGCGCGGTGGGTGAAGCGGCCATGGAGATGATCGAGGAAGTTCGCCGGCAGTTCCGCGAGATCCCCGGCCTGCTCGAGGGCACCGCGAAGCCGGACACCGCCCGCTGCGTGGACATCAGCACCCAGGCCGCCATCAAGCGCATGATCCTGCCCGGAGCCTGTGCCGTGGTCACGCCCATCGTCTCGGGTTCTTGTTCGGACCCGAGGCGCTCGGCGGGCTTCTGGCGGGCGTCACCGTCTCCGGCGTGCTGCTCGCGCTCTTCATGAGCAACGCGGGCGGCGCCTGGGACAACGCCAAGAAGAGCTTCGAGGGCGACGGCTACAAGATGACCGACGGAAGCCTCCACGCCCAAGGGCTCCGACGCGCACAAGGCGGCCGTGGTCGGCGACACCGTTGGCGATCCCTTCAAGGACACCGCGGGCCCGTCGCTCAACATCTTGGTCAAGCTGATGAGCGTGGTCGCGCTGGTGATCGCGCCGCTGATCGCCCTCACGAACTGACCCATGCCCTGGGTAGATGCGGCGCTGGCGCTGGTGTGCTGGGGGTTCTGGGCGTTTCTGCCCAAGCTCACGACCAGGTACCTTCCGGACGCCTACAGCGCCGTGCTCTACCAGTACGTCGGTTCGGCCGTCTGCGTGCTTGGCTACGGAGCCCTGCGCGGATCGCTCACGCCGAGCTACAGCACGAAGGGGCTCGTGTACGCCGCGCTCGCCGGAGTGGCAGCGACCGCGGGCATGGCCTTCTACTATCGAGCGGCCGCGCGCACCGAGATCAGCGCCGTCGCCATCACGACCGCGCTCTATCCCATCGTGTCGGTGGGTCTGGCGGTCGCGTTGCTGGGCGAGCGCCTGACGCTGCGGCAGTGGATCGGCGCGGGACTGGCGCTGGTGGCGGTGGCACTGTTGGCTCCCACGACCTGACCTGCTCCCACATGGGCGCCGCGAATTGGTTCAACCAATGGTGTAGCGGTGTTCGCGGCTGCTCACTTCGCACCAGCGCCCAACCCGCTGAAATCCCACGACCGGCGCCCTGGCATGAGCCTGGCAATGAGGCTTGGGCGTGGTCAATCCAACCTCCATCACCGGCCTGGCGACGGTGGCGCGCAGCGCGGCCATCGGAGCGCTGGCCACGCTGACGGATCTCGTCGCCCTCACCGTCCTCGTCAGCGGTTTCGGTCTCTCACCCCGTCTCGCCAGCGTGCCCGCGCTGGTGATCGGCATCGCGCTCCAGTTCGTGGGCAACAAGTGGTTCGCCTTCGGTGACCGATCGCGAGACTGGCTCCGACAAGGCACGCAGTTTCTCGGCGTCGAAGCCCTCGGCTTCACCGCCAACCTCCTGCTCTTCGATCTCGCGATCCGCTTCACCGCGCTGCCCTACCTACCGCTGCGCCTGCTCACCACCAGCATCGTCTACTTCGCGATCTGCTTGCCGCTTTGGTCGCTCATCTTCCGAAACCGCAGCCAGGAGTCGTCATGAACAACGTCGCGCTCGCAGTGACCGGTATCTGCACCGCTTGGACCGCGCTCGGCACGCTCGCGGTCATCCGCGCGACGCGGGGGCAACGCCTGCCCGAGAGCATCGCCAAGCTGGTCGAGGATCCGCTGTCGACCAATCCCCTGGGTCGGCCTCGCGCGGGGCTCGCTGCCGATCTGCCGCCGGTCACCGTCTTGAAGCCGCTCTGCGGGACGGACGCAGGCCTTGCCGACAACCTGGAGAGCTTCTTCCTGCAAGATCACCCGCGGCTCGAGCTCGTGTTCGGCGTGCAGTGTCCGGACGATCCGGCCATCGGCGTGGTTCGGGAGCTCGCGCTGCGCTACCCCGAGGTCGCGGTGAAGCTGGTGGTGCACGCCGGCGGCGCGGCCATCAATCCCAAGGTCGACAATCTGATGGGCATGGCGCCCCACGCGTCCCACGATCTCTTGCTGATCAGCGACAGCAACGTGCGGGCTCCGACCCACTACGTCTCAGAGATGGTCGAGACGCTGCTCGCCGATCCGAAGAACGGGCTGGTCACCAACCTTCTGGCCGGCACCGGAGAAAACGGACTGGGCTCGGCTCTGGAGAACGTTCAACTCAACGGCTTCTGCGCTGCTGGTTCGGCGCTGCCGACGCTGCTGGGCGACGCGCTGGTGATCGGCAAGAGCATGCTGTTCTCGAGGAAGGTCTTCGAAGAGCTCGGAGGCTTTCGCCGAGTGGCGGACGTGCTCGCCGAGGACTACGTGATGGGCAAGCTGTTCCAACACGGGGGCTACCGCGTGCGCATCGCGCCCACCGTGCTCGACAACGTGACGCGCGGCATGACGGTGCGCGGCTTCCTTCTGCGCCATCAGCGCTGGGCGATGCTCCGATCGCGCCTGCGCCCGGCGGCTCAGCTGGCCGAGCCGCTGACCAGTCCTCTCGCGTTGCTGCCGCTGGCCTGGTGGGGCATGGGCCCCGCCGCGGCGCTGACCTGGATCTTCGTGCTGCTCGCGCTCCGTGACGTCGGCGGCTGGGTGGCGCTCCGGGGGTTTCGTCACGCTTGGTTGCCGGCGCTGCTCTCCCCGCTGCGCGAGCTGTTCATGCTGCTGGTGTGGGCGCGCGCCCCGTTCAAGCGACACGTCGTGTGGCGCGGCCACAAGGTGAGGCTCGGCGCCGGCACGTTGGTCTTCGTTCCCGCCGAGGCCCGCGCTCGCTGACGCTGCCCGCGCCCTGCGTGCGGGTCGCGCGCGCGCGCTTTGCCGGGGCGATTCCGCGCTGGATCGCCGCCGATCGACCGTGTAGCGTCCGCAGTCATGAAGATCGAGACCGTCACCATCACGCGCCTGCGCGATGCGCTCCTCGCGAGCGGTCGTCGGCCGACGACCGTGCTCTCACCGGCCTATGAAACCCTGACCCGCGAGGGGCTGCTCAGCAACGAAGAAACCATCGCGCTGTCGCGCGTCGAGCCGCTGGCTGAGACCATGTTCTTGATGATGAGCGCCGACGGGAAGATCGAAGAGTCAGAGCGCGACGTCGTGCGCGGAGCCATTCGAGGCCTCAGCGACAACATTCTGCGCAGCGGCACGATCAATGTGATGATCGAGACCTATCAAAAGCGCCTCGACGAGCAGGGTCGGGACACGCGCCTGCACGAGATCGCGGAAGAGATCGCCGGCGAGCCCAGCGAGCTCGAAGGCGCGTTTGCGCTGGCGGCTGCAGTGGCCCTCGCGGACGAGGAAGTGGCGGACGAGGAGAACGCGCTCATCAACCAGCTCGCCGAGTGGTTCGGGATCTCGGAAGAACGCGCGGGAGAGATCCTCGACCAACTCGAGGCAGACGCTGGCGATTGACGGCGCCATGACCGAGACAGCATCGGGGCACGAGCCTTCGCCGCCAGCCGCTACAGCGACCGACGCCGACGCCACTGCGGCGACCGACGCCGACAGTCCCATCGAAGATCCGATGGCCACGGGTCGCGCGGCCGAGGTCGACGTGATCGCGCTCGAGCGCTTCGCGTCCCGCGCGGGCATCCTGTCCAAGGTCTGTTTCGCTGCAGGCGCCCTGGCGGTGATCGTCGTCGCCGTGTCGTTCACGGGTCGAGTCGATTCGGGTGTCGTCATGTACGTCGCGCCGGTCGGCGCGCTGCACGTCTGGTTGGGCGTGCTGCTGGGTCGGGCGTCGTCGTCGCTCGCAGACGCTGCCAGCGCCCGCTGGTCGGAGCGCGCGCCCTTCTCCTCGGCCGTGCGCGAGTTGCACGCCGCGCTGGGCGTCCAGCTGGTGGTGACCGGATTTCTGGTGTTCTTGATGGCGCTCGCGCTGCTCGTTGCGGCGGCTTTCCAGCGTGTGACGGTGATCTGATCAGCGCGGATTTCGCACGCAGCGAAAGCCGAGCGCCGGCACGCGGTAGGTCTTCTTGGAGGCGGCACGCCAGGCCACCCGGAGCGCCTCCTTGCTGCGGTTCCAACCGCCCCCGCGCAGCGTGCGCACGTAGCACTCGCCGGCGATGCTCGGATGCGCTTGCGGATCCGGATCCACGACCTTGTCACTCGGGTAGTGGACGTAGCAGTCGCCGGTCCACTCCCAGAGGTTGCCGCCGAGATCGTAAAGGTCCCCGTTGGGCCAGCCGCTCTTGCCCTTCGGGTGCGCTCTCACCTTGCTGGTGCCGCCGCCGTGACAGCCGACGTCGCCGGCCGGATCCGAGTGCGGGGAACCGCCCGGAGTGAAGTCAGCGGTGCCGTTCTCGCAGGTCGGCTCCAGATCACCCCAAGCGTACTTGCGGCCGTCGCCGTGTCCCGCGGCCCACTCGAACTGCGCCTCGGTCGGCAGCGACTTGCCGTGACTCTCGCAATAGTGCTTGGCCTGTCCAAAGTTGACCATGTTGATCGGGTGTTCGTCGCGCTGAAACTCGGGGCGAAAGTTGCTGTTCAGATCGTTGAGCTGCGGCGTCGTGCAGGTGCCGGCGTTCACGCACTCTCGATAGGCCGCCACCGTCACCTCGGTCTCGTCCATGCAGAAGGGTCGCGTCAACACCACGGTGTGCTTCTGGTCCATCGCGCCTCGTGGCCCGCGCCCCATTTCGAAACCGCCCGGTCCGGTCGCAGGAACGTAGACTTCACCCGCTCCGCAGTTCGGCACACAGCGTCCGGCGTCGCAGCGCTCGATGCCGTTGCACGCAGGTGTGCAGGCAGGAGGAGCCGGCGCGGCGGCCGGCGCGGCTTCGACTCTTGGCGCGGCGCTCGCTGAGGGCACTGGCGAGTCGTGGCTGCTCTTGCCGCAGGCGGCGAGCGACAGCATTGCCAGCCACCAGACGCGTGCGCTCATGGTCGCGCCTGCTTCTTCGTGCGGGGAGCGAGCTTCATGCACGACAATTCCCCGGGATCGCCCACCTCGGCGCCGCCGGTCGCCGCCGAGAGTCGCTGCAAGTGGCCCTTGAACGCGCGCTCACGGGGGGGCCGCGTCTTGCCCTCGAAGGGCATCGGGAGGTGCCCGAGCACATGGTACGGGCACGCCTCGGCCTCGAGGCGGCCGTCGGAGTGGAAGGTCACCCGGGCCATGAAGCTCGTTCCAGTCCAAGGGTAATCGCTATGCATGGCGAAGACCAAATTGCCGAGGCTGTAAAACGCCGGCTTGCCCGCGTGCCACGCGACGCCGTGGGGCACGTGGGGGTGATGCCCGAAGAACGCGTCGACCCCCGCGGCCATGACCTGAGACACGAAGCTACGCGTCCACTGCATCGGTACGTCGAGGTACTCGCCACCCCCGTGATAGAGCACCAGCACGAGGTCGTGCTCTTTGCGCGCCTTCGCCAGCGGCGCCTCGAGCAGCTTGAAGGCGGCCCAGGCCACGTGGTGCCTGCCTTCGTGCTCCTGAATGGGTCCCTGATTCCAGATGTCCGTCACGCCGAAGACCGCGACGCTGAAGCCCTTGGCCGAGATCACCGTGGGTTCGTAGATGCGTGACCGCTCACGGCTGGCGCCGGCGTAGCGCACACCCGCTCGCTCCAGGTTGTCGAGAGTCTCGAAGAACGCGCCCTTGCCGTAGTCCCAAGCGTGGTTGTTCGCGAGAGAGACCAAGTCGATGCCGGCGCGCGCGAGCACCTCGGCGCCGCCGGGCGGCCCGGTAAAAACCAGGTGGTTGTTCGGGTGCTGCGTCTGACCCTTCTGATCGCTCAGCTGCGACTCGAGGTTGACGATGCGAATGTCTGCGCTCCGCATCAACGGCGCGATGGAGCGGAACGGGTCGTACTTCGGGTCCTTCAGGATCTGCTGGCCTGCGCCGCGCCCCAGGCTCACGTCACCGCCGACGAGGACCACGAGCCGATCGGCCTTCGCCGTAGGCGTCGGCGCGGCGTCCAGCGCAGGCGTGGACGACTTCGCGTTCGGTGCCGGAGCTGACGCCGACGCGCTCGCGGTGGTTTGTGCGCGTCGCGCTGCGTGGTCCCCGGTTGGGGACTCTTGGCAAGCGACGAACCCGCCGAGCAGCACGCCGAGCAATCCGAAGTTGCTTCGCATGGCGAGACTCCGACAATTGTGGCAGATGAGCGCCGTCAGGGCTCGTTTCTGGCTTCCGCTCTCTCGCCGCGAGATAGTGCGCCGGATGCGGCGCGCAGCTTTCTCCGGAGCAGCCGTGATGGTGGCATGTGCTGCCACGCGCGGCCCCGCGCCGTCTGCGCAGGCGCCCGGGCCAGGGTCCACGCAGACCAAGCCGCCGGCGACCCACCGGCAGGTGGTCGACGCGAACCCGACCAGCGGCGACGCGGCGCGCGCCGTCCCCCCCGGCGAGTATTTCGGCGCCGGCTATCCTCGCGCTTCGGCTCGGCGCGCCGGAATCGGATCGCTCTCGTGGGGAACCTGGATCCAACCGGCGCCCCGGGCGGGAGCGCTCCCGCTCGGCAGCATTCGCCCCGGAAGCAGCCTCGCGCTCGAGTCTCCGGAGATCCTCGGCGGCAACGGCAAGTGTCCGCGCTTCGTGCGCGTCGCTGGCGGCTACGTGTGCGCAGGGTCACGCGCGACCCTGGACATGGATTCACGCTGGATGAAGGCTGGACGCTGGACCGAGCCGGCGCCGGGCGTGATGCCCTACCAGTACGCGTTGAGCGTCGGCGCGCCGATGCTCACCCGTCCGCTGCCGCTCGAGAAGATGCTCTGGAGGACGGGCGCCCGCGACCGGCCGAAAATGCGTGGGTGGAACGAGGGCCACGACGAGCTCGCCGAGAGTGAGCCCATCGTTGCGAACGGCGAGATCCCGGACTTCCTCCGCGACGGCGGCCAGGTGCCGACGCCTTGGGGCGAGCCCAAGGGGGTGTTCTTCAAGATGCTCCCGGCGGGCACCATGATCGCCTACACGCGGGCCTTCGAAGCGTTCGGGGAGGTCTGGGTGCTCTCGACCGACATGACGGTGGTCCCTGCGCGAGGGCTCAAACGCTTTCGCACCTCCGAGTTTCGTGGCCAGGAGCTTGGTGCTGGCGTCGAGCTGCCCATCGCGTGGATGCGCAATAAGCCGCGTGCGCAGTGGCGCAAGACAGGCGCCGGCTTCGAGCCCACCGGCGTGACCTGGCCCATCAGGACCCACGTCGCGCTCACGGGTCGCGAAGAGAAGCACGACAAGAAGTGGTTCCTCGAGACGCGGGTGCCCGGGATCTTCATCGAGCGCGGTGACGCCAACGTGGTGACTGCGCGACCGAAGCCGCCTTGGGAGACGAAGGGCACTGGCAAGTGGATCCACGTGCGCGTGAACCGCGGCACGCTGACGCTCTACGAAGGGCCGAAACCCGTCTTCACGACGCTGATGTCTCCTGGCAAAGAGGACGCGACGCCCTACGGTCGCTACTTCGTCGAGAGCAAGCATCACTTCTCGACCATGAGCACCGAAGACGGCGAGCCGAAGCGGTCGTGGATCGCAGACGTGCCGTGGACCGTCTACTTCAAGCGGCCCTACGCCATCCACGCCAGCTATTGGCACGAGGACTTTGGCGAGCGCAAGAGCGGCGGCTGCGTCAACCTGTCGCCCCTCGACGCCAAGCGGGTCTTCGACTGGATCGAGCCCGACCTGCCCGCCGGTTGGGACACCGTGCAGGCCTACGGCATGGGGGGCGGGACCTTCGTGTTGGTCGAAGGCTGACAGCGCGGATCAGTGATACGTGCCGGTGAAGAAGAGCGTGACGGCCGTGGCTCCGTAGTCGCCCTTTGCTCCGTCCTTGTCGTACTTGAGCGGCCCGTACATCACCCGGAGCTCCGGCCCAACGCTCCACTGCTCACCGACCCAGAAGTCGTAGCCGCCACCGATACCGAAGAGCGGGCCGGTCGGGCGGGGGCGATCGTCCGAGCTATCCTTGTGGTAGAGGTCTGCCTGGGCGAAGCCGAGCAGCGCCTGCAGATAGCCGCCTGAGCTCGGATCGAAGTAGTACTGGCCGAAGAGCGCCAGCGAAGCCAGCGTCATCATCCCGTCTTTGAAGGTCTCGGTGTCGCCGTTGGGATCTTCGTACTTGGGTTCGGAGGCGGCGTGGCTCACCAGCGCGCCACCGAGCACGAAGCCCGGAGCGATGGTGCCGCCGAGCATGAGGCCGAGGCCAAGGCCTCCGCCGCTGTAGGTGAAGGGGTCGGATTTGACGGGCTCGCTCGGCGTGATCTTGCTGTTCAGATACGCGAACCCAATCCCCATGCGCAGGAAGAACCCGTCGTGCTCGTGCGCGCCCACGGGCTCTCGCGGTGCTGGCGGCGGCGGCTCCTGTTGGGGGTAGCCGTGGTAGCCGGGAGGCGCAGCCCCTGGCGGCGGCCCGTAGGCCCCGGGCGGAGGCGCGCCCGGCGCCGGTTGCCCCGGCTGCGGACCGGGCTGCGCGGGCGGGGGCGGGGGCGGGGGCGGAGGCTCACCTGCTGGCGGCGGCGGCGGCGGCGGCGGCGGTGGCGGCTCGGCCCCCTGCGCGTGGGCACACAGTGCCGATCCCGAGACCGCAACGAAAACCAGTGCACCGAGCCATCCGCGTGTGTGATTCATCTTGTCGTGCCCTCCGCGGCGCGGAGATTCGCGCACAACGCGCCGCGGCGTCAACGCGATTGTGGGCCCACCCGAGCCGAGCTGGGGTTCAATGGGCTAGGATCCACGCGTGGCTCCGTCGCACTTCGCGTGGTTCGCGGTGGCGTCGGTGCTCGCGGCGTAGGAACGCAGCGACTGCCAGGACTGCGCTGGATGTAACTTCGGCTCCGGGAAGTCTCATTGACCGCGCAGCGGCGCAGCGGCGCAGCGGCGCAGCGGCGCAGCGACGGCGCAAGTGCTATGAGTGATCTGATGGTGGGTCGACGTCTGGCTTCGGGCATTGCGATCGCGATCGCGGTCACGGTCGGTTGCGGGATCGAGGAAGACGGCGCCGGCTTGTTTGCCACCGGTGGCTCGGGTGGCAGCACGGGGGGCACGCCCGGCGGCGGTGCCGGCGGAGCTGTCGGAGGATCAGGCGCCGCGAGCGGCGCTGGCGGCGCTGCAGGAGCTGGCGGTGGTGGAGCCGGAGGGGCCGCGGGCAGCGGCGGCGGCTCCGGTGGAAGTGCGGGCACTGGCGGAGCCGGTGGCACCAGCGGCAGCGGTGGCAGCGGTGGAACGACCGGCGGCAGTGGCGGCGCCGGCGGAACCACGGGCGGTAGCGGTGGAACGACCGGCGGCAGCGGTGGCACGACCGGCGGCAGCGGCGGAACGACCGGCGGTAGCGGTGGCACGACCGGCGGCAGCGGTGGCACGACCGGCGGCAGCGGTGGAACGACCGGCGGCAGCGGTGGAACGACCGGCGGCAGCGGCGGCAGCGGTGGAACGACCGGCGGCAGCGGCGGCGCAACGGGCGGGAGTGGTGGCAGCGGTGGCGTAGTCAACTGCTCGACCAAATTCAGCGGCGCGACGGGCGTGAACAACGTGTGCTCCAGCACGGTCGCCAACGAGTGCAAACTCAACTTCGACCCGGGCGACGCCAGCTGTCAGCAGATCTGCCAGACCGCCGGCGGAACCTGCAAGTCAGTGCACGACAACACCGGAACCTGCGGCACTCAAACCTCCACGACGAGCTGCACCAACACTTCGTGGTCCAGCGCCATCTGCTTCTGCACCATGTGAGATCCCCGGTGCGACCTGCCCGCCCCTTGCCGGCGTGGCTTGGAGCGGCGACCATCGCCCATCCGACATGACGTCCCTGCCCCCGACCGACAATCCGTTGCGCGCCGGAGTGCTCGAGGATCTGAGCGTCGATCCCTGCGTGCTCGTGATCTTCGGGGCGAGCGGTGACCTCACGGGCCGCAAGCTCTTGCCCGGCGTGTACGCGCTCGCCAAAAACCGCATGCTGCCGAGCGCATTCGGGCTCGTCGGGTTCGCCCGGCGACCGATGAGCGACGACGATCTGCGTGGCAAAATGCGGACGGCAGTCGACAAGTACGCACGACAGAAGCCGGTCGACGATCTGGTCTGGGACGACCTGGCCCGGGGCATGCGCTACGTGCAAGGGGCCTTCGACGACGCCGCGGCCTACGAGCAGCTGCGCACGACCCTCGACGAGCTCGACAGCGAGCGCGGCACCCGCGGCGGACGCACGTTTTACCTGGCGGTACCTCCGGACGCGGTGCGGACCATCGTCGAGAACCTGGTGCGCGCCGGGCTCTGCCCGCCGCCGAGCACTGACGGCGCCCCCTACGCTCGGGTGATTGTCGAAAAACCCTTCGGCGTCGATCTCGCGTCGGCCAAGCAGCTCAATCGGGACTTGCTCGGCCTGCTCGACGAGCGACAGGTGTTCCGCATCGACCATTATCTGGGCAAAGAGACCGTGCAAAACCTGTTGGTCTTGCGCTTTGGCAACACCATCTTCGAGCCGATCTGGAACCGCAACCACGTCTCCCACGTCGAGCTCACCGTTGCCGAACACATTGGCATGGAAGGCCGCGGCAAGTTCTACGAACAGACCGGGCTCATGCGCGACATCGTGCAGAACCACGCGCTGCAGTTGCTGTCGCTGGTGGCGATGGAGGCGCCAGTAGCCTGGGACGCCGACGCCGTGCGTGACGAGAAGGTGAAGGCCTTGCGCGCGCTCCGACCCATCCGCAGCGTCGAGGAGGTCTGCGCTCAGGCCGTGCGCGGACAGTACGACGCCGGCGTGGTTCGCGGCGACGCGGTCCCCGGCTATCGTGAAGAGCCAGACGTCGCTGAGCACAGCGAGGTCGAGACCTACGTGGCCATCGCCGCGCGGGTGGACAACTGGCGCTGGGCCGACGTGCCCTTCTACCTGCGGGCGGGCAAGCGACTCGGCAAACGCGTGACGCAGATCGTGCTGCACTTCAAGCCGCTGCCCCACCCGCTCTTCGACACCAGCGCGATGAGCTTGCGCCAGCCGAACTCGTTGGTGTTGCGCATCCAACCCGACGAAGGCATCGCGCTGCGCTTTGCCAGCAAGATCCCCGGACAGGGCGTGGCGATGCGGGACGTCGCCATGGACTTTCGCTACGGGACTGCCTTCGGCCACGAGAGCCCGGAGGCCTACGAACGCCTCTTGCTCGACGCCATGCGCGGAGATGCCACGCTCTTCACGCGCCATGACGAGGTGGAAGCCCAGTGGTCCTTCGTGGATCCTATCCTCGGGGCGTGGCGGAACAACCAGGCCCCGCTCGCGCGCTACGAGGCGGGCGGTTGGGGCCCTGCGGAGGCGGACGCCATGACGCTGCGCACGCAGCACCAGTGGAGCAAGCCGTGAGCACGCGGGTCAGTGACTCGATCGCGCTCATCGAGCGGGATCTGCGCGCACTGTGGCAGCCCGATGACTCGGGCCGCACCAAGCCCCACGCGACTACCTTGAACCTGGTGGCGCTGCACGGCCAGAACGGCTGTTCGTTCCTCGAAACCCTCGAGGACGTCGCAGCGCGACTCGGGGCCCGCACCTTCGTGGTCAGCGTGGACGGGCGCCTCGAGCCTTGGGCGCTCGAAGGCGACGTCAGCGCCGTGTGTCGGCTCGAACCGGGCACGCTGCGCGAAGCCGTCTGCGCCGAACGAGTGACGCTGCGCTTTGGCAGCATGGTCGGCAAACGCGCGGGATCGATCTTGGACTCTCTGGTGGAGTCGTCGCTCCCGACCGCGGTGTTCGCGGGCCCCGGCGCGCCGGCGGCGATCCTCGATGCGCTGGCGCAAACGGCGGACGCTCTCGTCATCGACAGCGCGGAGGTGGGCGTGACTCGCGCCGCGGAGATCGCCGAGAGCTACGGCGCTCAATCGCACGACTTGGCCTTCATCCGCACGCGCCGCTGGCGCGAAATGCTCGCGCGCATCTTCGACGAACCGGCGCTGCGGCCCGCGCTCGCGCGCGTTCGGTCGCTCAGCGTCGTGCACGCCGAGCGCTCCGACCACCGCGGCGCCAGCGCCGAGGCGGAGTTGCTCGTCGGCTGGCTGGCCGCACGGCTCGGCTGGAGGCCCGCGTTCACGGACGCGGCCGGCAAGTCGGTCCAGGTCGATGTGTCCAGCGCCGCCCGCCCGGACGTCATCCCAGGCTGCATGCTCTCCGTCGAGCTGATCGCCGATCTGCCCGCCGGCGCGCTGCGGGCGCGCGTCGATCGCGACACCGACGGCGAGCACCTGAGCTGGACCGTCGAATCGCCGGCGGCACCCGCCCAGGTGCGCCGCTTCGCCACCCCGCGCCGCGACGACGCCGAGCTGGTGGAGCGGGCAATTCGCAGCTTTCAGGCGGATCAGTTGCTGCGAGAGACCTTGGCGTTCTGCCGGAGTTGGAAGACCCATGCCTGAAATCCTCGTCGTTGCGGACGCGGCCGAGCTCGCGAGCCGCGCCGCCAGCGCGATGCGCGAGATCATCGATCGGGCCATTGCGGCTCGCGGCGTCGCATTGGTTGCGCTGTCCGGCGGCTCGACGCCTGGAGCGGCCTACCGGCTCTTGGCCGCCAGCGGGCTCGATGCCGAGCGCTGCCGGTGGTACTTCGTCGACGAACGGTGCGTACCGCCCGAGAGCGAACGCAGCAACTACCGCGCGGCCAAGCGCGACCTCTTCGACACTCTGTCCAGCGCGCACGTGACCCGCATGCGAGGAGAGGCGGGCGCCATCGAGGGCGCGCGCGAGTACTGTCGAGTGATCGAAGAGCAGGTGCCGCGCTTCGATCTGATCGTGGCCGGCATCGGCAGCGACGGCCACACGGCCTCGCTCTTTCCGGGCACAGGCGCCGTGCGAGAACACGCCGTCGTCGTCGCCGTCGAGCCGGGCGGCGATCTCGAGCCGCGTATCAGTTTTGGACGAGCGACGTTGCTCGGAGCGCGTCGCGTCTTGGTCCTCGTCAGCGGCGAATCCAAGCGCGAGGCGCTAGCCCGGGCCCTGAAGGCCGGAGATGAAGACGAGGTGCCGGCGAGGCTGTACTTGGCGGCCGAGACCGGAGTCGTCACCTTCGTCGTGGACCGCGCGGCGGGCGGCTAGTGCCGCGCGGCAGAAGTTTCGCTGGTCCCCCCTCCGTGTGCGTGTCGTCGGTGTAGTGGGGTGACATGATCGACTACAGCGCGTTCGCGGGTCGAGCGCACGGTGGTCGTCCGACGGTTCCGCTCGCGCTGAGGGCTGAAGAGCGCGCGCGGATCGAGGAGGCGTTGCGACCCGCCAGGGCGGAGCAGCGGCTGGTTCGTCGGGCGCAGGCCGTGTTGATGATGGCGGACGGAGTGCCTGCGACGGACATCGCCGGGCTCCTCGGGGTGCACGTGCGCACGGTGGACGACTGGCGCAAGCGCTTCGACTGCGCGGCACCTAGCGAGAGACTGGCGGACGTCCCGCGCTCGGGACGGCCGCCTCTCTCTCTCGGACACCGTAGCGGCTCGAGTAGAAGCAGAAGCGTGTCGACCGCCGAGCGACGTCGGCGTGCCCGTCACGCACTGGTCAGCGTCGTTGCTTGGCGTGCACGTTCGCGCGCAAGGAATTCAGATCAGCGACCGGTCGGTGGGCCGCATACTCAAGGATGCTGACCTGCAACCGCATCGGCAACAAATGTACCTGACTTCGCACGACGACGAGTTCAGGGGGAAGCGCGACGACGTGCTGCGCGTCTACTACGAGACGCCAAAGAAGGAGCACATCGTGTGCGTCGACGAGAAGACCGGCATCCAGGCGCTCGAACGCCGCTACGCTGACATTCCGATGGTGGCCGGACAGCCCGTCCGCCGCGAATTCGAGTACGTCCGCCATGGCACGCTCTGCTGGATGGGAGCGCTCGATGTCCGCCGCGGCAAGCCGTTCGGCTTCATCTCGGACGGGCACGACAGCGACACCTTCGTCGAGCTACTCGACGTCATCGAGGCGGTCTACCCGCCGGGTCGTGGCCACATCATCATGGACAATCTCTCCGCCCACGACACGCCCGACGTGAACGAGTGGTTTGACGAGCACCCACGCTGGACGCGCCACTTCACGCCGAAGCACGCGTCGTGGCTCAACCAGATCGAGTGCTGGTTCTCGATCCTCACGCGCCAACTTCTCGCACGAGGCTCGTTCACGTCAACCGACGACCTCGCGGCGAGGATCGACGCGTACGTCGCGTGGTATCTGCAGACCGACCGACCCTTTCGCTGGTCGTACCGCCCCAAGTCGTGGGCCGAACCCAGAAAAACCCCCTCACTTTCGGCGAAGAAAGCCGCAACTGTTTCGGAGTGAGGCCCGACCACACGGGGATGGCACAGGAAGGGCGAAAGCTTGGAAGATTTGGGGATGGGACGGACGAGGTGATCGGTGCGCTGATCGAGGTGCATCGGCATCTCGGTCCAGGGCTGATGGAATCCGCATATGAGGCCTGTCTATCTGCCGAGCTGTCGGAAAACGACGGCTCAAGTTCGAGCGGCAGCGACCGCTACCAATCCGCTACAAAGGCGTACACCTTGACTGCGCCTATCGCCTCGACCTGGTCGCTTCCAGATCGTATCCTCCTGGAGCTCGAGGCGGTCGAGCGGCTGCTCCCGATTTACGAAGCGCAGGTCATCACCTATCTGCGTCTTTCGCGGTTGCCCGTCGGCCTGCTCGTCAACTTCAACGTGACCGCGCTCAGAAATGGCCTGCGGAGGCTAACGCCTGACCACCCCAAATCCTTCCGCTCTTCCGCCCTTCCTGTGAGAGCCCAAATGAGCGCAGGTCTCAGGGGCGAATCCACTCGAACTTCGGCCGCGCGGCACTAGCTCATTCGATGACGGGGCCAGCGCAGCCGTACACCACGTCGATGTCCTTGACCGTGCCGCTCTTCAGTTGAGTGCACGAGCTGCCGTTGAAGGACAGCTTCTTGGTCACCGGATCGTAGCTCCAGCCGTTCGCGCCGTCTTTGGCCACACCGGTCGGATCGTCGTTGAAGTAGACGAAGATCTTGCTGGTATCGGGCGGTGTGCTGTCGAGCACGTAGTCGCAGGTCGCGACGGCGTCCGCGATCTTGTCGAAGGCCGCGTCGAGCTGAGTCTGGTTCGAGGCCGGCACCGACTGCGTGGTGCCGCCGGCTGCCGCGATGGCGTCGATGGCCGCCGGGTTCACCCCGAGTCCGATCACGTAAGTCTTCACCGAAGGCGCCTGCGCCAGGAGCTTTCCCGATCCGCAGGGCCCATTGCAGGAGCCCACGCACTCGCCGCTCTCGCTGCCGTCGGTCAGAAGGATGACGACGTTGTTGCGGGTTGGATCTTGCAGGGTGCTCTCGCCGACGAGGGCGGCCAGGCTCTTGCCGGTGCTCGTCTCGGGATCACCGCTGTCGCACAGGTACTTGATCTTGCCGCCGGAGGTGCCCTGACCGTTCGAGCTGCCCTGATCGATGGTGGTGGACAGAAAGCCGTTGATGGCGCCCGCGTTCTTGTCAGCGATGGGCACGACGATGCTGCCGGCGGAGCAGCCACCGCTCTTGCACGCCGAGTAAGTGGCCAGCCCGAAGCGCAGCTCGGCGTCGAACTTGGTGGTGACCACCGAGATGGCCTTCTTGGCGACGTTCCAGCGCGTATCGCCGCCGGCGTTTCCATCCATGCTACCGCTCCGGTCGAGCAGGATCATCACGTTGGGCGCGACCTGAGTCAGCTTGAACTCGCTCTTGCCACAGCCCGCGCCGAGCTCGCACAGCTTGCTCGCGGCATTGCAGACGTGGTTCTGAGCGCAATCGCCATCTTGGTTGCAGCTGCCCGGCGGGAGGCATTTCTTGGAACCTTTGCCGCACACCTCCGGCGCGGTGCAGTCGCCGTCGGCGCCGCAAGATCCGGTGGCAACACAGACCTTGGCCACGCTGCAGAACTGACCGGACTTGCAGTCCGACTTGCCGGCGCACGAGGCCGGCGGCGTGCCGCCCGAACCGCTGCTGCCCCCGCCGCTTCCGCCGTTGGTGACGCCGCCGTTGCCGCCGCCTGCAACTCCCTGAGGGTCCTCGCTCGAGCAGGCCAAAACCGCCAGCGGGACCAGAGCCAACGCCGCAAGCACCGCACGCATGGGGACCTCCTCGTCAGAGGATAGCGCGATTCGAGCGGGACCGCTCCGCTTCGCGCCGCGGGTGCCTCGACAACGCTCACGATGGACGGTAATTGAGCCGCACCATGCGCATTGCGGTCGTTGGTTCGGGATACGTGGGGCTGGTAGCTGGGGCGTGTTTTGCGGATGTCGGAACCGACGTGGTCTGCGTCGATGTGGACGAGGCCAAGCTCGAGAAGCTCCGGCGTGGCGAGGTGCCCTTCTTCGAGCCGCGGCTCGACGATCTGGTGAAGCGCAACCACCCCGATCGCCTCCGCTTCAGCTCCAACCTGGCCGACAGCATCGCCGGGCGCAAGCTGGTCTTCGTGGCGGTGGGCACGCCGCCCAACGAGGACGGTTCGGCCAATCTGCAGCATGTGCTCAAGGTGGCCGAAGACGTGGCCAAGACCGCCACCAACGATCTGGCCTTGGTGATGAAGAGCACGGTGCCGGTGGGCACCAACAAGAAGGTGCGCGAGGTGGTGGCGCGCCACGCCAAACACCGCATCGACGTCGTCAGCAATCCCGAGTTCTTGAAGGAAGGAGATGCCGTCAACGATTTCTTGAAGCCCGACCGGATCGTGGTCGGGGTGGACAGCGACGATGCCTTCGAACTGCTGTCGCGCCTCTACGCGCCCTTCAACCGCCAGACCAGCCGCATCCACCGCATGAGCCCCGAGAGCGCCGAGATCGTGAAGTACGCGTCCAACGCCATGCTCGCGACCAAGATCTCTTTCATGAACGAGATCGCACGCCTCTGTGACGTGGTGGGCGCTGACGCCGAGCACGTGCGACTCGCCGTCGGAAGCGACGAGCGCATCGGCCTTCAGTTCTTGTACCCGGGCCTGGGCTTCGGTGGCAGCTGCTTCCCCAAAGATCTGCGCGCGCTGGTGCACACCGGCGCACAGTTCGGCACGCCCATGGGCGTGGCCGAGGCCGCGACTCGCGCCAACGAGGTGCCCGTGCGCTCGGTGCTCGAGCACATGGAACGCGATCTCGAGGGGCTCGCAGGCAAGACCATTGCCGTGTGGGGCCTCGCCTTCAAGCCGCGCACTGACGACGTGCGCGAGGCGCCGGCGCTCAAGCTGATCGAGCACCTGGTCAACAAGGGCGCGCGGGTCCGGGCCACCGACCCTCAGGCGCGCGAAACAGCGCTGGTGCGGCTGAAGGAGGTCGGAATCACCGAGAAGGTCGAGATCCTCGCTGACACCTACGAGACCTGCCGTGGCGCCGACGCGCTGGTGGTCGCCACCGAGTGGAATCAATTTCGCTCGCCGGACTTCGATCGCATCCGCGAGCTGATGCGGGGACGACACGTGTTCGACGGACGCAACTGCCTCGTGCCCGCCAGCGTCGGAGACGCGGGCCTGTGCTACCGCGGCATGGGCCGGCCGCCGGTGGGCTGAGCTTGGGCCTTCCCGACTTCCTGTGAATCCGCTGGAGTAGATCAGCGTCGCGCGCGGAGCTTCGCGCCCGAAGTGCCGGCCCCGAGGGTCTTGCGTGGCGGCGTCTTGCGCTGAACCTTGCGGTCGGCGGCGTCCCGCACGATCGCGATCTTCTGCCAGATCTTGTGCGAGAGCCCGGTCGTCAGCTCTTCGACCTCGTCGACGGCTGCGAGCACGACGGCGTCGGACATGCGAGCCGAATAGAGCGCCGCGACTTTGCCGATCAGCGCCAACAACTCCGTCGAATAGTCGAGGTAGCGGTTGAGCTCGAAGTCCGTCATCGCGCGTTCCGGCGACGACTCGGTGCGCGGTCCCGAGGCCAGCAGCACATCGGGATCTTTGGTCAGCTGATGCATGTCGACGATGTGCGCCAGGGCCCTGAGCTCGTGCAGCGCGGCCAGGGCGCGGCTGCGCTTCAGCCGGCTCTCGAGCGTGACCAAGAAGAGCATGCCGCCACCGATGAAGAACAGCGACTCGAGTGAGGCGTCCAGCGTCTGGACCAGCTCCGTGCCCGCGCGGATCTGCCAGCTGAGGTGCAACGCCGGCGCCACCACGAAGAGCACCGCGACCAGACCCACCACCAGGGCCCAGACGCCGCCGCGGAGCGCGAGGTTGGGGCGCTCGAGGGCGACGACGCGGTCGGCGGCGCCGCGCGCGACCCGGGCGACCTCCCGGGCAACCTCCGTCAGGCTCGCCTTCGGGAAGCGCTCCTCGATGCGCCGCACCAGGAGGTCGACCGTGGTGACGATCTGAGCAGCGTCGAGGTTTCGGAAGGGCATGGCGACCGCCCCGAGCGTCCCCCGAGCCGGCGACGCGTGGCAAGTGCCCGGCGAAGCACAGCCTGTCAGCGCTGCGCAGACCGGCGCCGCGCGTGGGCCCCGTCAGCTCTCGCGTCCGAGGACCAACATGCCCAGCGGCGGCAAGGTGACCGTCGCAGACTGAGAATCTCCCGTGAGCCGGCACCGCTTCGGTGTCGACGCTGTTCAGTGTTTCGACTTGGCTCCCGCCAAAGGCGGCGTCGTCGGACGAGAGCAGCTCGACCCAGCGGCCGGCCTCGGGCATGCCCACGCGGTACTGTTCGCGGGGCGTCGGGGTCAGGTTCATGATCACGACGACCTGCTCGTCGCCGCTGCGACGGAGGAACGACAGCACGCTGTTGTCGTGGTCACCGCAGTCGATCCACTCGAAGCTGTGGGGGCTGGGATCGTTTTCCCAGAACGCAGGCGTTGCGAGGTAGAGGCGACCCAGCGCCTCCATGAAGGTCTGCAGCTTGCGCCGCTCGGGGTCCTCGAGCAGGTGCCAGTCCACGCTGCCTTCGTGGTCCCACTCGCGCTCCTGCCCGATCTCGGTGCCCATGAACACCAGCTGCTTGCCGGGCCGCGTGTACTGGTAGGCCAGCAGCAAGCGGAGGTTCGCGAGCTTCTGCCAGTGGTCGCCCGGCATCTTCGAATAGAGCGAGCCTTTGCCGTGCACGACCTCGTCGTGGCTGATGCTGTTGATGAAGTGCTCGTGGAACTCGTAGATCATCGAGAAGGTCAGCTGGTCTTGGTGGTAGCTGCGGTGGACCGGATCCTTCTCGAAATACTTGAGAGTGTCGTGCATCCACCCCATGTTCCACTTGAAGGTGAAGCCGAGGCCTCCTTCGCGCGCGTCGCGAGTGACGCCGGCCCAGGAGGTGCTTTCTTCGGCGACGGTGAAGGCGCCGGGCACTTCTTCTTTGATGATGTGGTTGGTCGCCTTGATGAACTCGATGGCGTCCACGTTCTCCCGCCCGCCGTGTTGGTTCGGCAGCCACTGATCGTGCGGCCGGCTGTAGTCCAGGTAGAGCATCGACGCGACGGCATCGACGCGTAGGCCGTCGATGTGAAGCTCGTTCAGCCAGTAGAGCGCGCTTGCCAGCAGGAAGTTCTTCACCTCGGCTCGGCCAAAGTTGAAGATCAGCGTGCCCCAGTCCGGGTGCTCGCCGCGCCGCGGATCCTCGTGTTCGTAGAGCGCCGTGCCGTCGAAGCGGCGCAGCGCAAAGTCGTCCTTGGGGAAGTGCGCCGGGACCCAATCCACGATCACGCCGATGCCATTTTGGTGGCAATAGTCCACGAACCAGCGGAGATCGTCCGGTGAGCCGTGGCGCCCGGTGGGCGCGAAGTAGCTCGTGACCTGGTAGCCCCAGGATCCGAAGAAGGGGTGCTCGGCCAAGGGCATCAGCTCGAGGTGGGTGAAGCCGAGCCGCTTGCAGTACTCCACCAGCTTCGGCGCGGCTTCGCGATAGCTGAGGGAACGATTGCCTTCTTCGGGGATCCGCATCCACGAGCCCAGGTGAACTTCGTAGGCGCTCATCGGACGCCGCGTCGGATCGAGCTTGGCTCGCTCGGTCATCCAGCGGCCGTCGTTCCAGACGTGCGTCGCCCGGGTCACGATGGACGCCGTGGCGGGCGGCAGCTCGGCGCGTCGCGCCATCGGATCCGCCTTGAAGCGCAGCCCGCCCTCCTGCGTCTTGATCTCGAACTTGTAGAGCGCGCCTTCCTCGACCCCGGGCACGAAGAGCTCCCAGATCCCAGAGGCGCCCAGCGAGCGCATGGGCAGGGTGCGACCATCCCAACCGTTGAAGTCCGAGATGATGCTCACGCGCCGGGCGTTCGGCGCCCAGACCGCAAAGGCGGTGCCTGTCTCGCCGTCGATGGCTCGCAGATTCGATCCGAGCACCGTCCACAGTTGGCGGTGGTTGCCCTCGCCGAACAGATGAAGGTCGAGCTCGCCGAGGGTCGGGGGAAAGCGATAGGGATCGCCGCGTTCCCAGCTGTTGCCGTCGGAGAAGTGGAAGCGGAGTCGGTACGCGACGGGCAAGCTCGCATCCGGAAGGAATGCGGCGAAGATGCCGTTGCCCAGCGCCGCCAGCTGCACGGCGCCCCCGCTAGCCAAGAGACACTCGGCGCGCGTTGCATCCGGATGAAACGCGCGCACGATGACCCCCGGGCGGCCGCCGACGGTCGCCGGATGCGCCCCCAGAAGGCGGTGCGGTTCGTGGTGATCGCCGTGCAGGAGCAGCTTCAGGTCGTCAGCGGAGCCTTGGAGCTCGGCGACGAAGTCATTTTCGACGCTCGAACGAGGTTGATCGGTCATCACACCTCCGGTCCTACCACGACCGCGCGATGCTCCCGACGCGAGCTTTGCGCGGGACTAGCTGAAGCCAACCGCGGCCTTGACCGGTGCTGCGTCCCGACGTCAAGAGGGCCTCACTTCGGTCGGCGAGCCGCCCTGGGTCTCCTCCTGGCGTGCTCGCCTTGCAGGCGAGCCCTTGGGCAACGTAGAAAGGATCAGTTCGCATGAAGTCCGCTGCCGCTACGTACGTTGCACCCACGACGCTCGCGACGACGCTGCTCGCGGACGCTTATCGTGATCGGACCAACGAAGCGCACAAGAAGGAATGGGGTCAGTTCTTCACGAGTTTCCCGATCGCGTCATTCATGGCGTCCTTGCTTCACGCACCGAAGCGTCGCGACGTCCGTTTGCTCGATGCGGGAGCCGGGACCGGCGTTCTCGGGCTCGCCGCAGCCCAGCAACTCATCACTCAGCATGGCGTGCGCGTCCATCTCGTGGCGGTCGAGAAGGAACCCGGCGCGATCGCCGCACTTCGAGAGGCGACATCGGATGCCCGTAGCCGGCTCGGCGCTGACATGCTGACCGTCGAGATCGTTGGTGACGATTTTCTGGACCTCGATCGCCCGCGGCTTGGCATCGCTCCGCTCGCGAGCTTCGACTATGCGATCGCGAACCCGCCCTACTTCAAGATGTCGCCCTCCGACGATCGCGGCGGCGATGCTCCGAACGTCTACGCGCGCTTCATGGAGGTCGCAGCGCGTATGCTCCGGGAGGAGGGCGAGCTGTGCTTCATCATCCCGAGGAGCTTTGCGGCGGGCTACTACTTCCGCCCCTTCAGGCGCAGGTTTCACGGCTTCATGCGGCTCGATCACGTTCACGTGTTCGAGTCTCGCCGTGATGCGTTTCGAATCGACGGCGTGCTTCAAGAGAACATCATCGTGCTCTACAGGCGTTCACGCATGGCCGAGCCGCGTGTCCGCATCTCGTGCTCCGTGGGCGAGCGTGACCTCTCTGACAGATTCGAACACGAAGTGGACCGGGCACGAGTTCTCGCTCCAACGGACGCGAGTTCGGTGGTCCGCCTGCCTGCGACGGAGAGCGACCTGCACGTGATGGACATTTTTGCGTCCTGGCGCGACTCGCTGGATACGTTCGGGCTGGAGGTGTCCACCGGACCGGTGGTGCCGTTCCGCGCGGAGCAGTTCCTGCGCGACGAGAAGTCGACGACCACGGTTCCGATGTTGTGGCTGCAACACGTGACGGCTGGTCGCGTGGAATGGCCGCTCGCGGCCGGATTCCGCAAGCCCGAGCATATTGAGCGTGCCGCCCCGGAGAAGCTCCTGGTAAAGAACCGGACTTACGTGCTGCTCCGCCGATTTTCGGCCAAGGAGGACGCTCGTCGACTCGTCGCTGCGCCGTATGTTCGTGATTCGATTCGAGCGCCCATGCTCGGAATCGAGAACCACGTGAACTTCATCCACCGCAGGCGCGAGGTCTTGGCAGAAACCGAAGCCACTGCGCTCTCCGCGCTGCTCAACTCGCAGCTGTTTGATGCGTATTTTCGCATCTCTAGTGGCAACACGCAGGTGAGCGCAACGGAACTCAGAGCGTTGCCGCTCCCGTCGACGGAGATGCTCGAAGCGGTGGCGGTGCGCCTCGCGCGCGGAGCAAGCGAGGAGGAAGCCGTGGTCGAGGTGCTCGGTGAGCCGTGAGCGTAGGAAACTCAGGGAGGCGAAGGAGATCCTGGCCGCGATTGGCATGCCGAGGGCGCAGCAGAACCCCAACGCGATCTATACGTTTCTCGCGTTCAGCAACGTCAGGCAGCGTGCGCTCTGGTCCAGCGCGACCGCACCGCGGCTCACGCCGCATGATGTGATTGCGTTCGCGGCGGAGGCGTACGGCAAACAGTACGCGGAGAACACTCGCGAAACGATCCGCCGCCAGGCGATCCATCAGTTTGTGCAGGGGGGCGTTCTCGTGCGAAACCCGGACGAGCCCGGACTTGCGACCAACAGCCCGAGGACGCACTACGCGCTGACGGAGGAAGTGCTCCAAGTCATCCACGCCTTCGGCACGAGGGGCTTTGACGCGGCGGCCGTGACGTTCCGCGAGGCGACGGGCGGCGGGCTCGCCGAGCGCTATGCGAAGCCGCGACGTGCTGCCAACGTCACGGTGATCGTGGGCGGTGCAGCGATCACGCTCTCGCCGGGTGCGCACAACCGGTTGCAGGGCCAGATCGTCGAGCAGTTCATCCCGCGCTTCGCCCCGGGCGCGCGAGTCCTCTACCTTGGTGACACCGACCACAAGTCCAAGCATGTGGACGAGCTCCGACTCGCGAGCGTCGGCGTCCCCGTGAGGAAACACGACAAGCTCCCTGATTTGGTGGTTCACGACGAGAAGCGCAACTGGCTCTTCCTGATCGAAGCCGTGACGTCGCACGGCCCGGTGAACGCGAAGCGTCACATTGAACTCGAGGCCGCACTCAAAGCGTCCGAAGTCGGCCGCGTCTACGTTTCCGCGTTCCCCTCGTTTCACGGGTTCAAGAAGTACGCGGCCGAAATCGCCTGGGAAACGGAGGTCTGGGTCGCCGAAGCCCCCGATCACATGCTCCACTTCAACGGTGACCGCTTCCTCGGCCCGCGTCACCCGGCCCGCGGGTGAGCGCCGCGAGGCTAGCTCCGCAGCACGCCGACGGGATCCGTCGTCTGCTCGATGACGGCGCGCTCGGCGCGAGTGGTGAGGCTCACCAGCCCCTCGTCGGCGTCGCTCTCGATCTCCGCGCGGTGGGGTGGGGGGGCGAGCGCGTCTACCCGCGCCGGGTGGAGCGTCCAACGCGCCGGCACCTCGCGTACACGCCAGCGCCGACCCCGGCGAGCATGAAAAGCAAGACCCACGCGCTGCGATCGCCCCGGACTGGCTCCGTGTGGTGAGCCAGGGCTCCGCCTTCGTTGGACTCGATGCACGCCGGGAGGGCCGTGCAAGGAATGACGGTGAGACCCGGAAATGTGCGGAGCCAGGCATGCGTGTACTCGGGCACCGCGAAGATCCCCGGACTGCCGTCACAGAATGGCGACGCTGTCGCAGAAGCTATCCCAAGCAGGCGCCACTCGTGCCCGGCGTCATTACCGGAACCAACCTGGCCTCTCGAAACCAGCGCGTCTCCCGCGTCGAATCCTGCACGGCGGCTGCCAGGACCTCCTTGCATACTCGGCGACAAAGCTGCACGGACAAATGCGGGCGCTCCAGAATCCCCTGCACAAATACTTCCGCCTCTGCCACCGATCACGAGTCGCGGTGAACGGTGCACGATTTCTGTGCGTAGCTCTCGCTTGACGCCATCGGCTTCGCTTGCTGTCTCCCCGTAGCCGACTACGACGACTTGCGAGCCTGGCATCGCGAACTCGCGTGAAACTCCACGGGTCGGCTGCAGTACCGACGGGGCCACGGGGGCACGTTCAGAGAGCTCGCAGACCGCCAGGTCGAATGCTCCGCCCGGCGTCGCCTCGGGGTGTGCCGTGCAACGGAGGACGCTCACACGCTTTGCGTGGGGTGGGCCGAAGTTTGCGGTCGTCACCCCGTGCGCGCAGTGTCCTGCGGTCAGGACTTGGTACGTGCCCACAGGCACGCCCGTACATCCGCGATCGAGCCTGACCACGGTGGGCCAGGCGCCTTCCTCGAGGCGCGTAGCGCCGACCAGCGCACGCGCGGGGGCGGGTAGAAGCAGCGCGGCTGCCACAGAGGCGGTGCTGACGATGCAGAAGGGCCGAGTACCGAGGGCGGCGTACCAGCTCCGGGCGCTCCCGCGCGTGCGCTCAGGGCTCCGGCAGCGCGTGCGAGAAGACGCTCGTCGTTGCATTGGCGCCCGAGCTCGCAGGTCCGGAGAGGCCGCCGATCGCGAAGAGCCTTTGATGGGCGACCGCCGCAGCGGTGAACGATCGGGGTGCGGGCAGCGGATCGAGCAACTGCCACTGACCACCCGGTGACAGAACGCTCGTACTCGCAACTGGGTTTTCCCCGCCGGGCTCGAGCCCGCCGACCGCGAATATCTGGGTCGCCGTCGCGGTCACACCTGGCGCGCGCACGCCCGGCGCGCTCGGCGCAGCGCCCCAGGTCTTGGTCTCTGGGTCGAAGGTGTCGACGCCGTGCTCACCGAAGAGGTACAGGTGGCCAGCGAGTCCGACCGCAGCCTCGGCCTAGTGCGGGGCCTGCGAAAGCACAGTTGCTTCGGAGCCTAGCTCCGCCGCCTCGCGTCCCAATTCAGTGACCATTGCGCTGGCCCGCCGCCGGTCAGCGGGCTCTGCGGGCGGTCTTCTTCGCGCTCCCCGTGCGCGTTCTCGACCCGCCAGCGGCGCGCTCCGATCTCGAAGCCCAGGTCACGGGAGACGATGTCTCGCAAGGCCACGGCGTCCCGCGCGATGCTGGTCGCGGTCACCGGGATCTGGCGGCTGACCGTGCACAGCATGCGGGTGTCGTCGGCGCTGCCGGTGAGCGCGACGCGCACGCTCCGGGTCACCGGCAGCGTCGAGGCGAAGAGCTGGACGTCCACGCCCCGCTCCCGCGCGCGCAATAGTGCTTCGACCAGCGCGGAGGCCTTGGGCGGAACGCCGAAGCGGCGCGTCGGCACGCTGAGCGCGCCGGCGACCTCGCGACCCGCCAGGCCGATCGCCGCCAGCACGTGCTGGCAGATCTGCATTTGGTCGGAGCTCAGGCGGTCGCCCGGGAGCGTGGTGCAGCGACCCATCAGCTTGATCGCCGAGCCAAAGTGCAGGGTCGTGTCGACCAACTCACGCTCCCCGGCCCGCAGACACAGGCTGGTGAACGCGACGCCGCCGGCATCGCCCAGGAGCGCCTCGAGCTTGTCGCGCTTCGGTCCTCCCGGTTGCGGCATGCCCAGGTGCACCTCCAGTCGTTCGACCACGCCGCTGCCCGCGCGCTCGACGAAGGCCGCCTCCACCACCACCAGCGGATGTGATGCCGTGGGCTCCAGGCACTCGATGCGCAGCACGCCGACGGGATCGGTTGTCTGTTCGATGACGGCGCGTTCGGCGCGAGTGGTGAGGCCCAACAGCCCCTCGTCCGCGTCGCTCTCGATCTCGATCTCGGTGGGCCGCATGATCAGGAGTCCTCGCCGTGGCTCAGGAGCACCAGCGAGTGCGGCGAGAGCTGCAGCGTCGATCCGCGCGGCACGCGCGGCACGCGCGGACTCGCTTGAGCCGTGTTGATGATCTCCTTCCAGCGCCCGGCCGCGTGGATCACCGGGAGCGCGAACTGTCGCGCGCGTCCGGAGGCGTTGAGCAAGAGCAGCAGCGTCCTTCCTCGATTCGGCCGGCCGCGCTCGTCGACCTCGTCGGAGGCCTGCCCATGCACCAGCATGCCGAGCACGCGGTTCTTCAACTGCATCCAGTCCAGGGTGGACATCTCGTGCCCGTCGGGGCGAAACCAGTGCACGTCCTTGAGGCCGGCGTCCGTGACGGGGTCCCCCGCGAAGAAACGGCGCCGACGAAACACCGGGTTTTCCGCGCGGATCTTGAACACCTTGCGGAAGAAAGCCAGCAGCTCACGCTTCTCTTTGGTCAGCTCCCAGTCCACCCACGACAGCTCGTTGTCCTGGCAATACGAGTTGTTGTTCCCGCGCTGGGATCGTCCCAGCTCGTCTCCGTGGGAGATCATCGGTACGCCCTGCGAGAAGGCCAGCGTGGCAGCGAAGTTCTTCGCCATTCGCGACCGTAGCTCCAGGATGCCCGGCGAGTCCGTCTCACCCTCGACGCCCCAGTTCTTGCTGAAGTTCTCGTTGGCCCCGTCGCGGTTCTCTTCACCGTTGTCGGCGTTGTGTTTGGCCTCGTAGCTGACCAGATCGGCCAGCGTGAAGCCGTCGTGGCAGGTCACGAAGTTGATGCTGGCGTGCGGCCCGCGATCGCTGCCCTGGAACACGTCACTCGATCCCGAGAGGCGCGCCGCCACCTCGGGCACCTGGCCCTCGTCCATGCGCCAGAATCGGCGAATCACGTCGCGATAGCGCCCATTCCACTCGGCCCAGAGCGGAGGGAAGGCGCCGAGTCGATAGCCCCCGGGTCCGACGTCCCAAGGCTCGGCGATGAGCTTCACGCGAGAGAGCACCGGATCTTGCTGCACGGTGGCGAAGAAGCGCGCGAAGCTCGAGAACTCCGTGGGCTCCCGCGCCAGGACCGGCGCCAGGTCGAAGCGGAAGCCGTCGACGTGCATCTCCTGAACCCAGTAGCGCAGGCTGTCGAGCACGAGCTGCAGCACGCGCGGGTGGGAGATGCGCAGCGTATTGCCGCAGCCCGTGAAATCCATGTGCCGCAGCGGGTCGTCGGGGCTCAGGTGGTAGTACGCGCGGTTGTCGAGGCCGCGGAAGCAGACGGTGGGCCCGGAAGCGTCGCCTTCGCTGCTGTGGTTGTAGACCACGTCGAGCAGGACCTCGATGCCGACGCGGTGGAAGGCCTTCACCATGGTCTTGAACTCGTCGTTCTGCGCGCCACGGTCGGACGAAGCGAAGCGCGAGTCCGGAGCGAAGAACCCCAGGGTGTTGTAGCCCCAGTAGTTGTCGAGCCCGAGCTCGCACAGGTGCCGCTCCGAGACTCGGTGGTGCACCGGCAAGAGCTCGACGGCGGTGACGCCCAGATCGAGCAGGTGGTCGAGGATGGGATCCGAGGCGAGCCCCAGGTACCTGCCGCGCAGATGCGCTGGCACGTCGGGGTGTCGCGCGGTCATGCCCTTGACGTGACACTCGTAGATCACCGTTCGGCTCCACGGGGTCTGGGGCGCGCGGTCGTCTCCCCAGGTGAAGGCGGTGTCGACGACCACGCTCCGAGGCACGTAGGGCGCGCTGTCCTCCCGCGAGAAGCTGCCGCCGCCCACGCCGAGCCCGTCTTCGTAGCCGAAGACCGCGCGGTGCCACTCCAGCTTGCCGGCAATCGCCTTGGCGTAGGGATCGACCAAGAGCTTGTGCGGGTTGAAGGCGAGGCCGCGCTCCGGCTGGTACTCACCGTGAAGGCGGTAGCCGTAGAGCTGACCCGGGCGCACGTCCGGCAGGTAAGCGTGCCAGATGCGGTTTTGGCTCTCGCGGAAGAGCACGCGGGTCTCGGCGCCCTGTTCGTCGAAGAGGCAGAGCTCGACGGCCTCTGCCTCGCCGGAGAAGAGCGCGAAGTTCACCCCCTCGCCATCCCAAGTGGCGCCGAGGGGATGGGGATCGCCAGGCCAAACGCGCACGGGCCGCGACTCTATCAGGCCTCGGCGTCGCGACCCACGACGCGCAGCACGTGGCCGACTTTGTCGCTGGGATCCAGGCGAACGAAGTTCCTCGGGCCCTGCCAGGTGTAACGCTCGTTCGTGAGCAGATCCACGACCTGGTAGGGCTGGTGCTGCCCGAGGCCGAGCTCGTCCACCGGCACCTGCACGTGGGTCTCGTGGGCCGCGTGGGGGTCGGTGTTCACGACGACGATCAGGTCGTCTCCCGGCCAACGCTTCAAGTACGCGAGCACCAGTTCATTCTCGGTCTCCAGAAAGCGCAAGTTGTCCAAGCGCTGCAGGGCGGGGTGTTCGCGCCGGATGCGGTTCAGGCGGATCACATCTGCCCGGATGTTTCCCGGCGCGCTGAAGTCACGGTGCTTCAGCTCGTACTTCTCCGAGTCGAGGTACTCCTCGCTTCCGCGGCGCACCGGGACGTTCTCGCACAGCTCGTAACCGCTGTAGATCCCGTAGCTGGGGCTCAGCGTCGACGCCAAGAGAAGCCGGATGCGGAACGCCGCGCGGCCGCCGTCTTGCAAGTACTCGTGGAGGATGTCCGGCGTGTTCGCGAAGAAGTTGGGCCGGTAGTACTCGGCCATCTCGCCTTGCGCGAGCTCGGTCAAGTACTCGCGCAGCTCCCACGCGGTGTTCTTCCACGTGAAGTAGGTGTAGCTCTGGGTGAAGCCGAGCTTGGCGAGCCCTTGCATGCGCCTCGGGCGCGTGAAGGCCTCGGCCAGGAAGAGCACCTCGGGGTGGCGGCGTTGAACCTCGCGGATCAACCACTCCCAGAAGGCGAAGGGTTTGGTGTGAGGGTTGTCCACGCGGAACACGTGCACGCCTTTGTCGACCCAGAACAGGACCAGGTCGCGGCACGCTGTCCAGAGCGCGTGTCGATCGCTGCACCAGAAGTCCAAGGGGTAGATGTCTTCGTACTTCTTGGGTGGGTTTTCGGCGTGGCGCAGGGTGCCGTCCGGGCGCACGAAGAACCACTCCGGGTGCTCTTCGATCCAAGGATGATCGGGCGAGCACTGCAGCGCGAAGTCGAGGGCAATCTCGAGCCCGTGACTCCGCGCCGCCTGGGTCAGGTGCACGAAATCGCGGAGGCTGCCCAGCTCCGGATGAACGGCGTCGTGCCCGCCCTCGGCGCCGCCGATGGCCCAGGGGCTGCCAACGTCGCCGGGCTGGCCGCTGCGCGCGTTGTTGCGGCCCTTGCGGTGCTTTTCGCCGATGGGGTGGATGGGCGGCAGGTAGATGATGTCGAAGCCCTGCGATGCCAAGTCCGGCAGGCGGCGTTCGAGATCCGCGAAGGTCCCGTGCTCTCCGGGCACCGCGGCCTGCGACCGAGGGAAGAGCTCGTACCAAGCCCCGAAGCGGGCCAGCTCCCGATCGACTACCAGCTCGCGAGTTTCGTAGCGGGTCACGTGCTCGGGATCGAGCGGGCCCGCCATGGCCTCTTCGAGCTTCTTGCTGAACGCGACCGCGAGCCTCGCGTCGGTGCTGGCAGACGTGTCGCCCAGCATCTTGACCGCGTGACGGATCTCGGCCGGCGTCTCTCCACCGAGCCACGCCAAGCGGCGGTGCGCGAGCTGCTCGCCCTCGAGCAACTCGCTGGTGATGTCTTGCTTGGCTTCCAGGCGCTTCTTCAGATCTTCTCGCCAGGTGCGGAAGGGATCGGGCCAGGCTTCGATGCTGTACTGCCAGCGCCCGATCTTGTCGGGCACGAAGCGACCGTGCCACTCGTCACGATCGAAGTCGTAGCTCAGGGGCTCCTCGCGCCAGAGTTGTTCGCCCGGCCCCCGGCACACGAGCTGCGCGCCGATCAGGTCGTGTCCGTCCTTGTAGATGATTGCGCTCACGCGCACGGTGTCGCCCATGACGCGCTTGACCGGGTAGCGCCCCCCGTCGAGCTCGGGCTGGATGCGTTCGATCACGACACGGGGCAGATGCGGCGGCGGACGAGTGCTGGACATGGCGGCTGGGCCCACCTTCCGGCGCACCGGGTAGAGCGTCAAGGGGATCGGATGCGCAGAGAGTGCCGGTTGGACGCGGCGGCGATCCCAGCGCTTTGCGCGAACGGATCGCTCTGGTGTACGTCTCCGATGGACCACCACGATCCTTCGCGCCTGCGATGCCCGAGAGCCCCGCTGAAACACCGCCCGGTCGGACGAGCGCCCACGCTGCGCACCTCGCGGCTTGGCTCTGGATCGCCGTCGTGCACGCGATCGTGCTCGCGCTGCGCTTGCCATCGGGCCTGCCGCGGCTGACCTGGCTGTACTCGCAGGGCTTCGTCTTTGCGCACACGCTCGTCTTCGGAACCGTCATCGCCGCGGGCCTGTGGCTGTGGTCGAAGCTGCCGTCGTGGCGTTTGCGCCTCGCTCCGGTGATGGGCGTTGCGGTCGCCTTTGCCGTGTGCTGGGTAGCGCTGCGCGACGACTTCTCCGGTGTGGTGACGCGTCTGCCCGCCGGCGTTTCGCCTGTGATTTGGCATTCGCTGTTGGCCTTCGTGGTGGCGATGGCTCTGGCCTTGGGTCACGCAGTCGGGGGGCTGCTGCAGCGTTGGTGGTGGCGCGTCGCCGTGCTCGTCGCCGCGACGACGGCGACGGTGGCGCACGCCAGGCTGTTCCCGCTGGCCTATCCGGGAGTTCACCTGGTCGTAGCCCTCGGCGCGGGGCTGGGTCTCGCCGGCGCCCTCACAGGAGTGCCGCTGCCGCGCCCGCTGCCGCGCTGGGCCGCCCGAGCTTGTGCCGGTGCGGCCCTCGCAATTTCGGTGGCCGGGTTCGTCGCGCGTCCCTCCAATCGCACTTTGATTGAGCTGTCGCACCAGCCGGTTGCGGTGCTGATGCCCTTCATCGCACCGTACTTCAGCGAGCGGGCCACGCCCTTCCGGGTGGCGCCGGATCAGCGGGAGTGGTTCGTCGATCGTTCGCGCCTCGGCGTCGTGGCGCCTTCCGGCGAAAACCCGCTGCCGCGCGACGCCATCGTGCTGATGATCGGCGTCGACTCGCTCCGAGCAGATCTGGTGGCGGACGAGTCCCGGCGCGCGCTGATGCCCAACTTCTTTGCGCTGCGCGACGCGGGGGTGTGGTTCACCAACGTGCGTTCCGCGGGGACCTCGACCGCGCCCGCCATCGCGTCGCTCTTCGCCAGCCGGTACTACTCGCAGCTGCACTGGACCGAGTACACGAAGCGCCGGCCCGAGGTTTTTCCGCACACCGACGCCTCGCCGCGCTTCCCCGAGGTGTTGGCCGCCCAGCAGATCCCCACGGTAACCGTCGACACGGCGGGCTGGCTCTTGAACGAGTTCGGCATCGTGCGCGGCTTCACCGAGGAGCAGACCGCCCGGCTGCGCGGCTACCCCAGCGCCCAGGAGGCCGGTCGGCGCATGCGCGAGCGCATCGCCAAGCACGAGGGCGGCGCGATGTTTGCGTTCATCCACTTTCTCGACGCCCACGCGCCGTACATCGGAGCGGGCAAGAAGGCGGCGCCCTTCGACGGCTATCTGGCGTCGCTGGCCCAAGTCGACGCCGAGATCGGCGAGTGGGTGAAGACCGTGCGCGAGCGCGGCCTCGAGGGTCGCGTGGTCTGGGTCCTGCTGTCGGATCACGGAGAGGCGTTCGGCGAGCACGGGCTCACCTTTCACGCCAACAGCCTCTACGACGAACTCTTGCGGGTTCCGCTGGTGATCACCGCGCGAGGTCTCGCGCCGCGCCGGGTCGATGTCCCGGTCAGCTTGGTGGACGTCGGGCCCACCATCATCGACGCCTACGGGCTCCGCACGCCGTCCAGCATGATGGGTCAGAGCCTGCTGCCGTTCTTGGCGGGCAAGTCCCGGGTGCTCTCGCGTCCGATCTTGGCCGAGGCGCAGCTGAAGCGCGCCCTGGTCACGCCGGAAGCCGTCAAGGTCATCCACGACACGCGGCGCAAGACCCTCGAGATCTACGATCTCATCCGGGACCCAGCGGAGCTCGACAACCTGATCGAGAGCGCGCCCGGCCGGCACGCAGAGCTGCCGGGGACGCTCGCGCACTTCTTCGAAGTGCACACCTTCCGCGCGCCGGGCTACGAAGTGCCGTTTCGGCGCTGGTGAGGCGCTCACCCCCGAAGCGTGCGTTCAGAGTTTGAACAGCCAGCCTTGTTCGACGGACAACTCATCGTCGACGCCACCCCAGAGCAGAGCCCGCTTCCCGTCGCCGAAGGCGGTGAACGTGGCTTGACTCCGCGGCCCTGGGGCACATTCATCGAGCGGCAACAGCTCCCACGTGTCCGTCGCCGTGTCGTAGATCCCTCCGTCGCCCAATTCTATTAGGCCGGCGGAGCCGCCGAACACGACGAGCTTTGCGCCGAGCATCACGGCACGGTGCCCCCGGCGGGGGCCCGGCGCATTCGTGTTGCCCATGGGCTTCCAAATCCCGGCGAGAGAGTAGCGTGCACCGTCAGCGAGATCCGCCGCGCCGGACCCTCCCCAAACGATGAACTCATCGGTGACACGCGACCAGGTCAGGGTCGCGCTCGTACGGGGGCTCGGCGCTCCCTCGGACGGCATCGTCCACCAGCTCTCGGAGTTGGGATCGAAGCCGTAGCCCAAGTTGGGGGTGCCGCCGAGACTGCCGACGAACACCGCGGGTCCGACCTCTGGCCCGCCGCGCGCGAGCGCGGGTGGCTCTCCGAGCCAGGCGGCAGCTGGAGCATCGATCACCGGGGACCAGCTGTCGCCGTCGGGATGCCAAAACGCGCCGTCGGTCTCCGGGCCGTCGTCGCCATATCCGCTCCACACCAGCCAGCGCCCGCCGACCACCCCCGACAACGGGGTGTGTCGCGGACCCAGCAGTCCGCCAGCGTTCGACAACGGAGACCACTGCTCGGTGTTCAGGGCGAGCCAGCCGCCGTCATCGAGGTTCGCGACGGCGCCAATTCCGCCCCAGACGACCAGTCGATCGCCGATCACCTCGAGCGCGTGCGCGCTGCGCGGCTGCGGCGCGCCTGCGAGGGGGAGCGCGTGCACCGAGCCATCCGAAGAAACCCGCCAGCCGGTCCCAAGCCGAGCGCTGCCATGCTCCGTCGTCCCTCCCCAGATCAGGATCTGATCGCCGCGCCAGGACACCGCGGGGTGTCCCCGCCGCACAGTGGCTCCCGGCGGCGCGGCGAGCCGGGTCCAGTGCTTGCCTGCGCACTCGATCGCGGTTGCCCCGGCCGCACCGCCTGCGCCACCCGCGCCCCCGCCGCCAGCGCTGCCGTTGTCACGGCTGGTCTGCCCACAGGCCATGACGGCGGCGGCGGCGAGCAGTGCCAGCGTCCTGGTCATCTCGGGTTTCCGCAATAGCTCATGGCGACGAGGGTCGCGCCGAAGGTGTTCTCGCACTGCAACCTCGACATGAACTGGAATTGGTTGCCCATTGGAGTGGCTAGGGAGCAACAGACCTTGTCGCACTTGACGTCCGGGCGGACACGCTCGTCGGGGCACTCGTCCAACGGTTTGAATCTCCCGATGAGCGGGATCTGCGAGACCGCGGTGAAAGGCCTAGCCGATTCTCAACCGGTGCACGGCACCGAGCGTGCCCTGCCTGCCTGCCTGCCTGCGTGATTCACTTTCCGCTCGCTCGACATGAGGCCTCCTTGATGACGTAGACGATGCCAACAGAGCAGCCGGCCTCGGTCAAGTTGCCCTTGGATGCCGCGCCCCTCACCCCCGCAGCATGCGCTGCGCCTTGCGCATGAACAGCGGCGAGAACCCGGCCTGCACCAGGGTCAGGGCGCAGGCCCAAGACAGCGTCGTGGCTGCGATGGCCGCCGCCTGCTCCTCGGGTGCGCCCGGCGCGTAGCCGGCCAGGAGCTGCAGCGCGATCAAGTCGCGGGTGCCGACGCCCTGGGGCGTGATCGGCAAGGCGGTGACCAGCATCACGATCGGGATGTAGACCAACGCGTCTTTGAGCGGGATCTGGACGCCGAAGAACGCAAAGGGCACCCAGGTGCCGATGAACAGCACCACGACGTGCGGCACGCGGTAGACCAGCGCGAGCAAGTGGCCGCGCACGCCCGACTCGACGAGCACTTGTGTCGCCTGACGCGCTCGCATGATCTTGGGCTTGAGCGCGATCAGCGCCATCACGCGCCCGATCTTGGCCGAGGCGCAGCTGAAACGGGCTCTGGTCACGCCGGAAGCCGTCAAGGTCATCCACGACACGCGGCGCAAGACCCTCGAGATCTACGATCTCATCCGGGACCCAGCGGAGCTCGACAACCTGATCGAGAGCGCGCCCGGCCGGCACGCGGAGCTGCCCCGCACGCTCGCGCATTTCTTCGAAGTGCACACCTTCCGCGCGCCGGGCTACGAAGTGCCGTTTCGGCGCTGGTGAGGCGCTCACCCCCGAAGCGTGCGTTCAGAGTTTGAACAGCCAGCCTTGTTCGACGGACAACTCATCGTCGACGCCACCCCACAGCAGAGCACGCTTTCCGTCGCCGAAGGCGGTGAACGTGGCTTGACTCCGCGGCCCTGGGGCACATTCATCGAGCGGCAACAGCTCCCACGTGTCCGTCGCCGTGTCGTAGATCCCTCCGTCGCCCAATTCTATTAGGCCGGCGGAGCCGCCGAACACGACGAGCTTTGCGCCGAGCATCACGGCACGGTGCCCCCGGCGGGGGCCCGGCGCATTCGTGTTGCCCATGGGCTTCCAAATCCCGGCGAGAGAGTAGCGTGCGCCGTCAGCGAGATCCGCCGCGCCGGACCCTCCCCAAACGATGAACTCATCGGTGACACGCGACCAGGTCAGGGTCGCGCTCGTACGGGGGCTCGGCGCTCCCTCGGACGGCATCGTCCACCAGCTCTCGGAGTTGGGATCGAAGCCGTAGCCCAAGTTGGGGGTGCCGCCGAGACTGCCGACGAACACCGCGGGTCCGACCTCTGGCCCGCCGCGCGCGAGCGCGGGTGGCTCTCCGAGCCAGGCGGCAGCTGGAGCATCGATCACCGGGGACCAGCTGTCGCCGTCGGGATGCCAAAACGCGCCGTCGGTCTCCGGGCCGTCGTCGCCATATCCGCTCCACACCAGCCAGCGCCCGCCGACCACCCCCGACAACGGGGTGTGTCGCGGACCCAGCAGTCCGCCAGCGTTCGACAACGGAGACCACTCGTCGGTGTTCAGGGCAAGCCAGCCGCCATCATCGAGCTTTTCGCCGACTCCATCTCCGCCCCAGACGACCAGCCGATCGTCGATCACGTCGAGCGCGTGCGCGCTGCGCGGCTGCGGCGCGCCTGTGGCAGGGAGCGCGTGCACCGATCCATCGGAGAAGATCCGCCAACCGGTCCCGATGCGCGAGCCGGGACCGCTGCTGCCGCCTCCCCAGATCAGGACCTGATCGCTGCGCCAGGCCACGGCTGGGTGCCCGTGCCGAACCGTGGCGCCCGGCGGTGGGGCGAGCCGCGTCCAGTGCTTGCCCGCGCACTCGATGGCGATTGCCCCTGCCGTACCACCGCTGCCCGCCGCGCCCGTTCCTCCGCCCCCGGCGTTGCCGTTGTCACGGCTGGTTTGCCCACAGGCCATGGCGGCGGCGGCGGCGAGCAGTGCCAGGGCTCTGGTCATCTCGGGTTTTCGCAATAGCTCATGGCGACGAGGGTCGCGCCAAAGGTGTTCTCGCACTGCAACCTCGACATGAACTGGAATTGGTTGCCCATTGGAGTGGCGAGGGAGCAACAGACCTTGTCGCACTTGGGGTCCGGGCGGACACGCTCGTCGGGGCACTCGTCCAACGGTTTGAATCTCCCGATGAGCGGGATCTGCGAGACCGCGGTGAAAGGCCTAGCCGATTCTCAACCGGTGCACGGCACCGAGCGTGCCCTGCCTGCCTGCCTGCCTGCGTGATTCACTTTCCGCTCGCTCGACATGAGGCCTCCTTGATGACGTAGACGATGCCAACAGAGCAGCCGGCCTCGGTCAAGTTGCCCTTGGATGCCGCGCCCCTCACCCCCGCAGCATGCGCTGCGCCTTGCGCATGAACAGCGGCGAGAACCCGGCCTGCACCAGGGTCAGGGCGCAGGCCCAAGACAGCGTCGTGGCTGCGATGGCCGCCGCCTGCTCCTCGGGTGCGCCCGGCGCGTAGCCGGCCAGGAGCTGCAGCGCGATCAAGTCGCGGGTGCCGACGCCCTGGGGCGTGATCGGCAAGGCGGTGACCAGCATCACGATCGGGATGTAGACCAACGCGTCTTTGAGCGGGATCTGGACGCCGAAGAACGCAAAGGGCACCCAGGTGCCGATGAACAGCACCACGACGTGCGGCACGCGGTAGACCAGCGCGAGCAAGTGGCCGCGCACGCCCGACTCGACGAGCACCTGCGTTGCCTGCCGCGCTCGCATGATCTTGGGCTTGAGCGCGATCAGCGC
>CAVQUB010000008.1:0-107500 GCA_963716725.1 uncultured delta proteobacterium
TGTAGGCCAGGCCGGCGAGGCCGATGGCCAGCGAGGTTGGCGCGAGCCAGCTGACTCGGCCGTGGTTGAAGGGCAGTGACGCGGCGCCGATCAGAAATACGCAGCCGAAGGTGGTGGCGTAGACCAGCAAGGTGGCCCCGGCGACGCGCCAGAGCGGCGCCTGGTAGATCTTCGACATGAAGTAGGTGAGCCACGCCTGACCCACATGGTGGTTGACCAGACTCGGCAGGTACGACGCCGCACGGATCACGAACAGCTCGGCGTAGCGCACCGGGCAAACCAAGCGCTGGTAGACGTGCATGGTCGCCAAGACGTCGGCGGCCAGCAGGGCCAGGTTGAAGGCGATGGTGAAGAGGAAGAAGAGCACGTAGTGGGTGCTCGACACCGCCCGCCAGAACGCCGCGAAGTCCAGTCGGAAGAGCACGAACGCGAGCAGCGCGAGCGCCGTCGCAAAGGGCAAGAGACGCCGCCAGAGCGGCACCGCTACGGGTGCCGGCGCGACCTGATCGCTGCTCACGAGGGCTTCCGAAGCTCCACCGGCGCCTCGTCGCTGGACCGCGTCCAGTCCACCCAGCGTCGGACGCCCTCTTCGAGGCTCACCTTGGGCGCATAGCCGAGAGTTCGAGCCGCTCGCGACACGTCGGCGCAGGTGACGGCCACCTCGCTGGCGCCGAGCTCTCCGAGCTTCACCCGGGCCGGCACACCGAGCTCGCTCGAGAGCAGATCGATCAACCGACGCACGCGCACCGGCTCGCTGCGACCGAGGTTGAAGGTGTCGAAGCCGCGCGTTCGCGTCACCCAGTCGAGGGCGCCCAACACGCCGTCCACGATGTCGTCCACGTAGGTGAAATCCCGGGCCGTCTCTTCGCCGTGCAGGACGAGTTCTCGGCCCTCGAGCAGAGCGCGCGTGAACGACGACATCGCCATGTCCGGTCGGCCCCGCGGTCCGTACACCGTGAAGAAGCGCGCAACGGCCACCGGCAGCTGGTGCAGGTGGTGGTAGGCGTAGACCATCAGCTCGGCGCCGCGCTTGCTGGCCGCGTAGGGCGAGAGCGGGGTGGTCGCCGGGTCGTCCTCGCGAAAGGGCGGGACCGCATCGCCCCCGTACACGCTCGAGGTCGAGGCGAAGACGATGGGGATGCCGCCGCGGCTGCGGCAGGCTTCGAGCACGAAAAGCCCGCCGACCTCGTTGACCTGGACGTAGGAGAGCGGATCGTCGACGCTGGCCCGGACGCCGGCGCGAGCCGCCAGGTGAACCACGCTGTCGGGGCGCACGCGATCGAAGGTCCGCTCCACCAGGTCGCGGTCGCGAACGTCCCCCTCGATCAGTTCATAGCGGCTGCTTGCCGAGGCCCGAACGACGTTTCTGCGCTTCTGCTCCGGGTCGTAATAGGGGTCGAAATTGTCGAGCCCGGTCACCGTGGCGCCGGTCGATAGCAGCCGATCTGCCACGTTGGATGCGATGAACCCCGCGGCTCCGGTGACCAATACGCTGCGCGTCATGAGCGGAGCCGAGCCTCGCACGAGGGCGGGACGGGCCGCCAGGTGCTTCTCGCTCGGGGCCGGCTCGGCTACGGTGGCCGTCTCATGCGACGTATCGGCCCGCCGCACCTCCTCGCGCTCATCCTACCGCTCTTGGTTGCCGCGACGGCCAGCGCGCAAGTCGAGCCCTGGGTCGACGACGACGGGATCGCCAAGCCCACCCGCCACGAGTTCGGCGATCACGGGCTGCAAGTGGGCGCGGAATACCGAGCGAACTGGCTCTACATCAACCCCATCGACCTGAACGGGGTGAAGCACCGGCGCGCGAGCTGGGTCGAGCACCGCCTGCGCCTCGATGCCACGGCGGACTACGACGAGAAGGTCCGCTTGGTCATGAGCTTCGACGCGCTCGACGGCACCCTGTGGGGCGACAACGGCACCTTCGGGAGCAGTCCGACGCCGAACAGCGGCACCCGCGTCGCGGCCACCAACCCCAACAGCGCCAAGCCCGGCATCGGCTACGTGGGCGGCGACGAGCTCGATCCCGACAGCTACGGCTACGTGCTGGTGCCCAACGACGCCTTCAAGGTCCGCCGCATCTACGGGGAGGTGTCCACCCCAGTGGGTGTTCTGCGCATCGGCCGCCAGCCCACCACCGAAGGCATGACGATCTTGGTCGCGGACGGCGACGGGCGCAGCAACCGCTTCGGTTACAACAACGCCGGCGACACCACCGATCGCATCTTGTTCGTGACCAAGCCCCTCGAAGCGCTGAAAGAGGCCGGAGAGCGGGACGTCTCACGGGACCGCGGCGTATTGGTCGGTGCCTTCTACGATCGCGCGGCTTCGCGGGACATTCGCCTGTTTGGTGACGATCTGCACGGCGCCGGCGGCTTCGTGCGCTGGGGCGACCGGGATCCGAACCGCGGCACGCAGTTCGAGCTGCAAGCCGTCACCGCACACCGATGGGAGAGCGTCTACAACACCAACATCACCATCGCGAACCTCAAGGCTGCGGGGCGCTTCGATCATCTGACGGCGGGCATCGAAGGCGTCGGCATCTTTGGGCGCACCCGTGAGGTGAGCGAGGCGCTCTCGCTGATCAACAACGATCCCATCGTTCGGCAGAAGGTCTCGCAATACGGCGCTCGCGCCGTCGTGCGCTGGGACGAGCCCACCTGGACCGCGTACCTCGAGGGTGATTTTGCCAGCGGCGATCGCGACCCCAACCCCGGGACCTCGCTCACTCAGTTGGTCTTCGCCGAGGACAACAACGTGGGCTTGTTGATGTTCGAACGCATCATGCATTTCGAGTCGGCCCGATCGGCGGCGGCCGGCGTAGTCTTGCTCCGGCGCATCGGAGCCGAGACCTTCCCCGCCGAGCGCGTGGACACCGAAGGCTCGTTCACCAACGCGATGGCGTTGTTTCCGCAGTTCGACTACCGCCCGCACAAGAACGTGCTCTTGCGCGGCGGCGTGCTGATGGCCTGGTCACCGTCGGGCACGGTGGATCCCACGGCTAGCCTCAACCGGCGTGACGGCACTGAGATCGAAGACGATCTGGTGAACTTCAACGGAGGCAAGCCAGGGAACTTCTACGGGACCGAGCTCGATGGACGCTTCCGGTGGACCTATCTCGACCACTTCTTGTTCGATCTCGAGGGTGCGATACTCTTCCCGGGTGACGCCTTCAACGACGAGAACGGGCAGGCGGCTCGCAGCGTGCTGATCCAGGGCCGCACCACGTTCGTGTTCTAGAGGAGGAATCGAAGATGCTCGCCCGATGCCTGATCGTCCTCACTCTGATGCTCGTCGCGCTGGGCTGCCAAGAGTTCGATCCGCCGCCAGAGCCCAGCGTGGCGTCCCTCGACAATGGTGTGATGAAAGCCGCGCCGGACGCGCCCTTCGTCCTGAAGCTCTCGGAGCCCTTCGTCAAGAGCTCGCTGCGCATCAAGATCATCAAGGCCGTGATGGATTCGAGGAGAACCTGCTGGACGAGCAGTCGCCGCCGGACTTCGAGGCCTTCGACGAGAACACCCTGATCGCCTACGACGGCGCGGCACCCGACGACGAAGCGCGGTCATTTGGCGCCACCTTCGAGCTGAACGGCACCAGCCTGACCATCGACCCGGCCAAGGCCTTTGCCGTCAGCGCGCCCTACCTGCTCCTGATCGAGCCCGGGCTCAGGGATCTCGATGGGCACAAGACCCTGCCGCGCATCCGCATCCCCTTCACTTACGAACTGACCGGCGGCGGCAAGACCACACTGCCGACGGGCTACTACTACTTCATCCTGAACGTCGACTACCTCTCGACGCAGATCCAGGTCTTCGCGTACATGGAGGTCGATCCCGAGACCGGCATTTGGCGCGCGCGCTTCACCAACGCGAACCGGCGCGCGCAGCTCAACTCCCGACCCGGTTGTCCGAGCTGCTCCGGCGACACCCCCATCTGTGCGCTCGTCACCCAGCCGCGCTGCGTGAAGCCCAGCCAGAAGCAGTCCGTGCTCGACGAGTACGTCGACTTTCTGCCGGAGTCCGAGGCGCCGGACGGCTACTTCTTCATCGCTGACGGGTTCGCAAAAGACGAAGCGAACCAGACCACCGCCTTCGGCACGGCTCCCTTCTTGATCCAAGTCGCGGTGGGCTCCGGCGGTATCACGGTGGACGCGGAAAACACGCGAATCTCCGGGATCTTCCGCAAGCACGAGGACGATCGTTGGCGCGCCACCGGCAGCCTCAGCGTGGAAGTCGTGAAGCTCAACAACGTTGGCTCCGATCCCACCAAGGGCACCTTCGAAGCGATGTCGCTCTCCGCCGCCGAGGTGGAGGCGACCGAGGCCTTCGGCATTCCCATCCCGACCGATCTGGAGAAGTGAGCGTCCGACGGTCAGCGGACCGTCACTCGAAGGTCGAAGGCCTCGCCTCGGCGTTCGAGGCGCGCGACGAGCCCCTGAGCGCTACGCGCCGCGCCCAGGGCTCGAACCAGCGCGTCTAGGTTTCGAGCCGGCGTCTCGTCGATGGCCAGCACCCGATCCCCGGTCTCGACGCCCAAGCGTTCGAGCAACGAGTCGGTGGGCACCTCGCCCAGCTCGAAGCCAATCGTCTGGTCTTGGCTCTGCACCGGCTCGATCTTCAGACCGGCCAGCAGGCTGCCGGCCTGCTCGTAGATCCCGGGCACCAGGTCACGATCCACGGCAAAGTGCGTCTCTCCGAGCTTCTCGATGCCGTTGACCAGCTCGCCGCTCAGGCGCCAGGGCTCGCGCCGACGTTGTCGGCTCGGTTCCGGGTCGCCGGTTCGCGCCCCGAAGTGCATGGCGGCGGCGCAGCGGCCGCCTCCGCCGACGAGCCAGACGCGATCCCATTCGATGCGCTCGACTCGATAGGGTCCAACGCGCTCGCCGATGCGGCGGATCACCGCAGGCTCACCCTCGGCGGGCGAGAGCGACGCAAACGCCCAGCCCGGATCGGGTGAGTCCGTGATCAAGCGAACCTCGACGCCCGAGCATGAGCCGCGGGCTCGGGGCGTGCGCGCGCGTTGCGCTCTTGGCTCCGGAGCGTCGGCCAGCGGTAGATTGGTAGCGGCGACGGCGTCGGGCGGCGGCGCACTCCTTCGAGTATCGCGAAGCGCGTCGCTCGGAGTCGCGCTCGCCTTGGGCGGCGCCAGCGCTGCCTCGCCGCGCTCCGCCATGGCGCCGGCGAGGGGGCCAAGCCCTCGGGGCTCCGTCGGCGCAGCTGCGCTGGGGGCGGGCGCCGACGCGGGCTCGCGTCGATCGCGAACCAGGTACAGAACTCCGGCGACGATCGGGATCACCCCGAGCGCGCAGCCCCGAAGGATGGCGTCGCGATCCATCGTCCCGTGCAGCGAAGCGAAGCGCGTGCCAGGGACGATCTACGGGTGTTTGGGGGCTTGGCTTCGGATGGCCTGCTAACTTGGCAACGCGGAGCGCTCCGACACGAGTGCGCCTGCCAGATTGTCATCAGAAGTCTCGCGACGTTCTCCGGGCGCGGAGAACGTGGCACGCTTGGGCGCGTGCGTGCCGCGTGGATCTGCCTCGGCTTGTTTTTCACTGCGCTCGGTTTTGCCGGCGTCGCGCTGCCGCTCTTGCCGGGCACGCCCTTCTTCTTGCTCGCGGCCTGGGCTTTCGCTCGCTCGAGCCCGCGGCTCCACGCGTGGCTCTTGTCGCTCCCGCGGATCGGGGCCGCCATCCACGATTATCAGGGTGGGCTCGGCGTCTCGCGCCGCATCAAGCAAAGCGCGGTGATCGGCTGCGCGCTGGCTGTGAGCCTGAGCGCGCTGCTCGCGTCGAGCATGGCGCTCAAGATCGCCGTGGTGCTGTCCGGGATCTTGGGGGTCGGCTTCGTGCTCGTTCGAGTGCCGACCCGTGAGGTCGTTCTGGCGCGGCGCGAGGTCGACGAGCAGGCTGCGCGGCGTTGATCGAGCGGTTCACGGTTCGACTCGTGGATCCGCGCAGCACCGAAAGCCCGTCGAATAGTCGTGATAGTCGAAAGGGTGGCCGCCGGTGCGGTACTCGCAGCCCTGGCCGTTCTGAAACGTGTCCATGAAGAAGCCGCCGAAGAACGTGCCCTCCGGATCGTTCACCCACTCGTGCTGGTTGCCCACCATGTCGTAGACGCCGTAGTCGTTCGTGCACTTTGCGTAAGCGCCAGTGGGAGCGGTGGTATTGGGCAGCTCGAGCAAGCGCTTGTCGTTCATGAAGCGCGGGTGCCACATCAGCTTTTCGTCGAGGGGGTCTTGCGGATCCTTCTTCCAGAGAATCGGCACCGGGTGGTGATCGAGCACCTTGAAGCGGTCGTTGCAGAGATTGGGCCGGCGCTCGTCCCCATAGGGGTAGCGCGTGAGCTTGGGCCCGCGGCACGCGCGCACCCACTCGTCGACTTCGCAGAGCCGCTTGCCGGCGTTGGAACAGGCGCGGGCAGCCTGTTTTCCGCTGATGTAGCCCTGGGCGCGCACGCCCCGTCGGCTGACAGCCGAGACTTTGGCCTCGATGCCGTCCACGTTCTGATTGAAGGGGTGCGTGACCGCCGCGGCTCCCGCCTCGAGGCGTACCAGCGCGGCTTCCCAACGATCGATGCAGTAAGCGCCTTGGTAGCGCTCGACCAGCGCCATGCCCTCGGGACAAGTCGGCGGCGCAGGGGGCGGCGCTGGGGCCTCCGAGGTCGCCTCGGGCTGGGTGACGAGCGGTGGCGCTTTCTGCACCGACTCCGCCGCGGCGCGCTTCACGCGCGGTGCCGCCGGTGGTGGCGTGGCGGCTACGGGCGCGGCGCACGCGCACGCGACGAGGCCCAGCGTTGCGATCACAAAGCGTGGCGCTAGGGAGTTCAGTTGAGGGACTCCCATTGCTCAGCGACCTCGATGCCTCGGGCGCGCACGGCGCTCACGAAGGGTCCGAACGGTACTGCGAGCTCACCGGGCAGCACTCCGCGTTCTTGGATCGCGCCGGTGCCCAACATGCAGGCGACGACCGCCGCGGGATACGACGTCGTGCGCGCCATGGCGCCGTGACCCGCCTTTGGATCCCACGCCGCCGCCCGGCCCATCCTGCCCGCACCCAGAACCATCGCTCGCATGTCGCAGCGGGTCTAGCGCTGCGGCCGGCGGGTTTCCAGCTCACTTGCAGAGGGTCACGCTGGGGCTGTTCTTGCAGTCGTAGTCCGCGCAGTCGACGTAGCCGTCGTCGTCGTTGTCTTTGCCGTCGCTGCAGGCGGTGTTGTTGTTCTCGGGTCCCGGCGTGCCTTTGCAGACGGTCACGCTCGGGTTCAGGCTGCACGAGAAGTCTTTGCAGTCGGTGAAGCCGTCGCCGTCGTTGTCCTTGCCATCGGTGCAGGTGGCGTTGCTGTCTTCGGTCGTGGAGGTGGTGCCGCCGGACCCGCCCGCGCCGCTGGTCCCGCCCGCGCCGCTGGTCCCGCCCGCGCCGCTGGTCCCGCCTGCGCCGCTGGTCCCGCCTGCGCCGCTGGTCCCGCCCGCGCCGCTGGTCCCGCCTGCGCCGCTGGTCCCGCCTGCGCCGCTGGTCCCGCCTGCGCCGCTGGTCCCGCCTGCGCCGCCCGCGCCGCCACCACCGCAGAGCCCGCTCTGTTCGTAGGCCGCCAGCGCGCTCTTGCAGCCTGTCTCCGGATCGCTGCTCAACAGGTAGGCGTCCACCGCCGTCTGGCACTGCGCTTCAAAGGTCGCATCGCCGCTCTTGCAACAAGCTGCCAGGTCGACGCAGGCTGTGCCCGATCCGCCGCCGGTGCCGCCCGCTCCCCCGCCGCCACAGGTGCCCGACTGCGTATAGCCTTGCAGCGCCGACGCGCAGGCTTGGGCGCCGTCCTGGGCACCGGAGAGCTGCGTCGCTTGGTCGTGGCACTGCTGATTCTGTGCCGGATCCGCGAAGTCGTCGCAGCAGCTGTGCAGCGCGTCGCACTCGGCGACGCCACCGCCGCCGCCACCGGCGCTGCTGCACGCGCCGACGAAGACACCGACCGCGATCAGACAGAGCTTGTGAGAGAAGAACCGAGACATGACCGTTCGCACGCGAAGTGGCCTTCCTACGCCGAGCCTGCGCCCTTCTTCCCAGACGTCGAGGAGTCGCGCAAGCGGTGGGGGCGCAATTGCGCTCGCGCAGCAGGCATTTTCGCGCTCATTTTGCCCGCCGTCGGGGCGCGGGCTTGCACGCTCCGCCCGTTCGTCGCATGTCCCGGCCCCATGGAATCACGGCCCCAATCGAACTTGCCGAACACCCTCGTCGTTGGAAACCGCGTTGGCGGAAGGGAGCTTCCCGTCGGGGCCGAGGTGTTCGAGCGTCGGAGTCCGTCGAACCGCGACGATCTGGTGACCATCGCGCCGCTTTCGAGCCGCGACGAGGTGAAGAACGCCTGCCTCGCCGCGCGCGAGGCGCAGAAGACCTGGGGCCGCGTGCCCGCGCCCCAGCGCGCGCAGGTGCTGACGCGACTGGCGGGGCTGCTCACCGCGAGCAAAGAAGAGCTCTCCCGCTTCATCGCTCGGGAGGTCGGCAAGCCGCTCCGCGAGGCACGGGGCAGCGTTCAAGAGGCCATCGACACCGCAGAGTTCTTCATGAGCGAGGGTCGCCGGCTCTACGGGCAGACGGTCCCGAGCGAGCTGCCGGACAAGGAGCTCTTCACCTACCGTCGCCCGCTGGGCGTGGTCGGCATGATCACCGCTGGCAATTTTCCCATCGCGGTGCCGGCGTGGAAGATCGTGCCAGCGGTGTTGTGCGGCAACTCGGTGGTTTGGAAGCCGAGCGACGATGCGCCAGGCATCGCCGGGATCTTCGCCGATCTGTGGCAGCGCGCCGGCCTTCCGGATGGCGTGATCAACGTCGTGCACGGAGGCGGTGCGGGCAGCGCCGGCGAGTATCTGATCGAGCAGATCGACGCCGGCTTGCTGGACAAGGTTTCCTTCACTGGATCGACCACCGTGGGTCGGAAGATCGGCGAGGCTTGCGGGCGAAATCTCCAAGTTCCCTCCCTCGAGCTCGGTGGCAAAAACCCCCTGGTCATCCTGGCCGACGCCGATCTCGAGCTCGCCGTCGAAGGGGCTCTGTGGGCCTCCTTCGGTACCGCCGGCCAGCGGTGCACGAGCTGCGGCAACATCATCGTCGACAAGCGCGTCGCGGCCAGCGTGCGCTCGGAGCTGGTGCGCCGGGCCAAGGCGCTCCGGATTGGCGACCCCTCCAGCGAGAACATCGACTACGGGCCCTTCATCAACGAGCGATTCCTGGAGAAGTGGATCGAGCAGCGCGCGATCGGCGCCCAAGACGGCGCGGAGCTCCTGCTCGACGGCAAGCGCATCGTACCGGGGGACGAGCCCGCCGGTTTCAGCGGCGACGCCGCCCGCGGCCTCTACGCGACGCCGCGCATCTTCGACAAGGTGAAGATGAGCATGCGCGTGGCCCAAGAAGAGTGCTTCGGGCCCACGGTGAACATCGTCGAGGTCGACGGCATCGACGAGGCCATCGACGCCGCCAACGGCACGCCCTACGGGCTGTCGAGCGCCATCTACACCCGCGATGCCCGGGCCATGCTGCGCTTCAAAGAGGAGATCCGCGCGGGCATGACCAGCGTGAACAACTCGACCACCGGCGCCGAGGCGCACCTGCCCTTCGGCGGCAACGGCTGGAGCGGCAACGGCACGCGCGAGAGCGGGATCTGGGTCATTGACGCCTACACGCGCTGGCAAGCGGTCAACGTCGATCTCGCTGGCAAGCTCCAGAAGGCGCAGATCGATCTCGCCGGCGCGGGGCCGGCCCAGGCGCCGGACCTCTCGGCGCTGCTCGGCTGATTTCAGGCCTGCGTGCAGATCTGAAAAATCAGCCCCTCGAGGGCCGGACCGGCGACGCAATTTCGGACAGTTGGGCTCCGCTTGCTCCGGCACGGAGCCTGCTTGGTCCTCTCTCGATGTCAGTTGCGCGTACTCGGGCCGTCGACCTCCAGGCGAACAGCAGAAAAGAAGACGATCGGAGCAAGGTGCTCACCGACGCCTCGCGCCCCCGGCCGAGCCGCATCCCCCGCGGCAAGGGCGGCGCCCTCGATTCGCCGCGAATGCTCCTGGCGGAGTCGGATCGAGCTGCCCGCGGCCTGCTGTTGCCGTGGCTCAGCGGGCTCCCGACGGAGATCGAGGAGGTCATGGATGGCGACGCCCTCGAGCGCGCGCTGTTGTCCGGCGTGCGCTACCAGCTCGTCATCGCCAGCGCGCGATTGCCCGAGCCGAGCGCGCTCCAGGTTTTGGCGCGAGTCCGGCGTCAGGGGATCCGCACGCCGTTCATCGTCGTGACCTCGGTGCACGGCAACATGCTGCGCATCTTCATGAGCGACTCGGAAGGCACGGTGTTGTCGAGCCGCATGGTGGACGGCAACAATCTGGCGTCGCTGATCAGCGAAATCATCGGCCAGCCGCGCTGACGCTCACCCTGCGTCGAGCAGGCGGGGTGGGGGCGGAGTCGGCAGTTTGTTCTGATCCGGCGCCTTTGCGTCCGGCGCGCCCGGAGTTGGGTCCTCGCTGACCTTGCCCCAGTCGCGATCCGTGAAGGCGTCGACCACGCTGGCGTCTCTCTTCTCGGCCTTGTCACCCGCGGGATCGGGTTTGTCGGACGGACCCGCGGCGCTGGCGTCGTCGCCTTGCGCCGTGGCGTCCTCGGTCGCTGTTCCGGCGTCCGCGGCGGGATGGTCCTCTTCCTTCTTCGGCGTCGTGGGTACCGAGTTCGTCGACGCGTTCGGCTCGGCCACCTCGCCGGCGTCCTGGCGGCCGGGTTCCCCGCTGGGTGAGGTCTGCCCGAGCAGGTCCGAGCCACCCATCACCAGGAATGCGGCCACCGCGCCCACCGCCACCGCCAGGCCGCCGACTCCGACCAAGAGCGCCGTCCGGTTCGAGCTCGGGGGCATGCTGGCTTGCGTGGTTCCGAACTGTTGAACGGTCAACGAGGGCTTTTTCGCGCTGACCGCCGGCTCGTCCTCGTCGTCGAGATCCTTCGGCGAGTCGACGATGGTCCTGGCCGTCCCGCTCGAGTCGTCGTCGCTGCCGCTGCGCACCACCACGCTCCGGGGCGGTTCCGTGAGTTCGTCGTCCACCAGCGTGGTCATGGTCTCACGGGCTTCGAGCCCGACCACATCGCGCAACCCGTCGGCCAGCTCCCGCGGGGTCTGGTAGCGCGAATCCGGCTCGCGGTGGCAGGCCTTGGCAAACCACTCGTCGAACTTTGGCGGCACCTCACCGAGCCGGCTGGGCACCGGCATCTCACGCACGCATATTTGCAAGACGAGATCACCGAGGCCATCGCTCTCGAAGGGGCGCTTTCCCGTCAAGCACTCGAAGGCGATCACGCCGAGCGCCCAGAGGTCGGAGCGCGAGTCGATGGTCTTGTTGCCCTGCGCCTGCTCCGGGCTCATGTAGAACGGAGTGCCGAGCAGCGAGCCGGTTCGGGTCCGCGTGCCTTTGGGACCGAGCTGGGCCTGGTCGACTTTTGCGACGCCAAAGTCGAGGACCTTCGCGATCTCCGCGTCATCGTTCTTCACGATGAACACGTTCTCGGGCTTGAGATCACGATGGATGACGCCGGCCTCGTGGGCGCGCGCCACTGCGCGAGCGACATGGGAGATGACTCGAGCGGTGTCCAGCGGCGTCATCTTGCCGAGGCGCGAGATCCGGCGCTGGAGGGTCTCGCCTTCGAGCAGCTCCATGGCGATGTACGGGAACCCGTCGTCGATGCCGTAGTCGAGGATCTGAACGACGTGGGGGCTCCGGAGCGCCGCCGCCGACCGTGCCTCGCGGATGAAGCGGTCGTGGGCCTCTTCGTCCTTCGACATGTCCCGGTCGAGGACCTTCACCGCGACGGGTGCACACAGCACCAGGTGCTCGGCGCGCCAGACGGTCCCCATGCCGCCTTCCCCGAGTTTCTCGTCGAGCCGGTATCGGCCGGCCAAAATGAGGCCGATCTCGGGGATCTTGGGTGCCATGCGCTGTCGACCCGCCACGATAGCGCTCGAAGCGCTGGAGGGCAGCCCTTTATGCCAAACTCGCCAGATATTCGACGGGTTCGAGCCGGATTAGCCGTCGCGCGTGGGGCTGTTCAGAAGCGCGTCGCGAGCTCGGCGATGGCCTCGGGCGTGGCCGCGTCTCGTCTGAGCAAGGGCAGCTCGAGTTGCTCGCCGCCCAAGGCGCGCAGCCGCTCCAGGCTCTGCGCCTGGATGCGTTCGCGGATGCTGCGGCGGATGCCGCAGGCAATGGCCTCATCGCCCGGCCGGCGCTTGTCGAGGTCGAGATCGGAGAGCAGCTGGGCGCGTTCGCCCTCGGCGAACATCTCCGCGATGACGCCATTGACGACCAGCTGAGCGATCGGGAGCGACAGCTCGTTTCGGAGGGCGTCGTAGAGCTCGACCGTCTCGTTGGTGGGCATGTCCTCGGGAAGCGTGACGACCACCACGCCGCTCTGGGTCGGATCCTGGAACATGGTCCATGCGCGCTCCGCGTCCCGCCGCAGGACGCCCGGAGGCACGACGTCGACGATCACCTTGGGTACTCGCAACATGTCGAGCCCGTGGCCCGTCGCCGGTGCGTCGAAGATCACCACGTCGAAGCGCTGGCGTCCCTTCGAGGTCTCTTCGATGGAGTGGAACCAGGCCTTGCCGAGCACTGCCCACTCTTGCAGTCCGGGGACCCCGGCAAAGAATTGGCGAACGTATTTGTTGTCGAAGACCGCGCCGAACACGACCTCGCTCTTGAGCACCATGCCGCCGTACTCGCGCAGGGCCACCTGCGGGACGAGCTTCACGGCGAAGAGCCGCTCGCGGACCTCCCGGACCTGCTCGCCTAGCGCATCACAGCCCAGGAGCAGGCTGATCCGCTCCTTGGCGTCGAAGGAGGTGACGAGCACACGCTTCCCCCGCTGGGACATGGCGACGGCCATGGCGGCTGTCACTGTCGACTTGCCGACACCCCCCTTGCCGGTGACGAACAGGAAGCGACGCTGGTCGAGGGGCGTCATCTGCGCTAACTCGGGGCGAGCCCCCATACCATGCTTCACCACGGACCCAGCCCCGTTTCGGCACTCTGTTTCGGCGCCCTCCTGCTCGGAGCGTGCACGCCTGCCCCCAGCGCCAATCCATCGGCGTCGGCGAGCCCGAGCGGCGCCGCTGCTCCGACCGGCTCTGCCCCGTCGGCCGGCGGCGCGGCGTCCGCTGCGCCCATCGTGTATCCGGTCGCGAGCGGCCCCCGGCTTGCGGTCGTCGCGGGGCAGGGCGTGGGCGCCATCCGACTGGGTGCATCGTTGGCCACCGTCGAGCGGCTGATGGAACTCCCCTGCGACGAAAAGACACCCACGCTCTGCCGGTACCACGCGCGCGCGGTCGAGTTCCAATTCGACGGGGAGGGAAAGCTGAAGCGCATCGTCGCGCACCGACAGGCCCGCAGAGCCGGCGACAAGACGTACGGGCTGTTCAACGGCGCCATTCCGCCGGACTTGATGTTTGGAATGATCCCGGCGGCCATCCAGCAACACTTAGGGCCACCCGAGCGCGTCGTCGAAGGCCACGAAGGCGCCGCGCCCGAGGCGTTTCAGCAGCACGTCTACAAGGGCATGGTGCTCGAATACGACAAGCTTGCGACCGGGCGCACCGTGCTCGGCGGAATCCGCATTCCGGACTGAAGCGCGCTTCGACCGGCTTACTGCTGCCGCACGCGCCGTCGCTCCGCGACCATGTGCTGGGTGATGGTGCGCTGAGCGTCGGCGGGCTCCACCAGAGTCCACACGTCGTGCTCCGTTCGAGTCGCCGCTTGTTCGAGCAAGATGTCCGCCGCGCGCTCCGGTGGGATGGCGCCGAAGTGCCGGCCGGGCAGCTCCACGACCGCGGACCGGACCCGCAGGCCCTCGAGGGTCGTGAGCATGGCCTCGACCACGCGGCGAAAGGTCTTCTCGCCGAAGGCCGCCCGGGGGCCGCAGCCGAAGAATACGACCTTGTCGAAGGGCAGCTTGGGCTTGCCCGGGATCAGCAGCACCTCACCGAGGGCGCCGGTCGCGAACCCGCTGATCAGGAGCTGAGAGACGCGGCCGGCGAGGCGCCAGTCCACCAGCCCCGCGACCCCGTGCGGGGGGCGGTCGTCCTCGGCGAGGGGAGCGAGCAGCACTTCGGTGGCCGCGAGATCGAGGCGCCGCAGGTCGCGAGAGACGAAGCGCAGGTCCATGACTGCGGCTCAGAGATCGGAATCGGCGTCCTTGCGACCGATGTCGTTGGCGATGCGCTCGAGGATGCCGTTGACGAAGGCGCCGCTGTCTTCCGCTCCGTAGCGTTTTGCCAGCTCCACGGCCTCGTCGATGATCACGGCCCGCGGAGTCTCGGCGTGGCTGCGGAGTTCCCAGGCTCCAATGCGCAGCAAGTTGCGATCGACGCGGGTCATGCGCTCGATGCGCCAGTTGGTGCTGGCCGCTCGGATCAGCGTGTCCGCCGCCTCCTGGTCCGCGCACACGCCGCGCACGATTTCGTTGGCGTAGTCCCGTCCCTCGGCGTCGCCGGGCATCTCGCGCCAGTAGTCGTAGATGGCCTGATCGGCGGCGTTACCGCTGGCCTCGATGCCAAAGAGCAGCTGCAGCGCCGCTTCGCGAGCTCCACTTCGGGCGCCCATGGCGATCAGAGCCCGGCGTCGCTGAGGGCCTTGCCGAGGCTCACCAGCTCGATGGCGGCCGCTGCGGCGTCGAAGCCCTTGTTGCCCATCTTGCTGCCCGCGCGCTCAATGGCCTGCTCGATGCTGTCGGTGGTCAGCACGCCGAACACCACCGGCACGCCCGTCGAGGCCGACGCCATCGCGACGCCCTTCGCGGCCTCCGACGCCACGTAGTCGAAATGCGGTGTGCCGCCGCGAATCACCGCGCCGAGCGCGATCACGGCGTCGAGCTTCCCGCTCTTGGCAAGACGAGCGCAGACCAGGGGGAGCTCCCAGCTGCCCGGCACGCGCACCAGCGTGATGCGGTCGTTCGAGACGCCGTGGCGGGCAAACGCGTCGAGCGCGCCGGCCACCAGGCGGTCCACGATGAAGTCGTTGAAGCGCGAGGCGACGATGCCGAAGCGCGCCTTGCCCGGCGCGACCAGCGTGCCTTCGATGAACTTGGGTGTGTCGGACATGACGGACCTACGATACCTGGCTCGAACGGTTCTTCACCAGCGGAACGCTCTCCACGACCTCGAGGCCGTAGCCGTGGATGCCGGCGATCTTGCGCGGATTGTTGGTCAATAGCCGGATCTGGTGCACCGAAAGCTCCCGCAGCACTTGGGCGCCCAGGCCGTATTCGCGCAGCGTTCCACCGTGCGGGCGAGCGTCCAGGGGCGCCGGCGACGCCAGCGGCGAACTCTTGGTGCGCCGCGTGATCTCGACCAGCTCGGCGCGCAAATCACCGTGGGGCGGCAGGTAGACGATGACGCCGCGGCCTTCGGCTTCGATGGCGTCCACCGCTTCGAAGAGGTTGCGGCCGCCCTCACTCGCGGGCGAAGCGAAGACGTCGCCGAGCGTCGACCCCGAGTGCATGCGGCACAAAACCGGCCCCGGTGCGCCGAGGTCGCCTTTGACCAGCGCCATCAGCTGCCGACCGTCCACCGTCGATTCGTAGACGATGGAACACCAGGCCGCGTTGGTGCGGTCGAGGATGATCTCGGCTTCTTCGAGCCGCTCGACCAGGTGCTCCGCTTGCAGGCGATAGCGGATCAAGTCGGCGATGGTCAGGATCAGGAGCCCGTGCTTCCGGGCGAAGATCTCCAAGTCCGGCATGCGCGCCATGGTGCCGTCGTCGTTCATGATCTCGCAGATCACTCCGGCGGGCGCGAGCCCGGTCAGGCGCGCGAGATCGACGGAGCCCTCGGTCTGGCCGGCCCGCACCAAGACGCCGCCGCGCCGGGCGCGGAGCGGAAAGACGTGACCCGGCGTGACCAGATCGTCCGGCTTGGCCTCGGGCGAGATGGCCACCTGGATGGTGCGCGCGCGATCTGCGGCGCTGATGCCCGTCGTCACCCCTTCCCGCGCTTCGACGCTGACGGTGAAGGCGGTGCCGAGCGGCGGCCCCGGTCGGCCTTTGGGCGGCTGCATCATCGGCAACTCGAGGCGCTCGACCTGGCCTTCGGTCAGCGTCAGGCAGATCAAGCCGCGCCCGTGCATGGCCATGAAGTTGATGGCCTCGGGCGTGACACGCTCGGCGGCCATGGTCAGGTCGCCCTCGTTCTCGCGATCTTCGTCATCGACCAGGATCACCATCTTGCCGTCGCGGATGGCGTCGAGCGCGCGGCGCACGCGCTCGAGCGGTTCGGGCTCGATGTCCAGTGCGCGGGGCGGAATGCTGGGGATTCGATGGGGCATGGGACGAAATCAGGAACCGAGGAAACCCGAACGCTCCAGGACTTCGCGCAGGCGCGTGTCGGGATCGCCGCTCGACGCTTCGAGGTAACGCAGCACGTAGCGCGCGACCAGATCGACTTCCATGTTGAGCTCGGTCCCAGCGGACAGTCGACCGAGGTTGGTCACCTCGCGCGTGTGGGGGATCAACATCACGTCGAAGCCTTCGCTGCTGACCGAGTTGACCGTGAGCGAGGTTCCGTCGAGCGTCACCGAGCCCTTGGACGCCACGTAGCGAGAGAGCTCGGCGGGAGCTTCGACCACCACGCGCCAAGCGTCGCCCACGGTCTCGACCGAGCGCACGACAGCGACGGCGTCCACGTGCCCAGTCACCAGATGACCGCCCAGGCGATCACCCACGCAGAGCGATCGCTCGAGGTTCAGGCGAGCGCCGAGGGCCAGGCGGCCGAGCGTGGTCTTGTCGGCGGTCTCCTGCGACACGTCGGCCTCGAAGCCGCGGTCGTCGTGGGCGATGACCGTGAGGCACGCGCCGCTGACCGCCACCGACTCCCCGAGCTCGAGGGGGCCCATCGAGCAAGCGACGCCGAGCCGGAATCCTGGCCCGCGCCGCTCTCTCGAGCGAAGCTCGCCCGTGGTCTCGACCAGGCCGGTGAACATGGCGGCCCGTCCATAGCACCAAGCCCTGGCCTCCACGCCGAAATCCGAGCCGGCCACGCTGGTCTATAGTGGGGCATGGCCCGTCGCGCCTGGCTCCTCGCTGTTGCCGCGGTCGCTTGTGGTCCGAGCGTCAGCGTCATCTACGAAGCGAACATCCGCTTCGAGCACTGCTACCGGCTCGATTTGGACCCCAAGGTCGTGCCAGGCCACCGGACCACGTGTTGGAAGGAGTGGAGCCGGCGCTACACGTATGGCCAGACCCGCGATCGACTCGAGTACGCGCGGCGTCGCATCGCGGCCCTCGACTCCGGCGACGTGGCACGCCCCGAGCTCGATCTCTCCCGCGCCGACGCTGGCGCCGGCTCGAGTGAGGATCAGGCGCCCACCAACGTTCACGCACCACCGCCGCGCACGTTGGCAAAAGTCGCTGTCGACGCCGGCGCTGCCGACGCTGAGCACGTGGCCGCGCCCGACGCGGCGCCTCGGGAGCCGCCCGGTGCCGCGTGCGCCAACGGCTGCCGCAGCTCCTGGAACGCTTGCAAAGACGATTGCAACCCCGACGCCGGAAGCAGGCGCGGAAGCTGCAAAGCCTGCGACGCGGACTACAGCAGGTGCGTTCAGCGTTGTTACCGATGAACTCCAATTAGTTGACGCGGAACGGCCAGCAGCGCTAGGCAGCTTCGAGATCGATCAGGCCACGATGACGGTGCAGCATCCCTTGCTCGAACCCGGCGTGAACGCCCTAGCCACCCCACTTCCTCGCGTCCTGCGCCCCCAACGTGCGGTGCCTTCAGACGCGCTCAGGCCGACCCGCGCGGAGATCAACCTGGCCAATCTGCGCCACAACCTGCGCGTCTTGCAGCGGGTGGCGGGCGGCGCGGAGGTCTGGGGGGTGCTCAAGGCCGACGGCTACGGCCATGGAGCCAAGGCTGTTGCGCGCACCCTCGAGCGCGCAGGTGCCAAGGGGCTCTGCGTCGCGCTCTTGGAAGAGGGCATCGAGCTGCGCGAAGCGGGCATCCGCGTGCCTATTCTGGTCATGGGCGGCTACTACGCCCGCGCCTGGGGCGAACTCTTGCGCCACCAACTGACGCCGGTCGTCTTCGAGCCGGGGCACATCGAAGAGCTCGCCGACGAGGTCCGCTATTCGTCCAGCGAGCCCATCGCCGTGCACGTGAAGATCGACACCGGCATGGGACGCCTGGGCGTCATGCCGAAGGACGTCAGTCGGCTGGGAACCTCCCTCCTGCGACACCCCGAGGTGCGCCTGCAGGGGCTGATGACTCACTTCGCCTGCGCCGACACCGGCGAGGGCATCGACGAACAGCTCGATCGCTTCGACGCAGCGGCCGCCAGCCTGCGTGGGCTGGGACTGGCCGCGGAGCTGCGGCACGCCGCCAACAGCGCTGCGGCCTTGGCGAGCCAGCGGGCCCGCTTCGAGCTGATCCGTCCGGGCATCGCGCTCTTCGGCGTCGCACCGAGCAAGGGGCTCTCGACGGAGCTCCGGCCGGTGATGCGGGTACGGAGCGAAATCACCTCGGTGCGCGAGCTCGCCCCGGGCATGAGCGCGGGCTACGGCGGCACCTGGCGCGCCTCTCGCCCGAGCCGCATCGCCACCGTACCCATGGGCTACGCCGACGGTCTGTCGCGCGGACTGTCCAACGGGGGCTCGGTCTTGGTGCGCGGAAAGCGGGCGCCCATCGCCGGTGTCGTCAGCATGGACATGACCATGATTGACGTGACCGAGATCGAGGGCGCGTGCATCGGCGACGAGGCCGTGCTGCTCGGAGCCCAGAAGGGGCCCCAGGGCGAGGACAGCATCGGCGCCGACGAAATCGCGGACAAGCTCGGCACCATCCCCTGGGAGGTGTTGACCAACGTGTCGCGTCGAGTCCCGCGCTTTTACCGCGAGCCCTGAGCGGTCAGCCAGCCACTGTCAGCAGGCGGGCCTCGTCGAGCCCTGCGGCCACCGGCGCAAGCCGGACATCGGCGCGGATCGCCTCGATCAACCCGGTCATTGCGGCGAGGTAGGCGTTGGGTTCGAGCTCGCCGCGCAGGAGCTGGACCCGCAGGAAGACGCCGGCGGTTTGGGCCACGTCGCACAGGCAGTAATCGCGGACCTCCTTGATGCGGCCCGCGTGCACCAACGGGCCCACGTCCTTGCCGTCGACGCCGACCTTGCCCGGCATGCCGCAGAGCTTGGCCACGATGTCGAGCTTGGCGCTCTTGGCTGCGCCAAAGTCTGCGATGAAGTCCATCACGTCGAGGTGGCCTTCGGGTGAGAAGCGATAGCGCACGTCACGCGCACGGTAGTAGTGACGCAAGGGGACCCCGTGACGCAGGCAGCGCGCGGCGATCACCGGCAGGTCGAAGCCACGACCGTTGAAGGTGACCATGTCGGGCCGCCGTTCCTCGAGGAACTTGGCGAACTCCACCAGCATCGCCGTTTCGTCTTTGCCCTCGCCGACGACCCCGATGCGCTTGACGGCGTAGTCGGCGTCGAAGAGCAGCGCTCCGATCACGACGATTTTGTGGTGGGGCGGCGCGGGCAGGCGCTCGGCCTCGGCGGACTCGGCGATGGGGAGCTCGGCGTCGAGCACCGTCTCGATGTCGAGCACCAGGAAGGACTTGGCCACGCCCGAGCATCGGGGGGTCCGCTCGGGGGGGTCAACCACACGGAATGAGAAGAATAACCGGCGATGGAAAAACCGGACTGTTTCCGAGTAGTTGACACGCCATCGAGCACGTGGTCACGTGGCCATCATGATTTTCCGCTCCCAGGCTTTGAGTCGCTCGGTAGCGACCAGCCAGCGGAGCCTTCTCCTTCCTGGGGCGGGCTGGCTTTGCCACCGCCGACCGCATGGCGCGAAACACACTGGTGATCAACTGCGACGTTCGGGAGACCCGAGTCGCATTAATTGAAGACGGGGTCATCGCCGAGCTCCACATCGAGCGGGCGAATGCACGTGGCACGGTCGGAAACGTCGTGCTCGGCAAAGTGACGCGCGTTCTTCCGGGCATGCAAGCGGCCTTCATCGAGGTCGGGATGGACCGGGCGGCGTTCTTACACGTCGAAGACCTGATCCGCCCCGACGACTTCGAGGCCTACCTTGCGGGCGCACAGCGCGAGGACGAAGGTCCTTCTGGCAAAGGCGTGGCGGGTCGGCGCCACCACGGCGAGGCCGAAGAAGAAGACGACGAGGACGCCCCGCTGGTCACCTCCCAGGCTGACGTGCCGAGCGCTGTCGCGACGGACGCGGTGAGCTCGGCAACGACCGCGACGCGCTTCGCGATACCCGAAGGGGTGGACTCGGAGCCCGAGGCAGCAGAGGCCGAGGCGGACTCGGAGCCCGAAGCAGCGGAGGCGGAGGCGGATGCCGACGTCGCGACGGACGAGGACGAAGACGAAGACGAGGACGAGGACGAGGACGAAGACGAGGACGGAACGGATCCCGACGACTCCGGTCCCGACTCGAGCGAGCCTCCCCCGGCACCCGAAGCGGGCGGTGAGGCCGCCGCGGAGGCCGCGGCCACCGACGAGCCGGCGCAAATGGGAGTGGTCGAAGGCGAGCCGCCGCCCGAGGGCGTCGCGGTCGACGAGAGCACGGGTCGACTCGTCGAGGATTCGCAGCGTCGTGGGCGCCGCCGCCGCCGCCGCCGCGGGCGAGCCCCGGAGCCGAATGCCAAGCCGGTCCGCCGTGAGGATCCAAAGAAGGGCACCAAGGCCAAGGGCACGAGCGCCAAGCGCCCCCAGCTCCGGGTGGCTCGCACGGTGCCCATCACCGAGGTCGTGAAAGAGGGCGACGAGGTCGTCGTCCAGGTCTCGAAGGAGCCCATCGGCACCAAGGGCGCGCGTGTCACCAGCCACATCTCGCTGCCCGGGCCGCTACGTCGTGTACCTGCCGACCGTCGAACACACTGGGGTCAGCAAGCGCATCGGTTCCGGACGCGAGCGCCACCGTCTGCGCGAGGTCATCGACTCGGTGAGGCCGCAGCAGGGCGGGCTCATCGTGCGCACCGTCGCCGAGGGGCTCACCAAGAAGCAGCTCAAGGCCGACATCGGCTACCTGATCAAGCTCTGGGCCGAGATCGCCAAGAACCGCGAGGGCGCCAGGTCGCCCAAGGTCCTCTACTCGCGAGCTCGACATCGTGCTGCGCACCGCGCGCGATCTCTTCACCGACGAGATCGAGCACATCGTCATCGACGATCGCGAGCAGTACGTGCGGCTCGTGCGCTTCGTCGAGATGTTCCTGCCCGAGCGCGGGTCAAGGACATCGAGCTCTACGACGGGCACGAGCCGATCTTCGACGCCTACGGCATCGAGGACGAGATCGGGCGCGCGCTGAGCCGCAAGGTGCCGCTGGCCGAGCGGCGGCTACCTGATCATCGATCAGGCCGAGGCGCTCACCGCCATCGACGTCAACACCGGCCGCTTCGTCGGCAAGGGCAGCAAGGATCTGGAGGAGACGATCCTCAAGACCAACCTCGAGGCGGTCGAAGAGATCGCCTACCAGCTCCGCTTCCGCAACATCGGCGGCCTGATCATCCTCGACCTCATCGACATGGAGATCGCTTCCAGATCGCGACAAGGTCTGCCGCGCCCTCGAGGCGCTGCTGGCCAAGGACAAGGCCAAGACCACGCTCAACCGCATCAGCGAGCTCGGGCTCATCGAGATGACGCGCAAGCGCACGCGCGAGAGCCTGGGCCGCACGATGAACGAGCCCTGCTTCTACTGCGACGGCACCGGCCAGCATCCAGTCGCGCGCGACCATCGCCTACGAGATCCTGCGGCAGATCCGGCGCGAGCGGGACAGTCTGCCCGGCTACGTGATCGTGGTGAACGCGCACCCCGCGGTCGTCGACCTGCTCACCACCGAAGAGAAAGAGGCGGTGCAAGACGCCGAGCGACGCTACATGCGGCGCATCGAGCTGATGCCGCGCACGCGAGTACCACATCGAGCAGTTCGATCTGGCAGGGGAGATGACCATGTCGAGTGACCGTCGCGACGAGCGCGTGACGATCAACAAGGAGTTCGAGTCCTTCGACCCGTTCATCCAGGAGTACGTGACGAACATCTCGCGCACGCGGCGTCTTCATCCGCACCGACCAACCCGCTGCCGGTCGGCACCGAGGTGAACCTGCGCTTCACCGTGATCATGGACGACATCGAGACGCATCGAAGGCCTCGGCCGAGGTGGTTCGGGTCGATACCAACCCGCCAGGCATGGGCGTGGTGTTCCTCGAGCTCAGCAAGTACTCGGCCCAGCTCCTCGAAAAGCTGCTGATTCAAGCGCCGTTGACCCAGCCGGTGCCCTGAGCACCCGTGCAGCGGTCCCACGGGGCTCGACAAATCCCGCGACCTGCATAGACTCCGGCGCCCTATGTTCCTCTTCAAGCTCGGGACGCCCAAGCGCGACCGCAAGCGCTCCGCCAAGCACAAGGCCAAGCTCAAGAACAAGAACAAGCGCCGCCACAACCACGTGCGCGCTTGATCGACCGTTCTCGCTCTGGCTGAAGCCCCCGCGCCTCCCACCGACGCAGGGCGGAGTTGCGCCCGCGATTCACCAGGCTCCGTCGTCTTCGTTCCCGGTGCCGCCGAGCGCGCGCCGGGCGACGTCCATGCTGAAGCCCGCGCGGGCCAGCGCGCCGAGATCCTTGTGGCGGTTCTGCGCGCGCTCCGCTTCCGGCCGGTGCGGGCCGATGCGGCGTCGACGCACGAAGGCACGGGCCGCTTGCAGCTCGGCGTCGACGCCTGCCTCCGCGTCGAGCCCCTTCAGGGCCTGAGTCGCGACTTCAGAGTCGACGCCTCGGAACCGGAGCTTCTGCACGATGGCTCGACTCGAAGCGCCGCGGCGCCTGAGCCCCGCGGCCAACGCGCCGGCGAAGCGCGCGTCGTCGAGCAGGCCGCTAGCCTGATAGCGCGTGAGCAGAGCTTCAATCTGCGCCGTAGAATCGGTGACCGCGGCGGCGCCGCGCTCCGCTGCCGCGCGTCTCACGTAGGTCGCGAGCACGCGCCTCAGGTTCTTCGCGGACGAGTCGAAGCGATCCAGATAGCGCAGCGCCTTTCCATCCAGCTCTTCGGGCGTCACCGGCCCGGTTCGTTTGTTCTTTGCCATGGTCAGGGCCCGGTGCCGAGCACGCGCATGCCAAGCGCCGGCCCTTCGCCGTGCCCGTCGGCCGTGAGATCCATCCACAGCGCCAGACCCCACCACTGGCCGAAGCGCCGGTAGCTCCGCATCAGCGTGCGCTCGCCGGGTGCGCGGCCCGAAGGTGACCGCTGGGCGAGTCGGTCGCCTCGCTGGCGCCGCGAGCAGCCCGAGCGCATGACCACGGGAGCTCTCACTTCTTGTCCGAGGCGGGCGCGGCTGCCGGTCCAGTCGTGGAGATGTCGAAGAGTACCCTGCCGCCGATGAAGAGAAACTGATGCAGTCCGGTGCTGGAAATCTTGCTGGACTCACTGAAAGTGGTCCACCCGTATTTGTTCGCCCCGCTATCGTAGGTGAGTTGGTCGCCCTCGACTGCGCGGTCGGTGTAGGTCCCCACGCTGAGCGCGGCCAGCGGGCCCACCCAAACATGATTGGACAACTTGAAGTCAACGCCGCCTTGTAGGCGAAGCATTTCCAGTCCGCGCAGCGTGGCGGTGTAGGCCGCGTCCACTCCTCCGCCAGAGTCCTTGCGCGCGACGCGCAACCAGCGGTAACCGAACCCGCCGGCGATCCAAGGGCGCAGGCGACCCGAGGCGGGAGCGAGGTAGAGCAGCTGTGGCCCGACGCCGATCACCGCCACCACGCATTGGGTGTTGCTGTTTGGGATCGACTTGTCGGCGTCGCAAACGGTCTCGCCGCCGCCGTGGAAGGCGCCGTCGCTCCAGAGCCCCAAGGCGATGGTTCGCGAAATGCCGAACCCGAGATCCAAGCTGAACGCCACGCCGGGTGATGCCAAGACATCCGACTGCGGGCTGTCTTCGCGGACGTCGCCCAACGCGACGCTCAGGCCGACCGCGGGCGCAATCAGGATCTGTCCGCGCACGCCCGGCGTCGCGCTGGAAGAGTCGGGCTCAGCGGCAGTCGGCTCGGTGCCCGCTGCCGCGAGAGCGGGTTTGGGATCTGGCCCAGGTGTTGGCACGGGCGCGGGCGTTGGCACGGGCGCGGGCGTTGGCACGGGCGCGGGTGTTGGCGCGGGCGCGGGTGTTGGCGCGGGCGCGGGTGTTGGCACGGGCGCGGGTGTTGGCGCGGGCGCGGGTGTTGGCACGGCGGTGGTTCCACCCTTGGCCACGCACTCGCCTTCGCGAGTGCAGCTCTCGTTGGCCGCACACGGTGGGTTGCACGAGCTCACGCATGCGCCCTTCACGCACGTGAAGCCGTAGCGACAGGCGGGGAAGCACGCCGCGTTCTCGGGGGGCTTCGTGTGGGCGGGTGCCGGTGCGGGAGCAACTGGTGCCGGCGCAGGAGCGGGGACTGGAGCGGGAGCCTCGGTCGCGGCCGGCGGAACGGGTGCGGGCAGGGGCGCGGGCGCGGGCGGGACGAACGCGGGCGCGGGCAGGGGCGCGGGTGCGGGCGGTGCGTCCAGCCGTGACATCGTGCACGTCGCGCTCGGAGCGCTCGTGGGTTTGGTCGTGCGGCCTTGCTTGCCCTTCGAGACTCCGGTGTAGACGATGCGCGTCCCGGACTTGCCGGGATCACGCGGGATGACGTACTCCCACCCCGAGCTCAAGACCCAGGTGAAGAAGTGATCGCCGTCGCCTTCCGCCCAGGTGTTGGTGATCACCGTGCCTTCGCCGACTCGATCCATTTCCGCGAGCGCAACGCCACCGGATGGCTCCTTGAGCAGCCAGTATTCCGCGTGGGTCGTTCCTTGGATCGGGGAGCCGTCGGCCGTGTTGACGCAGCCATCGACTTTGTACTTTGCCACGACGCGTTGTTTCTCGCTTCCGTCGGCGAAGTGCCCCCCGTTGAGAAACATCGATGCGCAGCCCGCCTGGGAGACCGCCGCGAGGAATGAAGCGGCCGCCAGCGCCCTGGTTTCCAATGTCCTCACCATCTCGCCACCCCGTGGGCACCGACGCTAACTCAAATCGGAGCTCCGTTCCAAGGCCCTCGCCTCGCACCGGCGAGTGCACGAATCCGTCGCAGCGTAGAGTCGGCGAGGCGGGCGCTGGTGCAGACTCGCGCAGGGGCCGAGCGATTGAGGGCGCAAGGGACCCGCGGTGGCTCGACGCCCGTGTTGCAGGCGGCGTGGTAGTGTCTAGGCCCAGAGAGGGGTGGGAAGATGAAGCATTCGCCGATGCTGCTTTCGCTGGGACTCGCGTTGCTCGCCGCGGCGGCATCGCCGCAGGCGGTCGCGCAGCCGCACCTGGAGTGCGCGCCGCCCTGTAGGACGGGCTACCTCTGCCACCAGGGCCAGTGTGTCTCCGCGTGCAACCCACCCTGCTCGACCGGAGAGAACTGTAGCGCGGAAGGACAGTGCGTCGCCCCGCCGCCGCCCGCATCGGTCCCGCCCGCGCCGCCGCCTGCTGGCCCGGGCGTGCAACCTGCTGGCCCGGGCGTGCAACCTGCTGGACCAGGCATGCAACCTGCTGGTCCGCCCATGGGGCAGGCGCCGCAGTATCCGCCACAGGGGCCGCCGCCAAATGCTCCGGCGAGTGACGAGGGCTTTCCCTACCACCGGCTTCGAATTGGAGTCGGCGGAGGCGTTGGGATCGCCGCGGTCAGCGAAGGTAGCGGCTACCCGTTTGGGTTTCAGGCCGCGATCGCCATCCCGCTTGGCGCTCGAACCTACGTCCGCGCAGATCTCCTCGTGACGTACTTCACCACGAGCGCGGACGACGCCTACGACGTCGGTGGTGGGGTCTCGAACCCGACCTACATCGACTCCGAGCGCTTGCTCATTGCCGTGCGCCCCGCGATGGGTCTGCGCTTCTCAGACCTGATTTCCGCACGCGCCGGCTTGCTCCTGGGTAACCTGAACCTCTACGCCGAGCACGGCCAGTGCGGTCAAGGCTACCAAGAGGACGAGTGGGACAGCGCCGCCGTGGGTGGCAGCGCGGCTCTGGCCCTCCACGCGCGGCGCTACGAAATTGCCATCGTCGGCGATGTCTACTCCGCCGAGGCGCGGGCGTCCTGCAACTCTGGAGTACTGGAGCCCACCAGTGACACCCCGGTGCAGGTGTTGGCGTCGGGAACCTTCTTGTTCTGAGCGGGCTTTGCGCCGCTACTTGGTCGAACCGCTCCCCGCGCCGCGCCGGGCCGGCTCGACCAGGAGCACGCCCTCGAGGAAGAGCAGCCCCGACCAGCGCGGCACTCGCACGTCGACCCTCTCGCCGACGTACTGCGGCGTGAAGCGCAGGCGTCCTTCGAGCCCCAGCGCCACCGAGAGCGGTCCCGCTTCGAGGGCTCCGCGCGCTCCGAGCGAAGCAAAGCCGGTCGTCACGGTGTGGCCCTCGACGTTGAACCACTCGCCGCCGGCGACCACCGCCGCGCCAAAGAACCGCGCGCGCGAGAACGGTGCTCCCCAACCAATGCCCGCGCCAACATCGTAGAACAACGCGGAGCTTGCCCTGGTGGTCCGCGCGAAGCGCGCGGACTCGGACAGCTGAAGCGACCACGGACCCCAGCCGACGCCGATGTCGAGGCGCGGTCCAAGCGCCGGCCCAAGGGGCTTGGCCAAGACCTCGGTCACCAGTCCGAGCCCGATGCCGCCGCTCTCGACCACCGGCGTGGGACCTTCCTCGATCGGCGCGCGCGCTTCCCAGGTCGGAGATTCGTGCGGTGACGTTTGGGTTGGACGAGTCGCCGGTCGTGGCGTCGTGGGCGCAGTGCTGGAGACTCGCGCAGCCCGTCCTTCGATGGCATCGATCAACGCTTCGACGATCGAGCCTTCTCCGGCCACGTCGAGCACTTCCGCCGGGGGCGCGTTCCAGACCACCCACGCGCGCGTTGCGTCGCAAGCCACCAAGATCGCCCGCGGCGGATCGTCGCGGGTCCGAAGCAGGAGCTCGGCGCGAGCCCGGAGCTCGTCGGCCTGCTCGGCGCTCAGACGCTCGCAGGCCACGTCGATCTCCGCAGCGCCGCAAATACCCGTCATCGTGAGGATTGTTGCGACCGTCGCCCAGCCCCGCACGAGCCGAGCCTCGCGCACTTTGCGTCGCTTGGAAAGAGGACCGATCCCGTTGCCCCGCCGCGTCGACTAATCTTCACGAAGGTGGCGTAGTGTCTCGAGCGGACCCAGGACTGCATTCGGCCGGCATGGAACTCCCGCTGCGCCCTCCACCCGTGTTCGACCGTACGTCCGACCCGCCCGCCGAGCGAGCGGTGCCGGCGAACCTGCTTCAGCTCCTGTATCGACAGATGCGCGGGCTGGCGGGGCCGCGACCCGATCTGGACGATTTGGTCCAAGCAGCCGCCGAGCGCGCGCTCAAATCGTGGAGTCGTTTCGAGGGGCGATCGGCCTTCTCCACCTGGACCTACGGCATCGCCTATCGCACGATGATCGATCACGATCGCTGGCATCAGCGCTGGCGTCGGCGATTCAGCTTCTCGTCCGACGGCGAGATCGACCATGCCCAGCTCATCGACACAGAGGGCAACCTCGGGGAGTTGGTCCGTGCGCGACGCCTCCGAGAGGTGCTCGCGGAGCTGCCGCCCACCAAGCGTGCGGTGGTCGTGCTCGCGGAGTTCGAGGGCCTCAGCATGAAGGAAATTTCCGAGATCGTCGGTGCCAACGAGCGCACGGTGCGCTCGCGCCTGCGCGACGCGAGGCAGAAGCTGGTGGAGCTTCTCAACGACGATCCCTTGTTTCAGGAGGCAGAGCGATGAACGCGCGACAAGAGCGAGTCCTCGAGCTAGCCCGCGAAGCGTGGCGGGCGGATGAACCCAGCGAAGCAAGGGTCGAGGTGGCCGCACGGCGCATCGAACGCCAGCTGCGGTCGCGGCGTCGATCGCGCCCGGCGCGGCGACACACCTTGGTGCTGGCCTTCATCGTCGTGTTCGGCGGGGCGGCGGCGTGGGCTGCGAGCGGGGGAGCGCCGCGGGTCTTTGGCTTCGGTCCCGCTCCTGCGTTGCCGGCGCTGTTGAGCACGGCTGCGCGCCCTGGTCTCGGAGCCGGCGTCGCGGTTCTGACGGCTCGAGCCCGCGTGACTTCGCAGATCACCGAGCCAGAAACGCATGCACTCGACCCGGCGGCGGAGCCAACGCTCGCGGCGCCTGGTGAGCCACGGAACAAGACTCCCCGGGTCGCGGTCGTCGCGGAGGTTGCCCCGGCGGCGCCCGCTGCCTCGTGGCGTGAAGTCGCCCGAGCCCTCGACGCGAAAGACGACGATCGGACTCGCCGAGCCCTGGAGGGGTTGGCGAAGTCCACGGACGCGACGACTCGCGCCAAGGCGCGCCTCGGTCTGGCCCAGCTGGCGCGGAGCCGCGGTGACTGCGCGACGGCCAAGCGAATCGCGGCCGAGGTCGCGACGATGCAGGGCGTCGAGTCCAGCGTCACTCAGCGTGCGGCGACGCTGGCCGCGGCCTGCGACTGATCGCGGGCCAGAGGTCGCGGCGGCGGCAGCGGGAGGGTCGGGCGCGCCCTGGATCAGTCGTCTGGCGGCCCGGATGCGTGCGCCTCTACCCGGCGCGCGCAGGTCGCGCTACACCCGCGCCGCCATGGATTTCATCTTCACGATGCAGGGGGTCACCAAGGTCCACCCCCCCGACAAGAAGGTCCTCGAGAACATCACGCTCGCGTTCTTGCCAGGCGCCAAGATCGGGGTCATCGGCTCGAACGGCTCGGGCAAGAGTTCGCTGCTGCGCATCATGGCGGGCGTCGACAAGGACATCTACGGCGAGGCCAAGCCGCATGTCGGGATCAAGGTCGGCTATTTCGCACAAGAGCCCGAGCTCGGTGATGCCAAGACGGTGCGCGAGGCCGTCGATGAGGGCGTGAAGGAGGTCCGCGGGCTGATCACCGAGTTCGAAGAGCTCAGCATGAAGCTCGGCGAGCCAATGAGCGACGACGAGATGGAGAAGCTGCTCGAGAAGCAGGGCACGCTTCAGGACAAGATCGACGCTCTCGACGCTTGGAACATCGACCAACACGTGGACGTCGCGATGGAAGCTCTTGAACTTCCGTCACCCGAAGCCGAGATCGCGAACCTCTCGGGCGGCGAGAAGCGTCGCGTCGCGCTGTGTCGCGTGCTCTTGAGCGCGCCGGACATGCTCTTGCTCGACGAGCCGACCAACCACCTCGACGCCTCGAGCGTCGCGTGGCTCGAACGATTCCTGAAGGAGTTCAAGGGCACGGTCGTCGCAGTCACCCACGATCGCTACTTCCTCGACGACGTGGCGGAGTGGATCCTCGAGCTCGACCGCGGTCGTGGCTTTCCCTTCAAGGGCAACTACTCGGGCTGGCTCGAGCAGAAGGGCGCGCGCCTGGCCCAAGAGGAGAAGGGCGAGAGCGCCCGGCAGCGCAAGCTCAAGCAAGAGCTGGAGTGGGTCCGGGCTTCCCCGCGGGCGCGCCAGGCCAAGAGCAAGGCTCGTCTTTCGGCTTACGACGAGCTGATGGACAAGAGCGCCAAGGGGCCGGCGGATCCCAGCGAGATCAGCATCCCGCCGGGACCGCGCCTGGGCGACGTGGTGATCGAGGCCGATCACCTGGTCAAGGGCTTCGGCGACAAGCTCTTGATCGACGATCTCGAGTTCCGCCTGCCGCGCAGCGGCATCGTCGGGGTCATCGGTCCCAACGGCGCTGGCAAGACCACGCTCTTCCGCATGCTGATCGGCAATGAGACCCCGGACTCGGGCGCGCTCCGCATCGGCGAGACGGTCAAGATCGCCTACGTCGATCAGAGCCGTGAGTCGCTCGCCGGCGACAATAGCGTGTGGCAAGAGATCTCGAAGGGCGAAGACAAGATCGAGCTTGGCAAGCGTGAGGTCGCGTCGCGCGCGTATTGCTCGTGGTTCGGCTTCAAGGGCAGCGACCAGCAGAAGCGCGTCGGCACCCTCTCGGGCGGAGAGCGCAACCGCGTGCACTTGGCCAAGCTGCTGCGCGAAGGCGGCAACCTGCTCTTGCTCGACGAGCCCACCAACGATCTCGACGTGGACACGCTGCGCGCCCTCGAAGAGGCGCTGCTGGAGTTCCCCGGTTGCGCGGTCGTGATCAGCCACGATCGCTGGTTCCTCGATCGCATCGCTACTCACATCCTCGCCTTCGAGGGTGACAGCCACGTCGAGTGGTTCGAGGGCAACTACCAGGCCTACGAGGCCGATCGGAAGCGTCGGCTCGGGGTCGAGGCCGACCAGCCCCACCGCATCAAATACAAGCGGCTGCGGGGCTGATCGATTCGCCGACTATTCCAAGGTCGAGTTGTTGATCTCGATCTTGGTGTCGCTGTGCATCGAGATGCCGGGGTGGGCGTACCACGAACCGCCCGCGTTCTTGCGGATGGTGGAGTCGTTGATCACGATGTTGCCCGAGTGGTCGTTGCTCACGAAGAAGATGGCGCTGCCGTGGTCGTTGACCTTGTTGTTCTCGATCAGCGTGCCGCACACCGACAGCGTCATCGTGTTGCCGTCGTTGTAGATCGCGCCGCCGCTGCCGCCGCCGGGCGTGCCCGCCTTGGCCGGGTTGGCGCCGTTGCCGACGGCCTCGTTGTAGCTGAACAGGCTGTTGATGATGGTCCACGACACGCCGATGCTGCTGACGCCGCCGCCGTTGCGAGCACTTGTTGCCGAAGCCCGCGGGGTCGCCCGCCAAAGGTGCTGTTGACCACGTAGACCGGCTTGTCTTCGTGACTGGTCGAAGACGCGTACCGCGGCGCCGCCGACGTCGGGGCCCGGTGTCGTCACAGACGTTGTTGAAGAACCGGCTGTTGATGATCTTGATGCGGCCGCCCCGGGACGAAGATGGCGCCGCCGCCCGTCTTCAACCGACTTGGCGTTTCCGTCCGATGAAGGTGAGGTTCTGGATGGTGAGCTGCGGGTGGTCCTGGTCGTCGCAGTGGGACGTGGTCCACTTCTGATCCTTGTCGCAGGTGTTCATGTAGAGGATGCGGTGCTCGCCGTCGCCGCTGAGCACCACCTTGCCGCCGCCGTCGATCACGATCTTCGGGCCCGGTGTCGTTGACGATCTTGGCCGTCTCCGTCGAGCTTGATCATCACGGGATTTGGCGCCGCAGTCGAAGGTGATGATACCGCCCTTGGCCACCGCAGCAACGACCGCCGCCGACGTACAGCTCGCCGGCGTGCCGGTGCCGATGACCTGCGTGGGAGCGCTGACGTCTTCGGGCAGGGCGTCGTTCGGCAAGCCCTGGCTGCACTTGCCCTGGGCCCAGCCCGCGGGCGGTCCCGACTCGGGGTTGGCGAGCGGGTTGTGGATCTTGCCGGGATCGTTGCCGCCGGATCCTCCGCCGGATCCTCCGCCGGATCCTCCGCCTCCGGCGTTGCCGCTGCCACCCCCGCCGCCGGTGGCGGTCGACCCTCCGGTGCTTGCGTCACCCCCGCCGTCGTCACTGCCGCAACCGGCCGAGGCCAGCATCAACACACAGAGCGAGCAAAGTGCAAGAGCCTGGCGCATCGGGAACCTCCGGGAGGATCATACGCGATCCGCGGCCGCGCTGCGCCGTCCCCCGCCCGGCTCAGTTCGATGGCCAGGCGCGACGGCTGCCGAGGTCGTGCACCACGAAGCCTTTGTCGCGCAACAGCGCCGCGGCCTGGGCCGAGCGGGCGCCGACGGCGCAATAGGTGACGACGGCCTTCGACTTGTCGAGCTCGCCCACTCGGGCCGCGAGTTGGTCGACGGGAACGTTCACGGCGCCGGGCACGTGGCCCCCGGAGAACTCGCCCGCGCTGCGCACGTCGAGCAAGGTCGCGCCCTCGGCAACCAGCCGCTTTGCGCTCGCGCCGTCGACCCGACCGCCTTGGGCGGTGGACGACTCCGACGCGCTGGCGCTCTCGCAACCAAACGCCGCGACGACGCCGAGGCACAGACAAAAGGTCGAGACGCGCATGGCGCGGTCTTTGCGCCGCGCGCGCCGCTCGTCAAGGGTTTGCGCCCGTCTCTGTGTCGGACCTCCGCGCTTCGGTGATAACCTGTGCGGCGGTGGAGGCGGATTCGCGGAACCCGTTGGAGCTCGAGCGCGACCTTTACCGGCGTTTGCTCGAGCTGGGCGAGCGCGAGGACGTGCTGCCCTTCCTCGACGAGGCACTGAACCTGGTGGTCGAGGTCACGGGTGCTCGGCACGGATACCTCGAACTCGGGTCCGGCGGCACGCCGAGGTTTTGGCTCGCGCGGGCCCTCGACGACTCCGAGGTGGAGCGTGTGCGCAGCGAGCTCTCATCCGGAATCATCGCCCGCGCGCTCTCGACGGGCAAGGCCGTGAGCACCGCCAGCGCCATCGACGATCCACGCTTCGCGGCCCAGGGCAGCGTCCAAGCTCAGAGGATCCGCGCCGTGCTCTGCGTTCCGATCGGCAGCCCTTCGGTCGGTGTCATCTACCTGCAGGGTCGATCCGAGCCGGGTCCCTTCCCGGAGCGCGATCAGAAGCTGGCCGGAGTGTTCGCGCGCCACCTGGCGCCCTTCGTCGACCGCTTGCTCGCGAATGAGACCGAGACACGCCGGCGCGACCACACCGCTGAACTTCGCGCGCGGCTCGCCGTTGGAGAGTTGATCGGGGCCAGTCAGGCGCTCGCGAAGCTGTTTCAGGGCATGCTCGTCGCGGCGCCCGTTGAGATGTCGGTGCTGATCGCGGGCGAGAGCGGCACCGGAAAGACGGCAGTGGCCCGTGCGCTTCACGCGAGTTCGCTCAGGAGTCACGGACCCTTCGTCGAGCTGAACTGCGCCGCCATCCCGTCGACGCTGTTCGAGAGCGAGCTGTTTGGCGCCGAGAAGGGCGCGCACAGCACCGCCGACCGACGCATCGAGGGCAAGGTCGACGGGGCTGCCGGCGGCACCCTGTTCCTGGACGAGATCGCGGAGATCCCTCTGGAGACTCAGAGCAAGCTCCTGACTTTCTTGCAGAGCAAGACCTACTACCGCCTCGGCAGCAGCAGCCCGAGGACCGCGGACGTGCGCATCGTGGCGGCCACCAACGTGGACCTGCGCGAACAGGTCGCGAAGAAGCGCTTCCGCGAGGACCTCTTCTATCGACTTGGCGCCCTCGAGCTCCACGTGCCGTCGCTGTCAGCGCGGAGAGACGACATTCCCGCCCTGGCTGACGCGGTGGCGCGCCGCACCAGCAGCGCACACGGTCGCGATATTCCGCTCACGCGCGCTGCAAAGCTGGCGCTCTCCGAGGCAGAGTGGCCGGGCAACGTGCGCCAACTCGAGAATCTCGTGCAGCGCGGGTGGGCCACGGCTTCGGCGCTCGGTGCGTCTGCAATCGAGCCCAAGCACCTGTTCGGCGACGCGCCGGCGCAGGCTTCGGACGGGGACGCCCAGGCGCTCTCGTATCACGACGCCCTGCGCAGCTTTCAACGGCGCTTCATCCGCGAAGCGCTGGACGAGTGCGACTGGAACGTGACCGACGCCGCGCGTCGGCTCGAGTTGTCTCGGTCGCGATTGAACGAGCTGATTCGGTCGCTGGAGATCCAGCGCCCGGGGAAGTGAGCTCCGCGGTGGGCGGTAAGGAACCAGAGCCTCCGGATCTCGTCGGAGGATTCCGAGTGATCCGCCGTATTGGCGGCGGCGGCATGGGCAGCGTTTACGAGGGCGAAGAGCCCAATATTGGGCGCCGGGTGGCGATCAAGATCCTGCGCGCGCGTCTGGCCGACGATCCGGAGTTCGTCGAGAGATTCCGCAACGAGGCGCGGCTGGCCAACGCCGTGCAGCATCCCGCCATCGTCGATGTCTTCTCCTTCGGGCGCCTCGACGATGGACGACCCTTCTTCGTGATGCCTTTGCTCGAGGGCGAGTCGGTGCGCGAGCTCTTGGACCGGGAAGGCAGCCTGCCGCCCGAGCGCTGCTGGGCCATCGTTCGGGTAGTCGCGTCGGCTCTGGGCGCGGCCCACGACGCGGGGCTCATTCACCGCGACCTCAAGCCCGACAACGTCTTTCTCGAGCGCAAGGGAGATCTCGAGCGGGTTCGCGTGATGGACTTTGGCATCGCGAAGAGCGTGGCAGCGTCAGGCGACGCGCTGGCCCCCAAGACGCAGACCGGAATGCTGCTGGGCACGCCCGCGTACATGGCGCCGGAGCAGTGGTGGGGCGCCAAGCTGGACGCACGCGTCGATCAGTACGCGCTCGGCGCGCTGTTGTTCGAGATGCTCTCGGGCCAGCCGCCCTTCGATCCGAATCACGAGTCGGGGGTGATGAAGCTGCACCTGCACGAACCGCCGCCGAGCTTGGCGAGTCGTGGCACCGAGTCGTCCGCCGAGGCGGACGCGCTCGTCCGGAGGCTGCTCGCCAAAGATCCGAACGATCGCTTTGCCTCGATGAACGAGCTGATCGCCGCGGGGGATGCCTGCTGGGCGGCCGGATCGACCGAGGCGACGGAGATCGGACCTGCGGCCACCGAGCTCGGGCCGATGCCCGCTGCGTCGGTGGGAACTAGCCCCGAAGCCGCGCAGCCCTCCAGGGCCCCCGCAGTTCCGTCGGCGCCACTTCGACGGAGTTGGCTGGTGACCTACGTGGTGTGTGTGATGGCTGCGCTGGGAGCCCTCTGGATCGTGGGCTACGCAGGGCCCGCACGCTGGGATCCGGTCGAGTGGTTTCGGATCTCTGGCTTCGCGGCCTTTCCTGCGGTGGCGGTCTTCGTGGTGGCGGCGGTGGTGCTGCCGGTCCTCGTGCTCGCGCGGGATGGAGCGCGGCGCTTCCGCGTCCTCACGCTTGGCCTCGCGATCGGACCTGCGCTGATCGGCGCCGTCGGAACCTATGCCGGTTGGGAGACCGTCACCCGCGCTCTCGCCGACGTCGACTCGACCCAGCGCTTCGAGGTCTTCAACGAGGGCAGCTACGAAGCTGGCGCCAATCGCTTCTTGGGATTCGGACTGAGCGTGGGCTTGTGCCTCGCGCTCGCAGCCGTCCCCGGCGGGCTGGGCATGGCCGGGTCGAGCGCGGAAGATCGCGGCCGGCGCCTCGCGCCCTCCCTAGCCGTTGCAGTCGCGCTCCTGGCCATCATCGCGGGCTTGCTGGGCGCGCCCAGCGCCGTCCTGGTGGCCGTGCCCGCGGCGCTGTTTCTGTGGTCGTCGCGCCTGTTTCCCATCGGCGGTGCCGATCTTTCGAGTCAAGTCGGACGCAGCGTGTATGCCGCCTTTGCGTTGTTCTTCGCGTCGGCAACCGCCATCGAAAGGGTGGCCGCGCGCCGGTCTGTGCTGTGGACCCTCGACGCGGGCCGCGCCGAGCGCATCCGGGAGATCATGGTGGCGGACTGGGAGCAGTCGGCGACCTGGGCTGCGATCTTGTTTGTATCTGTGACGGTGGTTGTCGTCCAGGGCCAGCGCCTGAGCGGCGCCCGTGACTTGTTTGGGCACCTTCGGCGGCACGCGCTGCTGGGCAGCATGCTGTTCGCCGTGATCGCCTTGGACCTCTCACTGGCCGCCAAGTTCGGGGCGACTGGCCGCGCCACGAGAGAGGCGCTGGCCGGGCAGTTTGCGCTGTTCGCCGGCCTCGATCCGCCGTCGACCGACATGCTTCCGAGCCATCGGCTCGAGCCGTCGCAGGGTGCCGCGCTGCAGGTCGCGCAAACCGGGGTAGCGGTGGATGGCCGGGAGATCACCCGCCTGAACGCCGCGGCGTCAACCGTGGGACGCGAGCGCCTTCAGAACGCGCTCTTCGACGCGCTGGCGCGAGCGTCGACCACCCCGCTGTCGTGCTTGGTCGATCGGAGGGTCACCTGGGCCGAGCTGCGCGAGCTCTTGGCCATCGCGCGACTCGCTGGCGCGACGGACGCCGAGCTGCTCTTCACTCGCGGTCCGGCGCCGATGATTCCGTCACGGGGTCCAGCGGAGGTGGGATGGATTCAACCGAAGGACTTCATCGCCGTCCGCGTGTCTTTGGCTGCCGATGGCATCGATCTCGATTCGAAGAAGCAGTTCGGCGAGCTCGCGGCCGAGCTTTTGGCCAGCGCCCACGGGCGCCAGCCCCTCGCGATCCGGGTGCCGGCTGGCCGGGATCCCGGACGCTGAGGCATCCCGGTGGCCGGGAAACGAGCCACCACTGCCGCAAGATCTGGCGATCCGCCGCGCCGAACGCCGGCTTTCGCCCGGCACGCCTCTCGCAATGAGTCTGGGTACGGCGCCTAAGGTGGCGGTCGCAATTCGAAAGCAGGGTCCAAAGAACATGACGACGTATTTTCAAGACGGTGGTTACGCGATGTGGCTGATTCTGATCATCGCGCTCGGCTCGACCGCGGTCGCGGTGGCCAGCAAGGCCGAACGGCGATCGAAGGCGCTCTGGCTCGGCAGCTACGGGTCGCTGGTGGCGGGCGTCTTCGGCATGTCCGCCGGCATGGTCGCGGTGAGCAGGAACATCTCGCGCTTCGCGGACAAGGGCGCAGCCGTCGCCGAGGGCCTGGGCGAGCTGAGCAACAACGGAAGCTTCGCCGCGATCCTCGCCGTGGTGCTCGCGGTCGCGGCGCTGATCACAGCCCCCAAAGCGACTCCTCAGAAGGTCTGATCCCGAGGGATGACTCGTCGGTCCAGGGACCGCAGGAGCGTACGCCGCGGGTCCGGTTCGGGCTCTCTGCGCGCCGCCTGTCGGCGCTCCTCGCCGTCGCGCCGGTCTCCGAGCGGACAGCACTCGCCCCTGAGCTCGGTGAGGGTCAAAGACCGTCGCCCTGCCATGGCGGAGTGGTTCGCGCACAAGACGGCGACGCCGTTTCGCAACGCATGGCGTCGCAGCACTCGCAGATCGGCCAAGCCACACACGGCGCAGGGACCAGCGAGGGCGTGTCCCCGGGTCACGCGCCGGTAGCAGGCGGGGCAGCGGGACCGACGAGCGTGGCACGTCGGTCGACCACACGTGATGCAATGGGTCACGATTTCTACTAACCCATGATGGCTGCCTTTGGCCAAGATTGCCGCGTCGCTGCCCTCAGCCGCGACACCGTGCGAGTCCACGACTGGCGCGTCAGAGACGGGCCAGTAGCCCGATTAGGCGAACGAGTTCGCGCTGCCCCGAGAGCCCGGTCGCCGCGTAGACTTGCTTGAGCTGGAAGCGGGCGGTGCCTGGCGTGATGCGAAGCGGTTGGGCGGCCTCGCTGGCCGAGTGGCCCGAGCCGACGAGCGCCGCGACGCGCGCCTCCGCGGCGGTCAGTCCATAGAGGCTCCGAAGCTTGGTTTCGACGAGGCTGAGATCGATCGCGTGGAGCGGATCGTGGATCACGACCAGCGCCGCGGGCCTCGGGCCGCCGACCCTCGCTGCCGACACTCGCTCGCTCAAGGTCGAGACGCTCGCGATCAACGCCGGACCTTTCGCGCGCCGCAGCGCGACGTGCAGCACGGCGGCGCTGCCCGAGTCGGATCCAGGCCTCGTTTCGCGCAACTGGCGTGCCAGAGCGAGGTCGCTGACTGGACAGGTCGCCCTAAGCCGGTTCTGTCTCGCGGAGATCGCGTCTCCGGACCGGAGCAAGGCCAGCGCAGGCTGGTTTTTCGATCGGATCAGACCTTCCGAGTCGATCACCAAGATCGCTACGCTTCCGACAGCGCCGGCGGTCTCGAGCTCGGAGAGACGTTGGTCGATCCAGAGCGCTCGGCGGATGCGCGGGAGGAAGGGCTCCAGCCGAGCGGCGTCGCTTCGGTCGAAGGAGCGCGCTCCGTCCGCGCGCATCAGCGCAAACGTCGTGATGCCCCCGTCCGATGACTGATCGACGATGCCCCCGACGATCTCCCGGAGGCCGTGGGGCTTCAGGAAGTCCTGGTAGAACTCCGAGGTGTCGAGCACGTGCCCCGGCACGAAGTCCTCACTCGGAGCACACCTGCCCACCGGCCGCGAGCGAGCCGTCGGCATCCAGGGATCGAGGCGGTGGTAGTGATCCAGGTACGCGCGCTCGAAGGCTTCCGACAAGCCGCACCAGGTCTGCGTCACAGCGCCGTCAGGAGCTTCGACACGCACCCCGCCGGCCAGGCCACCAAACTCGGCCGCGATCGCGCAGAGCGAGTCCCGCCAGCGATCGGGATCGGGGCCGGCGTCGTCGAAACAGGAGAGCGTGAGCTGTCTCGACAAACCTAGATCCTCCCCAAGTACTGGGCCGAACTCAAGGTAATTGTCGGACCACACCTCCCAGGTGGGAGGTGTGCCACCGGTCGAGTCACGGCAAACTGCGCTTGGCTCAATGACACCGGTGACGGAAGGCGAGGTGCTCCTCGGCAAGTACGTCGTCGAGAAGGTGCTCGGCATGGGCGGCATGGGGGTGGTCGTCGCGGCGCACCACCTTCAGCTCGACGAGCGCGTGGCGCTGAAGTTCCTCTTGCCCGACGCCGCCGCAAATCCGCTGGTCGTCGCACGATTCCTCCGTGAAGCTCGGGCGGCCGCAAAGATCAAGAGTGAGCACGTCACTCGCGTGTTCGACGTCGGCACCATGGAGAACGGCTCGCCGTTCTTGGTGATGGAGTATCTCGATGGGCAGGACCTCGCTGCTCTGATCGCTTCGAGCGGTCCGTGCGCGCCCGACGTCGCCGTCGACTACGTGCTCCAAGCGTGCGAGGCCATCGCAGAGGCGCACGCCGCTGGCGTGGTGCATCGCGATCTCAAGCCGCACAACCTGTTCCTGAGCCGCCGCGCCGACGGGTCGCCGTGCATCAAGGTGCTCGACTTCGGGATCTCGAAGGCGACCGGTTCCCCCGCCGCGGCGATGACGAGCACCGCCGCGATGATGGGGTCGCCGCTGTACATGTCGCCGGAACAGATGGTGAGCGCGCGCGACGTCGACCCCCGGTCGGACATCTGGGCCCTGGGCATCATCTTGTACGAGCTCTTGGCCGGCAAGACGCCCTTCGATGCAGAGACGATGCCCCAGCTGGTGCTCCAGGTCACCCAGCACCCGCCTCGCATGCTGCGGGTCGATCGTCCGGACGCGCCACCGGGGCTCGAAGCGGCCATCAATCGATGTCTGGAGAAGGCGCCCGCCGCTCGATACCAGAATGTCGCCGATCTCGCGGCCGACCTCGCGATCTTCGTGCCGCCGGAACGCAGAAGTTCGGTGATTCGCATCAGTCGAGTGCTCGGCGGATCGACCGAAGCGATCCGCGCGCCAGCGCGATCCGACTCTGCGATGGCGACTGCGGCTTCGCCCGGCGCAACCCAGGGATCCTGGGGATCCACGCGGGCGGAGGGGCGCGGACTTTCCATAGGGACTGTGGCTCTTGCCGTGGGCGTCATGGTGCTGGTCGGCGCATCCGCTTGGGCCGGGCTCCGGTTCATGAGGTCGTCCGGCGCAGCGAGCGTGTCGCCACCCGTGGCCAGCGAAAGCGCGGCCCTCCTAGCGGCTACGGTCGAGAGTGCTGCACCAGTCGAAGCTCTGCCCGCCGTTGCAGTCGAGCCCGACGCCTCGAGGCCCGTCGACGGCCGCGCGTCGCCCTCGGAGTCCACCAATCCGCCCGCCGTCGGGGATCACGAAGCGCGTCGTACGGTGACCGCGGGCAAACCCAGTCCACCGGCGAAGCGCCCAGCTGTCCCGGCACTTTCCTCCGCCAACAGCCCGCCCAGCGAAGTCCCCAATGATCGGAAATAGCAGCATGCACCATCGGAGCTTTCGAATCTGGCTGCTGGCTGCAGCGGCGCCCTTCGCGCCGTCAATCGCGGCCGCGCAGTCGAGCACCTCCGCTCAAGCTCTGTTCGATGACGCGCGAGTTCTGATGAGTGCCGGCAGACACGCCGAGGCTTGCCCCAAGCTCGCGGAGAGCCAACGTCTCGATCCGGGGGGTGGCACGCTGATCCACCTTGCACTGTGCTACGAACACGTCGGCAAGTCGGCATCTGCGTGGGCGACGTTCAACGATGCGCTCAGCGCTGCAAAGCGGGACCGTCGAGACGATCGTTTGAAGGTTGCCGAAGAGCATCTCGCGCAACTCACGCCGAAGCTCACCAAGCTGAGGCTGGTCGTGCCGCCCCAGATCGCAAACACCAAAGGCCTGGTCATCAGGCGCGGGGAAGACGAAACCAGCCCGGCCGAGTGGGGTTCAGCCGTGCCGGTGGATCCGGGCGAGATCCGGGTCGTGCTGAGCGCCCCGGGCAAGAAGACCAAGGTGCAGACCGTCGTCGCCGACCGGCCCGGTCAGACCTTGGACGTCGAGGTCTCGGCGCTCGAGAACGCACCCGACGCGACGGCGGGTGGCCCCGGGATCGCGGTACAAAGCGACGCCGGCGTCCGGTCGAGCTCGGGCGGGGGCCAACGTACGATCGGCTTGGTCGTGGCGGGGGTCGGCTTGGTTGGTCTCGGAGTCGGCGGCTACTTCGGCCTGCAGTCGTTGTCGAAGAAGAAAGATGCCGACGCGTACTGCGACGGAGCGGCGTGTCGCGAACACAGCGGCGTCGATCTTCGCGACGACGCGCGCGGCGCCGGCAACATCTCGACCGTGGCGTTCATCGCGGGAGGCGTTGCGGTGGCGGCGGGCGCGACGCTCTACCTGACCGCGCCCAAGAAGAATCGCACGAGCGTCGCGCTCCGACCGGCGCTGGCGCCTGGCTACGCGGGACTAGGAGCGACGGGACGATGGTGATGCAAAACGGATCGTGGGGTCTGCTCGTGGCGCTTGCGGTCACCGGGTGCAACGCCATCCTCGGAAACGAGGAAGGCGAGCTGGTCGCTGCGACGGGCGGCAGCGGCGGCGCGACGGGCGGCAGCGGCGGCGCGACGGGCGGCAGCGGCGGCGCGACGGGCGGCAGCGGCGGCGCGACGGGCGGCAGCGGCGGCGCGACGGGCGGCAGCGGCGGCGCGACGGGCGGCAGCGGCGGCGCGACGGGCGGCAGCGGCGGTGCGACGGGCGGCAGCGGCGGCGCCACGGGCGGCAGCGGAGGCGCGACAGGCGGCAGCGGAGGCGCGACAGGCGGCAGCGGAGGCGCGACCGGCGGCAGCGGCGGCGCCAACCCCAATGCAGCGGCGGCCGACGAAGTTGGCGTGCTTTTCTACAGAAAGAGCGACGCCTCGAACAGCTTGCGTTGGATCAAGAGCAACCACACTCAGCGCACCGCGGCAGCGTATTCGTGGGGTCCCGGCTGGACCACCATCACCAGCGTCGCCAAGCTGTTTGGCGCCGGGGCCGAGCTGATCCTGCACTCGGCGGGGTCACCCTACGTCACGACTGCGCTCTCCGTTGGCAACGACACTGCCACCAGTCAAAAGACCAACGCCAACTTCCCGGGCAGCTACGAGCTCGCCACCAGGCGGTCGGATGGCAAGGTGATGATGTTGAACGGAACTACGGGGAGCTGGATCACCGGCGGCTGGTCGTCGACCTGGATCAAAGAGTACGAAGGCACCATCACGCTCCCGGCGAGCACCACCTTCGAGCACCTCCACCGCTGTGGAAGTGGGAGTGCCAGCCTGAGCACCTTCATCTTCTATTCGACCAACGACACGCTGCTTTATACGCGAATCTTCGGCACCGGGTTCACGACGGCGACGCAGATGGCAGTGCCCGCATCCAGCCACGCGGTCTGCGTCGGCACGAATGAGAATTTCACGTTCGTCTATGCGTCGTCGACGGGGGGAGCCAAGCTCTACAGCGCGTCGACGGAGCTCAGCAGCTGGGGCGCGAGTAGCTTCGGTGCTTGGACGCACATCGTGAATCTGCGATCGGGGCTGACACTCTTCTATCGCGCTGCGACGGGCGAGGGCGTCATCGGCGAGTTCAAGAACACCGCACCCTATTTCAGCCAGCTCGGCGCGTTTGCGCCCAGCACCTTCCCAACCGGAATGGACATCGTCACTGCGCTCTAGTCCCGGGGTTACCTCCCATCTGGGAGATGCGGGTGCGCGGGGCGCTTGATAGCCATGCGCGCATGAAACGTCTGGCAATCGGGCTCATCACCTGCTCACTCGTCGCGTGCGGATCTGACGGAGACAGCGGCGGCGCGAAGAACACGGGCGGGACCGGGGGCGTGACCGGAGGGGCGGGCGGCGCGGGCGGTAGCGCGACCGGTGGCGCGAACACCGGCGGAGCAAACACCGGCGGAGCAAACACCGGCGGAGCAAACACCGGCGGAGCAAACACCGGCGGAGCAAACACCGGCGGAGCAAACACCGGCGGAGCAAACACCGGCGGCACGGCGGGCAGCGGCGGAGCAACCGGCGGCGCAGCGGGCAGCGGCGGAGCGACCGGCGGCAGCGGCGGAGCGACCGGTGGCACGGGCGGTACCGGCGGCACGGGCGGAGCGACGGGCGGCACGGGCGGAGCGACCGGTGGCACGGGCGGAGCGACCGGCGGCACGGGCGGCACGGGCGGAGCGACCGGCGGCACCGGCGGTGGAGGCAACCCCAATGCCGCGGCCGCGGACGAAATCGGCGTGCTCTTCTACAAGAAGAGCGATGGCTCCAACAGCCTGCGTTGGATCAAGAGCAACCACACCCAGCGCACGGCGTCCTCGTTCACCTTCAGCCAGAACTGGGCGACGATCACCAGCGTCGCCAAGCTCAGCGGTGCCGGCGCCGAGTTGATCTTCCACAACGGAAGCGCGAATCCGACCTTCGTGACGACCTCCTTCCTCGTGAACAACGACACGACCACCAGCCAGAAGACCAACGCTGACTTCGCCTCGAACTACGGCCTCGCCACCCGGCGGTCCGACGGAAAGGCCATGATGCTGAACGGCACCAGTGGAAAGTGGGTCACGGGTGGCTGGGGAGCGTCCACCTGGACCAAAGATTCCGACGGCACGCTCACCCTGCCGGCGAGCACCACCTTCGAGCACTTCCATCGCTGTGGCGCCCCGGCTGCCGGCCTGAGCACGTTCATCTTCTACTCGACCAACGACACGCTGCTCTACACGCGGATCTTCGGTACCGGGTTCACGACGGCGACGCAGATGGCAGTGCCCGCATCCAGCCACGCGGTCTGCGTCGGCACGAACGAGAACTTCACCTTCGTCTACTCCTCGTCGACCGGCGCGGCGAAGCTCTACAGCGCGTCGACGGAGCTCACCAGCTGGGGAGCGAGTGGCTTCGGTGCCTGGACGCACATCGTGAATCTGCGATCGGGTCTGACTCTCTTCTACCGGGCCTCGACCGGAGAGGGCGCGATCGGCACGTTCACGAACGCGGCGCCGTTCTTCACCGAGCACGGCACGTTCGCGGCGGGCATCTTCCCCACGGGAATGGACGTCGTGACGGCGCTCTGAGTCGGGGCGCGCTCCCCGCGCGCTCCCGTCACCGCCCTTGCTCAGCGTTGCCCGAAGGGCTTGGCCGAGAGCGTGCCGAAGAACGCGAACAACGCCTTCTTCTCGGTCTCGTTCAGCTTCCCGATGGCGTCGAGCGGCATGAATGGATCGAGCTTGTTGCCGTTCCTCTTGAGCCCTTGAGTCAAGACCTTGTCGAAGTCTTCGTAGCTCCAGCCCGCGATGCCCGTCGCGTGGGGCGTGAGGTTGGTCGGGATGGGCACCGACGCTGGCGCCCCCGGGATAGGACCGCCCGAGAAACCCTCGCCATGACAGCCCTGGCAGCTGCGCGCCAGGAACTTGCCGTAGGCTGCGGTGGGCTCCGGGGCGCCAACGGCTTCTTTCTTGGCGTGGTCGATGCGACGAGCGATGTCGATGGCGAGCTCGCCGCGTTGGTCGAGGACCTTGCCCAGAACCCCGACCTCGCTGGCGGGGATCGTGCGCTGCACCGGCGGGACGGTGCGCAGATACGACACAATCGCCGTCAGCTCGTCGTCGGGGAGCCATGAGAGATCCTGCGACGGCATGAAGCGCACGGAGCGCCCGTCCTTCTTCACGCCGTGTTTGACCAGGCGAGCAAGCTCGCCGTCGTTGTAGGAGTCGAGCAGGCTGCCCGGGGTGACGTTGGGACCATGGAAGGTCCCCACGGGTCCCATGCTGATCGGCTTGCCGCCGCCTAGATCGGCGCCGTGGCAGTCCGCGGACACACACCCCGCGGTGGCTTCGACCAGATGCTTCCCGCGTTCGATCACCTTCGCATCCGTCGAGCGAGTGACCGCCGGGAGGGGCACATCGTAGACCTTCGACATGCTGGTCTCGTACGCGGACGATTTCACCGCCGCGTACGCGCCGCCTCCGACGAACACCAAGAGCACCACCCCGCCAACCCCTACGCCCGCTCGCTTCAGCCAAACCTTCATTGCCCAAGCCTCCGGTCAGATCGTGTCATGTTGCCATCAATCGGCGGCAGTCGCTTCGAGTTCGACGAGCAGGTCGGGGAATGCGAGGCGCGCGACGCCGAGCAGGCTACCCGGCGGCTGGCATCCCGCAGCGGTCAGGCGCTTGGCGAGGACCTCATGGGCGGCGAAGAACTGATCGATGTCAGTTGTATAGATGTTCAGGCGAACCAAACTCGAGAGGCTCATTTCGGCCTTGCGCAGCACCTCTTCGAGGTTGTCGAGGGACTGGGTGATCTGCGCTGCCATGTCCCCAGCGTGCACGGCGTTGCCCTCGGCATCCATCGACGATTGGCCCGCGCACCACACGACTCGTCCCGGCGACCGAACCTCGGTTGCCTGCGAAAAGGCCATGTTGTCCTGCCAGGTCCACGGGTTCACGTTTCGTCTTGCTGCTCCCATTTCACGTCGCTCCTTTTGGATACCGAGGGAGTGGGACGACTCCGCCCCGCGTTACAGTGAAGCCAGCGCTTTGTGTTAGGCTCGGGGGTCAAATGGTCGACAGTCGGCCCATCGATGAGGCTCACATCGCTCGGCAGGTAGCCGCCGGTCGCTCCGACGCGGAAGAAGCGCTCTGCCGGGCGTTCGCGCCTAGGATTTGGGCGTATGGCGTGCGCCACCTTCGCGAGCCGAGCGACGCCGCTGACCTGGTCCAGCAAGTCCTGCTGGTGGTGCTCGAAGCGCTGCGCGCCGGCAAAGTCAGAGACGCCGAGCAGATCGGCAGCTTCGTGCTCGGCACCAGCCGGAACCTCGCGACGGACTTTCGCCGGACGAACGCCCGGCGGTCGGGCCTCCTCGAGCAGTACGGACCGGGATCGAATGACGGCGTGGTGACGCCACCCGAACCCGTCGAGACCCACCGGCTCCACGAGTGCCTGGTGCAGCTCGGGCACACCGCTCGTCGAGTCTTGGTGATGACCTTCTTCGAAGACGCCGAGGGTCCCGAGATCGCCGAAGCCCTGCGCGTCTCGCCGGGCAACGTGAGGGTGATCCGGCACCGCGCGCTCGAGGCGCTCCGCAAGTGCATCGAGGTGACGCCTTGACCGGAACACTCTGCTCCTGGGCGGGCGAGGCGGCGACAATCGCCGACTATCTCGGGAGGGACCAGTCGGCTGCGGACGAGGCACGCTTCGAAGAGCACGTGTTTTCTTGTCGAGCCTGCGCCGACGAGCTGGTCAGATGGACCCAGATCGGCGCTGCAGTGGGTGCGGCCGTGCGGGCGGATCACGTGCTCGCCGTCGTCTCGCGCCGCCACGTTGACCAGCTTCGCGCTGACGCCGTGCCTCTTCAGGAAGTGAACCCGACCGGCGAAGAGGTGCACGTCGCCCTCGACCGCAGCAGGCGGCTCATCATCGCGCGCCTGCCGGGCGACTTCGGCGGGGCCGCCCGCGTCGACGTGCGCTGGTACAACGACTGGGACGGCTCGGTGACGGAGGAGCTCGGTGTGTGCCCCGACCGGCCGGACGAGGTCATCATCGCCTGCGGCACGAGCTTCTTCACCGAGGCGTCGGGCGTGCTGCGTTCACGCTGCGAGATCACCGCGGCGGACGATCCCGACAAGAAGCCGCTCGCCACCTATCACCTCGTGCTCGACGCGGGGCTTTGAGCCCAGGCCTAGCGTCGCGCTAGCGGAGCACCAGCGCGCCCTCGACGCTCTTCTCCGAGGCATGCCGCGCGCCTCAGTCGCAGGTCGGGCGACCGCTCGACTTTCGCCATCGAGATCACCTCATTCGGCGCGCCGAGATCACCCATTTCGGGGCCTGTTCAGCGGTATCGGTGACCCCGATCGCCGCCGGATGATAGCTTGCTCGCGGAGGGCGACCCTTGCTACCCGCATCGCTGAACCGGATCTCGGGCGACAAACTCGAGGGCTTACTCGCGGCCGCCTACGCGATCGATCTGCCCACCGAGGAGCACCTGGCTACGATCCATGAGGCCTGGGCTCGCCTCGAGATCGATGGCGATCGCTGCGTCGCGTTTTGCTGGCACCCGGACGCCTCCGGCCAGCCGGTGGTCGAGCACCTTCGCTCGACGCCCCCCGAGCTGCTGGAGACCTTCGGGCAAGTCATGCAAAACACCACACCGGCGGTGGTCGCGAGGATGGCGCAATCCCGGGCGGACTGCGGGTTCATGTCCCAGCACTTCCAACGCACCCGCGGCCTCCGTGCTGCACGCAACCAGGGCTACCCCGACTTCTTCGGCCTGTTGAGCCCCACCCAGACGGGCTTCGTCGTGTCGGTTGGCACGCCGATGCCCACGACCGCCAAGCAGCCCTATGCGTCGGCCGCTGGCAGAGGGCTCGCGGAGCACCTCGCCGCTTCATGGCGCTTGCGTAAACGTCTCGAAGCTCCCGACGCTTTCGAGGAGAACGCCGAAGCCGTCTTGGCCCCCGACGGGCGGCTCCAAGACGCAGTGGGCGAGGCACGGCGGCCAGATCTGCGCGAGCGGCTTCGCGCCCACGTAATGCGCCGCGAGGTCGCGATGCGCGAGCGAGACGGCAGCTTGTGGCCCGCGCTTTTGGACGGGCGCTACACGATCGTGGACCGCTTCGAGCGATCCGGCTCGCGCTACGTGGTGGCCTACCGAAACTCCGCGAACACGTCGCGCGTCCTGCGGCTCACCCCGTTGGAAAAACAGCTCGCGCTGGGAGTCAGCGCAGGAGTTCCCCAGAAGGTGCTCGCCATCGAGCTGGGGCTTTCGCCTTCACGCATCTCGAGTGCGTTGCGACATGCGCTTCGCAAGGTCGGCATCGCGAACGCCATCGAGCTGAGCCTGCTAGCGGCGGGCGGGGAAGTCGTCGCGGTCAACGACGAAGTGCTCGGCCCATCGATCCTCGCCGCCTATCGGCTCAACGACACCGCGGGCGCGGGCCTGCTATCCCTGACCCCGGCGGAACGGGAGGTCACGGCAGATCTACTGCGCGGCCTCAGCAACCGCGAGATCGCCGCCAAGCGCAATCGCCGCGTTCGAACCATCGCCAACCAAGTCGCGAGCGTTTTGGCGAAGGTCGGGGCTGGCTCGCGTCGCACGCTCGTGACCGCTCTCGCCGGCCGCCCGTGATCGAATCGCTACGGTACGGCAGGGTGAGTCAGTGGCTGATGAGTTGGTCCATCCAGCAGGGTCACTGGCATTTGTCGTCACCGTCGGTGCCGATCACGTTGCAGCACAGCGATGCATCCACCGTGTTGCCGATCTTGGGCACGACCCCAGCGGAGAAACAGCACTGGTCACCGGTCCAACCCGAACCGCAACTGGTTCCCGCGATGCAACAGGGCACCCCAGGCAGGCGACTACATCGTTCCGCTTCTGAGGGCGCGGAGGCGTTCGGCAGTGCACATGTGGGCTTCTCACAGAGCCCTTTCTCGCCGGTCTTCGGGATACCGTTTGCTTTGGTGCGACACGCCAAGCCGATATTGCAGTCGAGGATGCTCTCGCACTCACTGCCCGCTGGTAGCAAACAACTCGATCCGGCGCAGACGAACCCCGGACAGCAGGGCACAGAGTCCGGACCGCCGCCGCACTTTGTGCCGTCCTTCAGCTTTCCGCACGCGAGCGGATCTGCGCGGCATCCCGCGTGTTCGCCTTCGGACCAACACTCCGCGTCAGTAGCGCAGTAGGTGACCGCGACCTTGCCGACCTTGCCGACCTCACAATTGAAGGCGACGTTGCCTTCGCAACGTGCGGCGTAGTTCGAGTTGCAGCTGCTACCGATGCCGTCGCCCGAGCACAGCGCTACCGGGCCGATGCTCGTCTGCTGGACAGCGCAGGTTCCGAAGGCCGAGCATTCCCCAAGAAACAGCGCAAACTGGCCCTGGTATTGGGCACAGGTGATAGCGCAACCGTTGACGCACTCCCCCTTGGACTGGCTACAGGGCGCGCTCTTCGGGCAGGTTGGCGGATACGTGGCGCTGGCACTCCCCGAGCCGCCCGCGCTGGTACCGCCCGCGCTGGTACCGCCCGCGCTGGTACCGCCCGCGCCGGTCCCGCCCGCGCCGGTCCCGCCCGCGCCGGTCCCGCCGCTGCCGCCGCCCACGCCCCCGGTGTTCGCGCCGGTCCCACCACTCGCGGGATCTGACACTCCGCTATCGTCGCTGGAGCAAGCCGACAACCCAAGGCCAAGGGCTGCGGCGGCCGAAAGAGCAAGGAAATGAAAGACTCGCCGCATCGATACAGCACCCAAACGAGAGTTCATCTTTGCCTCTGTGGCGCTCCGAACTCTCGATATTCATCCCGAGCCCACCGTGCCGCCCAGCCAACGCGGAACACGATGCGCGTCCGGCGCGACCCGCGCATGGCACGCTGCCCGGCTGCGACGGGCTGAGTCCCGACAGCTCGAGGTCGACGAGCCCGGCGACTCCGACAAGCAGCCGCTCGCCACCTCTCACCTCATGCTCGACGCGGGGCTTCGAGCCCAGGCCTAGCGTCGCGCTAGCGGAGCACCAGCGCGCCCTCGACGATTTCGCGAAAGCGCTTGGCGAAGCGCGCGGCCGGCGCGCCGTCGACGATGTCGTGATCAATGCTCGCGGTGAGCGCGAGGGTGTCGCGCGCCTCGATGCGTCCGTCGATCAACCCCGGCTTCCGCGTGATGCCGCCGACCGTGAGCCCGAGCGTGTGCAGCGGGACGATGCCGACGGCCCAGCCCGCGCCCATGCCGAACATGCCGACGGAGGTCACCAGGGTGGTGCCTGCGGTGCGCTTGAGCGACCTCGGATCCCGCCTGAGCGCTCGAAAGAACGCGCGACGCAAAAAGCCCGGAGTGACGCGCGACAGTCGCATCAGCGCTCCGGAACGCTGAGCGCTCGCCGCGGGCCGGGACTGGACGCGGCGGATCTCGTCGTGCAGCTCCCGGGGTGTTCTGCGGTTCGCGGCCCGGATCACGTGCGGGATGGCGACGCCATCGCGCTCCGACTCGATCAAGGTCACCACGTCCACCTCGTCGAAGAGCACCAGTCGACCGCGCCAGTCTCGGTAGGCGTGCAGGCGCTTGTCCTCGTCGATGGCGCGCGCCAGGCTCGCGACGATGAAGGCAGTGAACGACAGCCGCTCGCGCTCGCTGGTGGCCTGAGCGCGCATGAGCGCGAGTGCGTCGGTCACGTCGAACTCGAGGATCGCGTGCACCATGTGGCGGTGGACCCCGACCTCGAGCGCATCGACGATGTCGTGCCGCGATCTCGGGAAGGGCCTCAGCTCGAAGGACGCTGCGCTCATGGCGCGAGGTTGCCACAGGGCGCCACGCGGCGCATCGGGTCGCTCACTCGGCCGGGCTCGGCAGCTCTGCTCCGCCCGCGAGTAGCGGTTCGCTGTGCCGCTCTCGCCGCCGGGCAGCCATGGCGTAGAGAACGGGGACCGCCGCGCGGCTCACGAAGAGCGAGGCGATCTCGCCCGCCATCAGCGCGATGGCCAGGCCCTGGAAGATCGGATCGAACAAGATCACCGCGGCGCCGAGCACCACCGCCATCGCGGTCAGGAGCATTGGGCGGAAGCGCACGGCGCCGGCCTCCACCACTGCGTCCTGCACCGACATGCCCTCGGCCATGCGGGCTTCGGCGAAGTCCACCAAGATGATCGAGTTGCGGACCACGATGCCGGCGCCCGCCATGAAGCCGATCATGCTGGTGGCCGTGAAGAAGGCGCCCATGGCCGCATGGGCGGGCAAGATGCCGATCAGTGAGAACGGGATGGCCGCCATCACCACCAGCGGTGTTCCAAACGAACGGAACCAACCGACGAGCAACGCGTAGATCAAGATCAGCACGACGCCGAAGGCCAGACCAAGATCCCGGAACACCTCCAGTGTCACATGCCACTCTCCGTCCCACTTCACGGCAGGCTTGGCGTCGTTTGCGGGTTGCTTCAGGTCGTAGAGCGCCAGCTGTCCGGTGGTCCCGCCGAACTTCGTAGCGTCGAGCTTCTCGAGTTCCTTGTTCATCTCGAGCACGGCGTAGGCCGAGCTCTCGGGGCCGCCTGCGACGTCTCCCGTCACGTAGACCACCGGCACTAGGTTCTTGTGATAGATGCTCTGGTCTTCGACGGTGCGCTCCACGCGAACGAGCTCGCGCAAGGGCACCAGCCCGCCGCCGTTGCCCGAGGGCATGAGCAGCCCCAGCAAGCTGTCGGTGTCGGGGCGTTGATCGCGGGGCAGGTCCAGCATCACGGTCACGTCTTCTTGCTCTCCCGGCACGTGCACCAATCCGAGAGCCTCGCCGCCGACCGCGACCTTCACGCTAGCCGCGATGGCATCGGCGCTGATGCCGTGCAGGGCCGCCTTCTCTTTGTCGACGACCAGGCGGTGTTTCGGTTGCGGATCTTCCGCGTACCAGTCCACGTCGACCACGCCTTCAGTGCGCTTGAACAGGGAGCGCACCTCTTCGGCCAGGCGCCGTCGCGACTCGGCGTCGGGTCCGTACACCTCGGCGACCAGGGTCTGCAAGACGGGCGGTCCCGGCGGCACTTCGGCAATGGACACCCGGGCCTCGTAGCGCGCCGCGATCTCGGCCACGCGCGGCCGAATGCGCAGCGCGATCTCGTGACTCTGCGAGCTGCGGTCGTGCTTCGGCAACAGGTTCACCTGCACGTCGGCCACGCTGGAGCCCGAGCGCAGGTAGTAGTGCCGGACCAGGCCGTTGAAATTGAAGGGCGCCGCGGTGCCGGCGTAGACCTGATAGTCCGTGACCTCGGGCTCCGTACGCACGGCCGCGGCGATCTCGCGCGCGACGCGCGTGGTGCGCTCCAGCGAGCTGCCCTCGGGCATGTTGAGCACCACCTGCAGCTCGCTCTTGTCGTCGAAGGGCAACATCTTCACGCGCACGAGGCCGGTGGGCACGAAGGCCATGGCGCCGACCAAGAGCCCCGCCACACCAATCAAGAAGCCCCAACGCCAGGCGGTCTTGCCGACGAAGCGCGACATGACCCAGCGGTAGGCCCGCGTGAGCCGGTCGTCCGCGCTGCCGTGCCCTCCGCCGCCGTGGCCGGCCTTGCCGTGGGCTTTGCCACGTCCCAGCAAGCGAACGGCGGCCCAGGGTGTGACCATGAAGGCCACGACCAAGGAGAAGAGCATGGCCGCGGTGGCACCCACCGGAATAGGCCGCATGTACGGCCCCATCATGCCGCCCACGAAGCCCATCGGCACGATGGCCGCGATCACGGCCAGGGTCGCCAAGATGGTGGGGTTGCCGACCTCGTCGACCGCGCGGACCGCCACTTCGCGCAGCGACCGACCCTGGTTCTCGGGCAAGTCGCGATGTCGCACGATGTTCTCGACGACCACGATCGCGTCGTCCACCAAGATGCCGATGGAGAAGATCAGCGCGAAGAGCGTGATGCGGTTGAGCGTGTAGCCGGTCAGGTGGAAGACCAAGAGAGTCAGCGCGAGGGTCGAAGGAATGGCCACCGCGACCACCAACGACTCACGGAAACCCAGCATGAACAAGATCAGGAGCGACACGCTGAGCACCGCCACTCCCATGTGGAAGAGCAGCTCGTTCGACTTCTCGCTCGACGTCTCGCCGTAGTGGCGCGTGGTGGTCACGTGCACGCTGCTCGGGATCAACGTGCCCTTGACGGACTCGAGTTGCGCGAGCACTCCCGCGGCCACGTCGATGGCGTTGGTGCCCGGTCGCTTGGCCACCGAGAGCGTGACCGCCGCGGACTCGTCGGCGCTGGCCGACTTCGCGGCGCCCTTGCCGAAGAGCACGTACTGTGACGCCTCTTCGCTCGCGTCGCTCACCTGCGCCACGTCCCGCACGTAGACCGGCGCTCCCTGCTGCACACCCACCACCACCGCGCCGACGTCCTCCGCGCTCTGGAAGAAGCCGCCGGTCTGCACCACCACGCTGCGATCGTCGGTGGTGAGCGCCCCGGCGGAGCTCTGTTCGTTGGCTTGGCGCAGCGAGCGTGCCACCTCGGCCATGCCCAGGGAGCGCGAGGCCAAGAGCGCGGGGTCCAGTGACACGCGCACCTGGCGGCGCAGCCCGCCAATCAGCTGCGTCTCGCTCACCTCGGGGATGCGCTTGAGCTCCGAGGCCACCTCGGCCGCCAAGCGACGCAGCGTGAGGTGATCGTGATCCTTGCCGTGGAAAGTGAGGGCCAAGATCGGCACGTCGTCGATGGATCGCACCTTCACCAGCGGCGGCGACACGCCGCTCGGGATGCGGTCTTGATTGGCGGCCAGCTTGGCGTCCAGCTTCACCACCGAGCGCTCGACGTCTTCGCCCACGCGGAAGCGCACCACGGTGAGGGATCGGCCCGGCTGGCTCGTGGTGTAGACGTACTCGACTCCGGGGATCTCCCAGAGCAATCGCTCGATGGGGGCGGACACCCGGCTCTCCACCTCTTTGGCGCTGGCGCCCGGCATGGCGACCATCACGTCGACCATCGGCACCTTGATCTGCGGCTCCTCTTCTCGCGGCAGGAGCACCAGCGCAAAGAGGCCGAGCAACACCGACGCTACGATGAACAGCGGCGTGAGCTTCGAGTCGACGAAGGTGCGCGCCAGGGCGCCCGCGGGTCCGAGGCCGGAGCGGCTCACTGGCGGACCTCGAGCGGCTGACCGTCGCTGAGCTGCGCGGCGTTCGTGATCACAACGCGTTCGTCGACCTCGAGTCCGCTGGAAATCTCGACGAAGCCGCTGCGTGCCCGTCCGCTGCGCACCAAGCGCAGCGCGGCGCGATCTTCCAAGGCCACGAACACCATTTCGAGCTGGCCGCGCTGGACCAGCGCTCCTGCCGGGACCTCGAGCGCGCGGCGCTCGCCGGAGCTGAGCTCGACCCGACCGAACATGCCGGTGCGCAGGGCGGGGTGGCTCGGCAGATCGATCTTCACCAGCACCGTGCGCGTGCTCGCCTCGGCGCTGGGGCTGATCTCGGCGATGACGCCTTCCAGCTTTTCAGCCACGGCGTCCACGACGATTGCCAGCTTCTGCTCGGGCCGGAGCCGCGCTGCCATGGCCTCGGGCACCGAGGCTTCCAGGCGCAAAGCCGTTGGATCTTCGAGCACCAAGAGCGGACGGCCGGGCAACGCCTGGTCCCCCGCGTTGGCCAGCTTGGCGGTCACTACTCCGGAAAAAGGCGCCCGGATCACCGTGTAGCCCTGCATCACCCGCGCTTCGCCGTGCGAGGCCTCGGCGACTCGCATCTGCGAGTTGGCTCGGTCGAGCTCCGACTTCGAAATCACGCCGCGTTGCTCCAGGCTCTTGGTTCGAGCGAGCTCGATCTTGGCTTGATCGAGCAGCGCCGATGTCTGCCGCGCCTTGGCGTCGATCTCCCCGGCACGCAGTCGCACCAAGATGTCACCGGCCTTCACCCGACTGCCGAGCGTCACATCGAGGGTCTTGACGGTGCCCATGACGTTCGACGAGAGACTGGCGCTGGAGCGCGCGCGCACGGTGCCGACGACCTCTTGCACGACGCTGCTCTCAGCGCGGCGCGCGGGCGCGACGGTGACCGCGGCGCGCGGCAGAGCAGTCGGGCTCGGCGCTGGGGGCGCGGGCTGACACGCGGCGAACAGAGGCAGGGCGGTGAGGAACATCAGGCGGCTCATGGTTGCGACGCGCTTTCCGGGGAGTTACCCTTTGGACAGACGGAACATATCACCATATAGTAATATGTCAATGTCGCGTCGTAGCCGTATTCGCCGCCTGGATAGCCCGATTCTGGAGAGCGTCGCCGGGGTCTTCTCGGTGCTGAGTGAGCCCACCCGCTTGCAGATCCTGCAGCTCCTGGGCGAAGGCGCCCTGAGCGTCTCGGAGATCGTGACCTCTCTCGAGATGAAGCAGGCCAATGTCTCCAAACAACTCGGCATCTTGAACCAAGCGGGCCTGGTGGGTCGCGAGCGCGACGGGTCGAACGTGCGCTACTCGATCACCGAACCGATGATCTTCGACCTCTGCGATCTGGTCTGCGGCAAGCTGAAGAAGGACGCCGAAGCCCGCATTGCGAGCCTGAAGTAGCGGGGGTAGCATCGGGGCGTGCGGATCGCGTTGGTCATCGCTGCGCTGGCCCTGGGGTGCTCCTCGTCCGACGACGAGTCGAAGGTCTGCGAGCCGGGGCGACAAGTCGCCTGCGCCTGCATGAGCGGGAGCGGGATCCAGAAGTGCCACAGCGATGGCAGCGGCTACGGCGCCTGCCAGTGTGGTGACGCGGGCGCCGACGCCAGCGCCGGTTCGGGCGGCGGCGGCAACGCCGGTTCGGGCGGCGGCGGCAACGCCGGATCGGGCGGCGGCGGCAACGCCGGTTCGGGCGGAGCGTCCGGTGGCGCATCCGGTGGTGTGGGCGGTGGTGTGGGCGGTGGCAGCGGCGGCAGCGGCGGATCCTCCGGCGACGCCGGCACGACCTGCGCTCCGGGCACGGCCACCAACGTCACGGGTGCCTGCGATCTCGTCACCCAGAACTGCGCCGCGGGTCTGACCTGCCGCGTCGAGCAGACCGATGCGGGCGGCTATCAGAGCGCGTGCATCGATCTCGGCAACGGCGCAAAGAAGCTGGGCGAGTCGTGCAATGCGCACAAGGACTGCCAGGCCAAGCTGAGCTGCGCGCTCTCGAAGTGCACGCGGCCCTGTTGCAACGACGGCCCCTGCGGAGCCAACGGCTCCTGCGACATGAAGATCAGCTACGGCTCCTCCTTCGTGCAGGTCTGCACCTTCTCGGCGTCGTGCACTCCATGGGCAAAAGACTGCCCGTCGGGACCCGAGTCCGACTGCCATATCGGCGCCAACGGCAAGCTCAAGTGCAGCTTCCCCAACTACACAACCGACGCGGGCTCGACCTTGGGCACGGCCTGCCAGTTCTTGAACGACTGCCAGGATTCGCAGCAATGCGACTTTGCGAGTGGCAGCGGCGTGTGTCGCTGGCTCTGCAAGGCCAGCGGCAGCGGCGCGCCGGACGCCGGCGCCGTCGGCGGCACGCCCGGCAACGGCGGCTGTCCCAGCGGGCAGACCTGCAAGGCCTACTCGAGCCCGAGCTGGCTCGGCGTGTGCCGGCCGTAGGGACCCGCCATGTCATTGGCAATCAACGGCGCGCTTTCGGGCTTGGCCCTGGGCATTGTCCTGCTCGTCGCGAGCGGCTGTGCTTGCGGCTCGAGCGACGACGCCAAAGGTTCCAGCGGAGGAAGCTCCGGCGCTGGCGGCTCCGGCGGCTCCGGCGGCGCGGCGGGAGGCGGCGCGACGGGCGGGATCGCGGGCAGCGACGGCGGCGGTGGCGCGAGCGCGTGCGAGCCGAACGTCACCGAGAAATGCGATCCATGCAGCGGCGGCATCGGCTCGCGGCGCTGCGCGGCGGACGGCAGCGGCTGGTCAGCGTGCGAATGCGAGACCTACGGCACCGAGATCGCCGTCAGCCCGAAGGGCAGCGACTCCGCCGCCGGCACCCTGGCCGCACCCTTTCAGACCCTCGGCCGCGCCAAGCAGAGGGTCGGAGAGCTGGTCCTCTCCGGGCTACCCGCTGGCGGCGTCGTCGTCTGGCTCCGCGACGGGGTGTACTCGCTGACCGACACCCTGACGCTGGGCGCGAAGGAGTCCGGCAGCGACGGCAAACCGGTGGTGTGGCGTGGCTACCCGGGCGAGCGCCCTCGCTTGGTGGGCGGGGCGAGCGCTCCGCCCAGCGCCTTCAAGCCCATCACATCGAGCTCGCCGATTTACTCTCGCCTCGATCCGCCAGCGCAGGCGAAGGTGATGGAGGCGTCGCTCCCGGCGCTCGGCATCACGGACTACGGGGCGCTCACTCGGCGCGGATTCTGCGGCAGTGCGTCAAAGGGTCCCCTCGAGCTCTTTGTCGACGGAACACCGATGACGCTCGCGCGCTGGCCCGACGCATCTCAAAGCGACGTGATCGTGGACGCCGAGCAGGCGGGCGCGGTCGACGCGTTCGGCTCGCCGACGCCCAACGTCGCTGGGCACTATTCGAAGACAGGCTCGAAAGACGGCGTCAGCGCCTTTGCGCGCGATGGGCTGGTCGGCGGCCTGCAATATCAGCTGTACCGGCTGACGTGGGACTACCAAAACAGCACCTACACAGCTTGGTTTCTGACCACCGACGCCTCGGGCTACCCGAGCGATACGCACCCCTGGTGGTCGCGCTACGACCAGAAGCTCGGTCCCATGAGCCCGTCCGCCGGAGCCTCCGGCAACGTCACCTTCCAAGACCCCGACGCCATCAACCATGGTTTTGCCAGCGTCGCCGAGGCGGTTTCGACCACGGTTTGGCGTTACTCCGGCGATCGCCCCTCGCGTTGGGCAGATCCGACCGACGTGTGGTTCCACGGCTTCTGGAAGTACGCGTGGGCCGATTGCCACGTGCCGACGGCCAAGATTGATCTCGGCACCAAGACCGTGACGCTCGGTGACTCGCCTGGTTATGGAGTCGCCGCCGAGCAGCCTTACTACGCCTACAACATGCCGGAAGAGCTCACGGTGCCGGGCGAGTACTGGATCGATCGAGCCACCGGCTCGCTCTATCTCTGGCCGCCGGACAAGTTCGCTGCCGCCGAGATCGTGGTCTCGCTGCTCGAGGCGCCCCTTGTCACGTTGAACGGTGCGACCCACGTGGGGTTGCGCGACCTCACCTTGGAAGCCGGTCGAGGTGAGCTCGTGCGAGTCACCGGCGGCTCTCACGATCAGCTGGTTGGGCTCACCCTGCGCAACGCCGGCACCAACGCCGGATCGATCTCCGGCAGCGAACAGCTGGTCCGTTCCTGCAATGTGTACGGCACGGGCAATGGCGGTTTCTCGGTCTCGGGCGGCGATCGCCCGTCTCTGACCCAGGCCAAGAACGTCGTCGAGAACTCGCACTTTCACGGGCTTTCGCGCTGGGAGTGGACCTATCGTCCGGCCATTGGCCTCAGTGGGGACGGCAACGTTGCGCGCAACAACACCATCCACGATCTGCCTCACTCGGCGATCCTCTACGGTGGCAACGAGCATCAGATAGAGCTGAACCACATCCACCACGTGTGTCAGTTTTCGAGCGACGCGGGCGCTATCTACGCCGGCCGTGACTGGGGCGCGCGCGGCAACGTGATCCGCCACAACTTCATCCACGACCTCAGCACCTGGTTCGAGGGCTACGGCGTCCAGGGCATCTACCTCGACGACTGCCTGAGCGGAGTTCGGGTCGAGGGCAACGTGCTCTACAAGATCTCCGGCTACGGTATCCAGCACGGGGGCGGGCGCGACAACATTTTGCGCAACAACATCATGGCAAAATGCGGCGGGGCACTCACCGCTGATAGCCGCTGCATGACCTGGCTCCCGAACGGCGAGCCCAACGACAAGCCCGGCGACAGCTGGAACCTGCTCGAGAAGCTGAACGCTGTCGGCTACCAGAAGGAGCCGTGGGCCTCGCGCTTCCCCGAGTGCGCGGCCATCCCCAACGATTGGACCGCCATCAGCTCGCCGCCCTCGCACTGGCTCTTGCCCGAAGGGTCCGAGCTGACGCGCAATCTAGGGTTCGGCAACGGCAAGTGGGCCAGCGCGTCGAGTCAGACTCTGGCGGCTTACGCCAAGAACGCAGACAACCTGGAAGACACGGACCCGCTCTTCGTGGACGAGGCCAAGTTGAACCTCGATCTCATGCCGAACTCGCCGGCGTACGCGATCCCGGGCTTCGAGAAGATCCCCTTCGCGAGCATCGGCATCACGCCCTGACAGCGCTCAGAGCGGGCGCCGCTACTGCTTGATGAACTCCGCGGTCTCCGTGTCACCCGCCTTGCATCCGGCGAGCTTCTGCAAGGTGACCTGTGCGAGGAACGTCGCATCGAGCACCCGGGTTCCCGTGAACGACTTCCCGTTCTGCGTCAGGTTGAACGTGTCGATGAGGCTCGCCTGGTTGCCCGACGTGCACTTTGCCGCGGCGCATGTGGCGCTGCACGTGTAGCTGGTCGCCGTCGTGGAGGTGACCACACCGCAGCTCGGATACGCGACCGTGAAAGCCGTGGTGCGCGTGCACGCGGGAGTGCCCGAATAGGAGACGTTGACGACGCCCGCGGTACCCGAGAAGGTTTCCTCGACCGAGGCGATGCCCAGGCTGATCGCGTACGCGCGGATGTCGGTGGTGCCGCAGGTCCAGATCCCCCACGTGTAGTTGCCGTCCAGGTACGTCGCACAGCCGCTGTCGGCTTGCGCGTCGGGCGCGGCATCAGCGGCAGCGTCCACAGCGGAGTCAGCGGCAGCGTCCACAGCGGAGTCAGCGGCAGCGTCCACAGCGGAGTCAGCGGCAGCGTCCACAGCGGAGTCAGCGGCAGCGTCCACGGCGGAGTCAGCGGCAGCGTCCACGGCGGAGTCAGCGGCAGCGTCCACGGCGGAGTCAGCGGCAGCGTCCACAGCGGAGTCAGCGGCAGCGTCCACAGCGGAGTCAGCGGCAGCGTCCACGGCGGAGTCAGCGGCAGCGTCTGCGGAAGAATCGGCGCCCGCGTCCGCTGGCTTGCCGGGACTTCCCGAGTCGTCGTCACCGCAAGCAACGACGCACGCGGACGGCACCAGGATCAATGCCGCCGCGCCAACTACCCACGATCGCGTCCAAGGGTGACTCATATGACTTTCTGCCTCGGCGACCGGCTGAGTCGAAGGAACCCGCGCGGCGCGATCTCGGCGATCGTGGAGTAGACGTCACCTGCTCGCGTTCAGCAATGAAAAAGGGCGGCTCCTCCGCCTCGCCATCGGGCGAGCACCTTCGAGACTCAGGCGCATCCACGCTGACGGAGGCGGCCGTTGCCTGAACGCTACCGCCTTGGGTGATCAGAGCGGCGCGAGGGCGGCGCCGTAGATCTTGAAGTCGTCGATGATGCCGTTGGCCGGGGTCGCGTCGTTCGCACCGAGGGCTCCAAGGAAAATCGAGCCCGCGGTCGAGATGCCGCTCATGCTGAGCGGGTACTTGGCCGGGCCTTCGGCGAACTTCTTTGCCTCGACCTTGTCGAGCCAGATCCGAACCGCCGGCGCGCCCGGGGGCGAGGTGTTCGACGACCACGCGATGGTGATCCGAATCAGTGACCCAACCTTGAAAGCGTAGTCGCTGGGGCCGATACTGGTCGGGTGAGCGATCAAACTCGAGTTGACGAGCGTGAACTGAAGCAGGTTCGACGCGGTCTTGGTGAGCTTGATGCCACCCTTGCTGTCGACGTCGCCCGTAGCAAATAGGTTGTGGACCAGACCGTCGGTGTGAAGGTCGTCCGGCATGTACCAAAAATCGATGGTGCCGGCGTTGAGGTTGAGGTTCGGCGCCATCGGGTACTCGACGTGCTCGGCTCCCGCATCGATGAGCAGCCCGTTGCCACACTGCGCGGACTTGAAGTCGTCGTCCGGAACGGCCGTTCCAGGCCCAGCGCCCTTCATGGGGTTCTTGATTTCAGCCGCGTTGTCGAGGGTCGTGTAGAGCTTGATGGGCAGGCCGCTCACGAAGCCGCAAGCCGGCCACACCATGGCGCCGCCAGAGCCGCCAGAGCCGCCACTGCCACCACTGCCACCACTGCCACCACCCGACCCGCCGATGTTGCCGCCGCCGCCCCCCGTGTTGCTGCCACCACTGCCGCCCGCGCTCGTTCCGCCCGCGCTCGTTCCGCCCGCGCTCGTTCCGCCCGCGCTCGTTCCGCCCGCGCTCGTTCCGCCCGCGCTCGTTCCGCCCGCGCTCGTTCCGCCGCTATTCGATCCCGCTGCGCCGCTACTCGCCCCCGTCCCGCCCTCGCTCTTGAACTCACTGCCGCTACAGCCCACCGCGAGTGCAACGAGCCCAACGCAAGGTCCGTACGTTCGCCAAGACATTCGGACGATGCTAGCAGGATCTCAGCCTGGGGACCGTCGGTTTGCTACTCCGGGCGCACCCTGCGGCGCCCGACGGCGGGCGTTCGCGCCGCCCGCGCATCCTTGGGCAGGGCACTGACTGCCAGGGTGATCGAGCCCGCTCCCGCCGACCATCCCAGTGCGTTGTTGTCGAGGCCTTCGGTTATCATCCAAAAGCGCGTCGAGCTCGTCACCGAAAAGGGCACGGTTGCCGCGACGGTCGTGTTCATCGGCTGCGATGGCGATCGTGACTGTCTCGGAGTCGAGCTGAGACCCGACACCACCGTGGCGACACCGGCCCATGACGCCCTCGGATACCTCTTCGGGTGCGGCACGGAGGGCGACGAGCTGCGCTGCACCGACCTCGGCAAGGCGCGCAAGTTCTATCGCTACCCCAAGGAGGACGGAGGCACCTGAACCCGGTCGGCGGGTGCTGCGCTGGCTCTCACGCAGCGGTGCCGGGCGAAGGGCGGCGGCGCAGCGACGGATCGCTTTGTCCGTCGCGGAAACGAGCGGAACGGAGTACGGAGGCGGCAATGAACCGAAAGCTCTCGACGGCGATCGTCACCGTCACCGTCGCGCTCGGATTGGCGGTGGCGTGCGCGGCCGAGCGCGCGAGCTCCGGCCCCGGCGGTTCTCCGCCGGATCCAGCCCCCTCGCCGTCGTCAGCCCTGATCGGCTCCGGCACTGCCGACGCGAGCGCGGACGCGGTCGCAAACGCGGTCGCAGATGCGAGCCCCGTCGACGCAGGCGCGACCGACCCCGCCGCCGTCGACGCGGCTACGGATTCACCAGAAGCGTCCACTCGCGACGCCGCGGCTGGGGCCGATGCTTCCGGCTGGGTGCAACCGCCGCTGGTCTTGAGGGGTGTGCGACGGTGCACGGCGGACGAGGATCGGGAAGACGTCTGCGCGGAGGGAGAGAAGCGCGGACTGTGTCTCGACAGCTACTGCGTGACGGCCTCCACTTGCAACCGGTACTGCACGGCGTCGGGAGCCAGCACCGCGGCCGTATGTCGGACCGATCCGAAGGAGTGCGGCGGAGTACGCGAGTGCCTGAAAGTGATCCAAGAAACCAACGTGCAATGCGAGCAATTCCGACGTCAGCTGATCCGCGACTGCGTCGCGACAATATGCCCCGCGATCCGAACCCTCGGACCGCGGTGAGCCGATTCAGCGCGTGCCATGCCTCGCTCAGTCGGGCACCAGTACCAGCTTGCCGACGGTGCTGCCGGACTCGATGGCGGCGTGCGCCTCGCCGACGCATGACATGGGGAACACACGCACCTCGTGGGGGCGGATCTTGCCGAGCCAACCGATGAGATCGCGCATGCCGTCCACCAAGAACTCTGGACGATCGAAGAGGTACGACAGATTGAAGGCCATCACGCTGCGGTTCTGCTCCGTCAGCGCCAGCGGGTTGAAGCGCGGCGTGCGCAGCCAGTCCACGGCCAGCTTGCCGTAGTGCGGCTTGCCGCCGCTCTTGGGCATCATGGTGTGAAAGCCGTAGATCACCAGGCGCCCGCTCGGCCGTACGTGACGGTAGCTCTCGCCGAGCGTCTCGATGCCGTTGGCATCGAGCACCACGTCGTAGCCCTCGGGAGCGAAGCGCTCGGCTGTCGGCCACAGATCGACGCTGCTCTTGTCGATCACTTCCGTCGCGCCATGGCCGCGTGCCGCCTCGACCTTGTGGGAGCTGCCCACGACCCCGACCACGTCGCAGCCCTGGACTCGCGCGATCTGCGTGAGCGCGCCGCCCACCCCGCCCGCCGCCGAGTGCACCAGGATCTTCATGCCGGACCGCAGCCGGCAGAGCTCCATCAGCGCGTAGTGCGCGGTCAGGAACACCGCAGGGAAGCCCGCGGCCAGGGTCGCCTCCATCTCGGGCGGCCGCGCGAAGACCTGGACCTCGGGCACCACCACCTGAGTGGCGTAGCCGTCGAAGCGAGTGATGCCGATGACCTCGCTGCCGACGGCGGGTCCCGACGCGCCGTCGCCCAGGCGCTTGACGCGGCCCGCGACCTCGAAGCCCGGCGTGATGGGCCAGCCGACGTACTTCTTGGCCGACGAGTACAGGCCCATGCGCACGATGCAGTCGGCGTAGTTCACGCCCATGGCGTCGACGTCAATCAGGACCTCGCCAGGGCCGGGCTCGAGATCGGCGTGCTCTTCGATGCGCAGCTTGTCGTAGGAACCTGCGCGATGAACGACGACCTTTTTCACGACGTCGTGCCTAACACGGCGCGAAGCGCTCGTGTCGTCTCAACGTGGGATCGCCGCCAGCGCGGGCGCGCTCGCGGTCGTCTGACGCACTGCGAGCACCGTCATGCTGCTCGAAGAGCTCGGCGCGTGCAGCACAGCGACGGATCCAAGTTCCTGCTTCTGGGGCCCGGACGATCCGTCCAGCGCGGCACGAAAGAGCGTGCTCTTGCCCTCCCAGCGCACCACCCACTCCGCGACCCCAGCCCGCGCCGTCGGGCGCACGGCCTGCTCGGACTGCACTTGGGTGAGCTTCGTGCCCGTCGCCGTTGGGCTCGCGAGCGGCACGGCCCAGATGGCATATTCCTGCAGCTTGGGCACCGGGTGCACGCCGACCCACTCGAGGTAGCTCAAGGTCCCGCTCGATCCGAGCATCGGGAAGGCTTGCTTGCCGCTGGCGCTCCGCAGGGTTGCCGTGTTCGTCGCGCGATCGACGACGATGACGTCCGCGAGGGTGGTCCCGTCGCCGGAGTAGATGCCGCTGGGATCTTCCGAGAAGTCACTGAGCGCAACATGGGTCAGTGACACGTCGGCGAAGCGCTGCTGCCCCTTTCCCCCGGACACGAGCTGCGTCGACTGATCGCTCAGCTTATAGAGGAACACGTCGGTGTCGGAGTCCGCCGTCGCGCCGAGCCAGCCGGTGAAGACCACGGCATCGGTCGTGGCCCGCGGCTCACCCGACTGGACGAAGGAGCCGCTGAGCGTGGTGGTCACGCCGGCGTGGCGTATCCGCACCGCGGTCGACCCCGCAGCGCCGGTTTCCCACGCCAGCACGTCGCCGGCGAGGCTGGGGCGACGGGGGACTGCCAGCCGCGCTCTCGACGCTGGTCTCGCTGCCCGTGGCGAGATCGCGCACCACCAGCGCTTTGCTCTTGGCCGAGACGTAGGCGAGCGTGCAGCCGTCGACGGTGTACGAAGGAAAGCCATCGAGATCGACCTCGGCGACCTCGATGCCCCTGGCTTGGGCCAGGCAGTCGGGCCCGCCTCCGCCTCCGCCCTTGCCGCTGGTGCCCGCGCTGCCCCCGCTGGTGGTGCCGCCAGTTCCGCCGCTTGCGGTTCCGCCGCTGCCCCCGCTGGGCGCGCCGCCAGTGGCGCCGCTGCCGCCGGCTCCGCCTCCGCTCGCCGCGCCCGGCGTTGTCTCGTCCGCCCCACACGAGAACGCAAGCACGGCAAGCATCACAATCGCCAGGCGCGTCATGTTCACCCTCCAGAGACCTTGGGCGAACGCATGCCCAAACGAACCATCTTCTTCTTGAGGCCGTGCCGGGTGATGCGCAAGCGCTCCGCCGCCCGCGTGATGTTTCCGCCCTCTCGCTCCAGGGCTGCGCGGACCTCGTCCCGCTCGGCATCGGGGCCCGCCGCCTTCTTGTTGGGCGCGAGTGATATCCTTGGTGCCGGCGCCTCTTTGAACGCCGCCCGCACCTCCCTCGCCAGGTGCTCGAGCTCGATACGCGGCACGCCCAGGGCCGCCACTCGCTGCATCTGATGCTCGAGCTCACGCACGTTGCCGGGCCACCGATGCGAGACGAGGGCGCGGGCTGTGCGCGGCGTGAGCGTGCTCTTCGACCCCGCCGTCTCGAGCACGCGTTCGGCGATTGTCAGGATGTCTTCCGGTCGCTCGCGCAGCGGCGGCACGCGGACCTCGAGCACGTTGAGGCGATACAAGAGATCGCGGCGGAAGCCGCCGGTTTCGACCTCGTGCTCGAGATCGCGGTTGGTCGCGGCGATCACCCGAACGTCGAAGGGCTTCTCCTCGTCGCTGCCGACGGGACGATAGCGCCGCTCGGCCAAGGCTCGCAGCAGGGTGGCCTGTCGCATCATGGGCAACTCGCCGATTTCGTCGAGAAGCAAGCTGCCGCCCTCGGCTCGGGCGATCAGGCCGGCGCGCGCGCGATCCGCGCCGGTGAAGCTGCCGCGGGCGTGACCGAAGAGCTCAGCCTCGAAGAGAGCGTCGGGCACCGCGCCGCAGTTGATCGCCACGAAGGGCGCGGAAGCACGTGGCCCGCTGTCGTGAAGCGCGCGTGCGAAGAGTTCCTTGCCGACGCCGGTCTCACCGGTGATCAGCACCGGCAGATCGCTGTCGACGGCGGTGTCGAGCCGGGCCAGCGCGCGCTGAAGGGCCGCGCTCTCGCCGATGATGTTGGGGAACGCCCGGTGTCCGTGGCGAGAGGGCAACACCGTGCTCGGCTCCCGGAGCGAATCGGGGGCTTCCGATCCGCGTTCGCGGGACGGCGGCGCGGCGGCCGCAGACGAGCCACCGGCGCCCAGCGCGACAGCGAGCGCGGCGCAGATCCCCCAGCGTTCGACCTCGCGCCGGTCGAGCTTCTCGAAGGCGTTGGCGACGAAGCGATGCTCCAGCACCAAGAGCGCCCGCTCCGCCCGCGCGCTCTCGGGCCCCAGGGCAACCAAGCGCGACCCAATTCCGCCGCGGGTCGCCACCGTGGGCTGATGGCTGATGTCGCCCGCACTGAGCGCGCTCTCGAGGGTCTCCGCCGACACTCGCTCCAGCACGTCTGGGATCGGCACCCCCTCGATGTCGACACCGACTCCGCCGCGCGCTCCGGACACAGCCATGGCGATCACAAAAGCACGTTCGGCGCCGCTCGCTTCCACCACCCATCTACACAGCGCGAGTGCGGCCGCTTCGCTGTCGGCCGCGATGCTGGCCGCCGACAGAAAGCTCCACAGCTGTTCGTCCCCTGCCATGCTCGGGACCGAAGCGTAGCCGCGCGTTGGCGCCGAGGCGAAGCGCCTTCGCGCTGCGGCCAAAACCCCGAGCGCGCGTTGCTCGGGTTCGGGGAGCCCCGCTGCTCGCGCGCGTCGCGCCGCGGCCACGGCGGCGCGGGCCGCTCGGCCTCGATCGGCGGGCAGGGTGCACAAATGGGCGCTGGCCCTCAGCGTGAGCGATCGCGCCCCGAGCAACGCATCTTGCTCGACGAGCGCAGCGTCGACGCGCCCGAGGTGGGTCAGGGCCAGATCGCCTTTGCCTTCCGCGAGCGCGATCTCGGCGCGCAGCAGCGCGAGATCCGCGTGCACGGGCTTTGGGATCACGTCGCCCAGATGCTCAGCCTCGGAAACGAAGCGCTCTGCTGCGGCGCGATCGCCTCGGCGCAGGGACACGTCGGCCAGCGCCGCCAAACACCAACCTGCACCCGAGAGCTGCGAAAGCGCGCGACAGGTCGCGACGGCTTCGAGCAAGGCCGCCTCGGCTTGGTCGTACCGAGCGAGCTGTGAACACGCGAGACCCAAGTTGAGAAGGCACGCCCAAGTGCCGCCTCGGTCTCCCATTTCGCGCTTGGCGCGGAGCGATTGTTCGAACGCCTCCAGCGCTTCGTCGACCCGACCGCGATACAGCGCGACCACGCCCCGGTTGTGATCGAGCCTCGCGAGTTCTTCGCTGTCGTCTACCGCCGCGGCCGACAACGCATCCGTGGCCCGCGCCAGAGCCAGCTCGGCGCGCGTCCAGTCAGCGCGGTACAGCGCGGTCGAGGCGAGGGTCGAGAGCGCGAGCACCTCGTCCGCAGGCTGCTCTGCCAGCGCCACCGCTCGCTGCGCCAGCTCCTCCGCCGCCTCGTGATCTCCAGCCCGCGCCTGCTGCTCTGCGTGGCGGCGCAGCGCAAGCACCGCGAGCGCGGGGTGGGTCGCCGCCGCTGCTTCGAGCCAGGTCACCAGCTCCGGATGCAGGCCGGCGCTGCCCCCGCCCCGCGTCGAGCGATCCAGCGCCGTCAGCGTCTGGGGCGTGCGCTCCCGGGGATCTGCGGCCAGCGCCAGCAGTGCGTCGGTCTCTTGGGATCGCAGCCCGGCGTCCCGCGCTGTACGCGCCGCGAGCGAGAGCAGCTCGCCTCGGCGGTTCGGGGGAGACAGCGCGCGTGACAGGGACAATAGCTGCGCCGCGGAGACGCCGACGGGGTTTGCGAGCACGTGGTCGGTGATCGAGTCCACGATCTCGAAGCTCGCCAGCGCGTCGGCGATGTCCGACTGGATCTCGGTGTGTGTGAGCCGCCAGCTGACGCCTGCGTCTCCGGCGCGTCGCTGTAGCAGGCTCGCCCGCGCGAGTTCCGCGCACGCCTGGCGCGCCTCGCCAGCACCGAGCACGTCGTTCAGCAGCGCGTCGCTGGCGTGCCCGTCGAGCACGGCCACGGTGGCCAAGGCCCGGGCTGCTGTCGGCGCGAGCGCCTTGGCTCGCGCGAGCACGGCGGCGCGCTCCAACGGGACTCTGCCCGTGAGCGCTGCGATGAATCCAGGGTTGCCATCGCTCGCGCTGCGAAGCTCTTCGGCGCGCTCGGGATCCACGTCGAGCTCCGCGCACAGACCGCGCACGCCGCGCAGGTCCAGGGCACCGAGCACGATCGCGTTCGCATCGGCGGGCGCTTCGCGCAGCGCGGCGATCAGCGTGGTGTCGTCCGGGGACCAACGGGAACCCTCGGCAGGGCCGCGCCGACGACAACGAAACGCTTCGAGGGCCGAGCGGACTTCCATGGGCGCGGCGTGGGCGTCGTCCAGCGCCACCAAGAGCGGCCCCGCCGCAAAGGGCCGAGCGCGCTCGGAGCCGCGAAGCCAAGCGATCAGCCGGGAAACGAGCTGATGGTCGTCGTTCGGAAAGCGCAGGAGCCGCGCAGCGTGGCCCGAGAGCAGCGCGCGCGTGACCAGCTCGGAGATCACCTGGCTCTTGCCCATTCCCGGCGCGCCCACCAGATAGGTGAGCCCCGGTTTCGCCCGCTCTAGTCTCGAGAGCTGGGGCTCGCGCACCGATCGCTCGGCTCCTCCCGAGCGGAGCGATCGCACGGGACGCGGCGCTCCGAAGACCACGCTCTGACCCAGGAGCTGGAGCACGTCTCGAGCATCGCAGGGTCGATCTGCGGGATGCTCGGATCGCAGGCGATCGACGACGTCCGCCAAACTGGGTGGAAGCCAGGTTGCGAGACTGCGGACGGGCGCGTGCGACTCGGGCGGTTTGCCCGTGGCGACCGAATACGCCAGCGCGCCGAGTGCAAACAGATCGGTCTTCGGACTCGGAGGCGCTCCGGCGCGAAGCTCGGGCGCGGCATAACCAGGCGTGACCGCGTTCGGTGCGAGATCCAAGCGTGCGCGCGCTACGGCAGCGCCCAAGTCAATGAGGGTCGCGCGACCGTCCTCGGGAATTCGCACATGTGCGGGCTTCAAGTCCCCGTGCAAGAAGCCGCTGTCGTGAACCAGCGCTAGAGTGGCGGTCACCTCGCTCAGCAGGCCAGCCAGACGCTCCGCACGAGCGCGATCGCTGGGTGCTGCTTCGAGGAAGCGGCGCGCGTCGGGCCCGTCGACGAAATCTTCGACCAGGAACGGGGCCTCGGAGACTTCGTCGCGTCCCAGGTCGTGCGCGCGAACCAGTCCCGGAACGTGCAGGCGCGAGAGCAGCGCAAACTCTCCCCTCAAGAGCTGCTCGTCGAAGGCTCCTGGCTGCCACAGCTTTGCGACCAAAGCGCGCGACGGCGACTCCCGATCGGTGACCCGCAGCACCACGGCCTGCGCACCTCGGCCGAGGACCGGGCCCGGCAGGTAGCGGGGGTGCTGCAGGAGGGACATGGAGGGCAGGGTACGGTCCTTGTAAGCAGGGGGCGATCCAGAGCCCCGGTTTGCAGGGAATCCATGGAAATCAAGGACGGATGGACGATGGTTGCCGGCAACTCACGGGAGGCGAAGTTACCAGTGACTCGGGCGCTGGCCCTCGCCACGGGCCTGGTCGTGGCCAAGGCCGTTCTGGTCGGGCTTCGCGTCGTCGACGGCGGCGGCGGCGCGACCCTCGTCGATGTTTGGGCGCCGCTCGCCCTCCTGCACCAAGACGCGCTGGTGGTCGGAGCGTACCTCTTGCTCGACCTGGTGGTTTCGCGGCGGATCCCCCGGGCGCTCTGGGCGCTCGTCTGGGTGCTGGTCGCGTACTCGGCGATCAACGTGGCCGTCGCGCGGGTGTTCTCCACACCGTTGACCATCTCCATGCTTGGCGCCGCTGGTGGTGCGCTCAGCGACTCCATCGGGACCTACGTGACGGCCTCGAACCTGTTGGCGATCGCCGTCGTGATCGCTGCCAGCGCGGCCGCGACCCGCCTTCGCTTCGCACCGCGTGCGCCTTGGCACCTGCTCCTTGCCAGCGCAGCCCTGCTGTTCGCCGGCATCGCCGGTTCCCACGCGGCGGCCCGCGTCGAGACGCTGGGGCTGCACCGGAACGCCGCAGTTGCCCTCGGGGTCACCGGCATCGCTCGGCTCTCACCCTCGCCGCGCGCCACGCAGGTCGGCGCGCTCGCGGACGAAGGACCGGCCCTCGACCTGAGGCAGTTTGCCGGTGCGGCGCGTGGGCGCAACGTCGTTTGGGTCATTCTCGAGTCCACCGCAGCCGAATACCTCGGCGCCTACGGTGCGCGCCTCGATCCAACGCCCAACCTGACTCGGCTGAGCGAGGAATCACTGGTATTCGACGCGGCCTACAGCGCCTATCCCGAGAGCATCAAGGGTCTGTGGTCGATGCTTTGTGGCGCATCGCCCGCAGCCCAGACCACGGCGAAGGACTACGCTGCCGGGCGCCTGCCCTGCGCCTCCATCGCGACGTCGCTCGGCGCGGCGGGGTATCGCACCGCGTTTTTCCACTCGGGGCGCTTCCGCTACCTCGGCATGCAGGCCGTCGTCGACGACCGCGGCTTCGGCGCGCTCTTCGACGCCGAGACCATCGGGGGCACGCACGCGTCGAGCTTCGGCACCGACGATGCTTCGACCGTGCGGCGTCTGCTCAGCTTCGTGGATGAGGCAGCGGGGGATCGATTCTTCGCGGTGTACTCGCCGATCTCGGGCCATCACCCCTACAAGTCCCCGGGCGACGGGCCGCGCCCTTTCCCGGCCCGCACCGAGAAGGACCACTACCTGAACGACCTCTTTGCCGGTGACGCCGCCTTCGGCAAGCTCGTGGATGGGTTGGTTCAACGTGGTGTTCATCAAAACACGCTGTACGTGATCGTCGGCGATCATGGCGAGGCGTTTGGGCAGCACGAGGGCAACTTCGCTCACACCCTGCACCTCTACGACGAGAACGTGCGCGTGCCGTTGATCGTGTCGGCCCCGGGCTTGACGGTCGGGAGGCTGCGTGTGCCCCAGATCGCCAGCCTCACGGATCTCGCGCCGACGACCCTGGCGTTGATCGGACTCCAGCTGCCTTCGCGCCACGAAGGACGGTCGCTGCTGGCGCCCCAGCCCGGCGTCGCGCGCTTCTACACCGATCACGGTCCCCTCTCTCTTGGGCTCCGGCAGGGGCGTTTCAAGGCCCTGCACTCCACCGAGCACGACCGCACGCGCCTCTTCGACCTGGACCGGGATCCGGGTGAGAAACGCGACCTTGCGGCGGAGCATCCGGAGCGAAGCGAGCGCTATCGCAGGCATCTGCTCGAGTGGTCCGCGTCGCGTCGGGCAGCCGTCGCGAACGCCAACTGACTCACTCGAACAGGGTCTGACCCATGCGGACTTCGGGGCCCTCGCAGCAGCGGGTCGGGGCGCCTGGCGGCAAGAGCACGACCACGGTCGATCCGAAAGCAAAGTGCCCGACTTCGTCGCCATGCCCCAGGCTTCGGCCGAGCTCGAAGGGCCGCGGTCTCACCCACTCGCGCCGGTCGGTGCCCTCGAGGTGGATGCCGCCGATCAGGCTCGCGCCCACCATCACCATCAAGAACGGTCGCCCCTCTCCATCGCGGCAGCTCAGGGTGGCCCGCTCGTTGCGCTCGTACACCCGCGGCACAATCCTGAGCGCGTCCGCGTTCTGCGGAAAGTAGCGACCCGGGATCCATCGCACCGCATCGAGCGTTCCGCGGACCGGCATGTGCACGCGGTGGTAGCCCCGCGGCGTGAGGAAGATCACCGCGTACATGCCGCCGTCGTACTCCGAGAGGTCGAGATCGTAGAGCCCACCGTTGACCACTCGATCGACGCTGAGTCGCTGCTCCTTGACCACGAGCGGGCGGCCGAGATCGAGGCGGCCTGAAGCAATCAGGTTGCCGTCCGCGGGCGCGACGAAGCCGCGCCCGATGGGGCGCGCGCCGGGCGCCAGACGACGCAAGAAGAAATCGTCCAGGGATTCGAAGCGCCGATCTTCGAACTCCGAGAGGTCGATCCGGTCGCGCTCGGTCCAGCGCGCGACTGCGCGGTCGACGGCCCACGCGGGCCGGGTGGCGGAGGTCAGGAACGCGGTGGTCCGGTTCAGCCAGCGGTGCGGCAGAAAGGCGTAGCTTCGGAGAAACGCCTCGGTCCGGTGTAGCTCGGTCACAGCTGTCCCCGGCTCAATGTCATGCGCTTGAGCAGGAGCCAGGAGACGATCCGCGAGCAGCCGGTGGGGCGAGCCCAGAGCCAGTCGTGTCGGAGCACCGGGGTGGCGCGCGCGGCTTCGAGCAAGGTCGCGTCGTCACCGACGAATCCCAGCGGTGTGACCACGAGGTCGCAGACGGAGTGTCGGCTTGGGTCGAAGCTCTCGATGCAGAAACGGACGCGACCGAGGGGGAAGCGACGTCGCTTCAAGTGGTCGATAGCATGGGACACGCTCGCGGCCGAACGATCGACGACCACGAAGCGAGCCTGTGGGAGCAGCTTTGCGAGCACCAGCAGCGAACGCGGGAACAAGCCGCCGCCGACGATGGCCACTCGCTTCGGGAGCTCCGGCAGGCCGCCAAGCAGCGGCGCCATGGCGCGCGCATGGGTCCAGAGCATGAAGCGTTGCAGCAGCGACGAGCCGAGCGCGATCCGCTCGAGAGCGCACAAAAAGAGCCCCTTGAGCTCGTGCGGTGTGGCGCGTTCCAGGAAGCGCAGGTGCGGGGGAAATGCGCTCGACGCGAGGGTGATCTGCCCGCGCAACGCCGACACGCGGGTCCAGTGCGCGCGCGGGGACAGGTGATGCTCCGCGTGATAGCCGTCGTTGAACCAGAAGAAATTGTAGAGACGACCGTAGTGGCTCACGCCGGCCTCGGGGCGCTCAGTCCGCGCGTGCTCCATATCGCCCTGCAGGCGAGCGAGCCCCATCCCGAGCAGATAGCCCGGCGCGTAACCGAACAGGAACAACTCGGGCGCCACCCCGAGGAACACGAGCCAACTGACACCCACGATCCCAATCTCGATCAGCGCACGGCGGCTGAGCCGCCGGCGCGGGCGGGTGGGCTCACCTGCGTGGTGCCAGAGATGGCGCGCTTTCCAGATCGACTGCGGGACGCCCAGCAGCAGGCTGAGCCAAAGGTCGAAGCCGCGGTTCAGCCTGCGCGAGCGGAACAAAGCGTTGTGCAAGTGATTGTGGGAAACCGTGTTGGAGCACCAACACACCCCGATGCCGAAGATCAGCGCGGAGACGCCCGCACCAACGCTGCTGGCGGGCGCCACGAGGCCGAAGGCTATCAGTGTCACGCAGGCCTGAGCCAGCGTCACCGCGACCAGCCAGGCGTCGCTCGCGGAGTGGCGGAACACCGAACGAGCTCGTCGCTTCGTCGCCGAAGCGTCGCCGAAAGACCACCACTCCGCGGGCATCGCCATGGCTCAGTTCCTCTTCCTTCGCCGCAGCGCGAACGCGAGACCCAGGCCCGAGAGCAGCCACGCGATCCCGCCTTTGCGGCTCGGATCCGCGAGGCTGCAGCCGCCTTCATCGTCCGAGTCCGAACCCGATTTCCCCGCCGCGCCACCGGTCGCAGCGCCGCCGCTCGCCGCGCCGCCGCTCGCCGCGCCGCCGCTCGCCGCGCCGCCGGAGCCAGCGCTGCCCGCGGTGCCTCCGCCAGCCCCCGCCGTTCCGCCGGTGCTGGTCGAACCGCCAGCCCCCGCCGTTCCGCCGGTGCTGGTCGACCCGCCAGTGCCGGTCGCGCCACCGGTACCACCTGCACCACCGGTGCCGCCGTCGGCCTGGCTGTTCAGGAACTTGTCGATGACCTGGCAGGGGGTGAAGCCGGCCAGCACTCCCAACGCGATGGGATAGACGTCCGGCTTGACGGGCGTCGCGTTCGGCGCCCGCAAGCTGCCCGTGGGCAGACTCTGATCCCCGAGCCCGATGCAGACGTCGTCCTTTTCCTTGATGTTCTTCTCGACGTCCGCCCACTCGCTGACGCAGGTCTTCTCCTGACCGGACGGGCAGGAGTAGTACAGATACCCGAACGCGGGCTCGGTGTACCCGGCGTAGCTGGTGCCGGTGCTCTTGTCGTAGAGCATCGCGGCGCCGTGGATTTGGATCTTCGTGGGCGCGGTGGCGCTGGGTTCGAGCACCACCTTCTTCACTTTGACCCAGACGCCGGCTGGCAAACTCGCCGACGCGTCGCTCGCGCTGAACACGACGCCGAGCGCGAGCAGGGTTTTGAACACATTTGCAGACCTCATTCCTGACACCTCCAGTTGCAGAGGAGACCGTCTGAGCAACAGGCGGGCCAGGACCGGATCCAGTGATTACGAACGGTTCCCCGTGGTCTCCGCGCGTTTCAGTTACCGGTAACCGCGGCTCGGGCCGGGGGGGCCCGGCGCCGCTCGAATCGCGCCGATTGCGCCCGCTCACGGCAGTTGGTACCGAGCGGCCGAATACGGTTGACCCCAAATGCGACGTTCCCCTCTCTTCACGCTCACTGCCGTCACGCTGCTCTGTGCCTCCACCGCGCTCGCGGAGGGCGGCTTCGCCCTCGATCGCTACGAGCCGTCCGAGCGCGGCAGCGATTGGTTCGCCAACGAGTCCCTCGATCTGCGAGGCAACGGTCGCCTCGCGCTCGGGGCAGTCGGTGACTACGCGTACAAGCCGCTGGTCTTTTACGACGCCAACGGGGACGAGCAGGCCGCCGTGGTCGAGCACCAGCTCTTTGTCCACCTCGGCGGTGCGATCGTGCTCTTTGATCGACTGCGGCTCGGCGCGAACCTGCCTCTCCTGGCCTACAGCAAGGGCGACTCGCTCGACGTCGCCAACTCATCCTTCTCGACCAGCGACAAAGCGAGCGTGGGCGATCCGAGGTTGACGGCCGACGTTCGCGTGCTCGGTGAATACGGCGGCGCAGCGACCCTCGCCTTCGGGGTCCAGGGGTTCATCCCGGTGGGCAACGAGGAAGCCTTCGCCAGCGACGGCAAGCTGCGCATCCGGCCGCGCCTGATGCTGGCCGGTGACGTCGGCGACATGGCCTACGCGGCACAGACGGGGTTCAACTATCGCGCCAGGGGCGACAACCTCGGCGAGGAGGCCTTCGGGAGCGAACTCACTTTTTCGGCGGCGGTCGGCCTGCGCGCCCTGGACAAGAAGCTGATCGTCGGCCCCGAGGTCTTCGGCTCGACCGTGGTCAGCGACGGTGGCGACGGCGCATTCAAGAAGCGAACGACGCCGCTCGAGCTGGTCTTCGGCGGGAAGTACCGGGTCACGCCGGATTGGCGAGTCGGCGCTGCCGTCGGACCGGGCCTGAGCCGCGGCGTCGGCGCGCCCCAGGTGCGCGTGCTCGCGAGCATCGAGTGGTTCCCCGCGATGGAAAAGGCCGCGGGTCCGTCGGACCGCGACAGGGACGGGATCCTCGACGCGGACGACGCCTGCCCGGACACCCCGGGCGTTCGTACGGACGACCCCAAGACCAACGGCTGCCCGCCGGCGGATGCGCCCTCCGATCGCGACAAGGACGGGATCCTCGACGTGGACGACGCTTGCCCCGACGTGCCCGGGGTCAAGAACGACGATCCCAAGAAGAACGGCTGCCCGCCCCCGAAGGACTCGGACGGAGACGGGATCACCGACGACGTCGACGCCTGCCCGACGGAGGCCGGTGTTGCCAACGTCGATCCGAGCAAGCACGGCTGTCCCGCCCCGAAGGACACCGACGGCGACGGCATCCTCGACGCAGAGGACGCCTGCCCGGACAAGGCCGGCCCTGCCGATCCCGATCCCAAGAAACACGGCTGCCCGAAGGCCCAGATCGACAAAGGGCAGATCAAGATCATCGAGCAGGTGCAGTTCGCGACCAACAGCGCGAAGATCCTGCCGGCCAGCGATCCCGTGTTGAACGCGGTCCTGGAGATCCTGCGAGATCACCCCGAGATCACCAAGGTGAACGTCGAGGGCCACACGGACAACCGCGGTGGCAAGGGCCACAACAAGGATCTCAGCAAACGCCGGGCCGCCAGCGTGGCCAAGTGGCTGGTGGACAAGGGCATCGAGGCGAAGCGGCTCTCTTCGGCGGGCTTTGGCATGGAGCGTCCCCTCGACAGCAATGACACCGAGGACGGCCGGCAGAAGAACCGGCGCGTCGAGTTCCACATCCAGGCGAACGAAGGTTCGACGACCGTGAAGACGAAGTGACCAAGAGGACGACCATGAAGAAATTCACCATCTCGTGTTGCTTCGCTGGGTTCGCCGCGCTCGCTGGGAGCAGCGCCGCCGTCGCGGCGCCGAAACTGAGGGTCCAGGTCGATCAGAAGGGCGACTTCGTCCTGATCGGCAATACGCTCGGGCATGACTGCCGCACGCTCGTTCCGGCGCCAGTCGTTGGGACTGTCGGCGCTTGTGGCAACAACACCGCCGACTCGGCGCCCGACGTGTACTGGCGCGCCGACGCCCCCGGCGCCGGTCAGGCCGCCGCCAATAGCACCGTCACCATGGCGCAGGCGCGCAGCACCGCGGTGCTCGGACTGAAGACCGGCGCTCAGGTCACTCACGCGTACCTGTACTGGGGGGCGCGTCGGGCCGGCACTGCGGCGGACACCAGCGTCACCGTGGAGCGCCAAGGCGGCTTCAGCACAGCAGTCACGGCCGCCGCGAGCTACACCGTCGATGCGGGCGGCGGCGAGATCTATTACCAGTCCGTCGCGGACGTGACCGACATGGTCAAGACCAACGGATCGGGCGCGTACCGCGTCTCGGGGGTCGACGGTCTCTCGTTCATCAACCTGAACACGAACGTCAACTTCGCGGGTTGGTACATGGTCGTGCTCTACGGGCTCGCGAGCGAGGCGCCGCGTAACCTCGCGGTCTTCGACGGGCTCGATCTGGTCACGGCGGCGACCGACCAGAACGTGTCGATCTCGGGCTTCTTGGTGCCCACCGCCGGCTTCGACGCGAAGCTGGGCGTGATGACCTTCGAGGGGGATCCCGACTCGACCGGTGACTCACTGCTCTTCGGCAAGACGCCGCTGACCAACGCCAATCGCTTGTTCGACGCGGTCAACCCCATCGACAACTTCTTCAACAGCTCGCGCTCGGCGCTTGGCGCGCCGGTCTCGGTGGCGGGCGACCTGCCTCAGCTCACCGGTGGGCAGGCCAGCATGTCGAGCTTCGACCTCGACGTGGTGGACATCACGAACCGGGTCACCGCGGGCCAGACCTCGGCGGACATCCGCGCCACCAGCAACGGTGACGTCTACCTGCTCGGAGGCTTCGTCACGTCGATCTCGACCTTCAAGCCCGACTTCTCGACCTCGGGCAAAACCTCGGCGGATCTCAACGGCGGCACAGTGCTCCCGGGCGACGTCTTCGAGTACACGATCGTCGTCACCAACACCGGCAACGACACCTCCGTGGGCACCCTGCTCACCGACAAGCTCCCGGCGGGCGTGACCTTCCTGCCGGGCTCGATCCAGATCAGCCAGGGCGTGGGCGCGGGCGCCAAGACCGACGCGGCCGGCGACGACACCGGTGAGTACAGCGCGGCCACCAAGACCATCACGCTGCGCCTGGGCACCGGCGCCAACGCGACCACCGGTGGAACGATGGCGGTCGGCCAGTCGATCACCGTGAAGTTCAAGGTGACCGTCGACAGCACGGCGACCGGGATCATCGCCAACCAGGCGAACATCACCGCTTCAGGCCAGAAAGGCGCGCCCCCGGGCACGACGCCGACCGACGGCAACAGCGGGGCGCCGGGCCAACAGACCACGGACATTCCCATCGGCAACACCGACACCGACGGTGACGGCATCAGCGACTTCGACGAAGTGGTCGGCGGGACCGATCCCAACGACGCCGACAGCGACGACGACGGTGCGGCGGACGGCGCCGAGCCCGATTGGAACAAGGACACCGACGGGGACGGACTGATCAACGCCCTCGATCCCGACAGCGACGACGACGGTCTCTACGACGGCACCGAGCTCGGGCTGCCCTGCAGCGGTACCGGGACCGACACCACCGCAGGTCACTGCATCGCCGACGCCGACGCGGGCACGACCAAGACGGATCCACTGAAGAAGGACACCGATGGCGGCGGCGCGTCCGACGGCTCCGAGGACGCGAACCTGAACGGCGCGCTCGACAGCGGGGAGACCGATCCGACGACGGGCAAAGGCGGGGATGACAGCGGCGTGGTCGACACCGACAAGGATGGTCTGTCGGACGCCCTCGAGAAGTTCCTCGGCTCGAACCCCAACGACGCGGACAGTGACGACGACGGCCTGCTCGACGGCGCTGAGCGAAACCCCGCCGACGACACCGATGGGGACGGGATCCGAAACGTGCTCGACGTGGACAGCGACAACGACGGCCTCTACGACGGCACCGAGAGCGGCAAGCCCTGCGAAGATCCGCCCACCAGCGCGGCCGCGAAGCACTGCATTGCCGACGCGGATCCGAGCACCAAGACCTCGCCGGTGATCGCCGACACCGACGGCGGCGGCGTGATCGATGGCAGTGAAGACATCAACCGCAACGGCAAGCTCGACTCGGGCGAGACCGATCCCACCCTTGGCAAGGGCGCTGACGATGGCACCATCATCGACACCGACAAGGATGGCCTGTCCGACGAACTCGAGAAGCTGCTCGGCTCGGATCCAAACGACGCCGATAGCGACGACGACGGCGTGATCGACGGCGCCGAGCCGAACTTCGCGGACGATACCGACGGTGACGGTAAGAAGAACGTCGTCGACGCCGACAGCGACGGCGACGGGCTCTTCGACGGCACCGAGCTGGGCCTGGACTGCTCGAACGCGGCGACCAACGCCGCGACCGGCACGTGCAAGGCCGACGCCGATGGTGGCGCCACCAAGACTCATCCGCTCATCGCCGACACGGACGGCGGTGGTGTCAGTGACGGCGACGAAGACAGCAACAAGGACGGCAAGGTCGACGCTGGCGAACGCGATCCGCTCAACCCCGCCGACGACAACACTGGCACTGGTGGCACGGGTGGTCAGGCCGGCGGCGGCGGCGCGGCGGGCGGCGGCGGTCAGGCTGGCAGCGGCGGCGGCAGCGGCGGTCAGGCTGGCAGCGGCGGAGCGGCCGGCGGTGCCGGTGGCAGCGGCGGAGCGGCCGGCGGTGCCGGTGGCAGCGGCGGATCCGCGACCGGAGGCAGCGCTGGCAACCCGAGCGCGAGCGGAACGCTCGAAGGCGGCGGTTGCGCCTGCTCGGCGCCGGGCTCGGGTGGCAACACGCCGGCCAGCCTCGCGCTGGCGGGCCTCGCGCTGGCAGCGCTGTCACGCCGGCGCCGGCGCTGAGTCGCCCCGTCGTGTGCTCGGGTCCGGCGGCTTTTGTCCGCCGGGATCCGGGCCCGCGCGCGCCCACTCGATTCTCGAGCGGCCACCCAAACCATTGATAACATTATAGAATAGACATGTTCGCGGCCCACGGGGGGCAGGTCCCGCCATTGCCGTCTGTGCCCGATTCCACCAAGATTCGGGTTCGGAGGACGGCGCTATGTCTAGAATTCATACAGTCGCGGTGCCCTTGCTCCTCGGCCTGACGGTTTGGGTGAGCTCGAGCTGCAGCCAGCGGGAGGTCGAAGCAGAGGGTACCTACTTCGACAAGAAGATCGCGCCCATCCTCAACGGCTCATGCGCGACGAGCCCGACGGGGTCGCTCTGTCACGTCACGGCCGACCAACGCGGCAACGCGCTCGGCAACCTCGACGTTACGAGCTACGAGATGCTCGCGAAGCGGCAGGACCTGCTCGAGGACTTCGGTCCCTATGGGATGCCGGCGCTGCTGGCCAAGGCGGTGTCGCCGCAGACGCTCAAGCTCACCCATTTCGATGGCACCGAGGACGCCATCGAGACCGATATTCCCCACGCCGGAGGCAGCGTCTTGGATGGCAGCTCCGCATCCTTCCGCACGGTCCTGAACTGGTTGGAGCGCGGCGCGCAGAAGAACAATTCTCAATCGAAGCAGCCGACCATCGATCGCGATCCCTGCGTGGAGAGCATTGGCAAAGATCCGCTCTTCGACCCGACGCAGGATCCAACGAACCCCGCCTACCAGACCTTCGTCGACAAAGTGAACCCGTGGCTCGTGAACAACTGCGCCGGCGGCAACTGCCACGGCACGGACGAAGCCGCGTTTCCGCTCTCGTGCGGCAAGACGCCCGAGCAGAAGCGCTGGAACTATTTTTCGGCGAGCGACTATGTCGCCCTTGCGCCCCAGTTCAGTGAGATCCTGACGCGACCGCTCAACCCGGCCTACGGAGGAGTGCATCACCCGGGCGGTTGGGTCCTCGATTCGACCGACGACGCCGCGTACAAGGCCGTGCTCGACTGGGCCACGCAGCAAGGCGGAGCCACCAACGTTCCGAAGGACCCTGGCTTCGCGATGTTCGCCAAACGCGTGCAGCCGATGTTCGTCAAACGCGGCTGCGTCCTGCTCGGCTGCCACTCCTCGCCGGTGTTCAACGATTTCCGTCCGCGTCCGCCCAGCGCTGGGCATTTCGGCCTCGCCGCGACCCGCCACAACTACCAAGAAACGCTGGAGCAGATCGCGCTCGAGTCGGCCGATCCCAACGCGAGCCGTCTGGTCCGGAAGAACCTGCCGCCCGGGCCGAAGGGTCCTGGCATGCGTCACCGCGGTGGATCGCTGTTCGCGCTTGGCGGCGACCCCGCTGCCTGCGATCTGGTCGCCGCGGAGACCGGTCCCATCGATGAACAACCGCCCTACTGCGTGGTCGTGGCGTGGATCGCCAAGGAGCGCGCGGAGCGCATGAAGAACGCGGTGCCTCTCGAGGGCATCGTCTATGTCAAGCGCGCGCCGCTCGCCCAACCCGAGATGATGCAGGACTGGGAGACCTATCGCCCCGGCGCAGATCTGCGTTGGATCGGCGCTTCGATGGACGCCGCCGGAGCCGTCAGCACCAGCGGCGGCGACAAGAGTCTGCTCGCGGGCTGCGGACTCACCGCGACCAGCGCCGACTTGAGGCGACCCATGGTGTCGTGGGACGGGAAGAAGGTCGCGTTCGCTGCGCGCAGCTCCGCCAACGAACCGTACCGGGTGTTTGTCATGAACGCTGACGGGTCGGCCTGCGCGCTCGAGCCGACCATCAACGCGGCACCGACGGACACCGGCGGCGCGCCGCTGCCGATCAACGGAGAGTTGATCCACAACTTCGATCCCGCCTTTGCGCCCGATGGCACCCTGGTCTTCGCGTCGAGCCGCGGCAACATCTTCAAGGGCCACCTCTTCCCAGGCCCCCAGCGCTCCGCGGCCGATCCGGCCAAGCTCAACGCGAACCTGTACGTGCTCGAAAACGGCAAGATCCGCCAGCTCACCTTCCTCTCGAACCAAGAGCTGTACCCGGCGTTCAAGTCCAACGGGCAGGTGCTGATGACCAGCGAGAAACGCGCGCCGGGCTTCTACCAGCTCGCGTCTCGGCGCATCAACTTGGATGGCGGCGACTACCACCCGAACTTCGGGCAGCGCGCTCACTTCGGACATCTCCAGCTCACCGAGACGTCGCAGCTGATGGATCACAACTTCGTCGGTATCGCCAGCGACCGCGGCGCCGCGAATCTGGCTGGCGCTCTGGTGGTCATCAATCGCTCCATCGGCCAAGACAACGTCAGCGAGAACCCCGACGACTACGCTGAAGATCCGGACGCGCTCGACTACGCGAAGACGGCATTTTACCAGCGCTCCCTCTCGAACGTGGATCCTCCGGCCAATGGTCGCGTCGCCCAGACCATTCAGGGTGCGTACCGCAATCCGACGGCGCTCCCGAACGGCGGCATCCTGGCGAGCTACGCCGGCAACGTGGTCAACCTCGAGACCTTCAGCGGCAACTTCGACGTCGTCGCCGTCGATCCATCGACCGGTCAGCGCACCTCGCTCGCCGGGCTGGCCGACCCCAACGCCGACGAAATCTGGGCAGTGCCGGTCTTCGGCCGCTACGACCGCGGGGTGTTCCGCACCACCCCTGGCGGCGACTCGGTGTTTCACGGTGTGGTCTATCCCGAGGACGACGACCAGCCGCGCGTCGATCGCTTCCAGCTCACCATCGTCGATTTCCCAATGCTGGCGGCGCTGTTGTTCCAGAGCACGCGCTCGGCGCGGCGGATCAACACGGACATGACCTCCTTCGAGGCGTGGGCCAGCTTGCCTCCGGATACCGAGAAGAGCCTGAACGACCCGAGCCCCTACATCGTCGAGGACGAGTACGGCAAGGTGTACGCCCGGCGCGTCAAGGTCGGCACCGTCCCGCTTCTCAGCGACGGATCGGTCAAGCTGCAGGCGCCGGCGGGGTTGCCCGTGGTCCTGGCCTACGAGCAGCAGCTCAAGGGTGAGAGCAAACCGACCCTGCACCACCAGCGCGAAGAGCTGCAGTTCTACCCGGGTGAGTGGTTGACCTTGTCGTTCCGTCGCGAGGTGTTCAACAACTTCTGCGGCGGCTGTCACGGCCCGACCACGGGCAAGGAGTTCGACCTCTCGGTCAAACCCGACATCATCAGCCACGCGTCCAAGAGTCAGGCTCGCAAGGCGAAGCCCGTGGACGCCACCGGCGCCAAGCTCGATCAGATCATGGGTCCGCCCTTCCCCTGAGCACCCTGAAAGAAATTACTGTCGCGCTGCGAGCCCAGTGTGGCCCGAGGCTGTTGCACAACCACCACGAAACGCGAGTCGTGGGCGCGATCAGCGCGGGATTCTTCCGGCACGAGCCTTGCGATGGGCCTTCATGAGCGACGCGCCCCGCGACGGGGTGCGCCGCGCTCGCAGGAGGTCCACATGCTTTCCAAATTCATTTCAATCTTCACCGTACTGTCCGCCGGAGCGCTGGCGCTCGGCTGTAGCTCGTCGCGGGACGTCGAGGTCAAAGGTCAGGTCAGCTCAGCGTCCGCGCAAGGGCAGATCCTCCTCGAGTTCTTCGACGTCGACGGCGCGGACAAGACCAGCGTGCACACCGCCAAGGCCGACGCCGACGGTTCGTTCAAAGCGACGGTCGCGCTCTCGGGCGACGAGGTCCTGGTGCGCGCCATCGCCGACGCCGACGCTGACGGAGCGTGCAGCCAGGGAGAACTCTGGGGCGAGACCTCGGCGAAGATCCAGGATGATGCGGTGGAGCCCATCACGCTGGTGCTCGGGGCCGAGGCTTGCCCCAAGGCCGAATAGCCCTGCGCCTTGGAGCTCGGGCGGCGGAGTCGGCGCCGCCCGGGCGCTTGCGCTAGAAATGGCAGCGTGAGCTCGCGTCTCTTCGATCTGCGCATGGCCGACGGCAGCCGCCACTTCGCGGATCTGCCCGAGACCCTGGGCAGGTCCGAGCCCGAGTGGGATCGGCTGCGGGATGCGGCTCAGGGGCTCGAGGGATCGACCTCGTGCTCGCTCACCACCGACGGCGTGACCGAAGCGTGGATCGAGTTCGAGTACCGCGACCTACGGTTTGCGATCAACAACCAGCACGGGCTGTGGTGGTTCTTCGTCTCGGATCCGCTCTGCCCCGACCAAGTGCTGCTCCGGGTCCACGATCACTTCGAGCGGGCGCTCTCGCCTCACGCCGCGCGAGCGCGTGCGGCGGGTGAACTCGCGACCGGCGCTCACCGGGTACTGACCTACGAGCCAGACTCGCGGGTCGGGAGCAAGGATTTCGCTTCGCGCGCCGACGCCCAAGCCTACGCCGACGACGCAGCCTCGGAGACCGAGAACGGGATCGTGTCGGCCTACGTGTTCGACGACTGTTTCCGGATGGTCAGCGTCGGGAAGCACTACTGAAGCTCACGGCGCCTCGGACACGAGGATCAGGGTTCGCCTCGAGCCGTCGCGCGGTCGGCGTGGAAATCGAAGGTGGCGCAGGCATTGCAGCGAGGCTCCGGAACTTACTTCTCGTGATCGGAGGTCTTCGATGAGACGTGCGCAGATCTGCGTGGTGGCGATGGTGTGTCTGGTGCCGACGCTCTGGGCTTGTGGGTCGAGCAGCGAAACGGACCCGGGTTCGGGCGGCGAAAGTGCCAGCGGTGGAAGTGGCGGTGCCGATGCTGGTTCTGGGGGTACCGGGTCGGCGAGCGGCGGCTCGAGCGGCGCTTCGAGTGGTGGCGGCGGAGCGGGCGGTTCGCCCGGTGGAGGCGGCAGCGGCGGGGGCAGCGGGGCGTCCGCCGGGTCCGGTACGGGTGGAGGATCGCAGGTGGGATCGGGGCTCTGCGCACCGGGCGCCAAGTGCGGCGGGATCAACGTCTGCCATGAGGACTGCTTCAGCGCCGACTGTTGCTGGGTCACGTGTTGGTGTGACAACGGCGAGACGCTGGAGTGCAACATGGACTGCACCTGAGGCAGCCCCCTGCGCTACGATGTCGCGGAACGGTGCGCGGCCTCGGATTTTCGCTCTCGCTCTTACTCGTGACGATGCTCGTCGCGAGCTGCGTCGTGGACGAAGACTTCGACGACGGGCACTTTCTCTGCGATCCCGGCGGCGGCGAGGACGAGTGCCCGGAGGGGCTGCGTTGCGCCCAAGACGGTCGTTGCCGCAAGTCGCTCTCCCTGCCCGACGGCAGCGCTGGGACCGGCGGCAAAGACAGCGGCGCCGACGGGAGCTGCTTCCCGACCACGTGCCAGAGCCTCGCTCCAAAGTGCGGGGACTTGGACGACGGCTGCGGGAACAAGCTCAATTGCGGCTGCCAAGCTCCGGACAGCTGTGGCGGCGCGGGCACGCCAGGCGTCTGCGGCTGCACCAAGAAGCAGTCCCGGACCAGGTTTGCAGACGCGGTGTTCGAAGCCAAGATCACGGGCAATACGGCCTGGACCAACGTCGCGGATGCCGCCCTCTCCGACGACAAATGGGCCACCACCGCCGTGGCCCTGGACGCCGGCAAGACCACCAATCAGCTGAAGGCTTCGGCCTTCGGGTTCACGCTGCCGCCCAAGGCCGTGGTGCTGGGCGTCGAGATCGGCATCGAACGCTCGGCGCTCGGATCGGCGACGGCGCTGAAGGACAAAGAAGTGCGGGTGCTGGTGAAAGGCGTGGCGCTGGCGACCAACGGCGCCAGTGCCGCAGCGTGGTCCACGACCGACGCCGAAGCGAAATACGGCTCCGGCACGGAGCTGTGGGGAGCGACCTCGATCTCGCCGGCCGACGTCCAGGCCGCTGACTTCGGTGTGCTCTTGACCGTTACGGCGACGGCCTCCGGCACTCCGCGCGTGGACGCGATTTCGATCACGGTTCACTTCGACGATCCGGCGTGTCCCAACTGAGGTCACGATGAGTCCCTATCGGACCAGCACGGCGACCATTCGTCCCGAGGATCTCGACCAACTCTTCGCGGCCAAGAGCAACTTGAAGGCGGAAGATGGGCTCAGCGTTTCTTACCTTCTCCTGCCCTGGAAACGTCACGTGTTCGTCGTGCGCTACGAGCCTGCCTCGATGGGTGCGTTCCTCCAACCTCTGGCGAGCAACGCAACGTTTCGCATCGACGTGCTTCGCTCGGATGAGGTCGCGATCGGTCGTTATGGAATCGATGGCGACCGGCTGACCCGCCAAGACGCGCGGGAGCACGAGTTCGAACGCGAGAGCCACGACCTGGAGGTGCTGAGTCGCGTGACCAGCGCGCAGGTGCGCGTCGGTGGCGTGCGCTTCGGCTTGGCCGAAGGCAAGCTGCTGTTCGAGGTCTCGGGCTTCGAAGTCGACGAGTTGAGCCAGCGCTTCAGCGCTGCATTTCCATGGCAGGCCCTCGGGCTGCCTGCCTTGCTGGGTCGAGAGTGGCTGGTGCTCGACCGTCCGATGTGACCCGGGAATGCCAACCGGGGGTTTGCGTCGGCAAGACGCGGTTGGCGGCTCAGCCCCGACAACATCGTGAAATCGGGGGGGTCCGCTCCGGCCTCGGACTTGCACTGGACAGCGTCTACATGCGCAAGCGGCTGATGGTTTGGGCCTTCGGGGGGACGGCAACGCTGGCGCTGCTCACGCTCGTGCTCGGCAGCGGAAGCGAGCGAAGCGTCCTTCGGGCGAACCCGGTTCGCCTCTCGCTCGGGAGTGCTGCGGGTCGCGCCGCTCCAAAGCCCACGCCCGCGGCCTCGGCGCTGCCCGCTGTGACCACCGCGACCGCGCAGAACGGCGTGAGTTCCGAGCAGGTCTTCCACGCGCCTTGGGGTGCGGCAACCGGTGAGCTGGGCAAGAAGGCCGCAAATGAGTCCTCCCCCGAGGGACCAGCCAGCTTCGCGGTAGACGCGCGCGGTCGGGCCTTTGTGCTCGATCAGGTCAACGGCCGCGTGCAGATCTTCGAGCCGGGACTGAAGCCTCGCAGCGTCCCGCTTCCGGGAGACACCTACCAAGACGTCGCCCTGAGGTCTGACGACGGCATCGTGTTGCTCGATCGTCTGACCAAAGAGACGGTGGCCTTCGCCGACGCCAGCGGCAAGGTCACCCACGAGATCCGCTTGCAGGGCGAGGGCGTCGTCGAGGCTGGCGACGTGACCGGCTTGTTCCAGCGCAACGACGGCACCTGGGTCGAGGTGAAACACGCGAACTTGGTGCAGATCGCCGACGCCGACGGCGCCCCGCTGGAAGATCGCACCATCGTGCAGGGTCGAATGGCGGCGGACGGCAAGGTGCTGCGCGCATCGAAGTCGGGATCGCATGCCGCATACGTCGCAGAGAAGACCAGCGACGGCGTGAGAGCGCTGGCCAAGGTCAACTTCGACTTGCCGGTGTGGCAGCTGCTCGAGCTCGACACCGACGCCCGAGGGCGCGTGTTTCTGGGGGCGAGCCTGCTGGAGGAGTCCGCCGCGCCCCCCTTCCAGGTGATCGAGGCGCGCGAAGTGGTGGTCGTGCTCGACGACGCCGGAGTCGAGCAAGCGCGCGTGGACCTTCCGGCCAGCACCGGCGCCGAGGAGAGCTTTCGCCGCATCCGGATCGGCGCCGATGGCGTCCTGTATCACCTGGCCTACGAGGAACGCGGCGCGACCATGAGGAGGTTCTCGCTATGATCCGCTGGCGTCACCTGGCGCTGGTCGGCGCCGCTCTCGGTGTCGCGTTGCCGGCGCTGGCCGCGCCGCCCGCCATGACCCGCGACGAAATCCTCTCGCGGGGCAAGGGCGTCGTGAAGTTCTCCTATTGGTGGGGCCATGGCCGCTGGAGCACCAGCTCGACCTCCCACGGATCGTGCTCGGGTAGCTGCCCGGGCTGTTCCCACTCGGGCTCCTACGGGGCGGACTGCTCCGGCTTCGTCGCCAAGGCGTGGCAGGTGCCCGGCGCCATCAGCGTGACCACTGACTCGCACCCCTATTCGACCTATCACTTCGACAACACCAGCACCCACTGGACCACGATCTCGCGGAGCAGCACCAAGCAAGCCGACGCCTTCGTCTACAACACCAACGGCGCCGGCCACATCGTGCTCTACGAGAGTGGCGACCCCTGGGGATGGGTCACCGCCATCGAGTGCAAGGGATGCAGCTACGGTTGCGTGCGCGGCAGCCGCACCCTGAGCTCGAGCTACAAGGCTATCCGACGCCACAACGTGCAGGACTTTGCCGACAAGGACGGCGACGGAGTCGCGGACGCCAAAGACAACTGCGTATCGACCAAGAACACCAGCCAGACCGACACCAACAAAGACGGGCAGGGCGACGCCTGCGACACAGACGACGACGGCGACGGCGTGGCGGACGCCAAGGACAACTGCGCCTTGGTGAAGAACGCGACCCAGACCGACACGGACAAAGACGGCAAGGGCGACGCCTGCGACACGGATGACGACGGCGACGGCGTGCTGGATGCCAAGGACAACTGCGCGCTCGCGTCCAACAAGAGCCAACTCGACACGGACAAAGACGGTAAGGGCGACGCCTGCGATACCGATGACGACGGCGACGGCGTCTTGGACAGCAAGGACAACTGCGCGCTGGTGAAGAACGCGACCCAGGCCGACACCGACAAAGACGGCAAAGGCGACGCCTGCGCGGTGGATGACGACGGGGACGGCGTCGTCGATACCGACGACAACTGCAAGCTCGACGCCAACTCGGACCAGACCGACAGCGACGGGGACGGCAAAGGCGACGCTTGCGACGACGACGACGACGGAGACGGCGTGGTCGACGCGGCCGACGTCTGTCCCAACGTGACGGATTCGACGCAGGCGGATGCGGACGGCGACGGACTGGGCGATGCGTGCGACGATGATCGCGACGGCGACGGAGTCGCCAACGCGAGCGACAACTGTCCGGAGCTCGCCGCCGAGAGCCAAGACGACAGCGACGAGGACGGCGTGGGCGACGCGTGCGACGACGATCTCGACGGCGACGGCGTCTTCAATGCCGTCGACAACTGCCCGACCGTCTCCAATCCCGATCAGAAAGACGGCATTGGCGACAAGGGTGCAGCGTGCTCGGCCGGTGATCTCGGAGATTTGGGCTTCGATGGCGCCGGAGGCTTCGACCCGGGTGAAGAGATGAGCGGCGGCTGTGGTTGCTCGCTGCCCGGCGACGGGCGCGAGTCGTCGTTCGGGCTCCTGGCCCTGATCGCCGCGCTCTCGCTGATCGGCCGTCGGCGCTCCCGCTAGGGCCAACCGCCGGTTGGCAGTTGGCGGCGGCGGTGACGCCAAGACTCAGCCCTAACCAGCTGAAATCACACGCTGGGAAGCTGGTCCCGCCTTTGCACATACATCAGCCCATGGCGCACTGGGCTCGCTTCGGGTTGTTGTTGACCGTCCTGTTCACCTTCGCGTGTCAGGCAGGGCCAATGGGAAACGAGGAGCCGATCCTCGAGGTGCATCAGGACGTCAGCGCGCCGCTCGCCAAGGCCTACTGCTCGGTCCCGGTGACGGGCGTCGGGACGAAGAACATGGAGGAGGACTACCTCCCCCACGTGATCACCTGCGAGAACGGCGGCGCCAATCTCCAGGCGTTGAAGGCGCAGGCCATCTCCGCGCGTTCCGTCGCCTACTACGCGATGGCCACCAAGGGATCCATCTGCGACGGACAAGGCTGCCAGGTGTACTCGTGTGGCGCGAAGCCCTCGGCCAAGGCCTACCAGGCCGTGAAGGAGACCGCGGGCATCTACCTGTCGTTCGGCGGGATGCTCACCTACGGCTTCTACGTCAGCGGTGACAACAACACCTCGGCGCCAAGCTGCAAGGGCAGCTCGAGTCACGCCATGGAGAAGTACGTCACCTACAACTCCGGGCTCAGCGGCACGAGCGTGAAGCAGACCTCGCTCGGGTACATCGGGCCGCCGGGCTACGGACAGAACCGCGGGTGCATGAGCCAATGGGGCGCGCGCTGCCTCGAGGCCAACAAGGGCTACGACTACAAGCAGATCTTACAGTTCTACTACGGCTCGGACATCAAGCTCCTGACCGCCTCGGGGTCGTGTGTCGGGCCGGCCGACGGCGACGGCGACGGCGTGACCGACGACAAAGACAACTGCCCGAGCGCCAAGAACGCGGATCAGAAAGACACGGACAAGGACGGCAAGGGTGACGCTTGTGACACCGACGATGACGGTGACGGCGTCGCGGACACGACGGACAACTGCCCCTTGGTGTCGAACAAGGCGCAGACCGACACGGACAAGGACGGAAAGGGCGACGCTTGTGACACCGACGATGACGGCGACGGCGTCGCGGACACGACGGACAACTGCCCCTTGGTGTCGAACAAGGCGCAGACCGATACGGACAAGGACGGCAAGGGCGACGCCTGCGAGACCGATGACGACGGTGACGGAGTCGCCGACGACACCGATAACTGCCCTGGGACTCCCAACGCTGACCAGACCGACACGGACAACGACGGCGAAGGGGACGTCTGCGACGACGACGGAGACGGTGACGGAGTCGCCGACGCGAGCGACAACTGCCCGACCACGTCGAATCCCGATCAGGCCGACTCGGACGAAGACGGAGCGGGCGACGCTTGCGACTCGCCGAGCGGCACCGGCGGTGCCAGCGGCAGCGGCGGCTCGAGTGGTGCCGGCGGTTCGAGCGGCGGCAGCGGTTCGGGTGGCAAGAGCACCGGCGGCGGCGCGGGCCAGCAGACGAAGGTGGTCGACGATGGCGACGACGACGGTGGCTGCACCACGTCGCGCGGACCGGCCGGGTCTGGCTTCGGACTGATGGGCGCGCTGGTCGCCCTTGCATTCGCCGGGCGCCGGCGGACAATGGCGCGATGATCGCCCGCGCTTTGGTGCTGCTCGGCGTGCTGGGGCTCGCGGGGTGCGCCGTCGAGGTTCAGCCCGACGAGCCCGACGGTCCCGAGCCACAGGAAGAGATCGCGACCGTCCAGAGCGGGCTCAGCGTGTCCCAGGCCCTCTCGAGTGGCTGCTCGACTGCGATCGTCGAAGGCCTGAGCAAGCAGATCATCGCGGAGATGAACTGCATGAACCCGAACGCGCTGAAGGCGGTGCCGTCGCGCCCGAACCTGGTGAAGAACGCCTCGCACGTGTTCATGGTCATGCAGCCCAGCGCGGTGGACGCTCTGGTCAAGGCGGTGGACTCGAGCCCGAGCAAGACGCTGCACATCAACAGCATGCTGCGCACCCTGCCCCAGCAGTGGCTGCTCTATCACTGGTACCAGGCCGGCAAATGCGGCATCCCGCTGGCAGCCACGCCCGGCAACTCGAACCACGAAGGCGGCACGGCCTTCGACACCGGGGACTACACTGCCTGGAAGAGCGCGCTCACCGCCAAGGGCTTCCAGTGGTACGGCTCCAGCGACGTCTACCACTACACCTACGTTGGCGCCGGCACCGTCAACCTCAAGGGCAAGGACGTTCTCGCGTTCCAGCGGCTTTGGAACCTGAACAACCCGGGAGACAAGATCACGGAGGACGGCGACTTTGGCCCGGCCAGCGACTCTCGCTTGGGCAAGAGCCCCACCGAAGGATTCGCGAAAGGGTCGACTTGCTCGCAGCAGCCCAGCGACTCCGATGGCGACGGCGTCGCGGACGCCACGGACAACTGCCCCGGCGCGAAGAACCCGGGCCAGGAAGATCTCGACCAGGACGGCCAGGGCGATGCCTGCGACGATGACGACGACGGTGACGGCGTCCCCGACGCGACGGACAACTGCCCGAGCGTGGGCAACGCGACCCAAGTCGACTGCGACCAGGACGGCAAAGGCGACGCCTGCGACGGCGCCAGCGACTGCGGAACTGGCGGTGCGGCCGGTGCGGCGGGAGCCGGCGGAAGTGCGGGCGTGGCGGGTGCGGCCGGCAGCGGCGGTGCGATCAGCGCGTCGGGTGGCAGTTCAGGCACCGGCGGCGGAGGCGGGCAGTCGACCAAGACGCTCAGCGACAGCGGCGACGGCGGCAGCTGCACCGTGAGCGCACAACCGCGCGCTGCGGGCTTCGCTTGGCTGCTCGCCGCGTTTGCACTGGGTTGGGCCCGACGCCGACCTGTTCGCTGAATTTCACGCTCTTGGGTGGCCCTCGGCCCGCGGGCCGTGCTATTTGCACTGCACCGAGGGGCACCCCGCGTCGCTCGGCTCAGCGAAGGAGCATCGCATGCGTCGAGGCCTGGCTTTCGTTCTCGGTTCAGTCGTCATCACGATCGCCGCTGCGGCGTGCAGCAGCGCTAGCGGCGGAGGCGGCGACGGAGGAGGAGGAGGTTCGAGCGCCTCGGGCGGCGGTGGCAGCGGCGGCAGCGGCGGTGGCGTGAACATCGACGGCGGTGGCGGCACCGGCGCGCTGACGGGCTGCGAGAAACAGGTCTTTGGCGGCGAGCTGGTCCCCGTCGACATGTTCCTGATGTTCGATCGCAGCGGGTCGATGCAGGACGGCGGTAAGTGGAGCTCCGTCACCGGCGCCGTGAAGAAATTCGTCGCGCTGCCTGGGCTCAGCCAGCTCGGCATGGGGCTCGGTTTCTTCCCGGTCAACGCCACCGGCCCCATCCCCACGGCCTGCACCAAGGACCTCGACTGCGGCTTTTACGGGCCGTGCATGCCCGGCTTCAACAACTGCTCTGGTTCGCTGCTCGGCATGAAAGACTCATGCGTCTCGACCGACTACCAGAAGCCGGCGGTCGGGATCGAAGACTTCCCGGGCGTTGCATCCAAGATCACCGCCGCCCTTGACGGTGCGACCCCGGGCGGCGATTCGACTCCGGCGGGGCCCGCCCTCGAAGGCGCCATCGATCACGCCACGATCTGGCAACAGGATCACCTCGACCGCGTGGTGGTGGTGATCCTCGCCACCGACGGCGAGCCCAACAACTGCACGCCCAACACCGTGGCGGACGTGGCTGGCCACGCCGCCGAGGGGGCCAAGCAGACGCCTCCCATCAAGACCTTCGTGATCGGCGTCGGCGAGCTCTCGGTGCTCAATCAGGTCGCCGCGGCTGGAGGGACCGACAAAGCCATCATCGTCAGCACCGGCAACGCCGAGAAAGAGTTCCTCGACGCGCTGAACAAGATCCGCGGCGCGGTCGGCTGCCAGTACCTGATCCCCACCGGCGGCAAGTCCGACCCCAAGAAGGTCAACGTGCTCTTCACGCCCGAAGACGGCAGCCCGGGCGTGCTCATCAAGCAGTCCCCGAGCGCGTCCGCCTGTGTCGGTCAAGTTGGCTGGTACTACGACAATCCCGACTCGCCCACGCAGATCATCTTGTGCCCCGGTGCCTGCGACCTCGTCACGAACAAGAAGGGCAAAGTCGAGGTCGTGGTCGGCTGCAAGACCGAGGTCAACTAGGCCGCCTTCTTCGTCAAGGCGTCTCGAATCTCGGTCAAGAGCTCGACCTCGGGCGACGGACCCGCGGGGGCCGCCTCCGGCTCGGCGCGCTTGAGCTTGTTCATGGCCTTGATCGCCATGAAAATCGCGAGCGCCACGATCAAGAAGTCGAAGATGGTCTGCAGAAAGACGCCGTACTTGAGGATCACGGCGGGCTTGTCACCGACCGCTTCCTTCAGGGTGACGCCGAGCGCCGAGAAGTTCACGCCGCCCACCACGACCCCGAGGGCAGGCATCACCAGGTCGTTCACGAGCGAGGTCACTATTTTCCCGAAGGCGCCGCCGATGATCACACCGACGGCCATGTCGACCACGTTGCCCTTGACCGCGAACTCTTTGAACTCTTGAATCAAACCCATGGCCGGGTTCGTACCGCTTTCTCAGGGTGGGTCAATAGAGCGGGTTTCGCGCGGCGGGATGCCATGACCGACCCTCGGAACCGAGGCTTCGGCGCAGCCCCCAATGCGCCGTTCTGGCTCGTATCGGAGCACCACTCCGTCGGCCTGGTGTCCGGCAGCTACGTGCTGGGTCGCGCCGCCGATGCTGACGTGCAGATCCTGTCTGACCCCAACGTGTCACGCCGTCACGCACGGCTGGTCGTCACTCAGGACGTGGTCGAGGTCGAAGACCTGGGCAGCAGCAACGGGACTTGGCTCGACGGTAAGCTGGTGCAGCACCCGCTCCGCATGCCGGTGGGCGCCAGGCTGCGCGTCGGCGCGGAGATCTTCGAACTTCGTCGATTGCACCCCTCCCGCAGAGACCGGAACACGGCGAGGACCTCGCCGGAGGCGCCGAACGCGCGGCAAGTGCAGATCCGGGAGATCTCTGGGCCTGACGCGGCGACCGCCCAAGAGACGCCCGTCGACATGGTCTACGACCAGGTGATGGCGCTGCTCGAAAAGAAGGACGTGGCAGGCGCGCGGCGCTTCGTCGATCCGCTCCTCGACCTGCTCGAGCTCGGGCATCGGCCGCTGCATGCCGCCGCCCTCGAGCGCGTCTCAGCGCTGACCCTCGGCCTGGCCGAGGCGTCGGGCGATGGTCGCTACGTCGAGTGGACCCTCACCGAGCATCGTCGCCGCTCCCGCCTCATGAGCCAGCGCACGGTGGACCTGTTCGAGCGGGTGCTGTGCACCGGCGTTCCGGTCGATGCGGAGCCCGTCGAGAACTACCTGGCCGCCATCGACGAGCTCAGCCTCGCCGTCACGCCCGGGGATGTTGTGCAGGTCTCGCGCATCCGGGCCGCCGCGGAAAGCCGCGGTTTCACCCTGCCGGCCCCGCCGCCGGAGCGGCACTGAGGGCGAATGCCCTGGGTATGACGGGCCTCCCGCGACGGCCTCAAATCGAGTAGCGTCCGACCCGCCCATGGAAAGGACGAGTCGAATGATGAAGCGAGCAGTCTTGGTTTCGGTGGTCGCGGTCGCGGCGAGTTGGTCCACGGTCGCGTTCGGACAAGCTGCGGCGGAGGGCGGCGCGTCGACGGGTGATGGGGTGAACCTCACCACCACGGAGGAGGCAGGGGACGACAACTTCATCGAGCTCGGGCTCTTCGCCGGCGCGCTCTTCCCGAGCAAGGATCACAACTTCGAGGACTCGGACACGGAGGACGGCAAGAAGCCGCACCGAGCCTTCAAGAGCTTGGCGCCGGAAATCGGCTTGCGCGTGGGGTACTACCCGGTGCGCTTCGTGGGCCTCGAGCTCGAGGGCGCGTTCATGCCGACCAAGGACGAGGACGACGGCACGGCCAACCTCTCGGCGTTTCGCGGCCATGCCATCGGGCAGATGCCGCTCGGCGGAGTGACGCCCTTCGCGCTCTTGGGCTTCGGCTACCTCGGCGCGAACAGCGACAGCATGGGCAAGGACCACGATCCGGCCCTGCACTTTGGCGCGGGGGTGAAGGTTCCCGTGACCCCGACCCTCGGGATCCGATTCGACCTGCGGGACTCCATGACGCAGAAGGACAACGGCGCCGACGGCGATCAGACGCACCACCCCGAGGTGCTGCTCGGACTCAGCCTCAAGCTCGGGCTCGCCAAGAAGACGGCACCGCCGCCGCCGCCCAAAGACTCCGACGGCGACGGCTTCGTGGATGCCCAGGACAAGTGCCCGACCGTCCCGGGTGTTGCGCCCGACGGCTGCCCGCCGCCCGACACCGACAAAGACGGCTTCATCGATCCCGACGACAAATGCCCGACGGAGCCCGGCGTGGCGCCCGACGGCTGCCCGGACAAGGATCCGGACAAGGACGGCATCCTCGATCCGACGGACAAGTGCCCGAACGAGGCCGGCGTCGCGCCCGACGGCTGCCCTGATCGGGATCCGGACAAGGACGGCGTGCTCGATCCGGACGACAAGTGCCCGAAGGAGCCCGAGACCAAGAACGGCTTCGAGGACGAGGACGGCTGCCCCGACGAGGTGCCCGAGGCGGTCAAGAAGTACACCGGAGTGATCCCCGGCATCGAGTTCGACACCGGCAAAGCCACGATCCGAGCCAAGTCGGCGCCGACCTTGGACGCTGCGGTCAAGGTGCTCTCGGACTACCCGAGCCTGAAGATCGAGGTCAGCGGTCACACCGACGACGTCGGCAAGGACGAGCAGAACCTGAAGCTCTCCCAGGACCGCGCGGACGCCGTGAAGAAGTACTTCACGGACAAGGGCATCGACGGCGCACGCATCCAGACGCGTGGTGCCGGTGAGAACGAGCCCATCGCCGACAACAAGACGGTGGCGGGCAAGCAGAAGAACCGCCGCATCGAGTTCAAGCTGCAGCAAGCGAAGTGATCGCGCGCTAGAGCCGGCCTGCCCCTCTCCCCTGCGGGAGAGGGGAGCGGCGCTCAGTGCGTCGCGCTGGCCGGCGCCGCAGGCTTCCGGTGGGCCGCGAGGTCCAACGGCGACAGTCCGGCGCCCGTCAGCGCCGTGCGCACGGCGACGAAGGGCACCTCACCAAAGACGGCCGCAGCCACCTCGGAGATCTTCACGGCGCCCTGCTGCGAGAACCAGACCTCGACGGAAATGGCCAGCGTGCGCCCCACGATGCCGGCGCATGCGAGGGCTTCCTCACCGCCCACGGTCAGCGAGCTAACGAAGGATCGGACGTCGACGCTCTTGCCCACGCCCTCGATCTGCCGGCGCACGACGTGGGTGTCTTTAGCCATGAAATCCCGGATCTGGCCCTCCACGTCGAGCACCTCGCCGCCCAGCCCGATCACGTAGCGCGCTCCGTCGAGGATGCGGTTGATCCCGGGATCGTTGGCCCCGAGCGCTTGCGCGCCGGTGAACCACAGGCCCGGAGCGACGGCTTCGTTCAGCTGGTCGAGCAAGCTCTCCGGCGCGTCAATCAGCTTGACGTCGACCCACTCGTCGAGGCTCGCGACGCCCAGCGACAGTGCGGGTCCAAAGCTCAGATCCGGTTTCGGGTGAAAGCCGGTCGTGTACGCCGTCTTGACGCCCGCACGACGGATGATCCGAGGCACCTCGCGCATCAGATCCAGATGACCCAAGAGGGCCGCGGCGCCCGTCTTGTGGAAGGACAGGCGATAGCGTACCGGCGCGCTGCCTGACCGCAGCGGTCGAAAGACCTCCGGTTGGTGCTTCCTCCGCTCCGCGTTCGTGATCAGCGGGAGCTGTCGCCGCTCGGCGGGTTCGTCCGCGCCAAACTCCCGCAGCGCCCCGATGCGGCGCTCGCGCATTTGCCCCAGGTCGCAGGCAATGCCGCAGTCGTAGCAGACCAGGCGGCGCTGATCGGCGGCGGCGTCCCGGGCGTTGTCGTGGTGCACGAACATGGCCTTGGCCTTGCCGCAGGGTGGGCTGAGCCGCCCGTGAAGGCTCTTGCGATACTCGCGAGCCAGAAAGCCGTCTTCGAGCCCGACGTCGATGTGGTCCCAGGGCAGCCGTGCGCCGACGGGAAGGGTTCCTAGGTAGCGCGCATCATCGATCTCGTGGGCCTCGAAGGCGGCGCGCCAGAGATCCAACTGCACCCGGCCTTCCCAGCTGTCGAAGCGCGCGCCCGCGCGGTAGGCGTGCTCGATCACCGCGCCGAGGCGCCGATCTCCGCGGGCGATCACCGCCTCGAGGAAGCTAGAGCCCGGCTCGTGCATGCGAAGCTTGAGCCCCCGGGCGTCCCGGGCCGCGCCCCGCAACAGGCGCTGCTTGTGGGCGATCTGGTCCGGCGTGTCCATTGCGCACCACTGAAACGGGGTGTGCGGCTTCGGCACGTGCACGCTGACGCTGGTGGTGACCGTCGCGCGAGCGCCCAGTCGTTTGCCCACGGCGAGGGCGTTCTTGCCGACTTGCACGATGCCGAGCACGTCCTCGTCGGTCTCGGTAGGCAGGCCGCAGATGAAGTAGAGCTTCATCTTGTCGAAGCCTCGGGAGAACACCCGGTTCGCGGTCTCGATCAACTGCGCTTCGGTGACGTTCTTGTTGATCACGTCACGCATGCGTTGGGTGCCGGCCTCGGGAGCGAAGGTCAGCCCAGTGGCGCGCACTTGGCGCATGTCGTCGAGCAGGTCTTCCGCGAGGCCGTAGGCGCGGAGCGAGGCCACGCCCAAGCTCACGCGCTCGGGCGCCGTCTTCCGGGCCAAATCGCGGATCAGCGGGGATATCGCGCTCACGTCCGCCGTGGACAGGGCCGTCAGGCTCACCTCGTCTTGCCCGCTCTTGTCGAGCGCGCGCTCGACGGTGCGCACCACCTCGAGCGGGTCGCGCTCGCGCACGGGCCGGTAGATCATGCCCGCCTGGCAGAAGCGACAGCCCTCGGTGCAGCCGCGCGCCACCTCGATGCTCATCCGATCGAAGATCGCCTCCGGGCCGCCGACGGGTCCGTCGTCGGGAAACGGAAACCGATCCAGGTTCTCGAGCACACGGCGCCGGATCGGAAACGGGACGGGTTCGAGCGCGGGACCGCTGACCACCTCGAGCCCGGTGTCGGCGTCCACGTGGGTCGCATAGAGCGATGGCACGTAGACGCCCTCGAGGTTCGCCAGTCGCACGAGGCGCGCCCGGCGGCCGAGGCCCTCGCGCTTCGCTGACGTCCAGCAGAGGGCGATCTCGGCCGCGGCCTCCTCGCCGTCGCCGATCAAGAAGGCGTCGATGAAGTCCGCCATCGGCTCGGCATGGGTGGCCACGGGACCGCCGGCGATCACCAGCGGGTGCTCGTCACTGCGATCGGCGCTGCGGAGCGGGATGCCGCCCAGGTCGAGCATGGTCAGGATGTTCGTGTACGTGAGCTCGAACTGAAGCGAGAAACCGACCACGTCGAAATCCGAGAGCGGCCTCCCGCTCTCGAGAGACACCAGCGGCAGCTGCCTCGTGGTGAGCTCGGCTTGGAGATCGACCCAGGGCGTGTAGCAACGCTCGGCCAAGGTGCGCGGATCGTCGTTGAGGATCTTGTAGAGGATGCGATAGCCCAGGTGGCTCATGCCGATGTCGTAGACGTCGGGAAAGGCCAGGCAGATCCGCGCCTGCACGGCGCTCCAGTCCTTGCGCCGGCTGCCGTGCTCGCGGCCGGTGTAGCGGGTGGGCTTCTCGACCTTCTGCAAGAAGGCGGCGTAGGGATGATCGAGCAGGGCGGTCACGGAAATGTGGGCGATACGTAGCCCAAAACCGCCGACTGCGAAGTCCCGTACGCAACAATTATTGGATTTTGTCGGGGGATTCAGCGGCGAGTTCGCGTATACCGCCCTGTGGAGGTCCCCGAGTTGCAGCAAATTGGGCCCTCCGAGGGCTGCGCGGGGATGATTTCGCGTAGCTAGCCGGCGTACCCCACCCCGCAACGGAAACTCATTCACGCGCCGGTTCTCGTGTACCAGGAGGAAAACTAAATGATCCGTCGAATTTCGTCACTCGCTTTGGGACTTGCATTTGTGTTCACCGCCGCCGGGGCCTTTGCCGAAGAGGCCGCCGAAGAGGGCGGTGGCGGCGAAGAGAAGGCTGCGGACGCGCCGGCCGGCGACGAGAAGCCCGCGGGTGATGCCGCCGGCGGAGGCGAGGCCAAGGCCGAAGGCGCCGCCGAGATGAGCGGACCCCCGGACGCGGGCGGCAAGATCAAGGTCGGCCTGCGCGCCGGCTACTCGCTCCCCATGGGCGACGCGGTCAAGGACGGCAAGATGAGCGACGGCGTGAGCGGCGCCATCCCGCTGCAGCTCGACCTCGGCTACATGGTCACCCCGAACATCATGGTCGGCTTGTACGGGTCGTACGCCATCGTCATGCTCTCTTCAGACACCAAGGACCTGTGCGACGCCGCCAAGGTGGATTGCTCCGCCAGCCAGATCCGTGTCGGTCTGCAGGGCCAGTATCACCTGTCGCCGGGCCAGTCCCTGGACCCCTGGTTCGGTCTCGGCTTCGGCCTCGAAATGGTCGACCAGAAAGCAGGGGACACCAAGAGTGGCCTCAGCGGCTTCGAGTTCGTCAACGTGATGGCGGGCGCCGATTTCAAGGCCACCGACAGCATCGCCGTCGGTCCCTTCGTGAACTTCTCCGTTGGCCAGTACTCGAAGACGACTGGCGACAACGGCGCGGACATCAAGGACAAAGCCATGCACCAGTGGCTGACCCTCGGTATCAAGGGCACGATGGGCTTCTGATCCCGACCTGATCCTCGCGCGCGAGCGCCGTCCCGCTGGTCGGGGCGGCGCTTTCGTGTTTCCGGGCGCCATGATCCAAACCCGCATCACCGATCGCCTCCAGTGGGCCCCAGGCCTCGTGACGCTGAAGCTCGAGGGCAGCCTCGAGCCCTTCGAGGCCGGGCAGTGGACCAACCTCGCCCTGGAAATCGACGGCGAGAGCGTGCGCCGCGCGTATTCGCTGGCCTCGGCGCCGGGCGCGCCGCCGGAGCTCTTCGTATCCCTGGTGCCCGGCGGGCGCTTCACTCCGCGGCTGCTCGATCTGCGCCCCGGAGACGCGCTTCAGATCGATCCGCGCCCCCAGGGCTTCTTCACGTTGAAGTGGCTGCCGGAGGCCAAGGAGCTTTGGATGCTGGCGACCGGCACGGGGATCGCGCCCTTCGTCTCCATCTTGCGCCAGGGCGAGGTCTTCTCGCGCTTCGACCGCGTCGTTCTGGTGCATGGCGTGCGCGACGAGAGCCAGCTGGCGTACCGCGATGAGATCGCGGGGCTGGGGGCGAAGCACCTGCCCGCGGTGAGCCGAGCGCAGGGCCGGATCACTGCGCTGATCGAGCGCGGCGAGCTCGACATCGATCCCGCCCGAGCGCACGTGATGTTGTGCGGCAACCCCGCGATGATTGACGAAGTGAGCGGGATGCTGGAGCAGCGTGGCTTGCGCAAGCACCGGCAGCGCAAGCCCGGCCACGTCACCGCCGAGAGCTACTGGTGACTCAGGTCACGGGTCGGCGCGTGCTCGTGATGGCGCCCCAGGTGTCGTCCTTCTGCCGCTGGTCCACCCGCACCACCTGCACGTGCAAGATCACGCGGGTCACCTTCGAGGTGACCACCAGCCGCGGGCGCTTGTTCGAGTCGCGGGTCTGAAACACGGCCTCGGAGCCCGGCGTCGGCAGCGGGAAGGTCAGCTCGTTGTTGTCGTTGACCCTGCGCTGTCCGCCCACCAGCTGCCCACCGATGAACGGGTGCTTGGTGTCGTTCTGTCCCGTCGCCAGATCGATGACCTCGGTGCAGACCAGCGTGGGATCCAGGGAATAGACCCGGTTCTTGGTCCAGACCTCGTAGGCCGGCGGTGCGCGTCGCGCGGCGTTCGGTGAGAGCTTTCGGACTTCGACCTCGACTGGCGGACGCTCGACTCGCGGCGACGCCACCGGGGACGAGCGCTCCGGCGGCACGACGCCGCCCGCAGCAAGATCGAAGTTCGGCGGTGGGCCAATGTGCGTCTGCCCGGGCGGTGGGCGCGAGGTGCGCTGCTTCTTGGGAGCGCCCGGGGAGATCTCCTCTACGGTTCGCTCCACCTCCCAGTCCGGCGGCACCTGTTCGTCGGGCGCGGCATTGAGCTCCCACCCCGCGGGTGCTCCGACGGTCGTGGTCTCGACTTCCCAACCTGGGATAGCGGTGCCGACGTGGGTCGCCTCGACCCCCGCGAGGGGCTGCGTCTTGGTCTTTCCTTTTCGACGCTCGCTCATCACGTCCTCGTCAGTCGATCACGACGCCCAGCGAGAACCGCCCCAACAGGTAGACGGGATGCAACCCGCCGTTCACGTTCGCCAGCGCGGTGGTGTTCCGGTCGATGGAGATCAAGAGCTGGCCGTCGCAGCCCGAGGTCTTGGCGTCGGTCTTGGGAGTCGCCGGCGGCTCGGGATAGCAGCGCTCTTGCTTGTTGAGCTCCACGCCCAGGCCAATGCCCGCCGACAGGGTGAAGAACCCCCAACGCGAGTGAGAGCCGAAGAACCCGTACAGCTGTCGTTCGGTGTGCTTGAGCGAGTCGATCTCTCCGGCGTCGTCCGCGGTCCGGTACTCGTAGCCGTAGTTGGTCAGGATCACCCGCAGCACGTGTCCCTCGAAGGGCTTGCCTTCGAGCCAAAAGCCCAGACCCAAGGACGCTCCGGACATCGAGCCAAGGCCGTTCGAGTGCTGCGTGAGCTCCTCGTCGACGCCCCGGAGGTTCATGAGCGGCGGCTGATCGTTGACGACGAACACGGGCACCAGCTCGAAGCTCATGAAGTCGAGCAGCCCTACTTCGAGCTCGAAGCCGAGTCGGCCTTGCAAGAGCCAGTTGAAGGGGTCGACGCGGAACGAGAGCGGCGGCATCTCGAAGCCGCTGTCCGGCTTCTTGGGCGGTGGCGGTGGTGGTCCGCCGTAGTAACCCTGAGGCGGTTGCCCGTAGCCCTGGGGCGGCGGTTGCCCGTAGCCCTGGGGCGGCGGTTGCCCGTAGCCCTGGGGCGGCGGTTGCCCGTAGCCCTGGGGCGGCGGTTGCCCGTAGCCCGGAGGCGGCGGTTGCCCGTAGCCCGGAGGCGGCGGTTGCCCGCCGTACTGAGCGTTCGCCGCGCTCGAGGCCAAGGCGACCGCGAGCGACGCTGCGCCCGCCGTCACGATCGAAACACGCATGCCCGGAGTGTACCAGGGATCAGGGGTCGTTCTTGACGAATTGCTCGAAGGTCTCGACGTCGTGCTTCGAGCCGACGATGAGCGGGACCCGAGCGTGAAGCTCGCTTGGAACCACGTCGAGGACCCGCCCGCGACCCGTGCTGGCCCGCCCGCCCGCGGCCTCGAAAATCAGCGCCATCGGGTTCGCTTCGTAGAGCAGCCGCAGCTTTCCGCCAGGGTTCTTGCTGTCCGCCGGGTAGGCGAAGATGCCACCCTTGAGCAGCGTCCGGTGGGCGTCCGCGACCAACGAGCCGACGTAACGGTGGGAGTAGGGCCGTCCCTCCGCCGCATTCTCGGCCTTGAGGTGGTTGGCCCAGCGCTTCACGCCCTCGGGCCAACGCACGGTGTTGCCTTCGTTCACGGAGTAGATGTTGCCCCGCGTGGGGCAGCGGATGTTCTCGTGCGAGAGGAAGAACTCACCCGCGGAGGGATCCCAGGTGAAGCCGTGCACGCCCTCGCCGGTCGAGAGCACGAGCACCGTCGAGGTGCCGTAGATCACGTAACCCGCCGCCGCATACTCCTTGCCCGGGATCAGGAAGCTCTGCTCAGTGAGCTCGGCGTCCGACTCCAGGCGCAGGATGCCAAAGATGGTCCCGATCGAGACGTCGACGTCGATGTTGCTGGAGCCGTCGAGCGGATCGACGACGACGAGATAACCGCCCCGCGCCTTCGGGAACCAGATCGCCTCGTCGTTCTCCTCACTCGCGATGCCCATGCAGTGCCCACGGCGACGGAGCACGTTGATCATCGTCTCGTTCGCGATCATGTCGAGCTTCTGCACGCTCTCGCCCTGAACGTTGGTGTCGCCCGTGTAGCCGAGCACGTCGGCGAGGCCGGCGCGGCGCACGCGGCCGGTGATGAGCTTGGCCGCGAGGCTGATCTGGTTGAGCAGCGAGGTGAAGGTCCCCGTCGCGCCAGGCACCTTGAACATGCCTTCCAAGATGAAGGTCTCGAGCGTCGCTCCCGCCTGCGACGCGTCCGGCGGGCTCCAAGAAGTGTGGGTCATCGCGCTCCTCAATCTCGTTTCGTGGCCGCTGTTGAAAGGCCGTCGATAAGGATCTACGTTCCTGGCCCGCAGACAAGCGGGGCCGCGCGGCTCACCTGAGCGAGCCGCCCAAGAGACCCGAAACCAGTACCGCCTTCTCGGCGTGCGAAGGGAAAAATGACATGGCTACCGACCGCGTGAAGGAAATCTTGTCCTGGTACGGCTCCGACAACCCGGGGACCAAGACCAACATCGCACGCTTGCTGAACACCGGCGCCCTCGCCGGAACGGGCAAGATGGTGATTCTCCCTGTCGACCAGGGCTTCGAGCACGGGCCGGTGCGATCGTTCGCCGTGAACCCCGACGCTCACGATCCGGAGTACCACTTCCGGCTCGGCATCGACGCGGGGTGCAACGCTTACGCGGCGCCGCTCGGGTTTTTGGAGGCCTGTGCCGACAAGTACGCCGGGCAAATCCCGCTGATCCTCAAGCTCAACAACAGCGACTCGCTCTCGAAGGTCGAGCCCTGCTCGGCGCTGACCGGCAGCGTGGACGACGCGCTGCGCCTCGGCTGCTCTGGCATCGGCTACACCATCTACCCCGGGTCGGGGCTTCGCAATCAGATGTTTCAGGATCTGAAGGAGCTCACCTACGAGGCCAAGGCCAAAGGGCTCGCCGTCGTGACCTGGGCCTACCCCCGCGGCGAGGGCATCAGCAAAGAGGGCGAGACCGGTATCGACATCGCCGCCTACGCCGCCCACATCGCGGCTCAACTCGGCTCGCACCTGATCAAGATCAAGCCGCCGACCGCGCACATCGAGCAGGCCGAGGCGAAGAAGGCCATCGAGAAAGCCAAGATCCCGGTGGCCACCCTGGCCGACCGCGTGCGCTACTGCGTGCAGGCGGCCTTCGGCGGCAAGCGCATCGTGATCTTCTCGGGCGGAGCGGCCAAAGGCACCGACGAGGTCATCGAAGAGATCCGGCAGATCAACGCCGGCGGCGGATTCGGCTCGATCGTCGGGCGAAACGCCTTCCAGCGGCCGCGGGCCGAGGGCATCGACCTGCTCAAGAAGATCATCGCCGTCTACAAGGGCTGAAGCCAAAGCCATAACCTGCTTGAAGCTCCTCGGGTGTGGGTGGCAGTATCGCGCCCCCGCTCCCGGCCGCCGCCGGGCGCCCGAGGAGAGATCGAGCCATGGCCTTGAACATTCAGACGGCGTCGGGAGATCCCACCAACGCCGCAGTCGACCTCATCGCAGTGCTCGTCACCGAGGGAGCGCTCGACAAACAGAAGATCGTCGCTGACCTCGACAAGGCGCTGGGAGGCTCGCTGCTCCAAAACGCCAAGATCGCGGAGTTCACCGGCAAGCCCGATCAGTCCCTCGACCTGCCCACCATGGGCCGAATCAAGGCCCGCCGCGTGCTCCTGCTTGGCGTCGGCGCCAAGCGCTCGCCCGATCACGCGCGCCTGCGGGCGGCGGCGGCAACTGCGACGCGTGTCGCTCAGGCAGCCAAGGCCAAGAGCCTGGCGCTCGCCCTTCCGCTCGACGGGGTCGACCTGCGCGTCGTGGCCGAGGGAGTCGGCCTCGGTGCTTACCGCTTCACCAAGTACATGACCGGCGATCGCGTCCCCAAGACCGCCGTCAAGGACGTGAAGCTCTTCGTTCTCAAGCAGGCCCAGTCGGACAAGGCGGCGATCGAGCTCGGCTCGAAGATCGCCGACGCCATTTGCGTCGCGCGCGACGCGGTGAATGAGCCGCCGAATGAGCTCAACCCCGAAGCGCTCGCGCGCATCGCGCGCGGCCTCGCGAAGAAGGGCGGGCTCGGCATCAAGGTCCTCGACAAGAAGGGCATCGCCGCGGCCGGAATGAAGCTGCACTACGCCGTGGGTCAGGGCAGCGCCAACGAGCCGCGCTTCATCCACCTGTCCTATGTGCCGAAGAAACCCAAGAAGAAGCTGATCTTCGTGGGCAAGGGCCTTACCTTCGACTCCGGCGGGTTGTGCATCAAGCCCGCGCCGGGCATGGGCGAAATGAAGAGCGACATGGGCGGTGCGGGCGCGGTGCTCGGGCTGATGGCCGCGGTGTCGGCGCTGAAGCCTAGCGTCGAGGTGCACGGCATCATCGGCGCCGCCGAGAATATGCCGGACGCCGAGGCCTATCGCCCGGGCGATATCTTCGGCTCGCTCGACGGCAAGACCGTGGAGATCGTCAACACCGACGCCGAGGGCCGCTTGGTGTTGGCGGACGCGCTGACCTACGCGACGCGGCTCAACCCCGACCTCCTGATCGACGCCGCGACGCTCACGGGCGCTTGCATGGTCGCGCTGGGCAAGACCTGCTCGGCCTTCTACACCAGCGACGAGAAGCACGCGCGCGACCTCGAGGCGTCTGCCAAGGAGGCCGGCGAGCAGTTCTGGCGCATGCCGCTGCTCGAGGACCTGAAGGAGCAGCTCAAGAGCGACGTCGCTGATCTGAAGCACGTGGGTGACCGCTGGGGTGGATCCATCAGTGCTGCGCTCTTCCTCCGCGAGTTCGTGGGCAAGGCGCCGTGGATCCACTGTGACATCGCGGGACCCGTGCTCTTCGACGCTGCCAAAGGCGCCTACCCCAAGGGCGCCACGGGGCACGCGGTGCTCACGTTCTTGAAGATCATCGAGAACGCAGCGCGCTAGGGGGAGTCATGCGCGGGGCCCTGCGCCGAGCTGCGGCGGGCGGGCTGTGCATGACCGCGGTGGCGGTCGCGCCCCCCGGCGATGCGCACCTGCGCTTCCCAGCGGTGAAGGCCGAGCGCTGGATCGAGCTTCGTCTGGCCGAGGAGCCGATCCGTATCGGCTACCGAATCGGCTTCGGCGCGGCCCTCGCGGCCGAGGTCCGCAAGCGCGCGGACCGCGACGGAGACTTCGAGATCAGCGCCGCCGAGGGCAACGCGGCCCTCGATGCGCGATCCGCGGAGCTGCTCGCGTCGCTCTCGGTGTGCACCGGGGCGGTGCTCGAGGAGGTCAGTTGCCGGCGCCTCTCCCTGCGCGACATCGAGCGAGTCGAAGCCGAGGGTTGGGCGCCGGAAGACAGCGGGCACCTGCACTTCTCTTGGACGATCAGGCTCGGCGAGCGTGCGACCGAGATCGGCGCGCTGCGCTTCGAAGACGACTACTCCGTCTCGGGAGTCGAGATCAGCGACGTGCAGATCGATCGCCCGGCGCACACGCCGCTCCTGCGCGCCGGCGACGCTGGCCGCGCCGAAGGAGTGGCGGCGAGCTTCAATTGGATCGAGCGACTCCGAGAGCCCGGGCCGCGGGTGGTGATCGCGGCCTGGGCGCCGCCCCGCGCTCGACCCTTCGGTGTGCTGCTGGTTTTGGTGCTCGCGCTCCTCGCGACCTTCGCGGCCTGGACCGCGCGCCGCCGCAGTCGCCGCTCCGAGGGGATCTGAGCTAGCCTCTCGGCGAATGTCGATCGGCAAGGTGGAGCGAGCGCGTGCGCTGGCGACGCGCTCCAACATGCTGCTGCCCGGCTTGCTCGCTTGGGTGAGCACCGTGGGGGCGCCCGCCTTCGAGCGTGGCGTCAGCACTGGGCCGCGCATTTCCGCCTGCGCTGCCCTCGCGGCCATGATCGCCGGACCGTTCTTGTCGGCCACGCACCCCTGGGTGAGTCGCGCCGTCGGCATTCACGCCACCGTCGTCTTGTGTCTGGTCACTTGGCTCTCGCTCGGCCCGACCATCGGAGTTCACCACCTCGAGCCGGTGCGTGCGGCCATCGGCGCGGTCGCCTGGGTGCTGTTCGCCTTTGGCTGGGGCGCAACGCGCGCTCCCGGCGTGCCCGAGGACGATCCGCGGGCCATTCATGGCGCGCCGTTGCCGGCCCGAAGTCAGCTCCCGGCGGGCGCGACCCCGATCTTCGTCATCGGGTTGCTCGGGGCTGCGCTGACGCTCTTTGCCGCGTGGCGGGTCGCCCGCCCGAGTCATGCGCTGCTGTCCCACTCGGCGGCCGTCGTGTGTGCAATAGCGCTGGTGCTGAGCGCAGCAAAGATCGCGGTGGATCGTCAAGACTGGAGGCCGCTGACACCCCCGACGGCCCGCCTGGGCGCGGCCGTGCGTCCGCTCACCCTGCTGGCGATCGCGCTGATCGTGCGCTTCGCCTGGATGTTCGTCGAGTAGAGTGGGAGCCGTGGCCCGAGTTGTCGACGTCGTCAGTGTCGTGCTCCTGGTCGCGGCGGCCGGCGCGTTCGCCATGGGTGTGAACGCGCTCGGCGATCGCCGTGACCTCGACGCGCTGTATTGGTTGGCCGTCGGCGGTCTCACGCTTCGTTCCGCGACGGACATGCTTCGTCCGAAAGGCGCGTCACGCTGAGCATGCCGACGCCACGCCGCTTCGCGCTGCTTGCGGCCCTTGCTGTCGCGTGCGGCTCCTCCCGCGACGCGCCGCCCCGGTCCGAAGTGACGACGCTCCCGGAAGGCGTCGCCGCCCGGGTCGCAGATGACGACATCTCGGCAGACTGGGTCCGAAGTGTGGCCCTGGCGCAAGGCATCAGCCTGGTCCAGGCCCGCGAATACGTGGTGTCGGACGCGCTCTTCGCCGCTCACGCGCGCGCGGTGCTCCGAGGCACGGGAATGATCGAGAGCGCCGAACGCTCCGCCCTCGCCCGCGTGATGCTCGAGTCGATCGCGGCCGAAGCGAAGCGATCCGGTCCGCCCACCACCGCCGAGGTCGAGGAGGTGACCGCGCGCCGTTGGCTCGATTTCGCGCGGCCGGCGCTGGTGCGAACCACGCACGCGGTGGTCATCGACGAAGAGCCGCAGAAATCCCCGAAGGCTCGCCGCGTCGCCGAGCGCATCCACGCCGCGGTCGCCACGTCGACGACCCCCGAGGACTTCGAAACCAAGGCGAAGGCGGTGGATGCCGAGGGCTTGACGGTCAAGGTCGAGCACCTGCCGCCAGTCGCCGCGGACGGGCGCATCGGCGACCCCAAGGCCCCGTCCAGCGACGAGCCCGGTCGCCTCGAGACGACCTATTCGGGTGGCGCGCACGCCATCGAGCAGGTGCCCGGCGTCAGCGGACTGATCGAGTCACGCTACGGCATCCACGTGATCCTCGCCGTGGAGCGCATCCCGGCAAAGCAGGTTCCCTTGCAAGCACGCCGGCTCATGCTCGAGCCAGAGATTGTCGATCAGCGTGCGCGCAAGCGTCACCAAGAAATCCTCGAAGCGACCAACAAGTCCGTGCCCGTCCTGCTCGACCGAGGCGTGAACGATCTCCTCGCTCGTGTCCAGGTCGCGAGATGAGTGCGAAGCGTTGCGCCCCCGGCACACGTGATCAGGACACCACGGCGTTCGGCGCGCTGCTCCTGCGCCTACGTGACAGCACCGGCGCCCTAGGCGTCGCGTTGGTCGATCAAATCGGTGAGACCGTCGACTACGCGGGCTCCATTGGCTCCTTCGAAATCCGCGTCGCCGCGGCAGAGTGGCGCCTGGTCTTGCGCGCGGTGAGCGAGAGCCTCGTGCCCGGCTGGGCCGAGACGACCCAAATTACGGTGCGAGCTGGAACCAAGAGCTTCGCGATCGTCGCGTTGCCGGAGGGTTACGCGCTGGTCCTCGAGCTTCCGCGGCGTTGCTTCGGCCTGTCGCCACGGGCGCTGGCGGAGGCGAGCCGGGAAATCTCCCGCGAAGCGGGGCTGGAGGACGGCACCGAGAAGCGCCCGACCGAGCACTGGTCCCGCGTCGAAGTGCGCACCCTCTCTGGGGAGCCGCGGCGCCCGGAGGCGATCTGGTTCGAGGACAGCTGGGTGTCAGTCGAGGTGCTCGGTCGATACCAGCTGCACGGAGAGACGGGTTATCGCGCTCGCCTGGCCAACGGCGCCGAAATCAACCTGGTGCGCGAGAAGCTCGGGTTCTGGTACGCCGAGGACTTGCCCGGCCGCTGACGCTCAGCGGGGCAGGGCGCGCTCCCGGTACCTCGCGTTGTACTCGGGCCGGTAGATGGCGTGACAGCGCGTGCAGGCTGCGATCACGCCTCCCAGGCGCCCCTCCCGGGCCGCCGCGGCGCCATCGCGGGCAAACTTGTCCCAATGCTTCCAGCGCCTTGGCTCGGGGTTCAGGCCCGCCACCATGCTCAAACGCCGGTCGAGCTCGCGAAAATCCCGGTGCGCCAGCGCCGTCGCGAGGTGAGTGCGCATGTGGCTCTGCAGCGGACACGCAGGCTTTCCCGGCACTCCGCAGCTCGTCGCGGCCGTCGCGGGCTGCGCCGCCAACGCCCCGCTCAGCGCCACCGAGACCGGTAGGAGCCAACGATTTAAAGCCTGTAATTGCATGTAGTTACAGAAATGCTTCTGAAGAATCTGAAAAACTCTTGCACTGCGGCGAGCCGTAGTCCATATAGCCGCTCCCCTTGG
>CAVQUB010000008.1:112500-423888 GCA_963716725.1 uncultured delta proteobacterium
GTGCGAAAGCAGGCGTTAGTGATCCGGTGGTCCCGTATGGAAGGGCCATCGCTCATCGGATAAAAGGTACTCTGGGGATAACAGGCTGATCGCGCCTGAGAGTTCACATCGGCGGCGCGGTTTGGCACCTCGATGTCGGCCCATCGCATCCTGGGGCTGGAGCAGGTCCCAAGGGTTCGGCTGTTCGCCGATTAAAGCGGTACGCGAGCTGGGTTTAAAACGTCGTGAGACAGTTTGGTCCCTATCTGCCGTGGGCGTAGGACACTTGAGAGGAGCTGCCCATAGTACGAGAGGACCTGGGTGGACGTACCTCTGGTGTTCCGGTTGTCCCGCCAGGGGCATAGCCGGGTAGCCATGTACGGAACGGATAACCGCTGAAAGCATCTAAGCGGGAAGCCGGCCTCAAGACTAGGTGTCCCTGCCGCAAGGCACCTAAAGACCCCTCGTAGACTACGAGGTTGATAGGCCGGGTGTGGAAGCGCAGCAATGCGCGGAGCTAACCGGTACTAATAGGTCGTGCGGCTTGACCATCTCTCTAAGGCACTATTGTAGTTGGCGCCCGGAGTCCGGGCGACGAGTCACGACCTCGGTGAAAACCGAAAGTCGCCTCGTCACGCGAGCCAAGCGCACGTGTGTGACGCTCGTCGAACTCTCGAGTTCGATTCGAGCACGCTGGCAATGAACGCAAAAACGCCCAACAGGTTCACGGTGGCGATATCGAGGAGGCCACACCCGATCCCATCCCGAACTCGGAAGTTAAGCTCCTCGGAGCCGATGGTACTGCACGGTCCCCGTGTGGGAGAGTAGGACGCTGCCGGGTTAATACCCCAAAAGCCCCAGGTCAAAAGCCTGGGGCTTTTGCTTTTTGTCTCGCCGCGAGTCCTCGCGTGGGTTCTCGCCGCGAGTCCTCGCCGTGGGTTCTCGCTGCGGGTTCTCGCTGCGGGTTCTCGCCGAGGGTTCTCGCCGAGGGTTCTCGCTGCGGGTTCTCGACTCGCGGAGTCTGCGGGACCTGGTCGCGGTCGTGGACGTGGTCGCGGACGTGGTCGCGGCGCGGGAGCGTTGGTCCATCGTAGCCCTTTTGGGCCCCTGGGGCGCTCTGGCGCTACCCTCCCGGTGCTTCGATGCGACAGCGGACGTGGTTTCTCGCCGGCGGAGGTCTGCTGGCCGCGGGGGCGCTCAGCGCCGTCGTCGGCTTCGGTCCCCTCGTGCGTTCGAAGGCGGCTGAACAGGCTGCGCGGAGGAGCGTTGCGCTCGATATCGGGAGCGTCCGACCCGGGATGGGACGGATTTGGCTACGCGATGTCTCGGTGCGCTTGCCCGACGTCCCGGCGCTCGAGGTGCGCCTGGACTCCATCGAGGTCCACCTGACCCGCTCCCTCGCGGTGCGGGAGGTGCGCGCCCACGGTGGCGTGGTGCGGGTGCGCGGTTCTCGTGAGGAAGTGCGCGACCAGCTCGCGCTCTGGCGTGGGAAGCAGCCGGTCGGGACGCGGGGCGCTTCGATGAGTGCCGCACTGGATGGGATTGCGCTCGAGTGGCAGGACTCCGAGGCGGGGCGGGTGAACGGTTGGGGCCTGGGGTACTCGCGAGGCGGGGACTCCGAAGGATTTTCGGCTGACTTGGTTCGGGGCGCGATCTCCGGACTGGAGCTCGAGTTGCGAGGAGCTCGGGTGGTGTTGGCCCGCCGCGACGGACGCCGTGTGATCGAACGCCTCTCGACCGAGTCCGCGGCCGTCGTCGCCGACCTCGCTGCGTCAGGGCCGCTCGGTCTTCCCACCGCCGTTCCAACCGAGCCGGTCCGCGTCGAACTGCCAGGGAAAACACGATCACTCCGGCCCGAAGACGGTGCCGCGGTCGGACGTTGGACCAGCGCTTCGCTGATCGACAGCGAGCGTGGTCCCCGCCTGCGCCGCGCGTTCGCCCAGGTGGCGAACCTGATCGCCGGGGCCTTGCCCGAAGGATCCGAGGTCGACCTGGGCGGCTTGTCCGCTCGGTTGGTCCGCGGGGCCGAAACACTGAATGTGGGTCCCGGGCGCCTCCGGGTGCAGCGCACCCCATCGGAGCTCGTGGTGTCGCTCATGCCAGCCCCTGACGCCGAACACGCCCTGCGGTTCGCGCTGGGCGTTCCCCTCGCCGAGGGGCCGATCACGGCCAGCGTCGACGGCGGGCCCGTCTCGCTCGCGGCCCTCGGGGTTCGAGAAGGGGACTTTGGTCTCCTGGACGTGGGCCGAGCCGCGGTCGAAGCGCGAGCAAAGGCCACGCTCTCGGCCGACGGCGGCGAGCTCGCGCTGTCCGGCAGCGCCAAGCTCGTGGGGCTGTCCGCTCAACAGAAATGGCTCGCGCCCAAGCCGGTCCGTGGCCTCGCGCTGTCGCTCAGCGGTCGCGCGCGCGCCAGGCTCGACGGGACTCGTTTGATCATCGACGAGGGTGAGATCGGCGTCGGCAAGGTCCGGGTAGACGTCAAGGGCGAGCTCGAGCAGAGCAAGGACTACAAGAAGATCTCGCTCGATGGCGGCGTCGCCCTCGCTTCTTGCCAAGCCATGCTCGACGCCACCCCCGAAGGCCTCGTGCCGTTGTTGGCGGGGACGCAGCTCAGCGGCACCTTCACGTTGACCGGGAAGATCCAGGTCGACACGCGGTCCCTAGACAAGATGCTGACCAGGTGGTCGAGCGTGAACGAGTGCCGAATCACGGGTGCTCCAGCCGAGATCGCGCCGAGTCGCTTCTCTCGTACCTGGACCCGAGAGGTGCTCGATGTGACCGGGCGCCTGATGCAGGCTCAGACCGGGCCCGGCACCCAGGGCTGGGTCCCGAAGACCGGGATCTCCAGGCATATGGATACGGCGGTCTTGATCTGCGAAGACGGCGCGTTCTTCCGACATCGTGGCTTCGACGAGGAGGCCATTCGGAACTCCATCCGCGAGAACGCCAAGGCCGGACGTTTCGTCCGAGGCGCCAGCACGATCAGCATGCAGCTGGCGAAGAACCTCTATCTGTCGCGGGACAAGACGCTCTCGAGAAAGCTCCAGGAAGCCGTCTTGACTCACCTGCTCGAGCAAGAGCTCAGCAAAGATCAGATCCTCGAACTCTACCTGAACGTGATCGAGTTTGGCCCCGGCCTCTATGGCATCGGGCCGGCCGCCGCGCACTACTTCAACACCACGGCCGGTCAGCTCTCGCTGGGGCAAGCGCTGTACCTCGCGTCCATCTTGCCCAACCCGAAACGCCAGTACTTTGGCGCCGACGGCGCGGTCACGCCGGGCTGGTCGGCGTACCTGCGGAAGCTGATGCGCATCGCCCTCAGGATCCGGCGGGTGACCGAGACCGAGCTCGAAGATGCGCTTGGCGAGCAGGTCACCTTCAAGCGAGCCACCTCGCCTCGCATCGAGGCCGAGCCGACGCCCGAGGCGCCGGGGCTCGATGCGCCGGGGCTCGAGTCCGAGCACCAAGACTACTGACGCCTCTACTTTTGTCCTTCGGCGCGAAGCTCCGCGAAGAACGCGCTCAGCCTCGCCGCGCACTCGTCTCGCCTCACGCCGGAGGTGACCTCGAAGCGGTGGTTGAGGCGCGAGTCGCGTCCGATCTGGAACAGGGTGTCGACAGCGCCGGCCTTCGCGTCTGCCGCGCCGTACACCAGGCGCGCGACGCGTGCGTTGACGAGCGCACCCGCGCACATTGGACAAGGCTCGAGGGTCGAGTACACCGTCGCGCCTTCGAGTCGCCAGTGCCCCAAGGCGGCGGAAGCGGCTCGGAGCGCCACGATCTCCGCGTGGGCGGTCGGGTCGCCGTCGACCTCCCGGCGGTTGTGCCCCCGACCCAGCAGCTCCCCGGAGGAGCTGACGATGACGGAGCCGATGGGCACGTCGGCGTGGGAGCGAGCCCCGTCGGCTTCCGCCAACGCTTCTCCCATCCAGTCGTGGTCGCTCTGGCTCATGCCCCGGGCCCACACGGAGGGCTCTGGCGCACCCGGCATGATTCGAACATGCGACCCTCGGTTCCGTAGACCGATGCTCTATCCAGCTGAGCTACGGGTGCTTTGCGGGGCGGTTCATAGCACGATGGCGCCTCGACTCAACTGAACAAAGGGGGGAGCGGCGCGCACGCTGATTCTGGGGGCTTCTCGGCCGCAGGGCCGCGCTACGCTGCTCTGGGTGAGTGAACCAGCTCCCATCACCCTGTGCGGGTCCTTGTCGCTGCACCCGGTTTCCATCGGCGCGGCGATGCACAGCGCCGGGTACCAGGCGCTCGGCGTGAGCTTCGTCTACGTGCCATTCGCGGTCACCGAGGCCGACTTGCCCGGGGCGCTCGCCGGCATGCGCGCCTTGGGGATCCGCGGCCTGGGCGTCTCGATGCCGTTCAAGCTCTCGGTCCTTCCCCTGCTCGACCGGATCGACCCGATCGCCGCGCGGATCGGCGCGGTGAACACCATCGTCAACGATGGCGGCGTGCTCATTGGCTTCAACACCGACGCCTGGGGCGCCGCCCGGGCGTTGTCCGAAGCGCTCGAGCTGAAAGGCAAGCGCGCCGTGGTGATCGGTGCGGGAGGCGCGGCTCGCGCAGCGGTGTTCGCGCTCTGCGAGGCGGGCATGCGCGTTCATATCGCGAACCGGACCCTCGAAAGAGCCCAGGAGCTGGCGCGAGCGGTCGCAGCCCAGGGCTTCGACGTCAGCTCGGGGGACCTGCGCGGGCTCCCGCAGCTCGACTCGGTCGAGGCCATCGTGAACTGCACCTCGGCGGGCATGGACGGCTACGGCACCGAGCAGATCGTGCCCGACTCGATGCTGGGACCTGGGGTGGTCGTGATGGACATCGTGTACAAGCCAATTCACACGCCTCTCCTCGCCGCCGCTGAGCGCGCCGGTGCGCGAACCGTCCACGGGGGGCGCATGCTGCTCCACCAGGCCTGCCGACAGTTCGAGCTGTACACCGGGCGACCGGCGCCTCTCGAGGTGATGGACGCCGCGTTGCACCGGGCCATCGGCCGCTAGGCCGGCGGTGTGCCAGGACTTGCAACGATTGCAGAGGCCGAAGGGGGGCATGACTCGGATGCCAGAGGTCGCCCACACGCCGAATCCGACTTCGGACACGATTGAGTTTAATTCCCGATGGTTAGCTGTTTACCCGGAGCGCTGGCACAGTCGCTGCTAATGGGCAGGCGGCTTGGTTGTTCGCGGGTCCCCAGCTGGTGGCCCTGCGCTATTGGCTTGGTCTTGGACGCCCCGGGGATGGGGTGCTGAGAACGTCGGCTTTCTTAACTTCAAATTCTCCTTGCTTGGTTTAACGCAAATCCCGGCGGCTCCCCCCGCCGGGTTTTTTGCGTTGTGCGCCCGTGGATTTGCTCGGCGAGCAGTCTGCTCCCCTGGCCGCCCCTAGCGCGGGAGGCCGAAGAGACCGCTCGTGGGCGACTCGGCGTGGCAGCGCTCGCAGAGGGCAAGCCCGTGCTCGCTCGTCCGCCCGTCGGCATCGAGGGCTGAGTATTTCCAGCGATCTGCCTCGCGCTCCATCACGTAGACCGGGCCCGGGGCTCCGGTCTTCGCGTCGGTGTGGAACGCGGCGACGATGGTGCCAGTGGGCAGGGTGAGATCCGGCCGCAGTCCCCGGTAGGACTCAGCCACGCTCGCGCTGACTCGAATGCTGACGAGCGTGCGCGACGCGCCGTGACCCTTCGAAGCGAAGGGTGTCGGGTTCACCGGCGGCCAGCCGGCGACCTCGTCGAACCGCGACCAGCGTGGGGGCGCCCGCCGTGGCGCGGCAGCGCGCGTGCCCGCCGAATCGTCGGGGACCTCCGGAGGTGGGTTGCCCGCGCACGCCAGCAGGGCGCACGCAGAGCAGACGAAGGACACGGTGGCTGCGCGCAGGGAGACCGCATGGTACCACGAGCGAACGCATGTCACGTCTTTCGGGCGCGCTTGCCGCGATGCTGTTGGGCTGCGCGTCGGGTCAACCGCCGCCCAAACCCGCGTCCCGGGACGGCGCTGAGCTCGAGCCCGCCCGCGCCGGGCCCACCGAGCCCGATCTTCGGGGCGCTTCGCCGAGCGCATGGCTCGGAGTCGAGGTCAGTGTCGCGCCCGACGCCGACGGCGGCGTGCTGGTTCGCAGCACCGTCCGGGGCTCGCCCGCCGAACGCGCGGGCATCATCGCGGGAGACCGCATCCTCACCCTCGACGGCGCCGGCGTCGTCGGTCCAGAGGACGTCGTGCGCCTGGTCGCTGCGCGCGCACCGGGCTCGCGCATCCCGTTGGTCATCCGCCGGGGCGATGCGAGGCGGCTGCTCTCCGCGGAGCTCGGCGCGGCGCCCGACGCGACCGGGGTGATGCGGCTCTCGTTCGTCGGCGCCGCAGCGCCGCGACTCGACTCTCTCGAGACGGTGCAGGGCAGCGTCGAGCCCGACCTTGCCGCCTTGCGCGGACGAGTCGTCGTCCTCGAGTTCTGGGCGGCGTGGTGCAGCGTGTGCCGATTCCTGGTTCCCACGCTGAACGAGCTGCACGCGCGCTACTCGGCACAGGGGGTGGTGGTTCTCGGGATCACCATGGACGCGGTCGTGCCCGCGACGCACGCCGCGACTGCGCTCGGGATCGAGTACCCGATCGCCTCCGATCACAGCGGAAAGACGGCGAGCGCCTATCAAGCCAACGCTTTGCCCACGATCTTCGTGATCGACCCAAAGGGCGTGGTCCGCGACGTGCTCGTGGGGTATTCGCCCGATGGCCTGCTTCGTATCGAGCGCCTGGTGCGGGACCTGACCGCCGCGCGTTGACGCGGTAAGCTCGGCATCGTGCGCACCGCCCCCCTGCTTCGAGCCTTCGCCTGCGGCGCGCTCGCGACCACGGCGGCGCGGGCTCAAGTGGACGCAGGCATGTACGCGCGGGCGCTCGGTGCACGCTTCCCGGACCGAGACCTCTCGATCGTCGTCGAGCTGCCGAAGGGTGCGCCGACCCCACCCGGGCTGATCGGTCTGTCGCCCGGATTCGCTGGCTTCCACGCTTCGGCCACCACGGTCGCCCAGCTGGCGGACGCACACCCCGAGTGGCGCCTGGATTGGGCGCCGCCTCGCCGCACCTTGCTCAACTCCGCCTCAGACCTCACACGGGCGGCACGATTCCGTGATTTCACGGGGCTGACCGGCGCCGGAGTCGTGATCGGCATCGTCGACACCGGATTCGACCCCAAGCATCCGGATCTCAGGGACGCGGCAGGCAAGTCCCGGGTGGCCTGGGCCCTCGACCTGTCTCGGCAGCCATTGGGCAGGCACCCCCAGCTCGAAGCCGACTTCGGCTGTGCGGGCGCAGGTTATTCCTGTGCGGTGTTCGCCGCTGCGGATCTGGACGAGCTGATCGCCACCGACTCGGTGCAGCTGCCCCGGGACACGCTGGGACATGGAACCCACGTCGCGTCGTTGGCCCTCGGCAACGGCCTCTCGCAGGATCCGGCCAAGTACGTGGGCATCGCGCCGGAAGCGACCATGATCGGTGTGCGCGTCACGCGCACCGGAGACGGCGCGATCCTCGATCCCGACGTGTTGCTCGCCACCCGCTTCGTCTTCGATCGGGCGAAACAGCTCGGCATGCCCGCCGTGGTGAACCTGAGCCTCGGCAGCGACTTCGGCGGCCATGACGGTTTGACAGGTCTCGAACGGGGCCTCGCGGCCTTCGTCGGACCCGGCTTTCCCGGCAGAGCCATCGTGGTCGCTGCGGGCAACAGTGGGGGGATCTACGGCACAATCTCCCCGAGTTATCCCGCGCCCTTTGGCGTTCACACGGAGGTCCACGTGCCGCGCGAGTCCAGCGTCCGCGTGCCCATCGTCAGTCCGCCGGTCGGCAAGAGCAGCACCACGGCCACGCTGTACGTCTGGATCAGCGGCCGGCCCGGCGATCAACTCAGCGTCGGCGTAGACGACTCGGACGGCGAGTGGATCGAGCCGTTGCCGCCGGGCAGAGGCGCCGGCTACGCCGACAAGGGGGTCGAGGTGACGATCTTGAACCAGATCACCGACGCCAGCAGCCCCATCGCCGCCGGATCGAACGGCGCGGTCGTCGTCATCGAAGGCACCTGGCAGGCGGGGTCGACGTTTGCGCTGCGGCTCGAGGGTCACGGCACCGCGCGCCTCTGGCTTCAGAGCGAGGGCGATCTCGCCCCAGGGGCAGGGAATACCGGCGCGCTGTTCCCGCGCGCGAGCAAAGAAGGCACCATTGGCATTCCGGCCTCGAACGCCCAGCTGATCGCGGTGGGTGCCAGCCTGAACCGCGTGGGATGGAAGGACCGAGCGGGGCACGACGTGCTGTTGCAGAATTTGGGCGCCATGAGCCCGCCGGTCCCGGATTCCGCGGCGTATTTCAGCGGCGCGGGGCCGAACTCACTCGGCCAAATGAAGCCCGATTTGGTCGCCCCGGGGGCCTTCGTGATCGGTGCCATGTCGGCCTTGGCCGACCCCGAGAAGAACGGCGGAGGCGGGATCTTCGTCGCCGGCAGCGTGTGCGGCGATCAGCCCGGATGCCTGGTGGTGGACGACTTCCACGCGCTCTCGAGCGGGACGAGCATGGCGGCTCCGATCGTCTCCGGCGCGGCGGCGTTGCTCTTTCAGAAGGACCCCGGGCTCGACCAAGAACGCGTCCGCACCTTGCTTCAGGCGGGCGCGCGCTCTCTCGACGGCGCGATTCCCATCGAGCAACAGATGGGACCCGGCGCTCTGGACTTGGTGGGCACGTTGGCGGTGATGGGTTCCGCGTCGTCACCCCTCGCCGTGTTGCCCGACGCGACCGAGAGTTGGATAGCGCTGGCGAGTTCGTATGCGCATCCGGATCCGAGCTGGCCCGTCGAAGCCGTCCTCGAGTTGCGATCCGCCGACGAGCGCGTCGTCGACGGCTTCAATCCCAACGCGTTGGTGCTCGAGGCCGACGGTGGGCGTGTGTCAGCGCCGCTCCGCCGCGTCGCGCCGGGGCTGTGGCGTTTTTCCGTGGCTGCTGACGCCGGGACCGGCGGCAGCCGCATGACGGTTCGTGTGAGTTTTGCGGGCTCGCCTCTCGTCACTCGGGACCTGCCGATCGCGGTGGATCGGGCTTTGGTGGACGATGGGGCCGACGCTCGCGGGGGTTGCGCGGTGTCGGGAACGGGCGTCCCACTCCCGTGGTGGCTGATGCTTTCGATCGCAAGCGCCCTGGCGCGCATCACTAGGAAGCGATGCTGAAATCTCGCTGGGTCTTGCCCTGTGCGGTGCTGGCCTTCTCCTGCGCCGAGCCCCCGCCCCCGAGGGCCGCCGAGAGTTCGTCCGCTCCGTCGACGCCGAGCGATCCGCCGCCGGCGCTCACCATCGGGGCGCCGCCCCCGGCGCCCACCGGCACGCCCAAGACGGTGCCGACCCCTCCGCTGTCGTCACCCAACCCCACGGCGACCAACTCCCAGGACGCCCAGCCCCCACCCGCGGCGCCGCCCGCGGATCCGCGCACCGCGGCCATCCGCCGCATCGGCGAGGGCGCACAGTCGTGTCACGCGCGGCACGCCGCTGGCATCAAGGGCCGCCTCACCCTGAGCGTCGGTCGAGACGACACTGGCAAGGTCACGCGCGTCGTCGTGTTGCGTGCCCGGAGCTCGCCGGAGCTCGCTCGACCTGCCTTCGAAGCCTGTGTGATCGATGCGGTGAAGCAGCAGCGTCTCTCACCGGCGCGCGACGAAGACCACGAACTCGAGCTGCCGCTGATCTTCGACCCACCGCCCTGAGGCCTCAGAACTTGGTCAAGTACACCGTGCAGCCGTGGGGCTCGAAGGGCGCGTAGTCGGGATCGAAGGGGTGGGTCAGGGAGACGCCACCGAGGTTCGTGCCCACGATCAGCAGGCCACGGGCGTCCTTCAGATCGCTGAGCGTTTGCTCGACCTTCGTCCCGCGCTCGACGAAGGGCGTGTAGATGCGTCCGAGCTCCCTGCCGTCGCCGGCGACGCTGACCAAGGCCCACTGGAAGGAGACCGGAGACTCCCATTCAGCCTGAAAACCCAGCTCTTGTTCCCCGAGGCTCTGGTCGAGGTCGAGCCAGACGTACATCGCCCCGGTCGGCTCGACGGGACGCAGCGACGCCACCCGACGTGGCAGGCCCGACAGCCGGAGCGACCAGTCGAAGCGCACACGGCCGAAGGAGCCCGCCCACTCCAGCGCTGGCAAATGCTCGCCGTCGTCGCGCACGCCGATGAAGGCGCGGGTCACGGCGAGATCGGCGAAGAGCATCGCCGTGTCGCGGGGGCTGCCGTCCAGCGCCGAGCGAATGGCGTCGAAGACGTCGGGGGAGTTGCTCCAGAGCAGCGAGCGCGGCTCGGTCTTCGCCACCGCGATGGACATGAGATGGGTTGCAATCGTGCCCGGCGCGCCGACTCCGCGTCGTGCGTCGAGATACTCGAAGAGCAGCGCGGACCCCTCCGAGCTGCCGCCCAGCTCGCGCGTCGCGATCGCTCGCTCGGGACTCGCTTGCACTTCGTCCACGGCCTCGAGATCCGCGCTGGTCGGTGTGCCGCGGAGTGCCCACAAGTGCGTGGCGTAGGCGCGGCGCAAGTGCGGCGTCTCCGCCGGATCGAGCGCGAGGGCTATGGCCTCTCCGACGCACAGCGATGCCTCCCGCTGCATCGCCTCCTGCCCCACGTCCCCCACGCTGCAATGGGCCGCGGCGCGATCGAAACGCCCGCCGACGAGCGGGTCCACTCCCACCCGCAGGCGCGATTGACCGGCCGACAGGTAGAGATCGAGAGCTTCGCTGCCTCCCGCGCCGAGATCGCCCAGCGGGGGCGGCAAGCGCAGCACGTCCACCAGCGTGAAGTACGCGCTCTCAATTGCCTCGAGCGCGCCGAGGGCCGCCGCGGGGGTCACGCCGGCGCCGCGGTGAACACACACCGGCGCGCGGAACGAGCAGGCGGGCAGCTCGCCAGAGGGTGGCCGCTCGACCGAACCTTGGACCATGGCCCCCGTGGGCAGCCAGGGGTCGGTTTGGACTGGAGCCTTTTTCGAGGCCTGCCCGCCCCCAAACAGAAAGGGGCGCTCGCGGCGCGGTTGCGCTTCGATCCGGCCGGGTGAGGCCGTTGCCAGCGCAACGAGCACCGTCGCCAGGTGCCTCACGCGCCGGAAATCTCGCGGGGATTTGACATGCTCGCGCACGGCCGCCCTATACTGGCACACCCGGAGAAGGGCTCCGCAGCACGAGGCAGCATGGCCGTTTCGCGATTCGACCCGTCCCACTCGGTGAAGTTCGACTTAGGGCGAGGATCCGTGCACTTGGACGGTGCCGGTCCGCGCCTGTTGGTGCCGCCGGACGCATTGATCGAGCTCTGCAAGCATGCGGGCGACGATTCGCTCACGAATTTTGGGCGCACGCTCGGCACCGAGGTGGGACTCAGGATCACCGAACACTGGGGCGACGGCGGACAGAGCATCGGCGTCGAAGGGTTCGTCGATCACCTCGGCGGCAACTTGGCACTCCTGGGCTTCGGCTCGCTGTCCCTGGAGCGCTGGGGCAAGGCTCTGGTCTTCGTGATCGAAGGTTCGCCGCTGGGCGCTGCTGGGGACCCGCTGCTGGCCGCCGTGCTCGAAGGGGCGCTGCAGCGCTGCATGGGGCGCGATGGCCGAGCGGTGGTGCTCGGACGAGACGACGCTCACGTGCGGTTCTTGGTCATCGGCGCATCGGGCGCGGATCGGGCTCGCGCGTTGCTCTCGCAAGGCAAGAGTTGGGGCGAAGCCATCGCGCGGCTCCATGAAGGAAGCGCAGAATGATCAGCAGCCAGGATCAGATCACGCGGCTGCAGGGGCTGCTCGGTCTCGTGCAGAAGAACGCGGCCCGCCCCCGGATTCGCGCGGCGGCCGTCGCGGCGCCCACCGAGCCCGCGCCGGATCCGGGAATTGTCGACGAACCCGTGGTGATGGACGAGCCCGTGGTGATGGACGAGCCCGTGGTGATGGACGAGCCCGTGGTGATGGACGAGCCCGTCATGGCCGCGCCCGAGCCGGCGGAAGAGACCTCCATGGTGCGCGCCATCGTGGACGACGAGGTCTCCGTCGAGATGGGCGAGGCTTCCATCGAAGATCTCGACCTGCTCGAGGACGACATCGTCGATATCACCGAGGCGTCTGTCCCCCCGCAATCAGCGGAAGAAATCTCGGAAGAATCGGAAGAAGAAGAATCGGAAGAAGAGGAGGCGCCGGCGTCTTCTCGCCGCGCTATCGCCGGCAGCATGGGCGAGGCCCTGGCCGGCGCCGCCGATTCCGTCGCGATGGACGAAGGCCGCGAGATCCCGCTCAAGACCCCACCGCCGGAGTCCGGGCCTCAAGCAGCACCGCTGCCCCAGGGCTTGGCCGCGCCCGCGGTTCCGGATTTGAGCGACCTTCGCGAGGTCGACATCGTGTCGCGCACCCAGCCCACGGCGGCGCAGCTCGGCGCGACCGTCGATCTCGAGCCTGCGCCGGACGACGACCTCGAGCTGGGCGAGCCGGTGGCCGAGGCGCCCCCGGTCCACGTAGTTCGCGAAGAGGCTCCCCCGGCCGCAGCCGCTGCGGTTGCCGCGACGCTGGAACCAGAGGTGGTGGGCCGTCCCAGCGTCTCGGCGGCGCCCGCCGCAGCCTTCGTGTCGGCGGCTCGCACCTTCAAGCCGCAGACCTTCTTGGAGCTGCTCGACGCGTCACTCGGTCTCGGGCGCGACTAATACCCGCAGATCTCCAGATGCAGCGGCCCCCGGGTCGAGCCATCGAACCGGCTGGCTGCGGAGCCACGTGCGCTGTCTCCGAGCAAAGACCCGGGTGGCCCGAGTGATCCGCTCCGCGAGATCGCCGCCCGCGCCGCTCGCCACCGCCTCGTGCACTTGCCTGTAGCCCACCGAGGTCATCGCGCGCGCGCCGCCAAAGCCATCGGCGACGAGCCCTTGGACCTCGGCGATCCACCCTGATTCGAGCATGCTGGTGACCCGCGCCGCTATCCTGGCATCGAGCCCAGCGGGCTCGTGTCGCACGCCGATCAGTCGATGCGGATGTCTGAGCTCGCGGAACTGATGTTCGGCGTGCCATTGGCTGAGCGTCACGCCGCTCAGCTCGAAGACCTCGAGGGCGCGGCTCACTCGAACGAAATCATTGGCGTTGAGCCGGGCGGCGCTGGCCGGATCCACCCCTGCGAGCTCCGCGTGCAGCGATGCGCGCCCCTCCGCCGCGGCGCGCTCCTCGTGGGCTCTGCGGATGCGGGCGTCCGCGGGCGGAGTCGCCGCCAAGCCCCAGAGCAGGGCACGCACCCACAGAAAAGTGCCCCCGCAGACGATGGGAGTCTTGCCCCGGCCCTCGATCTCACGAATCGCAGCCTCGGCCAGCCGCGCCCACCCTGCCGCGTCCATGGGCTGATCCGGCTCGACGATATCGATCAGGTGATGCGGGGCGCGAGCGCGCTCTTCTGCGGTGGGCTTGCCCGTTCCGATCTGAAAGCGCGTGTAGACCTGCACGCTGTCGGCGCTGACGATCTCTCCGCCGAAGACCTCCGCCAGCCGCACCGCCAGCTCGGTCTTGCCCGACGCGGTGGGCCCGACGACGACCAAGAGCTCGCTCGACATCAGCGCCGTCCAACGCGACGATCGAGCTCATGCCAGCTCGTGAAGGTCACCACGGGCCGACCGTGGGGGCAGTGTCCGGCGAAGTCAGCGCCGTCCAAGGCGCCAAGCAGCGCCATGCCTTCGCTGGCCGAGATGGGGTCGCCCGCGCGAATCGAGGCGTGACAGGCCATGGTGGCGAGGGCGAGATCCACCGCGTCCGAGAAGCCCCGGCCACCGCTGCGCATCACCTCGCTGAGCAGATCGCGGACCAAGCGCTCGGGGCTGGTCTTCTGCAGGAGCTTGGGGACCGCGTGCACGCTGATGCTCTCGGGTCCGCGGACGCGCAAATCGAGCCCGACCGAGGCGATCTCTTCGGCGCGGGCCGCGACCAGATCGGACTCGGCGCCCGTCACCTCCACCACCACCGGGAAGAGCAGCGCTTGGGACGAAACGGCGTTGTCGCGGTAGGCCTTGCGCAGCTTGTCGAACATCACGCGTTCGGCCGCGGCGTGTTGGTCGAGCACGTACAGCCCGTCGTCGGCTTCGCAGACCAAGAAGGTGTGACGCACTTGGGCGACGAAACGCAGATTCGACCAGCGCATCTCCGGCCGTGGCCGGATCGGCGAACGCGCGGAGTCTTGCACTGCGACCAGCGGCTCGTCGGACTTCTCGTAGCGAGGTGACGGCGCTGCGGCCGAGGGAGTCGGCGCTGCGGCCGAGGGTGACGGCGCTGCGGCCGAGGGTGCTGGCGCTGTGCGAGCTGGCGGCGGAGGCGCCCCACCCGACAGCCCCCACGGGTCCGCCGGATCCGGATCCGGCTCCGGCGGCGGAGGAGGCGCCGGCGGGGCGGCCTTCTGCGGGTTCCAGCGTCGGCCCGGCGGCAACGAGAACGCCGTCGACAGCTCCCGCGAGAGGATCGCGTAGAGCGCGTCGTTGACCGCCCGCGGATCGGCGAAACGCACCTCGGACTTCTGAGGGTGCACGTTCACGTCCAGCAGCGCCGGATCGATGTCGAGGTACACGACGCCCCGGGGGTAACGCCCGCGCTCGAGCACGCTGCCGTAGGCCTGGGCCACCGCCAGCGCCAAGGCGCGGTCGCGCACGGGTCGGTCGTTGACGAACAGCCGCAGCCCGCCCGCGCCCGCTCGCGCGCTCTCGGGTCGGCCCAGGAAAGCCTCGACCGAGAGCGGTCCCCGACTGCCCGCGCAGCGTGTGAGCTCGCCGTCCCCGAGCACTTGCGCCACGCGCTCGGCGCGACTCGCGACGTGGAGCCACTCGCGGACCGGACGCCCATCTCGTGTCAATTTGAAGGTGACGTCGGGGCGCGCCAGCGCGGCGGCCTCCACCACGTCGGTCACGTGTCCCGACTCGGTGCCCGTCGATCGCAGGAACTTGCGCCGTGCCGGGACGTTGTAGAAAAGATCGCGGATCGTGACCCGGGTGCCGACGGGGGCTCCTGTCGGCCGAATCACCGGCTCGGCTCCGCCCTCGATCGCCAGCTCGATGCCCGCGTCATCGTCGCGCGAGCGGGTCGTGAGCTCGAAGCGGCTCACCGACGCGATACTGGGCAGCGCTTCGCCGCGAAAACCGAAGGTGCGCATATGACCCAGCTCGGCAAAGGAGGCGATCTTGCTGGTAGCGTGACGCTGCACGCAGAGCCGAGCGTCGCTCTCGCTCATGCCAGAACCGTCGTCCGAGACCCCGATCAGGCCGACGCCACCGGCCTCGATCTCGACCTCGCAGCGGCGTGCTCCGGCGTCGAGGGCGTTCTCCAGCAGTTCTTTCACGGCGCTGGCCGGACGCTCGACCACCTCGCCGGCTGCGATCTGGTTCGCCAGCTCGGGGGGCAAGATGCGGACGCTCCCCATGCCGCGACCTCAGCTCTCTTCACTGGGGCTCGGCGCCGGACGTGTCAGCACCGCCCGCGCCGTGCGGCGAGTCACGCCGAAGGCACCCATGCCCAGCACGGCGAGCTGGAGTCCCAAGCGAAAGCGGAAGGTCCACCAGTGCTTCAGTCGCACCAACTTGTCGAAATCCGTCGCCGAGATCCCGGCCGGACGCTCCTCGATGCCGCTGGTCGCGATGGCTTCTACCACTCGGTGTCGCACCGGCTGGTACAGCGCATAAGCCGCGGTCAGCACCGCGACGTTCGCGGCAATGACCTGGACGGCGAACCATGGCGACGCACGCCGCGCGAACAAGGCCTTGCCGCTCACTGCGACCAGAAGCACGCCCAAAATGACCTGCGCGATCCCGACTGGGAGAGCGATCTTCGCGATGGAGAGCACGCCGTCCACGTAGGCGCGGGAGAGCAGCCCCTGCAGCGCGTCTCCACGCAGCGAGCTGAACGCCGACGAGAAGGGGTTTCGTACGATCTCGATGGAGGCGAAGCCTTCGGCCGCGGCCGTCATGCCCGATAGCCACAGCGTGACCAGGGCAATGACCAGGTAGACCGGCCGTTTCGGCGCGCTGTCGTCGTTCGGGTCCGCCACGTCGTGCTCGCAGAAATTCCGGTAGCACGCCTCGGCCGGTGCGGCGAGGCGCCGAGTCAGAGCATGCCGGAGCGGCGGGCGGCCTCCTCGATGCCGCCGCCCGTCGATGAATCCGCGTCGAGGGTGTCGGTCGCCGCGGCCTTCACCTCGTCGGGCGCCTGCCCCATCGCGAAGCTGCGCCCGGCGCTCTCGAGCATCGAGATGTCGTTGACCCAGTCCCCGACTGCCACCGTCTCTTCGACGAGACGCCGTAGTGCTCAGCGATGCGACCCAGCGCGGTGGCCTTGCTCACGCCCGCGGCTCGCACGACCATGCCCCAGTCGGCGTCGAGCTCACGGCGCGCGATCGAGAAGAACCCGATCTGCATGTGGTCCCCCACCCGCTCGAAGATGCGGGAGCGGCCCCGCGGATCTGCTCCTCGTCCCCCAAGGAAACCAGTGCGGCCACCGAGCTCTCGTCGCTGAAACTGCGCGGATCGAGCACGCGCGGGAGGCGCACGGCCGGCTTGCGACCAGAGACCGACGAACGGCAGGAAGTCGTCGCCGCGCTCGTCGTGAAGGATCGAGTCCTGGGCGAACAGGAAGGTGATCGGATCGAACTCCTCGATCGCCTCGAGTAGCGGCTCTGCCGCGTGGGCCGCGATGGGATGCGTCGCCAACGAGCTGTCGTCGCTACTGTCCACGACTTGGCTGCCATCGAGGCAACCGACGGCCCCAGCGACGCCCACACTTCGGGCGATCTCCCGGTTCCTGAGTACATGCGGCCGGTACAGATCGACACGTGCAAGCCACGGCGCCGAAGCTCGGCGAGGGCTCGCAGGTCCGACTCGTGCACCTGGCCGCTCGAGTCGAGCAGCGTGCCGTCGAGATCAGTGACGAGCAGCTTGAAGCGGGTCAGCTGGCCGTCACCGGATAGACGGAGACCTTCTTCTTGGTCTTGGTCGCGTACTCGTACGCAACCACTCCGTCGACCAGTGAGTACAGCGTGTAGTCGCGACCCACGCCGACGTTCTTGCCGGGAGCGATGGTCTGGCCGACCTGTCGCACCAGGATGCCGCCCGCGCGGATTGCCTCGCCGCCGTAGACTTTCACGCCGCGATGCTGGGCGTTGGAGCCGCGACCGTTACGAGTGGAACCGCCACCTTTTTTGTGTGCCATCGTTCAGCCTCAGCCTTGAATGCCAGTGATCTTCACCGCCGTGAGCTCCTGACGGTGGCCCATCTTGCGGCGGTACTTCTTGCGGCGCTTGAACTTGAAGATCGTGATCTTCTCGCCACGGCCTTGCTCGACGATCTCGCCACTGACTTTGACGTCGGGGAGATAGGGCTTGCCCACCTTGAGGGTGTCGCCCGTGAGCATGAGCACCTCGGTGAATTCCACCTTGGTGCCGGGATCGCCCGCGAGCAGTTCCACCACGACGGTGTCGCCCTGAGCCACACGATACTGTTTTCCGCCGGTGCGGATGACTGCGGTTGCCATCGGAAGGGCGCGGAACCTAGCCCGCAGCCCCAGTCTGCGCAAGACATGAGCGGATTATCAGGGGCCGGCCAGCAGGCCGAGTTCTGCTTGCACCGTTTGCGTAGTGGAACTATACAACGCCTAGCGGAAGCCGGTACGCCCCCCATGGGCTCGGCACCCAGGAGGAATCGCGATGATTTCGTTCGAGCCCACCGAGGATCAGAAGCTCATCACCGGCACGGTCTCCGATTTCGCGAGGACCGCTCTCATGCCGAGGGCCCGCGAGTTCGAAAAAGCGCAAGCCGTTGGGGACGAGGCGCGCCGCGCCGTGCACGAGCTGGGGCTCAGTCTCGCCGCCGTTCCCGAGGCGCTGGGCGGCCAGGGTCTCGGGCTGCTCACGGCCGTCATGATCAACGAAGAGCTCGCCTACGGGGATCCCGCCGCTCCCTTCGGTCTGCCGGGCTTCGGCTCTTATCTGATCGCGGTCCAAGAGCTCGGCTCCGACGACCAGGCCAAAGCGCTGCTCGCGCCCTTCGCAGATCCGGCCGCCCATGACCTGTTCGGAGCAGTGGCGTGGAGCGAGCGCAAGCCGAACCGCGAACGCGCCGGCTTCCTCACCACAGCCAAGCAGGTCAGCGGGGGTTGGGAGCTCACGGGCGCCAAGGCCTTCGTCGGCAACGCGGATCTCGCGGAGTCGATGATCGTGTTCGCGCAGGTCGATGCGAGCGCTGGCTGGGCCGGCCTCGGCGCGTTCGTGGTCAAGAAGGCCAACCCCGGACTGCGAATTTCCGGTCGGCACAAGACCCTCGGCCTCGAGTGCGGGCACTTCGGAGAGATCGCGCTCGAGTGCCGCCAAGGTCCCCGACGCCGATCGCTTGCAGGGGCGTGGCGACTTCATCGCAGCGACCATGCGCTTCTTCGCGAAGTACGCGCTGACCGTCGCCGCCCGGCAGGTGGGCCTGTCGCGCGTCGCCTTCGACGTGACGCGCGAGTACTGCGACATCCGCAAGGCCTTCGGCAAACCGATCGGCCACTTCCAGGCCGTCGCCTTCACGCTCGCCGATCGTCACATGGACGTCGAGAGCGCCGCGGGAGCTCGTGCGACGCGCCGCGTGGGCCTGGGACAGCGGGAAAGCGCGACGCCCAGTGCTTGCTCGCCACGGCGCAGGCCGTGGCCCACGCGCATGAGGTCGCGATGCGCTGCGCGGACGACGCCGTGCAGCTGCACGGCGGCGCCGGCTTCATGCGCGACGTGATCGTCGAGAAGCTGATGCGCGACGCGAAGCAGATGGCCTTTGCGGGCGCAACGGCCGAGCAGATGGATCAGCTCGCCGCGGCCGTTGAGCTGGGCGATCCCCCTCGATCCCGCCTGGTCCTGCCCACGCCCGAGACCCAGGCCGTCCTCACCTGAGAGCACGGAAGGAGAACCCCAGATGATCGAATTCGAGCTCAACACCCAGCAGCGCATGCTCAAAGAAGCGCTCCACGGACATGGGCAAGAACGTGATCCGCCCCCAGAGCTTGGGGTGGGATCGCGACAAGACCATCGACCGTGGCTTCTTGCGCAACTTCTACCTGATGAGCCAGTCGCTCCGGGGCGACAGCAACCCCGCTCGAAGACTTCAACGAGGGCCCGAAGAACCGCGATCCGAACAAGCCCGTGCAGACCAATCGCACCGCCGCCATCGGCGCCGAGGAGCTGGCCTGGGCGGATGCGAGCATCATGCTCAGCTTGCCGGGCCCGGGCCTCGGCGGTCCGCCGGTGCGCGCGACCGGCACGCCCGAGCAGAAGGAGCGCTTCTTCGCGATCTTCCGCGACATGGGCGACGACCTGCGCTGGGGCGCCTACGGCTGACCGAGCCCGGCGCCGGCAGCGACGTCGCGGCGCATCCGCACCAGCTGCCGCAAGGACGGCGACGACTACGTCCTGAACGGGCGCAAGTGCTACATCACGAACGGCGCGCGCGCGCGTCTGGGACGTGATCTTCGCGACGGTCGATCCCGCGCTGGGACGCGCCGGCCATCGCGCCTTCGTGGTCGAGAAGGGCACGCCCGGGTTCTTCGTCGGCAAGATCGAGGAGAAGATGGGCCTGCGCGCCAACGAGACCGCGGAGCTGGTGCTCGAGGACTGCCGCGTGCCCGCCGAGAACCTGCTGGGCGGCGAGGAGAAGTACCAGACCAAGGAGGGCTTCATGACCGCCATGAAGACCTTCGACAACACGCGCCCGCTCGTCGCCGCCATGGCCTGCGGCATCGGTCGCGCCGCCTACGAATACGCGCCGCGACTTCGTCAAGGACAACTACGTGCTGTCGGCGTCCCGTCCCGCGCTACGCGGCCATCGCCGAGCGGCTCGCGCGGGTCGGCCGTCAGCTCGAGGCGGCGCGCTTGCTCACCTGGAAGGCCGTCTGGATGGCCGATCACCAGCATCCCCAACGCCAAGGAGGCGAGCATGACGCAAGGCGCTCGCCGGCCAGGCGGCCATCGGGCCTGCATCGACGCCATCGAAATCTGCGGCGCCCACGGCACCCTGACCGAGGACCACGCGCTGCTCGAGAAGTGGTTCCGCGACATCAAGGTCTACGACATCTTCGAGGGCACCGGGCAGATCCAGCGCATCGTGATCAGCAAGCGCTTGCTCACCGACTTGAAGGCGTTCTGATCTATTCTGCTCACCCCCGTGCGCACCCTCGCGGACATCCACTGGCCCAGCTGGCGAGCCAAGGATCTGGCAACGCTCTTGTTCGTCGTGCGCGATGATCAGGTGCTCCTGATCCGCAAGAAGCGCGGCCTCGGGGCCGGAAAGATCAACGGCCCCGGCGGGCGCCTGCAGGCCGGCGAGACCCCGCTCCAAGCTGCGGTGCGCGAGGTGATCGAGGAGGTCTGCGTGACGCCCCACGACATCCGCTCCTGCGGCGAGCTCAAGTTTCAGTTCGTGGACGGCTATTCCATCCACGTGCACGTTTTCAGCGCCGGGGGCTGCACCGGTGAGGTCCGCGAGACCGACGAGGCGATCCCGATTTGGACCCCACTCGGGCAGATCCCTTACGACGAGATGTGGGCCGACGATCGCATCTGGCTGCCGCACATGTTCGCGGGGCGGCGCTTCGACGGGCGCTTCGTCTTCGACGGCGATGCGATGCTCGACCACGCCCTCGACGTGTGACTCATGGCGAGGGCCTTGCCCGCAGCCCCAACGGGTGAAGGGGCAAGCAACGGGTGGGCTCCAGCAACGATGGAAATGCTCGCGCCCACATCATCGCACCCAATTTGCGCTGCCACGCACCACGCGCCCACATCGAACCGATTTCGTGGCAAACTCGGGACGTCGAATAGGGAGGGTGGCATGAGGTTCGCACGCACGCACGCACGCACGCACGCACGCTTCGGACGGATCCGCGCGGCGCGCGGCCAGGTGGGTTGTTCTTCGAGGTTGGCTTCTCGTTGCGCTGTTTCCAGCGTGTGCGAGCGAGCGCACCGCCAGCGACGGTGACCCGACTTCGAACGCGGTGGAGAGTCTGGGCGCTCCCGAGCGTGACGATGATGATGGAGGCGACCACGGCGCCGAGCAAGCGTGGGTCGCGTGCCCGAGGCGGAACCATTTGATCGCCGCAGATCCCCTCGGCCCAGTCATCGCCCACGGTTGGCGTGAGGCGCCCGGATATCGACCACGCCTCTTGGATCGCGAGCAGCGCCAGTTCCTGAAGCGTGCGAGCCTTCAAATCGTCCCGCTCACGAACGGACTCATCTGGAGCAATCTCACCCTTCCTGCCGCGGACCCGCCGCGCGAGGTGTTGGCGCGTCTCATCGACGGCGCCATTCGCGTCACGGGGAAGCGCGCGCCCGCCGAGGTCAGGGTCGAAGCGCGTCGCGAGATCCGCGACGACGGCGACACTCCGCGAAGAATTTGGGACGTTGCGTTCCGCCACCAGGGCGTGCGCGTGTCACCGGGCCGCTGTCAGCTCCAGGTCGAAGCTGGCTCCGCCACCGGGGCGACGCTGGCGTGCCGCTTGCCCGAGGGAGATGTGCCGCTGGCTTTCGGCCGGTTTGCGATCGCGGACGAGGTCGCGGTTCAGACCGCGGTGGAGACCACCGAGGTCGAGGCGGTGTCTGCGGACGTGCGGCGCCTGTTCGAGGTCACCGGCGGGAACACCGCCGCGGCTCGGATCCAGGTCGTGCACTCCGATGGCCGAGTCGAGCGGCTCACCGTGCTCGACGGCATGGGCGCGGTGCTCAGCAGCGGCTCCAACGAGAAAGAGTTCACCTTCGATGGCTACGATCTGGACTACCTCGGCGGCCTGAAGCGGCTCTCCGCTCCGGTTCAGGTCGGCTTCGGTCAGACCGGGGTGCTCGACTCCGCGGATTTCGCGCCGGGCAAGGAGAGCTGCCCCGAGGCGCAGGTGCCCGCCGCGGAGAAGTACGCGCGGGGGTTCGTCGTCTGCCGCAACGACATCTATTTCGACAAGGTCACCCAGACGCAGACGCAGCCCGTGGTCGCGCCGCGCCCCGACAACGACTTCACCAACCCGGCCAACACGCCGGTGAATCCGGCGCTGAGCGTGGATCCGCTCGGCCCGCAGCTCATGTTCTTCAACCAGAACCTGCCGGGCTCACCGCTCGTTCACGGGACGTTGACCCACGTCACGGCTCGGCCTCGGGTCTTCCCATTCTTCGACTACACCCGTGCAACGGCACCGGCCGAGCAACCGATCGGTCCCGCGCACCACGCCGAGCTCCAGCTCTTCTACAGCGCCGGCAAGCTCCAGGACTTCTACTCTCTGCTCGATCCGCGGTTCCGGGTCGATGGGCAGGATCGCTTTCGGACGACGCTGCGCGCGCATTGGCGCGGAGCGGCTACTGGTGAGGAGCCGGACGACGAGAATTTGGGTGGCCGCGCCGGACGCTTTGGAATCAAGATATCCGACTGGTCACCGGAACAGTTTCCCGGGTTGACGCCGCTCGAGCAGTACGCCCTTGACGGCACCAGCGAGGGTTCGATCGTCGCGCACGAGTATCACCACCACATCCAGGAGTCCCTCGCAGTGGACGACGGATGGCTCCTGCTCCCGAATCAGGGAGTCCTGTTCCCGGAGCCCAGGCCGGACAACCTGTGTGCGGCCCCCAACCAGCAGAACTGCCGCCGGGAGCAGATCCTCGAGGGAGCCGCCGATGGGTTTGCTGCGCTCGCGGTGGGTCGCGGCGTGCTTGGGACCCTGGCTGCGTCGAAGAAGCCGCTCGGAGAGATGCTCGAGCTCTGCGCGGACAAGCAGGCCTACGGTGACGTGCGCGTTCCCGGAGGCCGGGGAGCGCGGGTCACCTGCACCAATCGGGTCTTTGGCTATTGGCAAGAAGGGCCGAGCACCGGCGCAGCCCCGTGCGCGCGCCCGCTGAACGAGAGCGCGAAGAAGCAGTACGGCGTGGAGCGGCGCGCGGTGGTCAGCGGCGCCTTGTTCGCATTTCAGCGGCGGTTCTTGGACTCTGGCGGCGGGACGTTCGCGCCAGCCCATTACCTGCTCGAGGGGCAGCGAGCCTTGCAGCGCATCGAGGACAACGAGGTGATCTACCTGAACGGGTTGGTCGAGTACCTCCGTGGCTCGCCGACGGCAGCGATAAGGCGCTACGAGTACACGGCCCGCGCAGCGTTCGCGGAGAAGGGCGTGTTCTCGGCGTGGATCCACGTGGCGACGATGCTCGCCACCGGGGGCGATCTCGATGTCCGTCCCATCGTGCGCTGCGACGGTTGCCCATTGCCCGTAGAGATCTCGGCGCAGACGCTCGTGATGTCCGGTCCCTTCGAGTGGTCCTCGGAGACCCGTCCGCCGCAGTTCGACGTGTTCGCACCCCCAGGCTCTTCGTACGAGCAGGGCGAGGAACGCGGCGCCGGCAACGTGGTGCACCTCGAGCTCTCCGACAACCCCGCGTTCAGCACGGCGCAGGGCGTCGTCAACGACACGGTGCGTGGCTTCAGCTCGACGGCGCGCGTGAACTGCGCTCCCCTCGGCTTCTTCCGAACCAGGCCCGGCGTCGCCCAGTGGCAGGCCATCGCGGCGTCCGCGGCCACGAAGAGCGGCCGCGTCTACTATCGCGTGAGACAGTGCCTCGCAGGTGGCTCGACCTGCGTCGCGAGCACTACGGCCTCGGTGCCGGCGTACGTGGTGCTCGACCTACCGCCGGGAGGGTGCAACAGCGAGCAATGCACCGCTTCGCAGCGGCGGAGCGGCTCGACCTGGCCTTGGCTGGCCGCCGGTCTCACGCTCGCGGGCGCGCTCTTCCGTAGAGGTCGGAGGCGCGGGTGAGACTGTTCGCGTTGCTGCCACTCGCGCTGATCGCGGCCTGCGGCGGGCAGACCGCGGAGGACGGCCCGCGGTCCCCGTGGCCCGAGAGCGGCTGCCCGCCCAGCCACGAGCTGCGCGGCGGCCGCTGCACGATGCGCGAGATCCACGTGCCGGGTGGAGGCTTCCTGATGGGAAGAGGCTTCTGTCCGAAGTCGGGATCCAGAATGCCTCCACCAGACCTCGAGTGCCTGCTCGCTGACGAGCCGCACTGGGTCGAGGTCGCTCCATTCTGGGTGGATGCAACGCTGTACACGTGGACTGACTACACGCACAGCTACAAGGAAGGTGGGTTGGGCTTGCCCCACGACGACGACGCGCGCTGCCCGAGTCGCGAGATCCAATGCGCCGCGCCGCTGGCGTACGCCCCTGTGGGCGGCAGCGGTTGGGGGCTGCCCGGGAACCCCCCCGGCAATCTGTCGAGCAACGATTCGGCCTGCGACCCGCACGGAAAGCGGGCGATCCGCGAGGCCGAGTGGGAGTGGCTGGCCACTTGGGGCGGCACCCGGACGTATCCCTGGGGGGAGGCGGAGCCGACCTGCGAGCGCGGGCAGATTTCATCGGACTGCGAGCTGGTCAACCCGATCGAGTGGGACATGGGCCAGGACGTTCCCATCTCGAAGGTGGCCTCCCACCTGCCCACCCCAGAGGGCGTGTACGATCTCACGGGCGGTGGCGGAGAGTCGGTGATGCCTTCGCCCGACTCGGTCTACACGGACGGATATCCGAACCCGGTTCAGAAGCCGTCTGAATGCCCATCAGGACAGGACTACTGCGGCATGGGTTGGGTGACGGGGCATCGTGGAGGTTCGGTCGATCTGCCTCCGCGCCGCTTCGAAGGCGCATTCCGTGGTACGAGTCGGGACGGGAGTCCCGGCGCGCCACCCGAAGGCATCCGCTGCGTTCGACCCGCGCTCCAATGAGAAACCCGACCTGGTGGTTTGGCTGGACGCGCTTGAGCGCCGTGGCGGTGCCCATCCCGCCGCCGATGCATGACGGGTGCCCCCCCCCGTGATGCCAGAATCGAACAGCTCAGCTTCTCAACCCTTGCCTCTTCTGAGCACCGCACGCCGAATTTCGCGAGTCGTAGCTCAGAGCACCACCTCCTCGCAGCGGAAGAACTCGAAGCTGGTGCAGACGCAGCCCGGCTCGCCTCCCACGCATTTGCAGTCGGTGCCGCAGCTGCAGTCCACGCCCGCGTAGTTCGGCGCGCAGTCACCGCGATCGACGCACGCGGCCTCGTCCCCGAGCTCGCCGCAGGTCTCGGCCGCGGCCGGCATGCAGGTTTTCGACGCCGCGTCGCAGTTGAAGCCCGAGATGCAGTCGGCCTCCTTCGCGCAGCTCGAGGCCTGCGTGCACTGGCCCGAGCCCAAGAGGCAGTACTTGCCGGCGCCGCAGTCCGCGTGGGCCTTGCAGGCGCCCACTCCGGTCGCTCCGCCCGCACCGCCGGTCGCGCCGCCCGTTCCGCCCGTGGCGGCGGTGGACTTCTTGCCACCGGTCCCGTGCCCGGGGGCGCAGTCGGAGTCTTCGTCGTCGAAGACCCCGTCACCGTTGTCGTTCGCCTCGATGTAACAACCCGAGAGCAGCAAAGTCCCCAAGAACCCCAACGCGATCAACCTCGACATGACTTCCTCCTGTTCGAAGGAGGCATCAGCAACGGTCGTGCCGATCAATCGAGTCGTGGACTTAGCGCTGCGTTCGCCTCGCTTCGGTAGGCCGCGGGCCGCCGCGTGGCGGGGCGCCGCCGTCCATCACGCGAGCTTCCAGTTGTCGTCCATGACTGCGCGGCGACGGTCCGTGATGTCGGAGCGAGCGCGCGCCTGGTCAGGGCCTGGCGCCGCGGGAGCGCCTTGCGCGCTGGCCGTCGCACGGGCACGCTTCTCCCGTGGCCGATCCCGCCCAGCGCCGCGCGACCTACGAGGACCTCCTCGCGGTCGATCCGAAGCTCGTCGCGGAGCTCCTCCACGGCGTCCTGCACACGAACCCGCGCCCAGCGCCGCGACACGCCGCTGCGGCGTCGGTGTTGGGCGAGGAGCTCGGTCCCCCGTTCCGCCGAGGGCGTGGCGGCCCCGGCGGATGGATCATCATCGACGAGCCCGAGCTGCACCTCGGGCCCGACGTCGTCGTCCCCGACCTCGCCGGCTGGCGCCGCTCGACCATGGCCGAGCTGCCCGACACCGCGTACTTCGCCCTGCGTCCCGACTGGGCCTGCGAGGTGCTGTCGGCTTCCACCGAGGCGGTCGATCGAGCCGAGAAGGTGCCCCTCTTTGCGCGCGAGGGCGTCGCGCACGTCTGGTTGGTCGATCCCATCCAGCGCACGCTCGAGGTGCTGCGCCTCGACGGGGAGTCGTATCGCGTGCTCGGCACCTGGCGCGACGCTGCGCGCCCCCGCGCCGAGCCCTTCGACGCCATCGAGCTCGAGCTCGGCCTGCTCTGGCAGGCGTGAGCCTCGTATCAGCGACGGCTGCCTCTCCCTCGCGAGCCGCCGTCCATCACCAGCGCTGGCCCGCGGGCGCGCCTTTGAGCGGTGTCAGGCCCGGGATCGGGAGGTTCGGGATAGCCGCCGAGAGCCGATCGTAGAGCTCCTTCATGGCGGTGAAGCGCTCCGGATCCGTCTTGGAGAGATCGTTCTCTTCCTTCGGATCCTTGACGACGTCGAAGAGCAGCCACTCCACGCCGTCGCCCATCTCGATGATCTTCCAGTTGTCGTCGATGACGGCGCGGCGGCGGTCCATGATGTCGCAGCGTGTGAGCTCGGCCACGACCGGTCGAAGCTCGGGCTGCGCGCCGAGCACCTCTGGCAACAGGCTCTTGCCGCGGTACGGCGGATCGTGCGGCACGCCCATCAAATCCGCGAAGGTGGGCGCGAGATCGATGTGGCCGCGCGGCAGCTCGATGCGGCGCGGCTCCGCGCCGGGCACGTGAATGATCAGCGGCACGCGCACCAGGCTCTCCCACACGTCGTAGGCGTGGCGGAAGCGTCCGCGTTCACCGAAGCCCTCGCCGTGATCCGCCGAGATCACGATGGCGGTGTCCTTGCCCCAGGGCTGCTTCTGCACCCAGTCCACCAGATCGCCGACCCACTTGTCGGTGTAGTGGACCTCGTTGTCGTAGAGCGCGCGGATGTCGAGGCCCCAGTCGGGGTGGTCCTTGTGTTGGAAGTACGTGTAGTGCGGATCGAGGAAGTGGTAGTACGCGAAGAAGCGCTTGCCGTTCTCTTGGCTCACGTTCTTCGGTACCGACAGCATGCTCTTGGCGAGCTTGTTCAGTGCCTCGCTGGTGACGTTCTCGACGCCTTTGACGTCCAGCTCGGTGCCGGGCAACAGGCGGTAGTCGTCGAAGCCCTGGTTCAGGCCCATCACGGGCTTGAAATAGCCGTGGCCGTGCCCTGACAGCGTGCGGTGCCCACGCTTTTGGGCGCGCTCGCCGAAGAAGAGGTTGTCGGGTCCCCACAGCGTGAAGAAGAACCCGTCGCGCTGCATCTCGCTGGGGTACTTGCCCACCAGCGCGGGCGCGACGCTGTTCGCGGTGTAGCTCGAGATCGAGTAGCCGCGGGGGTAGAGCGTGCTCTTCTTGGCGAAGGCGTCGAGCCACGGCGCGATGGGTCGCTCGTAGCCGGTCCAGGGCATGTCCCAGCGCAGGCTGTCGATCAGGATGAACAGCACGTTGAAGGGCGGGCGCACCTTGGGCGCCGCAACCTCCGGCACGAGCTTTGGTCCCACGGCGGCGCTCGGCGGCGGCCCCGGCGGGGCGACCTCGAGCCCGGTCTCGTGGGGCGGCGTGCTCGCGCCTTTGGAGCAGCCGACGAGGGCAGCGAGCAGGGTCAAGCTGGCGAGGCGGCGCACGGGAGGGGAATTGTGACCCGGCCCGCGCGCGGGGCGCCAGGTTTTGGGGGTCAGACGCGGCTCGCGAGTGTCGCGCGCTCGATCCCCGCCTTGGCTTCGCCTGCTTCTTTCAAGAAGTCGAAGGTGCGCTTGATGATCTCAGATGCCCCCTGCTCCTCGTCGCGCAGGTCGTCCATCCGCCGCTTGGTCTCCGCGCCCCGGTGACTCGCCTCCGTGCTGGCGATCTCCGCGCGCTTGCCCGCGGCGTTGGCGCTAGCGGCCCAGAGTTCCGTGCCGCCTTCAGCGCCCGTACCCGCTCCCCTGAAGGCCATGGCCAGTCCGTTGGCGCGATCCGCGGACGTCTGAGCGATCTCCTGCGCTCGGTTCGCGGCTTCTTTCGCTGCCTTCTCGGTCGCGTCGTTCGCGGCCTTCCCGGCGGCGTCGGCTCGCGCGGACGCTCCGGCGCTTCCAATCGTCACGGCTCCCGCCGCGACCTGCAGCCCGCCCGAGGCGATCTTGCCGTAGGCAGCCCGTGTGGCTGCCTCGAGCACATGCTTGGCCTGCTCGCGCAGCTTCGCGACCTGCTGACCCTCGAAAGACCGCAGTCGGTCCTCTTCCGAGTGGCGCATTTCGCGCGCGTTCGCGCGTTTGTCGTGACCATGCTTCAGCATCATTGCCGCGACTTGCGCGTTCACGTCTCCGCCGAGTTCGGCGGCCAGAGCCGCCTCCGACTGCCAGATCATCATGCTGCTCGAACCCGAGTTGTTCACACCGTTGGTCGACATTTGGCTTGTTCCCTTCGAACTTGGTTGTTCATGCGCGCAGGATTAGGGCGTCGAAGGTGGCGGCCTGGATTTGGACGACACCGTTCGAAAGCGTTCGGCTGCGGTTCTGGTTTTCTCCGTGATCTGCCATGTCGACGAGCAGCTCATCGATCATGCGTTGGTAGGCGTGCATTCGGTTCAAGGTCTCTTGCAGGTTCGCGGCGTGCCGGAGCTCAGCCGCTTCCTGCTTGCCCGCATCGAGCATCTTGATGCCCTCGTTGATGTCGGCAGCGCCCTTCAAGATGCTTGCGCCCCCGGTGAGATAGCCAATCGCCGAATCTCCGCCAGCCGCTCCCGTAAGGGCCGTGGCCGCCAGGTTCATGCCCAGACGCACCCAGGGAGCTGCATCCTTCCCGCAGACTTCCTCCGCCAAATTCCATTTGCGATCGGCTTCGCACAGCATGATTGCTGCGACCGCCAGCACCGCGAGGGTGCCGCCGCTCCCAACCGCCGCCGCGATCGCGCCGGCCTTGGCCAGTAGGCCCACGACTTCCATGAAATCGGGGTTCTCGAGGCAGTTGTCCTTGAAGCTCTCGAAGAGCTCTTTCGCCTGCGATTTGGCCTCCGCCCAAGCCGCCTCGGCATCGGGGCCCTCGCTCGCGAGCGCGATGGCGAACTTCGCGTTGAACGCGGCGAGATCGGCCGAGAATGCCATCGCACCCTTGGTGAAGCCTTCGATCTTCTTCTCCAGGGACGGACTCATGGTCACGGTGGCCACCAGCTTGCCGACGACGCTGCCGACGACGCTGCCGACCGACCCGGCGATCTTTCCGAGAAGCCCCTTTTTCTTTTTCTTCTTCTTCGCCTGCTGGGCCCGTCGGATCCCATCGGCGATCATCTTGAGGTACTTGTCGAGCTGTCCCTGCAGCTTCGTTCCAGCGCTGCGGAGCTGGAGCTCCGTGTGGCGGGTCGAGGTCTGGTTGATGCGCTCGAGGATCGCCATCATCTCCCCCAACGGGTCGGAGGGGTTCAAGGCATCGAGCGTCGGCGGCGGCAGGCCACCCGTTGGCCCCACCCCCGGCGCTGCCGTGGGGAACGGGGGGGTCGGCGTGGTGGCGCGAACGCCTGAGATGACGAGACTCATGATGCGTTCCTTTCGGCGGCGATCGCACTCAGCAGGACGGCGTCGTCCGCCAGGGACTCGGCTTCGTCCAGCTCTTCGTCGACCTCCACGGAGTGCCCAAGGTGTCGGAGAGCCCGGGCGCGCCCGAGGTGACACCACCCTGATTCCGGCACCAGGGCACTCCCAATCAGGTAGCGCGCCGCCGCCATCGGCCAGTCTTCGCTACGCTCGCGGCTCACACCGAGCCCGATCCAAGCGCGCTCGTCGCCGGGTGCGAGCAACGCGAGCAATCCGAAGAAGCGCTCAGCAGATCTGGGGTCGTCGTTCTCGAGGGCTTCGTAGGCGCTTGCGTAGACGCGCTCTGCGAGGATCGACAGCGAAACCGGCGAACGTAGCGTGATCGGCAGTCCGGCGTGCATGGCTCACCTCCCGACGTTTGCGGCGATGGCGTCGGTGCCCTTGTTCAGGGCGGAGATGAGGTTCGTCGAGAGCTGGATCGCGGTCTGGCGTGCCGACATGGTCGACTGCAAGCCGATCATCTCGAGCTGGGCGCTCGACTCGAGCTGCTTCATCATGTTGCCGACGTACTCTCTCGAGGCTCCAACCTCGGCGGTGTAGTGGAGGCCGTCGGCGATGAACATGATCTGGCCCTTTTCGCTCAGGTCCTTCTCCAGTTGCGCGCCCAGCTTCGGGTCGTACGATTTGACCTCCTCAATCGCCGCCTTGATGTTCTTCTCGTAGTCGGCGTCGTCCTTGCCGACCTCGTGTTTCGTTCCCACGAGCTTCTTGTTCCCTTTGTCGTCGTCCAACTTGTCCAGCTCGTTCTGGATCTTCATCAGGGCCTTGCGGACACCCTCGATGTTCTTCTGCTTCTGAAACACACCGTTGATCTGGTCGTCGAGGCTCGAGAGGCGCGCCGAGAGGTACATCATCATTCCCTCAGCGGTGAGCGCGTTGGGGTTGGCTGACTCGAGCAGGCTGGGAGCAGTCGTGGTGGGCATGGCTGGGTTGATCTGGGGCATTGGGTCTTCTCCTATTGGTTGATGTGGTTCAGGCGCGGATTGCGCCGAGTGGCTGGGGGTTGCTCGCGGAGTGCCGAGGGAGGCAGGCTGCTTCGAGGTCGTCGAGGAGACCCGGGTCGGCGCAGACCAGTGTTCCGACGTCGAGCTCCGCGAAGGCGGCGCGCACTTGGGACCAGGTTTGGTTTTGTTCGGCCAGGGTCGCCGCGCATTCGTCGAGGGTGTTCTGGATCTCGCGAGTGAAGTCGTCCGTCATTGGTTTCTCCGTTCGGCACTCCCTCGGCCCGCCCACCGCCCCAGTTGCGCCGTTTTTCTCCGACTCGCCCTCCGCCTCCCTTTCCGGCTATGCTTGCCCTTCCGATGCGTCGCCCGACCCTCGCCTGGGCCCTCGCCTTTGCCCTCGTCGCTGCTGGTGGCGTTGCCCTGACCGGCAGCGACGTGGAGGCGCAGCCCAAGAAGGGCCAGAAGGTCAAGAAGGTCTGGAAGAACGGCAAGCTGGTGCCGGCGGAAGAACCGCCGGACGAGGCCGCCGCCAAGGACGAGCCCAAGCTCGGCGCCAAAGACGCCAAGGAACCCAAGGCCGAGGGGGCCAAGGAGTCCAAGACGGGTGGCGACAAGCCGAAGACCACGACGGGGGCGCCGTCCGTGCTCGAGACCAAGAGCGAGGGTGACGGCGGCGTGAAGACCTACAAGTTCGGACCGGTCGAGGTCGAGGGACGCCTCAAGTCGCCTCAGGTCGTCTACTTCATGCGCCGTGTCCGCGCCGAGTTCGCGGCCGGCGCCCTCGGGCACCGCTCGTTCATGCGGGAGCTCAGTGATACCCGTCGAAGCCCTGCCGTGAAGTGAGAGTTGACGATGGCCCTACCTGTTGCGCTTCCGATCGTCCTTCGTACCGCCGCCGTCTGGGGCACCACCGTGATCGCCATGCGTCAGCTCGGAGGCGGTGAGTCCTTCGCCTTCGGTGACTTCAAAGAAGCGTCACTGCCCAAGCCCGACGGCAGCCCGATGCCCGACGTGCCCGTGCGCGCGGTGGGGACGGGCTGGGAACTCGACGCGCGGGGCGCGACCGGAGGCGTGGTCTTTCTGCGCGGTCGTCAAGAGAACGCCGCCGACCTTGGTCGTGGCGGCGCCCCGGTTCCGATCGTCGCTGGCGACTTCGGAGTCGTTCAATACGGCCCGACCTTCAGCGTCTTCTTCCAGTTTGCCAACGTACCGCCGCCGATTCGTGATCGGATACGCGCGGAATGGGGGCTGATCTTCGCCTTCATCTTCTCGCTGGTGGCGATCTGCGGCGGGCTCGCCATGGTCTGGGCCATCACCACACCTCCGGCCATTCCGAAGCCCCTCGAGCTGACCAGCGCGGCAGAGCTCGCGGTTCAGTTCAACTTGAAAGACGAGCCCGTCGAGCCCGAGAAGACCACCGGCAAAGATCAAGACTCGGACAAGGGTCAAGGCATCAAGGATCCCGGCGCCAAAGACAAGAAGGACATGGGCGGCGGCAAGAAGATCAAGGGCGCGGAAGGTCAGCTGGGCAAGCAAGGCCTGGCCGACAAGACCGAGCTGAAGGGCGAGATCCGCAACGGCCTTGGTGGCATGTCCGAGGTGCTCAACAGCGAGGTGGGTGACGAGGTGCGCAAGACCCTCGGCACCATCAGCTCCGTCGCCGACGCGCTCGGCGGGTTGCGCTCGGACAACATCGTGCTCGGTCGGGGCACGGGCACCGGCTTGAAGGGTTCGGGAGCGGGTGGCGGCGGTGACGGCGAAGGCGTGCCCTTCGGTTCGGGAACGCTCGACACGGGTTGGGGTCCTGGCAAGGGTGGTGGCTTCGGATCGGGCAGCGGCGGACCAGGAGGCCGGGGTCTGGGAGGCTACGGCAAGGGCGGTAAGGGCGGCGGCGACGGCTCGGGTTCTGGCTCGGGCTCGGGACCGGGTGAAAAGAAGGTCGAAGGCAAGGACGTGCCGAAGCCGGGACAGGGGCTGACGCCGGCTCAGATCTCCCGCGTGGTGATGTCGCGCTACGGCGCGTTCCGCGCCTGTTACGAGTCCGCGGCGTCGTCGAACCCCAACATGCAAGGCAGCGTCGGCATCTCGTGGAGCATCTCCGCCGGCGGTTCGGTCGCGGGCGCGAGCGTCGGCGGCTCGTCGCTGGGCAATCCCCGCGTCGAGGGCTGCATCGTGCGTCAGTTCAGCCGGTTGAGCTTCCCCTCCGCGGACAAGCCCACGAACGCTAGCTGGACGTTCAGCTTCAAACCCAGCAAGAAGTGAGACGGTGCATCCGGCGTCGGGCGCGAGTTTGAGCGCTGGCACGCGCGTGGCATACTTCGAGACCAAGCTCTTCATAGGGGTCCGAAAAATGCCGAAAACATCGCTCCTCGTGTCCCGTGCTCTGGGGTCACTCGCCCCCGGCCGTTGGGGGTCCTTGCCCTCGCGTGTTGCTCTCGCTGGCGTGGTGGCCCTCTTCGCCGTCGGCTGCGGTGAAGAAGAAGAACGCCGCACGCTCGAGCCCATCCAGCTCGGCATGACCAAGGGCATGGCCGCCATCTACGAGGGCGACGAGATGAGCCTCTTCGAGGTGAAGAAGGCCGTCGCCTTCCCGATCCGAGCTCCCTCCGCCGGCGAGCAGGCCGCCCTCAACGGCAGCCCCGTCGCACCGTATCCGAGCAAGCCCTGGCTGCTGAGCAGCGACCTCAAGGTGCAGGTGAGCTGGACGCTGACGAACCTGGATGAAGAGACCCACAACGTCGAGCTGCTCATCGATCCGTGGAACGAGTTCGGGCGCTACTGGCCGGGCATCGCCGTGACCGACGTTGAACGGAACGACCAGATGCCGAACCTCTCCGGGATCGACATCTTGATGGAGGTGCCGGGAACGAAGAGCGGTCGCCCCTCGCGAAAGCACGGGCTCTTCACCACCGAAGACATGAAAGAGCTCGGGATCGACTTCGCGACTGCGATGAACATCCTGCTCAACGCCCCGCCACCGGATCCGACCATCGAGGCGGAAGACAACCCCACGGTGGGGCTGATCAACCACGCCTTCGCCGTCGAGAACCGGTCGTACAAGGATCTGTACATCAAGCAGTACATCCCCCAGACCATCGCGGGGCTCACCGGTTTCGACATCGGTCTTCGGACCTACGAAGAGGCCAACGTCGCCATCGAGATCTTGGTCGAGGTGGTCGACACGGGCAGCGGCAAGGTGGTTCAGCGGGACGAGAAAGACCCAGTGATGCCCGAGCCCACGACCTTCGTCACGGCGGGCAACGGCCCCGGCTACTGAGGCTACTGAGCACCTCCAAAGGCTCGTTTGACACGCGGAGATGCCGTGACCGAGCGTGAGTTCGGTGACTGAACGATTCGACCTTGGCGCGGCCCTGCCCGCCCTGACCCGCGCCTTCGAGGCGATCGGGGCCCCGCTCGTCGTGCACGGGGACGATGGCTTTTCCGTCCAGTTCGACGAGGAGCCCCCGGTCTCGATCTCGCGTGACGGCACCGGAGGTCACGTAGAGGCGCTGGTCGAGGCCATTCCGGAGCCCGTCTTCATCGTCGGGCTGAACGGGATCTCCTACGGCAACCCGGCGGCCGTTCGGCTCTTTGGCTACGCGCGGATCGAAGAGGCATTGGGCCAGGACCCACGGAGCATCACCCACCCCGGCGACGTGCCCGAGCTCGAGCAACGAGTCGTCGCGATGCTGACGCATCGTCGCACCTTGCCGCCCTTCGAGTACCGGGTCTTCCGTCGGGACGGCAGCTTGATCACCATCGAGGTCAGCTCCATCCCCGTCGACTACCAAGGGGCGCCATCGATCCTCAGCTTTGCCCGCGACGTCACCGAACGCAAGCGCACGGAGGCAGCGCTGCTGCAGGCCGACCGGCTCGCCGTGCTGGGGTTTCTCGCGGGTGGGCTCGCGCACGCGATGAACAACCCGCTGTCGTACGTGCTGCTCAACCTGGACGAAGTGGAGCGCTCACTGGTGCGGGGGCTGCCCACCGACCCGGAGCGCGAACGTGTGCTTCAGCGACTCCGCGAGGCGTATCAAGGCGCGCAGCGCATCGCGGAGGTCGTGCGCCGCATGCGAGCCTTGTCGCGGGTCGACGACGACAAGCGGAGCCCCGTCGACGTCCGCGGAGTGCTCGAGTCAGCCCTCAATCTGATGGGCAACGAGCTTCGCCACCGTGGCGAGTTCACAGTCGAGCTTGGTGAAGCGCCGCCCGTCTTGGCCAGTCGCAGCCGACTGGAGCAGGTGTTCCTGAACTTGCTTGCGCACGCCTCACAGTCGCTGCCCGAGAGCGGCGAGGGCAGAATCCTGCTGACGATGACGGGCGACGCGGCCCGGGTCGTGGTCGAAGTGCTCGAGCACACCGATGCGGTCGACCCCGGGGAGATATCAAGGATGCTCGAGCCCTTTCCCACGCCACGGGAAGGCATGCGCAGGATGTTGAGCCTGCCGCTGTGCCGCAGCATCGTCGAGGGGCTCGGTGGAGAAATGAGCGTGGCGGACCAGGCCGGCGGGTTGCGGGTGCGCCTCGTCCTCCCTACCGCAGGCGCTCGCACCAGCCCAGGTGCCCCGCTCTCGACGAGTCGGGTCGTCGGACCCTCGAAGCCAGCCCCGGTGCGGATCTTGGTCGTCGACTCAGACGTGACGGTCGGACCGGCGCTGCGTCTCATTCTGCAACCCGAACACTCCATCACCTGCATTCGCGACGCGAAGGAGGCCGTCGAGGCGCTGCTCGCGGGTGAGCACTACGACGCGGTGCTTTGTGACGCGAACTCATGCTCCGAAGCAGGGAGCTTCCTCGACGAAATCGAGACCCAACGTCCCGAGCTTCTCCCTCGCATCGCGCTCATGGTTGGTGGCGAGCCCACCGACGAGCAGCGACGACTGCTGGCGCGAGTGCTACGTCGAGTCATCGGCAGGCCCTTCGACCGCGACAAAGTGCGCGCGCTCGTGAACGAGCTTCGGAGCGAGCCGGAAGCTCACTGATCCGGCGATGCCGGCTCCATCAGGAGCGAGAGCAAGGCCCGCTGGAGCTTCGACGGATCGAAGCCGATCCGAAGGCGCACCGCGGCCGAATCGACGTCGACCTTTGACTCGCTGACCGGATCGATGGCCAGGGCTGCTCGGGCTTTGGTCGCCATCTGGTCGGTCCACTTGCCGAGCTCGGAGCAAGCAGCCGGCGTCGGGCACGAGAGCAGCAAGCTCGCGCGTGGCTGAGGATCGAGGTCGATGCGAAGCGCGCCGGCACGCACCGCTCCCAGCGGGGCTTCGCTGGCCTCGTCCTGGGGCACCCACCGCGTGAGCCAGCCGGGGCGCGTGATGAAGGTCAGACTGATGGCGCCGTGTCCCGCCACGGCTTCGCGCAGCGCCGCGTGCGCCTCGTCCCCGAGCAGCGTCGGACCGCGGCCGTCCGCCGCGTCGAGCATGGCGCGGAAGTAGGCGCCTTCGCCCACCATCACGGGTCCTCCGCTGCGCACCGCGACCTCGGCACCGTCGCGCGATCGATCGCGAACCGACGCAAAGTCACCGATTCGACTCAGGGCCGGGGTCCCTCCACGCCTTGTGATCACCTTCGCCACACAGCCGATGATGCGGTCCGCGTCGAAGTCCCCGGTTGCGACGATGCCGAGTTCGGGCTCGGCGCCTGACTCGGGCATCGCGATGGCGAGCTCTCGAATCTGCTCGGTGGGATCGAATCCACAGATCTCGCCGAGGCTGCCCAGCCCCGACAGTTCACGCCCGCCGCCGGTCAGCGCGGCGCCGAGTGCGCTCTTCCTCACCTGAGTCAGATCGATGCGCGCGAGCACTTGGGCGCCAGGCGGCAGCGCCGAGAGCGCGGGCGCGAGCCGCGTGGGCCGGCCTTCGACCTCCGCCCTGCGCGGGGTCTGGGGCCGCGTGAAGAGCCACGCGGCCGCGAGGACCGAGCCCAGCAGGATCCAGCGCTCAGGGCCCGCTGAGCTCATGCCTCACTCGCTCGAGGCGAGCCTACTCCCGCGCGTCGTCGTGGCGGCGCCCGCCGTCGTGGCGGCGCCCCTCGGGCCGCGGCGGGAATACGCGGCGGTCCAGCGGCGCGCGGCGACCGACCAGCGACCGGCGCCCGTCGGGCTCTGGAAAGACCTGCTGCAGTCCATCGACGTCGCCTGCGCCAGAGCGGCGCAGCTGATCCGAGTGCTGTGCGCAGAGCGCCACGATCCGATCGCCGATCAGCACACGTCGCACGCGCGTCGTATCGGGCGCGGGGGTCGAGGTCTTCGCCATGTTCGCACAGACTTCGCAGGGGCGTTGCATCGCGCCGACGCTGACTCGGACTCGGGCCCGAGGCCAAGTTTCTGCGCCGCCGCTTATCGAAGCCTGGGCTCAAGAGCTGTCGAAAATTCGACAGCTCTTTCACTTTGTCATCGGGGAGGCACGCGCCTCCCCGCCCCACCGAAGTGAATTCGTTGGGGCCCCACCCCACGCGACGCGCTTCGCGATACCCGACGGGGTGGGCCGGCTCCGCCGGCTTGCGCTCCGCCATTCTTCGACAGACCTTCAGCTGGAGTGGCATCGCGCTTCGACCCACGCGACCACGTCCTCTTCGACGGGTCGGCCCACGAAGCGCGAGAGTTGCTGAATGCCCGTCGGGCTGGTGACGTTCACCTCGATCAGCTTCTCGCCGATCAGGTCTAGCCCCACGAACCAGAGCCCGTGAGCGCGCAGGCGCACGCCGACGTCGCGCACGAGTCGGTCTTCGATCGGCGTGAGTTCGGTGGGGCGAGCGTCACCGCCGACGTGGATGTTCGCGCGGAAGTCGTCGGCCCGCGGGACGCGCAAGATCGCGCCCAGGGGCTCGCCGTCCAGGACGAGCACGCGTTTGTCACCCGAGACGACGTCGGGGAGGAATTCCTGCACCAGCGCGAGGTCCCGTCCTTCGCGCGTCAACAGGTCGGCCAACGCCCGCGCGTTCCGATCGCCGGTGCTCAGCGTCACGACGCCGGCACCGCCGGCGCCATCGAGGGGCTTGAGCACCGCGTGATCGCCGACGGACCTGACGAATTCGAGGATGCGAAGCGGATCCGACGTCACCAGCGAACGCGGCATGTATTCGCTAAAGTGAAATGCAAACAGCTTCTCGTTGGCGTCCCGCAGGCCACGCGGATCGTTGACCACCAAGGTCCTGTCTTTGATCAGGTCGAGCTGCTGCGTGAGGTGGGCGTAGGCGGGATCGAAGGGCGGGTCCTTGCGGATGAACACCGCGTCGAGATCCGCGAGGCCGACCACGTCGGGACTGCCCAGCTCGACATGAGGCGCCTGATCGGAGACCCGAATCGGGCGCGCGAGCGCGCGAACATCGGCGCCGTAGTTCATCAGCTGAGAGGGCTCGGCGTGCAGGCAATGGTGCCCGCGAGCCTGGGCGGCGCGCATGAAGGCAAAGCTCGTGTCCTTGTCGGGCAGCATGCCCAGAGCGGGATCCATCACGAACAAGAAGCGCACGTCGTTTCGTCCCTTTGCAGATTGGCGGGACGAGCGTATCAGACCAGGAGTGATCGTGCGTCGCAGGCTTTCGGCGGGCCCGCTCTCGATGGCAGTGCTCTCGTGGGTGGCGCTCGCGCTGCTCGCCCCCGGTGCGCCAGCCCAGGGCGCGGCGCGCGCGGCGGCAGCCACTGAGAACGAGCTCGCGACCCGGGAGGCGTTGGCGCAGATGCGGGCCGGGGGCAACGCGGTGGATGCCGCGATCACGGCAACCCTGGTGGCTGGAGTCGCGAGCCCGACCTCGAGTGGCATTGGAGGTGGCGGCTTTGCACTGGTGTGGATCGCCGCCGACCAGAAGGTGACGACGCTGGACTTCCGGGAAGTGGCTCCGGCGGGCGTCGATGAAAGGGCCCTCGAGCAGCGGCCGCTCGCGCCGGAGCACCGCGGCAAGCTCACGGGCGTGCCCGGCGAGGTCGCGGGACTCTTCGAGCTTCACCGACGCCACGGCAAGCGTTCGTGGAGAGAGGTGGTCGAACCCGCCGTGCGGGTGGCGCAGAGTGGCTTCGCCGTGAACGCACACCTCGCGAGCACCTTGTCGAACTCGGCGAAGACTCTCCGCGCCGACGGCGGAATCGGCGCGCTGTTCTACCCCGGCGGGAAGCCGGCGGCGGTGGGGCGGTTGATCAAGAATACGAAGCTCGCGGGCGCGCTGGCGAAGATCGCGGCGGAGGGCGCGCCGGGGTTCTATCAGGGCACGACGGCCACCGACGTGATCGCGGCCGCGCGCGCCCACGGAGGCGCGCTCACGCAAGCGGACTTCGACGGCTACCGGATCGCCGAGCGCACGGCCATCAAGGTCAGCTGGGAAGGGCACGACGTCTACACCATGCCGCCGCCCTCGGCGGGAGGGCTGATGCTGGCGCAGACCTTGCGGCTGTTCTCCAAGGCCGAGCTGGCGAAACACCGTTGGAACAGCGGCGTCTATCAGCATGTGTTGGCCGAGAGCATGCGCGGTTCCCTCGCCGATCGTGCTCGCTTCGTCGGCGATCCGAAGGTGCAGAGTGTCGACGTCGAGAAGCTGATCTCGAAAGAACGCATGGCAGCACGCAAGAAGACCATTGCGCTCGATCGCACCCACGCTGTCGGGCGCTTTGGCCTCGAGGAGCACGGCACCCACCACCTGGTGACCGCCGACTCGAAGGGGAACGTAGTGACCTTGACCACGACCGTGAACCGCGCGTTTGGCACCAAGCTCACCGGAACCCACAGCGGCGTGGTCTTGAACGACGAGCTCGACGACTTCAGCAAGCAGTCCGACGTCGCCTCGCTCGGGCTGAAAGAGAGCCCGAACCGCCCGCGCCCCGGCGTTCGGCCTGTCTCGAGCATGACGCCGACGCTGGTGGTCAAGGATGGCGCGGTCGTGCTCGCCCTCGGTGGCTCGGGTGGCACGACCATCGCCACCAACGTCACCCAGCTCTTGCTCGGGCGCTTGGTCTTCGGAAAGTCGCCGGCGGAGCTGGTGAAGGCGCCGCGCTTCTACGTGCCCACCCAGGGCGCGAGCATCCTGCTCGAGCAGGGCGCGAGCCCCAGCCTGATTGAGGATCTGAAGTGGCGTGGCGAGGTGGTCGGCAGCATGAAGTTCACCTCGAGCGGCGTGCAGATGATCGCCATCGACAAGGGACGCAAGCTGCCTGCCTCGGATCCGCGCAAGCACGGCAGCGCCAAGGCCGAGTGAGGCCCGGGCGGCCGGCGCAGCGCTTCAGTGGATCGAGGCGACGAGCTCGGCGCTCTCGCGGTCGTCGAGATCAGTGGCCACCGCGTGACCGACGCCACGCCTCTCGACCGCCGCGATGCTGTAGCCACGCCGCGTGCCGACGTAGACCGGCGTGTTGCGCACGACACGAGGCTCGAGGGTCGCACGAAGGGGGAACTGCGCGGCGTTGTACACGTAGAGCGTGACGCGATGGCCGTCGTAGGAGTAGCGCAGCGACGCCGCACGCTGGTTGAGCTGCCGAACCGGCACGACGCTGGCTCCCTCCAAGCGCAGTCCGTACTGCTGAAGGCTCGGAATACGCACGGGCACACCGACCTCGGGTTCGAATTTCTTGATCAACGAAGGCTCGACCACGCCGGGTTCTCGCGACTGTGCGTGCTGCGTGACGAAGTCGTCGACCATCTGGTCGAGCGAGGCAGTGACGCCCGGAGCACTGATGGCCATGTTGGCGGCGATGTGGCTATCTCCCGGCGCGCTCTTGCCCTGCTGCTCGAGCGCGCCCCAGACCAGGGTGGCGCCAGCCGCGGCGGCGACCGGGACGATGAAGCGCCAGGCGAGCGGCCGTCCGCGCTCGCGCTCGCGCTCACGCTTGTTTTGTCGCTCGCGCTCGGCAGCGAGCGCCCGCACAACGCGCTCGCCGAACTCGTCCGACGGCGCGACCTCCGCGCGCACGGAGCGCTGCAAGCTCAGCTTGAGCGCGCGGCTGAGCTCGACGGACTCTCGGCAGCACTCGCAGTCTGCGAGGTGCGTCTCGACTTCCACGACCTTGTCGGTGGGCAGCTCACCGTCCGTGAAGGGCTCGAGCAGTGCGCCGGAGCGGCGACAAGGAGCGCTCATCGCGCCACCTTCTTGGCGCGATACTCGGCCAGGTTCGTGGGAGATCCCACGACCGGTTCCGGGCTCACGATGCCCATGTCGAGTGCGTGTTCGTACAGGCGGCTCTTGAGCATGCGGCGACCACGATGCAAGCGCGACATGACGGTTCCAATGGGGCACCCCATGATATCGGCAATCTCGCGATACGACATCTCTTCCACGTCGGCTAGAACAACTGCGAGCCGGAACTCTTCCGGCAGCTCTTCGAGCGCCTGTCGGATCTCGGCTTCGAGCACGGGGCGCAGCGCCGCTGATTCCGGGTCGCGCATGGCGGACATGGTCGCCGCGCTCACCCATCCGTCCGCGAGGGGATCCGCATCCGGACCTTCGAAAACGGCCTTCTCGAGGCTGCCGCGCCGGTAGCGGTTGATGAAGGTGTTGGTCAGGATGCGCAGGAGCCAGGCGCGCATGTTGGTTCCCGTTTGGAACTGCTCACGGGCGCGCATCGCCTTGACCAGGGTGTCTTGCACCAGGTCCTCCGCTTCGGTCGGGTTGCGCGTCATGCGCGTCGCGACCGCCAACAGCGGGCCGAGGTGCTGAACCGCGTCACGCTCGAACTCGGCGATCGGCGCGGGTTTCTTGGGAGCCGAAGAAAAGAGCTTCACGGGTTGTGCCTTTGAACCGGCACAACATGGGGTCTATTCCTTGCGCCCGCTCGCGCCGCCGACGCGTTTCTCGAGCTCGTCCAGCCGTTCGTTCAGGCGTTTGACCTCGTTCTGGAGATCCCTGAACACGGAAAAGTTGGGCAATACCGCCCGGATGCGCTCGTCGATGGTGTGCTGCCACTGCTCGAGGGTCGCGCGCAGTCCCTTGTTGTGATCTTTTTCGGTCACGTCTTCCTCTGGCTCTGGCTCTGGTTCTGGCCCTGGCGGGGACTCGCTCTGGGGGGCGCCGGGTTCTTTGGGGATCAGACGCCCGATGGGGCCTTCGCGGAGCGAGGAGAGCAGCTTCTCGCCGCGGTGGCGGATCAGCGCCTTCAAGGTGGCGAGGGGGATGCCTCGCGGCTTGGCCTTCAGCTCCTCCGAGATGATCAGCGCCAAGGTGACGTCGGTCTTGTCCTCTTTCGTCGCGTTGTCGATGATCTGGACGTCTTCGCCCGCGCGAACGAGGTCGGCGATCTGGAGCAGCGTGACGTACCGACTGTCCTTCGTGTCGTAGAGCTTCCGGTTGGAGTATCGCTTGATGACGCGCCGATCCGCCGAAACTCCGTCTTCCGTCTCTTCGGTCATCTGCTCCGAATAGAAGCAAAAATGCCGCAGAGCGTCAAGTCTTTGAAATCAGAGGCTGGCGTGTTCGCGCGCGGAGTCGAGCTCGGCCTGGCAGAGCTCGCAGACGGTGTCCAGGAAGTCACGGAAGCTGGAGCGGCGCAGGCCGATCTCGTTGATCCACGCGATGACCTCCATTTCGCCACGCGAATCGACGTAAGCGGGGTTGAAGACGAAGAGGGTGGTCGCCGCCAGGTCGATTCCAAAGGGGATGAGGACTCGTGGCTTGGTGCGGCTCGGCGGACCGTAGTCCGGAACCGGGGTCTCGGCGGCTTCGAAGGTCGCCCGCGCGGCATCGACGTGGTTGCGCTCTCCAAGGCTCTGCGTGCCGAGCAGCGTCGCGCCGTCGTAGAAGCGTGGCCACCCGTCGTGCAGCATCAGGAACTCGCGGTAGCTCGGCGGCAGCGACCGCCCGAGTCGCTTCTCGGCGGCGATGATCTCGGCCGCGGACGCGCCGGCGTTCGGCTTCAGGCCGAAGTCGCGGTACGGCGTTATCCTCGAGATCTCGCGTTGAACTCGCTGAATGTCCCGGAGCAAGATGCGAAAGTCGGCCATGGTTCCCTCGAAGGCGCCGAAGCTACGCGGCAGGCCGCACGTGGGCCCAGAAACTGACCTAAGCTCGGCTGCGTGAGTATCGAGGCGCAGGAGGTCAGCGCTGGGTACGGGCGCGACCCTGTGCTGTCGCGGCTCTCGATAGCCGCGGCGCCCGGCGAGCTCGTTGCCGTGCTTGGGCCCAACGGCGCGGGCAAATCGACGCTGGTGCGGGTGCTCGCGGGCATGCTGAACCCCGATCAGGGGCGGGTCTCGCTCTGCGGCCGCGAGATGCGGGACATGACCCGCGCCGACATCGCCAAGGAACTCGCGGTCGTGCCTCAGGAGAGCGACGTCGCCTTCGGGTTCACGGTTCGTGAGGTGGTGATGATGGGCCGCGCCCCGCATCAATCGGGACTCTTGCGCCCGAGCTCCCAAGACGCGGACGCAGTGCATAGCGCCCTCGCGCGCTGCGACCTGCACACGCTCGGGAGCCGCGCCGTCGCCGAGCTCTCGGGCGGCGAACGCCGTCGAGTCACCATCGCGCGCGCTCTTGCCCAAGAGGCGAAAGTGCTCTTGCTCGACGAGCCCGCCGCTCACCTCGACGCGCGCCACGCGGTCAGCGTCGGGGATTTGATCCGCGAAGAAGTGGATGGTCGAGCCGTCGCCTGCGTCGCCGTGATGCACGACTTGGCGGCGGCGGCCCGCTGGGCCGATCGCATCGTGTTGCTGGCCGCGGGCCAGGTCCGCGCCGACGGCCCTCCAGATCAGGTCCTCTCGGCCGAACTGCTCGAATCGGTGTTCCAGATCCCGATCCGCGTCGCGAACGACGCGCAGACGCAGCTGCCCTACGTCGTGACCGGGCGCTTATCGAAGTAGCGTTTTTCGCCTATCCCATTGGCCTCTGATAAGGCACGAGGCATGCGCCGGGTCTTGCCCCTCGTGGTCGCTCCGACCGCGCTCGTATTCTGGGGATGCACCCTGGAGCCGGCCCCGGCCCTGGTCTCGGCCATGGATGTGTCCCCGCGGGATGCCGAGGTCGGCGACCGGATCGAGGTGATCGGCTCCGGATTTCCCGAAGGCAAGCCCGCCACGGTGAGCTTCCGGGGTGATCTGCACCGCCCCGGGCAAGAGCCGCTGCGGCGAGTCGAGATCGTGGTGCCGGCAGTCAGTACCTCCGCCAACCGGGTCTCGCTCTTCCTCAGCGAGGCGTTGCAGCGCGAGCTGTGCGGGCGTGGGCAGAGCGCTGACCACACCACCTTTCGCGGTGACGTGACGGTGGCGTTCGCCGCACGCGCGGCCGGCGCGCCGCCGATCACCGGCATCGTGCCAAACGTGGTGATCGACGTGCACGGACCCGCGGTGCCCACCGAACTCTCGCAAGCGAGGGAAGCCGAGTCGAAGCGAGCACTCGACTTCATTGGCGTGCAGATCGACACGAAGGCGAATGTGCCGCCCTTCGCCGTCACGGCGGTGCTGCCCGGGAGCCGAGGTGAGCGCGCTGGCATCTTGCCCTCCGACGTGATCGTCGCGGTCGACGGCGTGAGCGTGCGCTCAGCGAGTGACTTCACCTTTGCGTCGGACACCAGTTCGACCTTCGTGCTGGCCCGCGGTCGGCTCAAGGAGCCCATCGAGCGTCCCGTGGACATTCAGGGGTTTCGCGAGCGAGCCCCCAAAGAACTCGCGGTAAGCGGCGTGTTGATCGGCTGCGTCGTGATGTTGTTTGCGCTGTGGCTCGCGCCCGTCGCGCGCATGCTGGGCTGGATCGAGCGCCGAGTAGCGGTGCGGCTGCGCGAGCGCGTGGCCGCCAAGAAGACCCTCGGGAGTCGGCCCGTTCGGCTGTGGACCGCGGTTCAAGCCTCCATCGCCGACGACATCGCTCCGCGGGGCGAGCCCTTCTTCGTCAGGCTCCTGCCCTACGTGCTCTTCCTCGCGACCAGCGCAGCCGCCACCACCATCGCCTTCGGCAGGCCGCTGGTGTCGGTGGATCTCGATCTCGTGCTGGTGACCGGGGCCAGCACCATCACGCTGGTGCTGGTGGCGCTCATGAACGCCGGTTGGCAGTCCAAAGGGCATTGGTCCATTCGCTCGGGCCTGAAGGGAGCCCTGGCGACGTTGGCGATGCAGCTGCCGATGGTGGCTTCCTTCGCCGCCGTCGTGCTCACGACGGGCAGCGTGCGGCTGGCCGAGATCGTGCGCGGACAGGGCACCACGCCCTGGAGCTGGAACGCATTCCGAAACCCCGCCCTGTTCTTCGCCTTCGGCCTGATCTTGTTCGCGTCCTTCCCAGAAGCGCGTCGCCCGCTGGCGCGGCTGCCCGAAGCCGATCTCGATGAACCGGGTTCTCGTGGCGGGCTGATGTTCTACGTCGAGTGGGGTCACCTCCTGGTCGTGAGCACTATCGTCACGATGCTCTTCCTGGGCGGGTGGAAGCTGCCGCTGGCGCCCGCCGCTCCGGGCAGCATCCTGCTACCCGCGCTCGGGGCGCTGCTTCTGCAGCTCAAGTGCTGGGGAGTGGTCGGGCTGGTGGTCGCCTTGCGTTGGGCGTTGCCGCGGGTGCACACCGACCAGATGCTGGGCGTGCTCTTTCGCTACGTCGTGCCGGGCACCCTCCTGGTGCTGGCCGGTAGCGCCGGGTGGGCGTCGTGGCGCGAGACTCCAGCCTGGCGGGCGGTGGAGCCGGTGCTGGGATACGTCCTCTTCGGTCTGGTGGTGGGAGCGGCCCTGAAGTTCGTTCGCGCAGTTCAGGGCCACGTTCGCGCCACGGGTGCGCCCATGCACGTCAATCCGTGGCTGTGAGTGTTTGGTAGCGCGGATGAAAATGCTCTAGCGTGCCCCGCGGCTGCGCGCCGCCCCAATGCCCGAGTACTCCGGCTCGCTCCAATCGTTCGAGCTCGCGCTCGCCCTGTGGCTAGCGCCGCTCTTGCCTCTCGTCGCGGCGGTCTACGCCGGCGTCGGCGGTTTTGTGGGCGGAGGCGACGACCGCGGCTTGGCCAAGAGCTTCCAGCCCCGCGTCGTAACGCTGGTGGCCGCCATCGCCGCGCTGGGTCTGGTGGCGTTCCAGCTGGCCGTCTTGCTCGGGCTGCCCGCCGACCAACGTCAGCTCGTCTCCCACGCATGGGGCATGCAGCGCATCGGATCGTTCGACACGAGCTTCACCTTCTCCTGCGATGCGACCACCATCGGTCCTGCGGTCGTGATCAGCTTGGCGGCGATCGCGGGTCTGCTCCTGCTGCGCGACCCGCAGCGCGAGCGTGCAGAGTCCGCGGGCATCGGCCTCAGCCTCGCCGGTGGGCTCTTCGTATTGCTGGGAGATGATCTGATCCTGATCCTCGCGGGCTCGCTCTTGTGCGGCCTCGGTGCTCTCTTGCTCGCCGCAGGCGAATCAGCGCGCCGAGCCGCTCGCGGATTCGTCCTCGCACGCACGGGCGACGCAGCGCTCCTGTGCGCCATCATTGCGCTGACCTGGGGGCTCGCGGGGAGCTGGACCGGCGACGGGGACTACGTGCCCGACTTCCGCGCCAGGCTGGTGTCCGTGCAGGTGGGCGACGCGCCACCGCCGCCCGAGAAGGAGCGCGGCATGGCGGTTCGCGACGCCTACGGGTCGATCACCATGGGCGCGCTGCCGGGCGCCTCCGTCGTGCTCGGCGGCGCCGAGCTCTGTTCGAAAGATGCGGACGCCAAGCGCGGTGGCGTGGGGACCAGCGTTCGGCCCTGCCAGGAAGTCGCGCGGGCGCCCTTCGCGCGGCTGCCCATCCCCGTCGCGTTGCACGACATCGAGGTCAGGACCGGTCCGGGCACGCACGACCTCGAAGTCGAAAAGACCCGCGTGGGCGCCAACGTCGAGACGATGATCGTGGTGGCGGGCGCGACCACGGTGGTGCGTGAGATCCGCGACCAACTGGCGCTTCGTGACGGCAGCGGCACGCACCCCCTGCGAGTCATGCTCACGAAGCGCAAGATCGCCGGGCAGCCGCTGCTCGGCTTCGTGGCTGCGCTGCTCGCGATCTTCGTGCTGCTCCGAGGGTTGAGCGCTGCCTTTGCGGTGAGTCAGCGCGCATCTGCCGGGAGCAGCGCCTCCTCCCTCGCCGCGCTCGGGGGCGGGATCGAGCTCTGGATCGCCGCGGGGCTGCTGATGCGCCTCGACTTCTTGTTCTCGTTCGTGCCCGGCACCGCCAGCGCGATCGCCGCCGCGAGCGCCCTCGCCGCGCTGATCGCCGCCGCTCAGGCCGCGCATGGCTTCGACGCGCGACGCACCCTGGCGTTGGTGGTCGTGGCCAACGCGGCGCTGTCCACGGCTTCGTTCCTGCTCGGCGCACACGCCGCGGCCGTCGTCGGGCTGGTCACGACGGCGCTCGGGCTGCTCGGCATGGTGCTCTCCGTGGGCAGCGAATCGAGTGATCTGCGCCAACTGGTCGGCGGCGCCAAGGCGCGACAGCGCGCGATCTTCCTGTCGGCGCTCACCTTGACCGGCGCGCCCCTGCCGCTGGTGGGCGTGTTTTGGGCCCGCGACGGCCTGCTCGCCGCGGCGGCCTCCGCCGGGACCTGGCTGGGCTACCTCACGCTGCTGCTCGCTGCCCTCGCGGGCGGTAGCCTCGCGTTCGCAACCTGGCGACTCCACTACCTGCTCACGACCGGGAAGTCGTCGGCCGAGTCTGCGGTCCACCCACGGCTCGAGTCCGCGGCGCTCGGCCTCGCCGCAGTGGGGCTCGCGGTCGGCGCCATCGCGCACGCGCACGCGGTGACTGGCGACTCAGTGCCGAGCTTGCTCGAAACGTGGCTCGCTTCCACCGCGGCCGTGGACTTCCATGGGGTCCCCTTGGAGCGAAGTGTGCGCCTGGCGATCACTGCGGTGGCCTTCGTTCCCGGCCTGATCGGGTTCGGAATGGCGCGCGCGAAGTACGGCGAAGCGCGGGCAAAGGACTGGGCCAAGCGCGAGGAGGAGCGACCCTTGTTCGACCGCCTGTCGGAGCCCCGAGATCGCTTCGATGCAGCCCTCACCCGTCCGGCTCTGGCCGTTGCCACGGTGGTGCAGCGCTTCGACGAGGCACTCGAGCTGTTGAGCGTTGGACCGAGCGAGTCCGACCGCGACCCCGCGCCCGTCTCGATGACCAAGAAGAAGCAAGGGGCGAAAGAGTGAAGCGTCTCGTCTTTGCGCTCTGCTGCTTTGTGCTGGCGATCACGGCTCGATCTGGCTCTGCGGCAGCTGCGCCGATCGAGGTGCGGGCGAAGACCGGAGGCTTGCCCATCGAGCTCTTGCCCCAAGGCGGTAGCTACGGTGCTCGACTGGTGGTCGAAAATCGCAGCGCTGCTCCCACCAAGGTGCAGGTCGTGCTGCGCGAGGGCGGCGAGACCGACCCGCGGCTGCCTCTGGGCATGCGCGCCCGCTTCGTCGACGGCGACACCGGCGTGCTGATCCAACCCGGGCAACAGCGCGAGATCGAGGTCGAGCTCTCGCCCGCGCGCGGGCGGCGCTTTCATGAAGTGTACGGGCACGTGGTGGTGACGGCCGAGGACGAACCGGACATTGCGGCCGGTTTCCACGTGGCGCTGCCGGGATCCGAGTCGATCTTCACCGGGCGTCACTTGTCGCTGGTGTGGCTCGTGCCGCTGCTCGGCGCGCTGCTCGTGCTCGGGCTCCGCGGCCGCGAACCGAAGCCGGGCGTGGCGAGGATCGTCTGGATCGGCGCCAGCGCGATCCAGCTCGGATTGATGGTGTGGGCCGCCTCCCGCTTCGACGTGCTTCACACACGATTCGCTGGTGGGGATGGTCTGCAGTTCGTCGAGCGCATGACGCTTTGGCGCGGGCTCGGCATCGAGTACGCCCTCGGTGTCGATGGCGCCACCCTGGCGCTCGCGCTCAGCGTGGCATTGATCGGCTTGTTGTCGGCCGCGCTCGCCGAAGACGGCCACGCCGCCCGCTTTGGAGCGTTTGGCCTGTTGATCGTCGCGAGCGTCAGCGGGGCGATCCTGGCCCTCGATTTGGCGCTGATGCTGGCGTTTTGGCTGGTCGCTCTGATTGGCGCGGTGCTCGCGCTCGCATCCTGGGCGGGGGATCGGGGTCTGGCTCGCGGATCGGCCATCGTGCTCGGATTGGGCTTCGCGCTCGTCGCCTTCGCGGTCTGGCAGATCTCTGGGACCGCGACCTCGGCCTACCTGATCGACGGCGCGCCAGCCGCGCGCGTATTCTCGCTGGTCGAGCTGGCACACGGAGGCTTCGTGCCGCGGAGCCCGACGCTGCTCGGTGCGCAGCCGATCAAGGTCGTGACCTGTTGCCTCGTGGTCGGCAGCGCGCTCACGCTCGGCGCGGGACCCTTCGGCGGCTTTCTCTCTGCAACCGCGTCGCGCGCGCCGACATCGCTCGTGCTCTTGCTCGGCGGCGGAGTGACCCTCCTGGGCGCGCACGCGCTGGTCCGGGTCGGCTTCACCGCCCTCCCGAGCGGATCGGCCTGGGCCGCGATGGGGGTGGCGGGCTTTGGCGTCGCGTGCACGCTGTACGCGTCGTTGGTGGCCCTCGTCACCAACGATCCGCGCCGCTTCGTCGCGCTGGCGCTCTCGGCCTCTGCAGGCGCCATTCTCGTGGGCGCCGCATCGCTGACCGCCGCGGGTCTCCAGGGTGCACTGCTGATCACGATCTGCCGCGGGCTCGTGCTCGCGCTCTGTCTCGGCGTGCTGACGATGGGCGCTAACGTCACCGGGTCCATTGCGCGCAGCTCGCCGATGCTCGCCGGCCTCGGCGTGGTGGCGTGGGTCGCCGCGGCGCTCGGACCCGGCACGCTCGCGTTCGCCGGCGTCGCGTCCACCATCTTTGGCGCGCTGCCGACGCTGCGCGGGCTCGCGCTGGCGGAGGCTCTAGCGCTGACGGTGCTCGCGGTGGCCGCGCTTCGCAGCTACCGCCGCGCGTTCCTCGCCGGCGCCGAGCCGTCCATCGAGGCCCCGGCGCCGCCCGAGCGCGAGATGTCCGTGGTGCTCACGGCGGCCATGCTGCTGCTGGTGCTCGGGCTCTGGCCCCGGCCCTTACTTCGGCTGATGGACTCGAGCTGCCTCGATCACGCCCAACGCGTGAGTCCGCCCGGCGCCCTCGAGATCGTGCGGCTGTCGCCAGGCAGCGAGCGCGTCGCGTCCGGGCTCTGACTGGACCGTCAACGCCCCGCGGCCTCGAACTCCGCGCGCAGGCGCTTCTCTTCTTGCCCGAGGCGACCGATGACTTCCATGGTTCGATCGGCCGCGGTCTTGTAGACGCGCACCGACCCGGGACGCGCGTACAGGTCGGAAAAATCGATGGGCGCGCCAAAGACCACCAACACCGGGTTGCCCGTGCGGTCGTAGTTGCCGATGACTTGACGCGGAAAATCGTTGATCAGGCCGTTGACGAAGACCGGAATCACCGGGACCTGGGCGGCGTGGATCACCTTGCCGACGCCGGGTTGGGCTCGCAGGAAGGTATAAGGATCGTCGTCGAGCTTGCGCGTGCCTTCGGGGTGGAGTCCGGCGAAGACGCCTCCCCGGCGCAGGAGCCACACCAACTCGTCCAGGCTGGTGACGTTCAGCGCCTGCTGCTTCTTGTCGCGGAAGATCGGCGGGTACATCGCGAAGAAGCTCATCACGCCGTTCACGAAGAGCCCGGCCGGCGAGTCGTAGAAGAAGCCGGACCGGACCGGGAACACGATGCGGTGCTCGAGGCCGCGCCGCACCAGGTCGCCGGTCACCAAATACAGATCGAAGAAGCTCCGGTGGTTCGAGACCAAGATGAAGCTCTGCGCCTGGTCGAGGGGCGGCAAGCGCTCGAGGCCGTGCACGTGCCGCAGGTGCTTGGTGAAGTGGTGGATCCAGGTCGAGCCGAGGTGATGTTGGCACCAGCGGATCGCGCGCTCGGTGCGGCCGGGCTCGAAAGTCCGCCGCACGAAGCGGATCTGCGCGCGCTCGAGCCGGCTCAGCCGATCACCGGCGACGCGGAGCAGGTCAGGGCGATCCATCTCAGGACGGCAGCGGCTCGGGCGTGCGGTCGAACACGATGTCCACGTAGCCCGGCGGCGGGACGAAGTCGCGCACGGCTTCGATGATCTGCTGGGTGACCTCTTCGAAGTCGATGCTGCGGGACTTGGGGCGCAGGCTGAGGGTCAGATGCGGCTCGAGGTCGCGATCGGCGTTGAAGGTGGAGATCACCTCGTAGCGCTCGATGCTGCCCAGATCGGCGAGGCAGTTCTCGACCGCGTCGAGAAATTCCTTCGGGGGCGCCTGGTCGGTCTCGGCGATCAACGTCTTCTCGAAGTCCTGCATCGGGATGTCGCGCACGTAGCCGACCAAGGGCAATGCGCGCCCCTGGGCCATGCTGGCGACCTCGTGCCGTTGAAGCATCAGCTCGGTGTCGTGGCTCGCGTTGACGATCAGCGCCATCACGTTCTCTTCGTCGATGATTTGCAGGGCCAGGTCCAGGGCGATCTTGGCCGGCAACGAGCAGTACTCGAGGGCGCCGTCGTCCGTCTGCCAGCCGATCTGCTCGGCCATGGGCTCCAGGATGTCAGGACGGGTGAACATCGCGCAGAAGAGCTGCCCGCCTTCGTCTTCGAGCAGGTGGGGCGCCAGGGTCAGATCGTCATTGAGCTGCATTTGCTCGCCCAGGGGCGCGCCCGGCACTCGCTTGGCCAAGGGCACGTAGAGCTCTCCGAGTTCCATGCGCTGCACGAGCTCGGCCACGTCGCGCCTGAGCCCCCGACGCGCATTCTGCACCCAGTGGGTGAGATCCGAGGGATCGAGAACGTCTCCTCCGCTGCCGTTGTCTCCTGTCGACATGGGTCGGCGCGATTATCATGCAATTGCCGTCGACGCACGCGCCCCATTCTGGCAAAAAAGGACAAACTGCGATGAGCGCCGAGCGACGCAAGCTGTATCCAGCGTTGGAAGCGAATCAAACCGGGCGCTTGCGCGTCTCGGACGTGCACGAAATCTACTGGGAAGAGAGCGGAAACCCCCAGGGCAGGCCGGTGGTCTTCGTACACGGCGGACCTGGCGCCGGGACCGAGGCCAGCCACCGCCGCTTCTTCGACCCCGCGCGCTATCGCATCGTGCTCTTCGATCAGCGCGGCTCGGGCAAGAGCACGCCCCACGCCTGCCTGGAAGACAATACGACCTGGCACTTGGTCGCGGACATGGAGACGCTCAGACAGCACCTTGGCATCGAACGCTGGCAGGTGTTCGGCGGGTCCTGGGGCTCGACGCTCGCGCTCGCCTACGCCCAGAAGCACCCCGAGCAGGTCACGGAGCTGGTGCTGCGCGGCATCTTCCTGCTGCGGCGCTGGGAGCTCGAGTGGTTCTATCAAGAAGGCGCAAGCCGGCTCTTCCCCGACGCCTGGGAGAAGTACCTGGCGCCTATCCCCGAGGAGGAACGCGCCAACCTGATCGACGCTTACCATCGCCGGCTGACCAGTGACGACTCGAGGGTGCGCCAAGAAGCGGCGCGCGCCTGGAGCGTGTGGGAAGCGACCACCAGCTTTCTCCACGCGAACCTCGAGCACATGTCGCACGCCGCGGACGACGACTTTAGCCTCGCGTTCAGCCGCATCGAGTGCCACTACTTCGTCAACGGCGGTTTCTTCGAGAGCGCGTCCCAGCTGCTCGATGGCGCGAGCAAGATCCGCCATCTGCCCACCACCATCGTGCAGGGCCGCTACGACGTGGTCTGTCCCGCCCAGACCGCCTGGGATCTGAAGCGTGTCTTGCCGAGCGCGGATTTGCGGATCGTGCCGGACGCCGGCCACAGCGCCTTCGAGCCTGGCATCGTGCACGAGCTGGTCACCGCGACCGACGCCTACGCGGGCTAAACGCCAATGATTCCGGCGGCTTTCCGGGCCGCGCTGCAACGCGGGCCGCGGGGGTTATGCTCTGTGCCGCCATGGCCATCGCGACCCCTACCGATTTCGCATCCCCACCTCCCAAGACCGCCTCCAAGACGGACATCGTCGAAACGGTCGACAAGCTCCGCGCCACCTTCGAGTCCGGGGTGACGCGCCCCGCCGAGTGGCGCGTCACTCAGCTCCGACAGCTGTACCGAATGATCGAGGACGAGGAGTCCAAGATCCTGAGCGCGCTGAGCAGCGATCTCGGCAAGTGCGCCGCCGAGGGCTTCATCGGCGAGACCAACATGGTGATGGGCGAGGTCAAGCTCCTCTTGTCGAACGTGCGCCGCTGGATGCGCCCGCGCACGGTGAGCGCGCCGCTGACCGTGCAGCCCGCGAGGGCCAAAATTCACCCCGAGCCGTTGGGCGTCGCGCTGATCATCTCTCCCTGGAACTACCCCTTCCAGCTCGCGATAGCTCCGCTGGCCGGGGCCATCTCGGCGGGCAACTGCGCGGCGGTGAAGCCCAGCGAGGTCGCGCCGGCGACCAGCGCGGTGATCGCCGAGCTGTGCCGGAAGTACCTCGATCAGAGCGCGGTCGCCGTCATCGAGGGCGGCGTGCCCGAGACCACCGCGCTGCTCGAGCAGCGCTTCGATCACATCTTCTACACGGGCAATGGCACGGTCGGACGCATCGTGATGCAAGCCGCGGCCAAGCACCTGACCCCGGTCGTGCTCGAGCTGGGCGGCAAGAGCCCCTGCATCATCGACCGCGACGTGAACCTCGAGGTCGCGGCGCGGCGCATCGCCTGGGGCAAGTTCTTCAACGCGGGACAGACCTGCGTCGCACCCGACTACCTGTTGGTGCACGAGGCCGTGAAGAAGCCGTTCTTGGACAAGCTGGCTGAGGTCATCCGCGAGTTCTACGGCGACGACCCCCAGAAGAGCCCGGACTACACCCGCATCGTCAACGCGCGTCACCACAAGCGACTGTGTGCGCTGCTCGACAGCGGCAAGGTGTTCGTTGGCGGCCAGACCGACGTGAATGATCGCTACATTGCGCCCACCGTGCTCACCGACGTGAGCCCAGACAGCGCGGCCATGCAGGACGAGATCTTCGGACCCATCTTGCCGGTGCTCACCATTTCGAGCCTCGACGAAGCCGTGCGCTTCGTGAACGATCGCGACAAGCCGCTGGCTTTGTACGTGTTTTCGAACGACGCGGATCGCGCCCAGACCGTCATCGACGGCACCAGCTCCGGCGGTGGTTGCGTCAACGACTGCGTGATGCACCTGGCTCCCCACGAATTGCCCTTCGGTGGCGTCGGACCCAGCGGCATGGGCGCCTACCACGGCAAGGCGAGCTTCGAGTGTTTCACCCACATGAAGGGTGTCTTGCACAAACCCTTCTATCTCGACGCACCGCTGCGCTACCCGCCCTACACCGACGACAAGATGAAGTGGGTGAAGCGACTTTCGTGAACTACCCGCCGCCGCCCTGGGAGACCTACGGCTTCGGTGTGATGTGTCCGTACCTGGTCCGGGTGAGTGATCTGAGCCTGCCGCCGGGCTTCGAGCCGGTCGCCATTGCGGGTCGCACCTTGGGCATGTTCGGCTACATCGAGTATCGGCCGCCGTCGCCGCTGGTTTACGGCGAGCTGCTCTGGATGCCCGCGACGGTCCGGGTTCGTCGCAGCGACGGGCGCAGGGTGAGGGGCCATTTCGTGTCGCGCATGTACGTCGACCACGAGGACTCGCTCGCGGCGGGGCGCGAGCTCTGGCACCTGCCCAAGTCGCTGGCGCGCTTCGATCGGCGTGAGCGCGGCGTCGACGTCGAGGCCGAAGACGGCACGCGGCTGTCCTTCGACTTCGACGGCGTCGGTCCAGCGCTGCACCTGAGGAGCCGCGTCTCGACCCTGCAACCCACGGGCAACGGCGTGGTCAAATTCTCCGCTGGTTTCTCTGGGATCATGCGTCCCGCCCGCACCCGCGTCACGCGATTCGAAAGTCCACACCCGGGCTGGGCTGCGTTCGAGAGCGCACGGCGCGCGCTGGGACTCGGGGTCTGGCTCGAGCGCTTCGAGAGCACGATGCTGGCGCCCGAAGACCTCTGATCAGTCGACGTGTCGGGCTCCGACGACTAACCTTCCCCTCCAATGTCCGAACGCCCCTCTCTCGCCAGCGTCGTCGCGGGCATCAAAGAGGCGTTCAGCGCGCGCAAGCGCCGGGCCTGGATGGGACGGACGCGCGCCCATGTCGAGCTGCGCGAGCTGAGCGGAGACGAGCTCGAGCGCTTCGCGACGCTGCTGCGCGAGGCAGCGGCGCGCATGGCGCAGGTCAAATGGGTCGAGGTCAATCCGCATCTGCGTCGGGCGGTGATCGAGATCGAGCGCGGCGCCTACGAGCTCGAAGATCTGATCGAGCTGGTCGAAGCGGCGGAGCGGAGCGCCGCCGTCGACAAAGCGTCGTTCTCGGAGACGGCGGCAGACCACCCCGCCGACGCCGAGCCGCTGCATCAGCTCGGGCTCGGTGCTGCCCTCGACATGGTCGGTTTCGGGTTGGGCACGGTGCTCCGACTGTCGCCGCTACCGAAGTCAGGCGTCGCCGCCTCGGTGGCGGCCGCGGCTGCCGTGGTGCGCGCGGTGCCTCGCCTGCGCCAGGGCCTCGACCAAGCGCTGGGCACCCAGCGTGCCGAGATCACTTTGAGCAGCGTCATCTCCCTGGCGCAGGGCGCGGCGCAGCGGCCGGTGGCGTCCCTGGTGGATCTCGTCCACAAGGCAGCGCTCTTGCGCGAGGCGCGGACCCGGCAGGACACCTGGGAGGCCCGTGAAGCCGAGCTGTGCTCCGCGCCCTTCGAGCACGACCTTGGACGCGCGCGCATCGATCCGCGCCCCGTGCCCCTGCCGCGGGGTCCCATCGAGGAGTACGCGGACCGAGCGTGGGTCGTCTCGCTCGGTGGCTTTGCCGTCAGCTTTCTCACCACGCGAAGCGTGCAACACGCAGTGGCCGCGCTCTTCGGCGCACTGCCAAAGCCGGCGCGCATGGGCCGTGACGTCTTTGCGGCTGAGCTCGGCCGCGCGCTCGCGGCGCGACGCGTGCTGGTGAACGATCCCGACGTGCTCCGGCGTCTCGATCGCATCGACTGCCTGGTGATCCAAGGCGATCTGGTCGCGCGCGACCGTTATGAGGTCACCGACGTCGTCACGGTTGAAGGTGTGTCGCGCCGCGAGACCCGCAGCCGCGCCCTCGAGCTCTTCGAGCCGGAGCATCCGGTGAGCGTGATCCGGCGCGGAAACCTGGTGCTCGGCCCTTTCACGCGACTCGGTGCGAGCCTGCCGCCGGCCCTCGAAGAGCGGGCGACGGAGTGGTCGCGTCGCGGGGAGCTGTGCCTCGCCCTCGCGCGCGACGGTCGAGTCGAGGGGCTCGTCGCGCTGTCGATGATCCCGCAGACCGGCATCGAAGAGCTGATCACCGCCGCGCACGAGGCGCAGATGAGGGTGGTGATCGCGTCGAACGATGAGTCGGTGCTCGAGGGACTCAATGTCGACGACGCCATCCCCTTTGGAGACGGCTTGCCGAGCGGGATCCGGCGTCTGCAGCGCGAGGGCCGCAGCGTGATGTTGGTCGCGACGGGGCGCGCCAGCGGTGTCGGCGCCGCGGACTGCGCCATCGGGCTGGTTCGGGCCGGCGAGCCGCCGCCCTGGGGCGCTCACCTGGTCTCGAGCGACGATCTGTCCGACGTGCGCTTCGTGCTCCACGCCTGCGAGGCCGCCAAGAAGGTCGCGAAGCAGAGCGTCAACGTCGCGCTCGGCGCGGCCGCCGTCGGAACTCTGGTGTCGGCGGGCGGCGTCGTGAGCATGACGACGAGCCGAGTCTTCACTGTCGTCAACACGGCCTCGCTGATCGCCATGGGCAACGGGATCCGAAACAGCGCGGCGCTCGAGCGTCGCGCCCTGCCGCCGCCCCGGGATCGCACGCCTTGGCACGCTCTCGACGCGCACGGCGTGATGGCCAAGCTCGGGACCAGTGAGACGGGGCTGTCGAAGAGCGAAGCGCAGGCGCGCAAGCGCCCCGCCGTCGGCGACAAACCCGCGCTGCTCGAGCTCTCCGAGGCCGTGACCGACGAGCTCTTCAATCCCCTGGCGCCGCTGCTCGCGGCCGGGGCCGGGCTCTCGGCGGTGGTGGGATCCGTCGCGGACGCCGGCATGGTCGGCGGCGTGGTGGTGCTCAACGCCGTGGTCGGCGGCGTCCAGCGCTTCCGCACGGAGCGCGCCATACGGAGACTTGCCACCGACACGACGCGCCGGGCACGGGTGCGACGCTCGGGTGAAGTCGTGACCATTGACGGCAGTGATCTCGTGCGCGGCGACGTGGTCCTGCTCGAGCCCGGTGACGTGGTCCCTGCGGACTGCCGCATGGTCGGCACCGAGAGCGTCGAGGTGGACGCTTCGAGCCTCACTGGTGAGTCCCTTCCCGTGAAGAAGAACCCGGCCTCGGCCTACGATCCCGAGATCGCCGACCGCGCGAGCATGCTCTACGAGGGCACCAGCATCGCCGCCGGCCGCGCGACCGCGGTGGTGGTCGCGACCGGAGACGAGACCGAGGCGCGGCGCGGCTCGAACACCTCGCGGCGGGACATCGCCACCAGCGGGGTCGAGGTCCGCCTGCGTTCGCTGATCAATCTCACGGGTCCCGTCGCGCTGGGCGCCGGTGCCGCGCTGATCACGGTCGGTGCTCTGCGTGGGCGCGGGTTGAAAGAGGTGGTCAGCTCGGGCGTGAGCTTGGCTGTGGCGTCGGTGCCCGAGGGGCTGCCGCTCCTGGCCACGGCGGCGCAGCTCGCCGCCGCCGAGCGGCTCAGCAAACGCGGCGCGCTGGTGCGCAACGCTCGCAACATCGAGGCGCTCGGACGCGTCGATGTGCTCTGCGTCGACAAGACCGGCACGCTCACCGAAGGACGCATCGACCTTCGCCGCGTCTCGGATGGAGTCAGCGACGCGGCGACAGAGGAACTCACTTCGCGGGAGCTCGTGGTCCTGGCCGCCGCGCTGCGCGCCAGCCCCGAGCTCGACAACGCGGCGTCCTTCGACCCGCTCGACGGAGCGTTGCACCGAGCCGCGGGGCAGCAGGGCATCGGGGTCGAACACGGAGCCGTAGGATGGCGGCGCGTCGCCGAGTTGCCCTTCGAGGCGGGTCGCGGCTACCAGTCGGTCACGGGCGAGACGCCCCACGAGCGTTTCTTGAGCGTGAAGGGCGCGCCCGAGGTGGTGTTGCCGTCGTGCACCAAGCGACTGCACGACGGGACCCGGGCGCCGCTCGACGAGGTCACCCTGGGCCAGCTCGCCGAGCGCGCCTCGGAGCTCGCGCGGCGCGGCCTGCGGGTGCTCGCCGTTGCCGGGCGCAGTGTCGCCGAAGAAGACCGCCTCGATCCGACCCGGCTCGTCGGGCTCTGCTTCGTCGGCCTGATCGCCTTCAGCGATCCCGTTCGCCGTTCGGCGCGCGCCGCCCTCGACCAGCTGCGCGTCGCCGGGGTCGAGACGGTGATGATCACCGGCGACCATCCCAGCACGGCAGAGACCGTCGCCCGCGAGCTCGATCTGCTCTCTGGCAAGCGCACCATGACCGGGAAGGAGCTGGCGGAGCTGTCGGAGGAGCAGCTCGACGCTCGCATCAGCAGCATCAGCGTCTTTGCGCGGCTCACGCCCTCACAGAAGGTGCGCATCGTTCGCGCACTGCAGCGCGCCGGCCACTGCGTCGCCATGGTGGGCGACGGCTCCAACGACGCCCCGGCGATCCGCCTTGCGAACGTTGGCATTGCCATGGGCGAGCGCAGCACCAGCGCCGCCCGCGGTGCGGCTGACGTCGTGATCACCGACGAGCGCATCGAGACCATCGTCGACGCCATCGTCGAGGGCCGCGCGATGTGGGCCAGCGTGCGCGACGCGGTGTCGATTTTGATCGGCGGAAATCTCGGGGAAATCGGCTTCTCTGTCGCGGCGGGCTTGGTTGACGGGCGCTCTCCGCTCAACGCGCGTCAGCTCTTGCTGGTCAACATGCTGACCGACGTCGCGCCGGCCATGGCCATCGCCTTGCGCCCACCGTCGGCGGCGACGCTCGCGTCCCTCGCCAGCGAAGGACCGGACGCGTCGCTTGGCGATGCGCTGACCCGCGACATCGTCTCGCGCGCCATCGTGACAACGGCGGGCGCTGGCGCGGCCTTCCTGGTGGGGCGGTTCACCGGCACGAGAGAGCGCGCCACGACCGTCGGGTTGCTCGCGCTGGTCGGCACTCAGCTCGGACAGACCATCACCTCGGGCGGGTACAGCCGACCGGTGCTGCTCACCAGTGTGCTGTCGTCCGCGGCGCTGGCGGCGGTGGTGCAGACCCCGGGCCTGAGTCATTTTTTCGGCTGCCGCCCCCTGGGTCCGCTGGGTTGGGCTACCGCCATCGGCGCGTCGGCCCTGGCCACGGGGGCCGCGGTTCAATATCCGCAAGTGATCGAGAAGGTTGCGCAGCGCTTGAAGTTGGTCGACGTGCTGCCGCAGCGTGACCGAGATCGCTTGCCGGCCCCCTGAGCCCGCTTCGATAACTCGCGCAGAACTTGGCCGAAGACTCCCGCGCTTGGCATTTCCAGCGCATGCGAAGCAATTTTTCGATCCTGTTCATGCTCCCGCTCGTGGCCGCCGCCTGCGGAAACGCGGGCGTCCCCCACCCGAGCACGCTCGACATCGCCGAGGCCAAGCCGGCCAAGAAGACCATTCGTGCGGATGACGACATGCCCTTCATCGAAGAGCTCCCGAGCGCTGACGAGACGGTCGCCTCGGCGCCGTCGCAGTTCGCGGGCAAGCTGGTGGGCGATCGCACGGTGCATCGATTCAGCGGATCGTTCAGCAAGACCAGCCTCATCTTGAGCCAGGAGGTCACGGCGCGAGGCGGCAGCCTGGTAGTCGTCGACTACACGCTCGAAGAGGGCGCGAGCGCGACCAGGCTGCGCGTGACCCACGACATTGGCACTGAACGAGTGTTGCGAGTCCGGGAGATCCGCGGCAAGCGCGAGCTGCCGTCGAGCGTGGGCGCCTTCGACAAGCTCATGGCGCGCACGAGCTTTGCGCCCGACGACAACGAGGCTGAAATTGCCAAGCAAAAGAGCACCTGCCTGGTGGGCGACCAGCAGCTCGACTGCGAGAAGACCGACTACCGAGTGAAGATCGGCGATCAAACCGCGACCTTCAGCATCGCGCGCAGCAGCGACGGTCGCGACGTATCGGGCGAGATCAGCGATGCGAGCGGCAAGATCATCTACAAGAGCGAATTGATAGAGTCGCGGAGCGGCTTGCCGGCCAACGTGGCCAGCAGGTGACAAACAGGTGACAGCGCCGCCCGGATAGTTGAGGGAGATTCACGCGCCCCGTAGTATTCCGGGCTCTGTCAGGGGGTGGTTCGCCGATGCCCGGGTTCGCGAAGCTGTCACTCGAAGCGTTGATCGAGAGCACCGCGCTCGCGGCGGCCGTGCGCCAAGTCCAGGGGGGACAACGGTGACGGGCGGGCGGCCCGAGCGACCGCCGAGCGTGCTGGTCGTCGACGACAGCGAGCCGCTGCGTCGGCTCATGGTTCGGGCCCTCACCGCCGCGGGCTTCACCGTGATCGAGGCCGGTGACGGCGAGTCGGCGCTCCGTCTCGCGGGCGATGACACGCTGGTTGCGGTCGTCACGGATGTCGGGCTGCCGGGAATGAGTGGGCTCGAGCTCGCGGCGAAGTTGACGGAGATCAATCCCGAGTTGCGCGTGCTCTGCACTTCGGGTCTGGACACGCCGGACGCGCCGGGAGAGTTCCTCGTCAAACCCTTCGCTCCCTCGGTGCTCGTGCAGCGCGTTCGTGCGATGCTCGGCCGCGATGGCACGTGAGTACCGGCCGCTGATCGTTGCCCTGGTGCTGACGGCGCTGGTCTTCGTCGTCGATCTGCTGGTTCCCAACGGCTACGCGCTGAGCGCGGTGTATCCGGCCACGCTGTTCGTCCTCTTGCCGTCGCGGGTGGCGTGGCACGTTTGGGCTCATGCGGCGCTCTGCAGCGCGCTGGCCGTGGCCGGGATGTTCCTGGGTCCGGCTGGCGCGTCCCAGCAAGTGGTCGCCGTCAATCGAATCATCTCTCTGGCCGCAATTTGGCTCTTCGCGCTGCTCCTCTCGCAACACCTGCGCTCCGGCCTCGCACGCGAGCACGCCCAACGTTTGTTCGAGCGCACCCTCGACGCGGCGCCGGATTGCATGCTCGTGCTCGATGCCGAGGAACGGATCGTCTACTCGAACAGCGCCGCCGCGTCCTTGTTCGGGATCCCGACCGGCGAGCTGGGGGGGCGCCGCTGGGAGAGTCTGGTCAGCGCGCCGCTCCAAGGCCAGCCCACGTTTCGGCGAGCGCGGAGGAGTGGCGGGAGCGAGCGCGTTGTCGAGTGTCACGTGAGCAGCGCCAACCATGGCGAGACCCCCCTCCGCATTCTCGTCGTGCGCGACGTCACCGAGCGGCAGCTGTACGAGGAGCGCCTACGCTCGAACCAGCGCATGGAAGCCATCGGCAAGCTGGCGGGCGGCATCGCTCACGACTTCAACAACGTCCTCGCGGCCATCATCGGGCACGCGGAGTTCGCGAAGGACGCGATCCCGGCCGATTCGCCCGCGGCCGAGGATCTCGCCGAGGTCCGCGTGTCGGCCGATCGCGCCGCGGCGCTGACCGCCCAGCTTCTGGCCTTCTCGCGCCGCCAAGTCATCGAGCCCATCCGGGTGGATCTCAACGAGGTGGTCCGTCAGATCGACCGCATGCTCGGGCGCCTGCTGGGGGCAGACATCGAAATTCAGCCGATGTTGACCGCCGCGCCCTGGGCCGTGGAGGTCGATCCGAGTCAGATCGAGCAGGTGCTGCTGAACCTGGCGGTCAACGCCCGCGACGCCATGCCCAAGGGCGGCAAGCTCACGCTCGAGACCCAGAACGTCACCCTCGGCGAAGACTACGCGCGGGAGCACCCCGAGGTCGAAGCTGGGGACTACGTGTTGCTCGCGGTCAGCGACACCGGCATGGGCATGACCGAGGACGTTCGCGTCCGGGTCTTCGAGCCCTTCTTCACGACCAAGCCCGTCGGCCAGGGCACCGGGCTCGGGCTCGCGACGGTGTACGGCATCGTCAAACAGGCGCGTGGCCACATCTGGATCTACAGCGAGCCCGGGCGCGGCACGACGTTCAAGATCTATCTGCCGCGCACGGAAGGCGCGGCGCAGGCTTTGCCGGTCAGGCGCCCTTCGCAGCGGCCCGCGGGCGGCAACGAGCGGATCTTGGTCGTCGAAGACGAGGCGGCGGTGCGGCGGATCATGGTGCGCGCGCTGAACGCCGCCGGCTACACGGTGATCGAAGCCAGCAACGGCGCGGACGCGCTGATCAAGCTCGAATCAGCCGACGGAAAACTCGACTTGCTGGTGACGGACGTGGTCATGCCGCAGATGGGCGGCCGCGAGCTGGCGACGAAGCTCACCAGCACACGCTCCGGGCTGCGCGTGCTGTTCCTGAGTGGCTACACCGAGAACGCCATCGTTCACCACGGCGTGCTCGACGCCGGGCTCGTGTTCTTGCAAAAGCCGTTCACGCCCGAAGAACTCGTGCGCCGCGTGCGCGACGTGCTCGACGCCAGCTGACCCCGCGCCCGGGCCCTTGACCTCGGTCGGCGGCGCGCCCAAGTTCTACCCACCCCACCCGGGGTGGGGCCAAAGGAGCCGATGATCAAGCTGAAAGTTACGGGCATGACCTGTGGGCACTGCGAGGCAGCCGTGAAGAAGGCGCTCGGCCAGGTGCCGGGAGTCGAGCGCGTCGTGAGCGTGGATCGCACGCGACAAGAGGCGGTGGTCGACGGGCAGCCGGAGGTCGGGGCGCTCGTGCTCGCCATCCAAGAAGAGGGCTACCAGGCCGAGGTCTCGGCGTGAAGAGCTGCGCGCACGGGCTGCGCCTCGACGACGCGACGCGCGCTCAGGCACGCAAGCGGCTCTTGTCCGTTCGCGGCCACGTCGAGGGCGTGATGCGCATGCTGGACGACGAGTCGGTCTACTGCGTCGACGCGCTCAAGCAGATCAAGGCCATCAACGGCGCGCTGGAGAAGGTTGGCTCGCTGATCTTGCAGAGCCACCTGCGCGACCATGTGGTGACTGCGGCCGAGCGCGGTGACGTCGACGTGATCGTGGGCGAGTTGATGGAGGTGATGAAGTACCGATGACTCGCACGCTCGAGGTCGGCGTCCAGGGCATGACCTGCGCGTCTTGCGTGGGGCGGGTGGAGCGTGCGCTGAAGAAGCAGCCCGGAGTGACGGCGGCCAGCGTGAACCTCGCCACGGAGCGGGCGAGCATCGAGTACGCGCCCGAGTCGACGAGCCCGGACCGACTCGAGGCGGCCATCGTCGACGCTGGATATACGCCGGTGGACTTGGGGCCCGGGCCGGACGCGCTCGCCGAAGCAAAGGAGCGGGAGCAGGCCGAGCTGAGGCGAGAGGTCGTGATCGGAGCGGCGCTGTCGGTGCCACTGATGGTCGTGGCCATGGTGCCCATGCTGGTCAGCGCGATTCACGAGGCGCTCCCGCATCAGGTCTGGGGTTTGATCCAGCTTGGATTGGCCGCGCCGGTTCAGTTCTGGGTGGGCCGGCGCTTCTACCGCCAGGCCTGGTCCGAGCTCGTTCACAAGAGCCCGGGCATGAACACGCTGGTCATGCTGGGCTCGTCGTCGGCCTTCGGCTACTCGCTGCTCGCCCTGGTGGCGCCGTCCATATTTCCGGCGGGCACTGCCCATCTGTACTTCGAGGCGGCGGCCGTGATCATCACCCTGGTGCTCTTCGGCAAGCTGCTCGAAGCGCGGGCCAAGGGCCGGACCTCTGCCGCCATCACCAAGCTGATGCAGTTGCAGGTCAAGACCGCTCGAGTGCTACGTGGCGATGACATCGTCGAGGTGCCCATCGAGCGAGTGACTCCGGATGACCATGTGCAGGTGCGACCTGGTGAGCGCGTGCCGACGGACGGTGTCGTGATCGAGGGCCAGAGCTGGGTCGACGAGAGCATGCTGACCGGTGAGCCAGTGCCGGCCGACAAGAGGGTGGGCGCCGAGGTCGTCGGAGGCACGGTCAATCAGAACGGCACCTTCGTGTTCCGCGCGAGCCGAGTCGGCAGCCACACGGTGCTCGCGCAGATCATTCGGATGGTCGAGGAGGCCCAGGCGTCGAAGCCGCCCATCCAAGCCACTGCGGATCGCATCGCCGCTGTCTTCGTGCCGGTGGTGCTCGGCGCGGCGTTGACCACCTTCGCGCTCTGGATGCTGGTCGGTCCCCAGCCGCGGCTCTCCCACGCTTTTGTTGCGGCCGTGAGCGTGCTGGTGATCGCGTGCCCCTGCGCCATGGGTCTGGCCACTCCCACGGCGATCATGGTGGGCACCGGGCGGGGCGCGGAGCTCGGCATCTTGTTTCGGCAAGGCGCCGCCCTCGAGACCTTGGCTCACGCCGACACCGTGCTGCTCGACAAGACCGGCACCGTCACCAAAGGGCGCCCCGAGTTGACGGATCTGGAGGTCTTCGGCATGTCGGAGGAGGAGGTGCTGGCGCTGATCGCGGCGGTCGAGGACTCGAGCGAGCATCCGATCGCGCGGGCCGTGGTCGAGGCGGCGCGAGCTCGCGGCGTGGCCTTCGTGCGCGCCACCGGGGTGACGGCGGAAGCCGGGTTTGGCGTACAGGCGCGGGTCGACGGGCGACTGGTGCAGATTGGAGCGGATCGCTACATGGCGCGCCTGGGCGTCGACCTCGCGGCCGGGCGTGAGCGAGCCGAAGAGTTCGCTCGCGATGCCAAGACGCCGATCTTTGCAGCGGTCGACGGCGCTCTCGCCGCGCTGTGTGCGGTCGCAGATCCGCCAAAGGACGAGAGCGCGCAGGCCATCCGCGAGCTTCGCGGACTGTCGCTCGAGGTCGCGATGCTGACCGGCGATCATCGGAGCACCGCCGAGGCGGTGGCGCGGCGCGTGGGGATCGAACGCGTGGTGGCTGAAGTATTGCCCGCCGACAAAGCGGCGGAGGTGGCGCGGTTGCAAGGCGAGGGCCGCCGCGTGGTGTTCGTGGGCGACGGCATCAATGACGCACCGGCTTTGGCGCGCGCGGACGTGGGCATCGCCATCGGGACCGGCACCGACATCGCCATCGAGGCCGGGGACGTGATCCTGATGAGCGGCGAGCTGGCCGGGGTGGCGCGGGCGATCCGGCTTTCGAAGCGAACGCTGGGCACCATCCGACGCAACTTCTTCTGGGCCTACGCCTACAACGTCGCGCTGATCCCCGTTGCGGCCGGCGCGCTCTACCCGGTGTTTGGGCTGCTCCTGAACCCAATGTTCGCGGCGCTGGCCATGAGCCTCTCGAGCGTGTTCGTGGTCACGAACAGCCTACGTCTCAGGAAGTTCGCGGACTCGTGATATCCTCGGCGAAATGAAGCGCTTCTTGATCGGGCTGTCGCTGGCCCTCTCGACGACGTCGGCGTTCGCACAAGGGCAAGACCCGGGCAGCAGCGGCACGCTGCCACCGGTGGATCCACCGCCCGCCGCCAGCGGCGATCCGCCGCCCGGCGATCCGCCGCCCGCCGCGCCGCCGCCCGCCGCGCCGCCGCCCGCGCCTGCGCCGCCGCCCGGGGCCGCGCCGCCGCCCGGTTCGTATCCACCGGGCGCGTATCCGCCCGGTTCGTATCCGCCCGGCGCGTATCCGCCCGGGGCCGCTCCCGCCGGCCCGTACCCGCCCGGCGCCTATCGACCACCACCACCACCGCCCGAGCGAGTGCGCAATGTCTCGCTCACGCTCTCTCCGCTGCACCTGCTCTTACCCATCGTCGAGCTGACGGCCGAGGTGCGACTCGTCAATCACTTCTCGGCCGCGGTCCTCGGTGGCTACGGGTCGGTCTCGACCGACACCGAGAAGTTCGCCGCCTACGAGCTCGGCGCGCAGTTGCTCGCCCACCCGATGCAGCCATTTCACGGCCTCCAGCTCGGCGTCGAGCTGCTCTACCTGAAGATCGACGCAGACGATCTTCAAGACGGCAAGGTCCGCGGCAGCGGCACCGGTCTCGCGGTGGGACCGCTGGTGGGTTACAAACTGCTGACCAGCGGCGGTTTCACCTTCGTGGCTCAGGGCGGCGTGCAGTACCTGGCCGTCAAGGCGGAGGCGAGTGACAACGCGGGCAACTCGGCCGAGGCCGACGACAACGATTTCATCCCGCTGCTCAACTTGAACCTCGGATACTCGTTCTGAGCATCAGCCGCCGAGCGGGCCGAGCGGCAGCGAGCATCTGTCGCGGGGCCTCCTCCGCGGCGACGTCACTTGCCGTCCCAGGGATCGGCGTCGTCGGTCTGAAGTCCGGTCCCCTTTGCGCCACCAGCGCTCGGTGCCGCCTTGGGTGCGAGGCTGCCCTTGAGGGTGCCCTTCGCCGGCTTTGTGGGGTCCCCCTTTGCGCTGGTCGGGCCGAGATCGATGACTGCGGGCGGCGGCGAGGTGACATCGAACTCGAAGGTGCGTGTCTCGTGTCCGGGAGCGGAGACGCGCAGAGTGTGGCGTTTGGCGTCGGCTCTGAAGGTGCTCGACAAGGCGCCGCTGCCGACGGCGCGTCCGTCGAGCTCAATCAGCGCCCCGGTTGGAGTCACTTTCAAGTCCACCGTGTAAGTGCTGCTGCTGGCGCCGACGCCCACCACCACCTCGCCTTCGTCGTGGGACGCGCTGCTGTTCTTCGTATGCGAGACGAGCTGGGATGCGCCGAACGAAAGGCCGAGCCCCAACAGCAAGGCGGCGGCGCTCGATAGCGACCACCAGGCCAGACCGAGCGGTCGCGCCGGGGGTACGCCCCCGGTCGAGAGGGCGCTGGCGCTCCGGCCGAGGGTCCCGCCGGTCTCCTCGAAGGGTGCCCGCGGCAGGTCCGGCACCGTCACTTCTTGAGTGCTCGGGGCGGACATCGCGCCGAAGCGAGCCTCCCAAATGGTGCGCGCACGGGGGCTGGCGAAGGGCAAGAGCGCGCGACCCAACGCGCCGACGCTCGGGAAGCGCTCGCCCTTCTGGCTGGCCATGGCACGCAGCACGATTCGTTCGAAGTCCGCGGGCAGGCCTGGCCGGTGCACGTGAGGAGGCTCGAAGTCCCCCTGGGCGATGGCGTACATCAGTCCCATGAAGCTGCCGGCCTTGCGAGCGAAGGGACGGGCGCCCGTCGAGCCTTCGTACAAGATGACCCCGAGCGAGTACTGATCGGCCCGTGTGTCGAGGTTGCGATCGCCGCGGGCGACTTCCGGCGACACGTAGTGTGGTGATCCCAAGAACGTCGACTCCGTGGTCAAATCCGAAGGGGCGGGGTCCTGCACGATCTTGGAGATGCCGAAGTCGAGCACCTTCGGGGTCACGTCGTCGCTCCAGCCCTTCGCCAAGAAGATGTTGGCGGGCTTGAGATCCCGGTGAATGATTCCTTGCACGTGGGCCGCGTCCACCGCCGCGAGCACCGGCAGCATCAGGTCCACCAGGCGCGACAGATCGAGGGCCCCTTCTCGGCGGAAGTAGGCCTGCAGCGACTCGCCGTCGAGGTACTCCATCACCAAGCAAGGCAGTCCGTCGATCATGCCGACGTCCGTCACGTCCACGATATGAGGGTGCCGGATGCGTGCGGCGAGCTGACCTTCGCGCAGGAAGCGGGTCACGACCGCGTCGTTCTCGGCGTGGGCGCGTCGCAAAGTCTTGATCGCGACACGCTTGCCGAGTCCGGTGTGAACGGCCTCGTACACCTCGCCCATTCCCCCGGCGCCGATGCGCCGCTTGATGGAGTACTGGCCGACGGTGGTCCCGCCCGGCAGATCGGGGGTCTCTGAGGGTTTCATGCTCGGTCGAGGCGAGGCAGTGTAACAGCGCCGCCGACGGCGAGGCGGAGTCCTTGGTGGTCGTGATAGCGTCCGAGAGATGTTTCCCATCGTCGTGCCGGGCGTCAGCCCCGATCCCGCGGCCTACGACGGGCAGTTCGTTCAGATCGATGTCGTGTCGATCCAAGCCAAGTGATGCTCTCGAGGCGAAGCGCCTTCCCGCGCGACCCAAACGCCCTGGCGAAGGCCGCCGATCGCGCCCGAGCCTGCGGCGCTCCGCTGATCGATCTCACGGTTACCAATCCGACGTCGGCGGGGCTGCCCTACGAGGGCGAGAGGATCCGCGCAGCCTTCGCCAGCGAGCGCGCGCTGAGCTACGAGCCTGCGCCATTCGGGATCGATTCTGCGCGCGATGCCGTCTGCGTCGAACTGGCGCGGGACGGGATTGACGTCTCGCGCGATCGGGTCGTGCTCACCGCGAGCACTAGCGAGGCATACTCCTTCGCGTTTCAGCTGCTCTGTGACCCGGGGGACGCGGTGCTGGTTCCGGCCCCGAGCTACCCGCTGCTCGAGCATCTGGCTGCGCTCTCGGGCGTGCGCCTGGTTCCCTATCCGCTCGCCTACGACGGAGCCTGGCACATCGATGCCGACGCGCTGCAAAAGGCGCGCTGCGCCGACGCGCGCGCCGTGGTCGTCGTCAGCCCGAACAACCCGACGGGCTCGTTCTTGAAGCGAAACGAGCTCGAGCTAATCGCAGACCTCGGCCTGCCGATCATCAGCGACGAGGTCTTTGCCCGCTATCCGTTGACCGAGGACGAGACGCGAATCACGACGGCGCTCGAAACCAGCCGCGTCTTGGTCCTCGCTCTTGGCGGACTGTCCAAGCTGGCCGCGTTGCCGCAGCTCAAGCTCGGCTGGATGTTGATCGGCGGCCCTCCTGCGCTGGCGGCAGAAGCTCTCGGGCGACTGGAGCTGATCGCCGACACCTTTCTTTCCGTCGGCGCTCCCGTGCAACACGCGCTCCCAGAGATCTTCGACGCCTCCCGCTCCACGGTGGACGCGATCCGGTCGAGAGTTCGTGACGGTCTGGCTGTTGTGTCGGCCGAGCTCCGAGCGAGTCCGGCGAGCGTCTTGCACGTCGAAGGCGGCTGGGTTTCGGTGCTGAGGCTGCCTCGAACCAAGAGTGAGGAGGCGTGGGTCACCGGCCTCGTGGAGCGCGAAGGCGTTCTGGCGCAGCCGGGGTGGTTCTTCGATTTTCCCGACGAACCCTACCTGGTCGTGAGTCTGCTGACGCCACCGGCCAATCTCGCGGAGGGCCTCCGGCGTCTTGCGCGCCATCTCGGGTGACACTGCACGCACGCCCCCCCATTGCCTTCGATGCTTCGGTTGGTCATCCTGCCCGCGGCCCGGAACTTGCTCGGATTCCGGCCCGCACGGGGTCGCCGTGCGCAGGAGGACACTTTGATTCGTCGCCGATCGCTTGGGTTCGTGCTCATGGGCAGCGGTATTCTCGTCGCTTGCGGGGCGCGCGACGCCATGGACAGCCCGTGCCCGATGGGCTTCGCTGACGAAGACGGACAGTGCATCCCGATCACGGGTGGCACAGGCGGCAAAGGTGGCACAGGTGGCACCGGCGGCGTCGGCGGGACTGGGGGCTTCGGCGGCGGCGGCTTCGGCGGCGGGGGCTTCGGGGGTTTCGGCGGCGGGGGCTTCGGCGGGACCGGCGGCTTCGGGGGTTTCGGCGGCACGGGCGGTGGAGGGATGGGTGGCACCGGAGGGTTCACCGGCGACTGCTGCTCGCCGCAGCCTTGGCCTGGCTGTAGCGATCCGTTCATCACGAAATGCGTTTGCGCGGCGGATCCCTTCTGCTGCAACAACCAGTGGGACGGCGCCTGCGCGAATGAAGTGACCTCACTGGGCTGCGGCAACTGCGGCACCGGAGGCACCGGAGGCATGGGCGGCTTCGGAGGCATGGGCGGCTTCGGAGGCATGGGCGGTTTCGGAGGCATGGGCGGTTTCGGAGGCATGGGTGGCTTCGGAGGCATGGGTGGCTTCGGAGGCATGGGTGGCTTCGGAGGCATGGGTGGCTTCGGTGGCACCGGCGGCTTCGGAGGCATGGGTGGCTTCGGTGGCACCGGCGGCTTCGGAGGCACCGGCGGCTTCGGAGGCATCGGTGGCATCGGAGGCATCGGTGGCATCGGTGGCATCGGTGGCTTCGGTGGCACCGGCGGCACCGGCGGCACCGGCGGCACCGGCGGCACCGGCGGCACCGGCGGCGGTTGCTCGGTCGGCGACTGCGACAACGACGGCTATAGCGTCGCCGACGGCGACTGCTGCGATCAGCCCGGCGGATGCAGCACCACACCCGAGCTCGTGAACCCAGGCGCCATCGAGTACATCGGCAACGCAGTGGACGACGACTGCGACGGGTTCTTCGACGAGATCGATCCGCCCTGTGACAACGCGGTCACCAATTCGGGAACCGGCGATCCGCTCGACTACGCCAAGGCCTTGGATCTCTGCCAGTTCACCACGGAGACGGTGCCCACCAAGAAGGACCTCAAGTGGGGCGTCATCAGCGGCAAGCTGACTCGCGCCAACGGAACCGGCGCCCCGGCGGTCCAGAGCCGATCGATCCGCTCCAAGTTTGGATCGGCGCTGTTCCCGTTGAAAGGGCAGAAGATGGCCCTCTTGTCTTCCGGTGCCGCGGCCGCGCCCGGGGACGCCAATCCGTCCCATCAGGCCTTCCAGTCGGGTGTGGACACGGGAACGACCAGTCCGTTCCCTGCCGATTGGTTCGCGGCAAACGGCAATACGCTACCGAATGCGCCCGGCTGTCCCGCCGTGGGTCAGGGTGGCGGCCAGGCGTTCAATCCGGTGATGCTCACGCTGCGGGTGCGGGTGCCGACCAACGCCAAGTCCTTCAGCTTCAACTCGTTCTTCTTCTCAGCGGAGTTCCCCGAGTTCGTTTGCACGAACTTCAACGACTTCTTCGTCGCTCTGGTCGATGCTCCCGTCACCACGAATCCGAAGGACAAGAACCTCGCCGTCTACATCGCGCCGGACTTCAAGCGCTACCCGATCGGTGTGAACCTGTCGCATTCGACCAACCTGTTCGCGGTCTGCGACGCCGGCGTGACCGGTTGCTCGGGCGGAGTGCCCGGCACCGCCAAGTGCCTGATGGGCCCCGCGCTCTTGGCGGGCACCGGCTTCGACACCAACACGGGTGGCTGCGGCACGCCGCCAAACGACAGCAAGCTGCTCGGTGGCGGCACCGGCTGGCTCACCACCGCGGGCAACGTCGCCTCGGGTCAGGTCATGGAGCTGCGCGTCGCGATCTGGGACACCGGCGACGGCATCTACGACTCGCTCGTGCTGCTCGACAACTGGCTCTGGAACCTCAGCCCGGCATCACCGGGCACCCGCTGACTCAGCTGTGACGCTGGCGTCGCGCGGCCAAGAGGCCGAGGCCCAGGAGGCCTAGGGCGAGTCCGCCCGCGGGCTCGTTCCGGGTATTCGCGAGACGGCATCCGCAGCCGCCGGGCTTCTCCTTCACTTCACCGGGCTTCTCCGGCGTGGGCTCGTCGACGGGATCCGCTACCGGCTCTTTCGCGGCGGGCTCTTCCTTCTTCTCTTCTCCGCCCTCGCCGCCGCCGCCCGCGGCTTCCTTCTCCTCGGCGGCCTTCTTCGCGGCTTCCTTCTCCTTCTTGGATTTGGGATCCGCAAAGACCATCGCACGACGGTCGATGATCTCGTTCTCGCCTTCGAACTTCAGCGTGGTGGGTGCGCCGATGAGCTGACCGTTGCGAGAGTCGCGTACCGACACCTTGTACTCCCCTGCTTCGAAGCCGTGGGCGCGGGTGAGCTTGAAGCTGAACTTGGTGCCTTTCTCGATCTTGCCGCTGCCCGGGTCCATGAACCCGACCTCGACGCCCTCGATGATGTCCTGTTGCCCGACGAGGGGCACGCGTCGCTCGACCAGCTTGTCTCCGTCCACCATGGCGCGCTCGAAGTACGCGACGGGTGAGAACTCGAACTTGACTGGGATGTGGGCGACGTCGGGAGCTCGGTTCAAGAAGATCTTGATCTCGAGCTTCCACGACTTGCTATCGGTCTCCGTGACCGTGGTCTTGGTCCATTGCACTCGACCGGCGGCGAGGGCGATACTCGCGAACATCAGCAGCGCGATCAACAGCGCGGAGCTCGTGACGAGCCGCACCCAGGAATTCCGCGTCGACATCTGGCAACCTCCGACCGAAAGCTAGCGCGAATTCAGGAAATCCAGAAACGCGATGAGCCCCTCCCAGGTCACCAGCCGGCTGATTTGCGCGGCACCGCGGGCGGCAGTGCTCTTCGCGATGGCCTGCGCGCCGAGCGCGCCGACGACGCTGCCCCACGCTTCAGTGCCGAGTCGCGGCGAAGGCTCCTTGCCCGCCGCTCCGCCGCCGCCGCTGGTGGCGCCCCCGAGCGAGCAGCATTCTTGCAGCGATGCCCTCGGCAGCGAGCTCGCCAAGATCAGCTGCGACCGGAGACGCTTCGTCGTGGCCCACCCCATCGAGCTTCACCCCGATCGAGCAGCGCCGCTGCCGCCCACACGAGAGGTGCTCCAGCGCGTGGGTGAGATCATGCAAGAGGCCGGCGACGTTCTCTTGGTCCGCGTCGAGGTCGCGTCGGGCTCCGATCCGGGGCGCGATCCCGCGCGTCGGCGCGCCGCTCTGGCGAGTGCGCAGCGGCGCGCCGACGCGCTACTCCAGTATTTGTGGAGAAAGCGCGGTGTCTCGGCCGAGCGCCTCGAGGCGGTCGCCTACGAATACGATCCGCGCCGCGAGGCAGAAGGATCGGCGTTCCCGGTCGTCCTTCGCATCGTGCAGCGCGCGAGCCGATGAGGCGTTCCTTTCTCGGGGAAGCCAGCGTACGCTTCCGCTTCGATGAGTCGGAGGGTCGCCATCACGCTCGGCTCGTGGGTGTTTCTGGCTGCGGCAACTGCCCAGGCGGAGCTTCCACGGGACTACTTCTTGGACGCGCCGGCTGCCGGCACGTTCTCCATGTCGGACGTGTACAACGTCGGCGCGCAGCAAAGCATCGAGAACCGCGCGCACCTCGAAGAGGGCATGAGCATGCTGACGACCCGGCTCTCGGGCATCGCCAGCTACCCCTACGCCGACGGCAGCATCAACCTCGACGCGCGCGTGTTTCTGTTCACGCTGGGGGCCAGCGCAGGCTACCGGCAGGTGTACCGCAACCACAGCTTCGCCCCCGGCGAAGACTCGAGCCGGGACGCGCGCAACGACCGTGAGTCGGACAAGGACTTCGACGCGCAGGGCTTTGCCTACGGCGAAGGGCGCCTCCGTTTCGTCGTCCCGCTGGATCCTTTCTTCTTGATCAGCACCAATACGGCGCGATTCGAAGACATGGACGACAACTCGCTCGACTGGATGCACGCCAACATGCACGACGGCGGGACCCTGTTCAAGAGCGAGGCCACGCTCTTCTATCGCCATCGAAGTCTCGGAGGCATCGGCCCCTATGCGCGGGTGATGAACCTGCCCCGCACACGCGATGACGGAAGTCACGGGCGCGACACCGAACTCCACTACGGCATGGTGTTCGGCACCCGCCCGGGCCTCGTGACTCCGCGCGGGGGCAACGCCGATCTGCTTCTGGTGCAGCTGGTGTTCAAGTTTGGCGACGAGGACTTCGGTCTGCACCCGTACCGCTTGCCGGTCTATCCGCTGGCGGTGTACCGGGCCGTGTTCCGGCTCTTCTGAGCTCGATGGCCCACGCGACCGCCAGGCTGGAGGCGGTCAGGATTGCGACGACGACCCAGGTGCGAGCGGGCGTCGAGGGCGAGAGGCCCGAGAGCTCCGCGACGCCGAGCAGGCCTAGGTGGGCGACGTACGCCGCCAGCGCGTGGCGGCCCAAGAGCAAGCAGGGCGCGATGACGCGGCTTCCGGCGAGCCGGCGCCCGACCACCAGCCACGCTCCGAGCGAGAGCGTCAGCGGCAAGATCAGCCCCAGCGTGCCGACGGCCGAGTGATTCCAGAATCGGACCGGTGCTCGGGCGGTGTTGCTGCCGAGATCGAAGAGGGCGAGTTGGCCGCCATGGACGCGATACATGGACGCACGCTCGGTGATCCAACTCGAATCGATCGCCAACACGCCGACGAAAAGCCCAGCGCTGACGGCGCTGATGACGCCGAGCCCGCGACCGCCGCTGCGCCGCCAGACTCGCCATATCAGCGAACCGATCAAGGTGAACACGACAATGGGAAAGGCGCCGCCGGGCCCTGCGTTGAGTCCCGGCACGGTGGTGCCGCTGTGGTCGAGCCACGCAGTGATGGACCACACCGCGGCGCCCGCGAGGCAGAGCGCCAGGTCGGGTGAAGGACTCGCCAGAGCTAGCGAACCCACCGCAATGGCCAAAGCGATCGCTGAGAGGATCCCCGGTGACGCGATCAGATCTGGAAGCTCGGGGCCGTATTGCGGCACGAACAGCGCCACGGCGAGCAGATACAAACCCAGGGCGCGCCAGAGCACCTTCCCCGCGACGCTCACGCCGGCCTTCTCATGGGCCAATGCGAGGGAGACGCCGGCGATGAACAAGAAGGACGCGGCGATGTACGGCTCGGTCCACATGAAGAAGCGCAGCGATCGCTCCACGATCGAGGGCTCCGCCCTCGGTTGGAGCCGCTTGGTGTGGACGATGAACATCATCACGACCACGAAGGCGCGATAAAGGTCGAGCCCGGGCTCGCTTCGCTGGGTCGTGGGGCTCGCTTGGGTCACGTTCCGGGGTACAATCCCTCCCGGAGGCACGCATGGGAAGCCGGGTGATGCAGAGCACATGGCTCTTGGCCGCGGTCCTCCTCGGCAGCGCGTGCAGCTCGAGCAGCGACGACGTGGCGGGTGGCGGTGGGAATGTTGCCGGAGGCAGCGGCGGCAAGGGCGGTACCGGAGTCTCTGGTGGCGGGTGGGGCGGCTCCACGGCTGGCTCGGGCAGCGGCGGTAGCTCCAGCGGCGGCACCGGCGGTCTGGCTCCGCTGCCCTGTGACGAGCGTTTCAAGGTCGTGGATCCAGCGACCGTGGGCGTGCCATTCGATGTGTCGGTCAGCGACGCTTCGCCACACGCCTATGTCGATCTCGAAGTCGCGGGTCCGGGCTCGCCCTCGAGCGCGTGGGGTGGAGTGGCCGGGAGCAAGCCGTGGACCTGGACCTGGAAGGTCAGCGGACACGGCGCCGGCGTGCTCGACCTCAGCTTCAAGAAGGACAAGAACAACAACGCGGGCACCACCGTCGCAACCTGCCAGATCCACTCCGTCGGTTCCGGTGGAACCACCGGCGGTGGCGGATCGACCGGCGGCGGCGGAAGCGGCGGGACGACGGGGACCGGCGGCACCAGCAGCGGGCCGCCCCCCGCCAACCGCTACGGCATGGGCCTCGTCAACCATGGAGACGCCACCGATGTCGATCTCACCTCGAAGCTGGCCGGTCCGGGCGGGTGGTTCTTGGTGATCTTCGCGGACATCACGCCGAACCGCACCAGCGCCGACGCGAGTTGGAAGTCCAGCATCCAGCAGGCTTACGCCAAGGACTTGATCCCCGTGATTCGCATGGCGCCGCCCTGGGGCGATCGAAAAGTGCGCAACATGGGCGAGAGCCCGACCTCCTACAAGAAGCTCGCGCAGGCCTACAAGGCCGTGATCCAAGATCTGCCCAAGCGCAGCGATTGGCCCCTCTACGTGCAAATCCACAACGAGCCGAACCTCTGCTACGAGTGGGAGTGCGACTCGTCCGCGGGCACGCTCAGCGACAAAACCATCGCCAGCGAGTACGCCCACATGATGCGCGACGTCGCCGACGCGCTGCACTCAATCGGCGATCCGAGGATCAAGGTCTTGAACGGTGCGCTGGCACCTGGCGGCGTCGCGTGGTGCCAGTGCGGCACCAGCAACTTCGCCCCCGGCACCCTCGCGTCCACATTCTTGACCCAGATGAACCAGGCGGTGCCGGGCGTGTTCGACAAGATCGACGCCTTTGCCACCCATTCGTATCCGGCCAAAGGCGAGGGCTGGGGGTTCTTCGTCGCGTACTCCGAGGCGATGACGGGTCTGAAGTACTTCGAGAAGGAGCTCGCGGCCATCAACAAGCCGAACATGAAGGTGCTGATCACCGAGACGGGCTGGCCAACCACTTGGGAGGGCGGGATCAACTGGAGCCGCGATCAGGTGGCGGGCTTCACCGTCGATGCGGTGAAGAACGTCTGGACGACTCATCCGAACGTCCTCGGCATCACGCCCTTCATCCTCCGCGACGGGGGGAACTGGGACAAGTTCGCGTGGACGAAGCCTGACGGCGCTCCGTATCCTGTCTACACCAAGGTGCGCGCGCACCGCTGCGCGCAGGCCGGGGCCAAGAACTGCAACTAGTCTTCCGGGGACGGCGACGGGATGGTGTCGTGATTGGCGTCGTCGGCCGGACCGTTCCGGTCGACGGACTGCGGCGCTGGCGGCGCTGGCAGCGTCGCGCCCTCCCCGCCGGGCACCTCGTGCTCGGGCTGAGTCGGGATCTGATCTTGGTCGACGAAGGGAGCCCAGGTCAGCGAGGGCAGGCGCGGTGCCTTCGGGACCGACACGGGATCGATCTGCTCGATCCGGCGGGTGCCGCTCCGCCGGCGCGCAGCTGTGGAGTCGACGGCCGCGTCGTCCTTCGGTCCTTGCTTCTTGTGCGCTGACGTCATGGTCCCACCCCCAACTCAGGGCCGGGAGTCTATTCCCCTGGCGGCAGATTGCACGCACCTTCGGGATCCCCTGGAAAAGTGGACTGGTTTGCCTGCCGGGCGCATGATTCGGGCATGCGGATCACCAGGGCGGCGGTGGTGTTTTCGGCGGCGGGTTACGTGCTGTCGGGCTGCGGTGCCCGGACCGGCGACGATCTCTTCGGGGACGCTACCGGCGGCGTCGGTGCCAGCGGCGGCGTCGGTGCCAGCGGCGGGTTTGGCGGCGGTGGGTTCGGAGGCGGCGGGTTCGGTGGCACGCCCTTCGGAGGCGGCGGGTTTGGCGGCGGTGGGTTCGGCGGAACGCCCTTCGGAGGCGGCGGATTCGGTGGCGGCGGGTTCGGCGGCACGCCCTTCGGCGGCGGCGGATTCGGCGGCGGCGGATTCGGTGGCGGTGGGTTCGGCGGCGGCGGGTTCGGCGGCACCTCCGGCGACTGCTGCGTGCAGCACGCATTTCCGGGCTGCTCCAATCAGTACGTCGCGGCCTGCGTGTGCAAGCAAGATCCCTATTGTTGCCAAGAGCAGTGGGACGGCGTGTGCGTGGATGAGGTCGACTCCCTGGGCTGTGGCAACTGCGGTTCCGGCGGATTCGGTGGCACTCCTTTCGGTGGCGGCGGATTCGGTGGCACTCCTTTCGGTGGCGGCGGATTCGGTGGCACTCCTTTCGGTGGCGGCGGATTCGGCGGCACGCCCTTCGGTGGCGGTGGCACGGGCGGCGGACCCAATTGCGGCGGCGTGCCCTGTCCTTCGAAGCAGGTCCCCAACACTCCGATCACCTTGCCGGGCTGCTGCCCTCCCACTCCGCCCTACGCGTGCGGCCTCGATACGTCGCCGATCTCCCAGTACGTGCCGCTGCCGAACGCGTGCATGCAGAAGAACCAACCGGGCAAGATCGATCCCTCTTGCCCGCAGCAGCCAACGCCGGTGGGACAGCTGCAAGGGTGCTGCAAGCCGAGCGGCATCTGCGGAACTTGGTTCGGCGCCATCGACCTGGGCTGTGTCGAGACCTGGCAGTACGGCGGTCCGCCGCCCGTGAAGTGCGGCGGTGGCAGCGGTGGTGCCGGTGGCGCCGGCGGTGCCGGCGGCTTCGGCGGCTTCGGCGGCTTCGGCGGCTTCGGCGGCTCCGGTGGCAGCGCCGGTTTCACGGGCGATTGTTGCGCTACTCAGCAGGGCCCTGGGTGCGGCGATCCGAGCGTGTGGCAGTGCGTGTGCCCGAAAGACTCGTACTGTTGCACCAGCAACTGGGACAGCATCTGCGTGGAAGAGGTCACCAGCCTGGGCTGCGGCAAGTGCGGCAGCGGAGGGTCGGGAGGTGTCGCTGGTGGTGGCGGGACGGCCGGGGTCGGCGGCGCGCCGCTCTGTAATCCGTCGTTCTGTCCCAAGCCGGGACCCCTGCAGCCCTGCTGCGTCTCGTCGAACGGACCTTGCGGAGTTGTCACGCCCAATGGCTGTCTGCCGTACTCGTTTGGCGGAGCCGGCGGGCAGTGAACTTCAGTGGGTGACTGCCGGTCGCGGCGTGTGCTCGACGATCGACACCGGCCAGGCGGCGGGGTCACGTTGCCACTCGCCGCTGCCGTCCTCGCGCAGATCGACTCGGAGCTCGTAGTTGCCGACCACCGGCGGCACCGGCAGTCCGAGCGAACGCGTGCGAAAGCGCGGTGTCGCCGATTTGAACTCGAATGGCTCGGTGTAAGACTCGAGCGCGACGTCACTCACCATGGCGAGGCGCACGTGAAACGTCCGTTGGATCTCCTTCGGCGCGATCAAGAAGTAGGCGTGGAGCTCGAGCGGCAAGAATCCGCCGGGTGGCTGCGGTGCGTTCGGAGGGATGTTCAGCTGCTCGACGAGATTGAACAGCGTGACGTTGTTCGAGTGCTGGTCCAGTGAAGAACCGCTCGAGACGGCGAGCAAGTAACAGCGGGGCACGCTCAGCGCCGTAGTAGCGTCGCGAGCCAGCGTCGAGTGGTCTCGCCTTCGAGGCTCAGGATCGAGTCGAAGAGCGGGATGCGCTCGGGGCACACCTCGACGCAAACCCGCGCCTTGCCGCACTTCGCCACGCCGCCGGCGTTCATGCTGGCGTCGAGGCGGGCGGGCTTTCGGGGTCCACCCGCCGAGAGCTCGTTGGCGAGCCGCGCCTCGTTGAGCGCAGCGGCACCCACGAAGCGCTTGCCGGAGGTCTCGGGGCAGGCCTCGAAGCAGGCCCCGCAATTCGTGCAGCGATCGATCTCCGACAATGCGAAGGTCGTGAGAGGCGCCGCGGCCGGGGGCTCGTCGAGCCAGGCGCCGAGCCGCTGCCCGGCGTCGCGCAGGGGGCTGCGGTCGACGATCAAATCGCGGATCAGGGGGAACTTCGACATCGGTGCGAGCACGATGGGGCCGCGCTTCGGTCGCACGCTCTCGACCGAAGTGCGGCACGCGACGGCTGCGTGCGCGTTCACCAAGATCGTGCATGCGCTACAGCGAGCCGCCCGACACGCAGACTCGAAGGCGACCGGCGCGACCTGGTGTCCCTCGGTGGTCACAGGGTCGTCGGCGATAGCGTGCAGCAGAGTCGCGACGCTGTCTCCGCTTCGAATCTCGACCGAGAAGTCTTCGAAGCGTCGGCTCTCGAGCGCACCGGGCGAGTCCTGACGCTGCACGCGGACCACGACTCTCTGGCTCACGTGCCCTCCTTTTCCGCGATGCGCCGTGCGAGCACCAGCGCAGCCTCGAAATCCCACCAGGCACGGAGCTCGGTATTGGCGGCGCGCGAGCGGTCGCGCAGGTGAACCTTCGCGGCCCGCTCTTCGATGTCGTCCAGAGTGCCCTTCAGCTCACCTCGAGCCACCACTGTTCTGAGGCGCTGACTCGCGGCATGAAGGGCATCGCCCTGGTCGTTGCGGGACAGCAGCGACGCCAGCGCGGTCTCGGCGCGCTTCCGGGCCGCCTTCGAACTCTTGTGCAGATCCTTCTCCCGGGAGCCGTCGCGGTAGCCTCCGATGGCGTCGGCCACGCGGGTCGAACCGTGAAGCGCGGCGAGCAGCGGCGTGCCCGGGAGCGTTCCGGCGCCGAAGTAGGCGCCGATCACCCCGCCCACGGCGTAGAGCCCCGGGACGGCGGTCGCGTGGTCCGTCGAGACCTCGAGCCCGCCCAGGGTGCGATCCGGCGCGGCCATCACCACGATGGGCTCCGAATAGGGATCGGCGCCTGCGGCCTGCGCGTAGGCCTCGAGGGCGGAGCCCGCGGCGCGGCGCAGCGGCGCGCGGTCGAGCCGGGTGAGGTCGAAGAGGCCCGCGTCGAGGTCGGCGTTCATGCTTTCGAGTCGACGCGGCAGTCGGCGCACGAAGCCGGCGGCTCGGTAGCAGAGCGGATGCACGCTCACGCTTCCTGGCGCCACCACGCTCGCGCCACGTCGCAACGCGAGCCCCGTGACTCCGCCGAGGCCGCCCGGCGCGAGCGTATCGTGCATGAAGAGCCCGGTGTGACCGCCGCTCGCCAGGCAGACGCCGTTGGCTTCGAAGCTGCGGAGCTCACCGGTCGCGAAGCACTGCGCGACCACGCCGCAGGCACTTCCGTCGTCGTCGAGGACGAGATCGACCACGGTCCAGCCAACGTACCGATGGAGTTGGCCCGAGACCTCGTATTTGGCCAGCAGGGCCGAGAGCCGGCGGCTGAGATGTCGAGCCGTCATGCTCTCAGCGTGAACGCTGCGCGCCACGCTGGAGCCTCTCAGCTGCGACAGTACCAGGTCGCCGTCGCGCTCGCGTTCGAAGGGGATCTCGAGGCGTTCGAGGCGCTCGAGCTGGGCCGACGCTCCGTTGGTCATCGACTCGAGAAAAGGGCGCGAGCCTGGGCCCGCGAGGGCGAGCAGGTCGTCGAGATGTCGGCTCGGGCTGTCGTCGGCGCCTCGTGCGGCGTCGAAACCATCATGGCGGTGGGTCGACTCGGTGTGTTCGGCCGGTTCGCGCGCCAGCAGCAACACCGGGATGGCGGCCGCCGCGAGGGCGAGCGCGGTGGCCTGGCCCGCGATGCCCTCGCCGACTACCAGCGCGGGCTTCACGTGGTGCCCCAGGGCGCGGCCGTGCCGGTCGCCAGGTGGATCACCGTGGTCGCGCCGAGGGCGAAGAGCACGGCGCTGAATAGCGCACAGGCGATCCGCAACCGCTCGAGGGATTTCAGCGAGCGCACCAGGCCGAAGCTGGCGCAGAACCCCACCACGCCGTTGCCCAAGTGGTACGCTGTGGCTGCGATCCCGATCAGGTACACCGCGGCGTAGAAGGGAACGCCGAGGGGTCCCGTGCTCGACAGGCTGGCCACGAGTTCGCCGTGCAAATCGGCACTCGCCGCCTGTCCAATCACGAGCTTCACGCGCGTCTGCCACAGATGCCCAACGACGAACAGGAGCACGACCACGCCGGTTGCGCGTTGCAGCACCCAGGCCAGGTTGCCCGAGTACGGGTAGGCAGAGACGTTCGCGCGTGACTTCGCGGTGAGGGCTAGTCCGACTCCGGCGTGGACCAACAAGGGTAAGCCGATCAGCAACGCTTCGATGGTCATTCGCGTCGGGGTGAGGCGCGCGAGCGCACCCGAAAACGCCTCGGGACCACGCAACGCTTGGGTCATGGCCACCAGGTGCGCGACCACGAAGACGCCCAAGGGCACCACGCCGCACAGCGACATCACGCGCCGCTGCACGAATTCGCGTCGATTCGTCTCGACCAGAGGCGGTCGGTCTTCACTCACGTCGATGGGGTCGACCGTATCGCAGGCAGGGTGGGCTCAGGAAGGCCCCTGGGTGGCACAGCCAAACAGCACGTCGACTTGACCCTTGGTGTTCTTCACCATCGAGCAGGTGCTCGGGCAGAGCAGGATCTTGGTGGGGGCCGCGTCGTTGTCGTAGTACCAGCCGTTGCCCGCGGCGGGGCACGCCGCCTGATTGGCGTATTTGGGCCAGGTCTCGGGCTGGCCGCCCAGCGGCGTGAACGTGACGTTCACCTTCTGGTGATCGACCACGCCGCCTTCGGGCGTCGGGATCAGGTACTCGCAGGCGAGGGCGGCTCCGCGGATCTTGTTGAGCGCGTCGATGAACTGCTGACCGACGTTGCCAGAGGTATCCACGATGAACGCGGCGTTCGTGCCGCCCGCTTGCGCGATCTGGTTCAGATTCGAGAGCGCCGAGCCGACGCCGATCACGAAGGTCAGGATCTTGGGTGAGCCGTTGACGCCCTGTTGCGCGATCCCCGAAGCAGCGCCCACGCTGCTCGAGCAGTCGTTGGGCTGCCCGTCCGTCGCGAGCACGATCACGACGACGTGGTCGGGGTTCTTTATCGCGTGCGTCTGCGCATACGACAGCGCACCTTGCATCGCCGGCACGGTGGGCGTGCCGCCATTCGGGCTCGTGCCGCCCAGCGCGCCGATCACGCTGCCCGCGTTGCCCGGCAGCACATTGATGGGCACGCTCGGGTTCGAGTAAGTCGACGGCGAACACTGGGGCGAATCGGGGAAGAAGTCCAAACCCACGCCGATGCCCGCGGACTGCGAGTCGTTCACGAATGAAGTGATGGCGCTGACCGTGCTCGTCCACTTGCCGCCGCCCATCGAGCCGGACTTATCGAGCATGATGTAGATGTCGAGCGGGAGCGGTTCGGCCTTCTGCGTCTCCGTCGCGCAGGCGTTGCCGTCGGTCAGCGCCCCGTCGCCGCTCCCCGAGTCGATGAGCAAGCCGCCGCCGGAGCCGGTGGTCGCCCCGCTTCCTGATGAGCCAGCACCGGATCCGCCGGCAGCGGTCGCGCCACCGTCGCCCCCCGCAATGCTGCCTCCGTCTTCGGCCGCACCACACGCCACCGCCAACGCGATGCTGCCTGCCGCCGCCCTGAGCCGAGATCCCGACGAGTCGCTTGGCCATGTCGTTCTCCTGCACACAGGGTACTCTAACGGCGCCGCCTGCGGCGCCCCGCCGATGTCTCGTCCCTCCTTTCTGTCCACGCGGCAGATTTCCGTTCTTGTCGTCCTCGTTGCCATTGGCTGCGGCGGGTCGTCTGCGAACGGACATGCGCCCCAGGCCAACGTCGCGGCGTCGACCGCGGCGCAGAGAGAGTTCCGGGAGATCCACCGGCTTTGGACCACGTTGGCGCCCGAGCAGCGCGCGCGTCTCGGGCCCGCCCTCGACGCATTCGTGAAGCGTCACCCTGATGACCGGCGTGCGCGCCGGGCGCGGATCTACCGGGCTTGGATCCATGTTCAGCAGGGGCGCGTGGACGAGGCGCGTGTCCTGGTGAAGGAAGTTCGGGCGGGCCCCAGCGGCGTCGTTCGGGATTTCGCCGCGGTAGTCGAGGCGGCCATCTTGCTCAGGGAGGGCAAACCCGACCAGGCACTCAGCGTGCTGTCGCCGCTCGAGGGCAAGATCATCGATCCCGAAGAGCGATTCCTGTTTGGTGAGCAACGGGTCATCGCAGCCCTCGGTGCCCGCCGGCCCGCGCTCGCACTCCGCGCCATGCGCGACTGGCTTGGCGAGACTGCGCCCGAAGAACGAGACGCCGTTCGCGGGCGGTTGCTGGAGCTCACCCGGCAAATCCCCGCCGAACCGCTGTTTCGCGCGTTCACCGAGATGGAGGCGGAGAAGAGCGAGGTCACCGCCAATCCCGATCGTGCCCGCGCCCGCGAGTTCCTGATCCCGCTCACCGCTGAGCGGCTGTCGGAGCTTGCCATTCGACGCGGCGATGGCGGACTCGCCCGCAAGCTGCTCGACAGCGGTCATCCGGTCTTTCGGCGTGGCGTGCGCGGTCAAGAGCTCGCTCGCATCGCCGCAGCAGGTTCGGTGCTGCCGCGAGTCGTGGGCCGATCTCTGGGGCTCGTGCTCAGCATCGGGAGCGCGGAGCAGCGCCGTCGCTCTGCCCAGGCTGCTGCGGGGGTGGCGCGCGCGCTCGGTTTGCCTGCGTCGGCAGCCGAGCGTGACGCGGTGCAGCTCCTGACCAGCGAGGACGACGGTTCTGAACACGGCGTCGCGCATGCGCTCGCAGAGCTGGCGGGCGAGGGCGCGACTATTCTGATCGCCGGAGTCGACCCGCCAACGGCGGCGGCGGCCGCTCGGTACTCGGCGCACACCGGCATCCCGGTGTTGCTGCTGGCCGACGCAGCCCCCCGGGGCGGTCCGGAGCTGGTGCTGGCCGAGACCGCGGCGCGGGAGGCTCAGACCCTGAACGAGGGCGCGCGTGCCCTCGGCCTGGACCCCGCCGCTCGCGTCGGGCCCGAGGGAGTCTCCTGCGATGTCGCAGCGAGCGCCGCAGGGCAGCCGCGTTTCCCGGTTCAGCTCTGGAAGACCGAGCGAGTCGAGGGTGTGCTCGTGCAGGGCGATGCCGCGTGCGCCCGCGACGTCGCGCGCGAGTCTCAAGAAACGGGTCGGCGTGTGACCCTCGGGCTCGGGCTCGAGGCTGGCGAGGTGTTTGCGGTGCTCGATCCGTTGCAGCCGCGCTTCGCTCTGGCTGCGGGGTCGTTTCCAGATCGGCCCGGGGCTACTGCGCCGCAGGCTCAACAGAAGCTCGTGGCGCAGTCTGGTCACGCACCGAGCTGGTTCACCACACTGGGTCACGACGCTGCGCTGCTCGCGCAGGTCGCGCTCGGAGGCTTTCCGCTCGACCGGGCCGACGACGCTCGGGTCGTCGCGGAGCTGCACCAGCGCGCGGTGCTCGAGCTGTCTCGCGCCGAGGCTCCGCTTTGGTCCAGCGACAAGCGTGGGTTTTTCGGAGCGCGGGTCCTTCCGCGCACGCTCACGGCGGTGGTGTGGACTCGAGGCAAGGCGCCGCCATGAACGAGCCAAGGCTCGAAATCGAGCTACCGACCCGGCGTGCGACCACTCGGTTGGCGGCTCGCGTTGCGCCGCACCTCGAAGCGGGCGATCTCTTGGTGCTCTCCGGCGCGCTGGGTGCCGGCAAGACCTTCTTCGTGCGCGCTCTCTGCCGCGCGCTTGGGCTTCCGGCGAGTGTCCCGGTCACGAGCCCGACCTTCTCACTCATTGTCGAGCACGACACGCGACCTCCGCTGGCGCACGCGGACTTGTACCGCCTGTCCACCCCGAACGACGTCCAAGGCCTCGGGCTCGATCACCAACGCGATGATGGCCGATTGGTCGTCGTGGAGTGGGGTGAGCCGTTCATCGCGCTTCTCGGCGGGGACGCCCTGATACTGGCGCTGGCCCTCGATCCGCGGCGCGCGAGTTTCAGCGCCACCGGCTCGCGCTCGCGGCGAATTCTGGCGGACTTGGCCCAAAGCGGTTAGGTGTCACGGCTGGGTATGGCCGTGACGGCAGCGCAACAGACCGGGACGGGGCCGAGCGTGATCGGGGATCTGATCCGAACCCCGGTCGCCACGCTGGAGAAGGTTGGGCAGTTCGTGTTGCTCACGACCCGCACGGTCAGCTGGATGATCCGGCCGCCCTACCGTCTCGGACAGCTGCTCTCGGCCATGGATTTCGTCGGGGTGCAGTCGGTGTTCATCGTCTCGCTCACCGGCATCTTCAGCGGCATGGTGCTGACTCTTCAGACCGTGAACAGCCTGCGGCAGTTCAGCGCCGAAGGCAGCGTCGGCGCCATCGTCGCGATCTCACTCTGCCGGGAGATCGCCCCGGTGTTCAGCGCGCTGATGGTGACCGCCCGCGCCGGAAGCGCGATGGCCGCCGAGCTTGGCAACATGCGGGTGACGGAGCAGATCGACGCGCTCGTCACCATGGGCGTGAGCCCCGTGCAGTACTTGCTCTCGCCGCGCATGCTCGCAGCCGTGTTGATGGGACCGCTTCTGTGCGTGCTCTACGGTTCTGTCGGCATGGTCGGCGCTTGGATCGTCGCCGTGAAGTGGCTCAGCGTCGATCCCGGCGTGTTCGTCGCCAACATCGAGCGCTACTTGGAGCTCAAGGATCTCTGGATGGGCGTGTTCAAGTCCGCGATCTTCGGCTTCTTGATCTCGGCCATCTCGTGCAACCAGGGCTTCTACGCCAAGGGAGGCGCCCGCGGCGTGGGCATCGCCACCACCAAAGCCGTCGTGCAAAGCGCAGTGGCGCTCTTGATCGCGAACTACTTCATCACCGATTGGCTCACTGCGTTGTGATATCGATGGGGGGGTGGGCATGAACACCGGAACTTTGCCGAGCGCGAAAGACGATGACGGCGACGACGTGCGCTGGGCGCTGGAGACCGCGAACGCCGTCTGGGCGCAGGGCGACAAACGCGCCGCGCTCTCCTGGGTGCGCCGCGCGGCCGAGGCAGCGGCGGAGGTGGGGTCGGACCAGCGTGCCGTCGAGTTGGCCAAGGCGGCCGCGGAGCTGCGCGCGGTGCTGGAAATTCCCCGGACCCTGCCGCCGCCAGCCCCGCCGTCGGCGGAGCCGTCGGAGATTCCGCAGCAGGCTCGCGTGCGTCACCACGCCGTTCGTGTCGCCGTGATGCTCTCCCCCGATCACGACGGAGCCTTTCTGGCGTGGCCGCTCAAGACCGGCGAAGCCGCACCGTCGAACGCCCACGAGGCGTTGTTCGTCGCTCTCGATCCCGAGGCCGACCTGTTTGTGTTCAAGATGTGATCAGCGGCGCCACAGCTCTTCGAGCAAGCCGGGGTTTTCGCGGCTCGCGTCGACGGGCACCAGCTTTGCGTGCTCCAGGCCGCCACCGGTGCGGAGGCGCAGCAGGTCCCACGCGTCTTTCGCGCCCATGAACTGCCCGCCGCTGTCGTGCACGATGCCCGCCTTGCGATCGAAGCGCGCGCGCAGCGTGAGCGCGCGGCCGTCCCGGATCGCGTGCAGGCGCGCTTGATGACCCGCACCGAGCAGCACCTCGCCCCCTGGGTGCCACTCCAAGCTCCAAATGCGCGCCTCGTGTCCGGCCAGGGTGCGGTCGAGCTTCCGGCGAATGACATCGACGACGCGGATCTGACTGTCGTCGCTGGCGATGGCGAGGAGCCTGCCGTTGGGGCTCCATTTGATCTGACGGATCGGGTGCCCCACTTGCAGCACCTCGGACGCATGGCCATTGCGCCACACGCTCACGCCGCGTTCCATGTTTGGAAACGCAATCGCGCCGCCGTCGGGCGAGAGCACCGGAGCGGCGTGCAAGGTCCGTCCTTCGATCTTGTCGAGCAGTCGCCCCGAGTCGACGTCCCAGCGCGCGATGAACTTGCTGGAGGCGGTGATCAGCGTCGTGCCATCCGCCGAGAATGACAGCGCTTCGACCCGGGCCCAGGCTGCGACCGGCTTCAGGTCGAGGTGGCGCAGCGGTTTCCAGGTGACAGCGTCGATCAAGGCGACGCCCTCGGCTCCTCCCACCGCGACCACGGATTTGCTCCAGGCGACGCCACCAACCATCCGGATGCCGACCGAGATGGTCTTCACCACCTTGCGTTTGCCGCGGTCCCAGACACTCAGACGCTTGGCGTCGAACACGGCGACTTGCCGCGCGTCCGGCGAGAACGCGAAGCGCGCTCCCCAATCGTCCCGGGTCGGGACGCTGATGGTGCCCGCCTCGGCGCCGCGAGCGATGTCCCAGACCGACACCGTTCCGTTGCCGACCGCGGCAGCGACGAGGGCGCCATCCGGTGACCAGGCGGGCGGACCCACCGCCGAGGTCTTGGCGCGGAATCGCTGGAGGATCTCCCCGATCGAGCGCTCCACACGTCGACCCATCCGGTAGCCGCTGTCGCGATGTGCTCGCCCGTCGGGTCGAAGCTCGCCGCCGTGACGCTGCCCCAAGGGGATCCCAGGCCGCGCACCGGTGCGCCGGAGCTCGCGCTCCACAGGCGCACCTGCGCGTCGTCGTTGCCCGTGGCGACGAGCGAAGCGTCGGGACTCACCGCCATCGATTCGAGGATGCCGACCGGGAACTTGGTGAGCGTCTTTCCCGTCTCGCTGTCGAGCACCAACACGTTGGTCCCCGATCCGGTGAACAGCCGGCGGCCGTCGCGGCTGAAGGCTGGGCGCCCCACGCGCTCGGCGGTCTTGAGCGTGCGCGACACCTCGCCCGTCGTCGGGTCGACGAGCTTCACTCCGCCGTCGCTCGAAACCGCGAGCCGTCCGTCGGGCGCGAAGCTCACGCCCCGCACGCGCTCCGTGATTCGAAAACGTACCGAGAGCTTCTTGGCGTCCCAGATGTGGGTGATGCCAGCGAGGCTCGTGGTGACGATGGTGTTGTCGTCTTGCGAGAGCGTGATCCCGACCAGCTGTCGCCCTTCGCTGCCCGGGGGCTCCGCCACGCCGAGCAGTCGTCCCGTGTTCGGGTCGTAGACCGACAGCTCGGTCTTCGGGCCCACCGTGAAGACTCGCTTGCCGTCGGCCGTGACGGCGAGGTCGAAGGCTGGCTGCTCGATCACGCGCTTGGCCACGAAGCGGGCGAGATCCCAGACGATGACCTGCGAATCCCGCCCGACCGAGACCAAGGTGGTTCCGTCGGCGCTCCACGCCACGCGCTTCACCGCCTCGTGATGCCCGGTGAGCTGCGCGAGCAATCCTCCTTCGAGGTTCCAGATGCCGACGGTGTGGTCGAACCCGCCAGTCGCGAGGAAGCGACCCGTTGGGTGAAACGCCACGGACCAGACCTGGGACGAGTGCCCGGTTTGCGGGACCAGGACCGGCTCCGGAGCGGCCGCGGGCGGTGGAGCGGATTCGGGTTCGGACGGGCTCGGCGTCGCGCGCGCGGTGACCGACCTGCGCGGCAAGTCCGGTGGCAAGCCCTCCATGCACGCCGTAGCGAGCACCAAGCTCACGGCCGTGGGCCACCTTCGCACGGTCCTCCTACGACGGCCGACAGCCATCCCTTCCTGCTCCGGACCGCGCGGGGGTAGACTGCGTGACTGCGTGACATACTGGTCATCCGCCGTCGTCGCGCTCTGCCTGACCGGGTGCGTCGAGAGTGCGGTGGGCTTTGTCCCCCGCTTTCCCTTCGCGGAAGCACGCGATCTCGAGCTGGTGCACGAGACCCTCACGCTGGAGGTACAGCGCGACGGGTGCGTCCAGGTCTCCGCGCTGTTCCACTTCGTTTCACACGGGCCGTCCAAGGATCGGCTGCTCACTTTCCCCATTGGTCCACCGCGGGGCGGCGCGCGCGACTTCGTGGCTGAGCTGCCGGGCCATCGCCCCCGGCGGATCCCCGCGACGCGGGGCACTGCGGGCGCCTTGCCCATGGGCGACACCGTCGAGTCGTGGGACATCTGGCTCGACGGCGCCGCGCTCGAAGCGCACTCCGGCAAGCTCTTGGTGCGCTACGCGCAAGCCGGCGCGGGCGACTTCGGCTACGTGCTCAAGAGCGGCGCGTACTGGCGCGGGCCAATTGGTCGGCTCGTGCTGATTGTCGACGATCCGCATCTGCGCGTCCGCGCCCTCAGCGTCGAGGGGCAAAGGCTGGACACCAAGGGGAGTCGCCGTGTATCGCTCGAATTCGTAGGCGTGGAACCCGCCGACCCGGTGAGATTGGAGCTGAAGTGAGGATTTGTCGTGCATTTGCCTGCTCGTTGTCGGCGGCGGTCTCGCTCCTCACGGGCGTGGCTTTTGCGGACGGTGGCCCCAAGATCACCGACTCGCTTTGGATGCCGGTCGGCGTGAATCTCGGCTGGGCAGTCAACCCCAGCCCGGTCTCCAATGGCTTCTTGGTCGGTCCCGAAGTGAGCTTCGTCTACCTCGATCAATCCGGGCCCTGGGTCGGCGTGTACGCAGACGCGCTCTACGACGGCGGCGGAGACCGAACCCGCATCAGCATGGGAGCCGAGGCTGGGTACGCGATCCTGGGATTCGACGTCGGCTATGTCACGACCGCGCGCGGCGATCGTGAGCACGGAGTTCGCGGCCGGCTGATGTTCTCGCTCGCAGCGGTCCACCTGTACGGCGGCGCGGGGCGACTCGCTGACTCCACCTATGGAGAGGCAGGCGTGTTGATCAAGATCCCGCTTCAGATCTGGGCGGAGACCCCGCGTCGGCCGTGGATGGATCGCCCCGAGCGCCCGTCGACCTACGAGCCTTCCGACCCGCCGCCCGCTTCGCCGGGCCCTCCAATCGATCAGCCGCTCGAGCCCGTCCCCGCAAAGCCTGCCGAGCCCGATTTCGCTCAGCCACCGTCGTGAACTGCGGCCCGAGGCGGCGATCGACGCGCTTCGTGACGACCCTTGGAAGTCCCCGACGGGGGACAGCCGGAGGGGTGCCAGCGGCGAATCGGCGATTGGCCACCCCGGTCTCGGCGAAGCCGCGCCGAGCAGGAGCGCGAGGCGATCGCGGTCCGGCTCGCGGCGCTCGAGGCGCGTCTGGGCGTCGACGCCAAGAAGCCCGACTGAGCGCGAACCCACCGGCCGGCGTGCTCGTCCGAACGCCGCCGGGGTCGCTCACCCGCCGTCGGGTTCTTCGATGCTGACCTCGAACGACGGGCCGCGGGCGATGGTCTTCTTCACCTTGCATGCCCCGATGGCGCGCAGCAGCGCGGGACGGAGCTCTTCGGGGAAACCCGTCGGGAGCGTGACATGTAGGCGGAACTCTCCGGGAACCCTTGCCGCGGGGTCGTCGATCACATCCTGGCGGATCTTCAGCCCCTCGGTGGGCAGGTCCCGCGCGTGGCAGAAGGCGAGGGCGTACACGCCGGCGCAGGTGGCGATGGACGCGAGGAAGAGATCGAAGGGACCCGGGGCGGAGTCGGCGCCGCCGTGGACCAGCGACTGATCCGTCGAAATGACCCGGTCACCGATCTGCGCGTCGACGCGTTTTCCACCGGGAAAGCTGACCTCGATGGAGGTGATTGCGGGTGGGGTGGGGTGGCGTTGGGGCATGGCTTCAGGGTTCATCGCACCAAGTCAGAGCCAGATGCTCGCAAATGGGGTCGCGCCCGTCGGCCCGGGTTGACGGCTGTCATGTCGCCGGGGCGCGTCACCAGGGTTTCGCGATGCGCATCACGCTGCCGTCGTGCTGGGTGCAGGCTTGCACGCCCTGGGTCCCGCGGTTCAGCCAATAGACGTGCGTCGCGTCGAGGGCGACCTTGCGTGGATCGCGCTGAGCTTGAGCCAGAGCCGTGACCTTCTTGCCCTCGAGATCGGCCGCCATCACCGCGCCGTCGGTGAACTGCGACGGAGTGCCGGCCTCGACCCAGTAAATGCCCTTGGCGTCCACCGCCACGTCGCTCGGAGTGGGTCGTCCCGAAACCAGCGTGATCTGCTCGCTGCCATCGAGCCGGGCCCGACGGATCGTCCCGTCGCTCGAGTTCGCCCAGTACAAGTGAACCGCGCTCGCGGTGATGCCGCGGGGGCGACTCTGGTCCTTGGCGAGCTCCGCATATCCGGCGCCCGTGATGTCCGCGCCCGAGACGGTCCCGGTGGTGTTGCTGATGCCGCTGATGGTGAGGTAGAACTTGGTGCCAACGAGGGCGACGTCCACGGGGGACTCGAGCCCCACGACGACGGCGATGCCGCCCGCCGTGCCGCCGTCGAGGTAGCGGCGGCGGAGCTCACCGTCGCTGGAGCCAGCCGCGCCCGCATTGACCCAGAACAGCGAGGTGTCGTCGATGGCGAGGGCGCGTGGAAACCCCTGTGAGGTGGCGAAAGTCTCGGGAGTGCTCGCCTGCGAGGGCAAGCGCCACACGCTGTCGTCACCCACGGTCGCCCAGAACACGTCACCGGTGAGCGAGTCGATCTCCACGGCGGCCGGCGAGTGCTGCCCGGTCGCCAAGGTCACGACGCACGCACCCGCGTCGTCGCTGCACCCCGCGGCCGGCATGGTGGCAACCACGCCGTCCTTGCCGCTGTTCTGCAGCGACCCTTGATCGACCCACAGCACGCTCCCGCCCGAGACGCGCAGATCCGACGGGCAGTCGCGACCGGCGGCGAGCACCTGCGCCGACGCTCCGCCAGCGTCCGTCGGCGCGTCGGGCGTCGAATCCGCACTCGCATCGGTGGCGCCGCCCGTGCCGGAATCCGCGGGCGACTCGCCCACGGGATCCCCCGTGCAGGCGCCGACCGCGAGGGCTGCGGCCAGCGCCCAGCTCAGCGCCCGCACAGCGGATAGCTCACTTGCACTGGCTCTCCCAGGTCTCCTGGCAGCGATCCTCTTCCTTGGGATCGTTGTCCACAGCGTCGTTGCAGTTGCACGCGCCCTTGCAGTACCAGCTGATCTTGCCGGTGCGGAAGAACTCGTTCTGCTGGTCGAAGGACGCATTCAGATCGCGCACGCGATCGTGGGGATCGCAGCCGTCGGCTGCCGGAATGTTGCTGGCGGGCAGGGGCTTCAGGCCAAAGTCGTACTCGACCAGCGCCGATTGATCCTGCAGGGGCGCCTTCTTCTGAGCGATCCCGTAGTAGTCGTCGAACACCGGCTGGGCCGCGTCGTCAGATGCCAGCTGAACCGCGCCGATGGTCCTGGCCATGACGTGTGCGCCGAAAGGCGTCACCTGGTGGTCACCGCGGGCGATGTGCATGAGCACGTGGTGCGCTGGGGTGTTGGGCAGGAGATCTTCGGTCATGTACGGCGTGAGCCCGCCGGGCTCGACGCGGTCCCAAGCCATCTGCAGGGCTCCGAGCATGAGCTGCACCGAGACGCCGTTGAAGTTGAAGCCCGACTCGAGCATGAGCTCGTAGGCCGGCCAGTCGAAGCTCCGGTTCAGAACCAAGTTGTAGGACATGCCCGTCTCACCCAAGAGGCCGCGCGTCACGTCCGTGCTGACGGACATGTACGTGGCGCCCATGATGCCGCCCTGACTGTCGCCGCGGTAGGCGCGCACGCCGGCGTCGATCCAAGCGGGGTCCAGCACCAGAGTGCCGCTCGTATCCTTGATGCCCTCCTTGGCGATGCGCCCCTTCATCATGCGCATGACCATCAGCTGATTGACCATGCCCTGGATCTGCCGCTCGGTCAGGCTCTTGAGGCCCTCGAACCTGCCGAGCAAGGTGTCGATGGCGCGCGTGACGTCGTTCTCGTCGAAGCCGAACAGATTGGTCGAGAAGGCGATCCATTGATTTCGATTGGCCGCGCGCGCCAGGTACCCACCTTGGCCCTCGAAGCGGCTGCCGAAGAGCCCATGAGCGTTCTGGAGCAGCCCGTGTTTCTTGCCCGACTGCACGCTCTTCGGGACCAGGATCAGCACGTCCCACTCCATCGTTCCGTTCTGCTCGACGTCGCCCGCGGCGTTGATGTTCAGCCGATCCAGTGGCTTCTTCTTGTCGTAGCTGGTCGAGGCGCTGGTCAGGTAGACCGGCACGGTCATCACCAGGTGAATGCGCCGGATCAGCTCGGTGCTGTCCGTCAGCTCCTCGACTTCTTTCAGCTTGAAGGTCGGGCCGTCGTCGCCGACGACCGCGAGGGCCTTGTCCCGCATCTGGACGATCCAGCGCGAGATGTTGTCTTTGCTGGCGGTGGTGTAGTCCCAGGCGATCTGCAGGTCCTTCCGATCCACCCCGGCCTTATCGAGTTCGCTGAAGATTTCTTGGTAGAGTCCGTGGCGCGAATGCACGCTCCACTTCTCGGCGGCCGTGCCATTGGCCAGGAGCTGGCCTTCGCGGATGGCCTTGAAGACTTTGCTCGGCGGGATCACCTTGTCGTTGACGTCCTCGACGTTCCGGATGGCGACGATGTAGCGCGTGTCGTCCTTCAGGCGCTCCGCCGGACGGATCATCAGCAATCGGTGATCGGGCAGGTCGTCGAGGCCGTTGTTGTCGGTGCTCATGTCGAGATCGACCCAATGGGGTACCTTGCGGCCCGTGGAGACTTCGAGCAGCACGGTGGGGTGATCTGCCTCCAGCGACTTCTCGATGCTGTACGGAGTCGCGCAGGCCGCGCACTTTGCCAGCGGCAGGTGGGTCATCGGGCCCTGGCTGGGCGAAAAGCCGTCGTGGTCGTAGAACAGCTCTGGCGGAGCGTGCAGATCGTCTTGGCGTGCCGGCAGCGTGGTGGGGCCGAAGCTCACGCGCTTTCCGTTGGCGTGCTTCCCGTCCGGATCGTCGCCCAGGTAGACATTCGAGGGGAAGGGCAGCCCGCAGTGCGTGGGCACCATCGGATCGCAGTCGTCGCCGAGCAGCGGAACAGCGCTCTGGGGCTGCTTCGGGATCTCGGTCCCGCCCTCTTCGTCGTCACCGCAGCCTGAGGCGAGCAGTCCGAACAACACAGCACCGAGCGCGAGATAACGAGAGCGAAGCAAGTCCATGGAGGCCTCCGGGGGGCCGGAAGCATATCAGCCGGCTCCGCCCAGCGCAGTGATGGAAGGCGCCTCATGGCTCGCCCGGCGGGCGGGTTGCGCTAGGATGCCGCCGCCGTGCCGGACCTGGACGCCAGCGTCGATTCAGAGCCTCGCCCCGAGTCCGGGCGCAGCCCGGCCGTGGTGGTCGGGGAGCCCGAGCCGCCGTGGCGATCCAAGCGCCGGAGATTGCGGCGCGCGCGCAAGGCCTTCGGCCTGTTTCTGCTCTTGGCCCCCGTGGTGGCCGTGGTGGCCATCGACGCTTCACGCAGAGCAGAGCTGCTGGGCACCTTTCAGGGTTACTACCGCTGGACCTACTTCGGCGCGGTGGTGGAGAGCCTCGTCTTGTGGGGCACCCTGCTCTACGCGGCCGCGCGGCGCAGCGGCTGGGCGCGATGGCTCGCCGCCGCGCTCTTCGTCGTGGGGATCACCTTCTCGTTCGGGGGTCAGGCCTACTTCTACTCCCAGTACCACGCCTACCTGAACGTCGACGTCTCGGTGTTCGCGTCCAACTTCATGGACAGCGTGATGAACCAGCTCTTTGCCGACATCGGGAATTATCTGAAGGCGAAGGCTCCGCCACTCATCGCTGCCATCGTGATGTTGGTGCTCGCCCGTCGCGTGATCCGGCCCCGGCGCATCCCGGGCATCGTGGCCTGCTACGTCGCGCCCGTCCTCGTGATCGCGTCGTTCTTCATCCCGACCCAGCACCGCCACATTCAGGCAGCCACCCCCGATGTGCTTTACCTGAACGCCGTGGGTGGCTTGATCCGCACTCAACTCGGGCTCACGGACCAGTCGAACCAGCTTCGTCCCCGGGCCCGGGAGTCCCTGCCGGTCGAGACGCTCACGGGCAAGCCCCACTCGCCGCGCAACGTCGTGCTCGTGATCCTGGAGAGCGTGCGCGCGGACGCCGCCTGCATCGACCACGATCCGGAGTGCCAGCGGACTGGGGCCTCGAACCGCCTCTTGCCGAAGCGCTTTGGCCTCAACCAGATGCGCTCTCTCGACTCGTCGACGGCCATCTCACTCGCGGTGTTGTGGGCAGGGCTCTTGCCGACCGAGGACCGCGAGACGCTGCACACCTGGCCGCTGCTCTTCGACTACGCCCACGCCGCCGGGTGGGACACCGCCTACTGGACCAGCCAGAACATGATGTTCGGCAACGCTCGGCTGTGGGTGAAGAACCTGGGAGTCAGCAAGTTCATCGCCGCCACCGATCTCGACCCCACCGCCGATCTCGACATGGGCGCCCCGGAACACCTGCTCGCCGATCATGTCAACCGCGAGATCGGCGGGCTCAAAGAGCCCTTCTTCGCCGTCATTCACCTGTCGAACGTGCACTATCCCTATCACATCGACCGAGACGGGCCGCTGCCCTTCCAGCCGTGGACGACCAGCAAGGCGCCCGACGAAAACCCCTACTTCTTCAACTACTACCAGAACTCGGTCCACCAGCAGGACCTGCACGTCGCGAAGATGCTCGAGCACCTCCGCTCGACGGAGCCCGGCAAGCGCACCGCGGTGATCTACCTGTCCGACCACGCAGAGGCGTTTCGTGAGCACGGTCAGATGGGGCACACCTTCAGCGTATTCGATGAAGAGATCCACGTGCCCGCGTGGGTGGACGCACCCGATGGCATCTTGACCGACGAGCAGGCGAAGAACCTGGCCGCCAAGAAGGACGCCTTCGTGTTTCAGGTCGACGTCGCCCCGACCGTCCTGGATCTCATGGGCCTCTGGGACGAACCGAGCATCGCCAAGTACAAGACCAAGATGCCGGGTCACAGCCTGCTTCGCCCCGAGCTCACGACCCAGGCGCTGCCGATGACGAATTGCGCTGGCGTGTGGAGCTGTGCATTCGAGAATTGGGGCTACATGAAGCAGAACATGAAGCTCGAAGCGCGCGCCTGGGACCGAGGCTGGCACTGCTATGACGTCGCGGCCGATCCCGAGGAGTCGAACCCTCTCCCGCTCGGCCGCTGTGGCGAGCTCGAGGGCCTGGCCATAAAGACCTTCGGACGACTGCCAGGGAAGAAGCCGGACTGATCCGCGCGGCCCGCTTCGTCCTGCGCGCCGCCCGATACGAGGAGACGATGACCGCCCACGAGCCCTTTCCATCGCTTCTGATTGGTCCCACGGGCATCGGCGCCCAGGGCAGCTTCGCCGAGGCCCAAGCGGCCTATCTGGATCCCGATCCCGCGGAGGTGGCCGAGCTTGGTCGCCTGCTGCGCGACAAGAACGCCGGGGTGGTCGCGCACTTCTATATGGATCCGGAGCTCCAAGGCGTGCTCGCAGCGACCGACTGGCCGCTGATCCACATCTCAGACTCCCTGGTGATGGCGGATCGCGCGGTCGAGATGGCCAAGGCGGGCGCCAAGGCCATTGTCGTGCTCGGCGTGGACTTCATGAGCGAGAACGTCCGCGCCATGCTCGACGCGGGCGGGTTCTCCGAGCTGCCGGTGTACCGCGTGGCCGACCAAGCCATCGGCTGTTCGTTGGCCGACAGCGCCGAGGCGCCCGCCTACGGCGCGTACCTGACCCTGGCCAGCAAGACACCGAAGTCGCTCCACGTCGTGTACATCAATACCAGCCTGCGCACGAAGGCCTACGCGCACTCGCTCGTGCCGACCATCACCTGCACCTCGTCCAACGTCGTCCGGACTGTGCTCACCGCGTTTGCGCAGGTCCCGGGCCTTCACGTCTGGTTCGGTCCGGACACCTACATGGGTCAGAACCTGGCTCGGCTCTTCGCCTCACTGTGCGAGCTCAGCGACGACAAGATCCGCGCGCTTCACCCGGAACACGACCGCGCGAGCATCGCGGCGCTGCTGCCGCGCTTCCACTACTTCGAGCAGGGCAGCTGCATCGTGCACCACATGTTCGGCGCCGCCGTCGCCGAGCGCGTGCGCACCGAGTACCGAGATGCCTTCGTCACGGCGCACCTCGAGGTACCCGGTGAGATGTTCGGCGTGGCGCTCGAAGCCCAGCGACGTGACGCCGGAGTGGTTGGCTCGACCTCGGACATCTTGGGCTTCATTGGCCAGAAGGTCGACGCCGCCGCTGCCGGTGGAGCACCTGCCCATCTCCGCTTCGTGCTCGGCACCGAAGCCGGCATGATCACCAGCATCGTGCGCCGCGTGCGCCAGACGCTCCGCGAGCTCGAAGGCCGCGGCGGACCGAGCGTCGACGTCGAGATCGTCTTTCCGGTGGCCAGCGAAGCGGTGGCCCTGACCGGCGAGGCGGAGCTCGCCATCGTTCCCGGAGTCGCCGGCGGGGAGGGCTGCAGCACCGAAGGCGGCTGCGCCACCTGCCCGTACATGAAGATGAACAGCCTCGACGCTCTGCTGAGCGTGCTTGGTCGCGTCGACGTCGGCGCGCGCGCGTTGCTCGCGGGCCACGAGCCCAAGCACTACGCGGACACCATCGCCGGCAAGACCATGGCCGAGCTGGGTGGGCAGCCCATTTTGCACATGCGCGGCCTTGGAAAGCTGGGGCGCCTGCCAGATGCCCTGGTCGCCGACGTGCTCTCCCGGACGCCTGAAATCGCCCGTGTGACCGCCGCGCTGGGTCTCTTGCCCACATCAACCCCGCCGGTGCTCCCCGGTGCGCGGGAGTGCTCTCCAGTCGGGACGCCACGCACTTAATTGACCGTGGCTTTGTCCGAGAAGCTTGCCGGGAGGTTTGCGTCCGGGCATTCTGTTTTCTAGAAGTGGCCAATTTTCGCCTAGCCGTCGGATTCCTGATCCTCGCCGTGAGTTCTCCAGCTCTCGCGGAGGAGACCCAGCACCGCTTCCAGGCGCCGTCCACCGAACTGCCGCAGAGCCTGCGACTGCCCGCCAGCGTGCTGGCCGAGGTCGGCGCCGGCAGGGACCAGGGGCCGCCCCGCAAAAAGCCCAAGCGCACGCGGCCGGACTGCAACCAGAACGGCTGCGGGTACAAAGCGTTGCTTGGTGGCATCACCATCGCCAAGGACATCCAGGCGAGCGAGGACGTGTCCGTGAGGGTGATCCCGACCAACGACTCCCTCGGCGGGGCCGAGGCGAGCACGCGGATCCTGGTGCGTGCCCGCGTCGACGGCCAGTACGGCCTGCACCTGCGCGCTAAGTTCTGAAGAAAAGTTTCGCCCGCTGCCTAACGCGGCAGAAAGCCGCGAATCAGCATCCCATCCCCAACCTCCCCGAAGCTGGCTCCGTGGTAGGTCGGCGGGCGTCTGCGCATGGTTCAGCCGCCGCCGGGAGCACGTAGGAAAGGCGCGTACAGCGCGTCGGTCACGGCATGCACGCGGGCTTCGTCGCGCACCGAGCGAGCAAGCTCGTCGAGGTGCTGCTCGGTCTCGATCAACAGATCCTCGGCGGCGTGTCGAGCCAGGCCGATCTCGTCGGGTCGCGCTTGGGCTCGCAACAGACAACCGAGCGCGGCGGTGAGCGCCACGTTGGCCCGCGCTACCGCTTGCAGCACGAGCTGGCGGCGAACCACGCTGACGCCGTGCTCGGCGCGGACGCTGAGCGTCGCGTCTTTGAAGCGAGCGCGGAGTGCGTTCCACGTTTTCGCCTCGTGCTCGAGGGGGCCGGGCAGCGAGAGCACCAGGTCGGCCGGCGAGGGTTTCCTGCCCAGCACCGCCGCGCCGCCCCGGACCAACAGCACGTCGTTGGCTCCCTCGAAGATGCGCGTGATGCGGCAGTCCCGCGCCAGCCGCGCGACGCCCGTGGGCTCGATGAAACCGAGCGCGCCGTGGAGCTGGATGGAACGGTCGCAGAATCTCGAAGCTCGCCTCGGAGCACAGCACCTTCGCCGCCAGCGACAGCTCGTCGATGACCTGGCCCGCCGCCAGTGCGTGGCCGACCCAACGCACCAGCGTCTCGCTGGCGTAGAGCCGACTGGCCATGCGAGCCACGTGGGCTCGCGAAGCGGTGAATTCACCGATGGGTCGATTGAACTGCTGGCGCGAGGTCACGTGCGAAAGAGCGAGACCCAGCGCGGCGCGAGAAATGCCAACGCAGCCTGCCGCCATCAGCGTGCGACCCCAGGACAGCGCGGCGTGCGCCTGATCGATGCCTCGGCCGGCCTCGCCGAGGATCATCGAGCGCGGGACGGTGGCTCCGTCGAAGGTCACGGTGACGGTGGACGAACCGCGGATGCCGAGCTTGTCTTCCTCGGGACCCACGGCCACCCCCGCCGTCTCGCGGGGCACGAGAACCAGGGAGTGGGCCCGCACTCCGCCGAGCCCCGGCGTGCGTGCGAGTACCGTGTAGCAGCCGGCGAAACCGCCGTTGGTCACGTAGACCTTTTCGCCGTCGAGGCGGATGCCGTCGTCGACGAGCGATCCCGTGGTGCGAATGCCAGTCAGATCGGAGCCCGCCTCGGCCTCGGTGGCGGCGAACGCCGCGATGCGCGCGCCGCTGACGATCTCGGGGAACATGGAGCTTTGCAGCTCGGCGTTGCCGAGTTCGACCAGGGGACGCACCCCGAGCCCCGAGTGGAGCCCAATCATGATGGCGGTCGAACGTTCGATGGCCGCGAGATCTGCCACCACGGCGCAGGCCGCCTTGAGGGAGAAGCCGGCTCCGCCGTGCTGCTCGGGCACGGTCAGCCCAAACAGGCCGGCGTCGGCCACGGCCTGGCGGAGCGCGACCGGGATCTCGCCTTCGCGATCGATGCGAGCAGCGTCCGCGAGGCTCGCGACCAGCCGAACACTCTCGGAGCGCACCAGCGGCAGCGCTTCGGCTTCGGCAGCCGTCGCGTGCGCCACCGACAGCCCTTGGCCCAGGACGTCAGCCTGGGCGAGTCCGACGGCGATGGGCTCAGGAGGCAGCGCTGTCGCCACGCTGCTCCAGGGTGACCCGGTTCACGAAGGCACAGGCGTCGTCGACGGTGGCAAGCTCCATGGCCTCGTCCAGCTCGATATCGACGTCCAGCTCGTCGCTGATGCACGAGAGCAGCTCGAGACTCGCGAGGGAGTCCATGCCGAGGTCTTCGCGCAGCCGATCGCTGCCCTTGATCTTGTCGGCGTCGAGCTTCAGAATTTTTGCGACCATTGCGATCACACGATCGCGGCTCAGTGCGTCAGGCGTGCTCATGATTACTCCGTGATTGTAGCGGCGGGACTAGCTTGAGCCGCGAAAACCAAGCGTGCGCGCGGTCCAAGGCGTCGTCCAGCGGTGTGAAGGCAATGCCGAGATCTCGCTCGGCGCAGGCGTTTGATACGGCTTGCCCGCTGGTGATCAGGTCGACCATCTCGCGCGGCACGGCGACGCGCTCGCGCTTGGGCGCGGCGGCGCGCTCGTCGGCCTCGGCGCGGTTCCGCGCTTCTTCGGCCTCGAGCTCGAGGGTCGGCACCTGTCCGCCGAAGCGGCTGGCCACGCGCTCGAGCAGCGTGCGGATCTGGATGTCGTGGCCGCCCAGGCAGTAGCGCGAGCGCGGCTGGGCGCGCGCAGCGCGAACGTGCGCCAAGGCGACGTCCCCGACATCGACGATGTTCACGGTGCCGTTCACCATCCACGGCAGCGCGCCGCGCACGACGCCGACGATGAAGGCGCCGCTGCCCACGCGGACGTCGTTGGGCCCGATGCAGCCGCCGGGCAACAGGGAGACCACCGGAAGTCCGCGATCGCACGCGGCCTCCACTTCTTGTTCCATGGCCCACTTCACGGCGCGGTACACGCTGCCTTCGGGCATGCTTGGCATCACGTCGCGCTCGTCTGCAACGCGACCCGCGGGCGCCGCTCCGAGCGTCGCGATGGTCGAGGTGTAGACGAAGCGCTCGACGCCGGCGGCCAGAGCCGCGTCGCAGGCGTTCTTCACCCCGGGCACGCCCTGGGCGATGGCGTCCGCGAGGTCGAGGGAGTAGCGCGGGTAGTATGCGCCGGTCAAAAACACCGTGTCGCAGCCGTCCATGGCGCGACGCAGCGCCTCGGGCTCTTCGAGCGACGCCGGTGCCCGCTCCACCTTGCGCTTTCGCAGCAGCAGAGTCGCGCTGCCCGGTCGCGTGGTCACGCGCACCTGCACGCCCTCCGCCAGGAGCGCGTCCACCACGTTCACTCCGATGAACCCGGTAGCTCCGATGACCAGCGCCCGCTTCACGTCGTGCCAGCCTCTGTCACCAGGCGAGCGCACTCCTTGCGGCGGATCTTGCCGCTCGACGTGCGCGGCACGCTGCCCACTGGCCAGAGACGGACGTCGTCGATGCCGACGCCCAGCACCGCGAGCACTTCGCCGCGGATCGCTTTCGTGAGCGCTTCGCGCCCGGAGGGATCCGTCTCGCTGGTCTCGGCGACGACCACCAGATCGTCGGTGCCCGTGCCTTCGTTCTCACGTCCAAACGCGGCGACGCCGCCCAGGCGAATGCCTGCCAGCTCACCCACCACGCGTTCGACGTCGTAGGGGTACAGGTTGCGCCCGGCCTTGATCACCATTTCTTTGGCGCGACCGGCGATGAAGAGCTCGCCGTCGGCGATGAAGCCGAGGTCTCCGGTCGAAAGCCAACCGTCGCGCAGCACGGCCGCGCTCGCCTCGTCGTTGCGGAAGTAGCCGTCCATGATCGACGGACCTGCCACGCGCACTTCGCCCACCACGCCCGCCGCGACGGGCTTGCCCGAGTCGTCGACGATGCACACGCGCGTGCCTGCCAGCGGTATGCCGACGGACACGGCGAGGCGCGCGGCGCTCGCGGTCGAGCGCGTCGCGCGACTCTGTTCCTCGAGCGCCTTGCGGTCCACGGCGAGCGTCACCGGACCCCGCCCGACCGGCGAGAAGGTGACCGCCAGAGTCGCCTCGGCCATGCCGTAGACGGGCATCATCGAGCCCGGCTGGAAGCCGGCGGGGCCGAATTTCTCGTTGAAACGCCCGAGAGTCGCCGCGTGCACGGGTTCGGATCCGTTGATTGCGACCCGCCAGCGGTCGAGCTTCAGCTCCGCGATCTCGGCGATGCGCGAGGTGCACAGGTCGTAGGCGAAGTTGGGCGCGGGTGAGAGCGTCCCGCCCACCTCACTCATCAACTTGAGCCAGCCCAGCGGCTTCACGATGAAGCGTTCGGGGGGCATCACGTGCAGCGCGCCTGGGTGACAAATCGAACGTAGGAGCGCGCCGATCAGCCCCATGTCGTGGAAGAGCGGCAACCAGCTCACGCTGACGTCCTCGGAGGTCTGCCGCATGCCGCGCGCGATGCCGTAGGTGTTCGACACCACCGCGCGGTGCGAGATCATCACGCCCTTGGGTTTGCCCGTCGTGCCCGAGGTGTATTGGAGGAACGCGATGTCCGAGCCGGAAACGGACGCAGTCCGTGGATCGATGGGAGCGATGCCGTCGAGGTCGGCCTCCGTGATCACGTTGCCGAGCAGCGCGCGCAAAGCGTCGTCACCCGCCACTGCTTCCTTGATGCGCGGATAGGTGACGAGCCACTCGGCGCCGGCGTCTTGCAGGATGACGGTCAGGTTCTTCAGGTATCGCTCGACGCCTCCGAAGGTCATCGGCGACGCCAGCGGCACTGGGATTGCCCCGGCCATCATCGAGCCGAGCAGCGCTTCGACGAACAGGGCCGAGGTCGGCAACAGTAGCGCGACTCGATCGCCGCGCGCGATCCCGCGGTTGCGCAGGGCCGCCGCCACGCGCCACGCGCCTTCGCGCGCCTGACGATACGAAATTTCGGTGCGCAGTCGGCCCTGGTGCAGGGTCAAGAACGGAGCCCCGCTCGCCACGGCGGCGTCGAGCGCGCCGAGCAACGTGTCCTCCGGCGGGCAGTTGGGATCCGCGCTCTCGAGCAGCGACGGCCCAGAGTCCGTTTCAGCCATTTTGGGGCGCCATACCCCGGTGCTCGGCCCAAGACCACTGAAAAGCACCCGATCCGGTGCTAGCGGCGGGGGAGCGAGCGGGAGTGTCCTGGGACGAGGGTTCGCCGGGGCAGGTGGCTCGGCGGCGCCGCTCAGCGCTGCGAGGCGAGCAGTGCGCAGAATGCCAAGAGCGCGTCGCGTCCGCGCGGTAGCTCGTCGTCCAGACGGCCGAGATCCAAGCTGCCGTAGGCGTGCGCGATCAAGTTGCCGAGCCGAAGAGCACCAGCAACTCGAGCGCGGGCCAGTCGCGCGCTGCCGCAGCGAGTGCGGCCTCGATCTCGTCGGAAAGGCCCCGTCAAGAATCCACGAGCAGCAGCCTAGCAGATCGCATCGGTCCTCCCAGGCCGGCAGCGCCGGTGACGTGTTCTGGTGTTTGCGCTAGAAGTCACCGATGTTTCGCGTCGCCGTCACCGGTATCGGCTTGCTCAGCCCCCTGGGGTTGGACGTTCCTTCCTTCTGGAACGGGCTGTGCGCGGGCCGCTCGGGGGTGGATTTCATCACCGAGTTTTCGACGGAGAAGCTGCGCACCGACATCGCGGCCAACGTCCGCGGCTTCGATCCCAAGAGCGTGCTCGAAACCCGCGAGATCGACTACACGGGTCGCGTCGTGCAGCTCGGACTCGCGGCGTCGCTCCAAGCAGTCCGTGAGGCGCGACTCGAAGACGTCGATCGCACCCGGGTGGGTGTCCTGGTGTCCTCCGGGCAAGGCTCGGTCGAGATCTTCGTGGATCAGGTGCAGCGCGCGGCGGCCCGGGGACCCCGGGCGGTCTCGCCTTATTTCATCCCCTCTGCGATGCCCAATGCGCTCTCCGGGCTCATCGCCACCAAGCTCGGATTGCGCGGACCCAGCTTCAACATCGCGAGCGCTTGCGCGACGTCGACGCACTCCCTGGCAATTGGCGCGCTGCTGATCCTCAGCGGAGACGCGGATGTGGTCATCGCGGGCGGTGGCGAAGCCGCCACGTGCCCGGCAACCATCGCGGGATTCGGCAACGCCCGTGCGCTCGCCAAGGCGTATCAGGGGGACCCCACTCGGGCCTCGCGTCCCTACGACAAGCACCGCAACGGCTTCGTGATTGGAGAGGGCGCCGGGGCCATCGTGCTCGAGAGCGAAGCTCACGCCAAGGCTCGCGGCGCGCGTCCCCTCGCGTGGCTCACCGGATGGGGCATGTCCAGCGACGCGGAGCACGTCACCCGACCTCACCCCGAAGGTCTGGGGCTCGAGCTTGCCATCGGGGCAGCGCTGCGTCGAGCTTCCATCAGGCCGGATCAGGTCGGATACATCAACCCGCACGCGACCTCGACTCCGGCGGGTGACGTCGCCGAGTACAAGGCCCTGCGCTCGGTGTTCGGGGACGGGCTGCGAAGCGTGCCGATCTCGGCCACCAAGAGCATGATCGGTCATCTCTTGGGTGGGGCCGGTGCAGCGGAGGCCGCCGCGTGCGTGTGTTCGCTGCGCGATCAGCGCCTGCACCCGTCCATCAACGTCGACGAGCTCGATCCCGTTTTTGAACTGGATCTGGTCCGCGAGGCGAGGGCGTGCGACCTGCGCTACGTGCTGAAGACCAGCGCGGGCTTCGGTGGACACAACTGCGCGTTGGTGTTCGAGCGCGCCGGGTGAGGCTCGAGCGCGCTCAGCCCACCACGCGCCAGATCATCAGCGCTATCCAGCCCAGGGCCAGCGCGAGCGCGACCACCGATTGGGCTGGTGCCCGACGGACACCGCCGACCGCGGGTACCACGCTCGACAACGCGAGCAAGCCCGAGACTCCCAGGGCCGCACGCCGGAGGGTCGAGCGCCAGGACTCGGCGCGCGCAAACTCGTCACCGAGCTCGAGCCGAAACGCGACCACCAGACCGACCAGCGCCCAGGCCACGAGCACCAGCACGAGCGCCGTCCGGCTCGCCCGCTTCGGCGGAGGCATCATGGTCAGCGGAACCGACCGCGGCGCGATGGAGGCAGGGAAGTCCAGCATGTCGCCAGTGGACTACGGCCGGCGCAGCCAATGCTTTAGCCCCGGCTGGGATCCCTACTGAAATGCGAGGGAAACCATCGACGTTCCCGGCATCTCGAAGCTCATTTTGGTAGTCAGAGCTGGGCCCTCCGCGCTGCCGCCGTTGGGGATCTGACAAGAGCCATTTGCGTCGGGCTGGCAGCCGCAAACGCCCACGTCCAGGCAGCTGATCGTGGTGCCCGCCTGCACCATCACGCCGTACGAACCCCCGGGCGCGACGATTCTACGGTCGCAGGTTCCTTGCGCGAATTCGGGCTCGAAGTAGCACTGCTCCGGCATCTGTGCGTCCTCGAAGGTCGTGCCCGACCAGGTCTCCTCGTAGTATCCGCCGGGGATGATCATCACCAGCGGAGGGATCATGCAGGCGCCCGCGCAGTAGTTGCCGTGGGTCTGCAGGGCCTGACAGGTGTGTCCGCACGGACCGGCTTGCGCGGGTACCAGACCCTGCGGCCCGCTGAGATCGTAGAGCGGACCGGAATCGCAGCCATTGCCGCCGCCCAGGTAGATCGGCACCGAAGTCAGGTTCGTGTATCGGAACGTGACCGCGCCGGGCGACTTCTCGTCGGCAAACTGATCGCAGGACGAGCCCCCCGATCCGCCCGTCGATCCGCCCGCACCGGAGGATCCGCCCATCGATCCGCCCGACCCACCGGAGGATCCGCCCGATCCGCTCGTGCCGCCGGTGGACGACTCCTGGCTGGTGGAACCGCCGCACGCGAAGGTGCTTGCGGCCAAGAGGAGCGAGATCAGAATGCGGGTCGACATGACGACGACATGAGCAACGCCCGTGCCGGCGTTGATCGACGCTCCGGCCGAGGAATTCGCCCGCAATGTGCCACGGGCGTGCCACCCGGAAGGGCCCGGGTGTCAGGGCATCGGGTCAGCGGGGTCCGCGGCGGAAGCTGCGCGGGCGCCTGCGTGCACCGGTCGGGGAGGCTTGGGAGGTCTGCTGGCCGTGGCCTTGGGAGGTCTGCTGGCCGTGGCCTTGGGAGGTCTGCTGGCCGTGGCCTTGGGAGGTCTGCTGGCCGTGGCCTTGGGAGGTCTGCTGACCGTGGCCTTGGGAGGTCTGCTGGCCGTGGCCCTGCGAGCTTCGCTGACCGTGGCCTTGCGAGCTTCGCTGACCGTAGCCCTGCGAGCTTCGCTGACCGTAGCCTTGCGAGGTCTGCGGATTGCGTGGCGGCGCGGCGTGCGCGTGCTGTTCGACGCGCGGAGCCTCCGGCAGCAGCGCCGCGTCCGCGACCGGGACCCTGCGCTTGATGAGGTGCTCGATGTCGCGCAAGAATGCGCGCTCTTCGCCGTCGCAGAACGACACTGCGGTGCCTGTGGCGCCAGCGCGGCCGGTGCGACCGATGCGGTGCACGTAGCTCTCGGGGATGTTGGGCAGGTCGAAGTTCACGACGTGCGAGATGCCGTCGATGTCGATGCCACGGGCGGCGATGTCGGTGGCGACCAGGACCGGGATGCGACCTGCGCGGAAGTCCTCGAGGGCGCGTTCGCGAGCGCTCTGGCTCTTGTTGCCGTGGATGGCTGCAGCGCGAACGCCAGACCGGGTCAGCTGCTCGGCGACCCGATTGGCCCCGTGCTTGGTGCGCGTGAAGACCAACGTGCGCTCCACGCCCTCGGCGCGCAGCACGCGTTCGAGCAGCACGCGCTTGTCGGCGCGACCCACGAAATAGACCGATTGCGTGACGAGCTCTGTCGTCGAAGCCACCGGCGTCACCGCGACGCGTGCCGGATTCGTCAAGATGCTCTGGGCGAGGTCGTCGATGTCCCGGGGCATGGTGGCGGAGAACAACAAGGTCTGCCGCTTCTTCGGCAGCTCGCGGATCACGCGGCGCACGTCGTGGATGAAGCCCATGTCGAGCATGCGATCAGCCTCGTCGAGCACGAACACCTCGAGGGCGTCGAGCTTGACGAAACCCTGCGACATCAGGTCGAGCAAGCGTCCCGGCGTCGCGATCACGATCTCGGGACCGCGCGCTAGCGCTTGCTCTTGCGGTCGCTGGCCCACGCCGCCGAAGATGACGGTGTGACGAACGCCGAGGTGCTCGCCGTAGCACCCGGTGCGCTCGCCGATCTGCGCGGCGAGTTCGCGGGTTGGCGTCAGGATCAGGGCGCGGATCTTCTTGTGCGCGGCGCGAGTAGAGAGCCGCTGGAGGATGGGCAGCACGAAGGCGGCGGTCTTGCCGGTGCCGGTCTGCGCGCAGCCGAGCAGGTCGCGCCCGTCCAGGAGCGGCGGGATGGACTGGGTCTGGATCGGGGTCGGGGTCTCGTAGCCTTCGTTCACCACGGCGCGGACCAAGGGGGCCATCAAGCCGAGGTCGGCGAAGGGGGAGGCGGGAGTCGACGGAGCCGTGCGGGCGGGCGCTGGCCCGAGCCGCTCAGGGCTGAAGGAATTCATCTAGAAAAAAACACACTTTCTGGCGGCGAATTTGCCGCGTTCGTCACGGTTTCGGAGCGTCGGGCTTGCCCAGACACCAGAGCCGGTTAGGGCCACACGATTCGTGAGCGCGAGCATGAGTAGCGCGGATCCCGGGGTGTGGCAAGCCAGCCCCCCGCTCCATGGTACCTTGGTCCTGGTGCGCCCAGCTCGTTTCGCCGCCGTTTTGGTCTGCGCCGCGATCGCGGGTGGCTCGGGCTGCAGCGAGCCCGCGCTCGAGGCGGACGAGTCGGCCGTGGTCTGCCCAGTCGACGACCCGGACTGCGATCGCATCGACGAACCCTGCGTGATGGATGAAACGCCAGCGGCGGATCTGGAGCCGGGCTCGTCGCCGATGGGTCTTGGCGGGCCGCTGACGGGCGGCGGCAAGCACCAGATCTGGCCCAAGGGGCGCGTGCCCTACAAGGTCGGTTCGACCGTCAACAGCACGACCAAGAGCCGGCTTCTGTCGGCGATGAAAGAGTGGGAGACCAAGACCAAGAGCGTCGTGCGCTTCGAGGCGGCGACCAGCGCGGACAAGGCCCACGTGCTCGTCAGCGAGGGGAGCCCCCGCGTCGCCTTCGTGGGCTATCGCGCGGGCACGGTCTCGAACCTGTACTTACGCGATTCGGAGTACCTGACCGTGACGCGACACGAACTCGGGCACGTGCTGGGCCTCGAACACGAACACCGGCGCAAGGACCGCGCGAACCAGATTCAGGTCATTTCGAGCAACATCGTGAACACGTCGCTGTGCAAGTATCAATTTGCGCTCTGCACGGACTGCGCGCTGCTCGACAAGTACACGGTCAAGTCCGTGATGCACTACCGCTCGACGCGCGATCTCACGAGCTGCCGCGTCGGTGGCAAGGCGGTGCTCCTGACCAAGTCCGGAGCGCTGATCAACCACGAATGGCTGATCGCCACGGGCGACATCGAATCCATCTACGAGCTCTACGGCTCACCCGTCACCGGCAGCGGTGGCAGCGGTGGCACCGGCGGCAGCAAGGACGCCGGCCTCACGGGTGGCACGGGTGGCACAGCGGACGCTGGGCGAGCGACGCGGCACCGGAAGGCAGCGCGTCGGGCGGCACTGCAGGAGTGGCCGGAGCCGCGGGTGCGGGAGCAGGCGCGGGCGATGACGGCATCGACGAACCTAGTTGGGCGGGCGCATCTGCTTTGGATGGCGCGGCTGGCAGCGGGGCCGGCGGCGGTCAGAGCACCAGGCTCGTCGCCAACGACGAGGGCGGTTGCAGTTGTCGCGCGGTTCCCGAGCGATCTTCAGGTGGGTGGTGGTTGCTGGTACTGGGCGCAGCGATCGGGCTCTTGCGATCCGAGCGGCGCCGCCGCTGCTGACTCACTCCGGCAGCGTGCCATCGACCTTGGGCACCGCCGCGTTCATGCGCTCGGCGAAGACCTCGGCGGGCTGAGCCACCGACAGATCGAGCTCGAAGTCCGGGCGCTCGGCGGGCGACAGCTTGATCACCAGCTCGTCGAGCTCGCGCCTGGACAGACCCAGGGCCTCGAGCGCGGGTCGTTCGAGCTTTTCGGCCTGGCCCGAGAGTCCGTCGGCGCTGGCGCTGACCAGCCTGCGCAGCGCGTCGAGCTCCATGCGGCTCATGCGCGTGCCGCACACGTCGTAGTCGATCCACGCCTCGTAGGAGTGGGGCGCGAGCTTCTTGAGCATGCCCGCCATCACGCGGCCGTACTCTTGAATTTCCCACTGCGCGTGGCTGTCGACGCGCAGCTTGAGGAAGTGTTGCAGGTTGTGCAGATCGATCTTCCAGTACCACTGGGTATAGGTCGAGAGCGGCAGGTCGATGCGCGCGAGCTCCCGCGCCATCTCTTGGTTGGTCATCCACTCGTAGGTCGCCTGCGAGAGGCTGCCGGATCTCGTTCCAGCGCGCGATGGCTTCGGCGTATTTGCTCGGCGGGCACGCTCTGGCCGCTGCGCCCCTGGTTGTTCTGCACGCTCTGCGTCTGAAGCTGCTCTTCGCTGGGCGTGTAGAACAGCATCGGCATCAGGGAATACCGCCCGCTGTATTCGTTCACGCTCGCCGTCCGGTGACGGATCCACTGCCGCGCCACGAACATCGGCATGCAGCAGTGGAACTTCAGCTCGACCATCTCGGTCGGCGTGGTGTGCAAGTGACGCCGCAGGTAACGCAAGAGACCTCGGGTGAGCTGGGCCTTGCGCGTGCCGTAGCCGTAGCTCACGCGCGCCGCGCGCTCGATGCACTCGTCGGTGCCCATGTAATCGACGAGGGACACGAAGCCGTGATCGAGCACCGGGAAGTAGAGCCCGAGGATCTCTTCGGCGCCGGGGGAGGTGGGGCGACGGGTGTCAGTCATGCGATGAGCTCGGCGATCTGTACGGCGTTGAGCGCGGCGCCTTTGCGCAGGTTGTCCGCGACCACCCACAGGTTGAGCGCGCCGGGGACCGCCAGGTCGTCGCGGATGCGCCCGACATACACCGGATCGGTGTTCGCGGCCTGAATCGGCTGTGGCTCTTTGCCCGGCGCGTACTCACCGTCGTCGACCAGCACCACGCCGGGGGCGTTGGCGAGCAGCTCGCGGGCGCGGGCGGCGCTGAGTGGCTTCTTGAAGCGCACGTGCACGCTCTCGGCGTGACCGGTGACGACCGGGACGCGCACGCAGGTGGGAGTCACGCCGATCTCGGCGTCGCCCATGATCTTGCGGGTCTCGTGGACCAGCTTCAGCTCTTCTTCGCTGTAGCCGTCCTTGCCGCCCTTCCAGTCCGACAGCACGTTCATGGCCATCTGTCCGGGGAACACCTGGTGCTCGGGTCGCTTGCCCGCGACCACGGCCGCCAGCTGAGCCCGGAGCTCCTCGACGGCCGCCTGGCCCTTGCCGCTGGTGGCTTGATAGGTGCTGACCACGATGTGCTCGACGTGCGCCTCGTCGTGAAGTGGCTTGAGCGCCACGACCAGCTGGATGGTGCTGCAGTTCGGGTTGGCGATGATGCCCTTCCGGCGGTGCAGGACCGCCTGAGGGTTCACCTCGGGCACGACCAGCGGGACCTCGTCGTCCATGCGCCACGCGCTCGAGTTGTCGATCACGACGGCGCCCGCTGCGGCGGCGATGGGGCCGTACTCGCGGGAGACCGACGCGCCGGCGCTGAACAGCGCGATGTTCACGCCTTCGAAGGACTCGGGTCCGAGCTCCTCGACCACCAGCTCTGCGCCGCGGAAGGGCAGCTTCTTGCCGGCCGACTTGCCCGACGCGAGCGCCACCACGCGGTCCGCCGGAAACTCTCGCCGCTCCAAAGTTCGGAGCATCTCGCGACCGACTGCGCCCGTCGCACCGACTACTGCCACTACCATACTCATCTTCGTTTCTCCGCGAGCGCGTGCCGTGAGGCGCCGGCCGTGGTGGTCGGTGCTGTCCGGCGGCGGGCGCCGCGCCGGAAAGGTAGCGCAGCGCGCCGCCAACCGCGAGCGCGCGAATCGCTTCCGATCTGCTACGCTCGGGCCGCGATGTTCGCCCTCCGCCGCGCCCCGCTCTCAGCGTTTTTTGCGCTCTTGGCGGCGGCCTGCGCCCACTCAGGTAGCGCCGGCTCCGACGCTGCGGCGGGCAGGGGTTCTGTCGCACCGCCCCTCGGGGTCGTGACCCCGGCTCGCATCGTGGCGCTGCCAGACGCCTCGGCGTCCCTCGTCGAACACGATCCCGACGGTTCGACCCGGTTCATTTCCCGCGGCATGCGCGTGCTCGCTCAGCCGGATGGTTCCGTCGAGCGCAGTCGCCAGACCTTTCCCACTGGCAAGACCGTGAAGGCACTGCGGCTGCCCTCGAGACTCGGGGGCGGATTCCTGTTCTACGCGACCGGTGCGAGCTCGACGCACCTCTGGAAGTCGAGCAGCTGGACCGACACGCTCACACCATTCGCGAACGTGGACTTCGACGTCGAGCGCATCATCGACGGCTTCAACCGAATCTACTTGCAGGACCAGCGCTCGTTCGACGTTGTCGCGCTCGATCCGGAGAGCGGCGAGCCCTTGGACCTGGGCCCGCTTCCGCCATCGCCCGCGTACTCCAGCATGGCCTTCGCCGATGCCTGGATGGCCGTGGTCGAGGTTCCCTTTCGCGGCGTGCTCGCCACCTTCGACGCGGGCGCCAGCTGGCGGCCCCTGGGCCTGTCACACAGCTACGGCGTTCACCTGGACCGCGGCGAGATAGCCATCAACACGGCCCAGGGGCGCTTCGTCCTCGACCCTTCGGGGCATCTGCGGCAGCGCGCGCAGAACAACGACGACGACGCGACCTTCGTGGGTGCGGGTCGCCGCGGGCCGACCGCTGCGGGGACGGCCATCACACCCCCGGAACCGCCGCCCCCGCCCCCGGTGGGGCCCTTGGGCAAGCTGCCGCTGCGCGAGGCCATCCTGCACGGCATGCCGGACGGGCCGGGCTCGGCGGTGGTGGCGAAGGACGGCGTGCTCGCCCGCGTGCGGCTGAGCGACGGCAAGATCTTGGACCTGGACGAGCACGCGTTTCCGGCGGGCGCTCGCTGTCACGGTGTGCCACTGGGCGACGGCTTCGGCTTCGTATGCGGGCAAGAGCGCGGCGGCACGGTGGTCTACGCGTACAAGAAGCCGCTCGCCCTCGACCCCGTCATGCGTTTCGTCGAACCGCGCTTCGTCGCGCCAGCCGGCAACGGCGCGCTGGTCGTGCGTGGACCGTGCAAAGGCAGGCAGGCGGAGGCCATCGGCGCCTACTGCATTCGCGCGCGCGACGGTCGGCAATCCGAGATGCGAGTGCGCGGTGATCTCGGGGTCGAGCGCCTGGTCGCGCTCTCGGACGGCGGGACCGCGGTGCTGGTTCCGCCACGGCTGGGCGCACCCGGAACGCTGACGATCATCGCCGCCGACGGCGGCGCGAGGACCGTCAAGCTCAAGTTGCCCAAAGACGACGCGCAGACGGCGGCCCTGCTGAAGAAGGGGCTGTGGCTCGAGGGCTTCATCGAGCGAGATGCCGCCGGAGCGGACGACGTCCCCGAGAAGAAGGCCACGAAGAAGGGCGCGCCCGCGCCCAAGCGCGCTCCGAAATCCACCAAGCCCACCTGGAAGAAGCAGCTGGCCGGGTGGGTCGTGGCGGCGGGGCCCTTCGTCGGTGTGCGCCTCGATCTCGACGGCACCGTTCATGTCGGTCGCATCGAGAGCGACATCGATCGTGCGATGGTGTCGACGGATTTGGCGCTCGTGCTGCCGAGTCGAGGCGGCAGCGCGAGCGAGAGCATCGACGGCGGATTCACCTGGCGCGAGGTCGAGTTGCCCGCCGACGGCGCGGCCACCGTGGCGCGAGCGCGGACCGAACAGAGCGCGGAGCGCGGGTGTTCCCGCGTGGGCTGCGTCTCGGGCGCCTGGATGCGTGTGGGCTGGCGGGGCCGTACCGAGAGCAGCGACATCGAGGTGGTCGACGCGCCGAAGCACTCGCGCCTGCCGGCGACCCGCGGCGGGCGATGGAACCTCTCCTGCGCGGCCACCGGAGCGACGGCGGGTGCCCGAACGAAGGAGCCGAAGCCGCAAGAGCCCGACGAAGAGGTCGGCATGATCGGCACGCCCGGCAGGTTTGGACACCGTTGGGGTGCCGCCCCGCCGACGGCTTCGGTCGAACTCAAGAGCAGCGACTGGCAGCCCTTCAAGGGCGTCGCGGCGCCCGCCAAGAAACCCACGGAGCTTGGCTTCGACATGGGCACCGAGCACATGGGCGCTCAGGTACGGGCCTACGCCTGGGGAGCGCGCGGAGCCAGCTGGGATCGCGTGGGCCATTTCGTCTTGCGCGCGCACGATCCCTTCACGCTGGAGCGAGGCGTGTGGTCCACGGCCACCGTTCGCGGGCCCTGGAGCGACGACACGGCGGCCTCCCAGGTCTTCGGCCGCGACTACAACCAACCGAGTGCGTGGTTTCCCGTCATGGAGCCCTCGGGGCGCGCGGCTGCGATGCTGATCAACGCTCGGGGTACGACGGATCTGCTGCTGCTCGAGGAGGGCCGCGGCGTCGTCACGGTGCAAGATTCAGCGCGCTGGGGCCTGTATCAGCTGTCCGGCGCGGTAAAGGTCGGCAGTACCTGGTACCTCGGCTCGTACGTCGCGGGCAGCAACTTCCGCCTGTTCAAGGTCAACGCTGGTCGGGTCGAGCTGCTCCGCGACTACCCAATGACCGGCGGCTGGCGGCCCAACACCACGCTGGCCGTGAACTTGGTCCGCAACTCGCGCAGCGACGCCCTGGGCATTTGGGTCGAAGCAAAGCGCACGCGCGGCACCGGCACCGCTTGGTACGTCTACTCGCTCGATCCGGAGACCGGCGATCCGCTCGACATGCTCTCGATCGATCCGCAGGAGCTCTCGCGGCTGCCGGCGGCTTGCGTTCAAGGTGCCGACGGTTGGGTGTTGGTCGGTGAGCCACCCGTCGATCCCTACGTCGACTTCCTTCAGCATGCAGACGGCATCCGATCACAAGCGGTGCGAGCGAAGATGATCGCGCGACCGCAAGGGCTCTGCGTAGAAGTACTGAGCGCTGAGGCCCAAGCCGATGTACCGGCGCGCATGCCTCGCGCCGACGGCGCCCTCGCGAGCGGTTCGGAGCCGATCCCGATGGTGCTCGAAGAGCGCGGTCGACTCGGTCGGCGTTGGGGTTTTCGCTGCGTGCGTTAGCGGGCTTGGACCGCGTCGCATTGCATTCCTGAAAGACGCGTCACGCACTCGCGAAAGCGAGTGACCCACGACATTGATGAGCGCTTCCCAGCATTTGCAATTTCTGTCGCAGACTGCTACCTGAATGTTCGTCCGCGTGGAGCGAGGCTGTCCCCCCCCCGGCCCCTTCACGCGGACTCTTTATCGAGAGGGGTGGAGGGGTGTGAAGCGGGCTCCGAACGGACAAGCGGCCCGAGGACCGCTAACCTCCTCATCTTGGAGGTAGCTTTGGCTCGTTCGTTCGTTCGCTTCTTGGTTCCGGCTGTCGCGCTCTCGGGGGCCGTGCTCGCGGCTAGCTGCACGGATGGTGAGGAAGGCACGACCGGCACGACGAAGCCGACCGTTCCGAAGCCGGCACCGGGTGAGATTCTGCGAGTGGCCTCCCACTCCGGAGTACGTCGCGCTTCAGGTGCAGCCTTCGTTCACTGTGCTCGCGCCGGGGCAGACGCGCGAGTTAGACCTGATCGTCGAGCCCGACGTGTGTGTGCCGACCAAGCTCACCTTCGAGAGCAGCGACCCCAGTGTGGTCGCGGCTCCTTCCCCGCAGCTGCTTTATTTCTCCAAGGCCAAAGCCCGGGTCCAGGTCATTGGCGGGGGCGTTGGGCAGGCCACGCTCACGGCGCACTTCCCGCGCGGAGACGGCACTGATGTCACCCTCGAGATCCCCGTCGAGGTGATGACCACGGACATTCCCACGTGCAGCGGGAGTGGCGCCGGCAAGCTCGACGACGGCAAGACAGTGAAGGGCAGCGGCGGCCTCGCGGGAGCGAGCATCGGGCTCCAGGTCGGTGCGACTCAGCCCAACTCGGGCAGCACCCTCTGGTCGGACATCAAACCTTTCGACGTCACCATCGCTTGCGCCAAGGACCAACTCCCAGCCGGTTACACCGCGCTCGGCCCCGCCGTCAGTTTCGGCCCCGTCGGCACGCGGCTGCAGCGCGAGATCCCCTTCAGCGTCCCGATGAACCCCGCGGTGATGCCCGACGCGGCGACGCTGCGGCACGTCACCGTCAGCTACACCGGTCCGCGCGCCAAGAAGCCTCGAGCCATCCCCATCGCGAATCCGCGCATCGTGCGCACCGGCGCCGGCTACAGCCTCGAGTTCCTCGCGCCTTGGCTCGGCACCTATCAGGCGGTCGTGCAGACCGCGGGCGGCACCAAGAAGCGCACACGCCGGCTCACGCACCGCGCGCTGGTCGGGATCTCCATGGGCGGCGGCGGCACCGCGATGTTCGGCATGCGCAACCATGACCGCTTCGACGTGCTCGCGCCCCTCGGGGGTCCCGTCGACTGGACCTGGATGCTGGGTCACATCTATCGAAACCACCTCGGGGGCTGGTTGCCGAACGACGGGACGACGCCGCCGACGGAGCTCGCGCCGATGCCGACGGCGACGCTGCCCTACGAGCACCCGAGCACCTTCAACCAGTGGTGGTACGAGTACCCGAAGAACGGCAACGGCGGCAGCTTCCCCCGCGCCGAGTACGTGCAGATCTTCCGGGACCTCGCCCTGATGTTCGGAAATCCGAACAGCTACAATCCGGCCAAGGGCGCGGAGAACCTGCCCGCCGGCATCCCGCCGGACGACAAGTCGGTCGTGGGCGATCACCCCGGACGACAGTGCGCGGTCACGGTCGATCCGCTCGACGGCCCCGACAAAGAGAAGCAGGAAGAGCTCGACAAGAACTGCCCCATCGAACGATGCAGTCACGTCAAGACGCTGTCCGGCTACTACGACGACGAGTTCAACCCGAAGGGCACCTTTCCCGTCATCACGGTCTGCGACGGCTCCGCGCAAGACTCGGCACTCTCGCCCTACGCCAACACCTGGAAGCCCGAGAACAACAACAAGCCCCTCGAGCTGGCCCTGGCCGTCGACTACAACGGCAACGGTGTTCGCGACCTGAACGAGCCGCTCTTGCGCCAAGGCCACGAGGTCTACGACGACGTCGGCGAAGACGGCCTGCCGAGCACCAAAGAGCCCGGCTACGAAGCCGGCGTGAACGAAGATCCCGCCGGGGACGACTGGGAGCCGCAGTACAATCCGGCCGGCCTCGAGGGAAACTACCGCTGGGACACCGGCGAGCCCTTCAAGGACGACGGTCTGGACGGGGTGCCCAACACCAAGAGCAGCCCCTACGACTTTGGCGAGGGCAACGGCAAGTTCGACTACGCGCCCGGTTATCGCACCTTTCTCGAGCGCGACTCGCGCACCGTCATCGAGCAGCACGCCCTCGGCACCCACGCCAAGCCTCTCGACGACGCTGCCCTCGCGCGCCTCGACTTGTGGACCGACGGCGGCACCCGCGACTTGTTCAACTTCGCGGTGGATGCTGCGGCGTTGACCGGCGCGTGGTCAGCTCGCGACCGCATCTCGCACTACTACATCGAGTCGCATCGCATCCCAGGACAGAACCCGAACGACCCCAAGGTCTTCTTCGGCAACCGCTTCGACTGGAGCTCCATCCCAGGCGGCGTGTTCTTGCGCTACGGCAAGATCGATCCTGCGCAGAAGGACATCGAAAACGGTTCGGGTCAGCACGTCGGGACCGTCGACGAGATCGCGCGCCGCTTGCAGTCGGCGCTCTACTACATCGGTAGCCGCTGGCCCGACGCGCCGCGCAGTCACGACGAGGAGAGCCTGGTGGATCCCGCCGATGGAGCAGAGACCTGCGAGGTGGTCGGCGCATGTGACTGGGAGTTCACCGACTCCCGGGGCCGAAAGGGGCCGGTCAGCGTGAACCTGCCGCCGGGCTACGCGCACAAAGATCTTCAGAACAAGCGCTACCCGGTCATCTTCTTGCTGCACGGCTACGGTCAGACGCCCGAAGACCTGAAGGCGGCGATCATCTTCCTCAAGAACTGGATGAACTTCCCCACCGACTCCCACGCCACGCGCCTGCCCAAGGCCATCATGGTCTACGTGGATGGTCGCTGCCGGCCCGGTAAAGACGAGGCGGAGTGCATCCGCGGCACCTTCTACACCGACAGCGTGCGCGAGCACGGCCCCAAGACCGAGAGCTGGTTCCTCGAGCTGATGGACGCGGTCGACAAGAAGTACCGCACGCAGGGCCCGAGCGAGATCGATTGGGTGGAGTGATGTTGGTCCAGTGCCCAGACTGCCAGCGCCACGTGCGAGTCTCCGAGACGGAGTGCCCGTTCTGTGCGAATCCCAGCGGCGGCACCGGTCGACGACGTGCGCTCAAGGTGGTGCTCGCCGGCGCTGCCGGCGTCGCCGCCATGACCATCGGCATCGGCTGCGCCTACGGAATGCCGCCCGAGGATCCGGCCGATGCGGACGTGGACGCTGACGCCGGGATCGAGGACGCGCCCGACGACGCTCCAGGTCAATGAGACGCGCCGCTGTCGGCGAAGCGCCGCGCCCCATCTACGTGGTGTGGGAGATCACCCTCGCCTGTGATCTCGCCTGCGGCCACTGCGGCTCGCGTGCGGGCAAGGCAAGGTCCGACGAGCTGTCCACCGCCGAGGCCCTCGACGTGGTGCGGCAGCTCGCCGAGCTCGGCACCGAGGAGATCACGCTGATCGGCGGCGAGGCTTATTTGCGGAAGGACTGGGCGACACTGGCCCGCGCCATCGTGGACGCCGGCATGCGCTGCGGCATGACCACCGCGGGTCGGGGCTTTGGCGCGCATCACGCGGCCGCCGCCCGAGACGCCGGCGTCTCGGCCATCAGCATCTCCCTCGACGGCCTGCGCGCGGCCCACGATCGGCAGCGCGTCTTCGGCAGCTTCGAGCGGGCCCTCGGCGCCATGCGCTTCATCCGCGCGGCGGGCCTCGGGCTCAACGCCAACACTCAGCTCAATCGGCTCAGCGTGCCAGATCTCGACGGCGTACTCGAGCTGCTGATCACCGAAGGCGCCCGCGGCTGGCAGCTGCAGATGACCGTGCCCATGGGGCGCGCGGTCGACAATCACGAATGGCTGCTCCAGCCCTGGGAGCTCCGCGAACTCTATCCGCGCCTCGCAGTTCTCGCCGAGCGCGGGCGAGCGGCCGGCGTCGCCTTCTGGCCCGCCAACAACATCGGATATTTCGGCCCCCACGAGAGCACGCTGCGCAACCGCGGTGCGCCCGGGGCGATGGTTTGGCACGGCTGCAACGCTGGCGTTTACGCCCTGGGCGTCGAGGCCGACGGCAGCATCAAGGGCTGCCCCTCGCTGCCGACGGATCACTACGTCGGAGGCAACGTGCGTGAGCGCTCGCTGCGCCAGATCTGGGACGACGCCTGCGAACTCCGCTTCATGCGCGACGAATCGCCGCGCGACCTCTGGGGTTTCTGCGCCAGCTGCTACTACGCAGAAGAGTGTCGCGGCGGCTGCACCTGGACCGCGCACACCTTCTTCGGCCGCGGGGGCAACAACCCCTATTGTCACCACCGCGCCCTCGAGCACGCGGCGCGCGGCTTGCGTGAGCGGCTCACGCCCGTGGCCGCCGCACCGGGGCTGCCCTTCGATCACGGTCGCTTCGAGATCGTGGTCGAGCCGGCTTGATCAGAGCGCAGCGACGAGGGCCCGGATCACGGCCTCGGCGAAGACCGCGCGCGTCTCGGGCTCGTCCCACCGCCGGGCTTCGCGATCGTCCAGGGCGTTGTGAGTCTCGATGATCACCGAAGGGATCTTGGGTCTCCAGAGCACGAAGACGCGCTCCGTGGCCGCGCGACGATCCACGAACACGCCGCGCTGCACGTCGTCAGCCGCGTAGGTCGGCGCGTACTCGGCGCCGGCGTAGGCCAGGAACCCGGACTGCTCCAGCGATCGACCGAGGGCCCGCGCGATCCCGACCCGCGCACCTATCGCGCTCGGCTCACCGTGATCCGACCAGAGTACCGACAGCCCCGGCGCCGACCGGCTCCGCGAGCAGCTGGTCCCCGGTTCGGGTTGCCAGAGCTCGGTCTTACCGCGCACGTCGGAGTGCAGGCTCAGGAATACGTCCGCGGGCCAGGCCTCGGCCTCACGGATGCGCTCTCCGTAGGGAACGAGCTGATCGTTCCGGCGCGTGAGCTTGACGTCGAAGTGGCCAGTTCGGCTGAGCGCGGTCGCCAGATCTTCGGCCAGAGCCAGCGTGAAGCTCTGTTCATCGCGGCAGAAGGCGTTCTTGTTTCCGGTGTTGCCTGGCGCGCCGTGTCCCGGGTCGACAACGACGCGGCGGGTGCCGAAGTTCACCGGGATCGTCGCGGTCGCCGGGTGCAGCTTGGCGTCGGGCCAGACCTCGGGCTCGAGCGCGCGGCCCAACGCCCAGCTCGACAGCGCGAGCCCCGCGACCAACCCGAGAACCGCCGCCTTCCGCACGACCGTGGCGGAATCATCGCCCAGGCCCCGGTCGATTCACGAGTTTGTGACGAAATCCGGATCGCGCCGCTCACGGGCTCACGAACACCGCCATACCGACGCCGAAGATCAGGATGCCTGCCTCGAGGATCCAAAACAGCAGCCAGATCCCACCAAAGATGCCGCCCATGATCATGCCCACCAGCGCCAGGGTGGCGTTGTTGCCGGTGTCGTTCTCTTCCTTGGCCTTCTGACGTGCGCGGTTGCCGAAATAGAGCGCAGCAAAGCCCATCGGGAAACAGGTCGTCGACATGGTGGCGATGGCGAGCACGAGGGCGATGACGGCGTCGGAGTTCGTGGGCTTGGACGGGGTGCCGAAGGGTGCGCCGTAGGTCCCCGGAGGCGGTGGAACGAAACCCATCGGTCCTCCGGGCGGCGGGCCGCCGGGCGGAACACCGGGCGGAACACCTGGGGAACCCCACGACGGACCGCCGGGCGGAACCCCCGGGGGACCTCCCGGGGGGCCCCAGGGCGGGCCAGGCGGCGGTTGCATCTCAGCTCCGCTCCAGCTTCTTGGCCATCTGCTCGCCCAGCTGAGTCGCGCGCAATGTCGCGCTCTCGACGGCGTCGATCAGGGTGCGCCTGAGCCCACCGGCCTCCAGGGTGTGCAGGCCCGCGATGGCCGTTCCCCCCGGGCTGGTGACCATGTCCTTGAGGCGGCCCGGGTGCTCACCGGTATCGAGCAGGAGCTTGGCGGAGCCGTAGACCGTCTGCGCGGCGAGCAAGAGCGCGGTGTCGCGGTGGAGTCCGACCTTCACGCCTCCGTCGGCCATCGCCTCGATCATCAACATGACGTAGGCGGGGCCGCTGCCCGACAATCCCGTGACCGCGTCGATCAACGACTCGTCGAGGACCACGCTGCGCCCGGTCGCGTCGAACAAGGTCTTGGCCAGGGCCACGTCTTCGTCGGTGGCGTGCGCTCCAGGTGCGATGCCGGTCGCGCCCGCGAGCACGATCGACGCGGTGTTGGGCATGGCGCGGACCACTCGGACACCGGTGTGCAGCCGCGACTCGATGGAACGAATCGGCACACCGGCGGCGATGGAAATCACCAGCGTGTCGGCCCGGATGCTGCCTCCGATCTCGTCGAGCACCCGGTCGATGACCTGTGGCTTGACCGACAGCACCAGCAAGTCGGCCCAGGCCACCAGCTCTGCGTTGTCTTGGGTGGTCCCGATGCCGTGGAGCTTGGAGAGCTCGTCGAGACGCTCTCTGCGCACGTCGCTGACCCGCACGCGTGCGGGGTCCACCGTGCCCGACGCGAGCAGACCCCGGATCAGCGCCCCGGCCATGTTGCCCGCGCCGATCATCCCGACGTTCTTGGTCTTCACGCGGCGTAGAATCGTCGAGTCGCGGGCCTCGGGCAAGGGCTTCAGAGGCCGAAGCGGGTCAGCGCGGCCCTCACCTCGGCGGCGTCGCGAGCCCGGAGTACGCCTTCTGGGAGCGCGCGATCGTCGCTGGGAGCAAACCAGACGGCGCGGGCCCCGACGCCGAGCGCACCGACGACGTCGGCGTCCCATGCGTCGCCCACGTGGATCATGGCCGAGGTCGGCACCCTCAGGCGTTCGGCGGTCCACTCGAAGATGGCCGGCTCGGGCTTCTCGATGCCCAGCACCCCCGAGTCGGCGAAGGCGCTGAAGCAGTCACGAATGCCCAGCTCGGTGCAGAGTTCGTTGAGTTTGCCCTCGCTGTTCGACACGACGCCCAACGGGACCTTCGGGTCGCAGAGATCGCGGACCAACTCGAACATGCCGGCGATGGGTCGGCGCCACAGGTTGGTCGACGGCTGCTCGGTCCAGAGCCACTCGGCGAGATCGCCTGCGGCCGACCGCGGTTCGACCCCGGAGCGTTCGAGCAAGGTGCGCATGAACGTGCACCAAGCGTCGTGGGCGACCAACCCTTGGCGTTTCGCCGCGCCATAGGCAGCCCAGGCCGCGGCGCTCTCCCCTTGGGCGCGCGAAGCGTCGAGCCCTGCGCCGCGCTCGGCCACGCGGTTCGCGAGCAGATCCAGATCGAGCTCCGCGAGGGTTTGTCCAAAGTCGAAGGTGACGGCGATCATTCGAACAGGCTCTTCAGCTTCTCCACGAAGGTCCTCTGCTTCGGCTGCACGTCTTCGCCCAGCTCTTTGCCCAGCTCGACCAAGAGCTCCCGTGCCCGCTCCGAGAGTTCGGTGGGCACTTCGACGCTGATTTCGACCAGCTGATCCCCCCGACCTGCCCGCAGGCGATGCGGCAGCCCTTTGCCTTTGATGCGTAGCACGGTGCCAGGCTGCGTCGCGGGCGGAACGCGCAGCTTCACTTTGCCATCGAGCGTCGGCACCTCGACGTCACCCCCGACCGCGGCTTGCACGAAGCTGACGGGCACCACGCACACGACGTGGTCGCCGTCGCGGTGAAAGAGCGGGTGCGGCGCGACCTCGACGATGATCTCGAGATCCCCCGGCGGGCGATCTGCGCTGGTCCGGCTGCCGCCTCCTTCGACGGTGCGGTTCGAGCCCGAGTCGACGCCCGCTGGGATGCTCACCTCGACGCTTCGGGTCTTCTTGCCGAGGCCCGCGCCCGAGCAACGCTTGCAGGGACTGCTTGGCAGCTGCCCCGTCCCCCGACAGCGCGAGCACGGCCGTTCGAGCGCGATGGGAAACATTGCTTGTTGGAAGCGCACGCGACCGCGTCCGCTGCAGGCGCCGCAGCTCGTGACGCTGGCGCCGGGCTCCGCGCCGCTGCCTTTGCACTCATCGCAGCGATCGAGGACGTCGACTTGCACGACCTTCTCGCAGCCGCGCGCGGCCTCCTCGAAGCTGAGCTCGAGGGCGACCCGCAGGTTGCCGCGATCGCCCCCGCGGATCCCCATGGCCGCCAAGATGTCGCCGAACATGCCGTCGAAGCCACCGAGGTCAACGAAGGGCATGCCCCCGGGCCCCGCCCCGCCGGGTCGGAACGCCGCCTCGCCGTAGCGCTCCCAGGCCGCGCGCTTCTGCGGGTCGCTCAGGATTTGGTAGGCCTGATTGAGCTCGGTGAACCGGTCGTGGGCCGCGGGGTCGCCGGGATTGCGATCGGGGTGGTGCTGCGCCGCCAACCGGCGAAACGCGGTCTTCAGCTCCGCGTCGCTCGCCCCTCGCCCGACGCCGAGCACCTCGTGAGGATCGCGCACCGCGGGCCCATACCACGGCCCGCCCGGGGGCCGGAGTGGGCGCGGACCGCCGGCCGGCATCGGCGAGGGCTTGGCCCTCGCGCTCGGCTCGCCCTAGTCTGGTCGGCGATGAGCACGTCGGACCCTCCCGGAGACCGGCGCCGAGGGGATCGCCTGCCGGTGGAGCTGAAGGTCGAGTACCGCCGGGTGAACACCTTCTTCGCGGACTACACCAAGAACATCTCCCGCGGCGGCACCTTCATTGCCACCGATCGCCCCTTGCCCGAAGGGACCGAGTTCGTGTTCGCCCTCGGCGTTCCGCTCATGGCCGAGCCGCTGCGCTTGAACGGACGGGTCTGCTGGGTCGTCTCCACCGACGACGCCACCAAGGCGAACCCGGCGGGCATGGGGATCGAGTTTCAGTTCGTGGACGATGCCGAGCGGCGAGCCACCGAGCGTACCGTGGAACACCTGCTGGTGGAACAACTCGGCGAGCACATCGCCGAGAAGCTCTTGGGCAAGAAGATCGAAGACTAGCGGCGCAGGCTCTACCCTGAGCTCACTTGCCGACGAGTCGCTCCAACTGCTTCTGAGCTTCGTCCTTTGACTTCGTGTGCAGGCTGACCGACAGGAACGTGCTCCCGTCGAGGGTGTAGGCAGCGCCCTCCGCCTCGAGTTGCTGCTTGCGGCGATCGACGTTCGTCGCCGGATCCTTGTACAAGGCGATGGTCAGGCGCGCGCGCTTCTTGCCGTCCGGCGAGGCAGTGCCGTCGGGGCTCTCTTTGCTGCAGCTCGCCATGATGTTGGAAAACCCCGTGCTGCTGGAGAAGGTCACGCCGCTGTTCTGCCAGCCGAGCTTCCCGCACGCGTCCCCGATCTCTTCTTTGGTCAGATCAGCGATCGGCTTCTGAAAAATGGGTGGGCCGCTCGACTCCGCGGAGTCGCCACCGCTGCTCTTCTTGCAGGCGAGCAGCGCAGCGCAGACGCAAATTACGGTGATGCCAAGGGAGCGGGTCTCGATCATGCTCGGAGCCTACCGCACCGGTGTCCAGGTGGGGTGTGCTTGGCCGCTCAGGCGCGCGCGCCGTCGACGAAGCAGCGCCGCGCACGCGAGCGCCGTGAGCCACTCGGCCCCTGAACGCGGCGTGTTCGCCGGAACGCGGCAGCCACAGCCGCCGTCGTCGCCGCTGCTGTCACCCTTCTTGCCCCCGGTGGAGGTTCCACCTGTAGCGCTGCCGCCCGTCGAGCTGCCGCCTGTAGCGCTGCCGCCCGTAGCGCTGCCGCCCGTAGCGCTGCCGCCGGTGGCGCCCGAACCGCCGACACCCGAGTCGCTTCCGCCGTCGGCCGCCACGCAGGCGGTCCCGGCGCAGGTGTAGCCCGGTGCGCAGTCGTTCACTGACGAGCACTGCTGCTGACAAGCCCCACCCAAGCACTTGTACGGGACGCAAGACTGGGTCTGCCCATTCGCAAGCTTGACGGTGGTCGCATCCTGGCAGGTGGCAGCGCCGGTCGTGCACTGGCCATTCGACGTATTGCAGGTGGCACCCTGGCTGCAATCCGCGTCGCCGGCGCAGCTGGCCTTGCAGGTGCCAGCCGTAGAGTTGCAGCCGTAGGGCGCGCAGTTCTTCGTGGTGGGCAGCGCGCACACTCCCACGCCGTCGCAGGTGCCCGCGGGTTGCGAGACGTCGCCGGTACACGCCGCGTCCTTGCAGGCCGTTCCCGATGCCGGATAGGTGCAGGCGTTCGGGCTGCTGCCGTCACACGCTCCCTTGCACTTGTCGCCAGCGACACCCAGGCACTCGGGTCGAGGCTGGCGCGGCACGCCGGACACGATCTTGCACTGCCCGACGCTCCCAGTCTCTGCACAGGCCTGGCACTGACCACTGCAGGGCGAATCGCAGCAGACGCCGTCTGCACAGAAGCCGCTCTTGCAAGCGTTCGCGGCGGAGCAGCCCTTGCCATTGTCCGACTTGGCCACGCAAGCTCCGGTCGCGCAGTAGTAGTTCGTCTCACAGTCGGTGTCCGCGACGCAGGGGCTGGAGCAAGCGCTGGCCTTGCAGACGTAGGGCGAGCACGCGACGTCGGTCTGGGCGGTGCAGAGCCCCGCGCCGTTGCAGATCTTGCCGGTGACGTTGCCGTTGATGCAAGTGGACGGGCCGCAGCTCTTGCCGCTGGCACCCAGCGCGCACTGGCCGGGAGTGCCCGAGCACGAGTTCTGCTCGCCGCACGGATCGCTAGAGGTCACGCACTGACTGCCGGGGTTGGTGCCTTGCTTGGCCGCGTTGCAGGTGCCGCTGTTGGCCGGGTTGGTGTCTTGCTTGTTGCCCGCGGCGCAGGCCATGCACTTGCCAGTGCAGGCCGTGTTGCAGCACACGCCGTCGGCGCAATAGGTGGAGGCGCACTCGGCTGAGCTGGTGCAGGTCACGCCGAGGTTCTTCTTGGCCTGACACTTGTTGGTGCTGTCGCAGAAGTGGCCGGCGAGACACTGGGCGTCGCCGCTGCAAGTTGACGGGCACTGCGCCCCGCCGCCGCATTTGTAGAGGCCGCATTGGCCTGGCGAACCGGCGCTCAGAGCCGTGCAGGTCCCATTCTGGGACGCGCCCAACGAAGACGCGCAGACGTCGCAGCCCTCGCCGCAAGTGCTGTCACAGCAGTACGAATCCGAACAGTTTCCGCTCAGGCACTCGCTGCCGGCCGAGCACGACTGCCCCTTGTTCTTCTTGCAGTTGCCGCTGCCGTCGCAGGCATTGACGGCAGAGCAGGTGCCAAGGTCTTCGGCGTTCTTGATCACCGTGTCACAGATGCCCGTCCCCATCGTGCAGGATCGGCAGGGCGTGGTGCAGGCGTCGGAGCAGCACACGCTGTCCACGCAGTTGCCGTTCTTGCACTCGGTCGACCCGCTGCAGCTCTGCCCGACCTTCTTCTTGCAGTTGCCGCCGCCGTCACAGCTGTTGTTGCCATTGCACTGGTCGTCGTCCTGGTTGGTCACTGGCGTGGTGCATGTGCCCTGGGCGTTGGCGCAGGAAAGGCACGCTCCCGCCGCCGAATTGCACTTCGCGGCCTCCTTGCAGCAGGTATTGTCCACGCAGGCACCCACCGCGCACTGGCTGCCGGCGCTGCAGCTCTGACCGTCGTTCAGCTTGCACGCGCCGGCCGCGTCGCAGATGTTCGCGCCGCTGCATCCGCTTGGGTCGGGGGCGCCTTTGATTTGAATGCACTTCCCGGGGAGGTTGGTTCCGTCTGTGAGATTGCAAGACGAGCAGTCGGGGCAGCTCGAGGTCTCGCAGCAGAAGCCGTCCACGCAATACCCCGTGTCACATTGGGAGCCCGATGTGCATATTCCGCCGAACGCGTGGTATTCCCAGGTCTCGCTCCTCGGAGTGCCTTCCCCATCCTGGAAGCCACCGAACATCACGGTGCGCCCGCGGTTGGCGTCGAAGGCCATCCCAAAGTTCTGCCGCGGGACGCTGGTGGCGTCGGTCTTGGTCCAGACCGTGCCGTTCCACTCCCAGGTGTCGCTGAAGCTGTTGGTGGGCGGCGCAGCCCCGTTGTTGCCGCCGAACAGGACGACTTTTCCGCGTCGACTGTCGTAGGCCATGCCGAAACCGCTGCGAGGCTCCGGCCTCGTGGTGCCGGAGACGCAGCTGGTGCAGGCCTGGGACCAGGTCTGGGTCGCCGAGTCCCAGAGCCAGGTCTCGGAGCTTAGCCCTGCAGCGTTGCCTCCGAACAGGACGGTCTTGGCGTGCGCTGCGTCGTAGGCCATGGCGTGGCCGAGGCGCGCACTGGGTTTGGTGGTGCCGGTCACACAAGTCGTGCACTTGGCGGTCCACGTCGTGCCGTTCCACACCCAGGTGTCGTCCAGGAGCGTGCCCTCATAGCCGCCGAAGAGCACGGTGCCATAGCCGGCGTGATAGGCCATGGCGCTCGACTTGCGGCCGGACGGTCGGAACGGCGCAGCCGTGGGTGTGCAGGTGGCGCATTGCTGCGTCCAGTTGGCGCCGTCCCAGAGCCAGGTGTCGCCGGCGCTCGGGTCGGTCGAGCTGTAGCTCGTCTCACCACCAAAGACGAGCACGCCCTTCGTCGAGCCGTCGTGAAACGCGACGGCGTGCTGGGTGCGGGGAGCGGGACCACAGGCCGCGAGCGGCGATCCGCAGCGCTGCGTCCACGTGGTGCCGTCCCACTCCCAGGTGTCGTCTCTCTTGGACGCGCCGCCGTGCTGTCCACCGAAGAGCACCGTCACGTTCCGGCTAGGGCGGGGGTCGTAGGCCAGCGGAGCCCACCGAGTGGCCAGACCAGTCGGCGCCGCGAGGTCGTCCTGCTTCAGCTCCCACAGGTAGCTCTCAATCATGGGATCCAGAAGCACTGGGTACTCGAGCCCTCGGGTGTCGAGCTCCACGGCCAGCTCGTCGCCAGCGAACGTGAGCTTGGCCTCGCGTCGGGTTCCGGCGCGGTCCAGCGCGAAGGCGGGCAAGATCCGCAGCGCCGCTTCCCCTTGGGCGTTGACGAAGCGAATGCCTTCGCCCGGCGACTGACGCACTTCCGTGAACGCCGGGCCGCGCACCACCGACCAGGCGAAGCGTCGCGGGGCGCGCGCGTCGCGCAACAGGAACAGCTGCTCCACCCGGCCCGGCGTGGCCACCACTACGAGATCCGTGGCTGGGTAGGCGTTCTCGTAGGTGACGCGACCCTCGCTGAGGACGGCCACGGATCCAGTGGCCGCACCCAGGGGTCGAAGCTCGAGTCGATGCCCGTCGCGGCGCGCGACGTTCAGCTCGACGGTGCCGTCCGCGGTCGCCGGGAGTCGCCCCGCCAGCGAGCCTTCCACGCCGCTCCTCGAACCGGGAGAAGAGAACGCGGTCCCGTCGAGCTGCCACCCCTCGGCGCTCGGAGCGAGCAGCCGATCGAGCGTTGGATCGGGTCGGGCCAAGGCGCGCACGGAAGCGAGCGCGCCGCTGGGTGTCAGGCCCGCGTCTGGAGTCGTCGCGGGCTCACTATCGGTGGCCGAGCACGCGGTCGCCGCAACGACGACCAACGGGGCTACTCTCGCGCGCAAGAACCTCAACGCCTCACTGCACCGCATGAACGACCCTCCGATGTTCAACCCCGAAGCCCTAGTCTACGGCGCGACCAGAGTCCGAGGCAACGGGCAGTCCGCGCGAACGATTGCTCCTTCGGGGGGTGCGGCAATCGGGCGACCCCGCCGAGCAGATTGACAAGCGCCGCCGATCCCGCTCCAGTACCGCCTGCGCGGAAGGGGAAATGCGATGCGAGAGCTCGTGAAAGTGCCGGAACGATACCGGCCGTTGCTGGGACAGATCTTCGCGGACTACGCCGACGCGGTGCGCGCGATCGAACACGGGCCCGGCAGCGTCTGTCTCGAGGTCGAATTCGATCGCGGTGAGACGCTGTGTTGGCACTACCTCGGCGACGGAAAGCGCGAAATCTGCGAGGGCGCGCCCGGTGACAAAGGGCAACCGCTGCTTCACGTCAAAGTGACGGCCGAGCAGTTGCGCTCGGCGATGGAATCCAAGAAGTCGATCCGCGAAGTAGCTTTCGCCACCAACGTTCAGGTCAAGGGCGACATCGACTTCGCGTTCCGCGTGCTCGCGGCGGCCGAGAAGGTGCGTTCTCACAACCTGCGGAAGGAGTGCTGAGTGGCTTTCGTCGAAGACTTGGTGCAGGAAGTCGTCGTCGCCGGCGGGTCCTGCTGTTTCTGGGTGGGACCGAGCCGGTCCAACTCGCAGCTCTTCGCCATCGGCCTGAACGGCACCGTCCCGCAGGCCGCGAACAACGGCGCGGCGGTCAGCCTGGTCATCACCGCTGAGCTGTGCAGGCTCAAGCTGAAGGTGACGACGGACGATGCGAGCGGACGCCTCACCAACGTCAGCTGCAAGCAGTCGTCGGTGGACCTCAGCGCCGTGTCGGACCAATCGCCGTACGTGTTGAAGGGCGCGATGGGTGACTACGCGCCGCGGATCCACAACCACAACGACTTGTATTCGCAGCTCGGGCACAACCACGACGGCAGCTATTCGGGGCTCGGGCACAACCACGACGGCAGCTATTCGGGGCTTGGGCACAACCACGACGGCAGCTATTCGGGGCTTGGGCACAACCACGACGGCAGCTATTCGGGGCTTGGGCACGGCCACGACGGCAGCTATTCGGGGCTCGGGCACAACCACAACCACAACCTTCTGACCAACCGTCTGCCCAGGGAGCACACGCTCGCCTTCGAGACGCGGCTCGTTCGGCAGGTTCCGCAGGGCGTGCCGTTGCAAGAGCTGATCGCGACGTCGCCCGAGTTCGCGTCGCTGGTCACGGAGCTCGGAGGCTTACCCCTCGCCGCATACGTTGCACGAAACGGCATCTCTTCGGTCTCCGCCATGGTCACGGAGTTTGGCGTGGTGACCCGAGTGCTCGCTGGCATCTTGGTACGCAACGAGACTGCGCCAGATCTGCGCTGGAACCTCCGCGTCTTCTACACCTCGACGGAAGCGCAATACTCTCGGCCCTCAGGCATCTCGACCGAAGATCTGCATCTGTTCGTGACGACGCACCTGAACGCGCCCTGACGCGGGCAAGCTCTCGTTGGGAGATCAGCCGGAAGCGAACCGCGTGCACCCCGGCTGTGCCTGGCGTCCCGTCGGTGGTCGCGGGTCGAATTCGCTGCGGCGAGGCGGGCGCGTGGACGCGGCCACGTTCCCGGCGTAGATCTGGGACGGGATGAGCCGAGAGCTCTTGGTGGCAGGGCAACTCTTCGCGGGGCGCTACAAGATAGAACGCTTCCTCGCCGAGGGTGGCTTCGGTGCGGTGTACGTCGCAGAGCAGCTGGCGACGGAGGCCCGCGTCGCGGTCAAGGTGCTCTGGCCCCACGTGCTCCAAGCCAAAGACGCGGTCGAAAAATTCGAGCAAGAGGCGCGCATCGCCGGGCGCGTCAACAGCGAGCACATCGTGCGCGTCGTCGACGCCGGGTACGACGAAGCGACCGAGATGCCGTTCATGGTGATGGAGCTCTTGATCGGCGAAGACCTCGGGCACACCGTCGAGAGGCAGGGTGCTCTCGCGCCGGATCTCGTCGTGGAGTACCTGCGCCAGACCGCGTCGGCCCTCGACCGCGCGCACGGCTACAAGGACCGCGATGGTGCGTTGCGACCCATCATCCACCGGGACCTCAAGCCGGAGAACATCTTCGTCGCGCGCCGCGACAATGGCGAGACCGTGATCAAGGTGCTCGACTTCGGCATCGCCAAGGTGCTCGGCGCGACCTCGAACGTTTCGCAGGAGGTCAAAGGCACTCCGCTCTACATGGCGTTCGAGCAAGCGGGCGTAGGGACGATTTCGCCCCGCACCGACGTATGGGCGCTGGGCCTCATCGCCTTTTACATCTTGACCGGTCAGAGCTACTGGCGAACCGCGAACACGGCCGAAGGTTCCCTCACCCAGCTCTTCGGCGAAGTGCTGTCGTTGCCCATCGTCCCGCCGAGCCAACGACTGACCGAGCTCGGTCGACCCGCGAATTTGCCGGCCGCATTCGACCCCTGGTTCCTCGGCTGCGTGAATCGTGACCCCGATCAGCGCTTTGCCTCTGCGGGCGCCGCCATCGCGGCGCTTGGAGAGGTGTTTGGCATTGTGGCGGTCGGCTCGCGCTCGGCGCCCAGTCTCACTGGCCTGCCCGCGCTGGGCGACGGACGGGCCGCGTTCGCCACGCCGGTGGCCGCTGCGGTGACCCACCCGTCCGGGCGCGACGTCGGAACCCTGCTCTCGGCTCGACCGCTGGCGGGGACGGTGACCGCGCTCGCTGTCTCCGGCAACGTCGCCACGCCCAGCACGAAGCGGAGCGGGCTCATTCCGAGCCTGGCGGTGCTGGGCGGGTTGGTCGTACTGGCGGTGATCGTCGTCGTCGTCGTCGTCTTCGCGCGAGCGAACGGGGGCACGCCCGCGGCCGGCGCCGACACCGCGGTCGTTCTGGCAAGCACCCCGCCACCGCCGAGCGATTCCGCAGCCGCAGTCGAGGTCACACCCGCCACGCCGCCGCTGGACAGCGCAGCCAAAACGCCAGAAGTTGCCTCCGCCAAACCGGCTGTGGCGGTCGCGGAGACCGCGAAGGCCGCCCCCCCGAGCAAGTCTTCTGCACCGACTCCGTCCGCCGCCCCCACTGCCAGCACGAAGCCCACCACGCCCGTCAAGGATCCCTCGCTGTATGGTGAACGCTAGCTCCTGGTTCGCGCGCCTATCCGTCGTCGCGCTGCTCTCGACCCCTGGTATCGCAATCGCTCAGGGCAACGTCTCCGGCGACGCGCGCTGAATGCGAGAGCTTCTGCACTGCGGCCCCCGCCAAGCCCAGCAATTGCGATTGGAACAAGAGCTGCGACGCGCCTGAAAAGAAGCAGGGGAGCCCGTGTCTGGGTCCGGGCGAGGTCGACGATGCGGGCGCGGACGCTGCCACCCTGCCCGGTAACCTGCCAGTCACCTGCGTGGACTGGTGCGACGCCTATGGCTTCTGCGCAGCCGCGGGCAAGACGCTGTGTCCGGGCACGTTCGCGAAGCAGGGCGCGTGGTACGACGTGTGCTCGTCGAACGGGCAGAATCCCTGCCCGTGTCTCGGGAACCACAGCCCGCGGTTGTACGCGGTTGCGACGGTCGTAGAGCGTGAGGAGCAACCGGAGCTCGAGGGTGGTCAGCTCGATCTCCTTGCCCGCGACCCAGGTTCGATGCGCGCCACGGTCGATCTTCAACCTTCCAAACTCGACCACGCCGTTGGTGTTGGGAGCGGTTCCCCCGGTGCGTCGCAGCACGGCGCGGATCCGCAGCAGCAGCTCACGCACGCTGAAGGGCTTCGTGACGTAGTCGTCGGCGCCCAGCTCGAAGCCGACCACCCGATCGATCTCGTGGTCCCGCGCCGTCAGCATGACGACCGCGACGCCTCGGGTCTGCGGGTCCGACTTGATGGCGCGGCACACCTCCGTGCCTGGAGGTCCGGCAGCATCAGGTCCAAGAGCACCAGATCCGGGTGACGGGAACGGACCAGCTCCAACCCCTCGTGCCCACCGGACGCCAAGCACACGTCGTGCCCCGCCTCTCTGAGGTTGTACTCGAGCACTTCTCGGGTGTCGGCCTCGTCGTCGACGACGACAATCGTGCCCATGCGGGCCTAGAGCTAGCGGCGCAGTGTGACTCGTTGGTGACAACCGAGTGGCAGGTTGCGAACAAGCGCGCTTCGCGGGGGTTCACCTCGTTTTTGCGCGGCTGCCACGAAAAAGTCATCGAGCGGCGGCACGCTCCCGGCACTGCCATGAAGCTCGATGCGTGGACCGAGAACGACGTCGCGGATACTGCCCGGCGCAAGCGCCTGACGCTGGGCTACGCGATCGGCGCCGTCACCGTTGGGGCCGCGCTCACGTTCATCACCTATTCGGCCCACGGCCAAGCCTTCACCCCCGAAGAGACGATCGACGTGAGCCTGGCCAAGGCTCCCGTGATGGAGAAGGCGCCCGAACCCGAGTCCACGCCGCCCCCCGAGCCCGCGCCCAAGCCCACTGCCAAGAAGCCGCACAAGAAGGGCAAGCTCTCGCTGGCGACGCCGAAGGACGTTCCCGACGGCGTTCCCGACGAGGCCGAGGCGGGATCGAACCCCTACGACGCCGACTACGACGGCGTCTTTGGCGGCGAGGGCGGCGGCGGCGACGACTCCGCCAAGGCCAAAAAGCAGCACGTCCCGGCGAGGCCCAAGGCGCCGCCGACGCTCGCAGCACCGGTGTTCGTCGCGGAGCGCGACAAGACGCGGTCCCCGACGCCGCTCGCGCGCAGCTCGCCGCGCTATCCCGAGGAAGCACGAGCCGAGGGCGTCGAAGGCGTGGTGACCGTTCGCTTCGTCGTCGCGCCCAACGGCTCCGTCGAACAGGTGCAGGTGGTGAGCGGACATCCGCTACTGAACGCCGCGGTGGTCGCCGCCGTGAAGACCTGGCGCTTTGAGCCGGCCACCTACGACGACCGGCCGATCGCCATCTGGCAGACGGCGCGGTTTCCGTTTCGCCTGAGCAGCAGCTAGCCGGCTCGACCGAGCCCCACCGGAGAGGAAGTCATGCAGTTCGATCTCGCACACATTTGGGCGAGCATGGGTGCGCTCGGCAAGACCGTTGCCGCCGTTCTTTTGATGATGGCGATCGCCAGCGCCGGCGTCACCGTCGAGCGCTTGATCGTGCTCGCCAAATCGAAGAGCGCCTCCCGTAAATTCGCGGCGGGCGCGGCGCCGCTCTTCGAGCGTTGGGATCTGCAGGGCTTGGTCGCGCTGGCCGAGACCCGCAAGGCGTCGGCTCTGGCCCGCCTGTTCGCGCCGATCCTGAACCGCTATTTGAGCTCGAAGGACGGCAACGTGGGCCGCGTGGAGCTGGCCCGGGCCGAATCCGAGCGCACCCTCGAGGCGCTGGGCGCGGAGCTTCGGCGCGGCCTCAGCGTGCTCGCGTCGGTCGGCTCGGTGGCGCCCTTCGTCGGCCTGCTGGGCACCGTCGTGGGCATCATCGGCGCGTTTCAGGGCATCGCCGCCAGTGGCGCCGGCGGGCTGGGGGCCGTGTCCGCTGGCATCTCCGAGGCGCTGATCGAGACCGCTTTCGGCCTGATGGTCGCGATCCCCGCGGTGCTTTGCTTCAACTGGCTCACCGGCAAGATCAACGCCGTCGAGCTCACCCTCACCCGTTCTGCTGGTGAGCTGCTCGACGAAATCGAGAACAACCATGGCCGCGAAGACCTCCCCGAAGCAGCGACAGCGGAAGAAGCGACCGCGAGCCGGGCAGCCTGAGCCCGACATCAACGTCACGCCGCTGGTCGACGTCGTCCTGGTGCTGCTGATCATCTTCATGGTGGTCACCCCGGCGCTCGAGCAGGGCGAGACCATCGTGCTTCCGCAGGTCGCGAAGATCGACGCGCGGCCGAAGGACGTCGCGCCCATCAAGGTGGTGCTCTCGGCCGGCGGGGCCACGCTGCTGGACGGAAAGCGCTACGAGTTGCCCGCGCTGCAGCAGCGGCTGCGCGACATGCACGAGCGGACGCCGGACCGGAATCTGCAGCTGAACACCGACTCGAAGGTGCCCTACGTGCGAGTGCGCACCATGCTGGCGACGCTTCAGACCATCGGCTTCAAGGGCGTGTCCCTCAGAGTGGACCCCAAGCTGCGGGAGGAGGGCTGAGCCATGGGCATGTCGTTGCCCTCCGGCGGAGGCCGGAACAAGAAGCCACGCCCGGTGCCGGTCATGAACGTGACGCCGCTGGTCGATGTCGCCCTGGTGGTGCTGATCATCTTCATGGTGATGGTGCCCATGCTGGAGAAGACGTTCTGGCTGAACCTGCCGCGGCAGGACAAGTCCAAGACCGACGAGCCGGATCAGGACCCCGACGACGGGCCGCTGGTGATGACCATCGACCGTAGCGGCGTGATCCGCATCAACAAGGCCATCCTTCGTCAAGAAGACATCCCCCAGCGCCTGCCGCGCATGCTCGCAGCGCAGCCGCTGCCCGTGCTGTACTTCGACGCCGCCGACAACGTGAGCTACGGGCGCGCGGTCGAGGTGATGGACACCGCGAAGCTCTCGGGCGCGAAGGCCATCGCCATGCTGACGGAGAAGGTCGCCGACTAGCGGGCGTGGGTCCCTCGCGCTTCCGATCTCGAGCGCCACCATTTTTCACGCGATCGTCACCCACTGCCCGCCACTTCGTCACTGCTGCGCCGCATGGTCCGCGCCGTGATCGCTGCCAAAGTGCGAAGCAGAGTTGGTGGTCTCGCGTTCGCTGCCGCGTTGTCTCTCGCGACTACGGCGTGGGCGCAAGACGACGCCGGCGCCGGTGAAGAGGACGCTGCGCCCCACGGAGAAGGCGAAGCCGCCCCACCCGCGGGTCGCCGCCCGCCCGCGGGCCAAGCCGCGTTGTACGGCGTCGTGCGGGACACCGAGACCGGGCATCCCGTCGCCGGCGCGGCAGTCGAGGCAGTGGGAACTGGCCTCTCGACGCGGACGAACGCAAGCGGGAGCTATCACTTGCTGCTCCCGCCCGGCGTGTACGCGGTGCGCTACTGGGTGGGTGGCTATCAGAGCCTGCGGGCCACCCAAGTACGGGTGTTCGGCGGCATGGCGCGCAAGATCGACGTCAAGCTCAGGGCCGATCAGGGTGACGCATTCGTGCTCGTGGTGCGAGCCAAGCCCGACACGGCATCGATCGACGCGCTGGCATTGGAGCGCAAGAAATCGACCAGTGTCGGTGACGCCGTCGGCCGCGCGGAAATCTCCAAGACGCCGGATCGCGATGCCGCGCAAGCCGCTCGACGCGTGGTGGGTGCCACGATCGAAGGCAACCGCTTCGTCTACGTGCGAGGGCTCGGTGAGCGTTACACCAACGCTCAGCTCAACGGCGCGCCGCTGCCGAGCCCAGAGCCGGATCGGGCCGCAGTGCCCCTCGATCTCTTCCCGACGCAGGTGCTCGAGAGTCTGACCATCGTCAAGACCTTCACGCCGGACGCGCCGGGTGACTTTGCCGGCGGTTCGGTGCGCATCCAGACACGGCGCGCCCCCGACGACTTCCTGTTCTCGTCGTCGCTCTCGCTGGGCTACAAGACGACGACCACCTTCAAGGAGCGCTTGGCGCATCGCGGTGGTTCATTGGACTGGCTGGGCGTGGACGACGGCACGCGCGCTCTGCCGGGCGGCGTGCCGGATGACCATTCGCTCACCCTCGGCGTCGAAAAGCCGAACGGCGACTACGTGCTCGACCCCGAGCTGAAGCGGCAGGGCGAAGAGCTGAATACCTTCATGTCGGCCACGCGCAGCACTGCGCTGCCGGACCACAGCGCGGGCATCGTCGCCGGCAACGCGTGGAAGGTGGGCAAGGACAGCCGCCTTGGCTTCCTCGCGTCGGTCAACTATCGGCGGGCGTACACCATTCGGAACGAAGAGCGCCGCGTGCTCGAGCCGGACCCAGCGTCGCCCACCGGTCTGAGGACGTTGAACGACCTGGATGTCGAGCTGGGTTCCGAGGAGGTGAGCTGGGGCACCTTCGCCAGCTTGACGGGCGAGCTGGGCAAGCACCACCGGCTGAGCTTGGTCGCGTTTCATAGCCAACTGGCCGACAACGATACGCAGACCTTCGACGGCTTCTGGTCGCGCAACGACGCGAGGCTGCACACGACGCGCCTGCGCTTCGTCAGCCGCGCACTGAACGTGCTGCAGCTGCAGGGCGAGGCCGACTTCGACGAGCTCGCTGGAGGCAAACTGGACTGGAACCTGTCGTACTCGGTCGCCGCGCGCGACGAGCCCGACACGCGCGACGTCGTCTACCAGCTGAACCCGAATCTGGGCGCTTACACCTTTGTGGACGGATCTGAGAGCGGGCGGCACTTCTTCTCGTCGCAGAGCGAGAAAGCCTACGGCGTAGGCGCGGACTGGACGCAGCCGCTGCTGTCCGGCGACCGGGCGACGTGGCTGAAGTTTGGGGGCCTAGTCAGCGTCAAAGACCGTGAGTTTGACGCGCGGCGCTTCGCGTTTCGCCGCATACCCGGCAGCCCGCCGGACTCGTTCACCTGCGCTGGCACCACTTACGTCGAAACCTGTCCGGACTCGCTGTTCGTGCCCGACAACATCGGCACCGCGCTGCGGTTGCAGGAAAACACCCGGCCCGGGGACGCCTACACCGCTGGTCTGGACGTGTACGCCGCCTACGTGATGGCCGACGCGAGCCTGGCCCGCGACTTGCGAATGATCGTGGGCGAGCGGATCGAGGTCACGCGGCAGAACATCCAGCCCTTCGACCAGTTCGATACCGGCGCGATCGTGCGCGGCGCCGACCTGAAGAGCACGGACCAGCTGCCAGCGGCGGTCCTGGTCTTCGACGCGACGTCGAAGACCAAGCTGCGCTTTGCCCTCTCCCGTACCCTGGCGCGCCCGCAGCTGCGTGAGCTGGCCCCCTTCGCCTACAGCGACTTCTTCGGCGGCCGGCTCACCGCGGGCAATCCGGATCTCGAGATCACGCGCATCAGCAACGCCGACCTTCGCCTGGAGCACTTTCCCAAGCTCAGCGAGGTGCTGGCATTCAGTCTGTTCTACAAGCAATTCGAGAAGCCAATCGAGCCGGTGGTCTCGCCCTCGGGCGACTCGGGTCTCGTCACGTTCCAAAACGCCGAGGGCGCCAAGCTGCTCGGCGTCGAGCTCGAGGCGCGCTTCGGTCTCGATCACTTCTCGCGCTCGGCCAAAGGGTTCTCCGCCGTATGCAATCTCACGCTGGCGCATTCGCGCATCGCCGTGCGGCAAACGGACACGGACTTCTTGACGAACACCTCCCGGCCGATGGTGAACCAGGCGCCCTACGTCTTGAACCTGGCCTTCGACTACGAAAACGAGCCGCTCGGGCTGAACGCACGACTGCTCTACAACGTCAACGGAGCGCGTCTGGTCGAGGTGGGCGCCGAAGGGCTGGATGACGCCTACGAGCATCCACGCCACCGCTTGGACTTCGTCGCGGCGAAAGACCTCGACGAGCACTTTCAGATCAAGCTGTCGGCCACCAACTTGCTCGACCCGGAGCGCGTGGTGACGATCGGGAGAGAGCTGCGCGACGATCGCGTGACGTTGCGCTACCGCGATGGCAGGAGCTTCTCCTTCGGGGCGAGCTGGAAGTACTGAGGGCGTCGTTCACGCAATCGTTACCTCGCCCCCACCGTGTGGTCACGCCGCTGCGCGATATTCCTCCCCCAAGAGGCAATCATGATCAAACTTCGCAATCTCTGTTTCATCTCGGCAATGACCCTTCCGATGGCGATCGCCTGCGGCGGCGACGACGACGCGGACAAGCCCGGTGGCAGCGGCGGTACGGGCGCCACGGGCGGTTCGGGCACGGGCGCCACCGGCGGCGCGGGCGGCACCGGCGGCGCGGGCGGCACCGGCAACGCGGGCGGCACCGGCAACGCGGGCGGCACCGGCGCGACGGCAGGCGCGGGTGGCAGCGGTGGTGGCACGCCGACCTGCGATCTGTCGGGCACGGGCAAGACCAAGGCGGTCATTCCCAAGCAGATCACCGGCACGCTCACGCTGACCAAGGACAAGGTGTGGACGCTGGAGGACACCAGCTACGTGAACGACGGCGCGACGTTGGTGATCGAGCCCTGCACCCGCATCGAGGGCAAGAAGGCGCCGCTGGGCACGCTGGTCGTCTCACGCGGCGGCAAGCTCATGGCCGACGGCAAGCAAGACGAGCCGATCCTGTTCACCAGCCCGCTGCCCCCAGGCGCCCGCAACCCCGGCGACTGGGGCGGCATCATCTTGCTGGGCAAGGCGCAGAACTTCAAGGGCGCCAACGTGACGATCGAAGGCTTGGCGGACGCGCCCGAGAACCAGTATGGGGGCACTGACGACGCCGACTCGAGCGGCGTGATGCGCCACGTGCGCATCGAGTACTCGGGCTTCGAGCTCAGCGCCGACAACGAGATCAACGGTCTCACCCTCGGCAGCGTGGGTAGCGGCACCGTGATCGAACACGTCATGGTGAGCAACACGCTGGACGACGGCTTCGAGTGGTTTGGCGGCACCGTGAATGGCAAGTGGCTGGTGGTGAACAACGCCGGTGACGACATGTTCGACATGGATCAGGGCTATCGCGGCAACCTGCAATACCTGTTCGGTCGGCAGGTGAACAACCTGTCGTCGAATCCCAACGGCTTCGAGTGCGACAGCGACCTGGGCGGCAAGATGCCGGTAACCAAGCCGAACATCTCGAACGTGACCTTGTGCGGCGCCGGCACTGCCGGCGTGAACGTCGCCTTCGGAGGTGTGTTCCGTGAAAACCTGGAGGGTAATTTCATGAACATGATCATCACCAAGTTCGACGTGGGTGTGGACGCGCGTGACGGCTTCGGAACGCCGGCGAGCCCGAAGGTGAAGCTCACGAACAGCGTCTTCTTCGGCAACTTCGCCCACAACATCTCCAACCCTGGGGAAAAGGACAACGATAGCGGCTTCGACGAGGCGGCATGGATCAAGGACGCCGCCGCGAAGAACTCCGAGACCGCCCCCGCGCTGGGTGACTGCGCAGCCGCCACCCCCATGCCCTACCCGGCGACCACGATCGCCGGCGGCGCCCCGGGCAGCGGCCTGGACGCTGCGGGCAGCTACGTCGGTGCCTTCAAGGACGGCAGCGACGCCTGGATGACCGGTCTCTGGATCGATTGGTCGCCGAACTGAGCTCGGCGCACCGAGACAGACCATCAAGCGCCCTGCCAGCGGGGGGGAGGCCGAGCTCGCGCGCTGTCAGGGCACCGCGACGCCGTCGGGCAGCTTCATGGGCAGCGGCGCTTCGCGCGCCAAGAGATCGCGGGCGATGGTCACCTCGACCAACTCGATGGTCTCGCTCGAGGCGACCTCGGTGAGCTCCTTCTTGATCTCGCCTACGCCCTTGGCGCGCCGGCGCATGGCCGCGTAGAACTTCGCTTCGGTCTTTTGGACCCGGGTGCGCGCGGTCTTCGTCAGTTGCTCGTCCGTCAGCTTGCCGCGGCCCCAGCTGGCCAGCTTTGCCGGCCAGCCGCCGCTGTCGTCGATGGACGCAAAGGCCTCCTCGGTGCTGCCATCGCTGGTCGCGTTCATGCTCCTCTCCAAGAGCGAGAGCCAGAGCGCGGCGTAAATCAGATCTTCTTCGGCGAGACCCGCGTCGAGCGCTTGCCGCAGCGCCTGGCGGGCGGTCAAGAGGTCGCCCGAGGTGAGGGCGCGTCGGGACGCATCGAGCACGGTGGCCGTGAGCTGGCGCGTGTCGGCGCGGGAGGCCTCGTAGGCGCGATCGGTGGCGCGCTTGGCGCTCTGGGTGGCGCCAAAGTGCTCCAGCACCCGGGCCAAGACGCGCTCGGAACGCGCCTGATCCGAGCCCGAGCGGCTGGACTCCCGAGCTTTCAGCGCCGACTTGAGCGCGGCGTCGAGGGCCGACTTTGCCTCGGCGACGTTGCCCTGGTCGCGGTTGATCTCGAACACCAATATCTGAGCCTCGGCTTCGGCGGTGGCGTCGCCCGATTTTCGCGCGAGGGACGCGACCCTATCCAGCGACGCGAGAGCCGCCTTCGCGTCGCCGCGCTGACGATCGATGGCCGCCAGCATGTTCAGCCCCTCCAGCGTTTGCTCGACCTGCACCGCGGCGGCAATCAGCGGGCGCGCGCGGCCAAGATCCCCCGCGCGCGTCTCGAGCACGCCCATCACGTAGCGCAGGCGCGCCGGTGTGGGGCGCACCTTGCCCACGAGCTTTTGCGCATCGGCGAGCGCCAGCATGCCTTCGGCCGCCTTGAACGTGCGCCGTGCCGCCGCGTGTTCCCCGATCTCGGCTTCACCCAAGAGCGCGCGAAGCGTCAGCGACAAGGTCCAGCTCAGGTCTTGTGCGGAGGGTGAGTTGCCCAGCGCCGGCGTCAGCACGGCCGGCGCGACTTCGGCCATGCCCTGGTCCACGAGCTCGACGGCGAGGGGTCCAGCGCCTCTCAGCGAGCGGGGCTCGGCCCGGAAGAGCTCGACGGCGCAGCCGAAGGCAGCCGCCTTGGCCAGGGTGGGATCCATGGACGTTTCTGGGCGATTCGCGTCTTCGGAGCTGCTGAACAAGCGGTAGAGATCCGACCACGCCGAGGGATCGTCGTCCTCGGCCGCGTGCTCCAGGCGCTCGACCAACCCGGGCGGCGTGACTCGGACCAGGTCGCCCTTTTCCAGGGCGGCGAGCGCCGCTTTGGCGTCACCGTAGCGCAGGTAGATGGCGACCAACGTCGCGCCGCCGGCTCGAAGCGCACGGTAGGCCTCGATGGCCTCGTCGCGCTCGAAGTTTCCCGTTTGGGCAGCCTCGCTGGTGTTGAGCTCGAGGGCTCGATGGATCCACGTGATGGTGGCGTCCCGCGCGCTGCCCATTGCCTTCGGCGTGGGCTCGAACATCGCGCGGTCGGTCGTGGTGCGTTGGTAGCTCCCAGAACTCTGCATCTGGCTCGCGGACTTGAGGGCGGCGCTCCACGACTTGAGCGCGTCGAGGTGCGCGTCCACGTCCGCGCGCTCGTTGCCGCGCGGCAGAACGGTCTGCAGCATGCCGTACAGCGCCAGGGCACGACCTTCGTTCCCGACTCGCGAGACTTCAGTGGCGCCGGCCCGCAAGGCAGGAGCGCCGCCCACGAGCATCTCGGGGCGCAGGTCGCCGGTGCGCATCAGGTAGAGCGCCCCGGTCAGGGCCGAGAGACCGGCTTCGCGCTTCTCTCCGCCGAAGCGCGCGGCCGCGCGCGCGAGCTGGCGCCGCACCACTCCGGCCAACAGACCCATGCGTTGCGGAGTACGTTCGTCCGAGAGCAGCACCTGGTAGGCGGCGCCCGCGAACTGAGCGTCACTGACCGGTGTGGCATCGACCGCGCCCTCGGGGCCCGTCGGGACCTTTGGCCCCGACTGATTGCCCACCCCACACGCTGCGGTCGACAGCGCGAGGGCGGTGCACAGTGCAAGCCGGGGCAATCGCATAGCGACCGGCAGTCTACTCGTACCCCGCGTCGGTGCACGATTTCGCGACCTGACAACGCGAAAGTCGCTCTCGGGCCGGCGGAGCCCAGCGAAGCCCTGCGAAATCGGCCTCGGCTTCGGGGCCCACCGCTTGGCCCGTCATCGCGCTAGGATCCCCCCCAATATCCACGCGCCCGATGAGTGACGAGCCGCCCCACCCAGTGCCCGAGCGCCTCGCGGACTTCGAGGTCATCCGCCGCCTCGGTGCCGGTGGCATGGCCGAGGTGTTCTTGGCGAAGCGCCGCGGCGCCGAGGGCACTTACAAGCTCTTGGTCGTCAAGCGCATCTTGCCGCAGTTCGGCTCCTCCCGCCGGTTCCGTTCGATGTTCGCCGAGGAGGCGCAGCTGGCGACCCGGCTCAACCATCCGAACATCGTTCAGGTCTACGATTTTCAGGACTACGGTGACGAAGGTCAGCTCCTGAGCATGGAGTACGTAGAGGGTCCGGACCTTCGCAAGGTGATGCGCGCCGCGCGCAGCAATCAGAAGAAGATCCCGCCCTTCGTCGCGGCGCACGTGATTGCCGAGGTCGCCAAGGGTCTCCACTACGCCCACGAACGCCGCGACGAAGGTGGAGCGCCGCTCGAGATCGTGCATCGAGACGTCTCACCGCAGAACGTGTTGCTCTCGTTCGAGGGTGCGGTGAAAGTGGCGGACTTCGGCATCGCGAGCGCCAACCTGTTCCGCGAAGAGCCCGGCGTGCTCAAGGGCAAGACGGCGTACATGTCGCCGGAGCAGGCGCGGGGCGAGAAGGCGGATCGACGCACCGACATCTACTCGCTCGGGGTGGTGTTCCATGAGCTTCTGACCGGTCGCCCGCTGCACGGCGCGGCTGAGGGGCAAGAGTTGCTCGACGTCGTGCGGGCCGGGGCTGTGGAGCCGCCGAGCACCTTTGCCCGGGACGTGCCGCCGGAGCTCGAGGCCATCGTGATGCGCGCCCTCTCCAAGGGGGTCGAGGACCGCTTCAAGAACGGTCGCGAGATGGCCGCCGCCATCACTCGCGTGCTCTTCCAGCAGCAAGAGATGATCGACGCCCACGTCGTCGAAGGCGTGCTGTCTCAACTCGTCAGCCGCGAGCACACGTCGCCGGGCGTCGACGCTGAGATGCAGAGCCAGGCCGAGAGCCAGTTCGGCGAAGACGAGAGCGACGTCAGCCGCTCTTCGGCCAGCAGCACCGGCACGGTCGAGCCCATGGCGCTGCCGACGGACGAGCCCACGGGGCCCGGTCGTCCCATTCGGCCGAAGCGCCAGCGCGAGGCCGGGCGAGAGGTGCGCCACGTTGCCATCGTGACCTTGCGTCTGCACGGCATCGACGAGCTCGAGAAAGCCATTGGGCCGGGTGGCGCGGCGCGTTTTCTCGAGCAGCTCCGGAGCACGCTCGACGAGATTGCGTTCAAGCGCGCCGCGCGTTGGACCTGGGAAGCTCGACAGTCGCCGGCAGGCGGCGGCTCGCCGGGGCACTCGACCGCCGGTCGCGCAGTCGTCGGGCTCACCGCCAACCCAGCACGCGCTCCCTTCGACGCGGCCGTGCTCGCCGTGGACGTCCACGAGGCCATCCACGGCGCCGCGGACGATTTGGAGGTGCAGATCGTCGCCAGCGTCGGCATCGTACGCGGCGTGGCGACCGGTCGCCGCGACAAGGGAGGTCACCTCGTCGAGCACAGCCTGCAAGAGGCGGCCGACTACCTGTCCGGGCTTCTCGGTCAGAGCGCGCCTGCCGGTGCGACCTGGGTCGCTGGCGGCTTGTATCGCCTGGTCCGTCGAGACTTCGTCTGGGGCGACGCACCGACCATCGTGCTCGACGACGCGGTCGCCCGCGGCTTGCCGCAGAACATGCGGATCTACTCCCTGGTGCGACCGCTGACTCGCGACGAGCGCCTGCACGAGACGGCCCAGGCCCCCCGCGACCTGATCGGTCGGGACTCCGAGCTGGCGGACCTCCAGGCGGCGTACCACCAAGCGCTCACGCCGGGGTCGAACGGCGGCGAAGGACAAGTCACGTCGCGCGTCGTGTACGGCGAGATGGGCATCGGCAAGACCGCCCTGGTCGGGACCTTCCTGGCCGAGCTGCCGCCGGACGCGCGAGTGCTCCGCGTCGAGTGCTCGCCGTCTCGCACGGAGGTGCCCTTCTCGAACGTTGCCGAGTGGATCCGGCAGCTGACGAACACCAAGGCCGATCAGCCCATCGAAGAGGTCGCCGAGGCCATCACCGACGTGCTCGGCGACTTCGTGCTCGGCGCGAGTGGGCTCGAGATCGTGACTCGCATGGCCGAGCTGGTGGTGGGGCGAGTCGCGGCCGCCGCGGACGACGGCGACGTCGCTCACTACAAGCGGCTGATCGCCTCGGGTATCCGGCGCTTTTTTGCCAAAGCAGCCAGCACCTCTCCCTTGGTCGTGATGATCGAGGGCATTCAGTGGAGCGACCGCCCCAGCCTCGAGCTGGTGGCAGAGCTGCTCAAAAAGGGCGATCAAATTCCGCTCTTGGCCATCCTCGTCACGCGGCCTGACGACGCAACCGCGCCCTATATCGACGGCCTGGTGCGCATCGAGCTGGCCGGGCTGTCCGCCGAGAACCAGATCCGCTTGCTCCAGGCGCGCTTGGGGGCACGCGATGGGGTCGCTCAGGTGTGTGCGGACCTCTTGCCGCGCGCCGCGGGCAACCCGTTCTTTCTCATCGAGATGGTCGATGCGCTGCTCGAACGGGGAGCGCTCGAGCTCCACGAGCGAGATGGTGGCAGCCAAGAGCTGGTGCGGGTGGAGCGTCCGGGCGAGGTCGGGGCGGCGCTGCCCTCGACCCTCGAGCAGCTGATCGCAGATCGACTGGCCGAGCTGCCGCTAGAAGAGCAAGAGGTCATCGAATGGTTGGCGGTCGCCGGAGGGCCGCTCGAGATGGAGGATCTCGACGCACTCAAAGGCGAGAGCGCAGAAGAGCCAGTGATTCGCCTGTGCGCGCGAGGGCTCTGTGACACCAAGGGCGACGCCGTCGACGTCCGACACCCGCTCACCCGAGACGTTGCCTACCGCGGGCTCGAGAAACCAACGCGAGAGCGCATGCACCGGCGACTCGGCCAGCACCTCGCCGGCTCACCGTTGGCTCGCGGGTTGACGGCGGCCATTGTCGCGCGACACCTGTCTCGGGGCAAGGCCAGCACTGAAGCCGCGGAGCTCTACCTGGAGGCCGCCACGGTCGCTCGCTCTAGCTATCAGGTGCAGCTCGCGACGCGCTACTATCGTCGAGCGCTGGCGCTCTTGCCCGCCGACGACCTGAAGCGGCTCGAAGCCCACGAAGCCCTGGAGAACATCACACGTTTCCAGGGGCGCTGGCGCGAGCGCCGCCGTCACCTGATGTCCTTGCGCCAGCTCGCGCGAAAGTCGGGATCGGCGGGTTGGGCAGCCACTGCGCTGTTTCGAACGGCGCGTTTCGAACAAGATGAGGGCCACCTCGCCCGCGGACTGACCAGCGCTCGGCGCGCCGAGCAAGTATCGCATCAGATCCAGATGCCGGTGCTCGAAGCGCAGACTCAATCGCTCATGAGCGAGATGCTGCGCGACCTGGGCGACATGCAGGGCGCGCTCGCGGCCTGCGATCGGGCCCTCGAGACCGCCGGCCATCCCGACGTGCCACCTCGCTTCCGTGCGGAGGTGCTCCGAACCCGCGGGACCCTCCTGCGGCGCGTCGGACGCACGGACGAAGCCGTGGACGCCCACGCGGAGGCCATCGCGGTCTTCCGTCAGGCCGGAGCCCGTCGCCAAGAAGCGCGCGCGAAGAACTCCCTCGCCTACGCGCTCTTCGTGCTGGGGCGTTTCGAGGATGCCATCGCGCTGGCGCTCGACGCGATTCGAATCGACCTGGCCATCGGCGGCCGCTTCCAAATCGCCAAGACGCTGTCGAACATCGGGCAGTGCTACGCACGGCTCGGTGATGTGCAGCGCGGGCTCGCCTATCTGAGGCGCGCGCGCGAGGCCCACGAACGCTATGGTGACCAGGACGCCCGCGCCGACACGCAGCTGTGCACCGCCGAGGTATTGCTCGATCTCGGTGACATCGCGGCGGCCGACACCTTCGTCGGCGATGCCGGCGCGCTCACGGCCGTCACGGGGAGCGCCTATGACTCGGTGCACGAGAAGATTTTGCGTGCGCTGCTGGCTCGCGCCACGGACGACTCGGGCAGTGCGGTCATGTTCGCCTTCGACGCGCGTCAAGCGGCAGAAGCCCAGGCCTACGTCGCCTATCACTTCTACGCGATGGCGATCGAAGCCGCAGCGCGCGCCGACATCGGCGAGTCGCACACCGGCATTCTCTTGGCGACGACGGCCATGGGTGCCATCGACACCATCCAGGGCTCGGAGTACGGCCTGGAGACTCGCGCGCTCTGCCTCGAGGCGCTCGAGCGGTCCGGATCGCCTCAAGCCAAGGAGATGAAGAAGCGCGGACGGAGATTCGCCCACGAGATCTTCGAGTTGATCCGCGATCCCGAGCTCAAGCATCTCTTTTGTCGCCGGCCCGCGGTGGCAAAGCTGTTCGGAAGCGAGCCGCCGGAGTTGCCGGAAGTCGCTGGCGTGCACGACAAGACGGAGCCGCCGCCGCTGCCCTCGGACTTCCCTCCGTCGAGCGAGCCGCCGCCCGCCGAATTGGCGGAAGGCGTTCAGTCGGACGAAGAGTTGGGGTAGGTTTCGCCTTCCGTGAGCGACAAGCCTCAGCGCCGGCGCCTCGCAGTAATCCTCTCGGGCGGTGGCGCGCGTGGCGCCTACGAAGTCGGAGTGCTCTGGTACCTCTTCGACGAGCTCACGCGCTTGCGCGGCGCTCCGCCACGGGTCGACATTTTGTGTGGGACCAGCGTCGGCGCCATCAACTGCGCGTACCTGGCCGCACATCTGGCGGATCCCGTGCTGGGCATGCGTCGACTGGTCGACGTGTGGTCGAGCCTGAAGCTCGACGACGTGCTGGGCTTCGGGATTCGGCAGGCCATCAGCCTGCCGCGGGTCCTGCTGGGTGGCGCCGCGGGTGCCGGCATCTTCGACGTTTCACCGATGGCCCGGCTGGTGCAGCGCGAAGTGCCCTGGCGCGCGGTAACGCGCACCTTGAAGAGCGGAGTGCTCAAGGCGCTCAGCGTGTCCGCCACGGAGGTGGGCACCGGCCGTACCGTGATCTTCATGCAGACGGGGCCGAGCACCTCGTTGCCGACGCGCGCGCCGCCGCGCACCCTGATCCGCGCCGAGCGCATCGGCCCTCAGCACGCGCTGGCTTCGGCGGCCATCCCGCTCCTGTTCCCGCCGGTCCAGATCGGCAGCCAGCTCTACGTGGACGGCGGCGTACGCCAGAACACCCCCGTCGCGCCGGCCATTCGGCTGGGAGCCACCCACGTGCTGGTGGTCGGGACCTCACGGCTCGTGCGCGGGGTCACCCATCCCATCCCGGGGCCCATCTCGGCGCCCAGCGCTACCGTGCTGCTCGGCAAGATCATGAACGCGCTCTTGCTCGACCACCTCGACAACGATCTGGGTTTCGTGAACCTGCTGAACGATCTGATGCTGAGCGGGGAGGGCGCCTTCGGCGGCGAGTTCGTGGATAAACTCAACGAGTCCGCATTGACCCGCGGAGGCCACTCCTTCCGCCCCATCGAGATGCTCGTCGTGCGCCCCACCGAGGGCATCGGCAAGCTCGCGGCGGAGTACATGCGCCACGGCAAGCTGCGCTCGGGTCCCCTTGTCACCAAACAAGCGCTCAAGCTCCTGGACGCAGGCGGAATCGACGACGCAGATCTGGCGAGCTACCTCTTGTTCGACGGAGGTTTCGCGCGCCGCTTGATCGATCTCGGTCGTAGTGACGCCCACGCCCGCCGCGCACAGGTCTTGGACTTCCTGGGGGCGGCGGAGGACGACGCACCGGTAGAGGGTGGCGGAGAAGGTGGCAGCTGGACCCTGCCGCCGCCCGCGGTCGGCTGACTACGTCAAAGCGAACGCCGCTTCGAGCTCCGCTTCGGCCTTGGCCTCACCTTGCTTCTTGGCCAGGGCGATGCCCGCCGTGAGCCAGCCCTTGGCTTCGTCGCTGCGCGAGGTGTCGATCAGGAGCTGTCCGACCATCAGATACATGGGCAGGTAGTCGGGATCGGCGTCACGCAGCGCGGTGAACGCGGCGAGGGCTTCGTCGTGGCTTCCGGCCTTCCGGTATTCCATCGCCAGCGCGTAGCGCGCGAAGGAATCGGCGCTGCCGCTCGCCACCATCTTTTCGAGCATCTCGAGCCGCTTGTTCATGACGGATGAGTCGTCGAGCAGGCGAGGGCAGGTGTCAAGGTTGCTTCGAGCTCGAAGGCGGTCCATTTTTGATGGCCTGTGGCAGATCTCGCTCCGGGCGCCCGCCTCGCGCATTTTTCCATCCAACGCCGCCTGGGCGCTGGCGGAATGGGAGTGGTCTACGAGGCGCTCGACGAGACGCTCGGTCGAAAGGTCGCCGTCAAGGTGCTGGCCCCCGAGCTGGTGGGATCCGAAGAACGTCGGCAGCGATTCTTGCGCGAGGCTCGCTTGGCGGCGGCCATCAGTCACCCCAATGTCGCTACGGTGCACGAGATCGACGAGGTCGCCGGCCAGGTCTTCATCGTCATGGAGCTCGTGCCCGGCCAGAACCTACGCGAGGTGATGGCGCAGGGCCGGATGAGCGTCTCGCACGCCCTCGAAATCGCCCTCGGCATCGCCCGGGCTGCTGGCCACGCCCACGCCGCCGGGGTCATTCATCGCGACCTCAAGCCCGAGAACGTGATGGTGCTGCCGGACGAGCGCGTGAAGGTCCTCGACTTCGGTGTCGCCAAGCTCGACGTCGACATCGGGAGCGCGAACACCCTGCCGGCGGGCGGCGCCATCACCGAAGAGGGGCGTGTGCTCGGGACCCCCGGCTACATGGCGCCGGAGCAAGCCCGCGGTGAGCCGGTGGACGCGCGCTCGGATGTCTTTTCGATCGGCGTCGTCCTCTACGAGATGGTCGCCGGGGCGCGTCCCTTTCAGGGAAAGTCGTCCATGGACGTGATCGTCGCCACGACACGCGACGATCCCCTCCCCGTCTCGCGTCACAACCCGGGCGCGCCGCCCATCGTCGAGTCCATCGTGCGTCGCTGCCTCGCCAAAGACCCCGCGGAGCGCTTTTCCGGTGCCGACGAGCTCTCTCGAACCTTGGAGGCGGCGGCGCGCGAGGTGAGTCTCCACGAGATGGCGACCACGCAAGCGATGCCCACTCCCTTCCCGTCGACGCCGCCGCGACCTGTCGCGCCGACTACCACCGCGGCAACCGCGCTGCCTGCGAGCCCTCCGGCGCGCGCGAGGTCGGCCAGGGGTCCCGCGCTGCTGGCGCTGGTCGTGGCCTTCGCCATCGTCGGTTATGCAGGTGCGAGGCTGATCAAGCACGAGCGCGCGCCCGCCGCCGCGACCCCTTCGGCGCCGGCGCCGGCGCTCGCGCCGAGGCTTGGGCTCGAAACCCTCGCTCGCTACGGCGACGAAGCAACCTCGGGCGCCGCGCTGTCCCCCGGCGAGTGGGAGACCGCCGCGTTCGACTTCGAGCGAGCCGCCCACCAAGCTGGAGCGCCGAAGCGTTGGATGGCGGCCCATCTTCATTGCATCGGCATGCGCGATCTTGCTCACGGCAAGCTGGACGCGGCGGAGCGGTCACTGAGAGCAGCCACGGCACACGACGCTGCTTTCGCGCTGCCGCACGTCGGTCTGTCCGCGCTCCTCGTGCGCCAAGGCAAGCTCGACGATGCGATCCGAGCAGCTCAGACCGCGCAGAGCCTCGCCCCGGACCTGGTCGTGGCCATCGCCGCGGCGGGGCGGGCCTACGCCGCCGCCGGACGCAACACCGACGCCATCGAGCAGTTCCGTCGGGCGCTGGCGAAGTCCCCGGGTCCTGGACTGCGCGCGCAGCTCGCTCTCGCCTACCACCACGCAGGTTTCGACGACGCTGCTCTGCGAGAAGCTAGCGAGGCGTTGAAGGGCGACCCCGACAATGTGATGTCGCACGTGCTCGTCGCTGAGCGAGCCCTCGAGGAGGGCGACGGCAAGCGCGCGTTCGAGCACACCGAGCGCGCTGTGGCCGTCGAGCCACGCAATGCGGCTGCCTGGCTCGCGCACGGCGATGCGCTGCTCTTGCTTCGCCGGGAAGTGGAGGCCAAAAAGGCGCTGACTGAGGCCCTGCGGCTCTGGGGTGAGACCAAGCAGGTCGGGGCGCCCGTCGCTCGCCTGGAGCTCGCCAAGACCGCGCTCGCCGCGGGCAAGCTGCCCGAGCTGCGCGGGGCAGGGCGCGCCAGTCCCGGGCGCAGCGCTCCGCGATCGATCCGATCCCTGCCCGCGAAACCCGCGGCGAGGTGATCGGCTAGTCCGCGCCCGCGTCCGTCGCGCCACCCGGAGAGGCCATTGCGACGACGCGCAGCCAGAATTCCGAGCAGGTGTCGTTGCGGATTTGGATGATCTCGTCGTCGACGCGTTCGATGACGGCTTGGTTGCCCGCGCTCTCGCTGGTGTTGTTGCCGGGGAGCGGCTTCTCGCTGAACGCCAGGTAGGTCGCGACAATGGGGGGCGTCACTCCGAGCTGGTGTTCGAGCTGAAAGCGTCGACCCGAAGGGAAGTGAAGGTAGGGGCCTTCCCACGCCGAGGTAGAATAGGTCGAGCCGTTGGCCGACACGCTGCCGCCCTTGAAGCGCACCGGGTCGGAGTCGGCGGTCTCACACGGCGGGCTGCACGCCGCCGCACTCGAGAGCATCGGGAGGCCGAGGGCGGACACGAGCCCCAGAGTGAAGAGCCTCCGCCGCGTGCGCGTCGTCATGAGCCGAGTCTGTCAGTTCCAGCCCAGGGCGACGATGTGTTTGGCGAGTGCTTCGGCGACCTCTTCGACGCGGGCGATTTCCGCCGCGCGGAACGGGCGTGAAGCGCGACCCACCTCGATCATCGCGCTCATGTGGCCGTCGACCATGACGGGCACCATGGCGACGCCGCGGGGCCCGGGAAGGCAGCGAGTCATCCGTCCGGCGATGTAGCGTCCGGCCTCCCCGAGGCGCGGTTCGCCCATCACCGTGTGGCCGGCCTGCGCCGCGAGCAGCGCCGGGTCGTTCGAGGCCAGGCGTTCGCCCAGAAGCAGCTCGGCGTCCGGCCCGTGCGCGAAGCTGGTGACGGTCGCGCCTAGATCGACGCGGCTCATGTGCACGACGCCGACATGCGCACCGGCAGCGGTCACCGCCGTGGATAGGGCGAGCAACATCGCCTGCTCGAGATCCGTGGCGCTGTCGAGCACGCCCGCGGGATCGATGGCGGCCGGCCGCATCGACGGCAGCTTCGTCGGCTCGTGGGCGCTGAGCTCTTCTTGCGTGGGGGGAGGCGGCGGTTCGTTGCAGGGATTGCTCGCGCGCTCCTCGGCCGCGGCGCTGACCGCGGCCAAATGCTGGATGGCCTCTTCGCGCTTGGCAGCAGAGAGCTGCTCGAGCTCCTCGAGCCGGCGCCACACCCTCCAGCTGTCGTGACGCACGAAGGAACCCGCCGGGATCCGGCCGGAAGCGACGCCCCGGCGGAGCAGCTCGTAGCTGACTGGGCCAACCGCGTTGACGCCGTCGGTCACGAACCAGCGATCGAGACCAGAGATCTGTAGTCCGATCACACCCTCGACGGCCGGTTCCGATTCCTGCGCCGGCGCCGCGCAGGGATCGGTCTTCTCCACGCTGGGGGGGCGACTGCTGGCGCCTTCGTTCGAGCGATGTTCCGATGACAATTGCATTGGCTTTCCCCCAACCTGACCTCTGAGCCCCTTGCTCGGAGTCGCCGGACCATTGGTCCGGCATGGGTGGCACTCACGACGCACGCGGCGCTCTCCCGAGGGTCGGCCGTTTGTCATTTGACCTGAGCACGTGTCAAGGCCCAGCGCCCCGACGCAGTGTGCCAAATCCGTGAAAACGCGGGCTTGGCGGCGCTGAAGCTCGCAACCCACCCAAGTGGCACTACGCTCCCGGCCAGCATGGCCGTCGGAAAGGTGTGGCTGGTGGGGGCGGGCCCGGGGGATCCGGGACTCATCACCGTCCGGGGCATGGAGCTGCTCGGCCGAGCCGACGTGGTGCTCTTCGACGCGCTCGCACACCCGTCCTTGTTGGAGGCCTGTCCTCTTGCCGAGAAGATCGACGTCGGCAAGCGTTACGGCGTCGAGAGCCCTCCGCAGGTCGAGATCAGCGAGCAGCTCATCGCTCACGCGCGTGCGGGCAAACGGGTCGTGCGCCTCAAGGGAGGCGATCCCTTCCTGTTCGCCAGGGGCTCGGAAGAAGCCACCGAGTTGGCGCGCGCCGGAGTTCCCTTCGAGATCGTGCCAGGGATCCCGTCGGCCGTCGGCGCCAGTGCGTACGCGGGCGTGTCCCTCACGCACCGCGACATGTCGTCCAGCGTCACCATCATCACCGGCAGCGACCGGGCTGGCAAAGAGTGGTCGCCCGAAGCGTGGAAGAAGCTCGCGACGGCGACCGACACCATCTGCGTGCTGATGGGGATGCGTCGCATCGAGCAGATCACCGCCGCTCTCGCTGAAGGCGGGCGCTCCGTCACCACCCCGGCTGCGGTGGTCCAATGGGGCACGCGTCCCGAACAGCGCGTGGTCGAGGGCACTCTCGGGGACATCGCGGGTCTCGCGCGCAGCGCCGGCGTGACGAACCCCGCGGTGATCATCGTGGGCGAGGTCGTCCGCCTCCGGAGCGAGCTCCGGTGGTTCGACGATCAGCCCTTGTTCGGGCGACGCATCCTGATCCCGCGCGCGCCCAACCAAGCAGGAGCCACCGCCCGGGCGGTCCGCGCCCGCGGCGCGGAGCCGGTGGTATTCCCGGTGATTGAGATCTGTGATCCCCCGGATCCGACCCAGCTCGCTCGGGCCGCGACTGCCGCCTCGAGCTACGACTGGCTCGTCTTCACCAGCGCCAACGGCGTGGAGCGCTTCTTCGCGGCACTCTCGGCGGCGGGCCGGGACGCCCGGGCGCTCGGCGCGGCCAAGGTCGCGGTGATCGGCCCACGCACGCGGGGCGCGCTCGCAGAACGAGGAATCGTCGCCGACCTGATGGCCCACGAATACGTCGGCGAGTCGCTGGCGCAGGCGCTGCTCGACAGCGGTCCCGTCCGGAGTGTGCTCATCCCTCGTGCGCTGGTGGCGCGTGACGTGCTCCCGGAGGCGCTGCGCAAATCCGGGGCGCAGGTCGATGTCGTCGCGGCATACGAGACGAAGCCGGTGTCGTCCGATCGCGCGGAGGCGCTGCGTGAGTTGCTGAGTTCGGGCCAGGTCGATGCGGTGATGTTCACTTCTGGATCGACGGTGAACTCGATGTGTAGCCTGCTCGGCGCCGACGCCGCGGCGCTGCTCGGGGGGGTCCTGGTCGCCAGCATCGGTCCCATCACCAGCGCGGCGCTCACCGAGCACGGCGTGAAGCCGACGGTGACCGCTACCGAGTACACGGTGGACGGCCTGCTCGACGCCCTGGCGATTCATTTCGCGCCCCGCTGAGCGTGCTAGTCTAGGCAGCGTGGAGCCGAGTCAACTCACGCCCGGCACGACCCTCGGCGGAGATTTCCAGATCGAGCGTCCGCTCAGCGCCGGTGGCATGGGCGCGGTCTACCTCGCGGTCCAACTCAGCACGGGCAAGCAGCGGGCGCTCAAGGTCATGCACTCCTCGCTGGTCGTGGATTCGGCCATGCGCGAGCGCTTCGTGCGCGAGGCACGGGTCGGGGCCATGGTCCCGAGCGATCACGTCGTGGAGGTGGTTGGTGCCGGCGTGGATCCGCAGCTCGGCGTGCCGTGGCTCGCGATGGAGCTGCTCAGCGGCGAGAACCTCGCCCAACACGTGACGCGGCGCGGACCTCTGCCAATCTCCGAAATAGTCGAGATATTGCGGCCCGTCTGCCACGCGCTCGGCGCGGCGCACGCGCGTGGGGTGGTTCACCGGGACATCAAGCCCGACAACGTCTTTCTCGCGCGGACGCAGAGCACGACTCACCCGATGATCGTGAAGGTGCTCGACTTCGGGATCGCGCGCGTCGCAGCCGACGCGCAGACCGCGTCGACTGCGGCCATGGGAACGCCAATGTGGATGGCGCCCGAGCAGACGGAGCTCAAGAGTCACGTCTCTCCAGCCAGCGACGTCTGGGCGCTGGGCCTCCTGACATTTTGGCTGCTCACCGGCAGACACTACTGGCGCGCCGCGGGTCTTGGCGGCTCCGTTCCCCAGCTGATGCGTGAGATCCTATTCGAGCCGCTCGACCCGGCCTCCTCGCGCGCTGCCGAAATTGGAGCGGCGGGAGTTCCGCAGGGCTTCGACCAATGGTTCGCTGCTTGTCTTGCGCGGGATCCCGCTCAGCGTTTCCAGAATGCGACCGATGCGGCGAACGCGCTCTTCACGGGTGTGCTCGGGGTGGCGCCAGCGCAGAGCATAGCGCCCGATCCCAGCGGCCCGAGCTGGCCGTCGTTGCCGCCGCCCTCCGTGGCCGTCGGCAACGCTACTGCGGTGCCGACCGTGGTCGCCGTGCCGGTGCGAAAGCGCAGCCCCCTGGCGCTGATCGTGGTGTTGCTGTTGGGGCTCCTCGGCTTCGGCGGAATTGCGGCGGCGCTTGCTGCCTATTTCGTATTCGGGAGCGGCGGCGCCGAGCCGCCACCGCGCGCGTCCGCGATCGCCGTGGCGCCGGCCTCGGCAGCGCCCGATCTGCCCGACCCCCAAGCGAGCGCGGGGCCTCCCGAAGCATCGGTCAAGCCGACGTCGACCAAAAAACCTCCAACTGGGCCCGCGTCACCCGCCAGCTCCGCGCCTCCAGCGCTCGGGCCCTACGACGCCAAGGCTGCGATGAACTCGGTGCAGCGCCTGGCCAAGTCCTCCAACTTCGGCTGTAGGCACATGCAAGGGGGCGGCGGGTACAGCGGAACGGTCACCTTCGGTCCCAACGGACGACCCGTCCGGGTGACCGTCGACCCGGTGTTCCCAATTTCCCAGCGCGGGCCTTGCGTTCGATCCCACGTGTCCGGGGCGACAGTCTCGCCCTACGCTGGCAAGGAGACCCACGACGTGCCCTACGCGGTCTCGTTCTGACCCGCTAGGCAGTCTTTGCCGGCTGTGCGATAAATCGCGGTCCATGAGCGAAGGCCCTACCCGCGCCCGACCGCTGCCGACCGTGGTTCGGTACGCCAAGGTCCGGGTGTCGGTGACGCGGGGACCCAACGCCGGGCTGCACGTCGAGAGCGCCGGGACTCCGGTGCGGATCGGCACCTCGAGCGAGAACGATCTCGTGCTCTCCGACGACACGGTCTCGAGGCGTCACGCCGAGCTGCAGCCGACGCCGCTCGGCATGCGCGTGCGCGACGTCGAGAGCACCAACGGCATCGTGCTCGGCGGCGTGCGCCTGAAAGACGGCTTCGTCACCGGAGATTTCCAGATCGCCCTGGGCGAGACCTGGATCGCGGTGCAATGGCTGGGCGAGACGGTCGATCGCGAGCAGGTCCAGACCGATCGCTTCGGCGACGTGCTCGGCTGCGCGCCGCGCATGCGAGAGCTGTTCGCCGATCTCGAGCGCATCGCGCCGGCCGAGATCTCACTGCTGATCGAGGGCGAGACCGGCACCGGCAAGGATCTGATCGCCGAGAGCATCCACGCTCAAAGTCAGCGTGCGGGAGGTCCCTTCGTCGTCTTTGACTGCGGCGCGGTCGCGCCCACCATGGTCGAGAGCGAGCTCTTCGGTCACGAGCGAGGCGCGTTCACTGGGGCGCAGGGCACCCACATCGGGATGTTCGAACAGGCCAACGGCGGCACCCTCTTCATCGACGAGATCGGCGAGCTGCCCTTGGAGCTTCAGCCGAAGCTCCTGCGCGCCCTCGAGAAACGAGAGATCCGTCGCATCGGTGCCCGGCAGACCATCGCGGTGGACGTACGCATCGTCGCGGCGACCAATCGCAATTTGCGTTCGGAGATCCAGCAGGGCCGCTTCCGTCAGGACCTCTACTTTCGCCTCGCGACCACCCACGTAGCCGTGCCGCCGCTCCGGGACCGCATGGAAGACCTGGAGCAGCTGGTCGAGTACTTCCTGGGTCTCGAGCGTCCGCCGCGGCATACGAGCGCGGTGCCGGCACAGGTCTGGGAGATGTTTCAGAACCACCGCTGGCCTGGCAACGTTCGAGAGCTCCGCAACGCGGTGCAGCGCCTCACCGTCACCCCCGACCGCCCCCTGCACCACGACCACGTCGAAACGGCGACGGGTGGCGGTACGGCCCAGAGCTTCGTTCGCGACGGCGCGGTCGTGCCGCTGCGCATTGCGCGGCGGGAGGCTGGCGACGAGTTCGAGCGGGCCTACCTCGAGTTCGTGCTGGGTCGATCCGGCGGGAACGTGACCCGAGCCGCGGCATCTGCCGAGGTTTCCCGGCAGATGATGCAGAAACTCATGCGCAAGCACGGCATGGGCGAAGGGCGCTGAACACTCGCTCGGGCGGTCTCTTCCTGGAAATCTGGGATAATCGCCGGCATGTCCCCGGTCGGCTCTGCGCTGGACCTCACCGTGCTCGGCGAGATCGCCAGCGGCGGCATGGGCACCGTCGAGCTGGCGCGGCTGAGCGATCCAGATGGCGACCGTCTGGTCGCGGTCAAGCGCATGCACCCGGAGTACGCCCGCGATCCGGAGTTCGTCCGGATGTTTCGCGACGAGATCTGGCTGACGGGCTCGCTCAACCACCCGAACGTCGTCGGCCTGGTCGGCTGGGGCGAGGACGAAGCCGGGCCCTACTTGGTCATGGAGTACCTCGACGGCGTCGCGCTCGCGCGGATTGCCTTGCTCGGCCTCCGCGCTGGGGAACCGATCCCCATCGAACTCACCGCACACGTGATCGCGCGCTGCGCCGAGGGCTTGCATGCGGCGCACTCGCTGACCGACGACGCGGGGCGCGCCCTGGACATCGTCCATCGCGACGTCACGCCGAGCAACATCTTGATCGGATTCGACGGGAGCGTGAAGGTCACCGACTTTGGCATCGCCAAAGCCACTGGCAAGAGTTCCCAGACGCGCACTGGGATCATCAAGGGCAAGATCGCCTACATGTCTCCGGAGTACGCGCTGAGGCGTGGCGTAGACGGGCGTGCGGATCTCTATTCGCTGGGCATCGTGATGTTCGAGCTGTGCTCCGGGGCGGTGCCTTTCGCCGCGAAGGGTGATCTCGAGCTGCTCAAGCTGGTCGCCTACGCCAGCACACCGAGCCTCGGCACGGTCGCGCCCGACGTGGACGCCGGCTACGCGCAGGTGGTCGATCGGCTGCTGGCAAAGAATCCGGAGGATCGCTTCGGTGACGGAGCGGAGCTCGCGGGGGCGCTCGACGCGTGGCTCTCGGCTCGGGGTCGAGCGCCGGCGGACCTCGAGGCCGAGCTCGTCGACTACGCCGGCCGCTACGCCGGTGCGACTCGGCAGCGACTCGCGCTGATGGTCGAGCAAGACGCGAACGCTGGGCCGGGCTCCGCGGATTCGCCGCCGCGTCCGCGCTTCGAGACTCGCACCCTGACTCTGTTTCGGCCCCGCGCGCGTGAGCGCGAGCCACGCGAGCAGCGCACTCGGCGGGACGACGAGCGTCCGCGTACCCGGCGCGTGGCAATGTCCGGCTACCCACCCCCGCCCTCGGAGTCCGCCTCCGCCGGCGTGCATGCCCCACCCGAACTCGCGGTCGATGTGGGGGCGCGTCTCTCGCAACCGCCGCCGCTGGTGAGCGCCACCAGCAAGCAGTCTTCGGCGGTCGTCGGAGGGGTCATCGCCGGCAGCTTGTTGGCGCTGCTCCTGGTGATCTTCTCGGTGCTCGCCTCCAGCCGCGACGTGCCGAAGGGCTCCGCGGTCAGCCCACCCCCCGAACCGCCGACGACGGCTGGGTCCGGCGCCGAGCCAGCCATTGCCCCGCTCGAGTCACTGCCTGTCGAACCCGAGATGCCGCCCCCGGCCGTGGACAGCGCGCCCCCACCGCCAAAACTGCCCCCGGCGACTGGCAAGGCGAAGCCAACCCCCGCTAGAGTTCCAAGACCTAGCCAAGGGACCCGACCCTGCACGCCCGACAGCTTCGACTACCCCGCCTGCCTCAAGCGCTGAGCCGGATCTGGTGCGTCTGCGCGCTCTTGGTTCTTCACGCATGCCCGGCGAAGTCGGAGGAGATGTCATGCCCCATCGACACCGGCAATCCGCGCGAGATGGAAGACAAGGGGCGCACGCTCTTCGACGAAGCGCTGCGCCGGGAGGCCGCTGATCCCCGCGGTGCGCTCGAGCTGCTCTCGTGCGCGCAACGCATCGCGGACAAGCCCGCCGTGTCGCTGCGAGTCGGGCTGATAGCCGAGCGCCTCGGCAACAAACGGTTGGCGGCCGAGTCCTACGAACGCTACCTGGCCCTGGCCGGCGACGCCGCGCCCGACCGAGTCGCGCTCGGTGGACACATAGAAAAACTCCGGAGCGCTCTGGCTCAGGCTGCTCGGGTTCCGCGCGCAGATCCCGCGCCGACTCCGGCCCCCGAGCCGCCGGCGCCCGAGCGCAGATCGTCCCCAACTCTGGGCTACATCAGCGTGGCCGTCGGAAGCGTGCTGATGATCGGGGGCGCGGTCTTCGTCGCCTCGGCCAAGTCCAAGAGCGACGACGTGCACGCCATCGAACCGGGAACGACCTTCTGGAACACGACCGAAGCGCGTGGCGAGTTCGACGCGGCGAAGCGGCAGCAGACACTTGGGATCGTAACGGTCGCCACTGGAGCCGTCGTCACGGGCCTTGGCGTGTGGCTCCTGCTCGACGACAAGCGTGGTGTGTCGGCGACGGCGCGCGTGGGTCCAAAGTCGTCCGCCGCCGCGCTTCGGGTGCGCTTTTAGCGTGGCCAACCTGCTCCTGGTGGTGGTGTGCCTGCTCGCGGGCGCGTTGATGCGTAGGAGCGGACGTTTGCCAGATGCGTCGCCGGTGGTTGCCACCCGCATCGTGATCGATTTGGCGTTGCCCGCCCTCACGCTCGTCAGCGTGCACGAGCTCACGCTGGTCCCGAATCAATGGACCAATCTCGGAATTGCTTTTGGAACACCCTTCGTCGCCTTTGCCGTCGCGGCCCTCGCCTTGGGGGCTTTTGCGCGGGTCTTCGGCTGGACCCGTCAAGTCACCGCCTGCCTCTTGCTCACGGCGGGCCTCGCCAATACCTCGTTTGTCGGTTTCCCATTGGTGGAGGCCCTGTGGGGGCGTGAGGGTCTGGCGCTGGCGGTGTGGGTCGATCAAGGACAGTTCTTCGTGCTCTCGACCTTCGGCGCCATCACGGCCAGCGTCGGCGTTGGTCGTGGCAGTCCGCGCTGGGGCGAGCTGGCGCGCCGGGTCGTCGCCTTTCCGCCCTTCTTCGCGTTTGTGCTGGCGGTAGCGCTCTGGCCGGTGACATTCCCGGCGGTCGTGGTCGGCTCGCTCGAGAAGCTTGCCGCGCTCGTGGTGCCCCTCGCGCTGTTCGCTGTCGGCTGGCAGCTGCGCCTCGATCCAAGAGTGCTTGGTGAGCACGCGCGCCCCCTCGTGATCGGACTTGGTGTGCGCCTCGCGCTCGTGCCGCTGATCGTCTACCTCATCGTGCAGCGCGCGCTGGGTTCAACCGGGCTCGCGGGCGACGTCGCGGTGGCGGAGGCCGCGATGGCGCCGATGATCACCGGCGCCTTGCTGGCGATGGAGCACGAGCTGTCGCCGCGCCTAGCCACCGCCATGGTGGGGATCGGCGTCCCGCTCTCGCTGGTCACCGTGCCGCTCTGGGCGTGGTTGCTCAGGGGTTGACCACGAAGCGCCGCTCGCCATTCTCGAAGAACGCTACGATCTGCCGGGCCGCGGCCAAGCCAGCGTTCACGTTGGCTTCACCCGTCTGGGCTCCGAGTTTGACCGGCGTCAGGTAGACCCGCGTTGGGTACTTCTCTTTGATGATCGCCAAGGTCTCGGCAGAGGGAGCGATGTCGCTCACGTAGCGGAAGTCCTCGCGCTGCTCGAGCACCGCCAGCAATTCAGCTTCGTTGATCACCTCTTTGCGCGCCGTGTTGATCAGGGTCGCGCCCTTCGGCATGCGCATCAGGCGGTCTTTGCCAATGGACCCTCTGGTCTCGGCGGTCGCCGGGATGTGCAGCGACACGTAGCGCGCCTGCTCGTAGAGGGCGTCGACCGACGCGGCAGGCTCCACGCCCAGGGCCGTCATCGCGTCGGCACCAACGAAGGGATCGAAGGCGATCACGTTCATGCCGAAGCCCTTGGCGATGCCCGCGACCGCGCGCCCCACCGCGCCGAAGGCGTGCAGGCCCAGGGTCTTGCCCTTGAGCTCCGAGCCGGTCGTGCCATCGAGGAAGTTCCTCGCGCTCATCACCATCATCGCGGCCACCAGTTCGGCGACGGCGTTGGCGTTCTGGCCGGGCGTGTTCATCACGGCGACGCCGCGCTCCTTGGCGGTCTTGATGTCCACGTTGTCGTAGCCAGCTCCGGCGCGCACGACCAGCGCGAGCTTCCCGGCAGCAGCCAGGACCTCGGCATCGATCCCGTCGCTGCGAATGATCAGCGCGTCCGCGCTCGCCGCGGCCTCGACCAGCGGGCCTTTGCCGCTGTACTTCTCCAAGGCGACCGCGTCGTAACCGGCCTCCTTCAAGATGGCCAGGATCTGATCGCGGGCCGCAGCCGAAAACGGCTTCTCAGTGGCGAGGACAACACGCTTTTGCACGGGGACTCCTTCTCGAGGTGGCGCTCTCGTAGCGCGGGCCTCACGCGCCCGCAACCGGTCCCCGTCAGCCCCACTCGCAGAGGTACTCGCAGAGCCCGTCGCCGCGTGCGCGGCACTTGGTGTGGGTCACGCGAGGATTGCGTCCGCCGCACATCTCGATGGCCTTCTCGTGCCAGCCGATCACCGTGAGGCAGTCCCAAGGCGAGAAGGTCTTGCTCTGGAGCGTGCGCAGGACGGCCTTGCGGCCACCGGAGGCGTGATAGGTGCGCGAGCCGGTGTCGTAATAGAGCCGATAGATGGCGGACGCGCTCCGCAGCAGACCGTGCGGGTCGCGTCCCTCGACGAAGAGCTTCTGCGTATCGCCCAGGTTGAACTCCGCCGAGCGGGCCCCCATCAGCTTGAAGGTCGCCTCCCCGCCGCCGAGCTCCGCGGCGATGGCGACGTCGAGTCGTTCTCCCGCCTCGAAGGGGTACCAGACGTTCGAGACCACGGTGCCGCCGAACAGCTGCTGGTCTTCGGCGGTCAAGGTCCGGAGGACACGCTGCACGGCCTCGTCGCCCTTCTCCTTCCGCACGAACGCGAGCCGCGAGAGGATCACGCTGCCGCGAGTGGATCCGGTCTTGGTCACGAGGGCCCCATGATATCCGCCGTGCGGTTCCAAGTCCTGGGTTTTCAGGCTTCGACCAGGCTCGAGCGCGCGATCTCGCCCGAGAGCGTGTCCGTGCCAAGGCTGACGTACAGGTGCGCATCGGTACGAGTGAGCTCGAAGCTCAGGTTCCGTTCGAGCTTCAGCTCGAACGCGTCGACCAGCCCAGGGTCGACGGCGTACACCTCGATGGCGGCCGCCCGGTGAATGGCCCCGGCTTCTCGTCGGAGCGGCGTCGAATCCGCGGTCGTGAACAGAGCTACTCTCGGCGCAGCCTTGGAGGCCTTGTGGAGCCGCTCGGCGGAGGGCGAGCCCACGTCGATCCAAGCCTTCAACAGCCCGGTGGGATCGTGGATGGACACCGGCGCCTCTTCGGTGGACGAGATGCCGCCCTTGCTGAAGGCGATGCCTTCTTCATAGGAGAGGCAGTAGGCCAGCATTCGCGTGAGCAGATAGCGAGCGCTCTCCGAGGGGTGTCGGGCCAATCGCAGGTCGAGCGACTCGTACACGCCGCGGTCGACGTCCGAAACGTTCACCTGCCAGCGGTAGATGGTGGCGGAGAGCGCCATGGTCAGCGCGACCAACCAGAGTCCCGAGCGCCGTCAGCGACTGACCCAAGACGTCGCGTGAGGGTGCGGGAATGAGATGCCCGGGCTGAGACTTCGTCCTTCGGGTCTCGTTTTTCTTGCGACGAGCGTCCGCGCTGGGGCTCAACGCAGTAGCACCGGCGACTGAATGCTTGGGCTGAGCTCGAGGACCAAATGACTTTTCGACACCTCATTCCGCTGTATTTCTCCCTGGCCGCGAGCGCGCTCGGCGCTTGTCTGCCCACGGTGACAGCCAGTCCCGAGGGGCGGCAAGTGAAATTGATGAAGGCCGATCCGCCCGCTGCCTGCGAAGAACTAGGAGACGTGGAGGGCTCCGACTCCGCGTTCACGGAGTCGGGCGTGAACCACGAATCCGCCAAGGCGCGCCTGAAGAACGCGGCCGCAAGCAAGGGAGCAAACTACGTGCGGATGGAAACCGCCGAGAAATCCGGCGCGACACTGCGCTTGCATGGAACTGCCTACCGCTGCCCGTCATCGCTGAGGTCCGCCGAACCGACGCAATGACGCCAAGCTCGGCGGTGGTCGCAGCCCGTTGCACGCGGGGAACTGACCGCGACGCGGCCGGAACGGTGGTCGCAGCCCGTTGTCGTCTGCCTCCCGACCTGCAAGTAGCCCGCCCACTCGCCGCGCTGGGCCACAACACCGGGCCTCCGCCTCGAATATTCCCCCGAAGGCCCTTCCGTCCGGCGTCACTTGCGCGACAATCCGGGTCGTGTACCTGATCGCGCTGACTCGCTGGGGTCCAGCTGGAACGCCTCCCCCGCACCCGAGCACCGAGCTGCTCGCCGCCGAGGTGAGCGCCCTCACGCCCTTGCTGGGCATGGGCGTTTACGAGTTGCGCCTCGCGCTCTCGGGACCCCTGCCCCTGGTGCTGCTCGAGACCGAAGACGCCGAGCGCGCGCGCACGCTCTTGGCGTCGCTGCGAGGGCGGGGGCACGGCGCCGTGGCCTGTGACGCGGCGAGCGTCAGCTCGTCTGCGGACATGCTGCGCCCGAAGAGTTTCGTCTTCGAACCCGGTGCCATCGCCTTCGAAACCCCCGGCGCCGCGCTGGTGCGCGTGGGCCCAGCGGAAGTCCTGGCGCTCGTCGTGGCCACCCACGCCCGGGAGGAAGACAGCGATCGGGAGGTCCGCGAGAAGAAGCTCAGCCTGGGCCGCGCCGCCATGACCGGCGGCCTCGTCCGATCGAAGACCAGGACCGTCACCGAGCGCGGCTCGACGCGGGAGTCGGAGCGGGTTCTGTATCTGTTGAAACGCTCGGGATCCGGGCACGTCTTGCTGCGCGAGACACGACTGCACTACTCGGGCCTCGGGCCGCGCATGGGTCACAGCGCCATCGAGAGCTTCTCGACACTCCTCGCAGCGTTGCGCGAGCGGGCCCCGCAGGCTCTTCACGACGAGCGCCTGCTCAAGCAGCGGGCGAGCGGGTCGCTCCAGGTTTCGCGGACCAGCACCTCGCGGACCGTGACCACCAGCAACGAGGGGGAGGTCGACATCGCGGTTCACCTCTTGGCGGTGGCGTTCTTGCAGTCGCAGATCTGAGCGGGCGCAGCGGCTCTGGTTTGGTGCACCAGATGGGTGCGCAGTCGGCAAGACCAGGACATTTCTCGGCGTTTTCTCCCCGGCACGCCCTTCGCAATGGGTGGTGCCAGGAGGAAACACAGATGACATTCAGCATTCGATTCTGGGGCGTTCGAGGCAGCATCGCGGCGCCGGGACCGGAGACCGCCGGCGTCGGAGGTAACACCAGCTGCGTCGAGGTGACCTGTGGCGATTCGCGCTTCATCCTCGATTCCGGCACCGGGATCCGCCCCCTGGGCGATGCCCTGATCAAGCAAGGCCCCGTGGACGCGACGCTGCTCTTGTCGCATCACCACTGGGATCACATCCAGGGGCTGCCCTTCTTCACGCCGATCTACCTTCCGACCACGAAGCTGACCGTGGTCGGTCCGCAGACGGATCGGCTCAGCAACATCGACGTGCTCGAACACCAGATGTCGAGCCCGGTGTTCCCAGTGCGTCTCGAGGAGCTGCCCTGCTCCCTCGACACCAAGGAAGTGATGGCAGGGGACGTGCTCGAGCTCGGCGGCGCGCGCATCCGCGTCTCCAAGGGCAACCACCCCGGCGGATCCCTCGCGTACCGCATCGAGTACGCAGGTCGGAGCGTGGTGTACGCGACCGACACCGAGCACTATTCGTGTGTCGATCCCGCGCTGCGCGATCTGGCGCTCGGAGCCGACGTGCTGATCTACGACTCGCAGTACACGCCCGCCGAGTACCGGGGCGAGCAGGGCCCGTCGAAGGTCGGTTGGGGGCACTCGACCTATGAGGATGGCGCCAAGCTCGCTCACGCGGCGGACGTGGGACAGTACGTCCTGTTCCACCACGACCCGCGCCGGACCGACGCTGGCGTGGCGGAGCTCGAGCAGCGGGCCCAGAGCCTCTTCGCCGGGTCGGTGGCCGCCCGCGAGGGCTTGGTCCTCTCGCTGCCGGCGCGTGCGGTGGCCGCGTGATCTCGCTGCCGGTGGGCCGCTGCGCCGGTGGCCGCCCGCCCTCGGGTATGCTTGCGGCCACCCCGCTCTCCATGTCCCGGCTCTCACTGCTCATCGATCTCGCTGCTTTGCTCGGCCGTGAGGTGGATCTCGATTCGTTGCTCGCCACGGCCTGCGAGCGCATGGCCGAGTCGCTGCGCGCCGACCGCGCGAGCATCTGGCTCGTCGACGCCGAACGCGGCGACCTCGTCACTCGGGTGGCGCTCTTGCCCGAGGTGCCGGAGCTGCGCCAGCCGATGGGGCAGGGACTCGCCGGTCACGTCGCTCGCACCGGTGAGACCGTGCGCGTGGACGAGGCTGCCAGCGATCCTCGCTTCGATCCGAGCGCCGATCGCGCCACCGGCTACCGGACTCAGAGCGTGCTCGTCGCGGCCATTCGCGAACACGGTGGCGCGCCGGTTCGCGGCGTGATCCAGCTGTTGAACCGCCAAGATGGCCCCTTTGACACCGAGGACGAACGTTACCTCGAAGCGCTCGCGCAGCAGCTCGCGCGGGCGCTGGCACTGACCACTCTCCGTGCCCCCGACGAGTCCGGTCCGGGACTCATGTTGCGCGGGCCCTTCAATCGGATCGTCGGCCGCAGCGCCGCCATGCGTAAGGTCTATCAGCGCGTGGGCTTGGCGGCCGGGACCGACGCGACGGTGCTCTTGCGCGGCGAGACGGGCACCGGCAAGGGCCTGTTCGCGCGGGCGATCCACGTGAACTCGCCGCGGCAGGGTGGTCCCTTCGTGACCGTCGACTGCACCACGCTGCCGGCGCAGCTGGTGGAGAGCGAGCTGTTTGGCCACGAACGCGGTGCCTTCACCGGAGCCGAGCGGCGCGTGCGCGGCAAGGTCGAGCTGGCCCACGAAGGCACGCTCTTCCTCGACGAAATCGGCGAGTTGCCCCCGGAGATGCAGGGCAAGCTGCTGCGCTTCTTGCAAGAGCGCAGCTACGAGCGCGTGGGCGGGCGCGAGACTCTGCACGCTGATGTGCGAGTGGTGTGCGCGACCCATCGTGATCTCGAGAAGCTCGTCGCCTCGGGGAAGTTCCGCGAAGACCTCTTCTTCAGAGTGAAGGTGGTGGTCATCGACGTTCCGCCGCTCCGCGACCGCGGATCCGACGAGGTCGAGATCCTGGCCCGCCACTTTGCCGAGATGTACGCCGCCCGCTACGACCGCCCGCTACCGGTCTTCGAGCTCGCCGCGCTCGCCGTGCTCCGGCGCCATCGTTGGGCCGGCAACGTCCGCGAGCTCGAGCACTGGGTCGAGAGCGCGGTCGTGCTGTCGCCCGACGGACGCATCGCGGACGAGCTCTGGCCAAGGTCCGAGCGGGGAGGCGAGCTGCTCACCCGAAGCGACACTTCGGGCGCTGGCGGCGTGCTGATCCCGGCTGGCCTGACCCTGGACGCCGCGCTCGAGCGCTACATTCGCGCGACGGTGGACGCCTGCGGTGGCAACAAGACAGAAGCCGCGAAACGGCTGGGCGTCGGCCGCAATACGGTCGGGCGTGCGCTGAAGAAGTGAGGGTAGGCTTTGACCTCGAGCCCCGTGTTGGCGACCATGGCGCGGTGAGCTCGGTGGTCAGATCCGTCGCCGCGGCCCTGTTGCTGCTCTCGTGCGGCGCGAAGTCCGGGCTCGCCGAGCTAGCGCTGGACGCTGGCGCGAGCGTGGATGCGAGCGTCGACGCCACGGTCGACGCTCCGGTCGACAGCCCGCCCGACGTGCCCATCGAAGCCGAGCCGGATCCGCCGACGGTCTGCGACGACGCCGGCCCCACGTCCGTCTACGTGATCACGGCGCAGTCTCTGCTCTATCGCTTCGATCCTCCGAGCTCGAGCTTCGAGCACATCGGCACGGCCTTCTGTGAAAGCAGCAGCCAGCCGTTCTCGATGGCAGTGGATCGCGGCGGCACGGCTTACGTGGTCTACCAAGACGGGCGCATCTACAAAGTGAATACGCAGACGGCAGCCTGCCAGCCGACGTCCTTCGCAACCGGGCAGCTCGGCTGGGGGCCGTTCGGGATGGGGTTCGTCTTCGATTCGGCCAACCACAGCGACACGCTGTACGTCACCGAATCGTCGTACGCGTGGACTTCGAAAGGACTCGCCAAGTTGGACGTCACCAGCCTGAAGTTGTCCTTCGTCGCGCCCTATTCGGAGCCCTTCTCCAACGCCGTCGAGCTGACCGGGACTGGCGATGGTCGCCTGTACGCCTTTGGTCTGCCCGCCGGCCCCCTGGGTGCGCGGTTGGCGGAGGTCGATCCGAGTAGCGGCGCGTTGCTGTCGACGACTGAGCTCGCGTTGGGCACCGAGAACTCTTCGTTTGCCTTCGCCTTCTGGGGCGGCGACTTCTACCTGTTCACCGCCCCGGATGGCGTCACCTTCAGCGACGCCCACCGCTATCGGCCGAGTGACGGGTCGTTGACTTGGGTGGCGAAGGCCAAAGCGACGGTGGTCGGCGCCGGCGTCTCGACCTGCGCGCCGCACTGAGCGGGCGTGGCTCCAGGGAGGCTCGCGGGGGCAGGGGGCTGCGGACGCGCAAAAACGGCGCACCCGTTGCCGAAACGCCGTCGCGCGGCGGATACTCGGCGCTCATGCTGCGTCACGCCTCCTCTCTGTTCGCGATCGTGCTGGTGCCGGCGGGCCTCGCCGCCTGCGATCAAGCGCCGGCCACCGGTGTCTCGGCTCCAGTGGCTCAGGCCCGGGTCAACCCGCCTCCGCGGCCGGACGCCGAACCCCTCCTCGCGGAGCTCGATCTGGCCGAGGTGTGCAACGGCAACGCTTCGAAGGACACCACGGCCTACGACGGTGCGGTGGGACGCATCCACCCCACGCTGGTGTTCTCGCGCAAGAGCTCGAAGGACAGCTTCTCGAAGTCGTACAACCGCCACTTTGACGGGTGGAAGGCGGAGGCGCCCAAGAACTACGAGCTCGTCGCCTGCGTGACGGCCAAGAGCAGTACCAAGGTCAGAGAGTGCAAGTTCGCGGCGAAGAAACCCGTGAGCCAACTGGATCTCGAGGACACCTCGTACGAGATGGTCGTGGTCGAAGCGCAGACCGGGAAACAGATCGCCAAGACCAGCGTCGATCTGAAAGCCGACCAAGGCTGCCCGATGGTTTGGATGTTCAAGACCGACCGGGACGCGAAGCAGGCGGACTTTTCCCAGGCCTTGATGGGCTGGGCGAAGACGTGGGTCGCGCCGAAACCGGCGGGCGTCGGCACTGATGCGACGCTCGACGCCGGCGCTCCGGTCAGAACCGAACGCGGGCGATGAAGAATTTGTTGTTCAGCCTCTCGTCCGTGATGGCGTCGAAGCTGGTGTGCGTGCCGACCTCACCCTTGAGCGAGTGGGAGCGACCGTGCTCCGTCGTGAAGTAGAGCGTGGTGACGCCCTTCTTCTTCTGCTCTTCGATGAAATCCTTGAACTTCTGCCCGGTGGAAACGAAGGCAGGCGTCCTGTTGCCCGTGTAGAAGTTCTCGCCCTTCCAGTTCATTTGATACGCGATCAGGAGCTCGTCCGGGCTCTTGCGATCGCGGTAGTAGGCGAGCACGGTCTCGCGCTGGCCCCAGTGGGGCGCCGCTTTATACAGATAGACGTTCACTCCCCAGCCAGCCCAGAGCACGCTGAGCGCGAGCAAGCCGACCGCCGCGTGGGCCCGGAGCTTCGGCACCGCCATCAACAGGCTGAGCACGGCGGGCACGAAGGTGAAGGCGGTCAAAATGGCCTTGAAATCCAGGGAATTTGGCCAGGGCCGACGGTAGTTGTAGGTGAACAGCTGCATCAGCCGCGCCTGGCCTTCGATGTCGCCTTGCATCGTGTAGAACATGTCGCGGCCCGCGATCACCAGCACGAACGCAGAAGCGATGGCGACCGCGCCGATCACGATGCCGTCGTAGGCGCGGCTGTCGATCAGGCCCCCGCTCGCTGCCGCGGTGCCTCCCGTGCTCGGCTCGGAAGCTCCCGCCAAAGCAAAAGCTTTGGGCATTGAACTGAGATCAGCGCTCGGCGGCTCGGCGGAAGCCTCGGCGCTCGGCGGCTCCACCGAGGCCTTGGTGCGACGGATCACCAGGTAGGCGATGCCCACGGCGAGCGCGATGCACACCCAGCCCAGCCACTTGATGGGAGCGGGCGGATGCTCTCCGACCACTCGGCCCGTGAGCGCGCCGGGGAAGAAGCGCATGGCGCCGTAGACTGCCAGCATGACGCTGGCGCTGATGCCCGTCAGGGTGACGGCGAGAGAGCGCCCGCTCGGAAGCTCACGGTCCCCCAGCGCGCGATCGAGCAGCAGGCCGACCAACATGGCCGTGGGTGGGACCACCGGGAAGATGTAGTGGTGGAACTTGGTCAGGGTGATGGTGAACATGCCGAACGCCATGACGAACCACAGCGCCAAGAACGCCCCGGCGTCACCTCGCGCATCGTCGCGGTCGTTGGGCCGCCGCAGCCACCAGCCCAACCCGGCAGCCGCGAGCCCCGTCCACGGAAAGAGCCCGTAGCCCAGCTGCCAGATGTAGTAGCGAAAGCTCACGTCATCGCCGACATTCGTGTCGTGCACGTGCACGAAAGCGCGCTTGTACATGTCGTGGAAGAGCAGCCGATCGGTGAAGGGCTGCCCGTGGCGCATGTACATCTGCACGTACCAAGGCAGCGCGACGCAGGCGACAATCAGGAGCAAGCTCAGGACTTCGACTCGCACCAAGTCACGCCAGCGGCGAGTCGCCGCCACGTAGGCGCCGATGATGGCGATCGGCAGCACGAGCCCCGGGGCGCCCTTGCCCATGGCAGCCAGCGCGACGAAGATCCAGGCTGCCAAGAAGTACAGCCGTGCGCGTCGCCTTTCGCCGCGGTTGATCCAGAGCAGCGCCGCCGAGAGTGCAGACCACAGCGCCGCGCCGTGCCAGGGCTGGAACAGCTTGTTGACCGGCACTTGGTCCTTGCACGCTTCGTTGCCTGGCAGCCCGCAGTTGCCGCCGCCCGAGCCCGAGAAGAACTGATCGAAGTGCCAGCGGAACCCCCGGGAGCCCGAGAGGTGCAGGGTCAGGTTGCGTGACAACAGGTAGAGCACCTGCGGCAGCACCAAGAGCACGATCACGCCGAACACCAGGTGCCACAGTGAGACGCGCAGCTTCCAGCGTCCGATCGAGATCTGGTGGACCCGGACCTCTTCGTCCGGATCCGTGTGGAAGGCCAGGAGGGCGAGCCCCATCGCCGCGGTCAAGGGCGCGACGTAGAGCATGTCCGTCATCGACTGGTGCGCGATGAGGAACCAGTACGGCATGGTGGTGAGCACCACGCCGCCGAGGAACCCAGCCCGGCGCCCGCAGGCCTTGGCCACGCCTTTGTAGAGGAAGTAGACCGCCAGGACAGTCAGCAAGAACACGCCGATGCGCGCGGCCCACTCGGGCTGGGGCAGGCGCCCCAGCGCCGCGGCCGACAGCATTTGGTCGGGCATGTAGCGCACGCCCAAGGCCGAGAAGAAGACCCCCTGCATCCAGAAATCGAGGATGGGTTTCGACCAGAACCAGCCGTCTTGGGCCCACCACAGGCTGATCCAATCGTCGCGCACCAGCATCTCGCGCGCGACCTCGCCGTAGTGCGTCTCCCACGGATCGGAGAGCGAGTAGCTGCCGAGCAGCGGCAGATACAGGAGCGAGGTCAACACCACTAGCCAGAAGCCGTGTCGGCGGAAGAGGGGGCGCTCCCTTCCGGACTCGTCCGGCCCGAGCGCGCCGACGGCCTGCACAGTGCGGAACCCGGCCGTCACCATCCACAAGAACGTGCCGGTGACCAGTACGGCGGCGCTCAGGATCGGGAATGGCAACCCTCCGGCGACGGCGAGTCGCATCGACACGAACCAGGCAGCTACCGCGGTGACGAGTTCGAGCAACGCCGGGCGCAGCTTGGCGCCCTCGGGTCGTGCGCTGACCTTTGCCTCGGGGTCGTCGAAGTTCCCGAGCATGTGGGTGATGCCGATGAACGCGACAAGTCCGCCGACGACCGCGACCGGGACGCTGAACGACCACCGCTGAGTGGTCGCCATCAGCAAGAAGGGTGCAGCGGCGCCCACGAGCGCGATGAACGCGCCGACAAGCCAGTGCGGAGCGTTCCCCGTCCGGCCGACGATCGGCGTGGGGTCCGCGCTGGGCGGGTCAGCTGGCGGCGCAGGCGGATCAGCGGCTGGCGCTTCGGGCGCGGTGGCTTCCGGTTTCCCTTCTTCGTCAGTCATGCTCGGGCGGGGTGTCGTAGCAATTCTCGCGCGGTTTGCCCACTGTCAGACGCCCGCGTCACCCCTTAAAAACGCCCGAGCACCAGCGCTAGCCACCCCGCTTCTTGCTCCCGGGACTCCTCCCGGAGCCCTTGGTCCGCAAAGCGCGCGAGGATCTCGTCGCCGCGCTCGCGAAGCAGCCCAGACAGGAGCAGACGACCCGCCGGAGCGGTCACCCGCGCCAAGTCGCCGGCGAGCTCGAGCAGCACCCAGGCTTCGATGTTGGCGATGACCAAATCGTAGCGCCCGCGCACGCTCGACAGCGGGCGGGCGGAGAACGAGCAGCGACGCGAGAGGCGGTTCAGCTGGGCGTTCTTGCGCGCAGCGCGGAGGGCGGTCTGGTCGAGGTCGATCCCGAGCACGCGCGGTGCCCGACAGGACGCGGCCACCATCGCGAGCACGCCGTTTCCCGTTCCGACATCGAGCACCGCGCTTGGCTCGAGCTGGCGGCAGTGCCGCTCGGTCGCACGAGCCGCGAGCCGCGTGGTGGGGTGGTTGCCTTCGCCAAAAGCTTGGTCTGGCGCGAACCAAATCCGGCGCTTGCCCCTGGGCAAGCTGTCGGTGCGGGTCGTCGGCTGAAACACGATGCGATCGGTGATCAACACCGGCTCCAGGTACTGCATCCAGCCGGTCTGCCAGCTCGGATCCAACTCACGCTCCGCGACCGTCACCACGCCTGGGAATTCGCGCGCCACCGCGGTCGCCAGACGACGGGCAGCCGCCCTGCCCAGGGCCCAGACCACCAGCCTTGGGCCAGCGCGCTCTTCGACCGCACCCGCGCCGGCCTCGAAGAGGATGGCTGACACCTTCTTGGCGACGCGTCGGGGCACCGCGAAGGTGAGCTCGAAGCACGCATTATCAATCACCGACCCGCACGCTTTCACGCCAGGCTTCGGCTTGGTGCATGGCCCGCGCGAAGTCGGTCGTGGCCGACACCGCGCGCAGCATGCTGGTGTAGCGGGCCAGGGGTTCGGCCGAGACCCCAATGGCCCCGATGGCCGCGTCGAGCAGCTTGGCTTCTTCGGCGCTCAGAGGTCGGCTCAGCGTCGCCGACAACTCCAGCACGTAGTCGGTCCAACGCCGCGAGGGCAGCGACTTTGCCAGCTTTGCAGCGCAGCGCAGGGCCATCTCGACCAGTGGGGGCTCGTGCCAGTTTCCGCCCTTTGCTGCGGCCAACGCCGTCTCGAGCCACCGCCCCAGCGTGCGCTCCGCGAGCTCCGGCTGTCCCTTGGCGATCAGGTGATCGGCCGCGGCCTCGAGCACCTCGTCCATCGGCACGCGAGCGGTCGGTGGCAAGTACGGAGCCTGCCCTTCGGCCCGGCTCGGCCCTGGGCGCCGCGGTGCTGTGTCCGAAATCGAGATCTCCGTCTCGATCGAGACCTCGAGTCCGAGCTCGCCGCCTACGACCACGAAATCGCCGTTGTTGAGCGCGTGCCGTTCGGCAATGCGGACTCCGTTCACGAAGGTGCCGTTCGCGCTCCCGAGATCCTCGAGCGCGGCGCCTTGGGCATCGACTACGAGGCGAGCGTGGTATCGCGAGCAACGCCCGCTCGACAGCACGACGTCACAATCGTCTGCTCTGCCGATCGAGTACGTGCCGGGTGGGAAGTGGTGCTGCCCATCCGGCGTCTCCAACTGAACTCGCACGCGCGCCATTGCCGAACGAGTCAGTCTACCCCAGCGCTGGGCGCCGCGGCCCTACTTCGCGCGGGTCGCGTCTTTCGGGGCTGCGGCGAGATCCCCCAGCGCACGATCGCAGTCGTCGAGTACCAGCTTGTTGGCGGTCGCTTGGGCCATGCGCTTGGCGAGAGCGAGCTCGCGCCGCGCACCCACGGCGTCTCCGCGCCGGGCGAGCAGCTTGCCCAGGAGCGTGCGTCCGCTCAGGGCGTCCCAGGTCCATTTCTGTGCTTCGGCGTGGGCCAGCTTCCGGCCCAAGAGCTTCAGGGCAGCGTCGGAGCCGTTCAGTGCGTCCAAGTACGCCAACATGATTTGGTTCAGGTTCACCAGGCGATCGGCCCCGATGCGCTCGGCGACGGAGAGTGAGCGCGTCAACGCGGCGTAGGCTCGAGGCAGATCGTCGGTGCGCATCAGGCCGTCGCCTTGGTTGTGCAGGTGGATCGCCACCTCGTGGGGGATGCCGAGGCCACGGGCCTGCTCCGCCGCGGTTCCGCTCTCCAGGGCGCAGCGCGCCCAGTCGCCGCGAAAGCCGTGGATCAGCGCGCGGACCTTGGCGCGCTCGAGGGCGAGCACTGGCTCTTCACCCTCGGCAAACAAGCCCCGCGCCTGGTCGAGGGCGCTCAGCGCCTCGTCGTACTCGCCCGCCGCGGCGGCCGCCTGAGCGGTCGCCAGCAGTCTTCGATGTTCGTCCTTGGTATCACCCAGCGACAAGCCCTTGGCACGCTCGAGAGCGGCGAGCGCGAGCTTGAACTCTCCTTGTCGGGCGGCGAGCTCACCCTCCGCCATGAGCACCAGCTGACTGAGGGCCGGCATGGACTCGGCGCGGGTGATCGCGCTTGCCAACAATCGAAGCGCCTCTTTGTAGCGGCTGAGCGCCCCCAAGATCAGCGCAAGGTCGACGCTGATGCGAACCGCAAGCTCGGGATCGAAGCGCGAGTCGGACTGCAGGTGCAGCCAGAGTCGCTGAACGACGTCCGGGAGCTTGGCGCCAGCGCGCACGTGACGCACGGCCTGCCCCCAAGCGCGGACCCACTCCGCCAGCTCCGTGGGCGCCTGCGTCTGCCAGTCGGACAGATCGATGGCGCGGGCGAAGTCCGCAGCGGCGCGCTCCAGGCGTCGCGCCCCCAGGTGGTAGAAGGCGCTGGTCGCGTAGAACCCCGATGCGCGAATGCGCTCGCCGGCCTCGGCGTAGTGCCGCGCGATGCGCGACGCTTCTTGTTCGGTCCGCTCGGCCAGGACCATTGGGTAAGCGTTGGCCGCGCTCCGATGCAGCTCGGCGCGCGCGTCCGGTTCCAGCTCGCCCGCGAGGACCTCGGGCAAGAACGTGGTGCCGAAGCCCAGCGACACCGGGTCTTCGCGGACCAGGAGGCGCTTTTCGATCAGGGCATCGGCCAGCGCGCTCACCTTTCCGATGGGCAAGTCGAGCATCGCGGCCAGCACCGAAGAATCTACCGGGGCGCCCAGAATCGCCGCCGCTACCAACAGATCGCGCTCGAGCTCGGGCAAGCGCCGGACGCGGTCGACGATCAGCGCGCGAAGCGGCCGGGGAACGGCGAGCACGCCGTCGAGCGCCAAGCGCTCGACCGAAGCGCCCTCGACCACGATGGCACCAGACTCCAGGGCCTCGCGCAGGAGCTCGTCGACGAACATCGGGTGCCCTCCTGCCCTTTCGAGCACGAAGGTCCGTAGCTCTTCTGGCACTTCCGCGACTTCGAGCCGAGCGGCGACCAGTCGCCGCACGTCGTCCTCGTTGAGGTCATCCACGGCCAGCTCGGTGTAGCCCGGCACCTTTCGGTAGGGCGCGTCGTCCCGGGGCCGACCCGCGAAGACGAACAACACCCGGCTCGAGCCGAGGCGCGCCGCGACCTGGATCAGGGCAGCTCCGCTCTCTTCGTCGAGCTCATGGGCGTCGTCCCACGCAAAGATGTGCAGGCGGTCCTCGGCAAGACTGGCGAACATACGAGACAGGGCTCCGGTCAGGGCCCCGGCCGAGTCCGCCCCACCGCGAGCTGCGCCCAGCGCCCCGAGCACCGCGGTGACCTCGACGCCGATCAGACCCAGCGCGCGCAGGCGAGGCTCGACCGCCACGATCACCGACGGTGGATCTCCTTCGCGAACGCCGCACATGGCGCGAAGCATCGCCACCAGAGCGCCCTGCGGTTCTTCTCGCCCACGGGGCAGGCAGCGCGCGATGTGGCAGCCGATGTTGAACGAACCGCGCGAAATGCGCGCGATGGCTTCGTGCAAGAGCCGCGTCTTGCCAATGCCATGCGGCCCGATCAGCCCGACGACTTGCAGCTGCCGTCGCCCCGCGACCTTGAGCGCGTCACCCAGCTTGCGCAGCTCGTTCTTGCGACCGACGAATCCGAGCGTCGCGTCGACGGGACGGCCCTCGCCCACCAGGTAGGTCTTCGCGATGGATTTGGCGGCTGTCAGCTCGAATTGACCACGCAGGTTTTGGGCGGCGGTGGCCGAAATCACGACGCGTCGCAGGTTGGTCGCCGCGAGGCGCCGCGCAGCGGCCGCAGCCGTCGCGACCCGCGCGTCCTCGATCAGCGCGCCCGAGTCGTCCACCGTCAAGCGCGCGAGATCCACCGCGACGCACAGGTCGCATGAGCCCGAGTAGGCGCGCACCGCGACCAGCCCGGCTCGCACGGCGTTTTCGGTGTCCCGGCTGTCGGCCACCGAGAGCCCAAAGACCGCGCTGAACTCGTCATCGCTACTCTGGAGCAGTCGCCCCCCGTAGCGTGTGAACAACTCTCGCAAGTGCTCGCGTACTTCGGGGCGAGCCCCGCGGGCGCCGAGGCGCGTCACCAGGATCGAGAGCTCGCGCTCGTGCTTGAGCTCGGACAGCGCGCCGAGCACGCTCGGTTCGCGCTCGGGCTCGAGGGGCAACACGAGCTCGACCGGCCGGCGCAGCTCCGATCGCGTCGTCTCCAGAAAGTCCACCGCGTCGTCGGGCAGGCTGATCGGCGCAATGCGCCTGGTCTCGAGCAGCTCAGCCAAGTCTTCGGACGCGTAGCGCGTGCCCGAAGCGTAGCGCTGGGCGACGAGCTCTTCGTAGAGCTCGGCGCTCGAGGCGTGGCGGCGCGTGGGATCGAAGGACAGCGCGCGGCCGACGAGATCGAGGACGCCTGTTGGCAAATCGGGGCGGAGTGCGGAGAGCTTGGGCCAGCTGCCCCGCTCCAGCACGGCCCAGGTTTCTGCCGCGCTCGCCTGCTCGAAGGGGTGCGTGCCCGAAAGTAAGTGATGAAGGAGGGTGCCGACCGCGAATACATCGCTCGCGGCGCTGGGTTGCCGCCCGTGGGTCAACTCGGGGCTCGCATTGCGGAGCTTGTCCGGGAGTCGGGGATCGTCCAAGGGGCGATCGCCAGCGTGATCCCAGAGCGCGCGCATCACGCAAAAATCCGAGACCTTCACCTCGCCGTCCCACGACAGCAGCACGTTCTCGGCGCCGAGGTCGCCGTGAACCACGTTCAGCAGTTCGAAGCTCTCGTCGCGTCGGCGGTGGGCGTGATCGAGCGCTTTGGCGATCTCGGAGGCGACGAACAGAGAAAAGCCGAGCGGTGCGGGTGTGTTCGCGTCCAGCCAAGGCCGAATCACGCTGGCGAGGCTCCGTCCCGCCACGTGCTCCATCGCCAGGTAGAGCTTCGCTTCGCGCGGGTCCTCGACGCGCCCGAGGTCGAAGACCTGCACCACGTTGGCGTGGCTCAAGCGGACCGCGAGCTGCGCCTCGCGCACGAAGCGCTCGACGAATTTCTCGTCGCGCGCGAGGGCGGGCAAGAGCACCTTGACGACGAGGGTCTTCTCGAAGCCCTCGACGCCGAAGCTCTTGGCGCGCCAGACGGAGGTGAGGGACCCCTCGCCGATGCGTTCCACGAGCTGGTATCTGCCGATAGTCGCGAGTGGGTCGGCGTCGCCCATCGGTCCTTCAGGCTTCGGCTTCGCCTTCGTCGCCGTACATCGCTTCGGCGATCTCGAAGGTCGCGTTCTCGAGCGTCGAGTACGTGTCTCGGAGCGTGGCCAAATCCGCGCTGGCATCGATGGCGGTCTTGAGCGCCTTGAGCTTCTCGCTGACCCCGGCGACCTTCTCGGGACCCAGGAGGTCCCCGTAGCCTTCGAGCGCCTGCTCGGTGGTGTAGATCAGCGTGTCGCACTGGTTCTTCATCTCGGCCATGTCACGACGGAGCTGATCGGTCTCTTTGAACTTCTCGCCCTCTTGGACCAAACCGTCGATCTCCTCCTGATCGAGCCCGCTGGTGGGCGTCACGCTGAGGCCCTGGGCCCGGTTGGTGCCCAGGTCTTTGGCTTCGACCGAGAGGATGCCGTTGGCGTCGATGCGAAACGTCACCTGAATCTTCGGCACTCCGCGGGGCGCGGGCGGGATGCCCGACAGCTCGAAGCGCGCCAGGCTGCGGTTGTTGGCCGCCATCTCACGCTCGCCCTGCAGCACGTGAATAGGCACGAAGTTTTGATTGTCGACGCTGGTGGTGAAGATCTCGCTCTTCTCGGTTGGGACCGTGGTGTTGCGTGGGATCAGCCGCGTGAACACACCGCCGCCGGTCTCGACGCCAATGGACAGCGGGGTGACGTCGAGCAGGAGCACCTCGTCGATGGCGCCGCCGAGCGCTGCCCCTTGCAACGCCGCGCCCATGGCCACGACCTCGTCCGGGTTGACGCCTTTGTGTGGGTCCTTTCCGAATAGATCTTTCACGGCCTTCTGCACCGCCGGCATTCGAGTCATGCCGCCGACCAAGACGATTTCGTCGATCTTGTCCGCCGTGACCTTGGCATCGGCCATCACCAGCTTGCACGAGGCGATGGTGCGTTCCACCAGCTCGCGGGTCAGCTGTTCGAGCTCGTTTCGCTTGAGCTTGCGCTCCAGGTGGAGCGGCCCCGCCTTTCCCGTGGCGATGAACGGGATGTTGATGTCGGTCTCGAGCGACGACGAAAGCTCGTGCTTGGCGCGCTCGGCGGCTTCTTTGAGGCGCTGCAGGGCCATGCGGTCCTGCTTCAGGTCGATCCCGGTCTCGGCCGCGAAGTCTCTGGCGAGCAGGTCGATCAGGAGTTGGTCGAAGTCTTCCCCACCCAGGTGGGTGTCGCCGCCGGTGGCCTTGACGTTGAACACGCCGTCGGAGATTTCCAGAATCGAGACGTCGAAGGTGCCGCCACCGAGGTCGTACACCACGATGCGTTGGGCTTGCTTCTTGTCGAGCCCGTAGGCGAGGGACGCTGCCGTAGGCTCATTGATGATTCGCCGAACGTCGAGGCCAGCGATGCGGCCGGCGTCTTTGGTGGCCTGGCGCTGTGCGTCGTCGAAGTACGCGGGGACGGTGATCACCGCTTCGGTGACCGGCTCCCCGAGGTGCGCCTCGGCGATTTCTTTGATGGTCGAGAGCACCACCGAGGAGATCTCCGGGGGGGACATGGGCTTGCCCTGGACTTCCGCCCAGGCGTCCCCGTTCGGCGCCCTGACGACTCGGTAGGAGACCCCTTGGGCGTGACGGGTGACGTCCGCGTCGTCGAACTTCCGCCCCATCAGACGCTTCATGGCGTAGACGGTGTTCTCCGGGTTGGTGGTCGCTTGCCGCTTGGCCACCTGCCCGACCAGGCGCTCCCCGCTGGCGGTCAAGGCCACGACCGACGGCGTCGTCCGCGCACCGTCGGCGTTGGGGATCACCTTGACCTCGGTTGCCCCCGCAGCGTTGGTTCCCTCGAGGACGGCGACGCACGAGTTGGTCGTCCCGAGGTCGATGCCGATGATCTTGCCCATGAGGAACCCGAGCTTACCCCGTCGCGCGTCCCGGGGAATAGCCGCGAATCAGCCCGGTTCTTCGCCGTTGGCCGCGGGATCGGCGGTAGCGGGCGGTCCTTTCGAGACCACCACCATCGCGGGTCGCAGCAGGCGTTCGCCCTGCCGATAGCCGGCTTGAACCTCGGCGATCACCGTGCCCATGGGCTGATCCGGAGATTCGAGCTGTTGGATCGCCTCGTGGACGGAGGGGTCGAAGTGCACCCCCAGCGACACGACGCGCTCGATCCCGAGTTTCCCGAGCGCATCCAAGAACTGGCGCGACACCATGCGAATGCCGTCCGCCAACGCCTGAACATCGGTTGCCGAGTCAGCGTGCTGCATCGCGCGCTCGAGATTGTCGAACACCGGCAGCAGGTCCTTGAGCAGCTCTTCCCGTCCGCGGATCTCCGCGTCGTTGACCTCGCGACGGCTGCGCTTGCGGAAATTGTCGAAGTCCGCGGCGGTGCGCAGCAGCTGGTCCTTCAGCTTGACTGCTTCCGCCTTGGCCTCCGCAACGGGATCGGGCGGGGTTTCCACGGGTTCATCGGCGTCGTCGGCCCGGGCCCCGTCCTCGCCCGCGCCATTGGTCCCCTCGTCGACCTGTTCTTCGGAGTTTTCGTCAACCACGACCCAGTTCTATAGCGAAAAGCGCCAATCTCGCAAACTCATGGGCGTGCCTGCTGGGGCGCCCGAGCGCAGGGAGCTTGTCGGAGCGCGACGAGCACTCCTCCCGACGAACGCTGGTCCCGGGCGGAGGGGGGCGGATTCGGCGAAAACCAGGTGTCCACCCTCCGAGGAAGCACCCAAAAGCGCCCCTGTCCAACCAGCGGCTCGATCCGCGTGCCCCGGGCCGCGTGGCGTCCATAGCCAGATTCTTCGAGCCAAAAGCAGTGCGAAGGGCTCTGCGGCGCAAAGAGGTGGGTCGACCCGCCTCGGAGGGTGACGCGGGTCGAGACCACGTTTCCAGCCTGCGTCGTGCTCGTCAGCTCGTGATCACCCCCGGGCATCCGAAGCTCGGCGCCAGCCGTGGGGTTCTCCGCGCTGCTGGCGTCCAGCGCTGCGATCGTCCGGCCATCGAGCGCGATGGTGAGCCGACCTTCCGTCAGGTTCAACACCCGCACCAACGGGTGATGGAACATCCACCCGCTGGGAGCGCCGATTAGCGCCACCAACGGGCCGGCCACGAGCCAAACGGCGAAACGGGGTTCCGAGCCCCGGGACGCCTCGATGGCCGCTCCCGTCTGCGTCGCCAGCGCCTCCGCAAATCTCGGGCTCGTGCAGCAGATTCGGCCCCCCGACAGCCACCACGCGGCGCGCTCAGCCGCGCTGTGCCCGGGCTTTGGGCGACGCGGAAGCGCGCGGAACGAGAGGGGCAGACAGGCGCAGATCAGCACCGCCGCCAGGTGAGCCGGCAAGCTGAGTGAAGGCCAGGCCATGGGCAAAGCCAAGGCCATGGTCGCAGCGACGAGGCACGAGCCGACCGAGGCCGCCAGCCCTCTCGTAGTCGCTGCACTGGCGTGCCGTAGGCACTGCACACAATACGGAACCAGGAGCTCCCGGGGGCCGAGCCGCTCGGTGCGGGAGCTCGCTGCCGGAGCGGAGCAGCAGGCGCACGATCCCGGGGTCACGATCGCGACCGGGTCGAGTCTCAATACGCGTAAGTCGCTCCCGGAAGGCATCCACGAGTTCCGGCCGGCCACTCCTCCGGCGTTCCCTGGTACACTATGAGCCGCGCCCGACTATAGACCGCGGCAGCCCCATCCGATGAGCGCAGTTTCGACCCCCGGCCGGATCGTGGCCAACAAGTACCGCCTGACCGAGCGCATCGGGGTCGGGGGCATGAGCGAGGTCTACCGCGCAGAGCAGCTCACGACGGGTCGCATCGTCGCGGTCAAGCTGCTCTTGCCGCACAAACTCGAGGACCCGAATTACGTCGCGCGCCTGTTTCAAGAGGCGCACTCCGGGATTCGGATGAGTCACCCTGGGATCGTCAACGTGCACGACGCTGGGCAGTCGGAATTTGGCCCCTACCTGGTCATGGACTTCCTCCTGGGTGAGAGCGCAGGACGACGGCTCTTCGACCACGGAAAGTACGCGCGGGCGGCGGCCATCGCTACGATTGCGGCGGTCCTCGACGCGCTGCAGTCTGCACACGACACCGGGGTGGTTCACCGCGACATCAAGCCCGGCAACATCTTCTATTCGATCGAGGGGCCGCGGGACGTCCGAGTCAAGTTGCTCGACTTTGGCGTGGCCAAGGTGCTGTGGGCCGGCGCCGCCTCGGCACGCACCAACACCGGCGTCGTGATGGGGACCCCGGACTACCTCTCACCCGAGCAAGCGAGCGGCGAGCTTCACATCGACGGGCGCAGCGACGTGTTCGGCGCCGGCGTGGTGCTCTTCGAGTTCCTCACCGCGTCTCGTCCGTTCCACGCTCCCACGGCCGTGGCCACGGCCTACAAGGTCGCCCACTCACGCACGCCACTGCTCGTCGAGCGAGGGGGTCCCGCCGACCCCGCGCTGCAGGCGATCGTCAATCGCGCCCTGGCCAAGCGCCCGGAGGAGCGCTACCAAAGCGCCCGGGAGTTTGCCCGTGATCTCGAAGCGCTCGAGCCGGACCGCGCAGCGGTCAGTCAAGCGTTGCTCGAGCTGGTGAAGCCCGAGCGCTTCCTCGGGCGCAAGCGCGATAGGAGCGGCGAGCGGCCCGCCTCCCAGCCTGAGCCCTTCGTCCAGCCGACGCCGCCTTTTCCGGTCGGGTGGACCCCGCCGGCGGCCCTCGCCCGGGGCATCGAGCCGGCGCCGAGCGGCGCGAGGCAGGTCCGTGGCCTCGCGCTTCGGTCCGTCGATCAATACGTGCGCCAGGTCTTCGGCGACGAGGCCCGGCGGCGCGCCCTCGCGACCCTGCCCAGCGAAGTGGCGAAGGAGCTCGAATACGACTCGATGCAGGCCATCGTGCTCTACGACGTCGAGGCGCTGAACCAGTACTGCCGGTCGGTGACACGTGAGGCAGCCATGGGAAGCGTCGGTTGGGCCCGCAGCGCCGGCGCTCACGCAGTCAGCGGCGACGTCGGCGCAGTTTTGAAGAACGCGCTCCGGTCCACGGACATCCCGCAGGTGCTTCGTCGCGTCCACCCCCTGCTGTCGCGCCTGTTCTCGTTTGGATCTTGGTCCCTCGAGGAAGGTGAGAATCGCTGCACGTTGCGCATCACCGACGCGGAGCCGCTCGCCGCGGAGCCACGGCTTTGGCTGGCCGGGGTGATCGACGGGGCGCTGTCAGTAGCCGGGGCCCGTGCTCGCGCGACGATCTCGCGGGGCGACGCCGCGCACTCAGCACACTGCGTCGATCGACGTCACGGCGTCGTGAGCGCTGGTCCCGCTGGGCCGGTCGCGGTAGATCCGGGGCCGATGGTCGAGCTCAACGCTCCGCAAGCCGAGGCCGCCGCTCACACCGACGGGCCTCTGCTGGTGTTCGCGGGCGCGGGCAGCGGCAAGACTCGTGTCATTACCTTTCGGATCGCCAACCTGCTGTCGCAGCACGGCGTGCCGCCCTATCGCATCCTGGCCGTCACCTTCACCAACAAGGCAGCGGGGGAGCTCAAGGCGCGCCTCGAACAGCTCGCGGGGCCCGAGGTCACGCGAGACCTCTGGGCCGGCACCTTTCACTCGGTGTGTGCGAGGTTGCTGCGCCGCTACCACGACGAAGCCGGGCTCGGTCCCAAGTTCGTCATCTACGACGAGTCCGACCAGAAGGCGGTGGTCTCGCGCCTGCTCAAGGCCCGCGGTCTCGACGATCGACGCATGCCGCCGCGCTGGGTGCTGTCCAAGATCCACGCCCAGAAGCGCGAGGGTCGCGGGCCCGAGGATCTCGACGTCCAGAGCGGCTTCGACGCGGAGCTCGTCGACCTGTTCGAGGGCTACCAGCGCGCCCTTCGCAGCTCGAACGCCGTGGACTTCGAGGATCTGATCGTGCTCGCCATGCGGGTCGCCGAGGACCCCAAGAGCGCGGCGGGTCGGGAGCTGCGCGAGCGCTTCCGCTATGTCTTGGTCGATGAGTTCCAGGACACGAACATCACTCAGTACCGCTTGGTGCGCGCGCTCTCGGCGGGCACGCGGAACCTGTGCGTGGTCGGCGACGACGACCAGTCCATCTACCGCTGGCGCGGCGCCGACGTGCGCATCATCCGCGGCTTCCGCCACGATTTCCCGGACGCCGAGGTGGTCAAGCTCGAACAGAACTACCGCTCCAGCGCCAACATCGTGAAGGCCGCGCTGGCCGTCATCGCGCCGGCCCTCGATCGCGAGCCCAAGCAACTCTGGACGGCGGCGGCCCTCGGCGATCCGGTGCGCATCCGAACCGTCCCCAACGAACGCGACGAAGCGGCGTTCGTCGTGCGCACCGTCCGCGGCGAGCTCGCGCGCGGCGTGGACGCCAGGCAGATCGCCGTCTTCTATCGAGTGCACGCCCAGTCGCGGGTGCTCGAAGAGGCGCTGCGTTCCGACAGCGTGCCCTATCAGATCATCGGCGGAATGCGCTTCTTCGAGCGCGCCGAGGTCAAAGACCTGGTCGCCTATTTGCGCCTGCTCGAAAATCCCAAGAGCGACGCGGATCTGCTGCGAGTGATCAACGTGCCGGCGCGGGGCATCGGCGACAAGACCGTCGACTTGGTGCTCGACGCTGCCGCCGAGCGTGCGCTCTCGGCCTACGAGGCCCTGGTGGCGTTGGTGCGCGAGAACGCGCTGACCGGGGCGGCCAAGACCAAGCTGCGCGGCTTCGTCGAGCTGATGGAGGGCCTGCGGGCCACCGGCGCCGAGCTCTCACCGAGCGAGCTCGCGGGCCATGTGCTCGAGGCGACCGGCTATCGCTCGCGCCTGAGGGACGAGGACTCTGCCGAGAGCGACGCGCGGCTCGAGAACCTCGAAGAGCTCATCGGCTCGATCCGCGAGTACGAGGAGGACGCCGATGCTCGCAGCGAGCCCGTCAGCTTGACCGGCTGGCTCGAGCGGGTCTCGCTCGCCAGCGCGGTGGATGCGACCAAAGACGTCCCGAGCATCTCCCTGATGACGGTGCACGCGGCGAAGGGGCTCGAGTTCACCACCGTATTCATGACCGGGCTCGAAGAGGAGACCTTTCCGTACCGCGGCATGAACTCCGAGAGCATCGACGATCTGGAAGAAGAGCGACGCCTGGCCTACGTGGCCATCACGCGGGCGCGCGAGCGCCTGTTCGTGACCCACGCCGAGTCGCGGACCCTGTTCGGTCGCACCAACTACAAGCTCGCCAGCCGATTCCTCCGCGATCTGCCCGACGAGGCCGTCGCTCGCGAAGGCGCCGCGCGTGCCCCGTACCTGGCGCCCTCACGCAGCGACTACGACTTCGAGGCAGCGCCGATCCCGCCGCGCCCCCGGGCGCCGGCCTGGCAGGCCGCCGTCGATCAGGCCCGCACGCGAATGGGAGTGGTGCAGCCCGGCGAACGCATCGTCGATCGTGAGGCCTTCGACGATCTCGGCGACTCCGAGTCCGTCAACATCCGCCCGGGTGATCGGGTCCGTCACAAGCAGTTCGGGCGTGGCGTGGTCGAGCGCGTCGAAAACGATGGAAGCGTCACCGTCGTCGCGCGCTTCCCCGGTCACGGTTCGAAGCGTGTGCGCGCCGAGTGGCTCGAGCTCGGGTGAGCCTCGAGACGCTCGAGGGTGCGCGTCTTTGGCGAGCGGCGAGCTCGTCCATCAGCTTGGTGGTGTGCGGACAGCGTGGGCGTGCCGCTGTTACCTGCCATCGAGCTTTTCGACCCGATCCTCGAGCGTCGTGACACGGCCACTCACTCTGTCGAAGCCGCGCAGCATCTGCTCGGCAAACCACCCCATGCGCTCCTCGGTTCGCTTCTGCGCTTCCGCCAGGGCTCGCATCTCGACGGCCAGCTCTCGCACGGCCGCGTTGGTTTGTTGCAGTCCCTCGGACAGTCCGACCTGCCCCTCGGCCAGGCGAACCATGGCGTTCTCGAGAGTGTCGAACCGTTGCTTGGTTTCGGGATCCATCACTCGAAGCTTAGCCGGGACGTCGCTCGCCGGCACGCGAGGCCTGGAGACTACAAGTACGGCGCCGAATTCGACCGCGTTGCCCGCGGCGCCAGGGCGAGAGTCTCGAGCCGAGTCCGTCCACATTTGCCCGGGCGATCGGGTCCGTCACAAGCAGTTCGGGCGTCGCGTGGTCGAGCGCCTCGCAAACGATGGGGCTCGGGTGAGGGCGCGCTTCTGCGACGATCACTGCATGCAGGACTCGACGCAGCTCGCAAAGCTCGCGCATTGCGGCTTGCCGTATAGTGAGCAGTTCTGCTTCACCTCGATCAGAACGGAGCCCGCAATCGGCTTCTTGATGATGCAGTCGGCACACGACGCCTCGATGTCTTTGTCGGCGCACATGTTCGGGCAGTACGCGGTGCAGGACGTGTTGCTGCAGACGAAGTCTTTCAGTTTCGTGATGAACGCCAGGTAGCCGTCGTTGTCGTTGGTTCGGCAGCAGTTCACGCAGGCGAACTGAACCTTCTGCATGCACGCTCCGCCGCCGTCCATGCTGCCGCCGCCGGAGCCGCCGCCGCTCTGACCACCGGCCCCACCGCCGCCCTGGCCGCCGGAACCACCGACGCCGCCGGTCGAAGCGCCCCCGCTGCCTTCATTCACGCTGGACGAGGAGCAGCTCAGGGTACTCGCGAGGGCAGCTGCCGCGATGCTCGCAGATCGCATCCATCTCATCAGCCCAGCATAGCCGAGCGCGGGCGACCTCGCGCAAGCAATCGACTCAAGCGTGCACGTCTTCGCCGAGGTACGCCGCTCGGATGCGCGGGTCCTGCTTGAGTTCTTTGCAGGTGCCGGAGAGCACGATCTCTCCGGTCACCAGCACGTAGGCGCGGTTCGCGGTCTCGAGCGCGAGGCGCGTGTTCTGCTCGACCAGCAAGATGGTGATGCCGCTGGCGGCGATCTCCGCGATGGCCGCGAACACCTCCTGCACGATCTTGGGTGCCAAGCCGAGGCTCGGCTCGTCCAAGAGCAAGAGCTTGGGCTCGGCCATGATCGCCCGGGCGATGGCCAGCATCTGCTGTTCGCCTCCGCTGAGGGTGCCGCCCTCTTGGCCGAGGCGCTCGCCCAGACGGGGGAAGAGCTGCACGCAACGCGCGAGGGCGCGCTTCTGGTGCGCGGGGTCGCGGCGCAAGAAGCCACCGAGTTGCAGGTTCTCGCGCACGGTCAGGTTGCCGAAGATGGCCCGCCCCTCGGGCACGAGCGCCACTCCCTCTGCCACGATCCGGTGCGTTGGCTTGCCCTTGATGTCGCTGCCGAAGATCTTCACGCTGCCCGTCTTGAGCGGCACGAGCCCGACGATGCTCTTGAGCGTGCTGGTCTTGCCGGCGCCGTTGGCGCCGATCAGCGTGACGATCTCGCCCTGATCCACCTTCAGCGAGATGCCCTTGACCGCCGCGATGCCGCCGTAGCTGACCCGTGCGTCTTCGAGCTCGAGCGCCGTCGAATCAGCCACCGCCGGGCTCCTCGGGCTTCTTGTGGAAAGGCCGGCTGACCGCCTCGTACTCCGCCACCGCTTGCTCGGCGCTCTCCTCACCGAGATACGCCGCCAGCACCTTGGGGTGCTCCTTGATGTGACTCGGCGGTCCCTCGGCGATGGTCTCGCCGTGGTCCACCACGTGGATGGTCTCGCACACTGCCATCACCACGCTCATGTTGTGCTCGACCAGCACGACGGTGAGGCCCAGCTCGTCGCGCAAGAAGCGGATCTGCTTTTCCAGCTCCGCAGCCTCTTGGCTGTTCATTCCCGCCGCGGGCTCGTCGAGCAGCAGCAGCTTTGGCGAGAGCATCAGCGCCCGCGCGATCTCGAGGCGCCGCTGCGAGCCGTAGGGCAGGCTGTCGGCGGGCTCTCCGGCCAGCTCCGCCAGATTGAAGATCTCGAGCAGCTCGGCGGCGCGGCGTCGAAACTCGCGCTCGTCGTCCATGTAGCGCTGGTTCCTGAGCACCGCCGAGAGCAGCCCGGCCTTGTGGATGCGGAAGCCCGCCACCATCACGTTTTGCTCCACCGTCATCGAGCGGAACAGCCGGATGTTCTGGAAGGTGCGCGCGATGCCCCGGGCCGCCACCTTCGCCGGCGCCCAGCCGCTGATGTCCTCGCCGTCGAAGCGGATGCGCCCGCCGTCTGGCTGGTAGACGCCGGTCACGACGTTGAAGATGGTGGTCTTGCCGGCGCCGTTGGGGCCGATGAGTCCGAAGATCTGCGCTGGCTCCACCGCGAAGCTGACGCCGCCGATGGCTCGAAGGCCGCCGAAGATCTTCTCGACCTTGTCGAGGGCGAGCAGGCTCATTTCGCGCCGGCTTTCTTGGTGAACATCGAGAGCGAAAGCTCGCGGGTCCCGAGCAGACCCTGCGGGCGAACGATCATGATCACGACCAACAAGAGCGCGTAGAGGACCAGCCGGTACTCCTGCAAATCGCGCATCAGCTCCAGGCTCACGGCCAAGAAGATGCCGCCGATGACGGCGCCGGAAATCGAGCCCAAGCCCCCGATGATGATCATCACGATCATGTCGATGGACTTCTCGAACTTGAAGTCCTCGGGGCGGATCCCGCTCTGCATGTGAGCGAACAGGCCGCCGGCGATGCCAGCGGTGGCGGCGCTGATGGTGAACGCCGTGACCTTGAGCCGGGTGGTCGGCGTGGCCATGGCCTCGGCGGCGATCTCGTCCTCGCGGATGGCGATCAGCGAGCGCCCGCTCTGCGAGAAGGTGATGTTGCGCACGATCACGATCACGATCACGACCCAGACGTAGACCCAGAAGAAGCTGGTATAAGTTGGCAGCCCCGCGGGGTTGTCGCCAAAGTACCCGGTCGCAGAGCCGAGGGCCTTGGTGTTGTTGAACACCAAACGGATGATCTCACCGAAGCCGAGGGTCACGATGGCGAGGTAGTCACCCTTCAAGCGCAGGCTCGGTACGCCCACGACGAGGCCGGCGGCTCCGGCTAACGCCGCGCCGATCAACAGCGCGACGTTGAAGACCACGCCCTCAGCGATGGCGCCGGTGCCGAGCGCCGCGGTCACCGTCGGCGCGAGCTGCACTCCGAAGTACGCCGTCGCGTAGGCGCCCACCGCCATGAAGCCAGCGTGGCCAATCGAGAACTGGCCGGTGGTGCCGTTGATCAGGTTCAGGCCGACGGCCAGGATGATGTTGATGCCGCAGAGCAGCACGATGCGCTGCACGTATTCGATGAGTCCGGCCTGAACACCCAGGCCGATGCCCCAGATGCCAGCGACGATCGCGGTCGAGACGGCGACGCGGATCAGCCAGTGCTTCATGCCGAGCACCCCTCCGGGTGTACCCCTCCGGGTACTTTCCAGGATCGTCACGACGCGCGTCCTCTCGGGCGGGGCCATCACACCTTCTCCTGACGCACTACGCCGAGGATGCCTTCCGGGCGCAGGATCAAGACCACGATCAAGATCACGAAGGTGATCGCGTCCCGGTAGTCCGGGCTCAGATAGCCAGCGACCAACTGCTCGGCCAGACCGATCAGGAGCCCGCCGAGCACCGCGCCCGGCACGTTGCCGATGCCGCCGAGCACCGCGGCGACGAAGGCCTTGAGCCCGGTGAGCGTGCCCATCAGCGGGTTGATGGTGATCTGATCGAGACCGAAGAGAATGCCGCCCGCGGCGGCCAAACCCGAGCCGATGGCGAAGGTGGCGCTGATGGTGCGATTGGTGTCGATGCCCATCAACTTGGCGGCGTCCAGGTTGACGCTCACGGCGCGCATGGCCCGCCCCGTCCAGGTGCGCTGCACCAGGTACCAGAGCCCCACCATCAGCACGATGGTGACGATGAAGATCGTGAGCTTGATGTTGGTGACGATCACGCCGCCGAGCTCAAAGCGTACTTCCTTGATGATGGGCGGGTAGCGCCGCGGATTGGGCGTGAAGATCAGCATGCCCAGGTTCTGCAAGAGCAGGCTCACGCCAATGGCGGTGATCAGCGGAGTCAGGCGCGGCGCAGTGCGCACCGGGCGGTAGGCGAGGCGCTCGATGGTCACGCCGAGCAGCGCGGAGACCGACATGGCGGCGACCAACACCGCCACGGCCAGGTAGATCGGGAAGGCCACGCCCCGCTGCTCCATGCTCTCGATGCCCAGAGCGCCGGCGCTGTAAAACCCGGTGTATGCGCCCACCATGAAGACCTCGCTGTGCGCGAAGTTGATCAGCTTCAAGATGCCATAGACCATCGTGTAGCCCAGAGCGATCAGGGCGTAGATGGACCCGAGCGAGAGGCCGTTGATGATCTGCTGGAAGAACTGACTCACGGCTGGACGGTCGCGGCGAACTTGGCCTTCCCGCCCTCGATCTTCAGCACGACGGCGCTCTTCTGAGCGTTGCGCTGCGGGTCGATGGTGATGGAGCCCGTGACGCCCTCGAAGTTCTTGGTGTCGGCGATGGCGGCGCGGACCGCGTCGGTGTCGGTCTTGCCGGCGCGCTTGATGGCGTCCACGAGCACCGCCGCGGCGTCGTAGCCGAGGGCGCCGAGGCCGGTGGGTTCCATCCCGTACTTGGTCTTGAAATCGGCCACGAACTTCTGCGCCTTGGGCGTGGCCGCATCGGGCGCGAAGTGGTTGGAGAAGTACGAGCCGTTGATGGCGTCGCCGCCGATCTTGAACAGATCCGGCGCGTCCCAGCCGTCGCCCCCGAGCAGGGGCAGCTTCACGCCCAGGCGCTCGGCCGTCCGCGCGATGGAGCCCACCTCGGCGTAGTAACCCGGCACGAAGATGGCCTGGGCATCGGTGTTCTTGATCGCGGTGACCTGCGCCGAGAAGTCGGTGTCGCCCTGGCCGTAGGACTGCTCGACGATGATCTTGCCGCCGATCTTCTCGAAGGACTCCTTGAAGGCGTCCGCGAGCCCGATCGAGTAGTCGTTCTTGATGTCCTTCAAGATGGCGACCTTCTCGACCTTCAGGGTGTCCTTGGCGAACTTCGCCATGGCTTTGCCCTGGAAGGGATCCAAGAAGCAGACGCGGAAGATGTAATCGCCGACCTCGGTGACCTTGGGGTTCGTCGATGAGGGCGAGACCATGGGGATCTTGCGCCGCTGCGCCACGCGACCGCCGGCGAGCGAGAGGCTCGACGCCACTTCACCCAGGATGGCGGTGCTCTTCTCGACGTCGATCAGACGCGTGACGGCGTTGGCGGCTTCTGCCGAGTCGCCTCGGGTGTCGAGGGTCACGACTTTGATCTTCTTGCCCAAGACCCCGCCCGCCGCGTTCGCCTCGTCCACCGCCATTCGGATCGCTTTGTCGGTGTCCTGACCGAAGTGAGCGGTGCTGCCCGTCATCGAGGCGTAGTGCCCGAGCACGATCTCGGTCTGGCCTGCGCTCGAGCCCGATCCCGATCCGGAAGAACCGCCTTTGCACCCGGTGACCCCGAACAGCGCGACGGACGTTGCGGCGATGAACAGACTTCGGCGATCGAGACGCATGGATCCCTCCAAATCGGCGGGCACGGCCCGCGAAGCGCGCGACGCTACCACAGGCCGCCGAGAACATGAGCCCGTGGTTGGGCGCCAGGGCTGTTCGACGCGCCCGTCCCGGGCCGAGTCGCCCCAGCCGCCGGTCCGGGGCCCTACCGGACGCCGCAACGCGCTCGCCGCAGCAACCCCGCCCTCCGGAGACCATTCTCTCAGGCCTTTCTGCAGACCACGTTGATGAACGGGAGAGACCCGCCGCCACCCAAAGACTCATCTATCTCGGTAGATTCGACCAGCCCGTAGGGGCCGAACTCCCGCTCCACCGACTCGGCGTCGTAGAAATACATCGTCAGGTTGGGCAGGCGCTCGTACCAGTCGTCTCCGAGCCGGGTTCCTTGGCCGTACATCGGTGCTCGCTTGGAGAGGGCCGCGAAGATCATGTGCCCACCGGGCGTGAGCTGGCGATGGCAGTCTCGAATGAGCTTCTCGCGTCCGTCGGCATCCAAGAGGTGGATGAGCCCGTAGCAGAAGATGCCGTCGTACTGCCGACGGTCGAAGGGCATGTTGGTTACCGAGCCGTGATGGATGGGGATCTGGAGTCCGACCTGGGTTCGAGCCAGAGCGATTGCCGTTTCGGAGATCTCGATCCCGGAGACCGACATCCCGTGCTCGATGAACGGCTTCGCGTTCCTGCCGTAGCCAATACCCGGTATCAGCACATGCTTGACTCCCATTCGAGCGAAGTAGTCGCACGCAAAACCGGCGGAAGCGGTCGGCTCCAGGCCCCATAACAGCTGGTTCTCACGGAAGGTGGCCTCCCAGAGCTCGGTCATGATGGTCTCGGCTCGAGCCTGGCCAAACCAGAGCGCTCAGTTGTACGTGGGCAAGTAGGAGTACTCCTTGGCGTACTCCAGCATCTGCTTCGCAAAGTCGTCCGGATACTCGAGCTTGACGGCCGTGACCTTCCCGTCCTTTTCCGAAGCCACGAGCTTGGGCTGGATGAAGCCGGAGAACGGCTTTGCAGGCAGCTTGCCGTAGCGTTCGAGCACCTCGGCGTGCAGCTTCTCGTCGACCTTCACGCCGTAGTCTTCGATCAGCTTCTTGCCCGCGGCCAGGTCGCCCTTGCTCTTGATGCGCTGGACTTCTTTGAGCAACTCGCCCCACAGCGCGCGGAGGGCGTCGTAGTCCCGGATCACGAAGTAGGTCTTGCCGTCTTTTTCGACCTTCTCGATGACGTTCTTTGCCTTGCCCTTTTCATAGGCCCACCAGCAGATCATGGCGCGATTGCGCATATGGGACTGCTCGATGCTCGCGCCCTTCTTGATCCGCGCCAGCTGTACCAAGAGGCCGCCACGCACGTAGCTGTCGTAGGCAGCCTTGCCCACTTCCATGGACTTCATCACGCCCAGGTCCATCAGCTTCTTGTCCATCACGTAGTAGAGGCCGACCAGGTCTGCGCGTGCTTCTTCCAGCGCCGAACCGTAGTTCTTCAGCGCTTCGCCCGAGACACCGTCTTCCAACTGCCCCGAGGCGTGGCCGATCACTTCGTGCATGTCCACCTTGAGGTTCTGCCCCTCGGTACCGTGCTCTTTGGCCAGTTGGATCTCCTCCGGGGAGAACGCGAACTCATTGAGCACGCCGCTGTCTTTCGCAGCCTCGTCGTAGGCGTCCACGATGTTGCCTAGGAAGACCGACTTGGAACCAGCTTCTTTGCGGATCCAGTCGGCGTTCGGCAGGTTGATGCCGATCGGCGTCGTGGGCGCAGCGTCGCCGCTCTCCACGATCACGGTGATCACCTTTGCAGAAATGCCGACGACCTTCTGCTTCTTGTGCTCTGGCGCGATCGGCGAGCTATCCTCGAACCACTGGGCCGCGTCGCCGATGGTCGCAATGCGCTTGGAACGCACCATGTCCTTCAGGCTGACTACGGACTCGTAGGTGGCGCGGTAGCCCAGCGGGTCGCCGTAGGTCTCGATGAAGCCGTTGACGACGTCGATGCGTGATTCCGTGTCTTTGACCCACGCGACGCTGTAGTCGTCGAAGTCTTTGAGGTCGCCGCTCTTGTAGTACTTCACCAAGAGTTCCAAGGCCGTCCGCTGCTTGTCGTTTTCGGCGACAGCAACCGCCTTCTCCAGCCAGTGCACCATCTTTTCGATGGCGGCGGAGTACATGCCCCCGACTTTCCAGGTTTTTTCGACCAGCTTGCCATCCTCTTTGGTCAGCTTGGAGTTGAGTCCGTAGCTGATGGGTCGCGTGTCTTTCGGGTTCTTGAGCTTCTTGTAGAAGCCTTCCACTTCCTTTTGACTGACCTCGCCGTAGAAGTTGTTGGCAGAAGCCTTGATCAGATCGGCGCCCGCTTTGCGACTGACGCGCGTCGCATACTGCTTTTCGTCAAACAGGATCGTCGCAAGCTTGTCGGTCAGGGTCTTGGCGGTGAGCTTTTCCTCGGTCCCGGGCGACGGGTCGAGGGGCAGCAGCTTCGCATCGGCACCCTGGATCAATTTGGCAAGCGCGGCTTTGTCGAAGCCGGGTTCAAGCTTGGCGCTCGAAGAATTGTGGTGGATCCCGTTGTTGATCCAGATTTCCTTGGTGAATGTGAGCGCGGCTTTGTACTCGTCCGAGTCCTTTGCCGCGTAGCTCTGCAGCACGGCTTCCATGCTGCGGCGCACCAACAGGTTGAAGGCAAAGTTCTGATCGTAGGTGATGTCCCGACCAGAGATGGCAGCCTTGTACAGGTAATAGGCGAGCTCTTTTTGTTTCGGAGTCAGGGTGTCGAAGCCCGGCACCTTGTAGCGCAGCACCTGGTGATCGCCGACGGTCTCGGTCACCGCTTTGAACGATACCGTCGGAGCGTGATCGGGCACCGGCGGCAGGCCGGCTGCTGAGGCCGAGGGCGCGGCGGAGTTCTTCGTGGCGCCACCGGCGGCCGGCTTGTCTTCGCAGGACGGTGTGGTGAGGAGCAGGCTGCCGAAAATGATTGCGGTTCGCAGTTTCACGGGCACTTGGGTGCCACGGTCATGTGCCGATTGCAACGCCCGCTCCGGGCGCGCGGCAGGAGCCCGCAGACTCGAACTACGTTGAGTTCGATGCTGCGGGTCTCACGCCGACTGTTGCGGGGACGCAGCACAGCCAACCGTTTGCCCGCCACGGCGTTGCTGGGTTCACCCCGGGTCAGTGCCCGCCGAAGGCAGTGCCAACGCCGATGAAGAAGCTCCACGCGTCGTAGGCGACCGGAAAGGTGGAGAGCACTTCGGGATCGTTGCGGCGAATGCTGGCTCGCGCCGGGCCGTAGGCCATCTCTGCGGTCAACGAAAGCCGGCGTCCGCCCTCGACGCCGTAGTACCAGAGATTGGGGAGGCTCACGACGCCGGCGGTCAGCGATGCCTCGAAGGGGATCTTTTTGTCGCCCTGATCGCCCCGCTGGACGCGAGGCCCGCGGTTCACGGAGAAGTCTTCGGTGTGTACCGATACACTGGCTTGATGCAGCTCCGCCACCGGAGTCGCGGTGTAGGCCACGCGCGCGTCGACGTAGCGCGCGATGTCGGTTTGCTCGAAGTGAACGGTCACGAAGTCGATCAGGTTTTGGCGGTCGGCGAGCTCGGTGATCCCCGGCGCCTGGGGCGGCACCAGCTGGAGCTTGCGGCCGTACAAGCTGCTGCGTCCGATGGTTTCGGCCAGCGAGTCCGAGAAGTAGTCGAACTGCCGCAGACCGCCCTTCAGGTAGCTCAGCTCCTTGAACTGTTGGCCAAGCACCGTGGTCACGAAGCTCTTCAGCTCGGGCACGTCGATGTCGCCGAACACACCCTGCGAGAACACGTAACCAACGTAGGCACTGCCCACCTTGGTGTTCAAGCTTCCGCCCACCACGCCGTCCATGTCGCCGGGCAAGATCTTGTTGAAGGTCTTCTTCCCCAACAGACGGATCGGGGACATGAACCAGGATAGAGCTGGACCCATCACCGTGGCGTAGGCGTATGTGCCGCGATTGAGCCCCTCGCCCACGACAACGGGCAGGGTGTAGCTGGCGGTGTAGAAGAAACCGAGCGGCCCGCTGCGATACCCGAAAGCAACGTTCGAAGAGTAGAGGTCGACGTTGTTCAGCGAGATGCCGCGGAGGCAACCGCCAGTGGCCTCGGTGATCTGTTTCTTACATCTCCCGGGGGCCTGCGCCGCGTTCAGGATGGCTCCGTACTCGAAGGCGAATAGCGCGATGCCATCCTCGGGTTCGGCGCCGAGCAGAGGGATGACGTAGCGGTCGAAGGCGCCGACCGCGCCGTACACCTGGGCGTTGGTGAGACTGGCCTGGCGAGCCGCTTCGTAACGCGTGGTCCCCTCGATCAAACCGAAGCCATCCGGCGCGAAGAAATCGCCTCCGAAGTCTTGAGCGCCGGCTGCGCTCGACCAAGAAACCAGCGCAAGGGTCGCGAGCGCGCGGCGAATCATTCGGCCCCCGCGTCGCTCGGCGCCGACTTGTTCTCCACCACCAAATCGCAGCCGTTTCCGTACGCCAACCATGCGTCGAGGTCGTCGCCGAACTTCTCCACGTCAGCGCAACTGAGCTTCCGCAGGCTGATGGCGCAACCGAAGAGTGCCTCGTCGTTCACGTCGAGCTTGGCGATGCAACGGTACTGATCTCGGAAGCGCTCGTAGCGCGCGTTGCCGAGCTCGGTATCGTCGGTGCACGTCAGGGTGCGGTTGGCGATGGAGAACCCGGTTTCCTGGCAGACGTCGTCGGGCTCCAGCTCTTCGTAGCCCTTGCAGGTGAGGAGCAGCGACACCACGAACGCGGCGAGCAACAGCTCACTGCGACTCCGAGCGGTTTTTCCCATCGTGGGAGCCCTTCTTTCACGAACGAAGGCCCAAGCGCAATCGGGATGTTCAGGGGGGTACGCTCACAACGCTCACAGTGTGGGCATCGCCAGGAGCTGAACCCACCATCGACTCGATGTCGCCGATCTCCGCGCCGTCATCCGCGCGCACCCTCGCCCGTGAAGCCTCCAAGGAGAGGGCGTTGTCCTCAGGGTGGTGCTAGAAATCGAGAATGATCAGCGAACGAGCTTGGCTTGCGGTGGGACTCTCGATGGCGCTGCTCGGCGCCTGCGGCGGCGAGACGGGCTCCGACGGCGGCGGTGGCACTGGTGGCACCACCGCCAGCGGTGGCGGCACTGGTGGCGGGACAGCAGGCTCGGGTGGCAGCGGTGGCACGAGCGGCTGCGGCCCCATGCCGGGCGCCATGGACTGCATGACCTGCTCCGGCGAGCTGATCGGCCCCGAGTGCAAGAACGGAAGCTGGAGCTGCCCGCCGCAAGGCTGCGTCGACGCGGGGCCCTGTGGTCCCCTGCCGGGCCCCATGGACTGCGAGGGCTGCAACGGGTTCACCAGCCCGGTGTGCGAGAACGGTAGCTGGACCTGTCCGCCCTTGAACTGTCCGGACGCCGGCCCCGACGGGGCGACCTGCAGCGCCGGTCACGTTCCGACCATCGATGGCTGTCTGAGCTGCGTGCAGGCCTCGACCAAGCTCGGTCAGCTGATCGAAGCTGCGCGCGCCAAGAACGCGAGCTGCAGCACCGAGCTGGACTGCGTGATGACCGGATCGGCCACGGCCTGCAATGGCTCCTGCGGCGTTGCCGTCAGCAAGGCCGGCGAGGCGGCGTTTCAGGCGGCGCTCACCAAGATCGACACCGGCTACTGCGCAGGGTTCGTGCCCGTCTGCGGGTACTCGACACCCAAGTGCGCGATGCCGACCTTGGTCTGCAACGCGGGTCAGTGCGAGGCGAAGTACTGACCGGTCAGAACGCGAACGGCACGTCGATCTGGATGATGTGGTTCGAGTCGTACCTGTCGGAGTCGCCCATGGGCTTGTCGATGAAGCGCGCGTAGGCGATGCCGGGACGGATCCACATGCTCTCACCCATCTTCAGGTGCACACGCGGACCGACGGCGAAGCTCAGGTTGTCTTTGAGGCTGTCCCTGAGCTCGACCGGCGGCGTCTTGGGCGTCGAGAGCCAGCGCTGGTAGTTGAGCTCGGCGCCCAGCGACAGCTCCGGGATCACGAAGTAGCCGACGTGCAGACCCGCCGTCAGGTTGGTCTTCGAGCTGTCTTTCTCGATGTCCTTGGCCTTCATGCGCATCAGCTGCAGGACGGTGACCTCAGCTTGCACGGTGAGCCCGCTGGCGACGTAGGCGAAGCCGACGCCGGGGAAGGGCGTCAGGTAGTTGGTCGCGAACATGGCGTTGTCCATGTACCGGCGCGCGGCCATGCCCGCGCCGAGCGCGGCGGCCTTCTCCGGCTTCGGGTCGTCGCCGCCGTTCGAGCCCAGCGGCAGCGCCAAGCCGAGGAACAGCCCGAGCTTCATCTCGGGGCTGAGCGCCAGGCCGTAGAGCCCACCTACCACCGGGTTCAAGAACGCGGCGCCGCTGTCGCCGGCGGGCGGCGAGTGAGTGACGTAGCCGAGCCGTACCAGCGGCGCGAAATTGTCCGTGACCTTGTAGGAGAACAGCAACGACGTCGCGATGACGGAGCCACCCGAGTCCGCTCCCTTCGGCTTGTACATTTGAAGCGACGTGTCGAGTCGCGCCACGTTGCCGGGCGCGATCGGTCGGAGCTGCCACGGCAGCGAGTACGGGGGCTTCTTGGGCTTCGCATCCGCTGCCGGCGCGGGCGTGGTGGGCGCAGTCTCGGCGGGCGCAGTCTCGGCGGCGGGCTCCGCAGGCGCGGCTTCCGTCGCGGGAGCGCCCCCGGTGGGGGGCGCTTCTTCCTCGGCGTTGGCCACGGACGCAGTCGCGAGACTGATCAAGAGAACGGGAACGAATGCAGATCTCATGTGGGGACGACCTCCTGAACTCGCGCGCCGCCCTACAAGTCTCGTGCCAGTGCGTGCGGGCACTTTTGTCCGCATTTGCCGGCGTCATGGATACTCAATGGACGCAAAGGTCGACTGCGCTCCCGCAGGATCTGCGTGAAATCACTCCGCGGCGGCCCCGGCGCCCCGCGCGAACTGCAGCTCGTGGAGCCGCGCGTAGAGCCCATTGTGCTCGAGCAATTCCTGGTGCGTTCCTTGCTCCACCACGCGACCCTTGTGGAAGACGACGATGCGATCCGCGCGCCGGATGGTCGAGAGCCGATGGGCGATCACGATCGCCGTGCGGTCCTTCAACAGCTCGTCCAGGGCGCGCTGGATCCGCGACTCCGTGTCGCTGTCGATGTTCGCGGTCGCCTCGTCCAAAATCAGGATCGGTGCGTCGCGATAGAGCGCGCGAGACAGCGCGATGAGTTGGCGCTCGCCCGCGCTGAAATTTGCGCCGTGCTCGTCGACCGGCGTGTCGATGCCCTTGGGGCGACGCTCGAACAGGTCGAGAGCGCCCATTCGATCGAGGGCCTGGCGCACGCGGTCGCGATCCGGTGGCTCGCCCGCGGCGACGTTGGTCGCGACGGTGCCCGGGAACAGATACACGTCCTGCGGCACCACGGCGAAACGACGCCTGAGCTCGGCCCGCGAGAGCCCTGCCACGTCGTCGCCGTCGACACGTACGACTCCGGTGCCGCCGTCGTAGAGCCTGAGCAAGAGCTGGGTGATCGGTGCTCTTGCCGGCACCGGTCGGACCCACCAACGCGATCCGCTCGCCGCGCCGTGCCACGAAGCTCACGTCCTTGAGCACCGGCGACCCGGGCTTGTAGCCGAAGGTCACGTTCTCGAACGCCAGGGCGATCTCCCGGTCGCCGGCCTCGGTGGCAGGCCCCTTGGGCGCGTCGCGCTCGGCCTCTCCGGATCCGTCGATCAGCCCGAAGATGCGTTCGGCGCCGGCCATGGCGCTCTGGAGCAAGGTGAAGCGCATCGCGAGGGCGCTGACGGGCTCGAAGAACTGGACCACGTAGGCGTTGAACGCCACCACGGTACCGAAGCTCACCCGGTGGTAGCCAAAGGCCACCACGATGGACGCCAGGCAGACCGCGGTGATCATCTCGATGGCAGCGTCCTGCATGGCCTCGAATTTGATGCTCGAAATGTTCGCGTCCCGGTACGCGCGATTGATCGAGTCGAACTCGTCCGCCGCGCGATCTTCGCGCCGAAAGGCCTGCACCACGCCCATGCCCGCGACCTGCTCGTTCATGGTCGCGTTCATGCGGGCGGTCTTGGCGCGGATCTCGCGGAAGGCCTCGCGCATGCGACGGCGCACCACCGCCATCAGCACGACGATGAGGGGTGTGGCCGCGAAGGTGATCAGCGAGAGCCGCCAGTCGAGCAGCAGCATGAGCACGATGATGCCGACCAACCGCACTAGATCGCCGACGGCCGACATTGCGCCCGAGGCGAACAGCTCGAGGATGGCGTCGACGTCGTTGGTGACGCGGGTCACGAGGCGCCCGACCGGCTGCCGGTCGAAATAAGCCATGCGCAGCCGGTGGAGGAAGACGAAGATGTCGCGGCGCAGATCCGAAGTGGCACGCGCACCCAGGATCTGCGTGGCGTAGACCTGCACGTAGAGCAGCACCTGCTCGACGATCACCAAGCCCGCCAGCGCGACGCCGCCGCGCAGCAGCACGCCCGCATCTCCAGCGAGCACGCCGTTGTCGATGGCGTCCAGCATCACGAGGGGCCGCAAGAGAGACGTCGCGGCCGTGACCAACACGCCGCCCAGGGCCAGAAAGAGCAGCTTCCGGTGCGGCACGATGTAGGGCCAGAGGCGCGCTATCAGCCGGCGGTCGTAGACCTTGCCGAGGGAGCCCTCCTCGTGAAAGGCCTTGAGCAGATCCTCGGTGCGCTCTTGGGCCGTGAGCTCCTTGCTCATGGCGCCGCCGCCTGCCGGCTCGAAGGCACGATCTCTTCTTCGCCGAGGCGTGCGAGCTCCTGCTCGATGCGCTGCTCTTCGGCGAAGATCGCGTACACGCCGCCGGCCCGGACCAGCTCGTCGTGGGTTCCCCGTTCGACCACTCGGCCCCGGTCGAGCACGATGATCTGGTCGCAGCGCGCCGCGGCCGCCACCCGGTGGGTGATCAGGATCAGTCCGCGCTCGAGCTTCTGCCGCTCGATGGCCTCGAGGATGCCCTTCTCGGTGCGGGAGTCCACGGCCGACAGCGGATCGTCGAGCACCAAGATCTTGGGTTGGCTGACGAAGGCCCGGGCCAGGGCCACGCGCTGCCTTTGGCCGCCGGAGAGCTGAACGCCGCGCTCTCCGACCACGGTGTCGAACCCGTCGGGCAGGCCCAGGACCTCGTCCAGGATGTGCGCTTCGCGCGCCGCTTCGCGCACGGTGAGCAGGCTCGCAGGCGAGTCGGGATCGTCGAGCGCGTAGCCGATGTTTCGGCCGATGGTCGTCGAGAACAGGAAGGCGGTCTGCTGGGCGTAGCCCACGGCGCCTGCGCACGCTCTCCAGCGGCAGGTCGCACACGTCCTTGCCGTCGAGGAAGATGGCGCCCCGCGGCGTGGGCTGCAGGCGCGGCAGGAGCACTGCCAGCGTGCTCTTGCCGCTGCCGGTGCGACCGACGATGGCCAGCGAGCGTGCCGGCCGGCACCTCGAAGCTCACGTTCGAGAGCACGACGTCGTCGCCGTAGGCAAAGGAGAGATCCCTCACCTCGAGGTCGCCCTTCGAGCCGCGGCGGGAGCGCGAGCGCGCCGTCGACGATGTCCGGCTGGGCTTCGAAGACTCTCTTCCAGGCGCGCGTAGGAAGCGCGACCGCGCTGCACCAGGCCCACCAAGAAGCCGAGCGCGATCAGCGGCCAGGTCAGCCGGGCGAGCGCTCGGTAGAACGCCAGGAATCCGCCGGCGCTGAGCTCGCCCTGGAGCATCAGGTGTCCGCCGTACCAAAACACCACCAAGATCCCCACGGTGGTGATGGCGCTCATGATCGGTCCCATGCTGCCCCGAAGGCGCGCGAGCGAGAGCGTCTTGTCGTAGTAGTGCTGGTTCTGCTTCTCGAAGCGCGCGAGCTCGCTGTCTTCCAGCGAGAACGACTTGACCACGCGCATGCCCGCGATGCTCGACTGCACCATCTCGCTCATCTGGCCGAGGCTGTCTTGGTAGTCCTTCTGGCGGGTGAAGATCTGGCGTGAGAAGTGCCGAGTCACCAGCAGCAAGATGGGCAAGGTCGAGAGCGACGCCGCCGTCAACTTCCACGACAAGCTCATCGTCACCGCGAGGGAGCTGACGAGCGCGAACACGGTGTTGATCACGTTCAGGACGCCGAAGCCGAGCAAGAGGCGCACCTGAGCCAGGTCGTTGGTCACCCGGCTCATGATCTCGCCGGTGCTCATGTGTCGATAGAACGACGGCCCGAGCTTCTGCAACCGATCGAGCATGGCCCGACGCAGCTCGTACTCCGCGATGCGACCTCCGTTGAAGACCGCGACTCGCGAGAGGACGCGGATCACGAAGCGACCCGAGCGCGACCCCGATCAGCGCGAACCCGAGCCAGGTCGCTGCCAGGTGCGAGCCGTCCATGGCGAAGTTGATCGCGTGCATCAGCCGCGTGTCGAACCAGTACTGGGCGGCCTGGTAGGCCGCGATCAGCACCAGCCCCACGCCGTAGCGCGGCAGCTGGCGCACGAAGTGGGCACCGAGCGTGACCGGGATCTTCGATGGATGAGGGCTCGGGCGAACCATGCGGGGCGGGACGCGTGTTCTACCAGGCGTGGGCCACGCTGGCGTGTCCGAGGCTCTGGGGCTCGATACCGCGCAGCCGGATCAGCTCTTGGCGCTGACCAAACCGAGCAGAATGGCCGCCTTGGTGAGCGCGGCGGTGCCCTGCACGTTCAGCTTGCGCATCAGTCGCTCGCGGTGCGTCTCGACGGTGCGCACGCTGATCCCGAGCTCGTCGGCGATCTGCTTATTCGTGTTGCCGTCGGCGATCAACGTCAAGACCTGGAGCTCACGTCGTGAGAGCGAACTCCGATTCGAGCTCGGCGGCGGCGTGACCGAATCACGAGCAACGAGCACCTGTCGCACCCCGGTGTCGGCATCTGCTCGGAGCTGATCCAACGTGGCGATCAGCGCCTCCCTGCCCGCGTCTCCGTCCAAGAAGGCGTTGGCGCCTGCCTTGGCGAGCAGCTTGGGATCCGGGTGCGCCGGGTCGAGGCCCATCACGAGCACTGCGACGTCGGCGAACTTCGCCTTCAGCACGCGCACGAGAGCGATTGGGTCGGCGGCGGAGCGAGACAGCAGCACGACGAAGACGTCCGGCCGCAGGTGCACGGCGCGACCCACTGCGTCTTGGGTGTTCGACGCGGTAGCGATGACCTCGATACCTGGAGCGTCTTTCAGGAAGCTCTTGAGGCCCGCGAGGACCACCGGGTGGTCGTCGATGAGCATCACGCGCAAGCGGTCTTCTCGGACGGTGAGTTTTGTGGCTTGCATCGGGGGGATCGGCTTTGCGACCGCCGACGAGCGTGGCCTTGTCACGCAGCAGGGTCAAGTCGCCGGCGTGACGGTCGTCATGTGCTCGATCCGGGCGCTTCGCGGGGTAGCACCGCGCCGGGCGCGGTGAGCGATAGGGCGACACTGTGGCCAAGTGTGAACCCCGTAACCACCAGGGCTGCTCGCCGCACTGGCTTCCGCTCGAAGCCGCCCGGCCCTACTCGGTGATGGTCTTGAAGAAGAGATCCGCGAGCGCCACGTGGCCTTCGTTGCTCGGGTGGATGCAGGTCAGGTCGAACCAGAGCGCCTGGTTGGGACCGCGGTAGCAGGGTGAGGTGGGGTCGTTTCGTTTGTAGCCGTGACCACAGAAGCTCTCGAGCATGAAGGTCACGTCGGATTGGGTGTCCACCGCGATCTTTGACGTACTGCTCGTTGGCCCAGATCACCATCTCGGCCTGCGCCTTCTTGTCCTGCCAGGGCTGAATGCCTCCGAGTTGCACGCCCGGGCAAGCGGTCACGTCACCCGTGCCGTCGGTGAACTCGTAGTTGTTTCCAAACACAACGTCCACGCCGCCGGGCATGTTGACCGGATTCTTGAGCCACTCCACGGTCTGCCGCAGCAGCCCCACGAAGTTCTTGGTGTCTTGCCACAGCTCCGGGATGGTCTTCTTCGGCGCCGTTCCACCTCCATCTTGAGTGATGGCGCTGACGTCGTTGCCGCCGATGGTCATGATCACCAGGTGACGCAGATTGCGCTTGTCGGGGGGGATGCAGGTCTCGACCTGCTTGCTGTCTTTCATCAAGTCGTCGGTGCGCGCTCCCCACTTTGCGCAGCTGACGAAGGCGCCGGACTCAGAGGGCAGCGCGACTCCCTTGATCGGATCGGCGCCACCCCAGCCCAGGCCGGGCGCGGCGATCTTGAAGTGTGCCGCGAGCATCTGGGCGAGGATCGCGCGATACACGTTCGCCGGGTTCAGGTTGCTCGGAGGGGTCCCGACCGTCACCGAGTCGCCGAGGAATACGACCCGCTCGACCTTCTCGATCTTCTGGTGGTTGGTTCCCTTGCAGTGCGAGCCGACGGTCGGGTTGAACTGGTCGTAGTCGAGGGCGACGGTCGGTGGATTGACGAATTGTTTCTGGAAGCAGAGCGCCGCGGGTCCCGCGTCGGTCGCGGGCGAGTCGGTCGCGGCATCGGCCGTGGCGCCTCCGCTGCCTGCCATACCCCCCGAGGCCGTTGTGCCGCCCGCCGGCGATCCGGCGTTGCCTCCCGAGCCCGAGCCGCCTCCGGAGCCCGAGCTGCCTCCGCTCGAAGTGGCTCCGGTCCCTCCGCCCGCTCCGCCCGCTCCGCCCGAAGCCTCGTCGCTATTGTCCGAGCCGCACGCAGCCATTGCCGCGGCGACGCCCAAAAACACCAAGGTACCCCTAATCACGCGGGGGAATGTACACGGGTCGGCTGGCCGGTTCAACAGAAAGCATTGCCCGGAAGCACTCCGCTCAGCCGGCGCCCCGGCCCTACTTCGCCAGGGCTGGCGCGATGGTCTTCAGGAGCACGTCGACGACCGGGTTGTAGCCGTAGCTCGCCGTCGTGGGATCACCGCTGGTGACCCGCGGACAAATCGAGGTGACCACGCCCTGATTGGCGATGCCCTTCAAGACCTCGAGGTGTCGCGTGCCCGGGTAGGCCTTCGCGTAGCGTTGCACCTTCGAGTACTGGTTCGTCGCCGGGTCCTGACACAGGGGGTTGTTCGCGGTGTATCCCGTCTGGACATCGTCGCAGTCGCAGCCTCCGGTGGCGGTTGCGCAGTCTTTGGGCTGCGGCAGCCGGAAGATGCAGGCGTACTGCAGATCGGAGTCGGAAGTGTTCCACTCGTGACCGTTGGAGGGGTGCGCGCCGGCGGCAGCCGACGTCGGCTGGATCAACTTGCCCGTCGACGGTTGGGCGCCGCTGCGCGTCGTCGTCGACTCGACCATCAGCGGGTCGTCGGGTGAGTCGGTCGCGCTCTTGGCCAGAAGCCAATCCCAGCGTCCCTTGGCCGCGAGCTCGGCGGCGGTCAGGTAGGCCATGTCAGACGGCGAGGCGAGGGAGGCGTCGGTCGCCAGGTCTTGCCACGGCACGCCGATCACTCCGGTCAGGAATACCAAGCCCGCGCTTCGAGTCGCGAGCAGCGGGTTGGCGACGGTCTTGCAACCCGCGACGGGGCCGGCGCCGTCCCACTTGGGACAGATGTTTGGCTGGGTCAGCGCATCGACGTAGCGCTGGGTCGGATACAGGAAGCTGATGCCGAATCGGCGCTTCTGGTTCCAACAACGCAGGTTCGGGTGGTCGCTCAGGTCGCTGTGGACGCCTCCGTTCTTCTGGCACTCGGAGTCGCTGTTCAGCGCTTGGCAGCCCGACGGTGGGGCGTTCTCCGCGAGCGCGCACGAGCGGCAGCACGGGCTGTCGGGGTTCGTCGCACAGGCGCTCGTCGCGCGCGGCAAGAGGAAGGGCGTGTTGTTGGGGTTGCTGGTTTGAGCGGCCATCCAGTTGTAGCTGCCGTCGATGGTCGAGCAGTCGTTCTCGTCCGTCAGCATCATGATCACGACGGCGGAGTCCGGGCGCAGGAAGTCCTTACGCTGCTGGAGCAGGACCGTATCGCTGCCTTGCGGCGTCGCGACTCCGTTCGAGACGACGACCTTCTCGTGGGGCGCGGGGTCGACCAGGAAGCGGTACCAGCTCTCGAGCTGGGACTCGAAGCCACAACCGGCCTCGCCCGTGGCCTGCACGTGAGCGCGGAAGTTGTCGACGAGAGCCGTCTGATTGGTCTCTCCGCCGCTGGAGCCGGCGGGATCCCACCACAAGAAGCCGAGACCCTGGTGCGATGAGAGCCCGGTACGCACGGTCCCCATCAAGTGCGCGCGATCGTTCTGCGTCGGATTGGAATTCGGGTTTCCTTCCGAGCACTGGTTGCCGCCATGGCCGCCCAAGCTGGAAGAGATGACGCCAACGTGCATGTCCTGCACCGCCTTGAACTGAGGCTTGCCCGTCGCGGGATCGAGTGTGGGCGTGACCAGGCGGTTGATCAACTGCGGCACCGCGTCGGAAAGCACGAGCTGTTTGTCGGCCATGGAGAGCGAGTTGTCGATCATCAGCAAGAGATCGATCTTGCTCGCGGGCACGAGCGGCACGCCGCCGGTGCCGCCGTCGCCGCTGGTGCCGCCGTCGCCGCTGGTGCCGCCGTCGCCGCTGGTGCCGCCGGTGCCGCCGTCGCCGCCCCCGCCGCCGTCGCCACTGCTGCCCCCGGCGCCGCCAGCGCCGGAGCCGCCCCCACCACCGCCCGTGCTGCTCCCGCCGCAGCCCAGGGTTGTCGCTGCCAAGATCGCCCCGAATGCCGCCGCCCTAACTGCTCGCATGAACCAATCCATACCACTGCTCATGGTTGCGCGCTCCGGGTGAATGCGAAACGACTTGTGCGGTTTCGGAACAAGCAGTGCTTCGCCCGTCCGCGCTACGCTTGCCTGCGCAGCACCGCCGGCGTCATGCTCGGATCATGCCTACCGCCGCCAAGGTGTTGATCGGTGCGGCGCTCGCCTTGGTCGCGAGCACTGCGAGCTCGCAGCCCGTGAGGTTTCCCGTGGAGCAACCCGTGGCGCTCTCGGCGCGCGTGGCGCTGCTCGAGCAAAAGGTGCACACCCTCGAGCAACGGACCAAGGCGTTCCAGCGAGTCGGCCTGGTGCCCGAGCTCGGGGGAGCGTTTCAGCTCGTCGTGAACGGCGCGCGCGTGCGCGTTTCGGCGGACGGTTCGATCAGCATCGCAGCGCCAGTGCCCGCGCGAGCGGCCGAGGACCCCTGCGATCCGCCGTACAGCGTCGATCCCAAGGGGCTGCGCAGCATCAAGCCCGAGTGCTTGAAAGTCGGGCCCTGCGAGCCGCCCTTCGAGGTGGATCCGCAAGGAAAGCGCGTCCCGAAGCCGGAGTGCCTGTAGCGCTTCGAGAGCTTTGCCATTTACGCCCGCGCGCGGATCTGGCCCCCTCCGGCGCCGAAAGAGAGGGACCATGGATCCGTTCGCCCCGATCAACGGCATTTCGCTGGAACGCTACGCCGACCTGGGCGCCGCCCTCGACGGGCACGACAAGGACGCGGCGAAGAAGGCCGAGATCCTCGGCGCCGAGGGGGTCGCGGTCGCCGACTACGACGCCGCCGTTGCCGGCTGGACCGCTCGCATGCAGGACATGTCGCTGATGGGACGCGTCGCGACGGCGTTCATGCCCATGTACCAAGCCGCCCTCGCTCGTCGCAAAGGCGGCGCCGCACGCGTGAGCTACGAGGACTACGTGCACGTCAGCGCGCTGATCAAGATCTACGGCTTCGAGGCCGCCATCCAGGCTGCCGGCGTCTCGATGAGCGACTGGACCGAAGCGGGCGGGTACTGGACCGGCCAGATGTCCGCCAACATGATGCAGTACGCCGGGCATCACAATTTCGTCTCGCAAGAAGAGGCGAAGATCCGCGGCGGTGCCGGGCCGCGCCCGGTGAGCGTGACGCGCGACACCAGCGCCGCGGCCACCGCGCAACCAAACGCGCAGGCGCTTCAGCAACAGGCCATGATGGATCCCGTCCAGGCGGCCATGATGAACCCGGCGTACCAGCAGTCGCAGGCGGCGGCGGCGTCGATCATGCAGAACCCTCTCGGCTTCGGCTTCGGACAAGCGGCTGCCGTCTTGACCGGCGGCATCGTCGCCGGTTCGAAGGTCAAGGTCGCGTGGTCGGATGGCAACCAGTACCCGGCGTCGGTGATGCAGGCCGCTCCGGACCAGTACCTGGTGCAGTTCGACAACGGCTCGCAGCAGTGGATCCCCGCGAACGCCGTGAGCAAGGCGTGACGCCGTGAACTGCGAGACCTGCGGCGCCACGCTGTCGCTCGACGACATGACGCGGCCGAACTGCCCCTACTGCAAGAACGTGCTCAAGCACCACGCGCGGGCAGCGGAGCACGCCGCACTCGTGAACAAGGTGCTCGACGATCGAATTCGCGGCCAGTACCCGGGCATGCCCCCGGGACAGGTGCCGCAGATCGGCTACGGCTTCGGTGCGCCGATGAACCCGGGATTCCAGCAGTTTCAGGAGCAGCAGTTTCAAGGCGCCATGAAGCGCGCGGGCTGGATCACCGCGGTGTCCATCCTGGTGCCGATCGTGCTTTTGCTCGTGATCGGCGGCGCGATTGCGGTCTGGACGCTGTTCTCGCTCTGAGGGCGGCGGGCCGCAGCCGGCGGGATTACGCCCGATTCGCGCCCGATCGTGGCTGAACGCCTGGTCGGAGTTGACGGCTGGCGCACCCCGGCTAAATGAGTGAGCACTCACAAATGGCGCGCCCCGCAGTCATCCAAGACTCGGAAATCCTCGATGCGGCCCGCGAGGTGTTCCTGAGCCGCGGCTTTCGGGCCACCACCGCGGAGGTCGCCGCCCGCGCGGGCATCTCCGAAGGATCGATCTTCAAACGATTCCGCAGCAAGGTCGAGCTGTTCCAGGCCGCGATGGGCTCCCTCGATGAGCAGCCGCCCTTTGTCGAACTCCTGGCTGGCAGGGTCGGCAGAGGTGCGCTGCAGGAGCAGCTCCTCGAATTGGGACAAGAGCTGGCCGAGCACCTGCGCCGCGTCGTCCCCTTGCACCTGATGGCGTGGTCGAACCCCGGCCCCGACGGCGCACCGGCCATCTACGCCCAGCCGGACTCAGCTCCCTTGGCGCTGCTCAAGACCCTCGCTGGCTACTTTGCCGCCGAGATGCGCGCTGGGCGCCTCGCGCGGCGCGATCCCGAGATCGTCGCCCGGGCCTTCGTCGGCTCCGTGCACCACTTCGTCGTCTTCGACTTGCTCTTTCAGTCCCAGGACACCATGCCGATGCCCGAAGAGACGTTCCTGCGTGGCGTGGTGGACCTGTTGTTTAGAGGTGTGGATCCGGGGAGGAGCACATGACCCGGAGGATTCCGATGCGGATCTCGATGGCATTTTGGATTGGTGTGGCGGCGCTCTCGGTGGCCGCCTGCAAGAAGAGCCCGCCTCCGGGGCCGGAGCCGCTGGCGGCTGCGGCCGCGGCGCCAGCGGTGTCAGTGCGCTTCGTCAAGGTCGAGAGCCGGAGGCTGCCGCCGGTGCTCGAGATCAGCGGCACCCTCGATCCAGACGAACGCAGCGAGGTCGCAGCGCAGTTTGGCGGCGCCGTGAAGGCCGTCAACGTCGACGTCGGAACGCGCGTCAAGAAGGGTGACGTTCTGGTCGTGCTCGACTCGAGCGAAGCTGCGCTACGGCTCTCCGCCGCGAAATCGACCGCCGACCAACAGCGCGCCCGGCTCGGGCTCGACAACGGTGGCGGCTTCGACTCCGACGCGGTGCCCGATGTGAAGGCGGCGAAAGACGCTCGCGATCTCGCGGTGCTCGAGGCCGATCGCACCGAGAAGCTGGCCAAGCAGGGCGCGGTCTCCGTGTCGACGGCCGATCAAGCGCGCACCAACGCCGAGCGCGCCGAGTCTGGGTACCTGGCCGCGAAGAACGGGGCGAAGCAGGGCTTTGCCGCCCTCAAGACCGCTGAAGCTCAGTCGCGACTCTCGGGCAAGAACCTGAAAGACACCAAGGTCCTCGCGCCCTTCGACGGCGCGGTGCAAGAGCGACGCGTCACTGCCGGTGAGTTCGCCGGCGTCGGGCGCGTGGTGGCGGTGGTCGTGAAAGACAACCCGCTGCGCCTCAAGATCGACGTGCCGGAGTCGGAGATCGCCGGAGTGGCGGTCGAGTCCATCGTCACGCTTCGAGTTGCCGCGTTTCCGGGCCGCGACTTCCTGGGCAAGGTGAAGCGCATCGGCGCTGCGATCAACGCCTCTTCGCGCACGCTGCCGGTCGAGGCGGAGGTGCTCAATGACGACGGGCTCCTCAAGCCTGGCTTCTTCGTGCGCGCTCAGGTCTCGCTGAAGGGCGAAGCCGCTGACGTCATGCTGGTACCGGAGAGCGCGATCGGCTCGACTGGATCCAACGCCCGGGTCTACGTGCGGGACGGCGGCCGTGTGATCGAGAGGCTGGTCGCGGTCGGCCGGAGCGTCGGCGGTTTGGTCGAGGTTCGTGGCGCGCTGAAGCCGGGCGATGAAGTCGCCGCGGACAACCTCGGCGAACTCTCGGACTCGAGGGAGGTCGCGCCTCGCTGAGGCGCGGGGTACCATGCAGTGGCTCGCTGCAATCTGCGTGCGGCGCCCGGTGTTTGCATCAGTGATCGCGCTGGTGCTCACGGTCATCGGGGCGTTCAGCTACGCCGGTCTGGGAGTCGATCGCTTCCCCAAGGTCGAGTTCCCGGTGGTCATGGCCGTGACCGTCGTGCCCGGCGCGTCGCCGGAGCAGGTCGAGACCGAGGTCACCGACAAGATCGAGTCTGCGGTCAACACCATCAGCGGCATCGACGAGCTCCGCAGCGTCTCGGTGGAGGGCGTGAGCCAGGTGATTGTGACCTTCGTGCTCGAGAAGGACATCAACGTCGCCTCGCAGGAGGTTCGGGAGAAGATCAACGAGATCCTCGCCACCTTGCCGGCCGGCATCGATCCCCCGGTGGTCGCCAAGCTGGACCCCGACTCCACTCCCATCCTCACCTTGGCCGTCACCGGCCCGGGCGACGCGCGCGACATCACCGAGCTCGCCGACAAGACCATCCGTCGCGAGATCGAGTCTCTGAACGGGGTGGGTCAGGTCACGGTGGTGGGCGGCCGGGCACGTCAGATCAACGTCTGGGTCGATCCGGTGAAGCTCGAGAAGTACGAGATGTCCGGCGGCCAACTCGAGCACGCCTTGCGCACGCAGAACGTCGAGTTGCCCAGCGGCCGCGTCGAGAAGGGCGAGACGCAGCTCACGCTGCGCACGCTGGGCCGCGTACAGAGCATCCAGCAGCTGGCCGACGTCACCGTAGCGATGCGCGCCGGGCAGCCCATCCGACTGCGGGATGTCGCCCGGGTGGAAGATGGCATGGCCGAAGCCGAGAGCGCCGGGTTTCGCGGCACCAGCCCGACCGTGCTGCTCAACCTGCGCAAGCAGAGCGGCACCAACACCGTCGAGGTCGTGGAGCGGGTCAAGGAACGCATCCGCGATCTCGCTCCGCGACTGCCTGCGGGGGCGAGCATCGAGGTGGCCCGCGATCAGAGCGAGTTCATCGGCAACGCCATCGCCACCGTGAAAGAGCACCTGATCGTCGGCGCGCTCCTGGCGTCGATCGTCGTGCTGCTCTTCCTGCGCAACTGGCGCTCCACCCTGATCGCGGCCATCGCCATTCCGGTCAGCGTCATCAGCACCTTCGCTCTGATGAAGAGCGCGGGCTTCACCCTGAACGTGATCACGATGCTCGGGCTCACGCTGGCGGTCGGCATCGTGATCGACGACGCCATCGTGGTGCTCGAGAACATCTACCGCCACATCGAAGAGAAGGGCACGAGCCCCTATCAAGCCGCCATCGACGGCACCAAGGAGATCGGGCTCGCGGTCCTCGCGACGACGATCTCCCTGGTGGCGGTCTTCCTGCCGGTGGCGTTCATGGGCGGCATCGTGGGCCGCTTCATGAACTCCTTCGGCCTCACCATGGCCTTTGCCATCATGATCTCGCTCTTGGTGAGCTTCGTTCTCACGCCGATGATGAGCGCGCGCTGGCTGCGCCCGGCCGCGGCGGCAGAGGGCGAGGTCGCCCACGCGCACGGATCGAAGTCGTCGCGCTTCTACGCGCCCATCGAGGCCGGCTACATGCGCCTGCTCGGCTTCTCGATGCGGCACCGTTGGGTGATCGTGATCGCCACGCTGGCGACGCTGGCCTCGACGCCGGTGCTCGCGGGCCTGGCCAACAAGAACTTCTTGCCGGACGAAGACGAGTCGCAGTTCATGGCGAACATCCGCCTGCCCGAGGGCACGAGCCTGGACGCCACCCGCATCGCCGCGACCCGCCTCGCCGGCGACATCGGCAAGCTCGAGGGTGTGAAGTACGCCATCACCACCATCGGTGACGACCCGCAGAAGACCCCGAACCTCGCCAACATCTACGTCAAGCTGGTGCCCAGCTCCGAGCGCATGCGCTCTCAGGCCGAGCTGATCGCGGCGGCGCGCGAGGTCGTGGGTCGCCATCCCGAGACAGCGGGCTATCGCGTCGCCATCGGTCAGGTGCCGATGTTCTCCGGCGGCATGCCGAACTTCCCCGTCGTGTTCCAGCTGCAAGGGCCGGAGTTGCCCAAGCTCGAAGGCTACGCGCGCGCGCTGATGGAGCGCCTCGCGCGTCAGCCCGGCGTGAAGGATCCGGACACCTCGCTGATCACCGGCAAGCCGGAGCTTCGCGCCCACATCGATCGCAAGAAGGCCGCCGATCTCGGCGTGAGCGTCGCCGACGTCGCCGGCGCACTGCGGCTCTTGGTCGGCGGCTATCAGGTCAGCACCTTCAACGACAAGGGCGAGCAGTACGAGGTCAACGTGCGGGCCGTGGCCGAGGCCCGCAACGACGTCTCACGCCTCAAGCGCATCAGCGTGCCGAGCGCCAAGCTCGGAACGGTCACCCTCGACAACGTCGTGAGTTTCGACGAAGGCAAGGGTCCTGGCCGCATCGACCGCTTCAACCGCAAGAAGACCGTGACCGTCATGGCCAATCTGGCGCCGGGGTTCTCGGAGGGCGGTGTCTTGGACGACCTCGCGACCGGCGTGGAGGAGCTGAAGATGGACCCCAGTTACAGCGGCGGCCCGTCCGGGCGCTCCAAGGAGCTGGGCCGCGCCTTCGAGAACTTCGCGCTGGCCTTCCTGCTCTCGTTCATCTTCATGTACCTGGTCTTGGCGGCCCAGTTCGAGTCGTGGCTGCACCCGATCACGATCTTGCTCTCACTGCCGCTGACCGTGCCCTTTGCGCTGATCAGCGTGATCATCTTCGGACAGTCGCTGAACATCTTCAGCATGCTGGGCATCCTGGTGCTGTTCGGCATCGTCAAGAAGAACTCGATCTTGCAGATCGACCACACCATCAAGCTGCGTGCCGCCGGCATGCCCAAGGACGAAGCCATCCTGACCGCCAATCGCGACCGGCTGCGCCCGATCTTGATGACCACCGCGGCCTTCGTGGCCGGCATGCTGCCCTTGGTGGTGTCCACGGGCGCCGGCGCGGGCACCAACCGCGCGACGGGCTTCGTGATCATCGGTGGTCAGACCTTGGCGCTCTTGCTCACGCTCTTGGCGACGCCGGTGGCCTACTCGCTCTTCGACGATCTCTCGGTGAAGCTCCGCAAGTGGTTCCGGCTGAAGCCGGCGACGTCGGAGCCGCTGCCCAAGCCCGCGGAGTGATCGGGGAGCCAACCCGCTCGCGGGGCGTCGGCTGCGTTGCTCGGCTTTGTGGACAGGGTCGGGAGCACCATGGGAGCATCGACGCATGGTCTCGAGGGTCGAATACCGGCTCGCAGGCGTGGGCGTTCTGTTTTTCGTCGCGAGCATCGCGCCTGCGCTTCACGCCCAAGACTTCGACGAGCTGCCCGAGGACGACGCGGAAGCACAACCCAGTGACGACTCGGCCGTCGACGATGTCGACAGCGGCGGAGCTGGCGCCGACGACGGCACAGGCATTCACTTCGGACTGCGCCTCGCCTACGCGTTTCCAATGGGGTCGGTCTACGGTTCGTCGAACTCGACCACCACCATCGGCGGCGTCACCCAGACCCGGACGGTCGAAGCCGCCAAGCTCTCCGAAGGCGTTGCCGGGCAGATCCCGATCTGGCTGGATCTCGGCTGGCAGGTCACGCCGGCCTTCATGGCGGGGGCCTATTTCTCCTACGGGGTGGTGCTGCCCGCGGGCGATCTCGCCGACCTCTGCGACGACGGTGACGTGAGCTGCACGCTGAACGACATTCGCTTGGGCGTTCAGGCGCAGCTGTCGCTGTCGCCGGGCAGGTCCGTTGACCCCTGGATCGGCGCCGGGGCCGGCTACGAGTGGCTCTCGCTGAAGGTTGACGAGACAACGGTGCGGTACCGAGGCACCGAGCTGTTCATGCTGCAAGGTGGGCTCGATTTCGGGGGCGACAGCGATTCGACGACCTACGGGCTCTTCGCGGCCTTCACCTTCGGGCAGTTTGCCGTCGCCCATCAGAAGATGGGCAACAGCGGTGAATCACGCGACGTCGAGAATCAGGCGCTGCACAACTGGCTCTTCCTGGGCGTGCGCGGCGCCATGAAGTGAGCGTCACCACACTCCCCCGAAGGGGTAGTAGGGCAGCGTGTACTCCAGAGAGCAGCCCTCGCCGGAGGGACCCATGGCCCGGATGGCGTCTTCGCGCGCCCTGCCGCTCACCGCCGACAGCGCCTGCTGGCATTGGCTGCGAGAGTACCCTGGACTGAAGCCAGATTTCGAGCAAGCCGCCATCACCTCGTCGCACTGCGATACGGTGGACGGATCCATCGGCGCGCGCATCACTGCGTCTCGAATGCACTTGCCCATCGCCGGGGAGCGGCACGAAGGAGCCGAGAGGTTCGCGGCCCAACACGTCGCGATCTCTTCGGCGATGCGCGGGCGGTAGCCGGGGTAGTGACCTTCGCTTCCTGGATCGCCCTGGCCGGCCAAGCTTTGACACTCCTGGATCAGACCTTCGCAGCTCGGGCTCAGGCTCGCGCACTTGGATAGATCAGGGAGGGCCCCGTCGTCAGCCGAAGCCGGCGACGGACTGGGATCGTCTGGGCCGGGGGGTCCGGACGGATCCTGGATGACCAGCGGATCCTCCGGCGCTCGAGCGACGTGCGACGGGACCGCGGGGGGCGCTCGATCGCAGGACGCAGCCGCGAGGGCGAAGGTGATCCGAGCGAAGCGCGCGAAGTCGATCTTCATGCCGGGCGGCGATCTTCTCCCAAACAGCGGCGGAGGCAAGCGGTGCTAACGTGAACTCGTGGTGCGAGGCCTATCGTTCGTACTGATCCTGAGCGCCCTCGGCTGCTCGTCGGCCGAAGGCGCGGGCGGGGTGGGTGGCGCGGCCGGCGCGGCCGGTGCGGGCGGCGCGGCCGGCGCAGGTGGCGCAGGTGGCGCGGCAGGCAGCGCCGTCGGGGGCTTTGCCGGGCTCGGCTTCCAGTGTGGCAGCGTCGATCCGACACCCGACGAACGACCACTGCCCAAGGAGATCAGCGTGGCGGCCCCGACCCTCGAGCTCGTCGCCACCTCGCGGCGTGTCGAGGTGTGGGCAACGACGGACTCGCCACTCGGTGAGACCGCGCTGCTCGACGTTGGCGAGGGCTCGTGCGCCGCTTTGCTCTTCGATCTAAAAGCTCACTCGCTGCCCGAGTCAGCGCCCGAGCTGTCCACGCGAGTGCGCGTCGTCGTCGTCGATGGCGCGACCTTCGACTCGGCGACCGGTGCGCCCGGTGCCTACGGCGTCGCCTTCCCGCAGTCCAAGTCCACGACCGATGCGGTCATCTTGCCCAGCGACGGCCTCGCCGACCTGGTCGAGCTCGACGACACTTTGGCTCACGAACTCACGCACATCATCGGGGGTCGAGCCGCGCCCTACGACGGTTGGATCCCGTGGTGGCTGATCGAGGGGGTAGCGATCCTCAGCGGCTCCCAGTTCGGTAAAGAGCTCCACGGACAAGCCACCGGCTTCGTCCTGGACTGGATCGACGTCGCCGACGGTTCGGACGCGGAGCTGACCTTCGATCGTTACGATCTCCAGGACTTGACGACGACGCTGAACCAGACCGGCCACGATCAGGCCCTGAGTGGCTTCTTCATCGAGTTCTTGCGGATCAAGGTCGCGCTGCCCGGCGGCGGTTTCGGTCTGCCGGACGTGCAAGCACGCCTGCTCACCGCGATGCGCAAAGTGAGCGACGGAGACGATCTCGCCCTGGCCTTCGAAGCCGAACTCGGCGGCCTGCCTTTGGCGAAAGCCCAGGCCGACTACGTGAAATTCCTCGACGACACGGTCGACGATCTCGCCTCGCGCTATTCTGGAACGGTGTTCGAGTAGCGTGCGTTAGAACAGGCCGATGCTGAAGTGGAAGGCTCCGAGGGGTTCCCAGTAGCGTCGTCGAGTGCGATCTGGGAACAGCTCGTCGAGGACTCGGTCAACGTTGAATCCGTAGTCGAAGACCAAGGGGCCAATCGGGGTCCCGATGCGCAGCCCGCTGCCGACGGAGTAGCGCAAATCGAGCGGGTTCACCTGCTCGGGGTCACGCCACAGGTTTCCGGAGTCCAGGAAGAGGCCGGTTTGCACGTTGCCCGAGAGCGGAATGCGCAGCTCGAGGCGCGGGTTGATGAAGGCGTCACCGCCGCGAATCACGACCTGATTGAGGGAGAGACCAGAGGTCGGTTCGAGCAGCTGTTGCGCGATGTCCTCCGGGATCATCGAGTCTTGCAGGAAGCCCCGCACCGAGTCGACTCCACCCAAGAAGAAGAGCCGGTCGGGGTAGGTCCGTGACTCGGAGCGCAGCTGCTGGTTCATGCCCCAGCGCACGCTTCCGGCGAGCGCGAGCCCTTTGTCGCTGAGGCGCAGGTAGCCCGCGACGCGCTGGGTCAGCCGCAAGAACTGGCTGGTGGTCGCGTCGAAGATGCCGTCTCCGGCCTCTTCGCCACCAAAGGGCGTGGCGCGCACGTGTTCCAGGCTGGTGCTGACCAAGGTGCCGCGGGAGGCGCCGAGTGGGTTGTCTCGGCGGTCCCAGGCGAAGCCGATGCGCTGGGCGACGGCCAGAGTCGTGCCCTCGGGAACCCGGAACAGCCCCGCGCGGCGGGGGTTCGCCTGCACGTATTGCTCGAGCGCACCCTTCTGCTCGCTGCCGAAGATGGTGGCGTCGTTGAGCTCGAGCGAACCGCCGACGAAGGCCGAGAACTGCCTCACCGGACGATAAGTCAAGGTGACGATGCCCGCGTCCTTGGTCAAGCCAAAGTCCCGGGCGTTGTCCCGGACGTCGAGGCCCTCGACCGACAGCCGGAAGAGCGGCCCGAGGCCCACGTCAGGGAACTCGATCAGCGCGCTGTTGCGCCGCTCGAGACGTTGCCCAACGTCGAGCTCGTCGTACTTCTTGCGCACGTCTTCTTCGAGGATGAGTTCGTTGGGCAGGTAGCCGAGTTGGACGCGCAGGGTGAGCGGGATGGCCTCGCCACCCAGATTCCGATGGCCGTACTCGAAGGTGATGCGGAAGCCTTCGCCCGTGGAGAAGCCGGGACGAATGTCGAGATACTGTGGAAGCCGCTCCTGCACCGTGATCACGACGGCCTTCTCCTTCGCAGGCACGTAGGGGTCCTCCAGCCCCACGGTGACGGTGGAGAACACGCCCAAGGAGGCCAGCCGCTCCTCGGTCTTTCGGATCTCGCTGCGGCGGTAGGGCTGGCCGACGGTGAGGGCCACGCGGCTACGGATCAGGCTCTCGTTCGTGACCCGCGCGCCAACGACGACGATGCGCGACACCTTGACCTGCTCGCGCTCGCTGATGGTGAACACCGCCCGCGCGCGCGTCCGATCGGGCGAGAGCTCGAGGGCCGCGTCGACCTCGGCGAAGGCGAAGCCCTCTTCCGCGTATTCATCGAGCACGCGCCGCCGCGCCTTGTCGAGCTCGACCTGCGAGGCGGGTTTGCCCAAGGCCAACTCGGCGACGTCTGCCAGGCGCTTCTCGACCAGCAGCTTGTTGCCCTCGAAACCCAGGTCGTACAGATAGGTGCGAGGCCCGAGCTTCACGGGCAGATGCAGCACGGCTTCGGCCTCGCAGCGGACTCCCAGCTTGGGATCGGGCGTGCAGACCAGGTTGGCCTCCGGGGGCGGCTCTTCGAGCGGAAGACCGATTTCGTCGTAGGTGCACGCGGTCTTCGGGCTCCGGCGGGCGCCGAGGGGGTTGCACCGCCCGGCGGGCGAGTGAGGATCGCAGCGACGTCGAAGCAACTGCGGCGGACCCACCGTCGCCGAGAGGTAGCCCTCGGACCGATACAGGTCTTGCAAGTGCTTCATCGCCCGCTCGTAGACCTCGGGCACGTAGGTCATCCACGGGTTCGGTTCGAAGGGGACGGGGCGCGCTCCGGTGACGCCCTGAGGACCAAGGGTCTGATCGATGACGCGGGGATTCACGCTCGAGAAGATGCCGCTGCCCGGCAGCTCCTCGGAGAGGAAGCTGTCCACCTCGCTGCCGACCTCCTTTGCACCGCGTGAGCCGCTGAGGCACGGGTACTCGCGGCCCACGATGCGGACTTGAGAATGCTCGCGCACCTTGAACACCAGATCGTGAATCGGGGCGTCGGCTGCGCCTCGTTCTTCCGAGCTGACCTCCACGTCCAAAAATCCGCGTTCGACGTAGAACTTCTCGATGCGCTCGGAGATCGCCCCCAGCGATCGATCGTCGGAATCGTCCAGCTCGAGAGTCCGCTCGATTTCGGCTCAGATCGAAGCGCTGGATGCCTTCGAGCTTGAGGCGTAAGCGCGGGCCTGCTTTCACGTCCACGGCGAGCTCGGTCCCCATGGCCGTCGCGCGCAGGGAGTGCGTCACGGCGGCCCGGTGCCAGCCGCGGCTCCGGAGCGCCTTTTCCAGGTCGCGATCCGCCGTCGTCAGGTCGTCCTCGTCGGCTCGATCGCGCTCGCCGACGCCGTAGCCGGCGAGCGCCGACGAGAGCCCTTCTACCTTCGGGCTGGGCCACACCAAGAAGCGGCGCCTCGCCACCCGGCGTGGCTCGCCGGCCACGATGTCGATCAGCACCACGACCCGCAGCGGATCATCGGTGTCGACGGCGTCGATGCGCACCGCGGCAGCCGGATGGCCCCGCCGGACGTATTGCTCCTGGACCCGCCGGGCGATTCTCGCGAGCTCCGCCGCGGTCACCTCCGAACCCGCCCTGATGCGGGCCACGCGCAGGGTCTCGTCCGTGTCCAGCACGCCTCCGGCGACGCGAATGCTGGCGATGATCCGGCGCGGGACTACTTTGAGGCGAAGCACGACGCCTTCGCCTTCCGCCTCTGCGTCTGCGCTCACGTTGGCGAAGCGGCCGGTGTCGGTCAGCTCCAGCATCGCGCGACGTGCCAGCTCGCTGCTGAGGGTGTCGCCGGCGTGCACGAAGCGCAGGGTCGGGCGTTCTTCCCAGCGCCCCCCGACCGCGACCACCTCCACTCGACTGATGCTGCGACCGAGCAGCGCGCCCAACGACGGCGCGGGCTTGAGCTCTGGGATGCGCCCGACCTCCGAACCCTGAAGGTCGCGGTCCCCGTCCAGGGTGGTTGCACCTGCGCCCGGTCGCGGCGGCTTCTCGGCCTCGGTGCGCGGGCTGAGCGCGAGCGCTGCGAGGGCTACGGCCAAGGCCGGCGCACGACGGTGGTGCCCTCGGAGCATCGGCACCGTTCTTACCCCCGAAGGGCGTTTCGCCACAAACGGGCCCGCACGGAAATTCGTGGCTACGATCGCCGTCGTCATGGGTTCCACCCCCCCGAAGACCAAGCCCAAGGCCCGGCGCCGACGAGTGCTGACGACCGTGGCCTTGGCGGTGCCGGTGCTGGCCGTTGGCCTCTGGATCGCGGTGCACAAGATCCCCTGGCTGGGTCCCCTGGTGGCCAACACGCTGCGCGCCGTCGTGGGCACCGACAACGTCGCAAAGCTCGAAGACTTCGCCTACGGCGTCGAGGACCGCTTCAACCGTTGGTACCGCAAGAACGACAAACCCAAGGCCTACTGGGAGGTGCCAGCCGAAGAGCCGAAGTCGATCCCGGTGGCGACCGCCGACGCCCCGCCCCCAGTGCCCGAGTGGCGGCTGGCCGACGTGGGACCCATCCATGAGAAATGGTCCGCCCCGGGCGACGGGTCGTGGGTGAAGATCAAGGACCCGCGCCGGCCCGCGGAGCCCGTCCACATGTTCAAGACGCTGCTCCACCCTGACAAGAATCGATCGTGGGCCGAGGTCTTCGTAGTCGCGGTGGACCTGAAGCGCGCTCGCGTCCAGGCCATGCCCGGGTATCGTGAGCCGTTCAGCATCGAGAAGGGGGCGAAGGCGGTGGTGCGCAAGGCCCACGTGCCCGACGAAGAGCACGAGGAGTTGCTCGCAGCGTTCAACGGCGGCTTCATGACCGAGCACGGTTGGTTCGGCATGAAGTTCGACGGTGTCATCTTGGTCAAACCGCGTGAGACGGCCTGCACCTTGGCCGAGCTCGACGACGGCAGCGTCACGCTGGCCACGTGGAAGAAGATCTCGGAGTCCGAGAGCAAGATGAAGTGGTTCCGGCAGATGCCGGGCTGCATGTATGAAGACGGGAAGATCCACCCGGGTCTGGCCGATCCCGAGACGCGACTGTGGGGCGCGACGCTCGACGGCGAGACGGTGATCCGGAGATCAGCCGTCGGGCTGAGCGCGGCCCGCGACGTCCTGTACGTGGGCATCAGCAATCACACCACCGCCAAGGCTATCGCCGACGGCATGCGCCACGCGGGAGCGGCGACCGTCGGTCAGCTCGACGTGAACTGGAGCTACCCCAAATTCGTGCTCTACGAACCCAAGGAGCCCGGTGGCCCACGCAAAGCGGTGGCCCTCGCCGCGGGCTTCGAGTTCGACGAAGACGAGTACATCCGCAAGCGGTCGCTGCGCGACTTCTTCTACCTGGTGCGCAAGCCACGCGACGTCACGGCGCAGAACTAGTGCCCGAGTTGCCCGAGGTCGAGGTCATCCGCCAGAGCATCTCGCCGCTGCTGGTGGGGCGCAGGTTGAAGACCATCACCACTACCCGCAGCAGCACCTTCTTCCTCACGCCCCCGGCCACGCTGCGTCGAAAGCTCGTGGGGCGTCGCGCCCTGGGCCTGGAGCGCCGGGGAAAGTACTTGCTCGTCGACCTCGACGACGGGGCTCGGCTGCTGCTCCACCTGGGCATGACCGGCCAGCTGTTCTCATCGAGAGCCCGGAGTCCCAGGCTGGTCTCGGCCGAGGCGCGCTCGGGGGTGCCGCGGGAGTTCGTTCCGGACGCGCACACCCACCTCGTGATCGCGTTCACGGACCGTGGTCCAGATCTGGTGTTCAGAGACGTGCGCAAGTTCGGCAAGGTGCGCTGGCTCGCGACCGGCAAGAGCGACCCGCGGCTCGACAAGCTCGGCCCCGACGCGCTTTCGGTCAGCGGCGCTCACCTGTACGAAGCGACGCGCCGGCGATCGGCGCCGATCAAGACCGTGCTGCTCGATCAACTCGTCTTGGCCGGGGTCGGGAACATTTACGCCGACGAGGCGCTGTTTCTGGCGGGGCTGCGGCCCACGCGACGGGCGCGCTCGCTGACCCGTGGCGACTATGATCGGCTTGCAACCTCCGTCCACGGCGTGCTCGAGGCGGGCATCGCGGCGGGGGGCTCGAGCATCGACGACTTCGTGCGCCCCGACGGCGAAGACGGCGGGTACCAGCACAATCACCGCGTGTACGGGCGCGCGGGCCAGCCCTGCTCCCGCTGTGGCATGGCCATCCGGCGCTTGGTGATCGGCCAGCGGTCGTCGTGTTTCTGCCCGCACTGCCAGCGCTGATCGCGATCACGTCGGGCGACGATCGGGGCCGATCGCGATCGCCAAGCCAGGCAGTCAACTGCCTGATCTCACGGGAGATTGTGCGAGGCACGCCGGCTGCAATGGCCAGGCTTCGAAGGAGTACCCGAAGCCCATGTCGACCACCGAGACGTCCGTTGCCCTGTCCCTCGCCGAGCTCACCAGGATCGAGGAAGACCGCATCGAAACCGAGCGAAGCGAGCGCGCCCGGGGCCGTGCTGCGAGGGTCCGGGAGGAGCGTGAGAGCGAGGCCCGGCGTCTGGCGGCGGAACAGGCGCGCCTGAGCGCGGACGAAGAGGCGCGACAGCGGGTCGTGTCCGAGGCGGCCATCGAGCGCGCACGGGCCGAGGCACGCGAGCGCGCCCGGGTCGAGGTCGCGCGCATCGAGGTCGAAGCCAAGATCCGACTCGACGCGGACAACGCCGTTCGCGCCCACGAGTTGACCGAGCTGCGGGTGCGACGCGAGACGGGTCGGCGTCGACGCGAGATCGCGGTCAGTGCGGCCCTCGCCCTGGTCGTGACGCTCGGAGGCCTGGGCATTTACGACGCAAACACCCGCGTCGGGAAGCACGAGCGGACCGGAGAAGAACTGCGCGAGCGCGAGCGCGCGCTGCTCCGCGAGCGCGATGACCGCAAGCAACTCGAGCTCAAGGCGATCGAACTTCGCCAAGCTGCGCTACTGGCTCGGCCCCGCGCCGCGGACGCGAAGGCCGGGATCGCGACGGCGGCGGCGGCCCACGCCGCCATCGACGCGCGGGCTCCAGCTCACGATCGCGTGCGGGCCTTTGCCGAGGCACTGGACGCGCTCGAAGAGCGGATCGACGCCCTCGACAAGATCGCTTTGCTCGACCAGCGGCGCGCGGATCTGTCGGCCTGGGCCTCGGCCAGCAAGCGCACGAAGCGACTGGACGCCGTGAACGGCGCGGCTTCGCGGGCCAAGGCCGCAGGCGCGGGAATGGATGCGCTGCTGAGATACGAGCGCGCGCTCGATGGGTTGGGCAGCGAGCTCGCCGAACGCGCCGGCGCGGCGCCGCGCTCCGCCGCCGCCGGCACGGTGGTCGCGACCGGGTCCTGTCAGGAGGGCGACCCCGGCTGCGGGATCGACGGCAGGCCGCTGTTCTGAACGGCAAGCGTCGCGTCAGCCGCTGCCGTAGCAGACCTCAGAGGGCAGCGCGCAGTTCTGGACGGCGCATGCGTCCAAGACGCCGCAGGTGGGGTTCGAGAAACACGCCTGGCACGCCGGCGTCTGGCCCGGGCTCGCGTTGCAGCCTTCCAAGCAATCGGCCATGCCCAGCCCCGAGCAGCACGCCGTCAACTTGGCGCAGGACTCGGAGCAGCTGAGCGTCGAGCCTCCGCCGCTGCCTCCGCCCCCGCCGCTGCCTCCGCCGCTGCCTCCGCCGCCACCGGTGCCGCTCGACGTGCCGCAACTCCCCGAGTTGCAGGTCGCGGTCCAGTCGCAGGTCCCGTTGGAGTCCGTGCACGAACCGCTCGAAGTCTTGCCGTTCACACTTCCGGAGCAGTTGCCCGAAGTGTCACCGAAGCTGATACCGGTGTCGGTGACGCTGCCGGTGTAGACGTCGCCGCTCGGGGAGCAGTTGACCGTGATCGAACACCCGTTCTGCGAAATGGTGCAGGCGTTGTCCGGGCACGCGCCAGAAAGGCTCCAGCTGCCGTCGACGTTTGCGCAGGTGCCTGACCCGCCGCCGCTATTACTCGAGCTGCAGGCCAGAGCGAGTGTTGTGATGACCAGCGATCCGACGAGCCACTTGGAGAGTCGCATGGGCCGAGCCTACCTCGGCAGACAGCCAAGTCCAGCCGCGAGCAGGGCTCGCGAGTCGCCGGTTCCGCCGCCGGTGGGCGGGTAGTCGAAGGTGCGACTCGACCTGCGTCGCGCGCCCTTTCCGGTCGGGAGACGGCGGAAAGCGCCGCTCAGCGCAGGAGCGTCGCGAGCTTGTGCTCGAGGTCGCGAACCTGAAAGGGCTTGCGGACCAGCGGACACTGCGGCGCGAGTTGATGGGCCATTTCAGCGAATGAATCGGTGCCCGTCACGAAGACGATGCGGTGGCGAAGCTCGGGCCAGCGTTGGGCGATCGACTCGTAGAGCGCCATGCCGTCCATCTCGGGCATCTGCAGATCGGAGATCACCAGATCCGGTCGCTTCTGCATGATCTCATGCAGCGCGAAGCTGCCGTTCTCTGCGAAGCGCAGCTTGTGACCCCGGAACGCCCTCGCGTAGGCGCTGCGCACCAAGGGATCGTCGTCGACGATCAGGAGCTCGACCCCCACGGGTAAGCGCAGCGCGGAGCCGGGCGTTGTCTGCTTGGACGCGACGCGTTCCATCGGCAAGCGGACCTTGAACGCCGTTCCGATCCCGGGCTTGCTCTCGACGGCGATCTCGCCGCCGCATTCGGAGACGATTTCTCGCACCAGACTCAGCCCGATGCCGTGTCCGCCGACGCGGTAGGTCACGAAGGGCTCGAAGATGTTGCCGCGCTGCTCGCCGGTCAGCCCGATGCCGGTGTCCGCGACTTCGAGCTCGACGCGATCGTCTACCTTGCGCGTGCGAACCGTGACGACGTTCGGTCGGCCCGCGGCGACGTCCGCCGCCTCCGCGGCATTGCCCACCAGGTTCATCACCACCTGCGCGAGCCGTCCCGTGCTGCCGCGCACGTTGACGCGGTCTTCGGTCAGCTGAAGATCGAGCTTTGCGCGCAGTCGTTCGATGCTCGCGACCCGGCATGCCGTGCGCACGACGTCGTTGAAGTCGAAGACCTCGTCGCGCTCGGTTCCGTAGCGCGCTACGCTGCTCAGGTCGTTGGAGATCCGCCGCATCAGCGAGAGGCCGGTCACGCACTCGTCCAGGATGCCGTGGAGCTCGAAGCCGAGTTGTGCGGCGTTTTGGGCGACCTCCGGATCGAGCTCGGCCCAGGTCCTACCGTTCATGAGCTGCCCAAGGGCGGCCGCAAGGTCGGTCGCGCTCTCCTGCAGGACCGAGACGTTGGTCTGCACGTAGGCGAGGGGGTTGTTGATTTCGTGGGCCAGCGAAGCGGCGAAGCGACCGATGGATGCCAAGCGTTCGCTGAGCACGCGGCGGCTCTCGCTCTCTTGGAGCTGAACCAGAGCCCGCTCGAGCTCGCGATTCTGCAACCTGAGCGCCTCGGTCTGCGCCCGGCGGTCGAGGCGCAAGAACAGGCGGTTCGCAGCGCCCGCCACGGCGACCTTCAACTCCTGCGTCGCGAAGGGCTTCGCGACGCAGGAGAAGATACCGAGCTCGATGGCCCGCGACAGCGATTCGACGTCCGCGTGCGCGGTGATGACAATCACCTCGAAGTCCTCTCGGACTCCGACCAACTGTTCGAGCAGCTCCAGCCCGCTTAGCCCGGGCAGGTTCACGTCCACGAGCAAAATTGGTGACTCGTACCCGGCGACTTTCTCCAGGAGTTCTTCGGCGCTGCCGAAGTGCGAAACGACGTAGCCTGCGGCGCCGAGGATGGTACGGATCAGGCGAGCGATCGCCGGATCGTCCTCGACCAAGACCACCGGGAACGCGTCCGGGGACGGTGGATTCTTGGAGATCGGGGTCAGGCTGGGCTGGCCGGTCATCGCGTCTCGCTGCTCGTTCCACGGTGGCGGCCGCAGGGCCTCGCAGAGCACGACGCCAGCCATACCACGGCTTGCGCCCGGCGTCGGCGCCGACGCCGACGGCGTTGTCCTGGGCGTCGACCTCCGCAAAACTACTTGGCGCAACGCAGCAGAGCCCAGCCGCCGATCGGAAGGGCCGAGTCAGCGGTTGTCTTCGTGAGCCAAGTCACCGCGACTCGGTCCCGGGCCGCCGCCGCCGCGATGCGCGTTCCGTCGAAAGCGCTCAGGTTCATGGTGCCGAGCGATCCGGCGAAGTCCATCGAAACCGCCGGCCCAGCAGCGAGCGAGCCGTTGGCTCCGTCGAGGCGGTAGACGCTGATGCCGCCGCTGCGGGCCTGCACGACGAAGAGGTGGTCGCGCAGCACCACGAGCGCGCCGCCCATGACGGTGCCCTTGCCGATTTGCATGGGGACCGTCGGGCTGATCGCGCCGAGCTTCCACACCGCGGGCTGCACGGTCATGCCCACGGTGGCGGGGATGGCGGCCGCGAGCTTGTCATTCCAGGCGACGAGCGCAGCCCAGGGCGCGGCTCGCGGCAACGAAAGCTCGTGGCTGAGGTCCAGCGTGTCGCTCGAACGATCGCCGACCTTGACTACGGTGGTGCCTTCGCCGCCGCTCTGCACGGGGGCCAAGAACGCGCGAACCTGCGGGCTGGTTGCGACCATGGTGTAGGCAACGTCCGCGTCGCCGAAGGGCTTGGCGATGGGCACGCTGGTCTTGAATGCCGATCCCTCCAGCACCAAGCGCTCGACGGACGGCGAGTCCGCCTGGTGTTGCACGCGGTAAACGAGCTCCCAGTCGTCGTTGCCGGCGGCAGGCGCGATGGCGCCGCTCTGCGACATCCAGAGCTGCTTGAAGGACTTGTTCCGTGGGCCCACCGCCTGTTCGACCTGTCCCTTCGAGTTGAAGGGAATGAACACCGCGCCAGCGCCTTGACCGCAATCCGGCAGGCTGGTGGTCATCATCCCGGAGGTGCCCGCGGAGGCCATGCCCACGCCGTCCTCTGGGACCTGGTTGGCGCAACCGCTGAGGTCGAAGTTCTGCGCCGGCGAGAGAGCGCCGTCGTCCTTCAGGAACGCGAGCACCGCGCGCATCGAGTCTCCATCTTGATCGCGGTAGCCGAGCATGAAGCCGTCAGCGGTCGCGGCGATCGCAGGCCCCGATAGCCGCGCGCCATCGAAGACCGCCCCTGGCAGCGAACCCGTGGATTCGACCTCCAGCTTGCAGCCGGTCGCGGTCGTGCCGCCCGAGCTGGCCCCTCCCGTTCCCACCGCGCCGCCCGCGCCGCCCGCGCCGCCCGCGCCGCCACCGATGTCGTTGGTCGTGGAGCCGCCGCAGGCCAGGACCAGGCTGGTGAAAGTCACGCACCCCGCGAGCAGGTCGAGTCGAATCGAACTCCTTCGCGCCCCGCTGCACCCCATCGCTGCGCCAGCGTACCGCGTTCCCCGGCCAACGTCGACGCCTACCGCGCCGTCTGCCGTCGTGGCAACCTGCGGTCGAGCATGGCAGGCGACGCGTCGAGCACCATCGAGCATCGCGGACCGTCGCAGCCGAAGGCCGGTCTGCGTCGGCCCGCGCTCATCTGCGTCCATCCGAGGGCGTCGGCGGTTGCGCTGCCGGACTCGGGCAGCGTCGTGGGTCGCGACTGGCTCGCCAAGAACGGTCTGGCCGACACCGAGGTGTCGGGAGCCCACCTCGAGGTCGACCGAGCCGGCGGTGTTCTGCGCGTCGCCGACGCGGGATCGCGCAACGGCACCTGGGTCAACGGGCACCGGCTTCGAGCCCACGACAAAACGCCCCTCGACGACGGGGCGACGCTGCGCATCGGTCGCACGCTCTTCGTGCATCGCGACAAGTTCATGGGTTCGTTCGAACCTGCGGCCCCGGTGGGCGAGTTGGTGGGGCCCTACGGTCTGCGCGGGGTCGCCGCGGTCATCGAGGGTCTCGCGAGCACGCGCCCAGGCAACGTGCTGGTGCAGGGTGAGACCGGGACGGGCAAAGAGCTGGTGGCGCGGGCGGTCGCAGCTGCCTTCGGGCGTCAGCAAAGGCTGGCGGCCGTGAACGTGGCGAGCGTGGCCCGCGGGGTCTTCGAGTCGCAGATGTTCGGACACGTGGCGGGGGCGTTTTCGGATGCCAAGGCCGCGGCGCCCGGGATCGTCGTGGCCCACGACACCGGAACCATCTTCCTCGACGAGATCGGCGAGCTCGATCTCGGGCTACAGGCAAAGTTGCTGCGGCTGCTGGAGAACCGGGAGGTGCTCCCGGTCGGCGCTCAGCGCGCCGTGCAGGTCGACGTGCTCTTCGTCGCCGCGACCCACCGCGATCTCGAAGCCATGGTCGAGGGCGGTGAGTTCCGTCGCGACCTCTTGGCCCGACTCGCCATGGCCAGCATCGAGCTGCCGGCGCTCCGCGATCGCAGCGAAGACATCTTCGAGATCGTTCGAGCGCTGTGGCGGCGCGCAGAGGTGACGGCGCCGCCGCCCGATCAGATCGAGGTCGAGGCCGTCGAGCGCCTGCTGCTCGAGCCCTGGCCGAGCAACGTGCGCGAGCTCGACACGGTGCTCGCGGCCGTGCGTCGTGTCGATCGCGAGCCTGGCTTGCGTCTCTGGGCCCTGGAGCAAGTGCTGGGCGAGCGCTCGGGATCGAAGACCGCCCTGACCCGCGACGTGGTCGACGCCGCGGTGGCGGCCCAAGGCGGCAATGTGACGGCAGCAGCGGCGAAGCTCGGCGTTTCTCGGGGCAAGCTGCTGCGTTTGTTGAAGCGAGGCTGAGGCGTCACGGCGTCTTCGCGCAGCGGAAGCCCACGCTCCAGCTGCGCGCGGAGGGAGCGCTCGGCAGGCGCCGAGCCGCGCGCACGTCTTGACTCTCGACCGTGTCCCAGCCGCCGCCGCGGATCACCCGTCGCGAGTCGCCGCAGTCGGGTGCGTCGTAGGCGCAGTAGGGGCTGCTGGTCCACTCCCAGACGTTGCCCGCGAGATCCATCACGCCCAGCGGAGTGGCGCCGGCGTTGCGACTGCCCACCGCGGCTGTGGTCGGCGCAGCGTCGTCGTCGCTGTACATGCGCGGCCACGGAGGCCGGCCGGATTTCTCCAGGCGCTCGCTGAGCATGCGGCTGCACTCCGCACCGCAGGCGTTGACCCGCTCTCGCGTGGGTGGCGTCTCGCCCCAGGGATAGGTGCGCGCGGCGCTGCCCCGCGCGGCGAGTTCCCACTCTCCTTCGCTGGGAAGGCGCTTGCCCAGGGCCTCGCAATAGGCGCTCGCTTGCGCCCACTCGACGCAGTTCAGCGGGTGTTCGGTGGCGTCCGACTGGTTGCAGTACTCGCTCCAGAAGCGCACGGCGTTCGGGTTCATTCCTTCGATTCGCACCGTGCCGGGTGCTGGCTCGCAGGACTTGCAGGCTCGGTATGCGCCGACGGTCACCTCGGTGGCGTCCAGACAAAACGCAGACAGTGAGACCTCGTGCGCCGGCGTCTCGTCGCTCGGCGTCTCGCCCTCCACCAACGAACCCATGCGAAAGGTCGCGGCGTCGATCAGCTTCATGCCCGGCGGGCATTCCAGCGGGCCACGAGGTCGAAGGGTCGACAGCGCGTACCCGCCGCCGACGGCGACGCTGGCCAGCATCGATGCCGCAACGATTCGCCGGGGCGTCAGCCGGCTCGCCCTCTTGGCGATGGGTGCGTGACTCAGCGTTCGCAGTCCGGTGGCGGGCTCGAGTCGCGCCGGCGCGACCGCCTCCAGGGTGGTCGCGAACGCCGCCGCCGGCCACGGTCGAGGCTCGATGCTGAGCGCTTCGTCATCGGAGCCCTGCTCCAGCGCTTCGAACGCCGTCACCATCTCCCGCGCCGACTGGAAGCGTGCGCCGGGATCGACGCTCAAGGCCTTTGCCAGGAAGTCGTCGATGGCTCGCGGCAGACCGCGTCTGAGCTCGCTGGCCGGTTGGTATTTTCCGTCGAGCACCGCCGCCCCCACCGCGACGAACGAGCCTCCTCGAAAGGGAAGCTTGCCGGTCAGGGCCTCGTACACGATCACGCCGAGGGACCAGAGATCCGAGCGCAGATCGACGTGCCGGCTGCCCTCGAGTTGCTCCGGGCTCATGTAGGGCGGCGAGCCCACGATGGTTCCCGTCTCGGTGAGTGAGCTGCTGCCCGACACCTGGGAGTCGCCGAGCATCTTGGCGATGCCGAAGTCGAGCACCTTGACCAAGAGCGGATCGTCCGGGCTCTTCTGTACGACGAACACGTTGTGCGGCTTGATGTCGCGGTGAACGACGCCTCGCTCGTGGGCGCTGGCCAGCGCTCCGCCCACCTGCTGCACGAGCAACAGCGTCGTCGCGAAGCTGAGCCGACCACCGCTCGCCAAGACATCGGAGAGCGAGAAGCCATCCAGCAGCTCCATCACGATGTACGGGACGGTGCCCTCCACCGTTCCGAAGTCCATCACCTGCACCACGTTTGGGTGCGCGATACGCGCGGTGGCCTTTGCTTCTAGCTCGAAGCGGGCGATCAGCGCTGGATCGGCGGCCACGCGCTCGGGCCGGATCAGCTTCACTGCGACATCGGTGTCGAGGGCCTCGTGTCGCGCGGCCCAGACCACGCCCATGCCGCCCTGGCCGAGCGGTCGCAGCAGGCGGAGCTTGCCGGCGAGGACGGCGCCGACGCAGATCTCGAAGGCCACCGGACGAGGGTCCCGCCTGCGATCAGTCCGTGCCGGAGTCCGGCGGGATCTTCAAGCAGGCCTGAGGCGCGTCCGCACCGCTGTCTTCTACTGGACTGAGACAAGGTTGCGGATTGGCGTCCGCGTCTTCGCCTGCGTCGTAGGGCGGCTGCAGGCAGGGCTGTGATCCCGCCGAGCCACCGGTATTCGATCCGCCGGAGCCCGCAGCGCCGCCGGAGCCCGCAGCGCCGCCGGAGCCTGCGGCACCGCCGCTTCCGCCCGTCGCCACGCCGCCGGTTCCGCCGCCTCCGTCCGACTCGGTGTCGCCGCAGGCGACGGCGCCAGCAACGATGCCGGCGCTGGCGAGCGCGGCCGCGACGAAGCGCGCGCGGCGCGCGAGGATCACTCGTTTCGATTCACGGTCCGACATCTTGCACCCACCAGAATTATGCCCGAGTTTCGGGGGGCGCGTGTACCCTCTTCGAAGCATGTCGATCCGACGTTCCGTTTCCGCGCTGTTCTTCGTGACTCTGCTGAGCGCTCCGGCGTTGGCCGACGTCCCTCCGGGTCCGGGCCCAGGCCCTCCGCCGGCCGCGGAGTGCACCGCTCAGAGCATGGCGTCGTCGCACGATCAATGCGTGGACTGTTCGGCGTCTTACGAGCAACCGAACAAATGCCAAGAGCTGGCGTCGCAGGGCTATCGGCAGGCGTGTCGCGCTCAGGGAGCGTCGGTGTGGAACGAGGTCTGGTGTCGCGGCGGCGGCGGGCAGCCCGAGCAGCGTCGCGGCTGCGGCGCGTGCGCGGTCGGCACGGACGAAGCGTCGAGCTCGATGCTCGCGATGGCTCTGGCGGCCCTCGGTGCGCTCGCCTGGGCTGCGCGGCGGCGCTGAGCGTGTAAGCTTTGGCGGTGCTGCTCGCTGCCCGCCACTTGATCGACCGCACCCGCCACCCCCGAGGGCGGGCGGACGCGCTGTTGCAGTTGCGCACTCGTCTCGAAAAGCTGCCGAGCACGCGCGGGGTCGCCCCCGAGCGCGTGTCTCTCGCCCGCCGACTGGGTGAGCTGCGCCAGCAGCTGACCGACGCCCTGCGAGACGTGCGCTCCTGCTCCGGGTGCGCCGTCGGGCACCCGGAGCCCTACGGCCACTGGTCCGGCGGTCACTGCTGCGGCGGCGAGACGCCGCGCGTGTTCACCGACGACGAGCTCGCGGTGCTGAAGCTGTCGGGAACGACCTCATCCAAGCTGACGCCGCCGCGATCGGACTTTGCGGGCTGCGCATTTCGCGGCCCGGTCGGTTGCTCACTCGAGCCCGGGGACCGCCCGACGCTCTGCGTGCGGTTCGTGTGCATGGAGCTGGAACGAGAGCTGCGACAAAGAGGAGATCTACCCAAGATCCGCGCCCTGCAGCGCGAGCTGAGCGAAACATTCGCGCGCCTCACGCGTCGTGATGTCTGACACGCGGTCCGCTCACTCGAGCAGCTGATCGACCTTCGCGGCGCAGATGAAGTCGTTCTCGGAGAGCCCGCCTATCGCGTGGGTCCAGTAGCGCACCTCGCACTTGCCCCAGCCCACCAGCAGGTCGGGGTGGTGGTCCTCGCGGTGGGCCATCCAGGCGACCGCGTTCACGAAGGCCATGGTGCGGTAATAGTCCTTGAACGCGTACTCGCGCCGGATCTGCTTTCCATCTTCGGAAATTATCCACTCGGGGACCTGTCGGTGCAGCTCCGTCGCCTCTTGCAGCGTGAGGGCGGGGATGCCTCCCTCGCAGGGGACGCAGCTCTTGGTGCAGAGTTGATTCATCACGACCTCCGTATCGTGCTCGTCGTAGGACCCTCTCGCCGAATCGCCAGTGCTGCGCCATTGGAGCTGGTATCGACGGCGCTCGTGCCGAATATCGGCTATTTTCCAGCGCCGGCCTCCCGCTGTCCGCGGTCGCGCTCTATGTGGAGTGCGGCGTCACTCAGGCGCGCCGCGTCCGGATCACGATGGGAATGCTCGCCTTCGACAACAGCTACGCCCGCCTACCGGACCGCTTCTACGCGCGCATCGCGCCCACCACGGTCGCTGACCCTCAGCTCTTGAGAGTCAACCGGCCCTTGGCCGAGCTGCTCGGCGTCGACGCGGATCTGCTCGGGTCCCCCGCGCTGGCCTCCGTCTTTTCCGGCAACGAGATCCCCGAGGGCGCCGAGCCCATCGCGCTGGCCTACGCTGGCCATCAGTTCGGCATGTTCGTGCCGCAGCTCGGCGACGGTCGGGCGGTGCTCTTGGGCGAGGTGATCGGCAAAGACGGACAACGGCGCGACATCCAGCTCAAGGGCGCGGGGCGCACGCCCTTCTCCCGCGGGGGCGATGGCCGCGCTGCGCTCGGCCCAGTACTGCGTGAGTACGTCGTGAGCGAGGCGATGGCGGCGCTCGGCGTCCCGACCACGCGGGCGCTGGCCGCAGTCTCGACCGGCGAGCCGGTCGTCCGCGACGAGCTGCTGCCGGGCGCCGTGCTCACCCGGGTCGCCACCAGTCACATCCGGGTGGGCACGTTCCAGTTCTTCGCCGCGCGGCGCGACCAAGAGGCCCTCGGCCTGCTCGCCGCCCACGCGCTGGCCCGCCACTACCCCGCCGCCGTCGGCAGCGGGAACGACGCGCTCGCCCTGATCGAGCAGGTGATCGCTGCGCAAGCCGAGCTGATCGCGAGCTGGCTCGGATTTGGATTCGTGCACGGCGTGATGAACACCGACAACACCTCGATCTCGGGAGAGACCATCGACTACGGACCCTGCGCGTTCCTCGACGAGTTCGACCCGCACAAGAAGTTCAGCTCCATCGACCACGCTGGGCGCTACGCATTCTCGAATCAGCCGCGCATGGCCCAATGGAACTTGGCGCGTCTCGCCGAGGCGTTGCTCGGCCTCCTCGCCGACGACGAGCAGCAGGCCGTCCGCCTGGCGACCGAGCAGCTGGAGCGCTTTCCTTCGCGCTTTGACGCGGCCTACGCGCGTGTCCTCCGGGCAAAGCTCGGGCTCGCGCGGGAGGAGCCCGGTGACGTGTCGCTCGCGCAGGGTCTCCTCGATCTGCTCGCGGCAAACCAGATCGACTACACGCGGTTTTTCCGCAAGCTCTGCGCCGCAGCGGGCGATCCTGCGGGGCAGGCCGGCCTCGAGTCCTGCTTCGAGGAACCGGCCGCCTTCCGCGCGTGGGCCGACACCTGGCGCGGTCGACTCGCCATCGAGGATCTCGACCCGGCCGCGCGCGCCGCGGCGATGCGGCGCGCCAACCCCGCGTTCATCCCGCGCAACCACCGCGTGCAAGAGGCGATAGACGCGGCGATAGCTGGCGATCTGCGGCCCTTCGAAGCGCTGGTCGAGGTGCTCGCTCGACCTTGCGATGATCAGTCCGACTTCGAACACCTGGCCGAGCCTCCCCGTCCCGAGCAACGCGTGCTCGAGACCTTCTGCGGCACCTGAGACGCAATCGCTAGAGTTGGTCGAGGGTCTGGCGCAGCAGGCCGCCGGCGTCGACGTAGGCCTGCCAGTGCCCCGGCGCCCAACCGGCGAGGAAACGACACAGGTCGGCCCAAGCGATGGGATAGAGCTGGCGCCATTCGTCTTCGACCCCGGCGCGCGTGGCCGAGTCCAGTTCGGGTCTCCGCTCGGCCATCCGCGCGCGCAAGATGCGAAAGTAGAGCTCCAGGGTCTGGGGCGTCCGCGCCTCGCACTCTTGGGCGTCCCAGCAGCTGCTGAAGAAGTACGCCACGTCCTTGATGCCTGAGCCGCCACCGACGTACTGAAAATCCACCGCCGCCACGCCGCGCTGGCCGAAGCAAAAGTTCGCGAGCTTGGCGTCGCCGTGCACCAGCGTCTTGAACTTGCAGGCGTTCAGCCGAGCGTCCAAGGTCGGTGCGGCGCGTCGCAGCCGGGCGTCCGAAATTGCGGGCAGCTCGTCCCGGCGAGTCGCCAGGTGCCAGTAGGTCCCCGTCTTCCACAGATCCGTCGGCCGCTGCCCGAGGAAGACCGCGTGAAAGTCGGCGAGCCAGGTCAGGCAGAGCTCGATCTCCGACTCGGACACGCTGCGGCGGCGTTCCGGGAATCCACTGGCGTCCAAGTCCTCCAAGACGAAGAGCCAACCCTCGGGCGTGCTCAGCCGCCGGGTCCCGAGGCAGCGCGGAACGCGAGAGATGGCCGTGCACCGCTCCGCGGTGCTCTCGTAGAAGGCGCACTCCACGGCGTACGATCGCAGCTTTCGCTGGTGAGAAGCGTCGTTCTCGCGCTGGCGCCGCGCTTCTGGAGGCGTGACGCGCTTGACCACGACGCTCTCGATCGGCCCCCCTTCGAGGTGCACGCGTCGAATCTCTCCATACCCGCTCCACAGGCTCTGAATCGCGTCGCCCGAGATCGCGCGCTGGGCGCCCGCCCGCTCGGCGATCCAGCCGAGTGGCAACTCGCTCTCCGACCCGCGCATCACCGCCTTGTACCAGCTTCGGTCCGGCGGGTTCGGACACCGCGTATGGCTGGCAGGGGACGGTGGGTCTTGGGGGCAAGCTGCTCAGCGACCACGTGGGCGGAGCCAACTTTTGCGGAAAACACCGAGCCCGGCAGCTGCGGCCGACAGGCTTGCTTGAACGAAGCTGGTACACTCGGGCCGCATGGACGAAGACGTGAAGGCCGACCTCGCTCGGGAAGGCATGAGGGCGACGGAGCTGGTGGAGCCGGGCGCCATCAAGGAGCGCGTCAAGGACTCGGTCGCCGACGCGGTCGGCAACGCAGCGTTGCGAGGACTGGCGGCGATGGGTCGGCTGGGCGGCAAGGACCGGTCCCCGGCCCGAACGCGCGCTTTTGCCGCCGTGGATCTGGCACCGAGCTTCGAGGACTTCGACGCCGACGACGCCGCGACCTTCGAGGGTCGAGTGCGGAAGGCAGCGGCGCAGAGGGCGGCGCGGGAGGACGAAGAACGGCGAACGGAACTCGCCGCGTTGCGCCGCTCGTTTCCAGAGGCGTCGCAGGAGCTGGCGCTGCTGCTCTTCAACTGCGTCGATCTCCTGGAAGATCTATCGGAGGATGCCGAAGGGCTGCCCCCAACACCGGCTGAGCTCGAGCGGAAAGAGCGACTGCTGTCGCGCATCGCGGAGCTGCTGGCCCCACGAGCGAGCGAAGCGCTGCTGAGCTTTGTCGAGCACGTCGTGGAGATCAGCCGGCGACATCGGAGCTGAGCGACGCGGCCCCGGGGCTCACCGTCGACTCACCGCCTCGAAGGTGCCCACGTGGGAGTAGGTCCCGTACTGCTCCCTTCCGGCGAACAAGAGCGCGCGATAGACGCCGTCGCTCGGAAATGGGCAGGTCACGCGGATGGAAGGTCCAGGCAGCACGCTGCAACGCTCTCCCTGATCCGCCTCGGGCGCGTGCTTGGGCTTCACCCGCGCCAACATGAAAGCCCCGCGAGGGTTGTCGACCTCGATCTCGAAGCTCGAGCCCACCGTGACCTGTGAGCGATCGGGCTTGTTCAGCTTCAAGCCGTGCATGAAGAAGCGGGCGCGCAGCATGGGCTGGCGCATGAACTCGCCTCGATCGATCGGCCTCGCACGGAGCTGCCAGCGTTCCTGCTCCGGATAGTGGTCGACGCCGAAGATTTCCGGCGGCGTCAGCAGATAATTGGTGGAGTACTGCTTGGTGAACGCGCGTCCGTTCACGTGGCCCGAGTCCCAAGTCGCATCGATCAAGTACCACTTGCCGCCGATCTTGGCGGCGTTCCAGGCGTGGCCGCCCCCGCCGATGGTGTCGACGTCGGTGCGCGCGTCGCCGACCACCGTCGCCACCTCGTCCCCCGTGACCTTCGCCATCGCGCTCAGCAGGTTCGCGTAGCCGGCGCACACACCCTTTCGGCTGTCGAAGACCGATCTCGCGTCCTGCGCGGGGATGGTGTCGTCCGCGAGCGCCACCGCGTCGTAGGCGATGCGATCCGCAACGTAGTCGTGCAGCGCCTTGATCCTCGCCCGAGGCTCCGGCTCCTGCGCCTTGATGTGTCGGGCCACCGACTCGAAGCTGGTCTCCTCCGCCGGAGGGAAGTCCCGGACGAGGGGGTGGAGCTCCGCCCCCAGCGGCCAGTCTGCCGCGCTGAGCTTGGGCTCCGTCTTCGTTCCCGGGTCGTCGGGCCTTGGCGTCGGAGCGCCGCCGGAGGTCGTCGTCGGGGCCGGCGTGGGCAACGGGGCCGACGTCGCGGTCGAGGTGGGCAGCGGTCCCGGCGCGATCCCCGGGTCGTCGTCGACCAGCTTCTCGAAGCGGTTCTTGTGTGCCAGCTCGTAGAGCCACTCGAGCTGACCCGACAGCCCGAACAAAAGCGAGCGCGACCGCTCGATGAACGCTCCCTGCCGGCCGTCGAGCATCCAGTCGCCGCGGGTCGAGAGTGCGGTGAACACCAGCGTTGGGCGCGCGGCCACCAGCCCGGCGATCAATACGAAGTTGATGGCGAAGGTACGCAGCAGCAGTCGATCGCCGAAGGTGAGGATGCGCGCACGCGAATCTTTCTGCTTCCTGCGGCGGTACTCCGACCAGGCGTCCCAGGCCAGAGGCAGCCCCGGAAACGCCGCGAGCCCGGCGACGAAGGGCAACCACGTCGCCTTGCCTTGGTGGGCGGCCACCGACGACGCAGCCCAGACCCCCAGGACAGGCGTCGAGAGCACCAGCGCCGCGACGGCGAGCTTGAGCACGAGGCCCAGGGTCGACGCGACGAGCGCCAAACGCGATCCGCTGCGGCCGGGCACGATGCATCAAGCTAGGTTCCAGGCGCTGCGCGCGCAAGCGCGGCTGGGCGGAGGGGTTCACCGGCGCTAGGCTGGAATGCCATCGTCTTCTTCAAGCGTCCCGACCACGTGGGCATCGTCACTCAGACCAAGGGCAAGAGCGGTCACCCGACGTTGATCAACCTCTGGACCTTTGGCTACAAGACCCGAGCCATGGATCTGCTCGGATCGGTGCCGGTCACGCACCGCTTCCGGTTCCCGAGTCGTCCGCGCGGCTGAAGTTGCCTCCACGACGGCCGTCCCCCCTCCCGCTCCGTCGGGGCATGCCCTATGTGTCCGACCCTATGCGCATGACCCCTCGCCTCGCATCGGGCCTGTTCGTCCTCTCGCTGAGCGCCGGCGCCATCGCGAACGGTCGACCCGAGGTCTACATTCACGACGGGTTCTACGCGCGCCTGGGCGCCGGTCCCGGCTACGTGTTCGGCGCGAGCGAGCCCGACCGAAGTGGCGCCAGCGCCAGCGTTTCGGGGTTCGCGCTCTCCTCCGAGTTCGCCTTCGGCGGCACGCTCGCGGCCGGCCTCGTGCTCGGCGGGGGCAGCTTCTCGATGGCGGTGCCCTCCCCGAAGTACGCAGCTGACGCGGGCCCCGATCTCGATGTCGGGGCGCACCACGTCTCGGGAGTTGGTCCCTTCGTCGACTACTACTTCGACCAACGCAAGGGCGCGCACGTGCAGGCGGCGTTGCTACTGAGCGGCGTGTTCGTCCAGGAGAAGGGCGCGCTGGAGTCGGCGTCAGGGTTCGGCTTCGGCGCGATGCTCGGCGGTGGATACGAGGCCTGGGTGAGCCACGAATGGAGCATCGGTCCCATCCTGCGGGTGACCGTTTACAACGACGCGTTGGAAGGCAGCGACAGCGGCGCCAAGGCGACGCTGCGCATGTTCGTGCCGTCGCTGCTGTTTGGCGCGACGTATCACTGACCGGCGTATGCCAGCGGGCGCTTTGGCCCGTGTCTCACTTGCAGCTGAAGCCGCCGCCGCTCCAGCCCTGACCCGAGCCGGCCGCTGCGAAGCAAGCAGCAGCCATTTGTTTCATGTACGTCTTGGTGGGCTCCGGCGCGCTCTCGGCGTTCTGCGCGACGGCCTGACAGCACTTCTTCATGCTGGACGAGCTGCCACCGCCGACCCTCTTGGCGTCTGCGTCGGCGTCGCCGGGTGCGTCCTCCCCTGCGTCTTCGACCTCGAGCACCAGCGGTGCTGCGGGCGTGCTCGCCGGCGCCGCTGACGGCAGGGGCGGCGGCGGATCGTCCTTCTTGCAACCGGAGCAGCCCTGGGCAGCGACAGGCAAGAACAGGCCGAGCGCGATGGGTGCGAACAGGGAATGGGTCAGCGAACGTGCCGTCTTCATCGATCCTCCAGCCAAGGTCCTACCATGACCGGCGGCCGGGCACACGGCTCGCTGCGCCGACGTCCGACCCCGGGCGCGCGCCAGTTTCAGCCGAGCAGCGCACGCAGGGTGGGCTCGTGGGCCTCGCTCTCGGCCTCACCTTGGGCGATCACACGCTCCACGTGCTGGCCTTCGGTGTAGTCCCACGCGCTCACCTCGATGGGGCGCCGGGGCCCGACGTAAAAGCGGATCTCGCTCGCGGGCGGGTCGCGGCAAGGTTGCGTCAGCACCACCAAGTTGCGACGCACGGCGGGCACCTGCTCGGCGATGAAGGCGGGTGCGGCATCGATCAGCCCACCGTCAATCAGCCGCTCGCCCCCGGCGCGGCCCACGGGAACGAAGGGCGGCGTTGCGGATGAAGCGAGCACGACCTCGGCGACCTTCTCGGCGGTCTCGCAGCTGCGAAGATCGCTGACCACCGATCGGAAGCCGGCGCGCGCCGCGAAGCTCAGGTGCAGTCGATGGGGGTGCAGGCGCCGCTCCAAGCGGTACATCCCGAGCCCGACCAGCAGCGCCGCGGCGGTCGGCACGCGCCGGGGAATGGCCGCGCTCAGCGCGAGCACGGGGAAGGGCTGCGCGCGCAAGCGCTCCAGGCCACCGTCGCGCATCGCGTGCAAGAGCAGCTCCCGGTAGATGCGCGCGTGCGGCGCGGGGTTCTGTCCCCGGAGCAACTGTCGCGGATCGAAGTTCTTGTCGAGTCCCCGGCGGAGCTCGTGCCAGCGCTCGCGCGTCTCGTTCTGCCGGCCAGAGAGCAGCACGACCGCAACGCAGGCACCGGCGCTGCATGCCGCCATGGCTGCGACGCGAGGCAGGATCCGATCGCCCCAACGATTCATCAGCCCGAGCTGGTAGAAGGCCCGGTTGCCACCGCCCGCGAAGGTCAGTCCCAGGTCGCGCGCGGTCATGCTGCGATTCTGCCCGGGATGCGTCGGCGCACAACGCTGAACAGGAGTTCGAAATCCGATCGACGTTTGCCGCCCAGTCCAGCCAGCGTGGCAGCATGCGTGTTCTCTTCGCTGGCCTCGGTCCGCCGCCAACCTGAGGGGCTCGGCCCGGGCTCGGCTGGACAGGCCTCGAGTTTGCTGGTCCTCTAGAGGCGAACGTCATGCACGTGGAACGAGCCGATGTGATGGCGCTTTCCCGGGCCATCCTCGGGATTCACGACGCCGCCGCGATCCCGGCCTTTCGCACGCGGGTGATGCGCGCCGTCGCCGAAATTGCCCGCGCAGACATCGTCTCGTTCAACGAAGTCGAGCCTGGCGCCGGTGGCCTCGTCTACTTCGACGAGCCGGTCGGCGCCTGCATCTTCGATCCGGACGCGACGGCGATCTTCCCATTCCCGCTAGATGTCTCCGCATGAGCGTGGGACTCGCAGACGTCTTGGGTCGACCCATGCCCGGGGTGGCACGCATCGTGCTGGAGCACTGGCGCTGCGAGAGGTTCCGGCCCATCGCCATCCTCGAGTACTCGCTCGGATTCGCGTGCCTCTTGTGTGTATTGCCGCTCTTGATACTGGCGGCGCTGTTCACGGAGACGGACCTCGCACTGCCCAACGTCAAGTCGCGCTTCTACCACCGCTGGCATCAACTTCGCCTGCAGCTGGTCGATGCCCAAGGGCAAGTCGTGGCAAGCGTCGACCACATTCCGGCGAGCGCCGAGCAAGGTTACGCGGTCGTTTCGAGCGTGCTCGAAGCAGCGAGCCGCGAGGGCATCGTGGTGGTCGAGGTCATCGTCAACGGTGCGATTCGACAGGTCGCGGAGGTCTGGTACGGCGGCCGACCGCTGCTCGCCCACCCGGAGGAAGCGAACGAGGAGCGCGCAGCGCTCTTGCTCCGACAGCACGGGATCGATGTCCGAAGTGATGGCGAAGCACTCTACATCGTCGAAAAATCCCGGCCAATCAGCGGTGGGCAGCGGGTCTTGGGCTGGCTCTTGCTCCCGCTGGTGATGCCCTTCGTTCCGGTCCTGGCGCTGAGCGAAAAGGGCCGCCGTGCGTTGCGCCACTCGTGGGCGGATCTCCGCGCGGGTGGGTCGCAGACCAGCCAAGTCGTGTGCGTTCGCGCCGAGAGCATCACCACCTACCGCGAGCGCAGGGACGAGAAGTGGGACGAGCAGATCATCGACGGCGCCGAGTTGCTCGGGGTCACTTTCTCTCCCGCCCTGGGATACGACACCGACGTAACGCCATCCCCCGCGACGCTGCGACTGATCGGGCGACGGCAGTCGGCGACGCTGCCCCTCTCGCGCGCGGGCGAGGCCGAACGCGCGCTACGGGACCTACTCGTGGGGGCGACGCTGCGTCTACGGCGCGCGCGTCCTGAACTCGGTCTCCTGGGAACGGGTCCGCACCCCACGCGCTGTCCGTTCTGCGCGGCGCTCTACGTGATGGAGCCGTCGAGTCGCTGTCCGAGTTGCGGCGCGTTCGCGGGAACAACGCCCTAGTGGCAAGGAATTCGCACCCACTGCGAAGCTCGCCGCGACCGGTGGGACGCCGACCCTGCTCGGGTCGATCGGCTTTGACAACTGGTACGCGATGGCGGTGAACGCCAGCGCCGTGTTTGTCGGCCGTGGAAACGGCGTGGTCAACGGCTACCCGATTGCAGGCGGCTCCGGCACGACCGTCGCGCCCCCGTTGGAAGGAGGCGGCTACCTCGCCGTCGATGCCACCACCGTGTATGTGGGGCGCGAGTACTCGAAGATCTTCACGGCGCCGGCCGCTGGCGGCGGCACCGTCACCGAGCTCTGGGGCAGCCTAGTCACCAAGACACCGTTCGCTGCAGACGCGACCCCGCGACGCCTGCAAGAGCGAGAAGGATTGTGTCCCCGGACAGCTCTGCGTCACCGCGGTCTGCGCGTCGAAGGACGAGCTCGACAAGAACGGTCAGTTGGCGCCACTGGCTGGCTCGGATGGCGGCGCCAACGCCTGCGAGTACAACTCCGACTGCCCCGACCAGCAGATCTGCCGGCCGCAAGCCATTTGCGGTCTCGAGTGCAAGGGCGCCAAAGACTGCGGAGCGGGACGCAGACCAGCGAGCAGTTCGTGTTCGAGCCGAGCGGCGATGTGATCCTGGTCGGCCGCTCCACCGCCGCCAGCGGACTCGACTTCGGCGGCGCGGCGCTGACCTGCGGAGACCAGGCCGTGTTTCTGGCGCGCTTCGCCGGCGCGGACGGCGCGTACAAATGGTCCAAATGTTTGGGCTCCGGAGTCGAAACCGTGACGAGCGCGGTGCTCGACGGCAGCGGAAACCTGGTGATCTCCGGGACGCTCGCCAGCGGCGCGACTGACTTCGGTACCGGCGCCCTCGTCGCGCAAGGCCTCGACATGTTCGTGGCGTCCTTCGCCCTGGCGAACGGCGCGGCGGTCGCGGCAAAGCGATTCGGAGGCGCGGGCGACGACTACGGATACGATCTGGCGCGGGCGTCGGACGGAAGCTACGCGCTGGTCGGCTCCTGTTCGGGCAACGTGGACTTCGGAGGCGGACTCGTCACGGTGGGCAAGGGCGCCTCGGATCTGTGCGTCGTCCGGATGAGCTCGAGCTGGGCCCCGACCTGGGTGCGCCAGCTCGGTGATCTGGGCGCGGATCGCGCGCGCGTGGCCGCCTTCACCCCGAGCGGCAAGCTGATGGTGACCGGCATCTTCAACGGTCAGGTCGATTTCGACACCGGGGTCGTGGAGATCGGGAAAGGGAGCGACGACCTCGTATTGGCGCAAATGAACGCGACGACCGGCGCCATCGAGTGGCACAAGGTCTTTGCATCGGCTACCGCCGAAGAGGCCACGGACTTGGCCGTCACTTCGACCGGTGACCTGATGCTCTTTGGTCGCGTGCACAACGCGCTCTCCTTCGGCGGTGCGCCAGTCGACCCAGGTCCCTTCTGCGTCAAGCTCACCTCGACGGGCTCGTTCATCTGGGGCTGGGCGTACAACAACGGCTCGGACTGGATGCCGAGTTCCATGGCGCTCACTCCGAGCGGTGGCGCCATGGTCGGCGTCTACAAGGGCGGCTTTGGAGCGAGCGGCCTCGTGCTCACGCCCTGAGCAGGGTCGGGTCCCATGCGCCCACCTCGACTCGGGGTTTCACTCCGAGCAACCCAGGCCGTCAGATCAGTCTGAGCCCGAACAGGCCGACACCAGCGCTAGCAGCGCCGGAACTCGAAGCACGCGACATCGACTCACGGAATTCTTCCCGTCAGTGGTCCGTCGGGTGCGCGATGTTAGCATGGCGCCATGCCGGGCTCGGGAACGTTGTCACCAGGTTCGATGTTCGGAGACTTCCGGATCGTCGAGCTCCTCGCCGATGACGCAGGTCTCGCGCTGTACGCGGTCGATCGCTTGGGTGCACCGGCCGCGTTGCGCGTGTTTCATCGCTTTGGCCCTCTCGACGGGGGCGACTCCGGAAAGCTCACCGAGGCCGCGCTCGCGGGCGCCGCCGTCGGCAGCGACAAGGTCCCGAGCGTGAGGCTGGCCGGCGTCGATCCGACAACCGGCGTTGCGTGGGTCGCCACGGATCCCGTCGCGGGCAAATCCCTCGCGAGCACGCTGAAGGAGGGCGAACCCCTCGACCCAGGCCTCGCCCTCGCTGTGATCGCGGATGTTGCCGAAGCCCTCGGTCGCGCTCACGTGGCTGGTCAAGCTCATGGCGAGCTCACCACCGTCAGCATTTTCGTCGCTGACTCAGCCGGCGGCCCGACGGTGAAGCTGCTCGACCTAGGAACGCTGCGCTGGCTCAACCAACGCCACCCGGACAGCACCCAGGCGCTCGGCTTCCGCGAGTGCCTGCCCCCGGAGCAACTGCAACAGGGCGCGGCCGCGGCGCCCCCGGCAGACACTTGGGCCCTCGGGCTCTTGGCGTTCCGACTCCTCGTGGGTCGGAGTTACTGGCTGCACACGAGCACCGCCGAGGTGGTCGATGAAATCACCGCGCAGCCCCTGCCCAGCGCATCGAAGCGCGTGCGAGATCTCGGCTCCCCCGTCATGCTGCCGCCCGGCTTCGACGAGTGGTTCGCGCGCTCGGTGACCCGTGATCCCAAGAGGCGCTTTGCTCACGGCAGCGACGCCGCACAGGCTCTCCGGCCGCTGCTCTCCGCCGTTCGAGCCGCGGCGGCAGCGGCAGCGGCAGCGGTCCCGCCGTGGGGCGCAATTGCAGCGCCCGCGACGCCCGCAGCGGCCCCTCCGATTGCCGAAGCCCCCGCCCAATTCGGTGCTCCGCCAGCTGCCTTTTCCCCCTACGCGGCGGGACCGTTCCCGCCACCGCGTCCGACCGACCGCGCTGGCGGTGGTGGTGGCGGAAGCGGCGCCCCCGTGCTGGCCGTGATCGTCGGCCTCTTGTTGGTCGTCGGTGTGATCGGTGTGATCGGCGCCTTCGGCGTCGGCGGGGTCTTGGCCTATCGCAGGGGGCGAGTCAGCAAACCCCACGCAACGGCAGGTGCGCCTGCAGGTATTCCGCCCAGCCACGCCACCGCACCCATTCCGGTCCTGAACTCCGATCCCGTCTGGGGAGACACGAACGCGCCCGTCACCATCGTGGGATTTAGCGACTTGCAGTGCCCCTTCTGCGCCCGGGCACAGAAGACCCTCGACGCCGTGAAGACCACCTACGGTCCCAGTCAAGTGCGCATCGTCTTCAAGCACAATCCGCTGCCCTTCCACAAGCAAGCGCTCCCCGCCGCCGAAGCCGCCGAGCGCGTTCGCCTCTCGGGAGGCAACGCCGCGTTCTTCAAGTTTGCCGACCTCGCGTTTGCCGACAGCAAGAGCTTGAACGATGCGAGCTTCGAGAGCTGGGCAACCATCGCGGGCGCGGACATGACTACCTATCGCTCGCTGATGGGCGCCAGCATCGTATCTGCCAAGGTGCAAGCGGACATCGACCTCGCGAAGCGCGTCGGTGTGACCGGCGTCCCCGCGTTCCGCATCAACGGTCAGGTGCTCAGCGGCGCCCAGCCCCTCGAGAAGTTCCGGTCGCTCATCGACTCCGAGCTCACCGAAGCGAAGAAGCGGATCGCCGCGGGCACGCCGCCCGACCAGATCTACCCGATCTTGACTGGCGAGAACCACCGCACAACTCCCACCCCTAGCCCGCCGCCCGCCACGGCCGAGCCCGACGGCGAAGCGGTATGGAAAGTCCCCGTCCTCGCCGACGACCCGCAGCTCGGACCGGCGGACGCACTGGTCACTCTGGTGGAGTTCGGCGACTTCCAGTGCCCGTTCTGCAAACGCCTCGATCCCACCCTCCGAGAGCTCCGAGACCGCTACGGCAACGACCTCAGGTTGGTCTGGAAGGACAACCCCCTGCCCTTTCACAAGCAAGCGGAACCCGCAGCGCAATTGGCCCGAGTGATCTTCATCCAGCGCGGAGATCCCGCGTTCTGGCGAGCGCACGACGCGCTGTTCGCCAACCAGCCCGACCTCGGTGACGCTGAATTTCAGAAGATCGCCAGCGCCGCGGGGCTCGGTTGGGGCTCCACCCAGAGTGCCATGTCGTCTCCCACGGTAGCGCAGCGCGTTCGCCAGAGTCAGACCCTCGCTTCGGCTCTGAAGGCGTCTGGCACGCCGTCGTGCTTCATCAATGGTCGACTCGTGACGGGCGCCGTGCCCGCGAGCAAGTTCCAGGAGGTCATCGATCAGGAGCTGGCCAAGGCCCGCCAGCTGATCGCTCGAGGCACACCGCGATCCCAGGTGTACGAGACCGTGATTCGAGAGGGCAAGCAAGAGAGCCCCTTCGAGATGAAGCAAGCCCGCCTGCTCGCCAGCGGCGTCCCGATTCGGGGACCAGCGAACGCGAAGGTCACTGTCCACATTTTCTCCGACTTTCAGTGCCCCTTCTGCGCTCGAGCCGCTCCCACCCTGGCGGAGCTTCAGAAGAGCTTCCCCGCTGACGTCAGGCTCGCCTGGCACGACTTGCCGCTCGGCTTTCACAAGCAGGCCCAGTTGGCCGCGGAAGCGGCACGTGAAGTTCAGGCGCAGCTGGGTGACGCCGGCTTCTGGCGCTTTCACGACCGGCTCTTCGAAGAGCAAAAGTCACCAGGCGGACTGGAGCGTGAGCACCTCGAGCGAGTCGCGCAATCGCTCGGCTGCAACATGCCCAAGTTCCGACGAGCTCTGGACGATCGAGTCCATCGTGCGCGCGTCCAAGAAGACGCCGACGCGGCTTCTCAGGCCGGGATCCGTGGCACGCCGAGCTTTCTGGTGGCGGCGCACCGCCAAAACTCGGGCGAGTTCTACTACCTCTCCGGAGCACAACCGCTCCCCAAGTTCGAGCGAGTCGTCAGCGCTGCGCTGGGGAGGTAGACGCGGCGCTGGGCGCGTCAGTCAGGCGAGCCGCTGTCCCAGCCCCGACGACATCGGCTTCGCATCCGCGCGTCGCGGTTCGAGGACCACGGCGCCCGCGTACTCGTGGAGGCCCCCCCCCGGGTCGCGTGCTGGTGGCGAGGGACGACCCCGTGCGGTCTTGTCCCTCGGCCTTGACTGGGAGATCAAAGTCCACTTCCTGATGGACGACGAAGAGATGTTCGAGACTGCTTGGACGGTTCGCAAGGGCCGACCGAGCAAGGCGGCTCTTCGGGAGCTGGTGGCTGCCGTGCCAGCATCCATGTCCATCGTTTGCGCTGCACCGGCGCGTCGTCCCTCTCGCCAAGCGGGCCGCGCGCGCCGCCGGTCGAGCCCACAAGGGCTCGGGCCTCGCCCGGCAAGTCGGTGACGTTCTCGCCGTGACCCGCCCCGGACCCTACCCGTCTCGGTCCACCGCAAGCGCCGCGTCGCGCGCAGCCAGGTTCGCTTCAGCGCAGTAGTCGATCATCAGGTTCACGCGCGGCGCTTTGGACAGGTTTCGCGTCGAGTGAGGTCGCATGTTGTCGATCTCGTACACGCCGCCTGCTTCTAGAAAGAAGGTCTCTGCGTCAATCGTGAACTCGCAGCCCTCGGAGCCGATCAGCGGCACGTGCAAGTGGTGAGAGAAGCTCTTCCAAGCACGGTTGTGGCCCATGTCCTTGTGGGTCGGGACCCTGCCGCCGGGTGCGAGCGCTGCGAGGACCATGAGGTGGAGCAGGCCGCCACCGTAGTACTCGCGGCAGGCGTGGGCGATTCGATCGAGCTCGTGTCGCAGCGCGGCGCCGTGGGGCAGTCCCGCGGGCAGCGGCAGCGCCCAAGGCGACGCCGGGACCTCGAGGTTGACGATACCCAGTTGCATGTAGCCGGTGGGCCGCATCTTGCGGTAGGCGACGTCGGGGGGTCGATCCTCGCGGTCGATGAACTCGCTGCGACGCCGGACCTCTTGCCACGCCGGCGAGTCCGGATCTGCGTAGATCGCGCTCAGGTCTTGCTCGACGAGGCTCGCGAGCGTGCGCACGTCCAGCGAGGCGATTCGGCGATGGGTGGCTTCGAGCCGCATCGGATCGCAACGCTAGCAGCTTCGCGGCGAGCCGCCTCGGCTCACGCCGGAGGGCGCCAGGGCGGGAGGATCCCGGCGCCCTGGAGCTGAAACGGCGCTTCGTAGAGCGCGCTGTCGACCAAGCGATGGGCTGCAAAGCGCAAGAGCACGGTGACATTGCGGTACATGCGGCTGGTTGCGCGCTGGTAGGTGAACAGCGTCACGTCCTTGCCCAGCATCGCGAGCCGAAGCACGACGTTCGAGCCCAATCCGGGTCGTGTGCATCTGCGCCAGCACGTTCTTGCCGAGGCGCTCTCGACCGAGCGCGTTCGGTGAGTGGGAGGCGACCGTCGAGGTCAGGAAACCGAAGGACGTGATCAGATACGAAGCCGCTCCGTCGTCCAGGGCATCGGCAAACGCATCCCAAGCCTGCCAGGGCTGTCGTTCGAGCTCGGCGAAGTACGCCGCGGCTTCCGCGTCGTTCTGCCAGCGCGTTCGCGGCAGCGTCTCTCCGCGGCGAGTTCGAAGGGCGACCTGAAATCGCCGGAGTCCAACCGCGCGAGCTCCGGAGGGCGGATTCAGATCCAAGCTCGTGAGCGGAGCACCGACGAGGCGCGAAAGGTCGGGCGTCCCGTAGCCTCCCCCGAGGTCCAGGCGTGCTTCCGCGCCCCGAAAGATGCGTTCGAAACCCGTTCGGGGCTCGCGGGCGATCCAGTCGTACATGCCGATCACCGTGTTCGTCATGCCGGCCAGAGCTTTGAGCATGACTCCGGCATCGCGCTTGGCCTCGGCCCAGGTCGCAAGCCGTGCTGCCTCGTCGAACAAGCGCCGGATGGCCCGCTCCAGTCGCCCGGCGGTGACGTGCGATGTCCGCGCCGGCGCCCTCGAGCTCGAACAGCGCATGCATGGTCAACAGTCGCAGGTAGGGGATGCGCGGGTCCTCGTCGTTCAGCGCGTGCAGCGTCCGGCGCGTGCTCCCGAAGTCCTCTTCGTAGAGCTCGAACACGATCTGCATGACCGGGTCAAAGTCTCGAAGCCACGAACCGCCCATGGGACCGGTCGTAGCCGTCGTCTCCAGGTGCGTCGCCATGCCGACGGCCCGAGTCGATCCGCGGCGCGACGAGCGGCTGTCGGGTCACGAGTTCGCAGACCAACCCGAGCGCGCGCTCCAACGCTGACGTCGTCAGCGATCGACCACGGCGCTCAGGGCCGCCAGGATTTCCGGATTGGATCGCGCACTGCCTCGCGCCAGCGCCTCCAAGGCCGACACCAAGGCCGACGAGCGGTCGGTCAAGCCGCACGCTTCGAGCGCCAGCGAAGCTCCGCCGAGTGACCCCATTCGCTTCGCGGCCCGCACACCCGGGTGTTGTAGGTGGCGTAATAGCGCCGGTGCGCCTCGTCGATGGGGTACGCGCCGCTGGCGCCCGCTCCGTAGCGCGTCATGCCGTGATACGGCAGCGGGCCGACCTGCGTCGTGAGGTCCGTCGCCCCGGCGCCCGGCAGCGTGCGCGGCTTGAACACCAGATCGGTGTGCAGGAAGAGCGAGCGTGCACTTGGCCCGGAGGTGTCGCCGCGGATCCCGTCGAAGTCCAGCTCGACCGCGTCGCCGCGACGCATGATCGTGAATCATGTCGTTCGCCTTGGTGAGAGCTCGGCCACGTCGCCGTAACGGGTGAAGCGACCGACGGTGCGCTGCTCGGGGCCCAAGAGACCGCCGCCGTCGTCCAGCGCCATCCGTGGGCGCGCGGGATCGCCCGGCGTGGGTCATGCTGGGGGCCCCGGAAAGATCAGATCGGCCCGCGACGCGGCGAGGTCGTAGCGCGCCAACGCCGACGGCGGCGCTTCGCAGAGTCGAGCGCGATCGACGAACCACATCGGTCTGACCAGCAGCCGGTGCGCCGGTGTAGAGGCGCAGCTCCCAACGACCGGTCGGAGCGTCCACTTGGATAGATCGAATACGAGCCCTTTGCGATCACCGCGGGGCGCCCCAGTTCCATCGCCGTTCACCAGCTACCGTCGCGTTGCTTGACCATAGGCGCGCTTTCTGCCGGGTGGCGTGCACCGCCGCGTGCGAACGCCAGCCGCCAGCCCTCGATCACCAGCCTGGCGTGTTGTCGCGCCGCACGGGACCGAAGTCCAAGTCGTAGAAGTTGTCCTGGGCCAATTCGTCGCGAACGGCCCGATCGTCTTGGCGGGAGATCTCGGCGTGACGTCCTCGCGGCCCATCCAACTGGCCCGCTCGGGCGCGCGCAGGGTTGCGCTTTCGAGCGCCACGAAGTCCCAATCCGGCAGCCGCTTCGAAGCTGCGTCTGGAGATGGACTCGACGTGAAGACCTCGGTATTCGAGGGTGCTCGACGACCGTCAGGTGCGCCTCGTCCAGGTAGACAATCTCGTCTTCGGCCGCGAGCAGCTTGGCACGTGCGCGGCCAGACTCGACCCGCGCCTCGGTCCAGGCGCACCCACATCGGCATGAAGTCGACTCGTTTGCCGGGCTCGCCGGGCTCGAGTGCTTCTTGCGGCCGATCAGCGCCACGCCGCCGACGGTGCTCTCGTAGCGGAAACGCACCATCGTCCGAAAACACGTAGGGGCAGCACGCCGGCCACTCGTCGGTGAAACCGTCGCAGTCGTCGTCCTACCGTTGCAGAGCTCGCCCATCGGCAAACCGCTTTGCGTTGCAAACCAGCGCCGCGCTGGAGCAGACCAGATTGCTCTTGGCGCACTCGCCTTCTTGCCCGCACGGTGCAGGCGGCGCCACCAGCGGGGTTTAAGTTATCCACGGACCCATCGCAGTCGTCGTCCTTGCCGTTGCAGGTCTCGGTCTTGGAGAATCACAGTCTGCGTGCAGGTCAAGCTCCCGCCGGTGCAGGCCAGGACCCCGGGCTTGCACTCACCCTGGAGCGCGGCGTTCGTGCACGCGCCACCGCCACCGGGGTTGCCGTTGTCCACAGCCCCGTTGCAGTCGTCGTCCTTGTTGTTGCAGACCTCGGTCTTGGGGAACACAGTCTGCGTGCAGGTCAAGCTCCCGCCGGTGCACGCCTGCGCACCCGTCTTGCACTCCCCCTGGAGCGACGCGAGAGTACACGCGCCGCCGCCCCCGGGATTGCCGTCGTCCACGACGCCATCGCAGTCGTCGTCCAGCTTGTTGCAGGTCTCGGTCTTGGGCTGGAGGTTCTGGACGCAGACGAGGGCGCCGTTCTGACAGTTGTCCGTGCCGGCGGCGCAGATGCCCTGCTTTCCGGTGCTGCAGGCGCCGCCACCATCCGGATTGCCATCGTCGACCTGGCCGTTGCAGTCGTCGTCGACCTTGTTGCATTCCTCGGTCTTCGGGATGATCTCGCCCGCACACGTATTGCCCCAGGCACCGTTCGCACAGGTCTGAATGCCGGGCTTGCAGGGGCCCTTGTCTTCCGTGCCCTTCGCGCCGCCGTAACACGGTCGGGTCTCACCGTTGGTGCACGAACAGCCCTCGTCCTTCGTCCCGTTGCAGTTGTTGTCGAGCGTGTCGCAGACCTCGGTGCCGCCGGAAGCACGTCGCCCGTACAGGCTGTCCACGCGCCAGCCTTGCAAGTGGTGTGCCGTCCTTGCACTCGCCTATCCCTTGGGTCGCCGGCGGGCCCGTGTAACACGCCTGGCTCTCGCCCTCGGTGCATCCCGTCGGCCCGTCGCTGCCAGCGTCTCCCGCGCCGCCGCCGCCGACGCCACCGCTGCCACCGCTGCGACCGCCGCCGGTGCTCGCGCCCCCGCCGCCGGAGTTCGCGCCGCCGCCGCCGGCACTGGTTCCACCCGCACCGCCACCGCCCTCGTCGCTGCCCGCCGCGCAGCGGTCATGACCGCGAAGCCGGACACCGAGAGCACCCCGAGTCGAATCAAGCTAGTGATGCAGCGCATGGCGAAATTCTCCATGTAGGAGTGTTCCACGCGCGCATCCGGATCGTAAATCGACCAACCAGAGCCGAACGCGCCACCCACTTCCACCCACAGGGTCGCGCCTCCGGGGCTCTCGTTCGGGAGTTCAGCCGCGAAGTAGGTGCGATTGAGCATGGGATGCACGCCGTCCGTCGGTCCCCAGTCGGAGTCTGGGTGATAGGCGATCACGTTCATGACCTCGGCCGTGGTGCGAAAGGCGTGAAATTCGTGGCTCTCGAGCAGGAAGACGCAGCCGGCGTCCAACGGTTCTTCCCAGGGAGCACCCTCGCCAGGTCCGTAGGCGACACCACGACCAGTCGCGACCACGCCGAGCCGGATACTGGGGTGAGAGTGCACGCTCTGGGTGATGCCCGCGGGGAAGTGCAGGTGGTTCAAGCACCGGATCACCGAGGCGAGGCGGCATGACGAGCACGCTGTCGGAACAACCGTCGATGTAGCTCAAGCGCCCAGTCGACTCGATGCGCCCACAGGCGGCCATGGCCGATGAACCCAGCCGCTCGATGACCACCACGCGACCCGTCGCTTCGAGATCCATCGCACCGGGCACACAGAAATAATACCCGACTGGCGCTTCGGTGCTCGAACCGCCGCCTGTGACAGCGCGCGCGGCCCTCGACGACGTAGCCATAGTGAGTCGACGTGGCGCGTTCGAAACGACGCGAGCCGACCACGACGTCGAGGCGCGACGGGTACATCGTATTCGTCGCGTCTAGAGTGGCCCTCCGTCCGGGTTTCGTATCAGCTTCATGGCGGACTACTCTAGCCGAACTCGGCGCGTGTCTCGACTGCGAGGCGGCTCGGGTGCACGCGCAGACCCGAAAGCTCGCGTCCTCCTGCCGCAACGGCAGCTGCAGTCCGACAACCCGGGATACTGTTTGGAGGCTCGCTCAGGCTCCCGCGCGAACGGGCCTCTAGCCGAACCCGGCGTCTTCGGCTTGGTCACCGATCATCTGGTACACCCAGCGCACGAGTGGACCGCCCGCGAGCGCAGACAGCTCGGTGTAACAACCCCGATTGAAGAGCGACTTGTCCCGCGCCGGAACGTTGTCGGTCAGCGCGACGGGCGCGCCGCGCCGCAGGCGCATGCGCATTCGAAACGCCCACGACAGGGTCATGCCCAGGTCCACGACCTCGGCGGGACCAGGAGGAAGCGCCGCATTGACGCTGGGCTCGAGTGCACAGCCCTGCGCTGAGGCATCTCGGGCCAAGAGAAAACGCGTCGGGAACCCACGCTCGACTTGAGCCATCAATCGCGACCAAACGTGGCCGGGCCAGCCGACGGTGACCGGCGCGACCTCGATCATGCGGTGGAAGCCGTTGAGCACGAAGGCCTGGCAGATTTCCCGATCGGAAAACACGAGCGCGCGTGGCACCGCGTACTCGAGCAGTTCGGCGGACAACGTCGAAGGCTCCGCGCGCTCGGGCAACTGCTCGGGTCGCACCAGCCCGGGGATCGGCCCGTGCGCGGCCTCCCACTCCGTCAGGCGTCGGAGCCCCTCGGAGCGCTCGCAGGCCGGATCTGGCCTGGACGGGAATCGCGCCGGCCCGTTCGAGCTCGTAGAGCAGCTGCGCGCGCGTGAAGTGGAAGCGGCCGCCTTCGGACACGTCATCGACGGCCATGAGCAGCAGGTCGCGGTCGATTCCGTCCATCAGGGGACCTCGCCGTCCACGTACACGCGGTGCCACAACTCCACGGCCAGGAGCATCCACAGGTACTCGCCGCTGCGATCACGGCCGAAGTGCCCGAGCGGCATTTCTTCGGCCAGCAGCGTGTCGATGAACGACTGCTGAAACAACCCCCGCTGCCGCGCCCGTGCGCTGCCCAGAATGTCCCGCGTGTAGCTGGCAAGCGGGGTCTTTCTGAACCAGTGATTGAGCGGCACGCCCATGCCGGCTTTCTTTCGGTAGACGACCGCGTGCGGCAAGAGGTGATCGACCGACTTCTTGAACAAGTACTTCTCGACGTCTTCGTGGCGCTTGAGCCTGGCGGGCACGGTGAACGAGTGCTCGGCCAGACGGCGATCGAAGAGCGGTGACTGCGCTTCGACGCCGTTCGGGGTCAACATCTTGTCGACTTTGACCAAGATGTTCTGCCCGCCTTTCAGCCGGATGTTCACGTGCATGAGGCGGTTCAGGTAGCTCTCGATGCGATCCGTCTCGAGCGTCTCGCTCACGTGCTCGTGAAGCGCCGCGATGCCGCCACTCGCCTCGAGAAACTCGGGCGTGCACAGGTCTTCGAGGTAGTCGTAGAACTTGTGGTACGAGGCCAAATACGCCTGGGTTCGGTCGAATTCCCCGAGAAATGCGTACCACTCGCCCAAGATCATGAACTTGTTCTTTGGGCCGCCGAAGAGCGGGTCGCCGCCCTCTCCGTTGAACACGACGCTGCTGTGCTTGGAGGCCTCGCGTGCGAGCAGGTAGTTCGGCACCGTGATGCAATCGCAGAGCGGATCGTCGAGAGCCCACAGGATGCGCGGCAGCTGATCGATGAACTGCTCGGGGTGGACGTCCATGACCTCGTGCACGAGATCGTGCCGGACGCTCACCATCGTCGCGTACAGGAGCTCGTTGGGTTGGCCGAACCCGAAGCTGGCGGAGAGGCACAACGGCGGACGGCCCAGCTCCGCGAGAATCGCCACCACCGCGCTCGAGTCCACGCCGCCCGAGAGGAACGCCGTGACCGGGCCTTCGGGCGGGAGTCGTCGCCGGACCGCTTCGAACAAGAGCTCGCGAGTCTGCTCGGTCAGCTCCGCCTCGCTGGCCGAAGAGACACTCTCCACGAGGTCCCAGTAGCGGAGCACGCGCGGCTCACGCTCGCCGGGCTCTAGAACGAGGCGACAGCCGGGCTCGAGCTCCTGTACGCCTTTGAAGGCGGTGCGCCGGCCGGGGATGAACGAGTAGACCAAGAGCCGACTGAGCGCTCCCGGATCCGCCTCGACGCCGAACACCGGGTGCGCGAGAAACGCTTTGATCTCACTCGCAAAGAGCAAGCTGCCCGCGACCTGGGGAGCGAAGTACATCGGCTTTTCGCCGAGCGGATCTCTCACCACGTGCAGCGTGCGATCTTCGATCACGCCGAGGCCAAACGCGCCATCGAGTCGGTCGAACGCCTCGGCACCGAATCGCGCCACGAGCTCGGCCACCAACTCGGCGTCTGACAGCGGCAGCGAGCCGCCGAGGCTTTCGAGGAGCTCGGCCCGGTTGAACAGCTTGCCGTCGATCACGCAGTGCACCCGGCCGTCGGCGCTGGTCGCGACTTTCGAGTCGCCCCCCGAGTGCCGCTCCGCCAGCGCCAACCCACCGCGACGGATCACCCGCGAGTGCGGGCCTCGGTGTGCCAGCCGCGCAGAGAGCTCAGCGATCAGCGACTCTGGTTCGTCGCCGGCATGCCCCGCGATGCCTCCCACGTGCTCAGAACCTCCCGGTGACGCCCAGTCTGGCGCCGCCGGCGGCAGGTGCCACGAACGCTTCCGTCTTGGGCTCCTTTGCGGTGCTGGAGCGACCGAAGAGAAGAATAGCCGCGCCGCTCACCACGCCGATGCCACCGACAATCAGGCCCACGTTGGCGATCGTGTCCAAGCGACGACCGCCGTCGATGTCCTGCTCTTTGTCGCGAGGACAGGGTCCTCCAGCGCACTCGTCCTCGAGGGAATTGAAGCGCTGATCCGCGAGGTACCCGGCCACGCCGAACGTGGCCAAACCGGCCGCACCGATCCCGAGCGCGACGTAAGCGAGGACGGGGGTCTTGGAGGAGCGCACCTCCGAACTGGCGGCGGGAGACTTTCCCGTCGAGGTCGGGCTCGTGTCCCCCGGGGCCTGGCCGGCAGCTTCGAAGCTGATGGTGACGGTCGACAGCGCCCCGCCCTTCAGCTCGAGTGAGGTCTTGAACTCGCTCTCGCCGGGCGCCGTCGCGCGCACTTCGACCTTCCCCGGAGAGAGCGCGATGGGCTCACCGATGTCTTTCCTGTCGATCGTCCGCTCGCCGACCTGAACTTCGAGCCCTTTGGGAGGGCTGGCGATGACGATCACGATGCGCGCCACCTGCGACTCGACCGCTGCACGCTCCGCAGCGGCGGCGCTGCGGGTGTCTGCGTAGCGTTCGTCCTCTTTGCTCTTGGTGTCCGCCTGACGGATCACCGCAGAGAACGCCTCGTAGGCTTCCGGGATGCGATTCAGCTTGCGCAGACAGCGAGCCACGTACAGGCGCGCGTTGGGGCTCTCGGTCGCGCGCGCCAGCTTCTCGAACCGAGGCAACGCATCGATGCAGCGATCCGCTTGATACAGCTCCTGTGCCGCTTTGAACTCAGCGCGAGACTGCGCCGGGCTCATTTTGGTCTGCGCAGCTGCCGGCGCGGCCAGCGCGAGTGCGACGAGGAGCGCGATGCCGAAGCGCATGCTCAGCGTCATAGCCGATCCGGCTCGAACTCGCCGCCGGACTTGGGTTTCGCCGTCGCCGTCGCTGCTGGCTTGGGAGTCTTGCTCGACCCGTGCACCGACGCCTTCCCCGGCTTGGCCGCGGCAGGCGCTGGCTTCGGCGGCGTCTCCGCTGCAGTGGAGGCTTCCGGCGCGGCGCTGGGGGCGGGTTCGGCTGCGCTCGCCTCCGGGGGCGGGGAGGCGGGCTGGACCGCCGTCGCAGACACCGCGATGGGCGCGGGGGATTGTTCGAGGATCGGTCCCGCGGCAGACTTGTCCGCGCCGTCGCGGGGCCCGCGCAGCAGCAACGCCCAAACCAGGACTGACGCGACCATCAGCAGGAGGAAGCTCCCGCCCACGACCGCGCCGATACCGATCGCCATGGAACTCCGGCGGGGTGCTGCGGTCGACGTCGCGACTGGCCCGACGGCACTCGCTCCGGTACCCGTCGGGATCGGCGAGTGGATCAGCGAGCTCACGCCGCTGGAAACGTCCCGGGCGACGGTGGGCGCCTGGTCGTCTTCGAATTGTCCCGGCGGCAGCAGCGGCTCGGGCGGCGCGGCAGCCGCGGAGCTCCTCGGCTGCGCGTGAAACGGCGCGCTCTTGAAATCTTGCGGCACGCTGCCAGCTCCGCCCACCTCTTCAGGGACGATCAGGAGTCCATGCCGGCGCAGGGTCTCTTCGACGAAGCGCCCCACCGCACGCGCGCTCGCGGGATGGATGCCGGCCTGTTCGGCCGCTGCTTCGAGGGCATCGGCGAACTCTGCGGAGGTGCGAAAGCGGGCGCTGCGTTCGCGCAGTGCGTGCATGCACACGGCGTCGATCGCGGCAGGGATCTGCGGATCCACCTGAGACGGCGTGGCGCGCGGTCCGGCCATCACGGCAGCCACGAGCGCCCCGTCGCTCGGCGCCTTGAACAGTCGTTGACCGGTGAGCAGCTCCCAGAGCACGACACCGACGGCGTACACGTCGCTCTGCCGATCCAGCTCTTCCGCACGCAGCTGTTCGGGCGACATGTACGGGACCTTGCCCTTGACCTGACTGCCGCGCGTGCTCGAGATGCGCGCTTCGGCCCGCGCCACGCCGAAGTCGGTGATGCGGCTCACGCCATCCACGCCGACGAGGACGTTCTGAGGCGAGACGTCGCGGTGAACCAGACCCACCGACTGCCCGTCCGCGCCGCGCAGCTCGTGGGCGGCATGAAGACCCGAGAGGGTGTCCAAGACGATCCGCAGCGCGACCTGAATCGGCAAGCGCTTGCCGTCGGCGCGCACCGCCTTGATCAGCACGTTGGCGGCGCTGCCCTCGATGTACTCCATCACGAGGGCGAGCCCATCTTCGGACTGCTCGATGTCGAGAGTGGCGACGACGTTCGGGTGGCGGATGCCCGCGGCAAGCCGAGCTTCGTCCAAGAACATGGCGACGAAGTCGGGATCCGACGCGATGTGCGCGTGCATCAGTTTGACGGCCACCAGGCGCTGAAAGCCGCCGGCGCCGACCACCCGCCCGAGATGAACGGAGGCCATCCCGCCCGACGCGATCGGACGGATCAGCTCGTAGCGGCCAATTCTCTGCATCCTCCGGCGTCCGCCAGCGGAAATCATACACGGCGCTCTCGGGCTCGGCCACGTCCTGCGAACGGAGCAATGACGCGGCGCGGTGTGCTAGGCTTCAGCGCGCGCGATGCTGCGACGAATGCTCTACGCCGCCTGGATCGCGGGAATATCGGCGGCCTGCAGTCACGACTGGGACAAGCTGTCACCGGTGGATGGGGTCGCCGCGACCGGGGGCAACTCCGGGGTGGGCGGCACCGGGGGCGGGAGCGGAGGCACCGGCGGAAGCGCTGGGTCGGGCGGCGCGGCAGGTAGCGGCGGCGCGGCGGGTGGCGGCGGCGCGGCGGGTAGCGGAGGCACCGGGTCGTGTGCTGACCCGTCGATGATTCCGGTGCTCGGCCAAAAGCCGAACGGCGGCACGGGGTTCTACTGCGTCGACCGAACGGAGGTCACGGTCACCGCGTACGAGGGCTTCCTCGCTGATTCGCCCTCCGCCGCAAACCAGCCGCCGGGCTGTGAGTGGAACACCGAGTTCAAGCCGTCGGGCGCCTGGCCGCCGCCGCCGGGGACGGGCGACCGACCGGTGACCTTCGTGGACTACTGTGACGCTGTGGCTTTCTGCGGGAAGGGGGGCAAGCGTTTGTGTGGCGGCATCGGCGGCGGCAGCGTCGCGTTCGACGCGTTCGCGAAAGCTACTGCCAGCGAGTGGTTCAATGCTTGTAGCCAAGGCGGCAAGCGGGCTTACCCCTATTCCACGAGCTACGATGCCTCGGCCTGCAATGGCATCGACTATGGCTCGGGCGGCCCAGTGAAGACGGGCAGCGCCCCCAAATGCGAGGGCGGGTTCGCCGGGCTGCTCGACATGAGCGGGAACGTGTTCGAGTGGGAGAACTCCTGCGAGGGCGCGGCCGGAGCGACGGACAAGTGCCGGATCCGCGGCGGCGGCTTCAATAGCAATTCGGCGAATCTTCGCTGTGACGTGGCAGCCGACGCAGCGCGATCGACCGCAACGGTGACCATCGGGTTTCGCTGTTGTTCCGACGCCGTACCTTGAGGGGCGCGGCGCGGCGGAGGCTGGCCAAAACAACGCGGTTGGACCAAGCGAGCCGACAGATACGCCGGCGGCTCCACCGCGTCGTAGTAGGTGACTTTCGTCATCTCTCGTCCGCGCTCCACCGAGCAGGGTCTCGGTCGATTGCCGGATTCCAGGCGGTCGGAGTATGACCCGCCGCAATGAGCCAGACGCGGGAGGAGTTCTTGCTCGCGGGCCGACGCCAGGGCGGATGGTCCATGGCGATGAGCGTGGCCGCCACCTGGATCTGGGCGCCGGCGCTGTTCGTGAGCTCGCAGCAAGCCTACGAAAACGGGCTCGCCGGCGTGTTCTACTTCTGCTTCTGCAACACGATCACGCTGGGCATCTTCGGATGGGTGGCCCAGCGCGCCGACCGCCAGCTGCAACGGCAGGGCTACACCTTTCCCCAGGTCATTCGCCAGCGCTTCGACAAGAAGACCCACGCCATCTACCTCGTGGTGTTCTTGGCGGTACTGCTCTGCTCTTTCGCGACCCAGCTGTTGGCGGCCAGCTCCCTGCTCGCGACCTACACGGGCCTGCCGCCGCTGGCGATCTCGGTCACCATCACGGTGCTCGTGCTCTCCTACAGCCTGTATCGCGGTCTCGTTGCCTCCATCGCCACGGACGTCGTCCAGCTGGCGGTGATCTACGTGGGCGCGCTGGTCGTCGTGCCGCTGGCCATCAGCCGGGCGGGCGGCTTCCATCTGGTGCAGAGCGGCCTCGGAGGCGTGAGCGGCGAGCACCTCAGCCCGCTGGACGCGAAAGTCTTCCTTGGCTTTGGCGTCTTCGTGTCGATCAATCACTTGTTTGCTCTGTATGCAGACCAGATGCACTGGCAGCGGGCCTTTGCCATCCGTGCTGGCCAGCAGGCGTCGACCTACCGTCTGGCGATGCTGTGTTTCTTGGTGGTTCCCGTCGGCCTTTCGCTGCTGGGGTTCTTGGCAGCAGGGCTCGTGCGATCCGGCCAGCTCGTGGTGAAGAACCCGGGACTCGTGGGGAGCGAAGTGATCCAGGCACTGTTGCCGGGCTGGGCCATGGCGCTGTTTGCGTTGGTGATCTTGTGCGGACTGATGAGCACGCTGGATTCGATCGTCATGGCCTTGGCCAGCATCGCCACCGTCGACCTGCTGGGGACGTCCGCGCGCGACGACGGGAGCACCACGGATCTGAAGCGCATCCGCATCGCGATGATCGTGATGAGCTTGCTCGGCCTCGGCCTTGCCAGCGTCCCCGGCATCACGATCCTGGGCATGTTTCTGTTCTACGGCATGCTGCGGCTCGCCGTGGCCACGCCGACGCTGGCCGTGATCTTCGACTCGCGCGTCACGAGTCGGGGCGTCTTCTCGGGCGTTCTTCTGGCGGTGGTCGTCGCCGTGCCGACCTATTTGGTCGGCGTCTCCTGGGACAGCTTCACGCTCAAACTCGGTGCCACGCTGGTCGCCGTGCTCGCAGGCGGCGGAGTCACGCTCCTGCTCCGTGCGCCAAGTTCCGCGCCGTCGTGAAGCGCCCAGCCCGGGCCGTGTCGCCACGAACACGCGCACCGCCGGGGGAAGACTTGGCACGAGCGCAGAGCCTCGAGCACCCGGCGCAGCGTCGCGACCGAGACCTCGTCACCGAACTCGATGCGCGCTCCGGCGACCTCGATTGGAACGTGCGCTGCGAGCGACATGGCTCGTGACCGGAGCGAAGTCCGTTGCGGCCATGCGAAGCAGGATGCCGTGTGCGAGCTCGGTCGCCGAGAGCAGGGCCACGACGAGCACGGCGAGCCCCGCATTGCCGCGGTCGAGGTCGGAGCAGGATGCGCGGTTCGGGGACGGGCAGCGGTGGCTCGAAGGCCGCGTCTTCGGTCCCACGCCACCGCCACGTGCCGGGCCGCCACCGATGGAACGGCGGTGCACCTTCGTCGGCGGCGGTCCGGCAGGAGTCCGGCGACGACAATGGTCAATTGTTGGCGCGCTCACTCTGGCGCGGCGTTCAGGCTCCTACCGCTTTCTTAGAAGTTGGACGTCGCTGCCCGGGCTGAGGGTTAGCCAAATCTCGTTGGACGACCGCAGCGTGGCGTGCCGTTGCGAGCTCGCCCCGCTCTGAGTGGTCTGCCCTTGTCCGAGTTGCTCGTTGGTCGTTTGATTGCTGCACTGCTGCACGTTCAAGACGACGCTGCCCGAACCCATTTGGTAGGTGCCCTCGCACCGATTGCGAAAGGTCGCGTCTGGAACCGCCTCCATCGTTTCGAGCAAGAACCTCCCCGGCGGCTGCTCCGGTGGCCCCAAGCACATGGCCGCGGTGCGATAGATGTTGGTGGGATCGGACTCGAAACAACCGCCGAACGCTGCCGATGACTCCGGCGGCCCCGGCCCCGGGCCGCCGCCGCGTCGGTGGGCTGGGCCTGAGCCGCAACCCGCAGTCAACACCCCGAGAACCGCGACGCCCACCAACCTATGAATCGTGGCCACCATTCGCTTCGATGAAGCTACCACGACAGCTGCTGCGAGCCCCGCGTCGCTCGCGCCTCGGCCCTGCGCCTCAGTCCCCCACCGCCTGCAAGAGAGGTTTGCCGCTACCCGCGGTCACGCCGGGGCCCCGGCGTGACCGCGGAGCTCGCTGAGCGCGTGATGTCGAAGCGATGCCCCGAGCGCCGGGCGACGGGGGGCACCTCGGACTGATGCTCGGCGGCGGCGGCTCCCGAAGGGCTCAGGTCAGAATGAGTCGACCGCTGCCACTCCGGCGGTCGACGCGCTCGCGAAGGGCGTGACGACGAGTCTCGAAAAGTCGTCTCTGCAGGCCGCGAGCTTGTGGGCGGTGTTCGACACGCTCCAGGCGGTGGTCCCGTGCGTTCCGACGGCGACGAATTACTTCGGCGACGTCCCCATCCCCGCGGCCTGCCAAGTTCACCTCGATGGCAGCGCCAGAGCCACGCTGCAGTGGGAGCTCGAGAAGCGCTTCCGGGAGTTCGAGTCGCAGCAGTGACGCGGGGCGACTGCGGCGAGACGCGCAGATGTCGCGCTTGACCGGCGCGACGCGTGGGCTGGACAATCCGAGGGTGACGAGCGGCGGATTCACTCGGCGCCTGACTCGACCGTTGAGCATGGCGCGCCTTGCCTGGGTCTCCGGGGCCCTTTCGGATCCATTTCTGTTGGCCAAGCGGTTGCGCTGGGCCGTCGAGCTCCGGGGCGTGAGCCGCTCGTTGTTTCACTTTCGGTCGGCGACTGCGCTCCTGCTCGGGCACGAACTCGGGCTCTTCCGCGCGCTTGGGGCGGGAGCACGAACGGAGACCGATCTGGCTTGCGAGCTCGACGTACACCAACGCTCGATTGAAGCGCTAGGACGAATTCTCGAGAGCCAGGGAGTGCTGGTGCGAAAGGCAGGCGAGCTCCGCCTCTCGCGTTTCGCGCGGGCGTTCATCGCGACGGACGAACCGGAGTCGATCGGTCCGATGTTGGACTTGATGGCGGCGCAAGCCGGCGCTTTCCCCGACGTCGTCAGCGGCATGCGCACGGGGAAGGTGCCGCCGGCCCTCGACATCCTCTCGGAGACCGGTCGCCATCGTGCGTTTCTCGACGCCGTCAACGCGTACCTCTTGCCCGCGATGGGCGATCTCGTGTCCAGGGTCGAGCTCCCGGACGTGAAGGAATTCATCGTGGGCTCGATGGGCGTGAGCGCGAGCTCCGTGCTTCTCGACCGCTTCCCCCGCTCACGCGTCACCTACGGGTGTCTCGAACACTTGGTCCGGGAAATTCCCCGCTTGCGCGAGCGCTACGCCGTGCCCGCCCATCGAGTGTCCGGAATGCACGAGCACGGCGGCGATCCAGAGGCGGATCGCTGGGGAGAACAAGCGTTCGACCTCGTGCTGTTGACCAAGAAGATGATCCTGTCGCCTGAGCAGCGGACCGGCGAGCGTTTCGCGCGCAAGGCCTTCGAGGTCCTCAGATCTGGGGGCGTTGCCGTGCTCTGGGAGTGCATCCACCCCGACGTCGGTCCGACCTCCAAGGCGCGGGCCATGGAGGCCGTGCTCGACTTGGTAGCCAGCCCGCAAGGCACGGTGAGCACCGAAGGAAGCGTGCGCGAGTTGCTGCAAGGCGTCGGCTACGCCGAGGTGCGCGTGGTGCCCTGCCTGGCCGGCGAGACGACCTTCGTCGTCGCCCGCAAGCGGTAGGCGAAGAGGACTTGGGCCCGGGCCCGCGCCGCCCTTTGCGTCCGAATTGACGCTCGCCCCGCACCGCCGGATGAACGGGCTCGGTGCTCTTCGCCCTGAACACGTTCTTCGGCGCATGGCTGCTCTTCGTCGTGCAACCGATGTTTGCGAAGTGGCTCTTGCCCGTCGTTGGCGGAAGCCCCGCCACCTGGGCGGCGTGCATGGTGTTCTACCAGACGCTGCTTCTCGCCGGGTACGCCTACGCACACCTGCTCACGACACGTCTGTCTCGCGGGGCGCAGGTGCGACTGCACGTCGTGCTCGTCGTGGTCGCCGCAGTGGCGCTACTCCGCGAGTCCGCAGCTTCGCCCGAGTTGGCGCCGGTCGATCCTGCTTTTGCCATCCCGTGGCTCTTGCTGAGAGAGCTGGGGTTTCCGTTCTTCGTTTTGGCCAGCACTGCGCCGCTGCTCCAGCGCTGGGCGGCTTTCGTGACCGGGCGATCTCCCTATTCGCTCTACGCGCTCTCCAACGCGGGCTCGCTGCTCGGCCTGCTCAGCTATCCGTTCTTACTCGAACCGGCTTTCGATTTGTCCGAGCAGCGCGCGGGATTCCGTTGGGCTTTTGCGGCGTTTTGCGGGCTGATGGTTTGGGTCGCACTTCGCCTGCATCAGGCGGACGAAGCGCCGCACGAGCCAGAATCGGCAACGTCGCCGAGCGGGCAGCGCACGCCCGAGGCGGCGCAATGGATGGCGTGGGCGTTTGTCCCGAGCGTGCTCTTGCTGGCTGCCACGAACCACATCACCGTCGACGTCGCGGCGACGCCCTTGCTTTGGGTCGCGCCCCTGGCGCTCTACCTCGTGTCGTTCATCGTCGCCTTCGGCGCGTGGCGTTCGGCGTGGCGTGGTCCTCTGCTCGTCGTCTGGCTCGTCGCAGCGACGGCCCTCGCGCTGAACTCGTACGCCCAAGCCGCGGCGCCGCTCTGGCGACAACTCGGCGCGACGCTGCTCGCGCTCTTCGCCGCATGCACTCTCTGCCATGGTGAGCTCGCGCGAACTCGACCGCCGGTTCGGCAGCTCACTCGCTACTACCTCTACATTGCCTCGGGCGGGGCCCTTGGCGGCGCTTTCGTGAGCTGGGTCGCGCCCGTCGTGTTCAACGACTACTTCGAGTTGGAGCTCGCAGCGCTGGCGACCTTCGGGCTGTTGCTCTTCGCGTCTCGCCCGAGTCAACCCGACCCGTGGCCGCGCACCCAACGTCTGGGAGTGGTGTTCGGCGCTGCCATCGGCGTTCCGCTTCTGGTTGCCAACCTGTGGCTGCGGACGCGACTGGAGACGCGGCAAGGCAGGGTTTTCGAGCGAACTCGGAGCTTCTCGGGGACACTTCGAGTCCTCGATCTGCCGACTGGGCGATTGCTGACCCACGGTCGCATTCAGCACGGTTTCCAGCTCCGAGGTGACGTCGAGCGCCGCCTGCCCACGTTGTGCTTCGGACCGGGAACCGCGCTCGCGCGGGTTTTCGAAGCGCACCACCCCGAGCGGCCCCGGAGCATCGGTGTGGTCGGGCTCGGCATCGGCACGATCGCGAGTTACGGCCGGCCGGGTGACCAGCTGCGTTTCTACGAGATAGACGACCAGGTGGTGGGCATCGCGCGGCGCGACTTCACCTTTCTGTCCGACTCCCAAGGCAGCATCGAGATCGTCATCGGCGACGGCCGGCTCGCGCTGGCGCGGGAGGCGCCTCATGCTTTCGATCTCTTGGTGCTGGATGCGTTCACGAGCGACGCAGTGCCGGTGCATTTGCTGACCCGCGAAGCCTTCGCCGTCTACGCTGCTCAGCTTGCCCCCGATGGAGTGTTGCTGGCGCACATCTCCAATCGCTATCTAGCGATCGATCGCGTCGTTCGCGCGAGCGCGAATGCGCTGAATCTGGCCCATGCCATCGTGGAAAACCCGCCGGATCCCGGCCAGCACGTCACGCGCGCCGATTGGGCGCTCCTGGCTCGTGATCCGAGCGCCGTGGAGGTGCTCGCCCGCCCGCTGCAAATCAAGCGCCCGACCGGCCCCGACCTGCTCTGGACCGACGCTCACGCCAGCGTGTTTTCGGCGATGCGCTCAGCCGCACGCAGACGTTCAACGACGGAGTGAATTTACGGCGATGGCTTGGCTTTGAAGTCGATGGCGCCGTCGGGCAAGAGGTACAGCACGAACGCTTCGCCGTCCGTCACGGTCGGGTAGTGCGCACTCTCGGGGCCATAGACTACCCAGCCCGCACCCTGCCCGACGAACCGCGCCCCCGGAGTGACCGGCACCACCAAGTCGATCTCGCCCTTGGGATGACGATGGTACGGGCCCTTCACGTCCTTCATGTGCACGACGTCGACGCTGAAACCGGCCGTGGCGTCCGAAGCCTCGATCACGCGCCCGTAGCGGATCCCGCCGCGCTCGTGCTCACACATCCACCCCGCAAGAGCGCCATCGTGGCAAGCCTGCGTCAGAGCGCGAAGGGTGTCGCTCCCGTGTCCGAGCTGCGCCTCGAGCAGGGATCGCAGCTCGGGGTTCAGGGCGTGACCTCGGATTGCCTCGGTGACGTGGGCGATCCGGGCGCGAAAGTCGTCGGGCGTCATCACGGCCGGTGAGCATCGGCGACGAGGCGCCGCCGCCGGAAGAAGGCCAGAGCCACGAGCATGGTGGACTCGCCGTGGGTGTGCTGCAGCTTGACGTAGTTGCCAAAGCCGCAGCCGCAGCCGCAGGTTCCTGTGGAGCACCTGTCGTCGCAGCCGTCGTTGACGAACACGACTTTGCCGTCAGCCGCTGCCACGACCGAGCGACTCCCGGCGTCCATTACGGGCCAACTCCCGATGCCGAAGTCGCTTCCCGGAGCTCGGGAGCTCGATGGGGAATCGATACTTCTGCGCGTGTGCGGCCTCAGGCCGCTGATTGCCTCCACCTCCGAGTAAGTCAGTCGCTGCGGCGTGGTGCGCGGGCAGCTTGGGCGATCGTCGAGAGCGCATGTTTCTTCGGCTCGACACCGAACGTGATAGCGAGCCGCCGAGAGGTGGAGTGCTCGGAGCGCCGCGAACAGGGGTATGACCTTTCGCGCACGCTCGATCGCGCCGAGCAGGAGTCGATTGCCGTCCGCATCCGGGACGCGACAGGCTTCGAGCTTGAATCCCGAGATGCAGAGCAAAGCCAGAACGAGTCGGACAACGGAGATGAGCACCGCGGTCCGGCGCTCGAGCAGAACGATACGAGCCTGGGGCGCGCCCTACGCCCCGCGATCGATTTCGAACGACACCACGTTCCCCATGCCTTGCCGGATCCAGCTCAGCGCTGTCGAGTGCGGGATCCCGAGCCCCGGGAACAGGTCCGGGTTCCGGGTGCGCACGATCTGCTGCTTGATTCGGTGGTCGTAAGCGCGGCGGGAGCGGCTGCTCATGTGTCGAGCAGAGCACGCTCGGGCGCGTCAGTATCGGCACGCGGAGAGTCGGAGAAAAGCGAGTGATTTTGCCGTCTGACCGTCTACAACGCCGCGGTCGAGGGCAGCGACAGCGGAGCGAAGGCGACGCTGCGCATGTTCGTGCCGTCGCTTTTGCTCGGCGCGACGTATCATTGATCATCAGGACGCATCCAGAAGGGCCGAGGTAGGACATGGAGACTTCGAAATATCGCTGGTCGGCGGCGCTGATCGCCGCGGTCGTGGTGACTTCAGCGAACGTCGCCAGCGCGGCCGAGCCCGGCCTCGAAGGCCGTCCGGACATCGTGTTGCAAGACGGGTTCGAGAGCGCCAACTGGTTCACCGCTTGGGGCGCCAAGGCCGCGCCGCAAAACACGAGTGTCGTCAGCGACGGCAGTTCCTTCTCCGGGGGCTCGCATCTGCGAGTTTCGGTCCCGAAGGGCGGCCACTACGGCACGTCGTTTGGTTTCGACTTCGCCAAGCAAGGCCTGCCCGAACCTGAAGAGCTCTACTTCCGCTATGCGATTCGCCTCGGACCGACCTGGACCACTGATGGCGGCGGCGGTGGCAAGTTGCCTGGTTTCGGCGGCACCTATGGCGTCGCGGGTTGGGGTGGCAAACCGGTGAACGGGACCAACGGCTGGAGCTCCCGAGGGCTGTTCTCCAAGCCCGTGAGCAACGCGGCGAGCGGCGACACGCGCGTGGGCTTCTACGTGTACCACGCGGACATGACCGGCCAGTACGGCAGCAACTGGCATTTCTCCGGCGGGCCACTCGGTGCGGACGGCAACCTGAAGCGCAACGTCTGGACGCAGCTCGAGCTGTACGTGAAGCTGAACACACCCACCAAGAACGACGGCGTGCTCAAGGCTTGGGCCGACGGCACGCCGGTCTTCGAGAAAGCGGACATTCGCTTTCGCGACGTGACGACCTTGAAGGTCGAGCGCGCGTGGTTCGACATCTACTACGGCGGCACCTGGACGGCGCCGGCGGACATGCACCTCGACTTCGACAATGCCGTGATCGCCTACAAGTACATCGGGCCGTACTCGAAGACGACGGGCACCGGCGGATCCGGCGGCGGCGGAGGGCAGGCCGGCGGCGGTGGCGCTGCGGGCGCGGCCACGGGCGGTAGCGCGGGCGCAGCGACCGGTGGCGGCGGTGGAGCCGGCGCGATGGGCGGATCCGCGTCCGGCGGCGCGAGCGGAAGCGGCGCTTCTCCCAGCGCAGACGACGACGGCGGCTGTGGCTGTCGTGTGGCGCCCATCAGCGGCGCCGGCCCGTGGGCGCTGCTGATGTTTGCGGGGCTCGGACTCTCGTGGCGGCGCCGCGCGGGGCGTTGACTCAGCGGGGCCGCTCCCCCGCTATTTCGCAGCGAGCACCGGCGAGAGCGCGTTCGCGATGGAGTCCATGGCGGCGTTGAAGCCATAGCTCGAGTTTGCGGAGCCCGTCAGGCTCTTGGGACAGATCGACGCGACCACGGCCTGCGCCCCCAGATCTCACCGACGCCGCAGGCGTGATCGCACCCGCCGCAATGATCCGGATCGATCAGCGGGTCGACGCAGCGCCCGCCGCATCCGGTGGTGCCCGGCCCACACTGCGCCGTGCAGTGTGCACTCTCGAATTCGGGAAATGTCTCCTCCACGCGGGGTGCGAGGCCATTGCGAACTGCATTCTGATTACGAAGTGCACGACCGACTGTTACACGGAAGCCAAGTGCAAGGCCGTGATCGACAAGTTTGGTGGGCCGAGCTGGAACGAGCGCCAGAACGCCGACGCCGTCCGGACCTGTCCTTGGGCGAAAGCCTGTTGTGTCTAGCGCCGCGCAGGTCTCGAGCTCGCCTCATACGCACAGCCCGGCCCTGCGTCGGGTTGCGGAGCACGACGAGGTGATCGTGATCCACGACACGACGGAGTTTCGGTTCTTGGGCGACGAGCGCCAGGGGCTCGGCAGGGTGGGCATGGCAGGCCAAGGGTTCATGGGGCACTTCTCGCTCGCGGTCGTCCCTGGCGAGGAGAGAGAGCCGCTCGGTGTGCTCGCGGTCGAGCCGTGGACGCGGCGCGGCGATTCCGTATCGAAGCGTGAGACGGATGGGCGGATCACCGGCAAGGAAGCCAGAACAGCGCCTGAGCGAGAATCGCTGCGCTGGGCCAGAGGGATTTCCGCTGCAGAAGACGTCGTGGCCCAACGAGCTGCCTTGATTCACGTGATGGACAGCGAGGCCGACGACTATGCGCTCTTGACGCAACTGATCGGGGATGACCGTCGGTTCGTGGTTCGCATGGCCCGTGATCGCGCGCCCGCCAGCGTTACGACCCCTCTGGCAAGCCTTGCCTGCACGACGGGTTGTAAGCGGCCGGCGGCTGGCGGAGGATTCGCCCTCCTCGGTGCCGAGGGATGGGCCATCGCCCGCGGCACCAGAACGCACGGGCACCATCATGCGAATCGACACGGTCGGGTTAATGCGTACGCTCGCCGTTGCAGCTCTCACTGCCAGCTGCGGCACTCCAGCCGCTACGGTGAGACCCGCGTCTCTCTTTCCTCCCTCGGGTCCCGCCAGCGGCTCGGCCGTCAGTGCCGCGGCGGTCAAGGGGCTTTGCCCCCTAGCCGCCGTTACCGTGGGCGACGAACGCATGCGGGTCACGCTCGGGGGCGACGTGCTGTTCGACACCGACAAGTCCGACTTGAAGCCGACGGCGCTGGAAGTCCTCGCTCGCGTGAAGGCGGGCATCATCGACGCACACCCCGATGCGACCATCATCGTCGAAGGCCACACCGACGACCGCGCCTCGGACGAGCACAACCAGGGCCTGTCGGAGCGAAGGGCGGCCTCGGTCGCGGCTTGGATCAAGCAGCACGGCACGGCGGAGGGCAGAATCTCCAAGCACGGCTACGGGGAATCCTATCCACGGGTCCCCAACGTTTCCGCGGCGAACCGCCAGCTCAACCGTCGCGTGGAGCTGGTGCTGACGTGGGGCCAGGGCAAGGCCGCGGCGACGGCCCGCGCGTGTCCCACCGCCCAGGCGTGTTGCGAGCTGGCAACGCTCGGTGGAAAGCCCGCGCCCGCGCCGGGATGCATCGGGAAGGAGCCGGGCCAGTCGGGGTGGGGCGCAGGTCTCGGCGCTCGCGGTCTCGAAGACAGCCAAGGCGTCCTGCGACTCAATCCGTGCATCACGACCCGAAGTGCCGCCGTGTGGATCACCTCCACCGACGAGGGCATGATCGCTCGCTTCGACGAGTCCACCGGCAAGCAGCTCTTCCGCGTGCCGACCTACGGGCATTATCCTCAGCGCACCGCCGTAGCGACCGACGGATCGGTTTGGGTCACCAATCGCGATTCAGGGTCGTACGTTCACATCTCCGGGGACGGCAAGCTGCTGTGCTCGAGCCCGCTGAAGACGTGCCAGACGCGCGCTGCGGCGGTCGACAGCCAGGGCTTCGCTTGGATCGGTTGCAACGACACGAGCGTGTTGCTTCAGGCTAGCGCGACAGAAACCGACGGCACGGTGGAGGTCAGCGACGGCAAGAAGAAGGTCAACGTTCCCAAGTGCAAGCAGACGGGAAGAGTCGAGGTGCCCGACGTGCACCCCTACGGTTTGGCCGCCGATCGTCGGGGAGGCATGTGGGTCGGCGTCAGCGGCGGCGGTCCCATCGTCAAGATCGACACCATCAAAAGGCGCGTGCTCCTGAAGGTGGATCCCGCGAAAGATCCGCTGGTGGTCGGGAAGGGAGAGGAGTGCTGGTCCCCGTACGGGATCACCATCGACCGCGACGGCAACCCCTGGTTCGCGAACCTGGGCTGCGGCAACGTCTTGAAGCTCGACGGACGCACCGGGCGCGCTCTGGGCGTGTTCACGGGTGGTCCAGAGAAGCTGAAGTCACCCCGTGCGCTCGGGTTCGACCGCGAAGGTCACCTCTGGGTGGCCGAGAACGGCAGCGTGTTCGTGGACCAACTCGCCAGCGACGGGAAGTTCATGCGACGGGTGGACATCTCCTCGTGCGGTGGTGGCGCCGCGCCGCTCGGCACCGCCGCGGATAGCCAGGGCAACATGTGGACGGCGATCCAGAGCGCCGGCAAGGTGGTCAAATACACGACGGACGGTCGCGTCCTCGGCTGCTATCCCGAGCTACCGACCCCGCCGCTCGACAATGCCTACACCTACTCGGACTTCACCGGCGCGGCGATGGAGACTTCGGGCAGCGACCGGGGCGTGACGCGACTGCGCTTCACCCATGGCCAAGCCGTACACTGGAGGCTCGCCTCATGGACCGGCATGACGCCGGCGGGCACGACGCTCTGCGTGCGGGCGCGCACGGCGGCCTCCGCCGCCCGGCTCGACGCTGCGGCCTGGAGCGAGGTGACCTGTCCCAAGACGGCCACCCGCGGGGTCGTCAACGTGTCACTCGATGGCGCGCGCGGGCCGACGCGCACGGCGCCCGGCGCCGCGCTCGAGCTCGAGCTGACGCTGAGTTCGACCGAGCCCGGGGCATCCCCGCTGCTTTCCAGCATTTCGGTTGCGGCAACCGCAAACTGACAGCGTATCCAAGTCGAGAACGAGCATGAAGCATCACCCAGAGCAGAAGTCACCGATCTCGCTCACGCCTCTGAAGCGTGTTTCCGTCATTCCGGCCAGCGTGCTGGCCATCGCGCTATTCGCATTGATGTGTGGGAGCTGCGGCGGCGGGACCCGGACGCCGGCGCGAGGCCCTGGCGCGGGCTCTGCCGCCGGCAAGACCCAATTCGAAACGCTCAGCGTGAGACTGCTGCGCGCGATGGGGAGCGGCAAGACCGTCGAAGCCGGTCGCATCGAGCGTCCCCTCGCGCTCTACCGCGAGCAGGCGGTGTCGCTGCTCATTCGTACGCTCAATGCCCAGCCCGAGGAGTCCAACGGGAAGCTGCATCTCGAGCAGCGCTTCGAGATCGGTGCCGAACGCGTGGCGCTGCCGGCGCTCGACGTCGACTGCTCCGCACCGGCGACCTGCGTGGCCAAAGAGTGGCTCGAACTCGAGCTCCGCGGGCCAGGGGGCGCGTCGAGGCGGGTCGAGCGCGTGCTCCGAGTGCGAGCGGGGGACGACGACGTGCTGCCCGGCTATCGGCGCTACACCATCGTGGCGCTCGCGGGAGCGGTTGCGCGAGACGACGTGCAGCCGCAGATCGCGCAGCGCGTGCCCGCGCTGAAGATCGAGGAGCGCAAGGCGAAGATCGAAGCGCTGCAGGCCGAGGCCGCCGCCACCACGAAAGAGAAGGTGCCCGCGCTGGTGGCACGCATGGACGATCTGGATGTGGGGGGCCAACTGGCGCAGCTGATGGCCCTCGGGTTTGCGGCGGAGTCCGACGCGGCGACCGACCGTTTGGGCCAAGCCGCTGGGGTGACGGTCCAGCGCAACACGCCGCGGATCTTGATCGTTGGTGCCGAAGGACAGGGGGACGACGCCGGCGTATCGCTCAGTCTGGATCTGCGTTTGGACGAGGTGGACACCGCCGCCGGCGATGACTCGAACGCGGCGCGCGCGTTTCAGCTGGCGCGCGGTCTCGAGCAGTCCATGCTCGAGGGCAAATACCTCGCGGTCAGCGCGGGGCAGGACCGCGCCGTGAGCACCGCCCTCTTGATGAGCGCAGCCGCCAAGGCTTCGATCGCGACGATTGCGCTCGCAGCCAGTGACAAGGAGCGGTTCGCGGCCCTGGGGCTTCCGCCCGGATTTGCGTCCGTCGTGCAGCGCGCGCTCGACGGCGGTCACCATGTGGTGCTGCCGAGCGCAGCCGTGGAGCTTGCCGGGCGGCCGCGCTGGGGATTCTGGGACATCGATCCGGCCACCGGTCGGACCATCGGCGTGATGGAAGACGGTCAACATCAGGGCATGATGGAGGTCCCGGTCACGACGACTCGGGTGCCCCTCAATTCGTCAATGGGTTTCGTGCTCGGGCTTCACGCAGGTGCGGTGACCGGACAGTTCGCCCTGTCCGGCCTGATGCTCAAGCACGGCGAGGTGACCCCGGTGCTGATTCAAGAGCTCAAGAACATGCTCGCCAACGTCGGGTGCATGGTGTGCCCGCAGGCAACGGTCGGAACCTCCGTGTCCGTCAATGCGGGCGAGTGCCTGAAGAAGGATCTCGTGTCTTTCAGCAAGGGCGGAGTCGACTTCTGCGCGGGCTATCAAGACGGCTTCAAATGCGCCGTGAGCCTCCTGCTCGCGTCGCTCGAAGGCACGAACCCCTCGAAGGCGAAGGTATCGGCGAGCGCGCCGACACTCACCGTCGGCTGCCAGGAAATATCGGTGGGCGGAGGCTGAGCCCACACCAAGGTCCGTTACGTTCCGGAGCTGCTGCGACACCCAGGTCGAGTCGGGGTTTCGAGTCACCGCGACATGGCCGTAAATGCTGTCGTGGTCTCGGAGCCGAGCCGACGGGGCGAACCTCGGCTTCTCAGTCGAGGTTGCGCCGCCCACCTGGTCGAGAGTTCGAAAGACACGTAGAGTGCGATGGCGCGCGCGCTGCATCTCCCGGAGCACAACCATGAGCAGCGCCTACCTCATGGCCCTCGCGGCGAGCGCCCTGGCGGCGGTGGTCACCACCATCGGCATCCTGGTTATCCGGCGTTTCTCCGTGTGGGGCAAAAACAACGCGGCACTGTTCGGCAGCTTCGCGGCTGGAGTGCTCATCGCCGTCTCCTTTCTCCATGTGATTCCGAAGGCCTTCTCCATGTGCTCCCGAGCGCCCTACTGGCTGCTCGTCGGCTATGGCGCCATGCACCTGACCAGTCGCTTCCTCTCCGGCCGCGTGTGCGATCAGCCCCAGCTCGCCGGGCGTGCCTTTGGCATGATCGCGCTGGTGGGCATTGGGTTCCACTCCTTCATCGACGGAGTGCTGTACGCCGTGACCTTTCAGGCTGGGGTGTTCACCGGCACCCTCGCAGCCGTGGGCATGGTGCTGCACGAGTTGCCCGAGGGCATCGTCACCTACGCGCTGCTGCGCGGCAGCAAGATGCCCGACGGGCGCGCGGTCCGTCTGGCGTTCGTGGCGGCGGCGCTGACCACGCCGCTGGGCACTCTAGCGTCCTACCCCTTCGTCGGGCAGCTCGAGGGTGAGGCTCTCTGTGCCCTGCTCGCGGCGTCCGCCGGGGTGCTCGTGTACGTGGGTGCAACCCACCTGTTGCCCTACGCCGAGCACGAGTGCCGGCGGTTCAGCTTGCTGGCGCTTCTGGGCGGCGTGCTCGTGGCCGTCTTGATTGTGGTCACCGGCCACTGACAGTTTCGCTTCACCGTGACGCTCAGCCCGTCCTGGCAGGTGGCGCGGGCCGCCAAGAACGCCCGGCAGAGCTTGCCGCGGTCCTGCGTTTTCGTGGTGCTATCCCGTTCCCCGGGGCACCAACTCTACGGCCCGCAGTTGGTGCGCGCCGCGAACCCTGCAGCGCAAAGCGCGCGCCGACTCGACCGTTCTGACGAGCGCCTCCGGCGAACGAGGTTGGTACGACGAATGCACGCGCAGACTCCCAGGAGCACTCTGCCGTTCAGGAGGACAGTATGCGCATCGGCTTCCCACTGCTGAAAGCAGAGGAACACTCGCCGCTTTCGCCGCACTTCGGCAAGGCGAAGTGGGTTGGTACTTACGACACTGAGACGCGCGCCATGCGGTTCGTGCGCAACACCGGCCTCACCGGGCGCTTCGTCGCCGACGCCTTCGCCCAAGCCGGCTGCACCCACGCTGTGCTCACCCGCATCGGCGCGCCGGCGTTGGAGCACCTCGCGGCCTACGGTATCCAAGCATTCTGGGGCGACGCGGACGCTTCTGCACTGACGCTCGCCGAGCGTTTGGAACGCGGTCAGCTGGAGCGAGCCGAGAGCACCGAGCACGCACCCGAACGCGCGCATCGGCGTCAGCACTAGGGAAGCACTGCCCCGGGATTGGGTGTACGGCGCGTGTCCTGGGGCAATCACTGAAGCGCCCTGCATTCGCGGAGCACTCGAGTGAGCGCACTGAGCAACTCACCGTCGGGGGTTGCATGGTCGAAGAAGCTCGCCAGCGGTAAGATCACCGATCTCAACCCGGCCCGCCACGCTGTCCCGCTCTGTCTACCCGAAGGCTGACCGAACATCCTGTCGGGGCAGTACGACTCACCCGCATGGCGGATGCCCGGCGCCGGTGCACGAGGCGCTCCGCGGGCAGTCTGACAAAAGCAAAACGATGCGTGCGACCGCGGCCCGCTGCTCGGCGGACGCGACGTCGAGCGCCGTGTCGACCTGTGCCTCGGTCGCGGGACCGTCGAGCCCCAGCCCGACCACGCGGTTGAGCATCGGCGAGTCCGGGGCCTCGGGTGCGAGCGGCACGACCGCACCCTCGACCTCGACGACGTCCGAGGACGGGACTACTGCCGGTGCCGCATCAGGGTTCGGACGCGCCTCGTCTGGCTCTTCGCGGCCACTGGGTGAACCAGGAGGCGGGTTCGCGGGTGCACGGTCCCCCGACTGCACCGCCCCGCCGCAGGCGACGAGCCACATGCCCACCAGACCGAGGGGCAAGCGCGCGGATAAGCACTCCAAGCGCATCTGACCGAAGCGCGGTCCCCGGCGGCAGTCGACTGAATCCAGCTTATGCGAGTTCGTCGGCACCCAACCCTCCAACCCTGCGTCAGCTCATTCATAGGTTACACCGCTCCCGTTCAACATCAAGATGTGGGGTCCGCGCGCCACGCCCCGGCTGACGCGTTGCAGGCATCCGCCTGACACGGGGCTCGTCGGAAGGGTGGCGGACGAACGCGAACGCGTCGTTTATCACAAACTCTCACTCTACTTGGGTACGGGATTCGAGTTCTGATTCGGTGGGTTCTGCACTGGCGCCGATCGGGCGTGAGCGCCCGTTGCCACGTGAGGGTGAGCGGGAGCGGGTCGACTCTGCGTACCGGCAAGGTCAACGTGCTCGTGGTGCGGGGCACCCAGCAGCTCGCCTGCGCGTTCGCCGCGAAAGGCGGTCAGGGCAGCGTCCCCGTGGGCTTGCTCAGGAAGCTCTCCGCGGGCACGGGTGGGTTCAGCGTGAGCACGGGTGACACGGTGGAAGTGAAGGCCGGCGGACGAGTCATCACCCTCCTCGCCGAGGTGACGGGACCGTCGAGCGCCGCCGCGCTGAAGTGATTCTGATGCCGCGTGGGCGCGGCCGCACGGCGAACGCAGCGAGCAGCCAACCGGACCATCGTCCGCCAGCGCCTCCCCTGCTTCGTCACCGTCGCCAGCGCCGTGCGCGGGCTCACGGTCAGCGTCTCGCTCTCGTTCTCCTGGTGAAAACCCAACTTCGCCGGCAGAATCGTGATCATCCGAGGCGCGTTCTCGGTCGCGAAGCGTGGCGCCTTCTTCGCCACGCTCGGCGCCGCGATGGTGGTGACGTGTCGCGCGCCGTCAGGTCAATCCCAAGGCATTGCTACACCTCGGGTCGAGCCCGGGGACGACGGACTGCCGGAAGCGGGCCTCCGAACGCCCGATGGGAGCGTCAGCGACGCGACGAGGGCTCCAGATAGCTCCGAGGAAGTGCCCATCGAGCGCTTGATCGTGGAGGCAGCGGCCTACTTCGGGCGGCGAGTCACCACCACCGGTTGGGTGGTGTCATGCGACGCAGCCATCGTCTGTAAGATGATCAAATGCGGGAGCTGCACTATGTGCACGGGTCGTGCTGTCTTCGTGCCGCCTGGCACCGTCGGGATGCCGCCCTGCGAAGGCAACGAGAGCTCGTGGAAGAACACGAGCGCGAAAGATTTCTCGCAGCAATCGACGAAGGCATCGGCGACGCAGAAGCGGGAAGAGTCGTCGATTCGGCGGTCGTGCTCGAACGGCTGCGCGCTCGCCAGCGCTCGACGGCATGAAAGTCGTCTTTTCGAGGCGAGCCGATCGGGATGTCGATCGCGTTGACGCGTGGTGGCGGCAGAACCGCCCCTATGCCCCTGAGCTCTTCGAGCACGAGCTCGCCGACGCCGTGAGTCGGCTCGAAACCCCCGGTGTGATGCTGGGGACCGAGAGGCGTGGTCGATGGGGAACGGTGCTAGGACGCGCTGGTGCAGACTGCCGGCCGGTCGCTCGGGCCGACGCGCACTCCGGCAGCGTGCAGCTCGACGGCCCGACGGTCAGTGACCGCGCACCGGTGCGGGGCAAGCTCGAGCTCCACCTCGCCGGCGGCAGCCTGAGGGGCAGCTTCGAGGCGACCTACTGCCCCCAGTCGGAGACCGAAGCGCGAGGCTGCGAGTGAAGGCTCGATCGAGCCAAACGCTCCGGTGCATCGCTCGTCGCAAACCACACCTCAGCGACAGGGCGCAGGCGCCCACGTGGCGCCCGTGATCGTCCCCGTGTGAGCGTTGCCCGAAGTGTCGTTGGCAACGGCGCCCGTTCCTTCGTCGAACTTCCAGAATGCTTGTGTGTCCGCATCCGAGACGAGGTGAAGTGCCGGTGTGAAGTTCGCGACGTACCGCGCCACCTTCGAGAGACGCATCTCGGAGTAGTAGCCGATGACCGGAGGCGACTGGTAATCCCGTGACACATGGCCGATCTGCACGGGTCCGGCGGCGTTCGCCACGACGGCAGCGCCGATCACTTCAGAGACCTTTGAACCGTCGATATACCCACGGACGGAGGTCGCGTCGTGAACGAATGCCACGTGAGTCCACTTCCCCGCGCCGAGAGTCGCCGTGCTGACGACGCCCACCGGAAGGCCGACTGAAGTGTGGAGGTAGATGTTGAGGACGTTGCCTGCCGCGACCCCGAGGTACTTGTCTTCTTGAGCGAAGGTCCATTTGTTGAACAACGTGCCAGCAGCGGGGACGCCACCGTCGGGCGGAGCGTCCTCGTAAAGCCAGAGTTCCAGCGTCGCAGCGGACCCGAAGTCGAGGCTGGCAGCGCTCGGGACGGTGATCGTGTGACCCGCCGCCCCAAAGTGCAGAGCGGAAACGCTACAAGCCGCGTCCGCAGCGTCGGCGACACCGGCATCGGCTTCGACGGCCGCGTCCGTGGCGTCGGGCGCTGCGTCGCTCGCGCCGCTGTCGCCCGTCACGCTGCCGCCGCTGCCGCCGCTGCCGCCCGTCACGCTGCCGCCGCTGCCGCCGCTGCCGCCCGTCACGCTGCCGCCGCTGCCGCCCGTCACGCTGCCCTTTCCCCCGGATTTCTCGTCATCCGAACCGCAAGCAACTGCGAGCGCGGCGCAATTGAGCACAGAAATCACGACGGCTATCTTGAAAGTCATCGTTAGCCCCTCGACTTCGAGCATGCACGAACTCTTGACCGGGCGTGTACTAGATTCGCCCGAACTGACAAAACCCACCGCAGCTCGTGCCGGTGTCCTCGCCGGGTTCGTAGAACACGCCGTAAGGAAACCTTCGAAGGAGCACACGGCGAACGGGGTCATCGACCAACGTGAAGAGAAGTGGATTCTCTCGGACTTGAATGCAGGCCCGTTCGAACTCGTCGAGAAAGTCGACCCCAAGACCCTCACGCTCGGACTCATAGAACCGAGCCGCCTCCAGGATGTCCGCCTGTGCTTCAGGCGTAATGCGGCGCTCACGTCCCATCAGTGTGAGCGACTGAGCAGTTCTTCGATGTCGGCTCGGGCTTCCGACCAGGGACGAGCAGCCTCTGGGTTGGCGCGATGCGCCGCAAGGCGCTCGCGGACCCGTGAGCGGTGCGCATCAGAAATCGGCAGGCAATCCTGCTCGGCAACAATCCTGTCCCAGAGCGCGGCTACGTAACGAAGCTTTTCGTCGGGCGTAAGCTCATCGAAGCCGGGCGGCGGGATCGGAACAGCCTGTGCCACGCGAGGAGCATAGCTTCCGCGAACGGCGTTCGCAACGCGTCGCCCAACGAACGCCGCAGCGGCCTTCGTCCGGATACGGATTGGCGTTCACCCGCGAACGCCGTGGCTCATCGTAGCAGACGGCGAGAGGCTGCAGAGCGGGCGCGTGCCGCAGACTGTGAGGGTGACCGCGCCGCGCGACAGACGGTGAAGTCGGCAAGGCAGGCGTTCGGCGGGTGCAACGGCCAGTTAGACGCCGCCCGCTTTCTTTCGAGCCTCGAGCTGCTGACGAAGTGCGTCGTTCACCGCCTCAGCCGTGGGAAAGAGCCTCGCGAGCTCGGGATCGAGCACGACGACATTGGTGCCGGCCGCGAACCGGCTCGCGTATTTGCCTCGCACGCCCTTCGAAAAGTCGTACTCAGGCAAGGTGCCTTCGCTCTGGTCATCCGGCTTCGTAGTCATGACGCTCTCGACGAGACGCAAGCCTAGCACTGACTCGAAGAATCGTGCGTCGCGACGGCACCACATCGGGATGGGCGACACGCCGACCGATGCGGGGCATGCGCGCCAGAGTCGCGATCGTGTCCCGAAATTCCTCGAAGAAGAGGCTTGGCGCCGAATCCCTGTTCACTCGCCACCAGTCGTCGATCGCCTCGACTTGACGGTCGGCTTCAGGTGCGAACACGAGGCGCCTGGGGCCTCTTACGCCATGCATGGAACCCGCTGCAAGAGACCTCGAGAACGCGGCACAGCATCGTGATTGGGTAGAAGGCCTTCTCGGCGAGGATGAACACGAACTTCATGTGCTCTCCTTCGCGAAGAAGGCCGCCGCTTTTTTCAGGATTTCGCGCTCCATTTGCAGGCGCTTGTTGTCCCGCCGCAGTTGCGCGAGTTCCGCCCGCTCGTCACTCGTGAGCGCACCTGGCGGTCCGTTGCCGGTGTCGATGTCGGCCCGTTTCACCCACTCGCGCAAGGCCGTCTCGGTCAGGTCCAGGTCCCCGGCCACCTGCGTGACGGTCCGATCTCCAACCCTGCAGAGGCGTACTGCCTCGGCCTTGAACTCGGGGGTGAATGCTCGTCGCTTCCTACGCTGCTTCTTTCGCTTGTCCATGGATCGCTCCGGGCGCATTGTCGCGCCAGTTGGGGTGTCCACGAAACCGGGGGAAGATCAGGCGCAGAACGGACGGTGAAACTCGCCATCACCGGCGTTCGTCGGGTGGAACGTCGAGTTAGACAGCCCTCGAGCCACTTGTTCACTCCGCAGCCGCGTCTCCTGCCCCGGCGTCGCAGGGGTTGAGGCTGAGGCTGCTGCTGGTGAGCGTGCAACTCCATGTCCCGGTCGGGCAAGAACACGCGTACTGCCTGAGCCCCGTCACGTACTGCACTCCGGGTTCGCAAAGAAACTGGACCGAAAGCGAGCAAGCGGCGCCGGTCACGCACCCACCGTCCAACAGTTGGTGGACGATGGTGCCATCCGCGGGACAGCTTGGGTCGGCTGGGTTTGACGCGGCATCACCACCCTTTGGGGTAGCGGAATTGTTGTCCGCGCAGCCGGACAGAAGCAGCGCGGGAATCGAGAGGCGGTGGATCAGGAAACGCATTGAACTTCCCCGGTGGGTCTGCCTAACGAATTGGCGTTCACCCGCGAACGCCGGAGATCATCGTAGCAGAGCTCGGGGCGCCACAGAGCGGGCGCAGTGCCGCAAACAGTGAGGGCGCCCGCGACGCGGAACGCACGCGTGGGCTAGCGCGACCGGCGTTCGGCGGGTGGAACGGCCAGTTATGCGGTGCTCGGGGCGGCGCGGTCCAACCAGTAGAGGGGGCGGCGTTTCGCGTGAGCGATGGCGAGCACGAAGACCTGGTCTTGTCGAACCTCGAACGCGAGCGCAAACGGAAAGCGCTCCAGCAGCGCGCGCCGGATCGGGAGCGGGGAGTCCTCCAGTCTGGTCCAAACGGGAAATGCGGCTGGGTCTCGCGTCACGCGATCGAGAGCGAGCATGACCTCCGAGACGAACTCGTCCCCCAGGCCGGGGCGCCGCTCGTCGTACCAAATCGCGGAAAGGCGGAGCTCGGCACGCGCCTCCGGGTGGAGGTCAACCGCCACGACGCTGTTTCAGCTCCGCGAGAATCTCGGCGCGTGCCCTCTCCAACGGGACCGGAACAACCGTCCCATCCGCAAGCTCGCGTGAACGTCGTTGAAGCTCGCCAGCCCATGCGGCCGCCACATCGTCTTCGGGCTCCTCCAGACTGGAGAGCACTTCCTCGGCAACGCGCGCGCGCTCACTCCGGGGAAGCCGGAGGACCTGCGCCAGGAGCTCCTCAGTGGACATGCCCGGAGGATAGCACCGTGAAAGCTCCGTGGAAGTCTCGAAGGCGAAGCATGCGGCGCGCGGTCGGCGACCGGCCAAGCTCGGCGGGCGCGGACATGGCGGTCCAGCAGGGCGTCGTCTCGCAGCCGTATAACGGGAGGGCGTTCACCCGCGAACGCCGAGCGTCAAGTCGTCGGTCGGCAAGGCGCTACAGACGCGGGCGAGTGCCGCATCAGAATGGTCGCCCGCGGAAGCGGAACGGACGGTGAAACTCGCCATCACCGGCGTTCGGCGGGTGCAACGTGAGTTATACGGCAGCGTGTCGCCGCGCCGCCCGCGGAGTCACGCGCCGGCGCGTCCCTGCATGCCAGACGTCAGACCGGCGCATTCGATGAACTCGACCTCGCCGGAGTTGTTGCCGACGACGAGCAGGACGGGTGCACGAGTTCCTGCGTGCACTCGATAGCCGGTTTCCAGGACGGACAAGTCGGAGGTCAGCGCGCAACAACTGACGTCGCGGCGAGCACTGCACTCGGCAATGCCCTCGCCAGTGGCAGCGGAAGCGATTCGGACCGTGCTGTCAGCACCTACGGACGCGAAATAGGTGCCGGATTCGTCGACCGCGAGCGAGTGGACAGCGTCCTGGTGTGCGTTGACTTCGAACAACAGATTGGCGCTTCCTCGGTCCCATGCCTTGACGACACCCCTCGCGTCTCCGATCACCATCAGTGACCCCGCGCCCGAGACGCCCACGCGAAGGGGCGCATCCAGGTCGCTCTCAATGCTGACGTGTGGGGTGGGCTTGGCGGCGCCCCAGATCTCGAGGGCGCCGGTTTCGGTCAACGCCAAAACCGTGAGTTCGTCGAGAAAGAGTGCCGCAGCGAACCGCCGCCGAGAGTCGCGGACTTCGACGGGCGGTAGTACGCCCCCGAGGTCAAGCACGCGCAACACGTGTCGGTCGAAACTCTGCAGAATCGCGAACGGCTTCTCCGCAACCGCACAGAGGGTGATGGTCCGCATCACCCGCGGGATTGATGCGACGATTCGCGACGCCCCTCCAGTGAGGTCCGAAGCGCGCACCGTGCGATCATCGCTGGCCGAGATGAGCTGGCGCCCACCCGATGCGAACAACACTGAGGTGACCGGCCCACCGTGCAGCACGAAGGTCGTGTTGGACTCCGCAGATTCAATCTCCCAGACGGAAAGGGAACCGTCCGCGTGTCCCGTCGCCGCTCGCCGAGACTCCGGATCGAGCGCGATGCACGACACGGCGCTCGCGCACGTGGATCCATCGGACGGTCCGAGGGAGGGCGCAGGACGCGCGGCGGCCATGACGCGAATTCTACTCCGTCTTGACGGAGCCTTTTGCGCGGTCGAATGAACGAAGCAATCTCGATCGACCACCGTGGGTCACGAGGTTGGCCGGATAACGATCCGGCGTTCACCCGCGAACGCCGGAGTTCATCGTAGCAGTTGGCAAGGCGCCGCACACGCGGGCGAGTGCCGCATCAGAGTGGTCGCCCGCGGGCGCGGAACGAACCTTCACGCCTGGAAGACCGGCGGTCGTCGGGTGCAACGACCGGTTATACAGGTCCTTGGACCATCGGTGATTCTGGGCACTGAGAGTGCTGTCGTCGCAGCCGAGCGAGACGCTGTGATCTCGGAGCTCGCCAGCAGCCCGCCCGGCCTCTGCTCGCCCTTCGTCGGAGGACGGTTCGGCGGGAACGACCTCGAACGTCTTGCCCGCAGCGCCGCCCTCGTCGCAACTGACATCGCCTCGCGCGCAACGACGGTGCTGGCACGCACGACGCGACCGGACGCGAGAGTGCCCTTCCGCTTCACCCGCGCGCGAGGCGATGCGTGTTCTCTCGGCGCTGCCCCACCCGATGGAACTCGCCGAGCTGTATAACGATCCGGCGTTCACCCGCGAACGCCGGAGTTCATCGTAGCAGTTGGCAAGGCGCCGCACACGCGGGCGAGTGCCGCATCAGAGTGGTCGCCCGCGGGCGCGGAACGAACCTTCACGCCTGGAAGACCGGCGGTCGTCGGGTGCAACGACCGGTTATACAGGTCCTTGGACCATCGGTGATTCTGGGCACTGAGAGTGCTGTCGTCGCAGCCGAGCGAGACGCTGTGATCTCGGAGCTCGCCAGCAGCCCGCCCGGCCTCTGCTCGCCCTTCGTCGGAGGACGGTTCGGCGGGAACGACCTCGAACGGCTCGCACGCAGCGCCGACTTCGTCGCAACCAGCATCGCCTCGCGCGCAACGACGGTGCTGGCACGCACGACGCGACCGGACGCGAGAGTGACCTTCCGCTCTACCCGCGCGCGAGGCGATGCGTGTTCTCTCGGCGCTGCCCCACCCGACGGATCCCGCTGAGCCGCATAACGAATTGGCGTTCACCCGCGAACGCCGAGCGTCATCCTAGCAGAGCACGGTGGGCCGCAGCGGCGGGCGAGTGCCGAAGACAGTGTGGTCGCCCGCCGGCGCGGAACGGAGGGTGAAACTCGCCAAGACCGGCGTTCGGCGGGTGCAACGTCCAGTTATGCAGGGGCGGCAGGATCGTGACGGGTGTGCGCGCGAACCCAAGCCTCAAGCTGGTCCCTGGACGCGGTGCCATCGGCAACGGTGAGGATGATCTGCTCGTGATCATCGACGTCGGCGTCAAGTGACACGCCGTTGAGCGCGAGGAAGAGCTCCATGGCGGCGTGGCCAATTCGCTTGTTCCCGTCGACAAAGCCGTGGCCGCGGACGAGCCCAAAGCAAAGCGTGGCTGCCTTTGCGATGAGATCAGGATACAGGTCGGCACCGTCAAAGGTGGCCCGCGGTTGGGCGACGGCGGTTTCCACCTGGCCGAGGTCACGGATACCCGAGGTTCCGCCGGAAGTCTGGATCAGGCGATCGTGGAGCCAGATCACCTCGGTCAGCGAGAGGTGCCTCATCCCAGGCGTCGATAGAGCTCAGCGTTCTTAAGCAGCAACTGCTCGGCGTGGGAACGGAACTCATCGGATGGAGGAGCGAGCGCCTCTGCGACCGCGGCGAGCGCAAGCTCCTCTGGCGAAACACCGAGGGTCTTGGCCCGCGCGAGCAACGCTTCGGACTGCGCTTCCGAGAGGTCGATGGCGAGCTTCACGGACTGGAGTCTACCAAGATCCTGGCGGTAGTCACGAGGCTCGGTGCAGCGGAGGATCGTGTTCCCCTCTGTATAACGATCCGGCGTTCACCCGCGAACGCCGAGACCGAAGATATCAGAGAGCGCGGCGCTGCACACGCGGGCGAGTGCCGCATCAGAGTGGTCGCCCGCGGGCGCGGAACGAACTTCCACGCTTGGAAGACCGGCGGTCGTCGGGTGCAACGTGTGTTAGCCAGCCCCGCCGGGCGGATTCCAGCTGATCGGCTTTCGCCGCTGGTGAATGACCGCGACGATAGCCGCTAGATCGCCGACGACGACGAAATAGACGCTGTAGGGGAACTTGCGGAGCAGAGCGCGCTGAATCGGTTCCACGACAAAGGCAAACTGTGCGGGGTTCTGCCGAATCCGCTCGAAGATGACGTCCAGCTCCGCGAACAAGCGCTGCGCGACGGTCGGGTCTCGTTGGTAGTACCAAGATAGCGCTTCGTCGATGTCGAGCAGCGCGCTCGGGCGAACAATGAGCGTCGTCACCGTCAGCGACCGGCCGGATACTTCTGCTGAAGTTCGGCGCGCAACTCACCCCAAGCGCGTCCGGCAGTCGGGTCGGCACGATAGGCTTCGAGTCGTTCGCGGAGAAGCTCGCGATGCCAGTCTGGAATGGGGACGTCCGCTCGCTCGACGATTTGGTCCCACAAAGACTCGACGTATTCGATCTTTTCGTCGACCGAGAGCGCATCGAACCCTGGAGGTGGGTTGGGGACCGGTTGAGCCATTGGCTAAGCCTAACGCTGCGGGGTGCGCGCGGCAATTTGGCTTGGTGGATGGGCAGCAAGGCACGAGCGGAGCCGCTGTCTGCCTAACGAGACCGCGCTCTCCCGCGAGCGCGCAGGAACATCGTAGCAGACGGCAGGGCGCTTTCCGAGGCCGGCGTGTGCCGCAAACAGTGGGTCGCCGGCCGCCGCGGAACGGACCGTGAAGTCGGCGAGACCGCGCTCGTCGGGAGCAGCAGCGAGTTAGGCAGCTCGCGCCTTGAGCACTGACACGCGGCAGCGCGGGCCAGGCCAGAGCTGAACGCGATAGTGATCGTCGCCGTCGAGGCCGTCATCGGAGAGCGTATGAAGACCGCCATAGGAGACGCGGACCTGGAGGATGCCCGGCGGGACATCGAAACGCGACGCATCGGGGAAGTAGTCAGTGCAGCCAGCGATGACGACCCTTCCGGACGGCACCTCGAGCGAGCACTGCGTGACGTGGTCCCACGGGTCAAGGTCGAGCGGAGGTTCGGCAGGGTGAACCTCCACGAGCACAGGAACCTCCATGTTGCGAGCGGTTCCAACCCCGATGACGCGCTCGCCGATCGCGAGGAGTCTGTCGTTTGCCTCGTCGGTCCAGGACTCGGAAAGGTCGCCCTTGGCCTCGGCGTCCTGCAGGTAGAACTGGTGGTAGTCCGTAAAGAGCTCGAACTGGAACGTGGACGCCACAGGTCTGCCTAACGCTCTGGCGTTCACCCGCGAACGCCGAGACTCAAGGTAGCAGACGGCACGGCGCTGCACACGCGGGCGAGTGCCGCATCAGAGTGGTCGTCCGCGGTTGCGGAACGGACGGTGAAGACCGGAAGACCGGCGGTCGGCGGGTGAAACGCCTTGTTATGCCGTGACAGAATCACGGTGATTCTCGGGTCGGAGACTTTCGGCGCCGCCCGACGCGTCGACGCCGTGGTCTTGGATCTTCTCGACATCTGCGACCGCAACTGTCGCTGCTGCTTCTGCGGGCACAGTCGGCAAGACATCGGTGGTCTTGGTGCAGCGCTGTCGTTCAACCGCCGGAACTTTTTCCCGCCGCGACGACGCTCGGGGCTCGCCTCGCGCGACCGGATGCGTCGGAGACTTTCGGCGCTGCCCACGGCAAGACCGTGAAGTCTCGCCAGCGCTGCCCGCTGCATAGAGAAATGAACAGCGGCATAACGGGAGGGCGTTCACCCGCGAACGCCGGAGAACATCGTAGCAGAGCTCGATGCGCTGCAGCCGCGGGCGAGTGCCGCATCAGAGTGGTCGCCCGCGGGAGCGGAACGGGCGCTTGCGCAAGGCCTGACCGGCGTTCGGCGGGTGGAACGTCGAGTTAGGCGGCAACGGTCGGCGTTCACGGTTCTGGGTCGAGGCGTCCCAGGGCCTCATCCGTCGCGAGCTCGAGCTCTGTCAGCTCGGTCTCGGTCAGGGCGCGCACGAACGTGTCCAGCGCCGCCTTCGGGACTGCGCGCATCTGAAACGCGAGCGCGACGGAGTCGGATGCGGGACCGAGCTCCGTGGCTGAGACGAGCGCCGTCCCGGCGAGTCGAGCACGTTCCATGTTGGTTGTCAGCGGCACGACGAGCACCGACTGCAGCACGCCAGTTAGAGCGTCGCTTTGCCAAACGACCACGGGGCGCCGGCCAGTCTGCTCGCGAGGGCGATGGGCTCCAAGATCGGCCCACCAAATCTCGCCCCGTTTCACCGACGGTCCTCCGCATCGAGCGCGTCCGCCCAGCCAACCAAACCCGCCGCCGCGAGGGCAGCGTCTTCGCCGCCGGATGCAGCGGCGATTCGCCGGAGATCCCATCGCGCAGGGTCGGGTCGGCGCACCAGGATGACCCCCACCCGCTCTCCTGGTTGCAGGGGCAACGGCCGATCGGGCTTCAGCTGGCCGTCTACGTAGCGTGCCTCGACGGGGCGCATGGCGCAGAGCATAGCACGGCCGGTTGCGAACTAGTGCCCGCCGGCGTTCGGCGGGTGCAACGTGAGTTCAGGCGGCTGGGTCAGGACGCCATTAGTTGTTCCAGCCGGCGATGCCAGTGAACCGAAATGATCCCACGACGACCTTCGGTTCCGGGTTGCCCGGTTCAGACTTGGCGGGCGCACTGCACGCCCCATACGCCGTGACGTAGGCGATCGTGGCTGGGCCGCTGTTCTGCTGGACGCGAATGCGTTCCACGGTGGCCGAGCAATCCTCGGCAAACCAACCGGGGACAGCGGAGTCCGTTGCCGACGGGAGGAGTCGAAGGTGCGCTGGGATCGTGGCGCCGACGCTCGCGGTAGCAAGATCCGGCACTTGGAAGATGAAGCGACGAACAGGGGACCCGGCATGCACAGTGAATCCAATCTCGACGATCCCGGGTCCGTACCCCGCGCCGCAGCCGACTGGAGAACCTTCCGCGACGTGCTGAGTCCCGCCGCCGGATAGCGACATCTCGAGACTGCACTCCGGGGCTCGATCCTCCTCGGCTGGAGATCCGCACGAGAGCATCATCGCGAACGGCACCGGTACCGCGGAGAGCAGCTTGGTAAGCGTGTTCATCGTCCGCCTAACGTCCATTCTACCTCGGACGCTTCGGCGAAGCACCGGGTCTCGGCTCGGCGCCGTTTCCCATGATCTCCGGCGCTTGCGCCCGACGTGGCGCGTCCGGGGTCGCGTTATGCGGTTCCGCATAGCCAGATAGGTGGTGCCCGAGGGGGAGGTTGATTGCGAGCTGGTCGAGGGGGCTCCGAACGCCATGTCCGCCGCGGTTCAGGACGTGCGTGTAGATCATGGTCGTGGTGACGTCCGCGTGGCCGAGCAGCTCTTGGATGGTGCGGATGTCGTAGCCGGCTTCCAGTAAGTGGGTGGCGAAGGAGTGCCGGAGCGCGTGGCAGCTGACCGGCTTGGTGAGGCCGGCTTCCAGCGCGGCTCGCCGAACCGCGCGTTGCAGAACTGTTTGGTGAAGGTGGTGGCGTCGGCGCTCGCCGGTGACGCGATCCGTGTAGTGACGTTCTGCGGGGAACACCCACTGCCACGCCCACTCACGCGGGGCATCCGGATATTTGCGCGCGAGCGCGTAAGGCAGCTCGACGCTGCCCAGGCCGTTGCGCAAGTCGGCGTCGTGCTGGGATCGGACGCCTGCGAGGTGACGCGTCAGGGGCTCGAGCATCGAGACGGGGAGTGGGGTCACGCGGTCCTTCCTCCCCTTCCCGCAGCGGACCGTGATCTCGTGGCGATGCAAGTCGATGTCCTTGACGCGCAAGCTCGCGCACTCCATCAGGCGCAAGCCCCCGCCGTAGACTAGCGATGCCATGAGCCACGTCGTGCCCTGAAGGCGCCCGAGCACGACCGCGATCTCGACGTGCGAAAGCACAACCGGGAGGCGAACCGGCCGCTTCGCGCGCACCACGCCGTCGAACAAGTTGAGGTTGTGGCCGAGCACCTCTCCGTACAAGAAGAGCAGCGCCGCCGCTGCCTGGTTCTGCGTCGACGCGCTGACCTTCCGATGCGTGGCCAGGTACGACAGGAAGCCGGAGACGTGCGTGGCGTCGAGCTCGGCTGGGTGGCGCCGCTGGTGGAAGAGGATGTAGCGCCGCACCCAACCGCAGTACGCCTTCTCGGTTCGTGGGCTCAGGCCCCGCATTCGCAGCGCGCTGCGCACCTCGTCGAGCAGGCGTGGCTTCGCCAGTTCCCCAGTGGACACGCACGCACAGAAGCATTCACCGTGCCGGACCACGTGAGGCGAAATCGTGCAGAGTTCTTAGCTGTGGCCCTGGCGAAAGCAATCTTCGCCACTGGCCACGCGCCGGGATAGGTGCGGCGTCGAGAGGCGATCTCGGCTAGGTTGCGTGCATGGTGCGCCGGGCACTCATCCTGCGCGCGGGCATGCCGGTGGGCGTGGTTCTGGCGACATGGTCTTGCGGGGAGGAGCGCCGCTCGCCAGCGGCGCAGTCGCAGGCGGCGTCTGCGCCCGCGCCGGCCGCAGCCACCTCGAGTGCCGCGCCGGTCGGGGCCGCGGCATCGGCGGCTCCGCCGGCTGGGCCGAAGCCACCTGGTTCGGGCGACGAGTCCGCGATCGTCCAGCTCGGTGCGCGTGACAACCGCTCGTTCGTCGTGCGCGCGAATGGGCGGGTGCTGGTGTGGGGCGATCCGGGCCCACTCGGATTTTCCAAGGTCGGCAAGAACCAGCCGACGCCAGTGGAGGTCGAAGAGCTGAAGCGCGTTAGGCGCATCGGGCTCGGCTCCGAACACGCATGCTCGCTCGAGACAGATGGTTCAGTCGAGTGCTGGGGACGCAATTTCGCGGGTTCGGTGGGCGACGGAACGATCGAGCCGCGTTCCAAGCCGACTGTCGTAGCAGGACTGCCGCGCGTCACCGACTTGGTCGCGGGCGAATCGCAAACCTGGGCGGTGACCGAGGACGGCAGAGTGTACTTCTGGGGCGACAACCACCGCGGCGGCTGGAACTCGTTCGGGCCCGTGGTCAGAAAGCCCGCGCGCGTCGAGAAGCTCGAGTCCGTCTCGCAGCTGGCGATCGGCAACCTCACCGTCGTCGCGATCCATGCCGACGGGTCGCTCGATTACTTCGGGCGCATGTTCGGCGTGACCTGCCAGGACTTCCACGAGATCGAGTGCGATACGCGGGCGATTGCCCAGATCCCGAGTCTCGGCAGCGTGCGCAAGCCCGCGATCGCGGCAGCGTTCTCGGCACATGCTTGCTTCGTGCACACGGCCGGGTCCGTCTCCTGCATAGGCGAGGGGCACGCGGGTCAGCTCGGTGACGGTCGTTCGGGCCCCGGTTATCGGCAGCCCAAGCCGATCAAGGTCGAGGGCCTCTCGGACATCGTGGACATAGCGGCCGGCCTGGCGTTTTCTTGTGCGGTCCGCAAAGACGGCAAGCTCTTCTGTTGGGGGGACAACGGCTGGGGACAGCTCGGCACAGGGGACAAGAGGCGTCACCCAAGGCCCGTCGAGGTACCCGCGTTGACCGACGTGACGGCAGTCGCGCTCGGGCGCGAGCACGCCTGCGCCTTGCTCCTGGATCAGTCCGTTCTGTGCTGGGGCAAGTCGCAGAGCGGGCAAGTGGGCGACGGCACGATGGGAATCGGCAAAGCCGTGTTGACCCCGACGCTCGCGAAGCTCTGAGCTCTGATAGCCGCTCAACCCCATCTGCTGTTGACGAACATACCAACCAGTTGGTATGTGATGCCGGTGCCGGACGCGCAGACCGCGAAAGACAAGCTGCTCGACGCAGCGCTGTCGTTGATCCGCGAGAAGGGGTTCTCGGCGATGACGGTCGACCAGCTGTGCGCTCGCGCCGGCGTTACCAAGGGCGCGTTCTTCCACTACTTCAAGACCAAGGACGAGCTCGGGGTAGCCGCGGCCCACCACTGGTCAACGGTGACTGGGGCGCTGTTCGAGCAGGCTTCCTATCACCGACACGAGGACCCGCTGGATCGGGTCGTCGCTTACGTCCAGTTTCGGCGCGAGCTGCTGCGGGGCGACATCCCAGAGTTCACCTGCGTCGTCGGGACGATGGTGCAGGAGACCTACGGCCAGCATCCCGAGATCCGCGAGGCCTGCGCCGCGAGCATCTTCGGGCACGCCGGCACCCTCGTCGATGACATCCGGGAAGCGATGTTCAAGCACGGCGTCACGGGTGACTGGACCGCCGAGAGCCTCGCGGCCCACACCCAAGCCGTGCTGCAGGGCGCGTTCATCCTCGCGAAGGCCAGGAACGATGTCGGAGTCGCTATCGAGAGCGTCGACCACCTCCGTCGCTACCTCGAACTGCTGTTTGTCCAACCGAAAACCGAGGAGAAAGAGACATGAATCCCGTTGTTCACTTCGAGTTGCCATACCAAGACCGCGAGCGAGCCGAGCGGTTCTACGCGACCGTTTTCGGTTGGAAGACACAGTTCCTTGGCCCCTCGATGGGCGACCACGTGCGCGTGACAACGGCCGAGGTCGACGTACGGCCAGGAGTTCCTGCTGGGGCCCCTGCTGGAGCAATCAACGGCGGCATGTTTCCGAAGAAGCCGGACTGGCCCATGCAGCACCCATCCATCGTCATCGCGGTGCAAGACATCCAATGCGCGATGCAGGGCGTCAGCGACGCAGGCGGAGAGGTCCTGGGCGAGCCCCACATGATCCCCAACTACGGTCGATACGTTTCGTTCGTCGACACCGAGGGAAATCGAAACAGCATGCTGGAGCCGATCACTGAATAGTGTCCGTACGCGACGAGTGCGAAGCCGCAACTTGAAAGGGAACCGACATGAGCAACGATGTGATCACGATTGAAAGCTTGGTGGGCGCACCGATTGAAAAGGTATGGCTCTGTTGGACAGAGCCGGTTCACATCACGCGGTGGAACTTCGCGTCTGATGATTGGTGCTGCCCGACTGCAGAGAACGATCTGACGCCCGGTGGTCGATACCGAGCGCGCATGGAAGCCAAGGACGGCAGCTTCGGGTTCGATTTCGAAGCGATCTATGACGAAGTCTCAGATCTCGAGACGCTCGCCTACACCATGACGGATGGACGAAAAGTGAAGACGGTCTTTGAGGCGCAGAAGGGCTCAACCAAGGTGACGACGACCTTTGATGCGGAGCAGGATAATTCCGCCGATATGCAGCGCCAAGGCTGGCAATCCATACTCAACAGCTTCAAGGGTTACGTTGAGGCGTACAACGCGAGTGCGGGAGGCGGGTCGAAATGAGCGACAAACCCAAGGTTCGTACTTGTCTGTGGTTCGATGGCAAGGGCGAGGAGGCAGCCAAGTTCTACGTGTCGCTGTTGCCCGACAGCGCCATCGAGACGGTGTCACGCCCCGAGCCCGGCAAACCAGCGCTGCTCGTCGAACTGTCGCTGGCCGGAACTCCGTACATGTTTCTCAATGGCGGCCCGCGCTACCAACTCTCAGCTGCGGCGTCGATTGCGGTTCGCACCTCCGACCAGGCGGAGACGGACCGGCTCTGGAGCGCGCTCATCGCTGAAGGTGGTCAAGAGAGCCAGTGCGCTTGGCTCACCGATCGGTTCGGGGTGTCGTGGCAGATCATACCCGACGCGCTACCGCGCATGCTCGGTGCCGACGACCGCGAAGCTGGAGGGCGGGCCATGCAGGCGATGCTGCAGATGAAGAAGATCGACATTGCTGCGCTCGAAGCGGCATTTCGCGGAGAATGATCGAGGTGCGCCGAACATGAGCGTGAAAACATCAGACGAGTACTTGGAGGGCGTTGCCTCCGAACAGCGCGCCGCCCTCGAGACCCTGCGAGGACAGATCAACGCTGCGGCGCCAGGTGCTGAGGAGTGCATCAGCTACGGGCAGCCCGCCTTTCGCAGGGGTCGCGTCATATGCGGATTCGGCGCGACGAAGAAGCACTGCGCCTTCTACATGTTCAACAACGACAGCTTGGCTTCGTTCGCCAAAGACCTCGAGGGCTTCGACATCAGCAAGGGCACGATCCGTTTCCAGCCCAGCAAGCCGCTGCCGGCAACCCTCGTGAAGAAGCTCGTGAAAGCTCGACTCGCCGAGTGCGCTGCCCTCGACGCGGCGAGAAGGAAAGCCCGATGAGCGTGGTGCACGAGACGTTGGTGTTCGAACGGTGCCTTCGCGCTTCAATGGAGACCGTGTTCGCCGGCTATGCTGATGTCGGTGTGCGCGCCGCGTGGAGCGCTCCGTCGCCGACCGCCGCCGTCGTCTACTCCTCCGATGACTTTCGTGTTGATGGTTCGGATGTGTTTCGCTGCGGTAGCGCCACCGATCTTCGCTTTCTTGGTGTGGTTAGGTACCTCGATATCCTGGAGGGACAGCGCATCGTGTACAGCGAGACGATCTCCATGTCCGAGGCGAGGCTCGCGGCGTCCCTCGTCACTTGGGACCTCAGCGCGGACGGCTCGGGCACGCGGCTCGTTGTGACCGACCAGATCACCTCTTTCGTCGGACAGGAGATGATCGACGGCAGTCGCGCTGGAATGATCGGAGCCCTCGACAATCTCGTCGAGCTGCTGGACAAGAAGCGCCGGTGACAATGCAGCTCCAACCCATGATTGTCGTGACCGACGTCGAGGCCGCCTCGAGGTGGCTCAGGGATGTCGTCGGCGTCTCCTCGGGCCGCGGCGGCCACGAGTACGAGCTGTCGATGAATGCGTGGCTTCAATCGGCGGGTTCACCATGACAGAGATCGACACATCGCTTTGAGCGTCGCTAGCTTCGCGCGATCGAAGGAGTTCTACGAAACCGCGCTCGCGCCACTTGGCATCAAGGTGATCATCGAGCGAGCCGGGAGCGCGGGCTTCGGCCGCGCCTTCCCTCACTTTTGGATTCGAGAAGGCGTGGGGACGTTTCAAAGTGCACGCCAGATCGAGGTCATCACGCCCGCTCACGTGGCGTTTCGGGCCGCCGACCGCGACCAGGTTGTCGCGTTTCACCAGGCGGCGCTTCGAGCCGGCGGGATGGACATCGGCGCTCCTGGACCTCGACCGCAGTACCATCCCGGCTACTACGGCGCCTTCGTCGCCGATCCCGACGGGCACAACATCGAGGCGGTGGTCCATGGCGAGTGACAATCGAAAGCCGATCGTCTTGTCCCCCGGAGCTGGGCGCAGCTATCCGATGGGGCGGATCCAGGCCGTCTTCAAGGCCGACGAGGCGGAAACGGGCAACGCGTACTCCGTTTCGGAGTGGTGGCTCGACGCCCACACCACGGGCCCAGGCGCTCACGCGCATCCCGAAGACGATGTGTTCTTCGTGATCGAGGGAACGATGAGTTTTCTCGTCGACACCAAGTGGGTCGACGCGCCCGCAGGTTCCTTTGTGCTCGTGCCCGGCGGGGTGACGCATGACTTCGAGAACCGCAGCAATCAGAGGGCTGGCGTGCTCAACTTCTCGAGTGGCGTGTTCGAAGCCGACATGCCGCGCATTGCCGCTTGGTTCCGCGATCATCCAGCCGGGGACACGCCCGCGCTGCCGCGCGGCACCACGTAGGTGCAGCCGCCGGCGCCGCAGCCGTGTTTGACGCCGGTGGAGGCGTCTTGGCCGAAGCCTTGTTTCGGAGCGGTCACGCAGATTTTCCTGCCTCCCCTCGCGTCGCTACGCTCCGCGGTCCCCTCCTTACCCGGTGCGCGCGAGCGGTGGCGTCTGGCCAAGACCACTCACGTCCGTTCCGATGCTCGCGCGCGCGCGGGTGGAGGGGACGCGTTGTTCCGGGTTCGACGCCGATGGATGTGGAGCTCTCGGTCCGCGGGTGGAGTGGCGATCGCCACTGGCGAAAGCGTGTTCGCCACCCCTCCGCATCGTCCGGGTGCGGGTAAGCGCAGGTACGCCGCGTCGGCACCGACAACCTCCGCACGCTCTACGCCGCCGCGGAGGAGGGCTTCGCGTCGCTGCGCGCGTACTCGGCCAGCATTTCGGAGCGCCCGGCGCCAATCGGCTCTTGCACCTGTTTGGCGGCCGAGCCCGACGTGGCGCTCATCGTCGGGTGATGCCCCCGGGTGCGAGGTGATCGCAAGGCCGTCGAGCGTGCTCACATCGAAAGCGGGTCTCCATGGGGAATCGCAGCAAGCAGCTCTGCCAGCCCGGTGCGCGCCTCCTGAATGCCGCGCGACGGTTGTCCTCCTCCCGCAGCCAATTCGACACGAGCAACCCGTCGACAAACTCGAGCGCGGCTCGGAGTATCGGAGCAAGTTCCGCCAACCCCCAGGCCTTGCTCTTCTCGCCCGCAGCATGCTCGTGGTCGGTAACCCGATCCGCGGTGATGTGCGCAAGATACCTGCTGGCGAGGCTCCAAATACGCATCAGCGATGCGTCGTTCACCGCGAACCGTGGAAGGTAGTGCTGCGCGACCACGAAATTGCTCTTCGGCTTGTGAGGCTGGAGGAACTCGCACACATTCCGGGCGTGCAAAGCGCGCAGTTCGACCGTGGCGTTGCTCAGCGCGAGAGCGGCCAACTCGGGCGCCGCGATGGCCCGCACGTCTGCACGCAAGGCAGCGAGAGAGAGCGCGCCTACGAGCATTCGGATCTCGTATGCGACGAACTCCAGCGCACGCACGAGCTCCGCGGGGGTGTGATTCTTCACGTTCGGCATCGCCCTATCGGCTGGTCGCGCGGGCGCCGAGCTTGAGAGTGTACATCGCGATGGATTGCTTTCGCCGCGCGTTGTAGCGCCGCCACTGGGCAAAGCCGAGTCGTTTGAGCACCGCCTTGGCATTTGACCAGGCCCGTTCCTCCTCCTCCACGATGCGCGATCTCTGCTCCGACCTGAGCACTCCACCGTTTTCGGAACGCAAGGCGTTGACCGCCTCCAGGTACTCCGGAGTCCGATTGCCCTTCTTCGACGACAAGTAGTGCCCGTCCTCGTGAGCCAGCGTGAGCAGCTCCTCGAGCGGTTTCGTGACCAGGTCCGACGCGTGGTGGTCGCTAGGCATTGGCTCGCCTGGCGGATATCGAACAATCGAACGTAGTGCTCTCCGCTTTTGTGCACGTCATGCAGCCCGGCAGCGCCTGGCGAATCGCCAAGGTCTGGCGAATTGGGGCGGAACAAGGGCCTGGCAGACAGGGAACGTCCGCCGAGCGAGAGCAGAGCCGGGCCCGGCTCGTCCGTGACGCCGCTATGACGAATCACGAGGGCCCAGTCGAAGACGAGTTGCTGGATGCCCGTTGGTCTTCGGGAGTTGGCCGACGCCAGCGCGTTTCCGCGGAACCGACGCCGGGGGCGCATCTGGTTCTGGCCGGCCTGTCTCCCGTGACGCCGGGAAGGCGTGAGCCGTGGTCAAGAAACGTCAGCCCTCCTCCAGCATCGGCCGCTGCCTCGGTGTATCGTAGCCGCAGGATGTCGGACGGCAGCAGCATCGAGTGGACGGACGCCACGTGGAACCCCGTGCGGGGCTGCACCAAGGTCTCCCCTGGCTGCAAGCACTGCTACGCCGAGACCTTCGCCGAGCGGTTCCGTGGCGTCCCTGGTCACCCGTTCGAGCAGGGCTTCGATCTTCGGCTCATCCAGAGTGCTCTCGACCTTCCGCTCAGGTGGAGGGGCAGCCGGCGTATCTTCGTCAACAGCATGTCGGACCTGTTCCACGAGGACGTACCGACTGACTACATCCGGCGGGTTTTCGATGTGATCCGTCGTGCCCAGCAGCACCAGTTCCAGATCCTCACGAAGAGGTCGGAACGCCTTGTCGATGTCTGCTCCGAGATCAACCTCCCGCCGAACGCCTGGCTCGGGGTCAGCGTGGAGAACCAGAAGTACACGACCCGCATCGCCGACCTTGGGAAGGTGAAGGCTTCGGTTCGCTTCCTGAGTATCGAGCCATTGCTTGGCCCCATCGAGAACTTGCGGCTCTCGGGCATCCACTGGGTAATCGTCGGCGGAGAGAGCGGCCACCACGCCCGCCCAATGGACTCAGCATGGGTGCGGTCGATCCGAGACCAGTGCGCTCGGGCTGACGTACCATTCTTCTTCAAGCAGTGGGGCGGCGTCCGGAAGAAGCTGACCGGACGGGAACTTGATGGGCGGACGTGGGACGAGATGCCGGCGGCCCGCCCGATCTCGACACGGCGACTGCTGGGCATGGTGGCAACTTGAGGGGGACGTGGCATGGCCGCACCGAAGACTACGACCTGGTCGCTTGAGCCGCACACGAAGGCCAAGCACGAGATCCTGAAGCGGTACCTCCATGCGTGGACCGCCATCCTCGGGTCCGGCAAGTTTCCGCTGATCCTCTACGTTGACGGCTTCTCCGGCCCGGGGCGGTACGCCAACGGAGAGGACGGCTCGCCCGCAATCGCTCTGCGGGCCGCTCTGGCGCACAGCCAACGGATCAAGAGCAAGGTCCGCTTCCAGTTCATCGAGGAGAACGCCGAGCGAGCGGCCATGCTGGAGCAAGTGATCAGCGAGATCGACCGGCCGGACAGCTTCGCAGTCCGGATCACCAATGGGACGTTCGAGGCCGGGATGAAAGAGATCCTGGGCTGGTGCAAGGCGAACAGGCAATCCCTTCCGCCCACGTTTGCGTTCGTCGATCCATTCGGCTGGACCGGAGCCCCCTTCGCTCTGGTCCAGGAAATCCTCTCCCACCCAAGTTGCGAGGTCATGATCAACTTCATGTACGAAGAGACCAACCGGTTCCTCAGCCACCGCGACCAGGACGAGAACTTCGATCAACTCTTCGGGACGGACGACTGGAAGCCCCTGGTGCAGATCAAGAAGGCCACGGAGCGTCGCCAGGCGATCCATGCGCTCTACCAGAAGCAACTCCAATCGGTGGCGAAGTTCGTGCGCTCCTTCGAGATGCGGAACGAGAAAGACGCCACGGACTACTTTCTGTTCTTCGCAACCAACAACGCAACGGGGCACAAAAAGATGAAGGAGGCGATGTGGACCGTCGATCAGTCCGGCGAGTTCACCTTCTCGGACGCGACGAATCCCGGTCAGGCGCTCCTCTTCGGCAAGCCAAATCTTGCCGCTCTCCGAGCCGAGATCGTCCGGAAGTTCGCCGGAATCACGACGACGGTCGGAGCGGTCGAGCGCTTCGTGCTGGAGGAGACGGCATTCAGGGAGACCCACCACAAGGGCGTGCTCAAGGAGCTGGAGCTGGCGTCACCGCCAGGGCTCATCGTCGTGAATCCACCCAGCACGAGGAAGAAGGGAACGTTCGCGAATCCGGCGTTGCAACTGCGGTTCGCGCCATCATCGCCCGTCGTGAGCGACCAAGACGGGCACCACATTGGCTAGGGCCGTGACACGCGGCGTTGTCATTTCCCCCGCGTGTTCTCCGCCAGTCTTCGTCCGAGTTCTGTTGCTTTGGCGGCGCGAATCATCGCCTGGCTCCGTGCGGAGTTCTTCTCGCGCCTCACTCCGCGCACCCCATCCCGAGCGGGCCCGCCGTGAGCAAGTACTTCGGTGACGGACACGACCTCACGCACACGGGCAAGCTGCAACCCGCGCTGCCGCGCGGCACCACGTAGGTGCAGCCGCCGGCGCCGCAGGCGTGCTTGACGCCGGCGGAGGCGTCTTGGCCGAAGCCTTGTTTCGGAGCGGTCACGCAGAAGCCGAAGATGTTCACCTTGCCGGCAGGGCATCCGCTGTTCTGCGCGACGGGGCAGGTGTTGAAGTGACGCGGGCGGAGAATTCCCAGAACTTTACCGGGGTCGCGCCCGAGCCGCTCGGCGAGTCCCCCGCTCAGTCCGCCGGCACCGGATCTGCGCAGCAGCGGATGCCGACGTAGTCGTCCCAGGCGCCCCCGGACATCGTCGTGTCCGACTGGCACCGCGCGTCCTCGAGCGGCGAGACCACACTGCCTCCACGCAGCCGGCAGGTGCCGCTGCCAGGGACCGCGGTGTTGCAGGAGTCCTCCCACTCTGCCACGTTGCCGCTCAGGTCGAGCAAGCCGGTGAAGCCGCCTTCGCACGCGCTGTTCCAACCGACGTAGTTCGCCTTCTTGGCGGTCGGGTGCTCCGCCGTAAAGCACCTCATGCTTTCGAAGGTATTGCCGTAGGGGTACGTGCGCTCGCCGCCGCGGCTGCACGCGAAGTACCACTCGCTCTCGCCGGGAGCGGCGAACTTGCTGAACTTCGCGGCGCCTCCGCCGGGGCGTCCGCACAGCCGCTGACCCGCCCACTGGCAATACGCCCGAGCATCGCACCAGTCCACGTTCACCCGTGGGCGCAGCGAGCGGGGCGTCTTGGAGGCCCACGGGATTTCGTAGTGGGTGTTCGAGGCACAGCCCGCCGGCTGACCGGCGATGGAGGGATTCTCGTCCAGGAAGTCGGCGTAGTCGTGCTCGGTCACCTCGGTCGAGCCGACGCAGAACCAGCCCGCCGGTGACTCGACGGCGACCAGCTCCGGCCCCGGGCCGTCCGGGCAGAAGACCGCGAGCCCACCCGAGCCGCCGACGCCGCCCTGTCCGCCGCTCGCACCGGCCGCGCCGCCGTCCGGCGCGCCGCCCGCGCCCCCTGCCACCACGATGGTCTCTGTCCTGCCAGAACAGGCGGCTCCAAACAGCCCGAACGGCAGCAGCCAAGCATAGCGCCACATGTCACCCACCTCCGCTCAGGTAGGCGTCTCGGTGTTTCAGCGCCCAGGCTCTGGCCTCGTCGCACTCGAACTTGATCGTCGGAGCGAGCTTCCCGACGGTGTCGCACATCAGCATCTTCTCCGTGGAACACTCGGACTTTGGCCGGTGGCTCATGGACAGCACGTGCCCAAGCTCGTGCGAGAGGACCAGGTCCCTGTTCACCACGTCGAGGTTCTCCAGACCCACCACCAGGAATCCCGCGTCAGAACAGCCCGAGTCCTCGGGGTCGCAGGCGACGTCCACGACAGGCGTCGGCTGGTTGCACGCGGTGGGCTGTACCGTCCAGTTGAAGATGACCCGCGGGAGGTCGCTGCGCACGCCAGGCAGCGCGTTTGCGAGCGCATCCAGGGAATACAGGCGGGGGCGGATCTCGTAGGCGGAGTCGCAGAGCAGCTTCTCGGCGCGTCCATCGAGTCGCTTCAGCTCGAAGCGCTCTTTTTCGACGCGCAGCTCGTTGAAAGACACGAGACGGAATTGGATGTTGCACTCGTTGAAGATGTCGTCGGGCAGTGTGAAGGGGTCGGCCCACCTGCGCCCCTTGAACTGGGTTGTGCGGTGCGCCCACTGGCCCTGCACTTGTTTCAGGAGCCCGCCGCTGGTGACCCGCTGCCGTTTGGCTCGCCAACGGTCATCCCACAGCAAGTCCTGCCGGGGCGTGCCGAACGTCGCCTTCATCACTGCCTCGAGGCTGGCGGCGCCGTACTTGGGCAACACCAAGATCGCCTGGATTGGGACCACGATCACGTCCGGGTGGAGTTGAAGACGGGTCGCATTCGACGCGAGCGTGGCCTTCCAGTCCGCGCGGAGCTTCGACGCGGTGACCGTCGAGATCAGCGCTCGCATTCTGACCTCCCAGTTGGAATGCTACGCGCATGTGAGCGCTTCATCAGGCGAGGGCGCGTGGTCGGCGTCTTGAATGCCTTCGCGCTGGGCCCGAGTCGTGAGACCCCGCAGTGCGCAACCTGCGCAACCTGCACTTCCGGCACCCGCACGCGGCGTCCAGGTGCCGCCTGCCGCGTTCACCTCGAGCGGCAAGCTGATGGTGACCGGTGTCTTCACAACAACGGGTCGGACTGGGTGCCGCCGACCATGGCGCTCACTCCGACCAGTCGGTCGGGGCATCTGGATTCGAACAACTTTCACGCCCGGCGATGACGCCGAAAACCGGGAATAGAGTGGAAACCGCTGCGGGTGCCTGACTGTGTCGAATCTACCGATTGCATCGGTAGCGACCTGGGGCGCGGGCGGCTACACTTGACCCCGATGCAGCCCCTGAAGGCCAAGGTCCACAACGGCCGACTCGTTCTGGACGCGCCCACCGATTTGCCCGAGGGCGAGGTTGTCGATCTCGTTCCCGTTGACGAGGTGCTGGCCAGGGGCGGGGACTATCTGGACGAAGAAGAGCGGCGGCAGCTTCACGAGTCCCTTCGAAAGGGCATCGAGCAAATGAAGGCTGGCCAGCTCATCGACGCCGACGCGGCGATCGCCGAGCTTCGTGCCCATCGATGAGGCTAAGGCTCACGCCCAGAGCGCTTGCCGAGGCCAAGCGGAAGAAGACCTGGTGGCTGCGGAACCGGCCGGCCGTACCGGACCTCTTCGAGCAGGAGCTGATCGCGACGTTCGATTCGATCATCGCAATGCCGACCATCGGCGCCGACTACCGCGCTGACTTCGATGTCCAAGTCCGCAGAGTGCTCATGCCGAAGACTCGGAACCACGTCTACTTCACGGTCAGAGGCGAGGAAGTGGTGATTCTGTCTGTTTGGGGCGCGCAGCGGGCTCGGGGCCCCAAAGTCTAGCGCAGCACGCAGCCTGCCATCGACCGGGCGACGGGCAGTATCTTGGAAACCGCTCGAGGGTGCGAGGAGAGTGCTGCGTTGTTCGAAGCTTGGCCGTTGGCTCGGCGGATTGTGGGGATTTGAACCACCCGCTCCGGGAACCGCGACATCAACGATTGCGCGGAGCTGCGGTTACAGCAACCCGACGAGGGAACCGCGGGAGACGACGAGACGCGACGCTGGCAACAGCTTGGAACCGCCGAGACGAAAGGTCGGTGCTGCTGCTCAGCGTGCCGCCCGCTACCTCTCAGCGGGCGGGCTTACTCGGAAACTTCTCGTGCTGCGTCCGCGAGCTCCGCGAAGGCCGCTGGTCGCCGCGAGCGGAAGTACTCCAGGACGCAACTGCGCACGAACGGTCGTACCCGCCACGCTGCCCCGAGCGACGTACTACCGGAGTCGCCGGCCAGTACTCGAAGGAGCGCGCCGGCCGCGCGGAGGACTGCCCCAGCATTCGAGGTGCTTTCTCGACCGCTACGCGCAGCGTCTGCTTGGCTACGCTCGGCGCCGCGATGGCGGTGACGTGTCGTGCGCCCTCAGGTCAATCCCAAGGCGTTGCGACGCCTCGGGTCGAGCCCAGCAACCTCGGACTGCCGGAAGCGGGCGCCCGAGCGTCCGATGGGGGCGTCAATGACGCGACGATCGCTCCAGCGAGCCCCGAGGAGGTGCCCATCGAGCGCTTGATCGTGGAGGCAGCGGCCTACTTCGGGCGGCGAGTCACCACCACCGGTTGGGTGGTGTCATGCGCCGCAGCCATCATCTGTAAGATGATCAAATGCGGGAGCTGCGGCGGCGAAGTGAGCCGTTGTTCCGTCTGGACCGCCGACTCGCGCCTCACTCCGAGCAGCCGAGCCCGAGCGGTCCCGCCGTGAGCAAGTACTTCGGGCTAGGGCACGACTTCACGCACACCGGCAAGCTGCAACCCGCGCTGCCCTTCGGCACCACGTAGGTGCAGCCGCCGGCGCCGCAGCCGTGTTTGACGCCGGTCGAGGCGACTTGGCCGAAGCCTTGTTTCGGAGCGGTCACGCAGATTTTCCTGCCTCCCCTCGCGTCGCTCCACTCCGCGGTCCCCTCCTTACCCGGCGCGCGCGAGCGGTGGCGTCCGGCCAAGACCACTCACGTCCGTGCCGATGGTCGCGCGCGCGCGGGTGGAGGGGACGCGTCGCTCCGCGCTGGGTGCGCGCTCGCCACCTGTGGGCAAGGCTCGCTCCGCACTTGGGGGCGCTCGCTTCGATGGCAGCTCGTGAGATTCCGGAGTGGCGATCGACGCGCTTCGTGACACCCGGAGGGGTGCCACTGGCGAAAATCGCCTTCGCCACCCCGGCCTGTAGCGAAATCGCCGTAATCGCACGAGCACTCGGTGCTCGCCTGGTACCAACGACGACCACCCCTCCGGCCCTCCGGGTGTTCCGAAGCCGCTCCTGGGAAGTCCCCGACGGGCTCTGGTGCGGCTCGCGGCCACGAGCCCCTGCAGGCGGAGCTGTTCGACGACCACCCCTCCGGGTGTTCCGAAGCGGCTCCTGGGAAGTCCCCGGAGGGGGACGCGCACTGAAGCGCGCTCGACGAGGCCGACCCGCGCCCGCCTGCACCTTCCTTGCACACTCCGCCGTCGTTGGGTTCGGGCGGAGCCCCCCCCCATACCCTCCGACGCGCCCTGCGACCACCTCCCGCGCCGAAATCTCTCCTCGGCGCCGCTGCCCGCTGCCGCCCACATCCTCCAGGCCACCGCCGACGCGGGCTTGTAACACCTACGCGCATTGACCGATGGCGCCGCGGTACGGCTGTCTGCTCTAGCTCGGGCAGCAGATGTAGGGAGGCGAGCCCTCACACCCCGACGGCACGGAACCGCCTTGAGGACACGAGTACCCGGCCGGCGGCTTGTTTATCGATTTGCAGACCGCATCGTAACCGGAGTAGCGGACGCACGAACCCTCCGGGCAGCAAGTCATGAGGTTGCCGACAGCCACGCACCCGGAACTAACGGTGCCGCCACCGTATTTCATCGGCTGCCCCGGACTAAAACAGTGATACCCGTATAGCGGGCAGGCCGTTTGCCCCGACATGGCTGCGCAGTCCCCGACCTGGCAGTTGTCGCTTTGCCCCGTCGGCGCGGGCCCAACGGCCGTGCACTGAGTCCCACCGCCGACGCCGCTCGCGCCTCCAGTAGCCGATGCCCCACCAGAGCCGCCTGAAGTTCCCCCACCTGACGATGTGCCGCCGCCAGACGTGCTTGTACCGCCAACACCGCCGGACGCACCGCCGCTGCCGCCGGAGCCCCCAACAGCGCCGCCACCGCCGCCACCGCTGCCGCTGCCATCGCCGCCACCGCCATCGCTCGCGCTGCAACCTAGGGCCAGCGTTCCAAGCACGACCACGACGGTCAAGTTACGGCGCATCGTTCCGCTTTTCATTTCTACGCTCCCTGTGTGGAAGACGAAGGTACGTTCGGAGCGATTTCTTCCCAGCCGTACGTCGGGTCCGGCAGGAAAGTGAGTCCTCCACCCCAGCGTTGATTCTTCGCGTCTCCGGCCCAAACCGAAACGAGCCAACCACCAGGCACTTTGGCACGGTACGTAAAGCCCTTCGGTAGCGATTGATGGTGCCAGTCGTCGTCCACGACGTTCCATTCAAGCTTGGCCATTGCGACGACCGTAGGCTCGACGCCACAGAGCGTCAATTGTGGCCGCGCCGTCGGTTCCTCGTGTCCTTCCGGCAAGCGCTCCTTCTTCCAATTCAGGTCATACATCACGAAGGGTTCTTCATCCGACGCCCGAGACAGAAAGGGCAAAATCCCGCTTGGTGGGCCAGACGCTCGACGACTTGGGTGTCGCGGCGTAGCATTCGCGAATGCTTCGCGGGACGTTGGCGCTGGCGGTCTTGGGGTTGTTCGCGGCGTGCAGCAGCAGCACGACGAATGAAGCTGCAGGCGGCGGGTCCTCCACGGGTGGGTCCTCCACGGGCGGGTCCTCCACGGGTGGGTCCTCCACGGGTGGGTCCTCCACGGGTGGGTCCGCGGGGACCGGCGGCGCAACTGGTGGAAGCGGGGGTGGAGACCCCTGCGCCGACGGCAAGAAGAACGGCGCGGAGATCGCCGTCGATTGTGGCGGCGGCTGCCCGGGCTGCAAGGACGGCACGGCGTGCAGCTCTGGTAGTGACTGCTCGAACGGGTTCTGCGTGGATGGTCTGTGCTGCAACTCGGAGTGCACTGGAACTTGTCAGTCGTGCAAGGACACGAGCACCCCCGGCACTTGTGGTCCAGTCGCTGCGGGGCAGGACCCGGGGACCGAGTGTACCGGCGCCGACAACTGCGACGGTGCGGGAAAGTGCGGCTGCTCCAACGGGATCAAGGACGGCGCGGAGACCGGCGCCGACTGCGGCGGGCCTTGTGGGGCGTGCGGTGGCAACTGCAGCGACAGCATCAAGAACAATGGCGAGTCGGACGTCGATTGCGGCGGACCCAATTGTGGGAAATGTGGAGTGGGGAAGACTTGCGGCGGCGGGCCAGACTGCGTCACCACCGTGTGTTACGCCGGAACGTGCTGTCAGCCTCAATCGCCGTGTGGCGGCAAGAACTGCGGAAACCTCGCCAACAACTGTGGGCAACAGGTCTCCTGTGGCCCCGCCTGTAGCGGCGCCACCCCCGTGTGCGCTGCAAACACCTGCGTGCAGTGCGCGAGCGGCGCGATCAAGACCTGCGGCAACTGTGGGACCTCGACCTGCTCCGCGGCTGGCGTTTGGGGGGGATGTTTGGGAGAGGGGTGCGCGCCGGGCAGCGTCACGTGGGGCAATCCCTGTGGCAACTGCGGCACGGAGAAGTCCGTCTGCACCGTACAGTGCAAGCCTGGCGCTGCGACTTGCGAGAACCAGGGTGTCTGCGCGCCGGGCTCCAAGAAGGCCAAGTGCTGCTGTTCGGGCAGTTCCACGACCGGGTGCGAGCTGGACGTCTGCAAAACCGACTGCCAATGGTTGCCGCCTACGGGTTGCTACGCCGGGAGCAATTGTACGGGCGAGCAGGTCTGCAAAGACGCTTGTACAGGTCAGGGCGACACCTGCAACAACACATGCTGAGCGGGAGTTGCCCTCAAAGCATGCCGCGCACAGTCGGTGGGTTCTACCGGCTACGCGAACGTGCGCGTAGGAAGAACGGTATCCGGAGCACGGACCCCGTTCTTCCGACCGGTCGCGTAAGTCGGCAGAGTCGGGGGCATGACAGCAACGGAAACGAAATGGGTTGAGCGGGTTCGGCAGTGGAGGGCGAGCGGCAAGCGGGCGGAGGAGTTCGCCTCGGGGCTGCCGTACAAGGCCTCGACGCTGAAGTGGTGGGCGACGGAGCTGCGGCGCCGAGCCGAAGGTCGCTCCCGAGCGAGCCGGCCCCGAGCTGGCGCGACGACGATCCGTATGGCGCGGGTCGTTGCGCGTCCGGGCGCGCGCTCGCGCGAGCATCCGCGGACATGGGAGCGATCGATCTGCTCGCCGGTCTGACGGGTGGAGTCCGCGCGGCGCAATGCCGCCGGCGAAGCGCTTCGCATTTTCGTGCGAGCGGGTGTGCCGAGGTGGGAGAGGCGCGGCGTCGGGACCTGAGCGCTTGCGCGAAACACGCACAATCAGCGCGCGCGGAGGAAATGGGCGAGCGGCTGCCGAACATCGCCGTCGTCACTCCGGGGCCGCGCCGAGGTACTGAACGATGCACGAGTCCTCCTGGCCGTCCAGAACTCACGCTCTCGTACTGTTCCACAACCGGATCCCTCGGTCACGCCGCGTCTCGGGGGTAGTAGCGGAGCGTTCCGCCAAGCCTCTCGCGGCACCTGACTGGTCCGGCCGCGCTGGCGGGTTGTGGGTGGTGAAAACCCAACTTCGCCGGCAGAATCGTGATCACGCTGCGAGTCTCGTGTATCGGTGGTGCAATCCGCCGACCCTCGGAAGCTCGACGACGCGACCTACCGAGCGAGGCTCGACGGGACGCGACTCCGGGCAGTCGTTGGCGAGGCCCTGGTGCGTCCGATCCGCGTGGTAGTAGCTGAGAAATTCATGGAGCGTCCGTCGCAGGTGGGCCTCGTTCCAGATGATCACGTGGTCGAGACAGTCGCGACGAGCCGTCCCGATCCAGCGCTCGCAGTATGGATTTTGCCACGGCGAGCGGTAGGCCGTGAGCACTTCCTCGATTCCGAGATCGCCGATGCGCTTTCGCAGGAACGCGCCGTAAATGCTGTCGCACCCCTTCGGGTATCCCTCGCCAGGGACTTCCCAGGGTCGTCGCGAAGCGCGTCGGTCTCGGATGAGAAACCTGGGGGCCGTGTCGAATGGAAAGGCCTGGACCACCTGCTGCGCAGTCCACTGCGCCGACGGGCTCGAGGTGACGTTGAAGTACACGACGCGCCTGCGCTCGTGCGAAACGATGACGAGCACGTACAGAATGCCGATTGACTACTCCAGCACCTGGTACATGTCGCGAGTCGGGGGCTACCAGACCATCACCACAGGCGCGCTCGCTCCCGGTGCCACGCACACGACGCTCGCGTCGTCGCAGCAGGAGCCCGCCGGTGTTGCCGTGGACGCCACACACGTCTACTGGGCCTCGCGCCAGGCAGGAGCGATTCGCCGCGTGAAGATCTCCGGCGGTGCGGTCGAGGAACTCGCGTCTGGGCAGTCCGACCCGATGTTCGTCGCGCTGGACACCGCCGCCGTGTACTGGACGGACCAGGGCGCGGGGACGGCAATGAAAGTGGCGAAGTGATACGGCACCTATTTGAAGCTTGGTGAGCCGCAATTCCGGCAACGCGATCCATCAAGTGCGGTGATCTCGCCGCAGTGTCTGCACCTAATTACCATGGTCTGCCGTTCGATGACCCGGCTTTGGACAACGACCGTGCTGCGCACGTCGAACTCGGGTCCGCGCAAGCGTACCGCCCTGAGCGGAACCATGTTCGTTTGGCCGTTCGGGAAGGCGACGACAACTCCGCGCGCATCCCAGGTCGAGACGACTGGGGGATAGCTGCGCCCGTCGGTCCAAACGACGTTCACTGGCATCCCACGACGAAGGGCAGACGAAGGCGACGGATTGGCTCCGCTGTGCGCGACTGGCGCGAGCTCGGCGTTCGCGGGCTCGAGCACGCGAACAGAGCCCACGGGCTGGATCTCGTGCATCGTGGTGTTGGGTCATCGTTTCAAACTGCGGCCACGCCGGCGCCGTGGCCGGGCTGCTCGCCCGAGGTCGGGCGGTCGCGCGGGAAGCGGCGCGACCCAGGCCAGTGCTGATCGGCCTGGCGGTCGATGCGTTCCGATCACGCGAGGAGCTCCTGGTCGAGAACGCGCTGCTCCGCCAGCAGCTCATCGTGGCCGCACGCGCCGTCACGCGCCCGAAGTTCCGAGGGTACGAGCGTGGACTCATCGTATTCTTCGCCGCTTTCGCACGTCACTGGGCGAACGCGCTCTTGCTCGTGCGACCCGAAACGATCACGCGCTGGCACCGTCACGGGTTTCGGCTCTTCTGGCGCTGGAAGTCGCTGCGTCGCAGGTCAACGGAGCCCCGCGTGAAGCCGGAGACCATCGAGCTCATTCGGGCGATGGCACGCGACAACCGGCTCTGGGGCGCGGAGCGCATCCGCGGAGAGCTCTTGAAACTCGGCATCCACGTCGCCAAGCGAACGGTGCAGAAGTACATGCGGTCTGCGCGACCGCGCACACCGTCGGGCCCGTCGGTTCCGCGAGCGCCCACCCTCACGCCGTGAACGTGAACGTCTCGCCGTCGAGGCCGACCTGGATGGTGGTGCCTTCGGGCTGCCTCTCGACTGACCGGGTCGGTCGGGGCGGGCGAGCCGCCGACCTCGACTCCAAGGAGCGCCCCCGCGCCCATGGTCGCCGACCGCCACCTGACTTCGCCACTTCGCCACCTCGCGAGGGGCAAATGCAGCGGGTTTTTGCCCTCATCCCGCTGGCACGCCGCTCGCTGATGCGTCCGTGACATGGGCCACCCCGCGCACGCGCTGTCGACATGCCCGAGCGGTCGCGTCCCCGTCACCGGCCGGAGAGCACCGTGCTCTATCAGACGGTCCGTGGCGCACTGGCCGACGTTTCTCGAGCACGCCGAGGAGCACGGCGGCTTGCCGCGCTTCGTGGTCAAGGAGTTCGAGGAGTACCTTCGCTGCGGTCGGCTGGAGCGGGGCTGTCTGCGTCTGGTGTGCCGCCGACTGCGGGTACTCCGAGCTGGTCGCGTTCAGCTGCAAGAAGAGGGGATTCTGCCCCTCTTGCCTCGGTCGTCGGATGGCGGACACCGCCGTCCACTTGGAGCAAAGCGTCCTGCCGCGCGTGCCCATCCGTCACTGGATTTGCTCGCTGCCGTGGGGCCTGCGCGCCTTGCTCGGCTACGACCGCAAGCTCTGCGCCGAGGTCGTGAGCGCGTTCATGGCTGAGGTGGACCGCTCGCTGCGCTGGCGAGCGAAGCGTGAGCTCGGCCTCGGCAGCATGGCGGTCGCCCACACGGGCGCGGTGGTGGCCGTACAGCGCGCGGACAGCGCCCTCCGGCTCAACGTCCACTTCCACGCGCTCGTGCTCGACGGCGTGTACGTGCATCAGGACGACGACCCGAGCGCTCCGCTCGAGTTCCGCGAGCTCGTCACGCCATCGCACGCCGACATCGCGGAGGTCGCGTCACGCACGGCGACACGCATCGAGAAGATCCTGCGCGCGCACGGACGGAGCCTCGACCCCGAGCTCGACGACGGCTCACCACCCGACCTCGCCCTCGACGAGCCCGGCCTCGCTGCCTGCTACGCCGCTGCGGCCCGGGGCATCTCGGTCAGCGGAGACCGCGCCGGCCAGCCGCCGCTCCGACTCATCGCGTCGCCGGAGCCACCCGCGCGCCCTCGCGCCGTCGACGCGACCGACCAGCCCATCGTCGACGCGACCGACCAGCCCATCGCCGAGGTCCGCGGCATCAACATCCACGCCGTGCAGGTCGTGGACGGCCGGGATCGCCGGAGAGTGGAGCGGCTCTGCAAGTACATTACACGCCCTCCCGTCGCGCAGGACCGCCTCGAGCGCCGCGCGGACGGCAAGCTCGAGCTCGGCTTCAAGCGGGCGTGGCGGGACGGCACGCGCGCGCTCGTGTTCGAGCCCGCGGACATCATCCCGCGTCTGGTCGCCGCGGTGCCGCCGCCACGATTCCATTTGCTCCGCTACTTCGGCGTCTTGTCGAGCCACTCTTCGCGGCGCCGGTCGTCGTACCGACGCCCACGCGCGACGCGACCGCGAACAAGCCCCCCCGCGCGCGGCGATCAGCTCGAGCTGCTCGGCGAGCGGGACGACGCGCCGGCGCCGCGCAACCGCTGGGCGTGGCTGCTCGCGCATGTCTTCGCCGCCGACGTCGAGACCTGCCCGCGCTGCTCGGGTCCGATGCGCTGGGCCGAGCTCGCCAAGACGCGCGCGGAGAGCACCCGCTTGCTCGCGGAGCATGGCCTCGGGCCGCGAGCGCCACCGGTCGAGCACGCAAGGTGCGCGTGCCCGAGCAGTTGATGTTGGGGTTCGGGGAGGGGTGAGGCGTCGGTGAGCGCCTCGCCGAGGGCGGAGCTGTGTCCTGCGCCGGGCGCGACGCGGAGAAGCTCTGCCGAACGGCGCCTTTCGGCCGCCCCGCGAGGGTTCGTGGGCAGCACTCGACCCGACCATCGACGCCGCGTACCCTTCGACTCGGTGGAATTTGGCAGTTCGATTGCCTTACGCGCCCTTACGCGCCACCGATCGGTTCGGGGTGTCGTGGCAGATCATACCCGAGCGCTACCGCTCAAGCTCCGGCCGAGCTCGACACGCCATCGCACGCCGACATCGCGGAGGTCGCGTCACGCACGGCGACACGCATCGAGAAGATCCTGCGCGCGCACGGACGGAGCCTCGACCCCGAGCTCGACGACGGCTCACCACCCGACCTCGCCCTCGACGAGCCCGGCCTCGCTGCCTGCTACGCCGCTGCGGCCCGGGGCATCTCGGTCAGCGGAGACCGCGCCGGCCAGCCGCCGCTCCGACTCATCGCGTCGCCGGAGCCACCCGCGCGCCCTCGCGCCGTCGACGCGACCGACCAGCCCATCGTCGACGCGACCGACCAGCCCATCGCCGAGGTCCGCGGCATCAACATCCACGCCGTGCAGGTCGTGGACGGCCGGGATCGCCGGAGAGTGGAGCGGCTCTGCAAGTACATTACACGCCCTCCCGTCGCGCAGGACCGCCTCGAGCGCCGCGCGGACGGCAAGCTCGAGCTCGGCTTCAAGCGGGCGTGGCGGGACGGCACGCGCGCGCTCGTGTTCGAGCCCGCGGACATCATCCCGCGTCTGGTCGCCGCGGTGCCGCCGCCACGATTCCATTTGCTCCGCTACTTCGGCGTCTTGTCGAGCCACTCTTCGCGGCGCCGGCGCGTCGTCCCGACGCCCACGCGCGACGCGACCGCGAACAAGCCCCCTCCCGCGCGCGGCGATCAGCTCGAGCTGCTCGGCGAGCGGGACGACGCGCCGGCGCCGCGCAACCGCTGGGCGTGGCTGCTCGCGCATGTCTTCGCCGCCGACGTCGAGACCTGCCCGCGCTGCTCGGGTCCGATGCGCTGGGCCGAGCTCGCCAAGACGCGCGCGGAGAGCACCCGCTTGCTCGCGGAGCATGGCCTCGGGCCGCGAGCGCCACCGGTCGAGCACGCGAAGGTGCGCGTGCCCGAGCAGTTGATGTTGGGGTTCGGGGAGGGGTGAGGCGTCGGTGAGCGCCTCGCCGAGGGCGGAGCTGTGTCCTGCGCCGGGCGCGACGCGGAGAAGCTCTGCCGAACGGCGCCTTTCGGCCGCCCCGCAGGGGTTCGTGGGCAGCACTCGACCCGACCATCGACGCCGCGTACCCTTCGACTCGGTGGAATTTGGCAGTTCGATTGCCTTACGCGCTGCCCGACGCGGCGAACTGGAAGGTCGGTGTCGTGCAGAGCATCGGCTACAAGCCGGTCTTCAGCGACACCTGCTCGGCGCTCGAGCTCTCGGGCACGGTTTTCATCGACGTCGACATGACACGTGGCATGAACGCGACGGCCGCGTTCACGCCCGGTGACGCTGGCATCAAGAAGATCCTGCGCGCGCACGGACGGAGGCTCGACCCCGAGCTCGACGCGGCTCAGCACCGCACGCCCGCGCCGCAGCGCGGCTCGGTGCCTGCTACGCCGCTGCGACCGGGGCGTGTACGCAGCGGCACAGAAAACTGGTGGTTGGTCACTCCGCCGCGCACCGGCACTTCAAAGAAGAATTCCGCGTGCTCTCCGGCTTGCTCCACCCGAACTTGGTCCGGGTCTATGAGCTGGGCGAGGACGCGGGAGGTCTCTACTTCACCATGGAGGCCGTCGAAGGAGTTTCTCTCGACGAGTGGGTTCGGGTTCGGGACTCGCTGACGGCACTGCGGCATGTTTTGCCACAAATCCTGGATGCGCTGGCCTTCATCGATGCCCACGGCGTCGTGCATCGCGACCTGAAGCCACACAACGTGCTGGTCGATCACGACGGAATCGCAAAGCTGGTCGACTTCGGCGTGCTCGGGCGCATGCAGGCTGGTGCCGCCGAGCGAGAGCGCGCCATTGTCGTTGGCACGCCGGGCTATGTGCCACCCGAACAGATCCGCGGAGAGCCGCCGAACCGGCCAACGATCTGTACGCGCTTGGGTGTATGCTGTTCGAGTTGATCGCTTGCCGCCCGGTGTTCGAGGGCACCCGCGCGGAGCAGTTGGAAGCGCATGGGAATTGCCTGCCACCTCGACTGTCCGAAGTGTTCCCGCCCGCGCCGCCGCTCTTCGATCAAGTGTGTCGCGAGCTCCTGGACAAGCTGGCCCACCGGCGCCCGACGGCCGCAGAGCTTCGGCGGCGACTCGAGGGGACGTTGGCGGCGCCCCAGGACGGACGCCTGCCGCGGCCACGCTCGCTGCGCGAGCTCGTCGGCCGGGACTCCCTGCTGGAGAGCTTACGTGAGTGCTGGCGCGAGAATCCTGGCTGCTCGTGCTCTACGGTCCGAATGGCGTCGGCAAGAGTGCGCTCGCGGAGCACTTGGCCGTGGACCTGGAGCGAGATGGACACTTGGTGCTTCGAAGTCGGCCGCGCCCCACCGAGCGCGTGGCCTACAACGCCATCGATGGCGCGGTGGATGATCTGGCTCGCGTGCTCTCGCGGCGAGACAGCGTTGCGGACAGACGTCGTGGCGGCCGTCGGAACCGCGCGCCGAAATCTCCCAGCTCTGACGACCAGCGGGTTCCCCGCGAATGAGCGCGACAAAGAGCTCGTTCGTTTGCGGCTGTTCGGGAAGAGAGCAGCGCCAGTGCGTGCGGTGGTGTTCGACGCATTACACCGCCTCATGCAGGACGCCGCGGGCACCGGCGGGCGCGTGACGCTGGTGATCGACGACTTCCAGTGGGCGGACAGCGATTCGCTCTTGCTGCTGTCACATCTCGGAGCGGCCACTGACGGTCGTACCACCGTGATCGCCACGCTGCGGGATGACCTGGGCGAAACTGCGACCGATGGCTGGCTGAAGAAACAAAAGCGAAGTACCCGCACCCGTGTTCCGCCGCTCGAGGCCGAGTCGGTCTCGGAGATCGTCGAGCGCACCGCGCGCTCTGCCGGTCACATCCCCTCACGACAGGAGGTCAGCGAGGCCGCGTCGCGCTGCGATGGTCGGCCGATGCTGGCAGAGGTCGCCGGTCACGCGCTGGCACTCACTGGGCAGCCGAATCTACACGGGCTGATCGCGCGACGCACGGACATCGAGCGGAAGGTCTTGGCGTTGCTGGTGGCTGCTGACGACTGGACGACACTTCCAGCGATTGCGAGCGTCATGGGCGAGCCGCTCGGTGTTGTGGACCAAGCAGTCGCCGCAATGGCAGACGACGGGTTCGTGCGACGCGGTGGCCACGCGCGGATCGACAGTGAGGTCGACATCTATCACGACTTGGTTCGGCGAACTGCGCTCGAGGTGCTGGAAAAGAGTCTGCCGTGGTGTCACCACGCCTGGGCCGAGTACTGGCTCGGCATCCGCACAGCCCCGCCCGAGCGCTGCGTTCGACACCTGCTCGGCGCTGGGCGGACCGTCGAGGCAGCGCGCCTGGCCGAACCCGCGGCAAAGGCAGCGGCGAAGCGTGGGGCCTACGCTCTCGCGGCGGAAATGTACGCCATCGCGCTGCTGGACTCGGTGCGGGAAAGAGGGCCGCTGCTTCGGGCGCGCGCTGAGGCGTTGGAGAGAGTCGGAGCCTACGTGCAGGCCGCGGAGACGTGGGCCGAATACGCTGCCTTGGCACCGGTCGGGGAGCGCGCCGACCTCGCGTTGTCCGAGGCGCACGCCCTCATTGCTGGCAACGAGGTCGCACGCGGCCTCGAGCGCCTCGACCGTGCCCTCGCGCAGAGCGGCGATTAAAACACGCAGGCACGCGGTCCGGGCGCGCTGCTCACCGCGGCAACATTCCTGCTTGGCCCTTCCGGGCGCCACGCGCGTCGCGCGCTCGGTTATCTTGCCCCCAGGGCCCGCGGCCGCCGCGTGGGTCGCACGTCGCCGCAACGTGACGTGAAGCTCGGCATTTTGCTCTCGTTCATTCGATCCCCCAAACGGGATCAGGTACCTGTTGCGAGCATGCGACGGGTACGCGCGGGCGCGGGCACGACAAGAGGAGGCACAGTGCCACTACATGTTCGTCGCGCTGGCCCTGATTGGCAGTCGGCATGAGCGTGTGCGGCTCGCCGACGCATACGAAGCCCGCGCCCAGCAGTTGGCTGGCGCGGAGCCGAGCCAAGAGAATCGCGCAATGGCTGGGTTCGTTGCGGGGCTGCGCGCGCTCCGGCGGGGTGACTGGGCGAGGTCGCGCGACGTGCTGCAGCAGGCTTCCACAGATTTCGACCGCGTCGGCGCTAGCAGCGAACGTTTGATGGCAACTTCGTGGGGGACGATGGCCGATGCCTATCGTCAGGATCTGCCCGCGATGCGCCGGCACCTCGTCTGGTTCCGCAAGAACCTGAAGGAGCTCGACAGCGCGCTCGTCGCTGCGCACGTCGAGCTCTTAGCTCTCCTACGTTTCATATCTGGAGGGGAACTTCGACGAAGCTCGGGAGCAGGTCGACGGAATCGTTCGCATGTACGCTGGAGATCATTCGAATGTGCAGCGTAGCGGCGCGCTGCTCTATCGACCTACCTCCCCGATCTGTACGCCGATCGCGGCGATGGTCCCAGGCGGGAGTTCGCCATCGCCATGCAGCAAGTCGCCGCGTGTCGGTTCTTTGCCACCACGTACGCCGGACCGTTCGCGATGATCGGCGCCCACCTGGAAGCTGGCGCATTGCGTCGCGGTTCGCTCGGCGCCCAACCGCGGCGTGCCGAGTGGTTTGCGCGACGCATCGACAACTGCCCGCCGTTGGTCGCAGGCTCATCCGATCGTGCGCGAGCCTATGTCGCCGACGCTGCATCACGGCCGGAGCTCGCCCTCCGCCTGCTCGAGCGGGCCGAGTCGGTGGCGCAGCGATTCGGTCGGCAGGTCGATGCCGCGATAGCTTCCTATCCAGCTCGGATTGCGGCTCGGCGGAGACCACGGCCGGTCGCTCTGCGAGGGCGCGCGTGACTTGGTTTGCTCGATGGGTGCCGGCCAGCAGCTACTGGAAGAGGATCCGGGCTTGCGCTGACTGCGCACGTCCGCGGGTTGCCGGATGCGCCAGTGTCAGTAGCTCGCCGGATGGTCGACGTCGGCGCCGTTTGCATTGCGAGCTGACCCGCTCAGTCTGCGGGCTGCTCGAGGAGGGCCGCGACCGATGGCGCGCGCCCAGCCGTCCAAGCTAGCCAGCGTGGAGCCCAAGCGTTCCGGGCCATGCTCCAGATGATCGAGCCGCTGACGAAGCAGTTCGAGTCCCCGCCGCAAGCGGCTGCGCGCGGTTCCTTCGGGGACGGATAGCACGACGGCCAACTCCGGGCCCGTGAGTCCCTCCGAGTAGAAAAGCTCGAGCGCGACCTGCAGCTCGATCGGGATGGAGCGTAGCGCTTCGAGGAGGTGGCGCTCCTCCGCGACCCGCGTGATCAACGCGCTTGGAGAGGGGTCCAGATCGAGGACGCTGGAGAGCGACGACTTCAGCTCGACGCGCGAGCGACTGCGCCAGTGCGCCATCAGCTCGTGGTGTGCGATGGCAAACAAGAAGGTCCGGAACGAGGATTCCTGTCGAAAGCGTTCGAGTGCCTCGAGCAGCGCCAGGAACGTGCGCTGCACCGAGATCAGCGGCGTCCGACGGGGCCTTGTTCGCGAAGAAACGATGGACCGCGTCGAAATGGCGCTCGAACAGCTCGTTCCCGGCATCCAAATCCCCGCCCTCCCAACGACGCAGCAGCTCGAAGTCAGTCAACCGGACCCGAGCATAGCATCCAGGGCACGCGCACAGGAAACCGACCTGCCCATAGCAATCGTCGTTCGCGCAGCTCCAAGCTGGCAGGACAGTCGTGTCGTGTCACGACTCGAAGCGCAGCGACACCACGAAAGCGGGGCCGACGAGTTTCCGCGACTCGGGCACCTGCCTCGAGTGATCGCGGCCAGCTGGGACCGAAACCAACCCCCAGCGCCTCCGCGCGCGCGGGCCGCCCCGCGGCCCGGACGCGGGTGTCCCCCAAGACAGCCCCGTCCGCTTTCGTCTACGTCCAGGTTCTCACGCCTTCCCCGGGACGCCGCACAGGCACGACGTCTTCTGCGTCGGCTTCCGCTGCTCGACGTGCCGTCTCGTCAGCAGCGCGGGTCAGCTTGGCGCGCCTCTACCGATCCGGGCAACGCTGAATCCCGCGGGCCGCGCCAGGCCGTCCGCCGTGGGACGGCCGCAGCCCGAGCAGCCTTGGCAGTGCGCCGGCAGCTCGGAGGTCGAGGGCGGACCACCGTAGCGCGCGAGCCCCATCGCGCGGAGCCGCGTCGCCTCGTCGGCCGGGAGTTCGCGCACCTGCCCGAGCTGCCGCGCGCTCAAGAGGACCTTTGCGGTGTGCTCCATGGTCTCGAGCTTGCAGAAAGCGTCCAGTAAATCTCGGCCGACGCAGACGGCGCCGTGGCGATCGATCATTACCGCGTCGTGGGTCTTCATCGCATCACCGACCAAGTCGGCCAGCGCGTTCGTGCCCGTCCGCTCGTAAGCCAGCGTGGGGATGCTGCCTGCCGTGGGGCCTGCGCGCCTTGCTCGGCTACGACCGCAAGCTCTGCGCCGAGGTCGTGAGCGCGTTCATGGCTGAGGTGGACCGCTCGCTGCGCTGGCGAGCGAAGCGTGAGCTCGGCCTCGGCAGCATGGCGGTCGCCCACACGGGCGCGGTGGTGGCCGTACAGCGCGCGGACAGCGCCCTCCGGCTCAACGTCCACTTCCACGCGCTCGTGCTCGACGGCGTGTACGTGCATCAGGACGACGACCCGAGCGCTCCGCTCGAGTTCCGCGAGCTCGACACGCCATCGCACGCCGACATCGCGGAGGTCGCGTCACGCACGGCGACACGCATCGAGAAGATCCTGCGCGCGCACGGACGGAGCCTCGACCCCGAGCTCGACGACGGCTCACCACCCGACCTCGCCCTCGACGAGCCCGGCCTCGCTGCCTGCTACGCCGCTGCGGCCCGGGGCATCTCGGTCAGCGGAGACCGCGCCGGCCAGCCGCCGCTCCGACTCATCGCGTCGCCGGAGCCACCCGCGCGCCCTCGCGCCGTCGACGCGACCGACCAGCCCATCGTCGACGCGACCGACCAGCCCATCGCCGAGGTCCGCGGCATCAACATCCACGCCGTGCAGGTCGTGGACGGCCGGGATCGCCGGAGAGTGGAGCGGCTCTGCAAGTACATTACACGCCCTCCCGTCGCGCAGGACCGCCTCGAGCGCCGCGCGGACGGCAAGCTCGAGCTCGGCTTCAAGCGGGCGTGGCGGGACGGCACGCGCGCGCTCGTGTTCGAGCCCGCGGACATCATCCCGCGTCTGGTCGCCGCGGTGCCGCCGCCACGATTCCATTTGCTCCGCTACTTCGGCGTCTTGTCGAGCCACTCTTCGCGGCGCCGGCGCGTCGTCCCGACGCCCACGCGCGACGCGACCGCGAACAAGCCCCCTCCCGCGCGCGGCGATCAGCTCGAGCTGCTCGGCGAGCGGGACGACGCGCCGGCGCCGCGCAACCGCTGGGCGTGGCTGCTCGCGCATGTCTTCGCCGCCGACGTCGAGACCTGCCCGCGCTGCTCGGGTCCGATGCGCTGGGCCGAGCTCGCCAAGACGCGCGCGGAGAGCACCCGCTTGCTCGCGGAGCATGGCCTCGGGCCGCGAGCGCCACCGGTCGAGCACGCGAAGGTGCGCGTGCCCGAGCAGTTGATGTTGGGGTTCGGGGAGGGGTGAGGCGTCGGTGAGCGCCTCGCCGAGGGCGGAGCTGTGTCCTGCGCCGGGCGCGACGCGGAGAAGCTCTGCCGAACGGCGCCTTTCGGCCGCCCCGCAGGGGTTCGTGGGCAGCACTCGACCCGACCATCGACGCCGCGTACCCTTCGACTCGGTGGAATTTGGCAGTTCGATTGCC
>CAVQUB010000009.1:0-407681 GCA_963716725.1 uncultured delta proteobacterium
CCGGCCGTCGTAGGCCATGTGTCGGCTTCTCGAACACGACCGAGGGTGCACGGTCGTACGATCGACTCCGATCCGATCGTGCTGTTCCTCGGCGATGTACAGCTTCGCGGAGACGAAACGGCCGTGACGCTTGGACAAGGACTGGTAGGCCGCCGCGAGATCCGTCGCGCTGACCTTCTCGCGAAACCCCGGTGAACCGTGGGCATCCAACGCCGTGCACTGGCCCGCACGGACTTGCTCAGAGGGCCCGGCCGACTCGCTCCGAGACCGCCGCCGCTCCGCCACCTTGCGCTGGGGTACCTTCCGGCTGGGAGCAAGAACCCGGTCAACCCCAAGATGGGGAGCGCGATGGCCACCTTCCAGCCACCGGACCCAGCCTGTTGCTCCATGGTTGCGGGTGGTTATCACACTCGCGGAGCGATGGCGGCGAAGCGTTGGCCGGACGTCCTACCGCTGAGACCGGGGTCGGCGTCCGCCGTTCCCGCTTTCACTCTGGCGTGGTGCGGCGCCTCGACCGCTCGGACTTCGCGAGCAAGCGGCGCGCGTCGGGGGCGGCCCGGGCACCGCGGAAAGCAGGAGCTCGCGGGCACGACCGGCGTCGCCGCGCAGCATTGCCGCGAGTCCGTTCTTGCAGCAGCGACCGGTCGAGGGAGGGCCTGCGCATTTCGCTGTGGAGCAGCGGGCGTGTCGGGTCGGTGGTCTTGCGGGCGGCCATCATCACGGGACGAGCATGTAGCAAGGCGTGGGCCAGCGGACTATCCTGCGGAGAGGCGAGGTACCGCCGGCGCCGCAGGCGGTGGGCACTTCTTCGGGTCGTCGTCTCTTGCCCACAGCGCACGGTCCAACTACTCGGAGGTCAACGCGGCGCAGTATTTGACGCTATGCGCCTTTGGATTTGACGCCAACGTGCATCTACGGTGGCGTGCACCCCAAGTGCTTGATCATCGCCGTGAGCTTGGCTCGTTGTCGCGGCTGCGTCGCTTCGTTGGCGCAGACGCCCATGGCGCGCAGGTGTGCTCGGGGCGCCCCCGGGCCGCTGGTTCAGCATGGCGGTACAGTAGCTGTGCGCATCCTTGCGATCCCAGGGGTCCGTCGCAACCAGCAGCGCCCAGCGCCCAGTGCCAGCAGGAGCAGCGTCAGCTCGAAGGCTGCTCCGGCGCCGACCGCTGACGGTGCGATTGTGCCACGGGCTGCGCTGAGGTCGATGTCGCCCTGCTGGGCTGCCAATTGCTGTGGATTGGCATGGGCGGCGAACCGCTCAGGCCATCAGAAGCGGGCAGGTGGCCACCTCTTGGGAGCCTCCGTAGCAATCCCCTCCCTGGACGACCACCTGTGTCAGGTTGGGGCACGTGTAGGTTGCCTTGAACACAACCTACCTTGTCAGCGCCCACGCCCGGCGTTGGTGGGTGCGCGTTGCCCCCGCAAACGAAGGCAAACGAGGCGCACTTGAAACTGCTGATACGCAGTAGGTCACAGTCGAACGCTTGGTGAGCACGTCCGGGCCGCAGGCATTCGCCGCCGTCCATGGGTGAAGTGCCGCCGCCGCCGGAGGGTGCGCCGCCGCCGGAGGGCGCGCCGCCGCCGGAGGGCGCGCCGCCTCCGCCGCCGGAACCGCTCACGCCGCCCGACCCCGAGCTGCCGCCCGCGCTGCTCCCACCGCTTCCCTCGTGGTCGTGGAGCTACACCCAATGAGCATCAGGGACGCGAGCAAGAGTTTGCACTGCCACTCGCCAAGCTTGTGCTCGAGCGTCACCTGTTCAATACGTTCGCGCAATGCGGCACGCCACCCGTCAGCCTTGGCCTTGGCCGCGCGCGAGCCGCAGGAGCGGCGTCGCCCTCGGTTCGCCACTTCGCCAAGGCGCCGATGTCTTCGAAGCCACCGTCGAAGCTCGCGCAGTTCCGGATTGGTGCTGATGAACGCGACGCTGCCGGAGCGCTGCCACGAGTTGTTGGACGGTACGCCGGTGCCGCTATTCTTCGCGGTTTCGCCGGCAGGACAGCCGTTCACGACGGGTGTCGGTACCCGAGGGCGTAGCCCAGCGCGTTGTCCCAGGTCGTGTTGTTGGGGTTCCGCCGGAGTCGCGGTTGATGCCTGCTGCCTCGAATAGGACAGGCACCGCTCCACCACCGAGTCCGCTGGCGGCTCGCCGCGCCCGCCTTGACGCCCTGGCCGTTCGCCATCGGCGATGCCGTTTTGGTGGCTGATGCTGTAGCCCATGTAGCTGCCGGTGGACCGCCAGGTGTCGATGCCGTCATCGGAGTTTTTGTAGGTCAGGCAGTGCTCTACGCGGTCGTCCTGTACTGCCGCTGGAGATTCAAATGCCGTCGAAGTTCCGCCGTTGGCGAATTCTGCGTCGAACACTCCGCGCCGGAGTTGTCGTTCGCGGTGCAGTTGCGCAGGGGGTGTTTCGCGACCCACTCGCCCCATAGGGAAGTCGAAGCTGGGCTGTAGATTCGGAGTGCCAGACAGCACGCTTGTGGGTGGAGTGAACGCCGTCGAGCAGGTTGTCCGTACCGCCGATCAACGCCTGCATGGGCATGTTCTTCACTTCCAGTCGCTTCAGGTGCACGGAAGCGGCCGCGTACACTTGAGTACCCTTTTTGTGCTGGCTTCTGTCCAATATGGCCGATTCGCCGGGGTAGCTCTCAGAGGATCACCGGCGCCCCGCCGCTGGCTTGGTTGGGTCAGGTTCTTCGAGATACGGCGTAGGCGCCCCCACGCAAGAACACCACGTCCCCGCACGGCGGCCCAGATGTCGCACGGCGAGGCCTGCGAGCATGCGGTGCCGCTTCCACCAGGGGCCGCGAAGATCGTTCCCTTGCCGACGGGGGTCGGCGCCACGGAGACCGCCCGATCCCGGCGGCGTTGGGCGTGCCTCCGGTTCTCCGGGCTCCCGCTCCCCTGCCTGCGCTCCCCCCGGAGCCGCCCGTCCTGCGCCACCGCCGAGACCAGCGTTGCCACCGGAGCCAGAGTTGCAGCATTGCCGTGTTGCCGCCTGCCAGCACCGCGCTCCGCCGCTCGCTGAACTCCGCCGCCGGCCGGCGCCCGAACCGCCGGTACCCGCCTTGGCTCCGCCGTTCGTCATCCGAGCCGCACGCCATTACGGTCAATGCAATCAGGCTGGTCATCAGGGATTTGCTTCGATGTCGTTCTCACTAGGCGCAGCATACCAGGTGAAAACCGGATGCTGTGCCTCGAGACCTCGAGACCCCCACGCAGCGGCGAGCGGGCTCAGTCTCCACCCAGCTCTGCGCGGTCCCTTGGCGAAGACTACTGCTGGGGCTGCCGACCCCATGCGGCTGAGATCAGCGCGGTCTTCGCCGCGGCCACCAGCGCGGCCACCGCCAGCGCAGGGTCAGTCGCCCCGCTGCCCGCCACCAGTTGCAGCATGCCCAACATGGCCTCGAATGCCAGTGCGCCCGGCACCATGGGAATGGCGCTCGGCAATGCGAAAGCGATCACCGGGACGCGCATGCGGCGCGCGAAGGCGAGAGCTGAGAAGCCTATGACCGTAGCGGCTGCCAGCGTTCCGGCCTCGATGCCGACCCAGCCGAGCTTCATCAGCGCCGCGCACAAGCGTGGCTGACGGCCCCGATCAAAAAGCAGATACCCAGGAGTCTTCTCGGTGTGTTGAACAACACCGCGAAGCCGATCGCGGCGACGCCCGACCAGAGCGCGTCGAAGAGCAGAGCGGACCAGAAGGTCGAGGTCATAGCGCCTGCGCTCCAGATGCCTCGGCCGCTTCGGTTCTGCTGTTGGTGCCGGGTGTGCCGCTGATCAACGCATTCGAGGAACTGGTGCGCGGCTACTCGCTGATGGCCGTCTCCCGCGGCGTGCAGGGACTGGCCATCTCGCTCGCCATCGCCCTCGGCATGCTGGTCGCCACCGGCTGGCTGGGAGCGCAGGCGCTATGACCTCGACCTTCTGGTCCGCTCTGCTCTTCGACGCGCTCTGGTCGGGCGTCGCCGCGACCGGCTTCGCAGTGCTGTTCAACACACCGAGAAGACTCCTGGGTATCTGCTTTTTGATCGGGGCCGTCAGCCACGCTTGTCGCGCGGCGCTGATGAAGCTCGGCTGGGTCGGCATCGAGGCCGGAACGCTGGCAGCCGCTACGGTCATAGGCTTCTCAGCTCTCGCCTTCGCGCGCCGCATGCGCGTCCCGGTGATCGCTTTCGCATTGCCGAGCGCCATTCCCATGGTGCCGGGCGCACTGGCATTCAAGGCCATGTTGGGCATGCTGCAACTGGTGGCGGGCAGCGGGGCGACTGACCCTGCGCTGGCGGTGGCCGCGCTGGTGGCCGCGGCGAAGACCGCGCTGATCTTGGCCGCCATCGTGATCGGGGTCGGCAGCCCCAGCATGGTGTTTCGCCAAGAGGACCGCGCGGAGTTGGGTGGAGACTGAGCCCGCTCGCCGCTGCGTGGGGGTCTCGAGGTCTCGAGGCACAGCATCCGGTTTTGCACCTGGTATGCTGCGCCAGTAGTGAGAACGACATGAACAAATCCCTGATGACCAGCCTGATTGCATTGACCGTGATCGCGTGCGGCTCGGATGACGACGGCGGAGCCAAGGCGGGTACCGGCGGTTCGGGCGGCACCGCCAGCGGCGGGAGTTCAGCGAGCGGCGGAACGGCAGGCGGTGCTGGCAGCGGCGGCAACGCGGGCAATGCTGGCAACTCTGGCTCCGGTGGCAACGCTGGTCTCGGCGGTGGCGCAGGAGCGGGCGGCTCCGGGGGGAGCGCAGGCGGGGGAGGCGGAGGAACCGGAGGAACCGGAGGCACGCCCAACGCCGCCGGGATCGGGCCGCAGCCCGTGGCGCCGACCCCCGTCGGCAAGGGAACGATCTTCGCGGCCCCTGGTGGAAGCGGCACCGCATGCTCGCAGGCCTCGCCGTGCGACATCTGGGCCGCCGTGCAGAAGGCCAAGGGCGGGGACGTGGTGTTCTTGCGCGGGGGCACCTACGCCGTGTCGAAGAACCTGAGCTTCTCCAACCAAGCCAGCAGCGGGGCGCCGGTGATCTACGAGAGCTACCCCGGCGAATCGGCGGTGTTGGACGGAAGCCAGCACAAAAAGGGTACTCAAGTGTACGTGCGGGTGACCGGCAGCTTCGTGCACCTGAAGCGACTGGAAGTGAAGAACATGCCCATGCAGGGCGTTTGGATCGGCGGTACGGACAACCTGCTCGACGGCGTTCACTCCCACCACAACGGGCTGTCTGGCATCCAGATCTACAGCCCCTATACCGACTTCCCCTACGGGGCGAGTGGGTCGCGAAACACCCTGCGCAACTGCACCGCGAACGACAACTCCGGCGCGGGGATCTTCGACGCAGAATTCGCCAACGGCGGAAACTCCGACGGCATTTCGATCTCCAGCGGCGCGGACAACCGCGTAGAGCACTGCCTGACCTACAAAAACTCCGATGACGGCATCGACACCTGGCGGTCCACCGGCAGCTACGTGGGCTACAGCATCAGCCACCAAAACGGCATCGCCGATGGCAACGGCCAGGGCATCAAGGCGGGCGGCAAGCCGCCCAGCGCGGACTCGGTGGTGGAGCGGTGCCTGTCCTATTCGAACAAGGCGGCGGGCATCGACCACAACTCCGTCAAGAACGGGAAGTTTGCCAACAACACGACCTGGGACAACGCGCTGGGCTACACCCTGGGTACCGACACCGTCGTGAACGGCTGTATTGCCGGCGAAACCGCGAAGAATAGCGGCACCGGCGTACCGTCCAACAACTCGTGGCAGCGCTCCGGCAGCGTCGCGTTCATCAGCACCGATCCGAAGTCCGCGAGCTTCCTTCGGCCGACGGTGGGCGGCGGCTTCGAAGACATCGGCGCCTTGGCGAAGTGAGGGCGAACCGAGGGCGACGCCGGCTCAGCGTGCGGCTCGCGCGCGGCCAAGGCCAAGGCTGACGGGTGGCGTGCCGCATTGCGCGAACGTATTTCTTGAACAGGTGACGCTTCGAGCACAAGCTTGGCGAGTGGCAGTCAAACTCTTGCTCGCGTCCCTGATGCTCATTGGGTGTAGCTCCACGACCACGACTGAGGGAAGCGGTGGGAGCAGCGCGGGCGGCAGCTCGGGGTCGGGCGGCGTGAGCGGTTCCGGCGGCGGAGGCGGGACGCCCAGCGGCGGCGCGCCCTCCGGCGGCGGCGCGCCCTCCGGCGGCGGCGCACCCTCCGGCGGCGGCGGCACTTCACCCATGGACGGCGGCGGAGATCCCTGCGGCCCGGACGTGCTCACCAAGGACAACTCGACTGTGACCTACTGCGTATCGGCACAGTTCAAGTGCGCCTCGTTTGCCTTCGTTTGCGGGGGCAACGCGCACCCACCAACGCCGGGCGTGGGCGCCGGGAGTTGCAAGGGTGGGTTGCTGTTCAAGGCAACCTACACGTGCCCCAACCTGACACAGGTGGTCGTCCAGGGAGGGGATTGCTACGGAGGCTCCCAAGAGGTGGCCACCTGCCCGTTCCTCTGATGGCCTGAGCGGTTCGCCGCCCATGCCGATCCACGGCGATTGGCAGCCACAGGGCGACATCGACCTCAGCGCAGCCCGTGGCACAATCGCACCGTGAGCGGTCGGCGCCGGAGAGCAGCCTTCGAGCTGACGCTGCTACTGGCGCTCGGGGCGCTCGGCGCTGCTGGTTGCGACCCCGACCCCTGGGATCGCAAGGATGCGCACAGCTACTGCTCCGCCATGCTGAACCAGCGCCCGGGGGCGCCCAAGCACACCTGTCGCGCCGTGGGCGTCTGCGCCAACGAAGCGACGCTGACCGCGGACGAACGAGCCAAGCTCACGGCGATGATCAAGCGCTTGGGGTGCACGCCACCGTAGATGCACGTTGGCGTCGACCCAAAGGCGCGTAGCGTCAAATACTGCGCCGCGTTGACCTCCGAGTAGTTGGACCGTGCGCTGTGGGCAAGAGACGACAACCCGAGGTCCACCGCCTGCGGCGCGGGCGGGTGCCTGGCCTACTCTCCGCAGGATAGTCCGCTGGCCCACGCCTTGCTCATGCTCGTCCCGTGATGATGGCCGCCCGCAAGACCACCCGACCCGACACGCCCGCTGCTCGCAGCGAAATGCGCAGGCCCTCCCTCGACTCTGCGGACGTCCTGCAAGAACAGATTGACCGGGCGACCGCGGCAATGCTGCGCGGCGACGCCGGTCGTGCCCGCGAGCTCCTGCTTTCCGCGCTCGAGCGGTGCCCGGGCCACCCCGACGCGCGCCGCTTGCTCGCAAAGATCCCCGAGCGGTCGAGCGCCCCGCCTGCGCCGCGCCAGAGTGAAAGCGGGAACGGCGGACGCCGACCCCGGTCTCAGCGGTAGCGGGCGTCCCGCCAACGCTTCGCCGCCATCGCTCCGCGAGTGTGATAACCACCCGCAACCATGGAGCAACAGGCTGGGTCCGGTGGGTGCTTGAAGGTGCTGGCGATCGCGCTCCCCATCTTGGGGTTGACCGGGTTCTTGCTCCACAAAGTGTCCCAGGCGCAAGGTCGCGCGGCGGCGGTCTCGGAGCGAGTCGCCGGGCCGTATCTAGAGCAAGTCCGTGCGGGCCAGTACCAGCAGGCGTTGGATGCCCACGGTTCACCGGGGTTTCGCAAGAAGGTCAGCGCGACGGATCTCGCGGCGGCCTACCAGTCCTTGTCCAAGCGTCACGGCCGTTTCGTCTCCGCGAAGCTGTACATCGCCGAGGAACAACACACGATCGGATCGGAGTCGATCGTGCGAGCCAAGTACACCCTCGTGTTCGAGAAGGCCGAAGAGCACGTCGCCTACGACATCACCGGCGAGGGCGACGCGGCAAAGATCGACGAGGCCTACGAGCGGCCTGTGGGTCGGGACATGCTGCGAGCGGCGCCGCGTTGAGCGGACGCCGGTTGGAGCTTGGTGCGAGTTGACGAGCACGCGACTCACGCCTAGACCGGCGTCATGTCCTCGCTCCAACCCGGGATCTTGGCGGACGTCCCGGCGCACTCGCGCTACCTCTGGTTTCGCTCCCGCGGCACGGGGCACGCCGGGCGCACACTGGCCGATCTTGCCACCCGCCCATGGGGTGACGACGCCGTCCTGGGCTTGGGTGCCGAGCTGTCGCGGGAGCTCGGCGTGAGCATCGAGGGCCTTCGGACCCTCCCGGCGCTGACGGGACCCGGGGTCAGCGTGCCCTCGACACCGCGCGCGCTCTTCTGTTGGCTGCGCGGATCCGATCGAGGCGCGCTGCTCCACCGCGGGCGCGAGATCGCGGGCATGCTCGACGCCGCGTTCGAACTCGACACCGCTGTCGACGGCTTCCGCTACCGCACGGGCCACGATCTCTCCGGTTTCGAGGACGGCACCGAAAACCCCGTAGACGATCTGGCTGTCGCCGCCGCGGCTGTGAGCGGCCGCGGTCTGGGTCTGGACGGCTCGAGCTTCGTCGCCGTGCAGCTTTGGCGACACGACCTGGACGCACTCGCGAAGTTCAGCGACACCGAGCAGAGTCAGCTCATCGGTCGGGACAAGACCACGAACGAGGAGCTCGCCGACGCGCCGGCCTCGGCCCACGTCAAGCGCACCGAGCAAGAGCGCTTCGGGTTCGTGCTGCGTCGCTCCATGCCCTGGACAGAGGGCGACGAATCCGGCCTGGTGTTCGTTGCCTTCGGCAAGAGCCTCGACGCCTTCGAGGCGCAGCTGTCGAACATGGTTGGCTCGAAGGACGGCGTCACCGACGGCCTGTTTCGCTTCACGCGACCGATCGACAGCGCCGCGTTCTGGTGTCCCCCGGTGAGCGGTGACGGGCGGCTCGACCTGTCGGCGCTCGGGCACGGCTGATCCGCGCGACGCCTCAACTCTGCTTCACGCACCAACAGTAGACGAACTCTTGCAGCGTGCCCCAAGGGGTCTGGTGTCCCTCTTCGAGGTGATCCACGAGCTCGAACACGGCCCCGAACTCGTCGTGGATCTGGTCGGAGTCGTAGCGCACCACCGGCAAGCCGCTGCACTGCTCCGGGCCGTCGGGCCCGAAGGTCGCCACGATCACGTGCCCGCCTTGGCGCACGCTGCGGCACACCTGTCGGACGTACGCGGCGCGGTCCGCCGGTTCGGTGAGGAAGTGGAAGACCGCGCGGTCGTGCCAGAGATCGAAGGCGCGAAGCGGGAGGTCGAGCCGGGTGATGTCGCCGCAGAGCCAGCGCACTTCGTCTGCACGCGCCCCCAGCCGCTGCTGGCTCAGCTCGAGCGCGCTCTCGGCGAGGTCGGCGACCGTGATGTTCAAGTATCCCTCCGCGAGCAGGTCGTCGACGAGCGTCGATGCCCCAGCGCCCACGTCGATGATGCCAGCGTCGAGGGCGACTCCGCTCTGGCGGATCAACTCGAGCGAGCGCTCGAGGTGCGGCTGATACCAACTGACGTTGGTCGCGCCCTTCTGCCCGTAGACCTCGTCCCAATGGTTGCGGTCCGACATCACTCCACCTGCAACAGCCGGCGTGGCGCGAAGCGTCCGCGTCGACGTTGCGCGATCATTCCGTCGAGGCGTCCGTCAATGTCGGGCAAGTCAAGATGAGCACGCCGCTCTCGGCGGTGTAGGTCAGCTGAACTTCGAAATCGAAGTTTCGGCCGCAGCTGTCTTTGCCCGTGAAGCGAACGGGCTTGCATGGGGTCACGTCTCCCGGTGGCGCCGACGCCGACAGGTCGATGGTGAAGCCGGTGCTGTTCGGCGTGACTGGCGCTGAAACCGTTGACGACGAGCAGTCGAGCTGGATCGCAGCGCTGCCGCTCACGACGGGCGTCACGTTCGACCCGATGACGACGGTGACGATCTTCGTCCCGCCGTCGTAGCTGGAGGTCGCGCCGATACCCGTGCAGTCGAGGGCATCGCCCGCACAAGCCTCCCCGTCGCTGCCCGCGTCCGTCGCGCCGCCAGCATTGCCCGCGCCAGCGTTACCTCCCGTCGACCCAGCGCTGCCTCCGGTGGATCCGCCACCGCCCCCGGCTCCAGACGTCGCGCCAACCCCGCCGGCACCCCCGCCAGGACCAGCCGATTCGTCATCGCTCCCGCATGCGCTGACCGCGCAAACAGCCCCAAGCCCCGCCACCCAGATCTTGCCGTCCATGCCCGACAAGGTACCACAAACTGACTCAGCACTGCACAGAACGCAGCCGTCTCGACGTAGACTCCGCAGATGGCTACGACCATCACGCCATTCGTGGTGCCCATTCATCTGACGACAATCGGCGAGCTCGGCGCGGCGAAGCAGGCGCTTCTTCAAGCCACGGCTACGCTCCGACTGAGCGACCCTGGCATCGTAGCGAGCAACCGACGCTCTTGGCATTCGCAACGCGACCTGCATCTCTCGAACGCGCCAGCGTTCCAGAATCTGCTCGCCCGACTCCGCTCGGCTTCGGCACAGGCCCTCGCGAACGTGGTTCGCAGTGGGCAGCGCCTGGTGATGACCGAATGCTGGGCGATGGTGATGGACTCGGGCGGGTGGTCCGCGCCGCATCATCACCACCCCGCGCTTTGGTCGGGCGTGGTGTTCATAGACGCCGAACACGCCGCCAGCGCAACGCCCAACGAACCCGATGGCAAGCTCGAGCTTCTCAGTCCGTTGCCGCTAGCCGAGAGCTACGGCCAGCCGAGCGGCGCCATGATCACGCCGCGCGACGGGCAGATCGTGCTCTTCCCCGGCTGCTTGATGCACCTCGTGCACCCCGCTGTGACCGAGCGCCCCCGCGTCTCCGTCAGTTTCAATCTGACGCTCGGTTCAGGCTCGCCGGCACAAACCTGACAGCTGCAGTTCGCTGGCGCGTCGGGGTCCCACGCGACGCACCGGGTTCTTGCCAGGCACAGGTCGGCCATCAGTCAACCTGCAACAGCCGGCGTGGCGCAAGCGCATCCAGTAGAGGATCGGGCTGACCGAGCACGCACTTCGACAACAGCTCGCCAGCGGCCGCGCCAGCGGTCAGCCCATGACCGCCGAGGCCCGCCAGCCAGAAGAGGCCGCGCACCCGAGGATCGGCCCCGACCACGCTGGCTTTGTCGGGCGCGAAGGTCCGCAGGCAGGCCCAGTAGCGACGCAGGCGTGATCCCGCCAGCCGCGGCGCCATCTGGCCGAGGCGCTCGGCGAGCAACTCGACTGCGGCGGGATCAGCGGCCGGGTCCTCGGGGTGCCACGGCACCGCGTCACCTGGGCTCGCGAGCACCGCGCCGGACTCGGGGCGGAAGTACGCGCCGAGCTCAGCGTCCCACACCGTCGGCTGGTGGGCGGGCAGCGGCGCATCGGGTTCGAGTATCACCAAATGACGGCGCACCGGGGTGAGCGGCAGCGGAGCATCGCAGGTCGCACCGACTTGGCTCGCCCACGCGCCGCCTGCGATCACCACCACCTCGGCGCGGTGAACTTCGCCGCAGCTCTCGACACCGGTCACCCGCCCGGCTTGGACCAAGACGCGTGCCGCGTCGTGTCCGAGCTCGATGCATCCGCCCCGCACGCGGATCTCTCGAGCCAGCGCCGTCGAGATCGCGTGATTGTCGAGCACCCCTCCCCCAGGGACCCAGAGCGCGACCGTCGCGTGGCCCCCGGTGACGCTCGGGACTCGACTCACGAGCTCGCGCTGATCGATCCACTCGTGCGCGATACCGACCTCGGTCGAGATCGCTGCCAGGGGTTCCAGTGCAGCGCGTGTGCGCGAGCTGAGCAGCAATCCGGTGGGCAGAAGCCACGCTTCGCGGCTGCCCAGCAGCTCGTCCAGGAGCGCGGAGCTCCGCACCCCGAGCTCGGCAACGGCACGGGGTGACTCGACCGACCGGTAGATGGCGGCGTTCTTCCCCGAGCTGTGCGCGAAGAGCTGCGCCTCGCGCTCGAGCAGAGTCACGGCACCGGCGCGCGCTCGCACCAGGCCCCACGCGGCCGCAAGCCCTGCAATTCCTCCACCGACCACGACGATCGACATGCGCGCTCTCGAAGCGGACGCCTTGACGCCCGAAAAATCCGCGGCAAAGCATACGCGCCTGCCGCCGCGCCGGCGACGATCATCTCATGCACGACTCGCCCACCCCCGCCCCTCCCCGAGCCCGCCGCGCGGTCGTGGTTTGGCTCTGGCTGTGCGTGCTCGCGCTGTTTTCGATGATCGTGCTCGGTGGCGTGGTGCGCCTGACCGGATCGGGTCTGTCGATCACCGTCTGGCAGCCCATCCTCGGGGCCGTCCCTCCGCTCAGTGACGCCGACTGGGACCACGCCTTCGGGCTGTACCGACAAAGCCCCGAGTTCAGGCACCTGCGACCCGACATGGATCTCTCGGCCTTCAAGGCCATCTTCTGGCCCGAATACCTGCACCGCTTGCTGGGCCGCAGCATCGGCGTGCTCGTGGCGGTGCCCTGCGCCTTCTTCTTGTACAAGAAGGTCCTCGGACGTCGGCTCGTTCGCCGCTTGGTGTTGCTCTTCGCGCTCGGGGGGCTGCAAGGGCTCATGGGCTGGCTCATGGTCGCCAGTGGCCTGGTCGACGCGCCGCACGTCAGTCACTATCGACTCACGCTTCATCTCGGGCTCGGCTTTCTGCTCTTCGGTTTCGCCACATGGATCGCGATCGAGCAGACCCTCGGCGGCTTCGTGATCACAGGCGGCTGGCCACGACTGCGACGCGCGGTGGTGGTCTTCACGGTAGTGGCGGGCGTGACGGCGTTATCCGGTGGGCTGGTGGCCGGGCTGCGCGCCGGGCACGGCTTTCCAACCTTCCCACTCATGGCTGGCGCCTGGGTTCCTGCGGGGCTGACGGCGCTCTCGCCGGCCTGGCGTAACGGCTTCGATAACGTGATCACCGTGATGTTCCAGCACCGCGTGCTCGGCGTCGCCGTCTTGGTGTTCGCCATCGCGATGGCGATCGCGGCCCGCACGAGCGCAGTGCCGCGCCACGCGCGCATCGGCTTCGATCTGATCGTCGCTACCGTCTTCGCGCAAGTCACCTTGGGGATCGCCACGGTGCTGATGCACGTTCCGGTCGCCATCGCGGCGGCGCATCAGGGCAACGCCGCGCTGGTTTTCGCAGCGGCGCTCTACACCAGCTACGCGCTGGGTCGTTGGCCCGAGCAGGTGGAGCTGCCTGACGGCTTCCGGTCGACTCCGGACGCCGTGCCGCAAGCGACCTGACTCGAGGCCGGGATTTCAGCGCTGACGGAGCCGGCGGTCGACGGTGCCGAGCGGCTCCTCGATCACGGTGCGCCGCACCGGGGCGCGATCCGCTGAGCCCTTCAGCAGCAGATAGCCACGACGGGGCACCACCCGACTCGGTCCCGGTTGCACTGGTTGCCAGGTAGTCCCGGAGTAGGAACGCTGTCGCTTCGCTTGGCTCACTTCGGCTCTCCTCGAGGCTTCGACCGTGCAACGCACGTGCCGCCAAATCGATTCCCCGCTCGCCCCCGGGAACACCGACAAATGCCGCGTGCGCGGGGGCCACCGATAGCCGACTGACGATGACTGCCGTTCGGAGAGTGGCGTCAGCGCCACACCCGAGACGCATCGAGGGGACGAGTCAGGTCCTCGGGACGGATCAGCCACTCCGGCTCCGCCACCCCATTCATCCGATAGAACCCGCCGCAGAACACCTTTCGGGCGCATGTCCCACACCTCGCCTCGTACTGGCGTTGGGTGCGCAGGTACTCGAACAGGTTCACCTCGTCGTTGTTCACGAAGAGCATGTGGCGCTCGAGCTTGAGCAGATCTCCGACCAGGTAGCGCTCGTAGCCCGGCATGAAGCACCAGGGCAGGTTGATCACGCTGAGCTTCATGCGTTCGGCCCAGGTGTCGATGACTCGCATGACGATGGTCGCCGCTTCGTTCGTATCCGGCGCCACGGTCTCGGTCGCGCGGCCGAAGGGTGTCAGGAACTGGATGTTGAACCAACGCAGCCCGAGTTGATGGACGAGCGCCGCGATCTCGTCGAGGTGGCGGTGATTGGAGAGCGTCAGCGTCACGTTGGCGCCCAGCTCGAGCCCGGGAGGCGCTGATTCGCTCACGTTTCGGATGCCAGCCAGGGTCTGATCGAAGGCCTCGGGCACTCCGACGTTGGCGGCGTGCAGGTGCCGACTCGGGCCATGCAGGCTGAACAAGATGCTGGTCACGCCGCTGTGAGCGAGCTTCCGGGCGTACTCCGGGTAGAAGGCCATGCGCCCGTTGGTGGTGACGTTCACCTTCTCGTAGCCGATGGCGCGGGCGTGGCGGATCAGCGGGAAGAGCTTGTCGTAGAGAGTCGGCTCGCCCCCGTCGAGATCGAGCAGCGCTACCCCAAGGCGCCGGTATTTCTCCAAGAGTTCGATCTGCCGCTCGTAGTTCCCGTCGAGCTGCGTGCGAGTTCCGACTGCGCAGAAGGTGCAGCGGTTGTTGCACTTGTAGGTCACGTTCATGATGACCTTCTTCGGTCCTTGCATGGCGGACAGGCGCAGATCGAAGGTCTCTTTGAAACGCTCGAGCTCGGCGGGCGGAGCTGCTTCGTTGGTCGGGCTCGCGCGCTGCTGAAAATAGGGGCCGAAATCCGAGACCACGGGCAGCCCGCGAACGCTGCTCGCGAGGCGGGTCCCCGGCAGCGGGGTTGCGAACTGCACGCTGGGGAGTGCTCCGGTGTGTTCGCGCAGATCGAGGGCAAACTCGAGCGTCTGGTTGATCTCTTCCGCAGTCTCCCCGGGCAGGCCGATGATGAAGTGCACGAGGAGCGGGATGTCGGCCGCCTGAGCCCGCTCCGCGACCCGGGTGACCTGATCGAGGTCCAGATCCTTCTGAACGATTTCGCTCACCACACGCTGCACGCCGCTCTCGGCGCTGATGCTCAGCGTGGTGATCCGCCCCGCAGCGCGTCGATCTGTCCATCGCTCAGATGATCGGCCCGGAGCCCGTTGGGGATCTCGAGCTTCAGGTCGCGCTCCTGCACCAACTCGAGCAGCGCATCAAAATGAGCCGCGCTTGCGTTGGCGAGCTCGTCGAGCACGTGGACTCGGCGGGCACCGAGGGAGACCAGTTGGTCGAGGTGTCGGGCCATGCCCGCGCGGGACAACCGACGCTGTCGCTTCGGGGCGCCGGCGGCGAGCCCCGGATTCGAGGAGCAATGGATGCACCGATAGGGGCAGCCACGAGACGTCAACAGCGGCAGCGATCGGCCGTCGATGGGGAAGGCCCAGCTCGGGCGACCGAGCGCGGCCATCACGCGATCGTGCAAGGCAAAGCGCGCCTCGATCTCGATGGCGTCCCACGCCGGCAGCGGCAGCGCGTCGAGATCCGGCGGCTCCGTTCCGACGACGACCTCGGCCGCGGCGGGCCGCCCGTTGGCCAATCGGCTGATCAGATCGGGCAAGACGGCTTCGGCCTCGTAGCGCAAGAGCACGTCGATCTCGGGGTAGGCCGCCAGCACTTCGGCGCTGTCGAGATCGAGGTAGTGCTGGCCGCTCTGGTAGAGATCGGCGAGCACCGTCGGACATTCCGGGTACCGCTCTCGGACGAGCGCGAGCACCTCGGCCAGCGCAGGGTCCCGGGAGGGTGGCCGATGGAAGGGCGTCGTCGCCACCACGAAGACGTCCGCTGCCGGAAGCTCAGCGATCCGCGAGCCGATGGCGAACAAGTTGGGGTCGAGCGCGCGCGCGACCGGGGAGGCCAACGCGTCGACCACGGCCACGTCGTGTCCGGCCTCAGCGAGCGCGGCGGCCGCCGAGAGCGCCCCCAGGTCGGCGAAAATGGGTAGTCGACGAAATCGCGGGACACCACAGGGGCGGGAAGACGACCGCGATCTTCGCCATGACCCTGCAAGCGTAGCGTGGATGCCGGCCCGCGAGCGAGAAGCCCTTGACCTCGGGCGGGGTGGCGGCAGATACCGGGAATCGATGAGACCGAGAGCCGTGGTGGTGAGCCTTCTCGTGGTGACGGCCACGGCGCCGACCGCGCTCGGTGTGGAGAACGACTGGGAGGGCAACTTCGGCATCGAGGCGGAGCGGCGCAGCGACTTCACGGCCGGGCTCTCGGTGGGCGTGCTCGCAGGAACGGCCTACGGCTACCCGAACGAAGCCAGCAAGATCGGCAACGACCGCTACGTCGCGGACACGGGTGTCGGGGTCGGAAGTGCGCAGACTCTGTGGATCGGCGGCGCGCTGCGCGACTGGTTCACCTTCGCTGTCGGCTACTGGAACGTCGGGTACTCCGCGAACGATCTCGACGCCTCGGGCTTCGGCGTGCTGTTTCGCGTGGAGACCTTCCCGCTCTGGTCCCAAGGCGGCGTGTGGCGCGACGTGGGCCTCTACGGGGACTTCGGCCTCGGTGGCATGACGCTGAAGTCGGGCGACCAGACGCATGCTGACGGCGGCGCGCTGAGCATCCTCGGCATCGGAGCGTTCTGGGAGCCGGTTCGCTTCGGCATCTTCTCCTTCGGCCCGAACGTCGAGTTCATGCACCTGTACAGCCAAACGCTGACCATGAGCAGCGCGACCGTCGGGGCGCGGTTGGTGATCTACACGGGGCCGTGAACGAGAAACGCGCCTCGACGCCGGCTCGGCTGAGGTCGCCGGCTCACGCGCCGAGGAGCACGCCGATGGTGGCGAGTCCGAAGACCAAGAGCGAGCCCAGGGCGAACACACCCGCGATGGCGCCGCTCGTTCCCCCGAGCCACTTGCCCAGGGACGAGCCCTCGACGCGCGCGACCCGGAAGTGGAGCGCCGCTCCAATGGCGAATTCCGTCGCGATCAGCAGCAACACAAAGGCGAAGAGCGCCATGGCGACGAACGCGTTCGGGCCCCCGCCCGCTGCCGGCGCGCCGGACGCTCGGGACAGCTCTTCGATCCCGAGGTTCACTCCGATGGCCGACACCATGAAGATGCCCACGCTCAGCAGCATGACCGCGCCGCGACCAAGAACGGCACCGGTGCTGCGCACCGAGCCCGAGAGCGCCAGCGCCAGGCCCGTGAGCCCCATCAGCGCGCTGAGCCCGACCCCGCCGAGCCCCCACGTCAGCGACTTTGCGACGGCGCTGATCGCCAGCGAGTCGAGGATCACCAGCACGCCGACGGTCCCCGCGAGCAGCGCGGCGAGCCCGCTCAGCACGGCGAGCACCTTGCAGGTCACCGAGAGGAAACGCGATGTGCCGTCCTTCTTGCTGCGATGGACGCGCGCATAAAGCGTCGCCGCGTAGGCGAGTTCGACGGTGATCAGAACAGCTGCCACCGCGGGCAGAAGTAAGAAGCAGTAGACCGCTCCCAGAGTCCCGACCACGCGCGAGTCGATCAGCACCATCAGCGCCACGGTCAGGCAAAACGCCGACGCGACGAAGGTGCCGAGCGCGATGATGGAGATCACACCGCGCGAGAACACGAGCAAGCTCGAGTCGAGCGCCGCGACGAAGCGCGGGGAAAACGCCACGACGCCCAAGGCGACGCCCACCAGCAGGCCGATGACAGCGAATGGCGTCATGCCCCAGGCCAGAGCGCGGACGACCTCCTTGCCGAAGAGCGATGGCATGGCGCTGTTGGCCCAGGCGCGCGCACAGGCGAAGAACACCAGGAGCGCTGCACTGCCCGCAACACGATGATGCCGCTCGTTGGACATGGCTCTCGTCCCCCTGGCGCCACTCAATAGCATGGAGTACGGACTCTCCGAGGGCTGCAACCATGACCGACGCTGGCACCAGGGAGCGAAGTCCACGGCGCTGGCTGTCGGTGGGTCTGTTCTTGGCCTCGGTGCTGGCGCTCTTGGCCACTTCGCCGGCGCGATGGAGGAAACCTGCGATCCTGGTTGGACCCGCGACGGCGGCGAGCGGGCGCGGGCTCGAGCTGGTCATCACGTCGAGCGAAGCGCCGAGGATCCGCACGCGCGGCCTGCCGGCGCCGCCCAACCACCGCGACGAGCCGTGTCTTGCGCCGTGGTCGGCTTCGACTCGGCTCTCGTGTCTGTTGCCCCCGGGAACGCTGATCGAAGAGGTCGCGATCGACGGCTACTGCGGCGGGTGCACCGGACCCTGCGTCGCGCCCAAGGGAGCGTTCGTGACCGCGGAGAGCGCCGAGGTCGACGTCTGGAAAGCGGTGGTCACCGCCAAGTCGGTGCTGTCGGTACCGGATCACGCCGTCGACTACATCGCGACGCGTTTCGCGGTCGCCGTCGACGGGGCCGAATTCATCGAGGTCGAGATCGAGATCGTCGCGGTGAGCAGCGGCGCTACGGTGGTCAAAGTCCGGCAGACCTGCTCGCGCGATGGGCGGCACCCGTCCCCCGTTTGCCAGTTCTCGCTCGAGGACGACAAACTTCCGGTCAAGCCCATGGACGTATCGCTCTCGGTGACCGCGACCGGCTGGGGTCGTTGCAGCTCGGGCTCGTGCATCTCTCCGGGAACGCTGCGTGTGGTCTCGACGACGGTGCAAAAATGAGCCGCCTACCCCTGGGCTCCGTGTTGACGCACCCGATCGCGGTGGTCGCGCTCGTGGTTCTGGTCGTCAACGATCATGTGCTCAAGCCAGCGTACCCGGGCTTTATCACCGGCAAGCTCTCGGACTTCGCCGGCATGGTGCTCGCGCCGCTGGTGCTCGTCGCCGTCGTCGACGCGATCGCACCGGTGAGGGCCTGGATGGGCTGGGCGAGCGCGGTGGCGGTCGGGTGTGCGTTTGCGTTGTGCAAGACCTGGGCGCCGGCGACGGAGGTCTACGAAGCGGGATTGGCGCTGGCGCGGGCTCCATTTCAGTGGGCGCTGTCGGCGCTGCTCGAGCGTCCGCCGTCGGCCGAGCGCGTCGTGCTGGTTCGCGACGCCAGCGATCTGATCGCGCTGCCGATGGGCGCGGTGGCGGCGTGGGTGGCTGGTGGGCGGGGGAGGAGATCAGCGCACGTCCACGATCGTCAACTCCCGACTCGTGCCGCGGGCCTCGAGCACGTCGCCGACTCGCGCCCCAAGCAGCGTCTGACCGCGCGGTGACTGCGGCGTCACGACCTGCACTTGCGACGATCCCACGGTCAACCGGATGCCACCGCCGAAGGGCGCCAGGAACAAGGTCGTGCGTGCGCCGTCTTCGTCTTCCAGGGTCACGATGGCCGACGACTGGATGGTCTTCCCCTCGCCAAAGTCCAAGAGCGGCATGCCCTTCACGGCTTTGATGGCGCCCTCGAGCTCGCGGGCGCGCGCGGCCTGGGCTCCCGCAAGGTACGACGCTTCGAGAGCGCGGGTGTCCTTGTCGTTCTCGGGCTTCGATTCCTCGTGGGTCGCGGCCTCTCGTGCTTGCCGCGCCGCGCGCTTCATGGTGGCGAGCTCGTCGTCGAGTTGGGCCACGAGCGCTGCGACCAGCGCCTGCTTGGTCTGACTGTCGCCCTTCACCCGAGCAATATGCCACAGAGCTTTCCGCTCGCAGCCTCGTCTGATAGCCCGAGAGGCAGATGCCTCGCAGACCAGAGGATCGCGATCGAGCCGTCGTCCTGGCTCGACGCGCGCGCTTCATCGCCACGGCGTTGGCGAGCGTCGGAGTTGGGCTGCACCCGGCCCTCGGCTTCGCTCGCGCCGAATCCGAGGAGGGTCCCCCTGCTGGTGACGCCGCCCCCGATCCCGAGGAGAAGGGTCCGCGCATTTGCCTCTCGGACATCGACATCGAGGGCGAAGCGATTCCGGGCTGCGATGACGACGGGCAGCCGCCCGGCTGCTACGCCGAGCCGTGTCTGTCGGCGCCGCGGGGAGTGCCGCCACACGTTTGTCTCTCCGACGTGCCGCCGCAGGTGTGTCTCTCGATCGCGCCCGCGTCAGACAACCTCCCGTACCACCACGACGGCTTCTACTTGCGAGCCGGCGCGCTCGGGGGTGTGCTCTCGCTCTCGACGGACGCAGACCGGACCGCGCGCACGAACACGGGCATCGCATTCGGAGGCCAGCTCGCTCTCGGCATGACTGTGGCGCCGGGTGTGGTCGTCGGGATTGGCGGCAGCGTGCTGCACGCTCCCACCTCCAACACGAGCGCGCAAAGCTCCCTCGCGATCTGGCAGGTCGGGCCCTGGCTCGACGTCTTCGCGGGTGATCGCGGTGGGTGGCACGGAACGTTGTCGCTCGCGCCGACGGTGCTCAGGGCGCGCGATGCGCAGGGCGTGATCTCGGGCGTGGGCTTCGGCGGATCGCTGTGGCTCGGTTACGACGCATGGCTCGGCCCCGACTGGTCCATCGGTGTGGCCGGCGGAGGCATGCTGGGCTTTGCGTCTGGCAAGCGCGAGGACCAGTCCGTCGCGCTCCGTGCTCGAGCGCTGGCGCTCGCGGCGACGCTGCTCTGGCATTGAAGCGACAGATCTTCAGCCCGGCCGGACGCCGCTCACCACGCGCTCATGTCCGCCCAAGTCACGGCGCTTGTCGAGGTCGACGAAGCCCGCGGCAGCGAACAACTCCGCCACGCGGTCGGCCTGGTCGTACTGGACCTCGAGGGCGAGCACGCCGGAGGGCGCGAGTCGCGGGCCCGCGTCGGCGACGATGCGTCGAATCAGGTCGAGCCCGTCCTCGCCGGAGCTGAGCGCGAGCTTGGGCTCGAAGTCGCGGATCGACTTGTCGAGCTTCGCGACCTCGGCGCCCGACACGTAGGGCGGATTGGCTGTGATCAGATCGAAGCGTTGGTCCGCCGCGATGGCGTCGAAGAGATCGCCGGCCGCGAAGTGCATGCCGAAGATCGCGCCGAGGCGCTGAGCGTTCTCGAAGGCCAGCGCGAGGGCGGCCTCCGACAGATCCGTCGCGGTCACGCGCCAGGTGGGTCGCTGCTTGGCAAAGGCGATGGCGACGCAGCCGGATCCCGTGCACAGATCGAGCGCGTTGCCGAACATGTCGCGCGAGCGTGTCCGCTCCAGAGCGACCTCGACCAGCGTCTCGGTGTCCGGGCGCGGGATGAGCACTCGCGCGTCCACGCGAAACTCGTGCCCGAAGAACTCGCGCCGCCCCAAGATGTAGGCGATGGGCTCGCCGCCCCGCCGACGCTTGATCAAGTCGCGAAACCTGCCGAGCTCGGCCGGCGCGAGGGGTCGCCTGCTCTCGACGATCAGGCGAATGCGGTCGAGGCCGAGAGCCTCGGCGAGGAGCAGCTCCGCGTCCAGACGAGCGCTGTCGATGCCACGGCCTTTGAAGTCGTCGCTGGCCCAGGTGAGGACCCGAGCGATGGTCCAGTCCTCGGGGCCCGACGTCTGCACGGCTTCGGTCATGCTCGTGCGCGCTCTGCATCGCTGCGCGATGCGGCGATCAGCGCCTCGACCTCAGCTCGGACCTCGGCCAGGCGCGCCTCGGTGGGCGCCTCGAAGCGCAAGACGATGACCGGACCGGTGTTGGAGGCGCGTACCAGCCCCCAAGAGCCGTCGGGGTAGGTGATGCGCGCGCCGTCGATCTCGGTGAGCTCGCCCTTGCCGCGCAGGCGCTCTTTGACCCCGGCGACCACCTCGAACTTGAGCGCGTCGGGGCAGTCGACGCGCAGCTCCGGCGTGCTGACGCCCTGGGGCAGGTCGTGCAGCAGCTCGACCACCGTTTGCGGGCCGCGCGAGAGGATCTCGAGCAGGCGCAGCGCCGCGTAGATGCCGTCGTCGAAACCGAAGTAGCGATCCGCAAAGAAGAAGTGCCCGCTCATCTCACCGGCCAGGACCGCGGACTCTTGCTTCATCTTGGTCTTGATCAGCGAGTGCCCGGTCTTCCACATGATGGGGCGGCCACCGTGCTTCGCGATGTCGTCGTAGGTCGACTGCGAGCACTTCACCTCACCGATGACCGCACCGCCCTTCTTTTCGCTCAATACGTCCCGAGCGAAGAGCGCTAGCAGCCGGTCGCCCCACACGATCTCGCCGCTGGCGTCCACGACGCCCATTCGATCGCCGTCGCCGTCCCACGCGATGCCGACGCGCGCCTTCTTCTCTTTGACGGTCGCGATCAGGACCTCGAGGTTCTTCGGCACCGTCGGATCGGGGTGGTGGTTGGGAAACGACCCGTTCATGTCGCAGTAGAGCGCGACAGGCGAGAGCCCCGCGTCGCGCAGCGCACGCAGGCCCAGGGGGCCCGCGGCGCCGTTGCCGGCGTCGATCACCACGGTCATGTCGGTCGTGGCCAGTCGGATGCGCCGGCGCAACTCGTCGAGGTAGGCGTCGTCGATGGGCAGGGTCTCGACGGAGCCCTTGGGTCCGAGCGGTTCGGTCGAGGTCACCACGTACTCGGCGCAGCTTCTGGAGGTCGGCGCCGAAGAAGGACGCCTTGCCCTTCATGATCTTGAAGCCGTTCTCGTCGCCCGGGTTGTGGCTGCCGGTGATCATCACGCCGCCATCTGCGTCGAGGTGATGCACTCCGAAATACATCAGCGGAGTGGGCCCGACGCCGACGTCGACCACGTCGGCTCCCGCTTCGGTCAGGCCATGCACCAACGCATCGAAGAGGCGAGGCCCCGACCGGCGACAGTCACGACACACCACGATGCGCGGATTGAGCTTGGCGCCGGACTCGGGGCGACGCGCTTCGCGATACCCGAAGGGGTGCAGCATCTTGCCCAAGCCCCGGCCGATTTTTCGGACCAAGTCATCGGTCAGGTCCCGATCGGCTACTCCACGGATGTCGTACTCGCGAAACACATGAGCGCTCATGATCGGCGGGACGATACACGAGAACGTCGCCCTCCGGCGCGCGACGCTCAGGGTTTCTTGGGCGCGTACTTCTGAGCCGGGCGCCCGCAAGACAGCGGCGCGGCGCAGGCCTTCTGGGCTTGCTCCGGGGACAGCGCGTCGATGTTGTTGGGATACCAGTAGGCGCGGAGGAACTGGAGCGAGCCGGCCAGGGGCCACGACATGCTCGGCGGACGGTAGTAGCAGCCCTCCGGCGGCTTCACCCAGCCGCCCCGCTGCCACTCCCAGCGCCCCGCGATCCAATCCCAGTGACCGTCTAGCCAGACGCAGGCGTCGTCGCCGGGCTGTTCGGGGACGACCTCGATCACCGCGGGCGGCGGCGGATAGTCGACGCTCTGCACCACGGCGGCGAGGCCCGGGTGCTTGCCGGTGGGGGGTCCGGGCAGGCTGGAGCCGCAGCCGGAGGTCGCCAACACCAGAGCAGTGATCAGCGCACGCAACATCAGAGCACCCGGAGGTAGGCGAGGTAGTTGTCGACGAAGTACTGACCGAAGATCATGAACTCGAGGGTCCCAAGCACCAAGAAGGGGCCGAATGGGAGTCGCGACTGCCCGAGCGCGTCGCTGGCCTCTTCGCCAATGGGATCCGCCTCGAGCTCCGCCGTCAGCTCACGGCGCTCATCCTCGGTCTCGGCCTCGGCGATGGCGCGCAGCAACTCCTCGCGTTCCCGCTTCACGGCCTCGGGCTCCTCGATCTTGCCTTGGGCCGCGAAGAGCACGATGGCGACGACGGTGCCTTGCACGGCGCCCGCCAACAGCGCAAAGACCGCGCCGGGCCAGCCGAACCAGGCTCCGGCCAGCATGGTGAGCTTGGCGTCGCCCATGCCCATGCCCGCGCGCCCGCGGATCTTTCGATAGAGCACGTCGAAGGGCAGCCAGATCATCACGAAGCCGATGCCAGCGCCGATCAGCGACTCTGTCCAGGTCACCTCGCCACGCAGGGGCACCGTGAGCACGCCGAGCACGGCACCGCCCAGGGTGATCTCGTCAGGCAGGATCATGTACTCGAGATCGATGAAGGTCGCGGCGATCAGCCCGAGCACCAACACGAAGTAGGGCAAGAAGACCAAGAGCGCCTTCCACCACAGGGTCTCGGGGGCCAGCGGCACGACCCGCACCTCGAACACGGCCCACGCCGCGAGGCCGCCGAGCGCTTCGACCAAGGGGTAGCGGGGCGAGATGCGCGCGCCGCAGCAGCGCGCCTTGCCCAAGAGCGCGAGCCAGCCGAAGACCGGGACGTTGTCGAAGGCGCGGATGGCCTTGCCACAGTTCGGACAACGCGACGGCGGATAGGCCAGGTTCTCTCCTCGCGGCAGTCGGTACACAACCACGTTGAGGAAGCTGCCGAAGGCGAGGCCAAGCGCCACCACCGTCGCAGCCAAGAACCAATACGGCAGATCGCCGAGCGTCGGCACGGCTCTCGGTTACTCTCCCGAAAGCAGGGCGTCGAGCTTCCCCTGTCGATCCAGCTGACTCAAGGCGTCGAAGCCGCCGATGGGGCGGTCACCGATGAAGATCTGCGGCACCGTCTGAAGGCCGGTGACCTCGCGCAGCCAGGCGCGCTTTTCGTCGTCGCCGGACACGTCGATCTCCTGGAAAGCAACCCCTTTCTTGTCCAGCAGGCGCTTCGCCATGACGCAGTATCCGCAGTACCTGGTGCTGTACATCACGACCTGAGCGGGCATATCCAGGTCAATCTTACGGCGATCTCCCCGTCCTGCCCAGGTCGCGATAAGTTCTGCGGGCCATGGCCAGCTCGGAAACGACCACGCTCTCTCTGGAACGCTACGCGCCCGACGCCAAAGGGCTCGTCGCGGGCGCCCAAGCCATCGCCGACGAGCGCAAGCACGCCGAGGTGCTGCCCCTGCACCTGTTGACCCGATCGATCGAGCGCGACCCAGGCGTCGCGGCGGTGTTCCGGGCTGCGAACGTCAACGTGGTGGAGCTCCAGTCCGCCTGCGAGCGGGCGATGACAGGGCTGCCGACCAGCCGGGAGCCCGCCTACCTGTCGGCGAGCATGCTGGACCTCTTGGAGCGCGCGGCGCGCGAGGCCGAGCGCGAGCGCAGCGGCAACGTGTCGACGGAGCACTTGCTCAACGCCCTGTCACAGGAGATCCGCGGACCCGCCGGCGAGATCCTCGGCGCCATGGGCATCGCACCGGGCTCGCTCCGTGGGCACTTGTCGGCGCTGCGCTCGGTGCCGAGGCCGACCCCGAAGAAGGCGCTCGTCGGCACGCTCACCACCGATCAATACACCCACGACTGGGTCGAAGACGCGCGCGCAGACCGTCTCGATCCCGTCCTTGGACGCGACGTGGAGGTCCGACGGCTGACCACCATCCTGGAGCGACGTCAGAAGAACAACACGCTGCTCGTCGGAGAGCCGGGCGTCGGCAAAGGCGCAGTCGTCGCCGCCCTGGCCCAACGCATCGCCGACGGAGACGTACCGACCACCCTGGCCGGCGTGCGCCTGCTCGAGCTCGACGCAGCGGCCCTCGTCGCCGGCACGCGCCTGCGCAGTGACGTGGACGAGCGCATGCGCGGACTGTTGGCGTCGCTCGCAGACGACAAACGCGGACAGCCGGTGCTGGTGGTGCGGGGTCTGGATCAGATCTTCGGACAGGGCCCCGGAGGAGCGGCGGTCGGCGAATTCTTGAAATCCCCGCTGCTGCGCGGCGAGATCCGCATGCTCGCCACCACGACGCCGGAGGGGCTACGCAAGGTCAACGAGAAGGATCCCACGGTCTTGCGCGCCTTCACTTCGCTGCCCATCGACGAGCCCAGCGTCGACGGCGCCATCGAAATCTTGCGCGGCGTGGCCAGCAGATACGAGGAGCGTCACCAGGTGGAGATCAGCGAGGGCGCCATCGGCTCCGCGGTGCGCCTGGCCAAGCGCTACCTCCAGGATCGCTTCTTGCCGGACAGCGCCATCGATCTCTTGGACGAAACCGCGGCGGCGAAGCGCGTAGACACCGACGGCATCCCTGCCCCCGTGGACACCGCGATGCGACGCGCGGACTCGCTCAAGGCTCAGATCCGCTCGCTCGAGCGCAGCGAAGACAAAGAGTCGAGGACCACCCGCGATCGGTTGTCCGCCGAGCTCGCCGAGCTCGAGCCAAAGCTGGTCGAGATGAAGAGCAAGCTCGAGTCGCGCCGCGGCGCAGTGGCAGCCGTGCGAACGCTGAAGAGCGAGCTCGATGCCGCCCGCGCCGCCCTCGAAGACGCGCGAACCCGCAAGGACTTCGCCAGGCTCGGGGAGCTCGAGCACGTGACGGTCCCCGAGCTGGAGAAGCGCCATCACGCGGCGGAGGAGGCGGCGCGCAGCGCCGGCTTGCTCGACGAGAGCTCGCGCATCGTCGCCGAGAGCGACGTCGCCGGGACCCTCGCGGTCTGGACCGGCGTCCCGGTGGCCAAGATGCTGGAGGGCGAGGCCGACAAGCTGCTCAAGATGGAGGCGCGGCTCGAGAAGCGCGTGGTCGGGCAAGACGAGGCCGTCAAGGCCATCGCCCGCGCCGTCCGCCGCGGACGCGTCGGCCTCCGCGACCCGGGCAAGCCCATCGGCAGCTTCCTCTTCCTCGGTCCCAGCGGCGTCGGCAAGACCGAGCTCGGCAAGGCGCTGGCCGAGTTCTTGTTCGACGACGAGCTGGCGCTCACGCGCCTCGACATGAGCGAGTTCATGGAACGCCACATGGCGCAGCGCCTGATCGGCGCGCCGCCGGGCTACGCCGACAGCGATCAGGGCGGCTTCCTCACCGAGGCCGTGCGTCGGCGCCCCTACTCGGTGCTGCTCTTCGACGAGGTCGAGAAGGCGCACCAAGACGTGTTCAACCTGCTGCTCCAGGTGCTCGACGACGGTCGCCTCACCGACGGACGCGGTCGCACCGCGGATTTTTCCAACACCGTCGTGATCATGACCAGCAACATCGGATCGCAGCGCATCCTGGAGTCCGATCCCAAGCTGTTCGAGAGCGAGGACGGCCGCGAGGCCCTGCGCGACGTGCTGCTGGGCCAGCTCGGCGAGTTCTTCCGGCCGGAGTTCCTGAACCGCATCGACGACGTGGTCGTCTTCCGATCGCTCTCCAAGACCGATCTGCGCAAGATCGTGGACATTCAGCTACGCCGCCTGGACAAGCTTTTGGCCGACCGCCGCGTGACGCTCGAGCTGAGCGAAGAGGCCAAGCTGCGGCTGGTCGATCTCGGCTACGAGCCCGCCCTCGGCGCCCGCCCCCTGCGTCGTGCGATCCTGAAACAAGTCCAAGATCCGCTGGCCGAGGCCCTGCTCGGCAACCGGTATCCCGAAGGCACCACCATCCAGGTCGGCCTCGACGGCGAGACGTTCACGTTCACGGTGTGAGGGTGAGCGCTGGCGGAGCCGACGGCGACCGAGGGACGCCCTCGCTCCAGTCCAAATTAGGTTCCGCCCGCTGACACCGGAGGGACAGTGTCGGCGCAGCAGCGGAAGCCGACGAACGGATTGATTTCCAGGGCAGCCGTCACGCCTGCGCCGGCGCAGTCCAACGATTCCGCCTTGGACTCGGCTCTCGAACCGCCTCGAGCGGGGGAGGCTCACCCAGTCGATCGTCCTGGCCGATCGCCGCGTGACGTTCGAGCTGAGCGAGGAGGCCAAGTTGCGCCTGGTCGACCGTCATTCTGCCGAGAAATACGCGTGCGAAAGACCGCTCTCGCCTGAGTTCGAGTTTTCGCGCAACTGCGCTGCCGGTGCAGCCGATAGCGTCACATGCGAAGACTCACTGCGTTTGCCGTCGTTCTGATGACCGGAATGGTTGGCTTTGGCGCCGGCTGCAGCGGCGGGACCGGGGATTCGTCGGGGGACTCCTGGGGGGATTCGTCGGGCATGACGATCACCAAGACCTGCCTGAAGACGACCTGCGACGTGTGGCAGGAGGACGCTTCAGACGCCTGCTCGGCGTGCATGGACGCATGTTTCAGCGCCTCCTACGGCTGCGACTATTCCTCGGCCTGCGACGTCAGCTGTGATCCGGCCGAATGCGGCGACTGGGCACGCGACAACTGCGAGGTCCAAGGCTTCAAGGTCACTACTCCCGTCGATTCGAGCGCCGAGGTCCTCGAGGCCTGCAAGCGCAGCATCAATCACATCCAGAGCTGTGGTTACGAAGCGGGAGTGACCCTCGAGAACTGTGCCGTGTTCGCCGCGGTCGAACGGCCCGAGGTCGCGCCCTCTTACGACTGCACGGCGAACATCCCCTGTGATTCCCTCAGCGATCCGGACGCTTGGCAGGCGTGCCAGCTGCCGCCCTCCAGCTTCGGAAACGAGATCTGCGCCAAGCTCGACGCGAAGTGCAGCGGCCATTGCACCCCAGAGGACCGAGACTGGTTGAACGGGGAAGGTAGCTTCCTCAGACCCGAAGTCATGAAGGCGCTCGACTACTGCGTTGGACAAACGTCGTGCACAGACGTGAGGGCCTGCGTCTTCGCTTGGAGCCAAGCGGTCGGACTCTGAGCCGAGGCTCGAACCGCGCCCGAAGCCCTGCGCCGAGCGCCGCCTGGTGCGTCGGCTCTGCAGCGGCGAGGCCCGGTCAGGGAGCTAGCGGGCAACGTCACGCAGGCGGTCGGATTGGTGCACGCCCTGGCCAAACAGCTACTCGAGCTCGGCAGGGCATCTCTCGCTTCTGTAAGGCCGAGCGACGTGCGCGCCATCATCGAGGCGGAGCGCATGGCACTCACCGCGCTCTTGGCGGGCCGAGCGACGCTGAGCGTGGAAGACCGCGCCAAGGAGTTCAGTGACGACGGCGTCGGGATGGACGAGGCCACGCGCTCCCGGGTGTTCGAGCCCTATTTCACGACCAAGGATCAGGGAACGGGACTCGGCCTCGCGTTGGTGCACTCCGCGGTTGTCCGGGCCGGCGGCGAGGTCCACGTGGAGAGCTCACCCGGCCACGGCGCCCGCTTCATGGTTGCGCTGCCTCTCGCACACTGAATCGCGCGGGCTCAGGCGGCCGCGCGGCGACAAGCCAAGCGGTTGGTCGCTGACCCCACCCACATCACGCCGTCGGATCCGACGACCGGCGGCGCAGCACGAAGAGGCTCGCGGCAGGCGATTGGGAGGGCCCCGGGAAGGTGCTCGGGTGTTCCTCGACGATCTCAAACGCTTCGCCGAAGAGCAGTTCGAGCGTTCGGCGGGTGTGGGGCGTCGTGCCGTGGCGATCGCCTTCTTCACTAGCGTGGGTCTTGAGCAGCAGAAGTCCGCCCGGCGCCAGCAGCGCGGCGATGTTTGCCACATAGCGAGCGGCGGCGTTCTCCGCGAGCAGGTGCAAGCAGCCGCGGTCCACCGCGATCTGGAACTGCCGGCGAAGACGGCTGTTCGTGATGTCGTCTTCGAGCCAGAGCACCGGCAGCGCGGGCGCGCGTTGGCACGCTGCCTCGAGCGCGCGCCGGGACAGGTCAATGGCCACCGTGTGGTGCCCGCGCTCGGCGGCGGCGACGGCAAAGAGCCCCAGACCCGTCCCGATGTCGAGCACGAAGGACGCCCGCGGCGCGAGGCGCTCGAAGCACGCGAGCAGATCTTCATCCACGACGTCGGTGTGCCAGGGAAGTTGCTCCGGGTGCTCGGACGCATATACCTCGTCCCACTCCGCTCCGCTGCTCGGCGTGCGCTTCCTCGCAGCGCGGTCAAGGGCCAGCGCCGTCTCGAGCATCTGCACCACGGCCCCGACGGGCGGCGCCGGGCCGAGCTTGTGTGCGCGATTGATGGGCGCGTCCGCGACCTCGACACCGAAGGATGGATGCACGACGTGCATGCCGTCTTGGACCAATTGCTCGATGTTGCGCTGGACCGCGGCGCGCGCAAACATGCTCGCGGCCATTGATGGTGCGACGATGACCGGGGCAGAGGTGGCGAGCGCGATAGCGGACGCGATCGAGTCGAAATCGCCGGTGGCCAGGCGCGACAGCGTGGTGCCCGTCGCCGGCCAGACCAGAACTGCGTCGGCCCAGGTCGCGAGATCGATGTGCGGGACCGGAGTCGTGCCTTCGTACAGATCCGTGGCAACGGGATGATGCACGAGCCGCTCGAGGGCATAGGTGTTGATGAAGCGAAGCGCGTTCTTCGATGCCGCCACGCGCACTTCGAACCCACGCTCGATGAGTCGGGTGACCAACGCGGGCGCGTGCATCGCGGCCACACCTCCCGCGAGGCATACGACGACGCGATCGTGGCGTCGCATCAAGGGCTGCGGCGCGGGCGCCTGGTCCCTTGCTCCGACGGTGTCGACTGCGCCGGCGCTCTGGAGCAGATCGAGCAGCTGGTGGACGACGCTGTCTTCGCCGAGCTTCGCCCCGCTGACCGCTTCCACATGCTCGATGATCTGCTCGAGTGTCCGCGCCTCCAACAGAAAGGACAGCAAGACCTTCGCCAGCTGTGCCGTTTCGGCACGCAACTGGTGTGCACGGCCGTCGGGTCCGAGCAGGACCATCGTGTCGAGGGTGTCGTAGATGCGCGCCACGCGGGCGCGCCGCAGGCGGCCGGTTTCGGACATCGGGCGGGTTCTCGCGGTCCAGACCGGACCGCTGTCAAGCTATCAACTACTGCCGCCGGTGGTACAGCCACCGTTGGCGGTCGCGTAGCAACTCTTGCTCGGCCCGCACTTGGCCTTGCCTTGATCGTCTTCGCACTTCTTGCAGTCACCGGACTGAAGCTCGGCGCAGGCGACGACCGCACCGGACGACTTGCCTGTCTCGTCGTCGTCGCCACCGCAAGCCATGACGATGGCGAAGGTGGTCACGGTCAACGCACTCGGCAGCACCAGGTCGCGCAAGATTGTCCGAGCCATCAGCCCAGTCTAACACGGGCGACCGAGATCCGAACGACGCTGGTTCCGACCTGATTTCCGGCGGTTGACCCGGAGGTGTAGAATGCGGCGATGCGCAGGACGATAGCGGTCATCGCCAGCTTGTGCTGTCTCGCAGGTTGCGGCGGAGCGGAGAGCGAAGCCGGGCGGCCGGGCTCAGGCGGCGGAACGGCGATGCTCGCCGACGTCGCGCTCTGGGGCTACCTGCGCATCGACTCGGCCGGTCTTGCGACCGAAGCGGCGCTGGGCCCCGTGAGCTTCGACGCGATCCGTCAGAGCACCGACAATACGCTCGCGTTGATCCACGTCTCTGGTTTCACCTGAAGCGCGTGCAAGGCAGCGGCCCGGGACATGGCCCTCAACTACCCGAACTACGCAGACAAGGCGATCTTCGTCGACCTCCTTGCCGAAGGCGCGAAGGCCACCGAGCCCGCAACGCAACTCGAACTCGATGCGTGGATCTTGGATCGGGAAATCCCATTCACGACCGCGATGGACCTTCCGGGCGAGGGCCAGGGCATCCTGCACGACCTCTCCCCGGTTGAAAACACGTTCTTGGTCGAGCTCGGGAGCCTGAAGATCGTGTCGCACGCAAAGACGCCGTCCACGCTCTATCCCACGCTGGACACGCTCTGATCTTCGAGCGGCGAAGCGGATGCGCGGTCTGGGGTGCGAGGTTCGAGCGATAGGCGGCGTACAACCGTGGGATGAAGAAGACGAAGACGTGCCCCAAGTGCGCCGGCAACAGGCTCTGGCTCGTGGACCCGCTTCGCACCACTTAGGACAACGGAGGCCGGCCGCCGGCCCAGCAGGCGGGCGGCCTCCGGAGACCGCATGCCTACCTGCGCGCGGCCTTCTTCTTCGCGGGCTTCGCAGCGGCCTTCTTCGCAGGCTTCGCAGCGGCCTTCTTCGCGGGCTTCGCAGCGGCCTTCTTCGCAGGCTTCGCAGCGGCCTTCTTCGCGGGCTTCGCAGCGGCCTTCTTCGCAGGCTTCGCAGCAGGCTTCGCAGCGGCCTTCTTCGCGGTTCGCTTCGCGGGCTCCGCGGGCTTCGCCGGCTTCGCGGCGGCTTTCTGCTTCGACTCGACCTGGGGCTCCCAAACGGCGCAGCTCGCGCCGGTGGGATCCACGAATATACCGAGGGCGCCATGCGGCGGGATCGGCATGAAGTCGACGACGACGGTCGCGCCGAGCTTCTTCGCCTTCGCCATCGACTGTTTGACCGATGCGACGCCGACGTACTGCCAGCCACGCGCTCGGAGCCCCGGGCACGGGGTGATCCTGGATGCCGCCGCCCTCGTTCTCGCCGGTCGAAAACATCGAGTAGACGCTCCCGTCCGGCATCGTCATGTCCTGAAAACTCCAGCCGAAGAGGCCGTTGTAGAACTTCTTCGCCGCTGCCAAATCGCTGGTGTTCAGCTCGTGATGAACGAAAGTGCCCATGGGATTTTCCTCGTGTTGTCGTCAGCGAGCACCCGCTCGCGGCCGGAGTATCACCGACCCTGCCACGACTGTCTCGGGCCAAATGCCGCTCTCCCGACGGCATATCGGGCGCGACCGCTGGCGGGCCAGGAGCGAGAGGAAGCCTTCCTCGCTCGCCCCGCGACTGGCAAAACGTCCTTCCGGCGCCTACCATTGACCCATGAGCGATCCGCCGTCGGTCAGTCGTCGCGCTCTGCTGAGCTATGTCAGCGCGGGAGTCGCTGCGGCGGGAGCTGCGCCCAGCAGCGCCCCACGGCTCGCCCCAGAGGGAGTCACGGCCGCGCCCCTAGCGTCGCTGCTGGCGCCGCTCGGGCCCGGCTCGGTGCTCGGTCGTTGGCGAGTCGAACGCCTGGTCGAGCCGAGCGGAGGCGCCGCCAGCATCGTGCTCTCGGATCGCTCGGGGACCGAGTTCCAGCTCGACCTCTGCGCGCGCGACGGGTCCGCGCTGGCCAGTCATGGCCCCGCCTGCACCGAGCACTTCGAGCTCTTCGTGGCGAACCAAGGCGACGGCGCCACCGGCACCCACGAAGATCATGGGCTCTGCGCGATGGCGGTCGGCGAGATCATCCGAGCCAACGAGGCCGAGGCCGATCGCGGCGCCTTCGTCAGCTTGGCGGATTGCAGCGACGCTCGACGCCACGTGCGCTCGTGATCGTCGAAGCGACCGCCGAAGAGCTGAGCGGCGCGAGCGCGCTGCCTCCCCATGGCATCTGGGTCGAGGTCTTCGGCGTGAACGCACCGATGCACGACTATCACGCGCCGGGCTTCAAGCAGATCGTGCTGGGCCTCCGGCGGGCACGGGTGCGACGGGTGCCCTTCGCGCTCGTGTATCGCACGACGCGCTCGAACTACCGGCACGCCGTGGAGATGGTTCAGGTCGCGCACGCGCTCGGTGCCCGCGCCGTCGGCTTTGCGCCGCCGGAGCCGGCCTGTCGAGTGCCCGCCGCCCAGCCCGAGCTCGCGGCGCCCTTCCTCGAACGCGCGTTCCAGGCCGCTCGTGTCCTGGGCATGCCCATCGCCACCCGAGACCGCGCAGAGCCCAGCTCGGCGCTCGACTGGCTGCCGGAGCTCTGAGGGGCGGCACGGATCTTTCATTGCTGGAGTAGAACCCCGGCATTCAGCCCGCGGGTGGCACAGGAGTGCGCCAATGCCGACAGCACGATCATGGTCCGCGTCCCTTCTCTTCGCAGTCTTCGCCGTCGCTTGCGGCGGTTCGGTCGCCGCTGACAAGGACGGCACGGGTGGCGCGTCGGGCTCCGGCGGCAACGCCGGCTCCGGGGGCAGCGCAGGTTGCGGCGGAGCGGGCGCTGTCGCTTGCGGCAGCTGCGAATACGGCGGCAAGGTATACCAGGACGGGGCGGCATTTCCGGCAACCGACGGATGCAATACCTGCAATTGCTCGAAGGGCTCGGTGGGGTGCACCTTGATGTTGTGCACCAACGGCTGCGACTTCAACGGTGCGCACTACGAGCCCGGCGAGTCCTTCCCGGCCGGCGACGGCTGCAACAGCTGCATGTGTCAGTCCGACGGCTCCATCGCCTGCACCAAGGCCTTCTGCGCTCCGGTCTGCACCTATGCGGGCAAAGACTACCAACTGGGCGAGACGTTTGCGGCCATTGACGGTTGCAACAAATGCACGTGCACCGATCAGGGCGTCTCGTGCACGGAGATGGCCTGCGCCTGCGACGCCAGCAAAGAGTGGTGGCGCGACTACGTCGGCAAGAGCCCGCAGGAGTGCATGACCATCAAGTACGCCTGCCCGATGAACACCACACCGTTCAGCAATGCCTGCGGCTGCGGCTGCGAGCAAGACGCGAGCTGCCCGCAGAGCATCGACTGCATGCCGCCAGCGCCGAACTGCGATGCCCTGCAGAAGAAGTGCCCGTACTCAGGCGTCGCCTACTGATCCGCCGAGTTCAGGGGTACGGGCGCTCCGACGGCCCGTCGCCGGGTCGCTTCGCCGCGGGGCCGATGAAATAATCCGGCGCCGCTCTGCGAATGGCCCCTCGGAGGCATCATGCAGGCTGTCATCGATCAGTGGAACGGGCTGAGTTCTTGGGGCTATCGCGTCATGAGCGAGATCGGGGACGCTTTTTCAGGGGCGTTGGTCGTGTTCGTGCTCGGGCTCGTGCTGATGGCCCTGGCGGGCGACCGGATGGAAAAGCTCGAGGGCGAGATCGCCGCGCGGCCCGCGCGCTCCTTTGCCCTGGGCCTGATCGGCGTGGTCGGCGCGGTGGTGATCGGCATCACCCTGTGCGTGACCGTGATCGGTATCCCCTTTGCCATCGTGGGAGCCATGGTGGCGGTTCTGCTCACCTACGCCGGCGTCGTTGCCGTGCTCCGGACCCTGGGGGCAGCGCTGATTCAGCACCGGACCACGAACCGCTACCTGCACCTGGCCCTGGGCTGCCTGCTCTTCTTCGTCGTGGGCTGCATCCCTTGGCTCGGGGGGTATCTCACTTTCGGCGTGCTCGCGACGGGCCTGGGCTCGGTGCTCGCAACGCGCGTCGCGGGGCTGTGGGGGCGGCCAAAGAACGGGGGCTCGTACGCCGCCGTGTGACGCACTAGCCTCACCATCGATGGAAGAGCTGATCAAGAACGCGAGCGAAGCGGACCTCTTGGGATTCTCCAAGACCTTCCTCGGCACCTACGGCGCCCACGGCTTTCAGTCTCTCGCCAAGCGCGACGCGGATCTGTTGCTCTTCTACGCGCTGGAGCACAGCGGCGTCGTGGACTCGCGCGAAGGCAACCACCAAGTGGCGCGCCGGCTGCGCCTGACGCCCACCCGTGTCTCGAACCTGCGTCGCGATGCTTGGGCGCGGTGGGCCGAGCCGAGCGACGTGCGTGAGCACCTGGCCCACACCTTCCGTGAGATCTTCGCGGCACCGGCCCTCGAGCGCGTGCTGCGACAGAACCGCGCGACTTGGAAGACCGATCGGCTCTTGCCTTTGTTGCTCGAGCACCCGAGCGATCGCAGCGAGGTCGAGCAGTTCCTCAAGGCGGCCAAGGACATCCCCCACCGCGCGCGAAACTCCGAGGTGCTCTTGATCCCACAGGACCAGGTCATCCCGCTGGTGGACTTCGCCGCCGAAGGCCTGGACAAGGCCGGTCAGAATCTGATCAAGAAGGCCTTCGCTTCCAACAAGAAGCTGAGCGACTTCCTGACTGAAGACATCTCCAGGATTTCTGCCACCGAGGCCCGGGCGGTCCTCAACAACACGGTGGGAGCGATCCTGGAGAAAGCCAGCGTGGATCTGGCGGCGAAGGGGCTCAGCGCGCTGGTGCTGGGCTACTTTGGGACTTCGTAGTGAGCGTCTCGCCGGCAGACGAAGCCCGAGCTAAGCTGCGCCGATGGCTGAAGCCACCGTGAGCGAATCCGCGGATGGATTGCTGGTCGAGCTCGACGAGAGCTTGTACCCAAAAGACGCGATCTACGGCGCGGCGTACGTGTTCATCGACCGCTGCTACGTACGCCTCGATCGACCCGCCCCCGGCCGCATCTCGCTTCGACTCAAACCGAAGGCCCACGTAGAGATCCCGCTCGCCACCCTGGCCGGTGAGCTCGAGAACGAGCTGCTCGGTCAGGCTTGGCGCCGACTCTTGATCGACGAGAATCGACGGATCGTCGAGACGGTGACGACCCAAGCGCTCGCCGGCGCGGCCGGTCCGCCGGGACTCGACGAGCTGCTCGAGATGGATCTCGACGAGAAGGCCTTCGAGGATCCCCTTGGCATCGCCATGAGCTGGGAGGAGAAGTACAAGAAGCGCCCAGCGAAACCCGAGGGCGAAGGCGAGCCTTGATCACGCTGTCGTTTCCCCGTGATCTGTACGTGGGCGCCGCCGTCGACGCGGCCGCGAAGGCCTACGCCGAGCACGCGACGATCGAACTCGAGCAAACGCCCGAAGCGTACGTGCTGCGAGTCGTCGCGATCGGCGAGGCCAACGAGGAGCTGATCGCCGACGAGTTGGCGAACTACGCCCTGGGCGCCAGCGTCGAGCATCACGGCGAGTGAGGCCGTGCCGCTCAGGTCGAACTCCTTCAACTTCGAGCCCGTCCGAGACGTGATGCGCCCCCGGGGGGCGGTCTGCCCCCTCGCGTCGGAGGCGGGCGTGGTGCCCGGCGCGCCCGATCCTGATCGCGCGGTCTTCCTCCGGCTCAAGGATCGAATGCGCCTCTTCGAGACTCGGACAGGAGATTTCGACGACGGCGAAATCTCCCGGACCAAGGCCCTGGGGCAGATCTACGTGGACCGCAGCCTGAAGCAATGGCCCGACGACTTTCCGGACGATCTCGCGGCCCTCACGCCGGCGACAGAGTGCGTGACTTGTTCGCGACGCGAAGATTGTCCCGGCGCGTACCGCGCGTCTTCCCAAGATGTCTTCACCGCTGACGAAGCTCGCACCCGCGAGATCCTGCGTGGGCTCGAGGGCGCCGTGCTCGACATCGGCGCGGGTGACGCTCCCTACTTGGGCGATCTGGCACCTCGCGTGGAGGCGGGTCTGGCCAGCTACCTGGCGATCGATCCGGACGCGGAGCGGCTCGCGCTGCTGCGCAGCCGACATCCCTGGGCAGAGATCTTCGCTGGTGACCTCGAGGCTCTGCCGGCAGGTCGCCGGTTTGCTCATGCGCTGCTGCTGCGCAGCCTGAACCACGTGGCTGATCCCGCGCACTCCCTCGCGGTGATCTGCGAGCGGCTCGACGCCGGCGGCACACTCTCGATCGTGGACGACGTCGCCTTCGGTCTGATCCGCAGCGTCGAACAAGTGGAGCGCGCCTCCGCCGTTGGCCCGCGCTTCGAGCACCACCGCAACGACTCCGCCGCGGAGGTGATCGGCGTCGCTGCTGGGCTGCCGCTCCGACTCGTCGAGCGACGCGACGTGGGACCAGGCAGCAGCAATCAGTGGCTCTTGCGCTTCGAACGGGCGTGATTCAGGCCGGTGGGGCTGTTCTCCGCACGGAGAGCGACGTAGTCTCGAGAGATGAGGCGGCGTTCTCGTCGACATGAATGGGTCGCGCTCGTGTGCACGCTGTCGGCTGCCGCGCTCAACCTGCGCTGCGGTTCCAGCTCTGACACCACCGGCTCGGGGGGCCAGCCGTCCGGAGGCAGCGGCGCAACCAGCGGCGCCGGCGGCGCAGCCGGCCAAGGCGGCGGAGGCTCGACAGGAGGCGGCGGCAGTGCGGGCTCGGCCGGGACGGGAGGAACCTCTGGCGGCGGCGGCACAGGTGGCGGCGGCGGCGCAGGTGGCGGCGGCGGCGCGGGTGGCGGCGGCGGCGCGGGTGGCGGCGGCGGCGCGGGTGGCAGCGGCGGCGCGGGTGGCAGCGGCGGCGCGGGTGGCAGCGGCGGCGCGCCAATGCCAAGTGGCGTCCCGGGCGCGTGGAAGCTGGTCTTCCAAGACGAGTTCGAGGGCACCCAGCTGGACACCACCAAGTGGCGCCCGAACTGGTTCGGCTCCTCGGACACTGCGCTGACCAAGCCGCCCAACGATCTCGAGGTGAGCTGCTACGACCCGGCGCAGGTGAAGGTGACGCAGGGTTCGCTGGAGCTGACGGCAGTCGCCACGACGAAGTCAGGTTGCGTGAAGAAGGACGGCAGCAAGGCTCCGTATGCTTCTGGTCTGGTGATGAGTGATGGCCGCTACAACTTCAGCTACGGCTTTGTCGAAGCGCGCATCTGGCTGCCGCCAGGCACCGGCACTCCGGAGAACTGGGCGGCCTTCTGGGTGAACGGCAAGACCTGGCCGGAAGACGGCGAGATCGACATCATGGAAACGTTGGGTGGCGGTAGCTCCACGCGCTGGACCTACCACTACGACGCCGACCCGACCGCCGGCGTCCTGCACAAGTTGATCACGGGCACCCCGACCAACATGATCAGCGACTCCGGGTGGCATGTCTTTGCCGCCAACTGGCAGCCGGACCAGATCAGGTTCTACTACGACGGAAAAGACGTCGGCGGGGTGACCTCGGCAGGTCTCGCGGGCGGTGCGAAGACGGCGAGCAGCCCGCACTACTTCATCCTCAATCACGGTTTGAACGGGAGCCATCCGGTCAAGGTGCCTTCCACGTTGAAGGTCGACTACGTACGGCACTGGCAGTGAGCGCCGGCTCTGCCGCCCCGCTTCCGATACGACCAAGCTGCCGGAATGAAGACGCTCTTCGACACCGCCTGGACCCTCTCCAAGGACGCAGCGCGGATCTTCTCGCAGCGCGGCGCACGACTGATGAGTGGGTCGGTCGCCTTCTACGCGTTGGTCTCCGTGGTGCCGATGCTGGTCATCGCCCTGGAACTGGCCGCGCTCTTCGTCGATGAGAGCCAGGCGCGCTCCGCCGTGTCGTCGGAGCTCGAGCGCTGGGTCGGTCCGAGCGGGGCCGCAACCATCGTATCGTTGGTCCGCGCCGTGCGGAGCCAGCCCCACTCCGGGATCACCAGCGTCATCGGCACGCTGATCCTGGCCTACGCCTCGACGCGCCTCTTCTCGCAGCTGACCACCGCCCTCGATCTACTCTGGGAGACCCCCCCGGAGCCCGAGGCCACCAGCTTCGGCGAGCGGGTCCGACGGCAAATCGCGCGACGCGGCCTTGCGTTCTCGATGGTGCTCCTGGTGGGGATCTTGCTGACCGCGACCGTGCTCTTGCATGGCGTGCTGGCCACCGGACGCCGAGTCCCGGGCTTCGACGCGCCCATCTCGCGCCTGATCGAGGCGCCGGTCTCGCTGCTGCTGACCTCGTTGCTCTTCGCCGCGATGTTTCGGCTCTTGCCGCGCGCCCAAGTGAAACTGCTCGACGCGCTGGTCGGCGGCGCGGTCACTTCCGTGCTCTTCACCGCCGGCTCGCTCGTCGTCAGCGCCTACATCGCGCGGCGCGACACCTCGGTCTACGGCGCGGCCGCCAGCCTGGTGGTGCTGTTGCTGTGGATGCACTACTGCGCGCAGGCCTTCTTTCTCGGGGCGGCGTTCACGGCCGCCCACGCCCGGCGGCGGGACCTTCTCGCGAACGCCGAGGGGTGAGACGCTGCGCCGCCCAGGTCTACCCCCGACAGCCGTTTCGAACCGGGGTCTAACACCCGTCTGGGCCGCACGCCGCGCCCTCGGGGAGCTCGGTCCCGTCGCCGCGCTCGCTCCAAGCCTTGGCGAGCACATCGAGCAGGACCGCGGGCGACTGGGCGCCGGAGACCCCGTAGCTGCCGATGACGAAGAAAGGCACGCCGCTGATGCCAAGCGCGTGCGCCTCCGCTTCGTCCGCGCGCACGTCGTCGGCGTAGCGGTCGCTGCCAAGCACCGAGGCCACTTCGTCCGCGTCCAACCCCGCTTCACGGCTGAGGCGAATGAGCGTCGAACCATCGCCGATGGCTTCACCCTCGGTCAGGTAGCCCCGAAGGAAGCGCTCCTTGACCGCGTCTTGCACGCCGCGGAGTGCAGCGAGGTGCAGCAGTCGGTGCGCATCGAAGGTGTTGCCCGGCCGAATGCGATCGAATCGAAAGTCGAGCCCGACCCCGCGGGCGACCCCCGTCATGCGGTCGATCATGGCCTGCGCCTGCTCCGCAGTGGTGCCGTACTTTCGTCCCAATCGCTCGGCGTAGTCCGCCGGCTCTCGCAGCTTGGGCGCCGATTCCGTCCAGCTCGAAAGCGCGCCAGGTGATTTGCACCCGCTGGCTCTCGGGGAACTGATCGAGCGCCGCTTCCAGCTGCCGCTTGCCCACGTAGCACCACGGACAGGCGATGTCGGACCACACGTCGATTCGAAGTCGCTCGGTCATGCCCGGCCTTCAATGTCGGACCGGAGTGGGACGACGTCCACCCCCACTCGGGCGCCGCGGTCGCTTCGAGCTGATGCGCGAGGGAAAGTCGATCCGGGGCTTCCGTCCGTGAGGCGTCGCAGGCACGCTCCCGGTCGGGCTTGGGCCCCCGCGTCGGGCCATCCATCGTCGAGAGCCGAGCAATGAAACAGATCGAGCAACACAACAGCCTTGGCGGCAGCCAAGAGGTCTGGCAGCACGCTTCCAGTACGCTGGGCGTGCAGATGAACTTCGCCGTCTACCTGCCGCCGCAGGCCAAGCAGGGGCCGTGCCCGGTGCTGTACTGGCTGTCGGGGCTGACCTGCAACGAGCAGAACTTCATCACCAAGGCCGGGGCGCAGGTCTATGCGGCCAAGCACGGCGTGATCCTGGTCGTGCCCGACACCAGTCCGCGCGGTGAGCATGTCGCCAATGACGAAGCCTACGACCTCGGCCAGGGCGCGAGCTTCTACCTCAACGCGACCCGCGAGCCCTGGGCGCCGCACTATCGGATGTACGATTACGTCGTGCACGAGCTGCCCGCGCTGGTGGACGCGCATTTTCCGACCACCATCGCGCGCGGCATCAGCGGCCACTCGATGGGCGGTCATGGCGCACTGGTCATCGCCCTGCGCAACCCGGGCATGTTCCGCAGCGTGTCGGCGTTCTCGCCGATCGTCGCACCCAGCCAGGTGCCTTGGGGCGAGAAGGCCTTCAGCGCCTACCTGGGCGATGACCGGGAGGCGTGGAAACAGTGGGACGCGACGGCGCTGGTCGCCAAGGCCGGCGAGCGCTTACCGCTGCTGGTCGACCAGGGCGATGCGGACAACTTCATCGAAGAGCAGCTGCGCCCACACCTGCTCCGCGAGGCCTGCGAGGCAGTGGCACATCCGATCACACTGCGGATCCAGCCCGGCTACGACCACAGCTATTACTTCATCGCCAGCTTCATCGGCGACCATCTGGCGCACCACGCCAAATTCCTGCGCGGCTGATCCCGGGCGGCGATGTCTTCTCGCGAGCGCCGAGAGGTGAGAGGCTCGGGCGGTGAGACGCATTCTGTTGATCGGTAACCCGACGGCCCAGAGCGGCAAGAACGCGGCTCGCATCGAGCGCGCGCGGGCTCTTTTCGCAGAGCGCGGCGTCGAGGCCGAGCTGTTTCCGACCTTGCCAGCCGGCCGCACCGTCGCTGCGGTCACGGCTCGCGTCGCCGAGGCGCGAGACGCGACCCTCGTCGCCATGGGCGGGGACGGGACCTTTCGCGAAGTCGCCGCCGGCATCGTGGCCTCGGGCCGCGCCGACCATGTGGCCATGGGCATGCTGCCGACCGGGACGGCCAACGATCAGGGCAAGAGCTTCGGCCTCGCCGCCAGCGAAGATTCCCTCGAGCGCAACGTCGAGGTGGTGGTCGCGGGCCACGAGACCCGCCTCGACGCCGGCCTGCTCGAGTCCCTGGACGAGCGCGGCGCGCCGATCGAAGCGTGGCACTTCTTCGACTCCGCCGGCTGGGGACTGTCGGCGCGGGTCTTGGCGGTGCGCAACCGCGACCGCGAGCTGGTCGCCCAGCTCGGCCCGCTCAAGGAGCTGTACCGCGATCAGCTCGTCTACGCGGGAGCCCTGATCCGCACCTTCCTCGAAGCCCAGGTGATCGACGACAAGTTCAGCGCGGCCGTCGACGTCGACGGCGCCTCGCACACCTTCCACGGGCTCACCGATCTGGTGATCAAGGGCACGCGCATTTACGGCGGAGCGTGGGTCTTCGACCGCACCAGCCGCCACGACGACGGCGAGTTCGAGCTGATCGCCTTCCGCGGCAAGCGCGAGTGGGCGAGCAAGGCCATCGTCGATCTCGACGGCAACCCCGTCACCGAAGAGATGCTGAATCGAATCGGAGTCGAGCACATGAAGCCGATCCGGGGCGCGCGCTTCGAGCTCAGCTTCGCGCGGGAGGGCGAGGTCCCGGTCTTTGCGCAGGTCGACGGCGAGGAGATCGCCTGCTCCGATCACATGCGCGTCAGCGTCTTGCCGCGGGTCATTCGCCTGATTGTGCCGGAGACGGCGCCGTGAACCACAGCTTCGCGCCAGCTTCGCGCGACCTTCGCGCGACCAGAGCCCAATGAACCGATCTCGACAGCGTGTGAGCTTTCGCGAGACCGACGACGCACGCTACCCCTACGCGGCCGTGGTCGACGGAACCACGTGGACAGTGCGCGTGAACGAGTTTCCCGAAGCGGAGTCCCTGTACTCGCTGATCATCAACGGCGAGGTCGTGGAAGAGCTGATGGAGTGGCCCGCCGCGTGGGTCAAGCTGGTCCGGGGCCCAGAAACGCCCGGCGGACCGGCGAACGAGGACGATCCTCACGAGCGCGCCGAGTTCGAGCGTGAGCTCGCACACGCGGAGCGCACTGCCAAGATCCGACCGTCGAAGCTGGTCAAATAGCGCGGGAGCAGAGGGGACCACCCCGAGCTCGGAGTTTGGAGACCAGCGTTGGCCGCACGGAGGCCGAAGGCACGACGGAGACCCTCGACGGGGACCGCGTTGCTCGCGCGTCGGCGCTGGACGGCGCCTGGTGCGCAGCCTAGTGAACCGGCATGCCCGAACTGGCGCCACGGAGCCGCGTGATGGTCGGCGGGGCGCTTGGCATGGGCCCCGCTTCGGTGCAATTCTCGCTCCGATTCGCCACCAAGTGAGAGACGGCCTGTCGACGAGGGGCGACCGCAAAACTTCCCGGGGTAGAAATCCGCCTCCGCGCCGTAAAGGACGTCGCTCGAGCGCATGCACGCTCGCTTCCGCCGGAGACCCCATGAATACTTCCGCCAGGCGTATATTCGCGCTTTCCTTGGTTTTGGCCGCTCCGAGCGCCGTGATTCTGACAGCAGCTCCCGCCGCCCAGGCCGCGGATGCCTCGGCCAGCCCGGCAAAGGACGACATCGCGCTCACCGGGGGCCAGGTGATCGGCCTCGAGAAGAAGCTGAAAGACCCCACGGACTGGGCGTCGGACGCCGGCAAGCGTGACAGCGCCAAGACCGCGGTCGAAGGCGTGGAGTCCGGGCTCAAGCGCATCAAGTCGAAGGATCCGAAATGGGATGTGTCCGCCTGGGAGAGCCTGGTCAAGACCGGCCGCGTGCGCCTGAAGAAGGCCCAGGACGCGGCGTCCGCCAAGGAGGCCGCCGACCAGGCGAACGAGAGCGCCTACCGCGACTACGTCGCAAAGCTCTCGGGCGTGCGCGAGGGTTTCGACCTCTTGGTCAAGCTCGACGGCAGTCCGAGCAGCGTGAAGGTGTTCAGCAAGAATCAGATCGTCGGAAACATGGCCAAGGCCCTCGCGGGCGTCGACGCCCTCGACAAGGCTTGCAAGCAGAAGTCCTACGAGAAGCTGACGGTCCCCTCGTTCTACAAGAATGAGCCGGTGGCCGCGGGGGCCTGCAAGCTCGCCGCAAAGTGGAAAGACCTCGGCAAGATCTACCTCGATCATCAGGTGAAGGGCGGCGTGCCCCAGGAGGTCGCGCGCCTCGAGGCCGTGATGGCCGCCGCCAAGAAGGGCGCTTACGTCGAGGTCAACGACCACAACAACCTGACGAATCCCGACAAACACATCGAGCGGTACCGGAAGGACTACGACGCGGCCGCGAAGCTATTCGGCGCGACGGTCGACAGCGCCGCGTTCGAGCCAATCACCGCGGCCGCCAAGAGCTACGCGGACACGCTCGCCGAGGCCCAGAAGACCTCCCGCTTCGACACCAAGGCCAAGTTCGTCGACGCGGGATCGACCGCCTCGGTCACCAAGCACCACAAGAAGGGCGGCCCCGTCGAGGGGCAGGTCATCAAGGTGGCCTCCGCCTACGATTGGTCCGTCAAGACCAACATCCTCGGCACGCCCCTCTCACGCGAGCGCGACGTGACCGTGCTGGTGAAGCTCAAGGGCGAGTCGTTCTGCCGCGTCTACTTCCGCAACGCGTTCCAGTCGTACAAGGGGGCCTGGAAGCCCGTCATCGTCAGCGGTGGCGAGTCCAAGTTCCGCGTCTCGGCCTGCAAGTGACCGCTGCAGGGTGCAGGGCCGGCACCGAGAGCACGGTGCTGCCGGTGAGCACCCTCTTCGGAGCGGCCCTCGTGCTCGCGCTGACGGTGGTGGGCTGCGCTTCCGCTCCCGCGTCGCACCCGCCTGCAGCCTCGGGGCCCGCGCAGCCAACCCTCGCGGCGGAGGTCGACGAGGTGGATGGGCCGACCGCTCCGCCGTCGGAGTCGAGGGACGAGCCCCAGAGCATCATTGGCGTCGCAAGCTGCGACGAGTACCTCGCGCTCTATGAAAAGTGCGAGGCGCGTTTGCAACCGGAGATCGCCGCCGGAGCTCGCCGAACGTACCAGGCAGAACGCGTCGGGCTGGAGTTCATGAAGGCCCAGTCGGCGGGGGCGGAGCTAGAAGCCGGGTGTGAGTCGCTGCTTTCGCAGCTCGAGAAGGACTGCGACTAGCTCGGCATCGCCGCATGATGCTATTTCGCACTGCTGGAGCGCGCGCTGGAATCGCGGTTTGGGATTCGCGCGTCGCATGGCTTGCGCGCCCGGCGCGTGCCCTCGTCGCGCGGTCGCCATTGCTCCAGCACCGCCAGCGCCTCGGGAAAGGGATGCATCCAGCAGCATGCGAACTCGCGTTGCACGCGCCACTCCACTGCGACGGTCTTTGTGGCAAGGGAAGTCCGGACAACGATTCGGGCGCTGACCCCCGCCCTCCGAGCACCGTCGTATCAGACCGCCGAGCGGTGTTCGCGCGGGCGAGTGCCGCATCAGAGCCGAGCCCATCAGCGCCTGCCACCTGTCCACAAAGCGCCCGGCAGCTGGTTCGAGGGCCACCCTCGACCAGAACGCCACCGCCGCGTACCCTCGGGCTCGCTGGTTTTGGCAATTCATTCCCCCTGCGCGCTTGACAAATTGCCGTGCTTCGTGCTCTTTCAGGCTTCGTGCGGACAAGTGCGTGCGCGAGGGTTCTCGCCACTGCTCTCGCTCTTACGAGCATGAGCGCACCGGTACGCCTGGCGCAGGCCACTCCTCAGAGCGACGCCGCAGCGCTGAAAAAGTTCGAGGGCGGTCGAAAGGCGTACGACGCCGGCAGCTTCGAAGAAGCGCTCCTGGCGTTCAAGGGCAGCCTCGAGCTTTTGCCCAGCCCCAACACGCGTCTCTACATCGCGCGCTGCTATCGCGCGTTGAGCAAGCCCGCGAGCGCATACACGACGTTCCGGCTGGCTTCCAAGGAATCTCAGGACCGGCTCAACGCCACGGGTGAGAAGCGCTACACCGCAACTCGCGACGCGGCGACCGCAGAGGCTGCCGAGCTCGAAGCGAAGGTGCCGCGCGTGACATTGGCCCTGCCATCCGACGCCCCTGAAGACACCCAGGTGAAGCTCGACGGAGATGTCGTTCCGCGCGGGGGCTGGGGCGTCGCCACCGAGATCGATCCGGGTCCCCACGAAGTGACGGCGGTCGGCGCTCGCCGCAAGCCCTACGCGCAGAAGTTCATTCTTGCCGAGGGTGAGCAAAAGCGAATCGACGTGAACCTGGTGAAGCTTGCGACCGCATTCGTGAACATCAAGCTCGCGAGTCGTCCGGCCGGGCTGTCCGTCGAGTTGGCGGGAAAGCCCCTGGATCCAGCTCTACTGGGCAATGAGCAGGCGGTGGACGCGGGCGCATTCCAGCTGGCGGTGCGCGCGCCTGGTCACAAGGAGTTTCGCTGGAAGAAGAACCTCGCCGACGGTGAGCGCGCGACGGTCGACGTCAAGCTCGTCGCTCAAAAGTTCGTCGGGAAATCCAGAGGCACACCCGCTTGGATGTTCTTCACAGTGGCTGGCGGGAGCGTCGCAGCCATCGCGGGCGGCACTTACTTTGCAGTTCGCGCCAAGTCCTTGTCGGACGACGAGCAAGACAAGAATCTGCTCCTGCGCGATCCGGCAGAACGTGATCGGGTCGATTCGCTCTCGGGCACGGCGAACCTGCTCTTCATAGCGGGCGGCGCGCTTGCGGTGGGGGCTGGCGTCCTGGCGTTCACGACACAGTGGGGCGACTCGAACGAGAAGGCCGCGGCAGTCGCACCCTTTGTCGGGGTTGGTACCGCTGGAGTCGCCGCCCGGGGAAGGTTTTGATGCGTTCCGCTTTCGCGCTCGGACTTCTCGCGCTCGCAGGCGCGTGCACCTTCGGCGGTCTCGCCGATTACGAAATCGGCGAGTGCAATCCATCCGCCCCGAAGGCGGACGATCCCTGCGACGCCCTCAACGACGGCGATGACACCACTTGTTCGCCGTATCGGTGCAGTCCCGACACCCGACGCTGCGCGAAGCTGCCCCGCGACGACGACCGCGACGGGGTCGTCAGCGCCGCTTGCCAGGGTGGCGACTGCGACGACACCGACCCTCGCAAGGCGCCGGGCCACCCAGAGGAATGCGATCTGATCGACAACGACTGCAACGGTCTCGCGGACGATGGCGTCGCGGCAAAGTCGCCGACACTCGTGGCTTCTGCCGGCGAGGAGCTCGAAGATCCCCAGATCGTTGGCGAGTCATCCAACGACATGTTCGGGCTGTGGATTGGAAAGGCGGAAGCAGCCGGCAAGTGCATGTACACCGTGCCTTTGCCGGCTGGCGCGGCCGGAACGCTGTCTTGCGCTCTCCTCGCTGGTGAAACGAATCTCGAGCCGCGTCAACCGCATGCCCGTCCTCTGCCGGGAGGCGGCACGGCGGCCGTGATGTTGAAGACGCTCCAATGCGCCACGGGCGAGCTCATCTATAGATTTGCGATCCCAGGGAAGGCCGCTGGGGCTTCGCTCGGGTGTCAGGCCAAGGGTGCCGCGTTGCCTGCAATGGCCGTTTTGTCCAACGACAGCCAGGCGATCACCGCCTACTACGAGGTCTCGTATCTCGCGCGGAAAGACGATCCGGTCCAAGGCTGTCCAGTAGCGGGTCCGGCGCCGTTGATGGTTGCACTCATCGACGGCGCCAAGACGAACGCGGTGAGCATTCTACCGCCACAAGCACTGGCGCCTGACGCCGTCAGCGTGCGACGACCCGCGCTGATCACGAGCGGCGGCCGAACCCTGCTCGGATCGCCATCTGGCGCAGATGTCGGGCTCTGGCTGCTCGAGCCGGGCAGCGGCGCGGTCACCATCGCGGCGGAGACCACCATCCCGGGTCTCGCGGGTGCTCGCGCAGTCAGTCTCGGCGCTCGTCCGAACGGAGGCGGTCTCGAGGTAGCCGTGGCTGCCGAGATCGGCTGTTCGCCGGAACGGATCGCGCTGGCGCTGGTGCCAGTGGACGCCGCCGGAAAGTTTGGTGCAGCCACACTGGTGGAAGTGGCCGCGCCTGGCAGCGGTCCTGCAACCGGGACCAGCGTCGCGTGGCAAGCCGAACTCGGGGAATGGATGGTCGCCTGGACGGTGACGGGGCCGACCGCGCGCGTACGGCGTGTTCGTGCGGCCGACCAGGTGCTCGGTGACACCTTCGACGTGTCCGGGTTCACCGAAGCGCGCGCTGTCGTGAACGGCGACCTGCTTCTACAGAAGGCGATCCCACAGGGCGGTACCACTTCGCGAGAGTTCTGGTTCGTGCCTGGGGCGTGTAGTCAATGAGGGAGTCAGCGATGAAAACGGCGATCACTGTTGGTTCGGTACTGGCTGGTTGCATGATTGCAGCGGCGTGCGGCGGCGGCGGTGATTCCAGCGATGCAGCCAAGGACGGCGGAAAGAGCGGCGGGGCGGCTGGTGGTGGTGGCACCACGACAGGCGGAACGGGCGGCAAGGGCGGAACGGGCGGAACCGACGCGGGCGCGGGGAGCGGCGGTGTCGCGGCTTCCGGCGGTGCCGGAACCGGAGGCGCGACCGGTGAGTGCAGTACCAACAAGGACTGCGAGGCGCTCTTGCCCGCCACCGAGCCTGCTGGCTGCGCCGAAGGCAAATGCGACATCCTGCTGAACGCCTGCACCTTCAATGCCAAGGACAGCGACGGTGACGGACACAGCGCCCAGGTCTGCACGCCAATCGGCGCCGGATCGATCAAGAGCGGCGACGACTGTGACGACGGAGACCCGAGCACGTACCCCGGTGCACCCGACTTGTGCGACGGCAAGATCCACACCTGCGCGACCAGCGCGTGCTCCTGCACGAATGGCGAGACCCAGGCGTGCGGCAGTGCGACCACGTGCAATTCCTCGGCGGTCAAGACATGCACCAACGGCAGTCTCGGAGTCTGTGATCCGCCACCCAAGACGACGTGTGCGCCCAACTCCATCACGGCCTGCACCACGTGCAGCACGTTGAGTCAATTTTCGAGCGGCACTCACATCTGCAATTCGAACTGCGACTACGCGGGAGCCTACTGCACGCCCACCGGCGGCAGCTGGACCGCGAACTCCGTCGACTCGGTTTTTCAACACGAATGTGGCTCCAAGTACACGCAGACCGGCATGCCCGATGTCTGGATGGTGTTTCCCAGCTCGGGTTCCGCCTGCTGGATGCAGAAGGGTCCCAACTTCAAGCTGCCTCGTGGCCGCTACAAGTGGACGTTCAAGGTCACGATCAACTCCAGCAACGGTGGGCTTTCGGCCGACGTCGCGCGGAACGGAACCACTGTGGGCCCGCCGGATGGGCCGCAGCCGGACTTCACTTGCCCGTGGAATGGCCCCGGCTACTGCCCGCCAGGCGTGATCACCATCACCAAGTCCGAGGCCGACGTCACGCAGGTCTACTCGATCGACTTCGGCGTGCCGGACGATTGCGGCGCGAGCTACGAGCTTCGCGTGCGGGCCTACGGCCCGGGCGGATGGATGATGCTCCACTACTCCACCGTCTCCTGGGCCGGGACGTACTGAGTACTGAGATCACCACGTACTGAGTGAGGACTGGATGAACGGACTAAGGATCACCCTGGGGATGCTGTTGGCGGCGACGGGTTTCGCCGCGGCGTGCAGCACGAGCTCGGATGACGAGAGCAAGAGCAAGTCCAAGACGTGCACGCTGGCGGCAGACTGTGCCGCCGCCCCCGCGACCAGCCCGCCGGGATGTGCGGAAGCCGCGTGCGAATCCGGTGTCTGTGCGTTCAAGGCCAAGGATGCCGACGGCGACGGTCACTCGAGTTCGCAGTGCGCCGCGGTCGGTAGTGTGGACATCTCGGTCGGCGACGATTGTGACGACGCAGATCCGGCGATTCATCCTGGTGCGTGGGATGGTCCAGCCAACTCCACGACGGGAGATCCCGACCAGTGCGATCTGAAGGACCAGGACTGTGACGGAACCAGCGATGACGAGGCAGTGGATGGAAAGTCCTGCTCGTGCGACACGGGGGCGAGTCAGCTCTGCGCGACCGACGAGCTGGGTCAGCCGATTCCCGGGCTGGACGGGACGAAGCACGAGGTCGGGATCTGCAAGCTCGGCACGAAGCAATGCGCACCCGGCAAGCCCGTCAAGTGCGTGGGAGCGGTGGGTCCGAGCGCGAAGGACTGCACGTCACCGCTCGACAACGACTGCAACGAAAAGCCCGACAACACCGAGCTGACGTTTTGCGCGTGCAACCTGGGCGAGACGAAGAGCTGTCCGACCGGGAATATCGGTGAGTGCGCAACGGGCACCAAGACCTGTCAGTCGTCGGGCGCGTCTGCGGTCTGGGGACCTTGCGTTTCGCCCAGCGCGGGTGCGCCGGATTGCTCACAATCGCTGGACAAAGACTGCGACGGCGTGCCCGACAACGCGCAGGAAAGCTGCAAGTGTGATCAAGGCGGAACGAAGTTTGGCATCGGGCTCACTGCCCAATGCGACGCGCATCCGGGTCTCGACGGCACCGGAGCGTGCAAGGCAGGACAGCAAACCTGTGTCTTGAACGGCAGTTCAGCACAGTGGACAACTTGCGCCGGGTCCGTTGGGCCCGCAGCAGATATGTGCGATCCGACGCAGGACCTGAACTGCGACGGAAAGGGCGGCAACGGCACGAGTTGCTTCGTGATGATCTATACGCTGATCCCACCGAATCAACAGTTCGGTCCCTGCGACTTTCAGTACGTTCAAGACGCAATGTGGAGCCCAGTCGCCAACGAAGCGGGCTGGAAACAAATCGCGCAGATGAAGATGTACAAGACTCAGCAGCCGGCTACGGTTGCCGCCGTTCGCTGCAACAGCGGCACCAAGCACGGGAGTTTCTTTGCCAGCTGTCCGGTAGGGTGGGCGCTGGAACAAACCGTGGGATGGGTAAAGACGTCGCCTGGCCTCGGTTTCGAGCAACTCAAGTCCTTCCCGCTGCCGTCGGCGCCGTCCACGCATGTGGTGTTCCCGGACTACCAGGGCATTTACCCTTGGTGCGCCTCTGGCTGCGCGCAGAACGGCTGTGCCGTAACGGGTAAGTACCACTACTACCTTGCCAACTGAGTACGTACTCCCAGCTTTCTGTGTCAGCAGCTACTGAGGACGCTATGAACAGACTGAAAACCACTCTGGGAACGGTCTTGGTGGCGACGGGTTTTGGCGCAGCGTGCAACTCGGGCTCGGATGACGAGAGCAAGAGCAAGTCCAAGACGTGCACGCTGGCGGCAGACTGTGCCGCCGCCCCCGCGACCAGCCCGCCGGGATGCGCGGAAGCTGCGTGCGAATCCGGTGTCTGTGCCTTCAAGGCCAAGGATGCCGACGGCGACGGTCACTCGAGCTCGCAGTGCAGCGCGGTGGGTAGTGTGGACATCTCGGTCGGCGACGATTGTGACGACGCAGACCCGGCGATTCACCCGGGGGCGTGGGATGGTCCAGCCAACGCGGCGACTGGAGAGCCCGACCAGTGCGATCTGAAGGACCAGGACTGTGACGGAACCAGCGATGACGAGGCAGTGGATGGAAAGTCTTGCTCGTGCGACACGGGAGCGAGTCAGCTCTGCGCGACCGACGAGCTGGGTCAGCCGATTCCCGGGCTGGACGGGACGAAGCACGAGATCGGGATCTGCAAGCTCGGCACGAAGCAATGCGCACCCGGCAAGCCCGTCAAGTGCGTGGGAGCGGTGGGTCCGAGCGCGAAGGACTGCACGTCACCGCTCGACAACGACTGCAACGAAAAGCCCGACAACACCGAGCTGACGTTTTGCGCGTGCAACCTGGGCGAGACGAAGAGCTGTCAGACCGGGAATATCGGCGAGTGCGCAACGGGCACCAAGACCTGTCAGTCGTCGGGCGCGTCTGCGGTCTGGGGACCTTGCGTTTCACCCAGCACGGGTGCGCCGGATTGCTCACAATCGCTGGACAAAGATTGCGACGGCGTGCCCGACAACTTGCAGGAGAGCTGCAAGTGTGATCAAGGCGGAACGAAGTTCGCCATCGGTGTCACCGCACCGTGCCAGACGCATCCGGGTTTCGACGGCACCGGAGCCTGCAAGGCCGGGCAGCAAACCTGCGTTCTGAACGGAACTTCAGCGGAGTGGACCGCTTGCGGCGGATCCGTTGGGCCTCTGGCTCAAGATACGTGCGACCCGACGAAGGATCTGAACTGTGATGGAAAATCCGGGAATGGAGTCGGCTGCACGGTCGCGGTCTACACGTTGATCCCGGCGAGTCAGCAGTTCGACCTGTGCGATTTCGACCACACCTCGGACGTGAAGTGGAGCTTCTCGATCGAAGCCGGCTGGCAGCACGTCGCGCAGTTCCAGGTGTACAAGACGCAACAGCCGGGAACGATTGCTGCCGTGAAGTGCATCAACGGCAAGCATGGAAGCTTCTTCGGAAGCTGCCCCGCCGGCTGGACGTTGGAGCAGACGATGGGGTGGGTGAAGACCACGCCCGGCCTGGGTTTTACGCCCCTTCAATCCTTTCCGCTCCCCGGCTCGCCATCCACGCTCATCGTGCTCGAGGTGGGCGGGGGTGTGACCAGCAGCATTCTGTGTAGCCCGTCTAGCTGCAAGAAGTCCTGCTCCTTGCTCGGCTACCACGCCCCTCTGTTTTGACATGCTCGAGCCTGCGACCCTGCCCTTGATTGGTGGCCGCTATCGCGTCCTGCGCGAGCTCGGTCGCGGTGGGATGGGCGTGGTCTACGTGGTAGAGCACGTGAACACCGGCGATCACCTGGCGCTGAAGCTGTTGCTGGCCCACGCCAACGCGTCGCCCGAAACTGTCGTGCGCTTCAAGCGCGAAGCGCGCGCACCGGCGAAGATCAAGAGCGAGCACGTCGTTCGCGTCACCGATGCCGACGTGGCGCCGGAGCTGGACCATGCGCCGTTTCTCGTCATGGAGCTCCTGGACGGACAGGATCTGGAGAAGCTCGTCGAGACCTGCGGCATGCTCCCGCCGGATCAGATAGTCGACATGCTGGCGCAAGTGGCGCGAGCGCTCGACAAGGCGCACGCTGCCGGCATCGTGCATCGGGATCTCAAGCCGGAGAACCTGTTCTTGCACAAGCGCGAGGATGGCTCGCAGATCGTGAAGATCCTCGACTTCGGGATCAGCAAGGTGATGGGTGGCGAGGGTCTCGGTTCGACCGACCAGTCTGGCGGCGCCACCAAGACCGGTTCTGTCTTCGGGACGCCGCTGTACATGGCGCCAGAGCAAGCGAAGGGACAACACGCGCAAATCGGCGCGGGCACGGACATCTGGGCGATCGGGCTGATTGTTTATCGTCTGGTCACGGGCCAGATCTACTGGCGCGCGAATACCATCGCGGAGCTCCTGGTGGCGATCATCGCCGAGCCGATGCCGGCGCCCTCGACGCTGAGCCCGCTCGCGCTCACTCCGGCCTTCGATGGCTGGTTCGCTCGCTCCTGCGATCGCGATCCAACGCTCCGTTTCCGGACGGTTGGCGACCAGGTGCGCGCGCTGGCCGAGGCGCTCGGCGTTCCGGTTCCGGCTGGGCTGGCCTCGCTTCCCATCGTCGCGGCTCAGCCAGGATTCGCGGTGGCGGCGACCGCGCCGGAGGGTGTTCGCACTTCGTCGCCCCAGCTCGGTTACGCGCCGATGATCCAGGGCCAGTCCGCGCCCGGTGAATCCGTCAACCGTTCCAATGCTTCGGTGTACAGCACGGTGCCAGAAGCGACGTCGGCTCCCAAGCGCTCCAAGCTGCCGGTCGTGGGCGCGGGTGCACTCGTGCTCTCGCTCGCCATCTCCGGAACGGTGTTTGCGGTCATGCGCGCGAGCGGAGGCGCAACACCGGAAGCGAGCGCCTCCGTCTCGGCCGACAGCCTCGTTGGCGTCGCTCCCACGCTCGTGGAGCCACCAACGCCGCCGGCCGCGCCAGCGACGCCTACTCCAAGCACCGAGCCAGTCGTGCCAACGGAGCCGCCAGCGGCGAACCACAAACGTCCCACCACGGGCTCGAAGACGACGAGTGGGAAGTCGGATGCCGGGACCGCCAGTGCCGCGCCTGTGCGCGCACCTCCAGCGACAGCCAAACCCAGCGGAAAGCCCGGAGACTACAGTCCCGAAGCTCCCTAGCCTCGCACCAGGGTCGCGACGCGCTTTCTGCGCATCGCCCTTCGGGCCCGGCTTCGGTTCACGACCGCGAGTCTAGCAAGACACCGGGCTTCAACACGCCACTCGAATCGATCTCGCGCTTGCCGGCGCGGAGGGCATGCGCATGCGGCGCATGGGTGGAATGAAGGGGGCAGGCAACGCGCTCGTCCATGCGTTGAATGACCACTGCGGCAAACGCCAGACGGAGGCCGAAGGCCGACCTTGGCGGCTGTCCGCAGCAAGGCCTTGTCATACAGGCTTCCGCACACTGGCGACTCGGTCAAGGACGGCTCGGGCAGTCGTCGACTCTGCCACCGCGCGGCTGATCATTGGGTGATCGATGAGTTTCAGGCGAACGATCTCCTCGGCTGCGTTCGCAGCGAGTTCGGCATCCCGAACAAGTGCCTCTGCGAGGATTGCCACCGTGCCCTCATCGGAGGAAGCGATGTGGGTGAGCGCCACAAGTGCCTCCCACGCGGCCGCCCCCGACCCCTGGCGAAACGCTGAGACGATCAGGGGAACCAATGGGTGGGCATCGTGCCCGATTAGCCGAGCCGTGATTAGGGCACACCGGAATGGTTCGCTCATGACTCCGTACGGATTCACTCCGAAGGCGTTCCGCGCCGACCCGTCGAGAATGGCACGAATGGCAGGGATGGCATCAGGCCCGCGAGCGGCCGCGAGGTGCGTCGCTGTTGCGCGACGGCTCGGCTCTGCGAAAGCTTCGAGGAGGTGGTCGAGTAGATCCGATTGGTGCGGAAGCTCCATGGTGGCGCCGTATGACGATTGAGGCTTTCAGCAGCGAACGCCGAGACCAAGAGATACCAGAGCGCGCGGCGTTGCACACGCGGGCGAGTGCCGCGTCAGAGTGGTCGCCCACGGGCGTGGAACGAACTTCCACGCGCGGGAGACCGGCGATCGTCGGGTGCAACGACCAGTTGTGCGGCTGCCGGGAGGACGGAATCGAGTTATGCTTTGTGCATGGCGCAGTCACCCCCCGACGGGTTGTTGCGGCGCGCGCTGGCGCTCCCTCCGGACAAGCGGCTCGCCCCGGTGTCGGTGGTCTCCGGCTCTCGCGCATGGCCGGTGAAGACCGCGGGGAAGACAAGCTCGAGGACTGGGCGACCGTGAAGGCCAGACTGCGCGCCGAGTTGCGCGGAAGGTGATAACCCGCCTTTCCGACGGCGCGCAGGAGGACCTGCGGCGCGCGATCCTGCAGTACGAAGAGGCTCGCACGGGGCTTGGCGGTGAGTTCCTCGACGAGCGGACCGGCCATTGGAATTCCCGGTTTGGCAGGACGACCGACCGCACCGAAAGGCCGTGATGCTCCACAGGTTCCCCTTCGTCATCTACTTCCGTCTCAGCGAACGCGAGGTCCACGTCTTGGCTGTCGCCCACGGGAAACGCGAACCCGGTTAGGCGGAGCAGAGCGCGCTGAATCGGTTACACGACAAAGGCAAACTGTGCGGGTCCTGCTGAATCCGCTCGAAGATGACGTCCAGCTCCGCGAACAAGCGCTGCGCGACGGTCGGGTCTCGTTGGTAGTACCAAGATAGCGCTTCGTCGATGTCGAGCAGCGCGCTCGGGCGAACAATGAGCGTCGTCACCGTCAGCGACCGGCCGGATACTTCTGCTGAAGTTCGGCGCGCAACTCACCCCAAGCGCGTCCGGCAGTCGGGTCAGCACGATAGGCTTCGAGTTGTTCGCGGAGAAGCTCGCGATGCCAGTCTGGAATGGGGACGTCCGCTCGCTCGACGATTTGGTCCCACAAAGACTCGACGTGCTTCAACAGCTTGTTGGGCGGCGCTGTCAGAAACGTCAGTCAGGGAGGAGGAGCGTGCCGTTCCTAGCGGCGGCCTGGGCTCCCGGAAGAACTGACCGTGACCCGAGTCGCTGGACTGAGAGTTTGTTGCGAATGTAACGATTGATCTTGCCGGAAATGCTCGAGACAACCCGGAAGTCCCAGTCGTCAACAGATGGCAGGTCAACGTACGTGTCGGACCAGGTCATGGCGCGCTGCCGACTGTTGTGATTTGTAAAGGACTCGCGAAGACGGCCAATCTTGTCGTTCGTGAAGTCGAGTTCGATTTGGATTAGCCCCCACCCTTGAACGTGTTCGCGGGTGGACTTTCCGGGGATCGCGTTGGGCAAGAGCTTGATGTGCTCAATGGTGTACCTTCCGCGCATGGTCGGCGCGTAGAGCATGAACCCCAGGTGGTAGGGCGCCGTATCGACCGCCTGGCCGATCTCCTCGACCGAGGTAAACCGACGCAACGGACGGTCTGGTACGGAGTAGCTTTCCAGGACCTCGCACTCGGTGTTTGAAAGGACGAACTCGAAGATCGGTCTCGCGTCGGAGCGAACCGCGAAAAAACCGTGATGCGGCATGTCAGTACCTCCGCCCGGCTCCCATTCTACCTGCAGCAGCTCGCCGACTGCGCTGGATCATTCCCCCCGCCCGAGCGGCGCGAGGGCTTGGGGGGAATCGCCCGCCGCGAGGGGCGCCGACGGTGAGTCGTCGAGCGTCGTGGCGAAGCGAGGCCCCGAGCGCCGGGCGATGGGGGGCAACTCGGACTGACTCAGCGGCGGCGGCGCGTCGCGGGGCCGGTGGCCCAGCGCCAGCGCACGCCGAGGTGAGCGAAGTCCGCGCCGGCGAGGCCGATGCTGTCGGGGCTGTGGATCACCGGCAAGAACGAGAGTTCGACGTCGGCATGTTCCCCGATGGCCACGCTGCCGAGCACGCCGGCGCGGATCACGTAGCCAGCACGCCCGGGGTTCTCGAGGATCTCTTCGGCCACGCCGAGCCGGATCGCGTCGTTTCGGCCGAAGCGCCAGGCGTAGCCGACTCGCGCGCGCCACAGCCACGGAGGCGCGATGATCACGTTCCGGTACTCGTCGTAGAGGTGGTGACCCGGCTCGAGCTGCGTGGCGTAGTACACGCCGAGCAGCCAGAAGGGACCGCCGCCGGGGACCGCGACCGCGCCCGAGAGCTCGCTCTCGAGCGTGACCGGCTCGGCCTCGGGCCCGTCCGGCAGGTCGAGATCGGCGCTTTCGTGCTGTTCCTTGGGCGGCATGAGCGTGCGCCCGAAGGTCTCGAACTTGCGCACTCCCGCCCGGAGCTCCAAGAACGGAACTGTTGCGCGCACGCCGCCGTAGAAGCCCGCGCCGGACATCGTCACCAGCGGTTCCAGGTCCAGGCTCATGGCACGATAGAAGGGACGCCCGAAGCCCACCTGGAACGCGGGGCGCACGTAGGGCAAGCCGATGGCGAGGGACGCGCTGACGAAGGGACGCGGCTGACCGCGCGACCAGTACGGCGCATCGACGGCTCGCGCGGTCATGCTTGCGTCGGGCCAGGCTTCGCTCGGCAGCGCCTCCGCCCGGGCGGTCGTGCCGCTGGTGAGGCTCGCAGCCAGAGCGGCGACGCTCGCGAGGGTGCGTGTCAAAACGCACCTCCTACGGCGATGCCCGTGGGATGCGGCACGAGGTGCAGACTCGGCTTCGGCGCGAAGCGCTCACCTTGGGGCTTCCGATAGTGGAGCAACCAAGGCACCCCGAGGCCGGAGAGCGTGCCCCAGGCCGCGCCCATCATCACGTCGGAGGCGTAGTGTACGTCGCCCATGACTCGCAGCGCGGCGGTCGCGCCCGCTGCGGCGTACCCTGCCGCGCACGACGCGACCTCCGGCGCACCACCGCCATAGAGCGGCAGGTGCGCGTGGTGCATGCACGACACGCTCGCCGCAGCGAACGCGCCGGTGGTGTGTCCGCTGAAGAAGCTGCGGTAGCGATCGCCGCCGGTGCACTCGCGAAGCTCCGAGTCGAGACCCTGGCCACACTCCGCGCCGTAGGGTCGCTCGCGGCTCGCGAGGGAGGTGACGGTGGCGAGCACCGCGAAAGTGACCGCGAGGGTCTCGGCGTTGATGAGCAGGATCTGCTCGGTGACCTCGGGGCTCTGGTGGTACCAATAGCTGGTGATCAGACCGTCGCCGAGCGTCGGGCCGGCGAAGCTGAGCGCAAGCAACACGTCGCTCGCGTCGCGGGCGCGGCGGCGCTGCCGGTCGGTGCCCAGTCGCGTCGAACGGCGCAGGTCGTCGTCGAACAAGACGCCGCCTCTCCAGTGGTCGCCGCGGGAGCCCGCCGCCACCGCCGCGACCGCGCTCAGCGCGAGGCCACCGGTGAGGTAGAGTTCCCAGGTCTGCACGGGGTGGTACCGCCACCGCAAGCGCGCGGGCCGGTCGGGTGCCGGTGGGAAGAGCACGACGGGAGGCGGCGCTGCGCCCGACTCGGAGCTCCAATCCGGCGCCGGCGGTTGCGCAGCCCCGGCGCCGGTCGCCACCAGCGAGATCGCCAGCGCTGCTGCGAGAACGGTGGGGGCACGGCGCACGGACGGCAGTCTAGTACAGCGCGGCGGGGGTCTGCTCGGGCGCGACGCCTGCCGTCACGCGGTGCGAGGAGTTCGGGCTCTTCGGGCGCCCAGCAGTGCGAGCGCGAATAGCGCGGCGTAGCCTGCCACCCCGCCGCGCGGCTGCGTGCCACAGCCGCAGCCACCATCGTCCGAACTGCCGCCTGCGGCACCCGCACTGCCGCCGGCACCCGAGTTACCGTTGCCGCCGCTGCCGCCCACGTTGGGGGTGCCCCCGGAATTGCCGTTGCCGCCGGCACCCGAGCTGCCACCGGCACCCGAGCTGCCGCCGGCACCCGAGCTGCCGCCGCTTCCCCCGCCATCTGAGCAGAATCCAGTCACCGGATCGCAGATCGGACCTTGCGGCGGCTTGCAGTCTTGGTCGGAGTCGCAGTTGTCTGGATCGTCGCCCAGATCCACGATGGAGGGGATGCCGTCGTTGTCGTAGTCGTGCTGACCCTCGACACTGTCGGGGATGTTGTTGTTGTCGGAGTCAACGTCGATCCACGCGGGCTGTTTGTCGTCGTCGGCGTTCGGCTTCGCCTGTTCGGCGGCTACTTCGTACTTGGTAGGGATGCCGTCGTTGTCGTCGTCGTCGTCGAGCGGATCGATCTTGCCGTCTTTGTCGTGGTCCTCGTAGATGCTCTCCCCCGGCACGCACACACCAGTCACGGTGCCGTAGCCGTCGCAGAGGCCGTCGTTGTCGCTGTCGGGGTCGGTGGGGTTGGTGCCACCTTTGGCTTCGCCCACGTCGCTCACGCCGTCCCCGTCGCCGTCTGCGCAGTCGCCAAGGAAGGTCTGGATATTCTCGGTGAGGGGCACCTTGTTCTGCTCGGGGTGGACAGACGTGAACCACCACGACAGGTCCATCGCGACGTAGACGCACCCCCCCGCTTGCTCGAGCTCCTCACCGGCCCAGGCCGCGGCGCCCGTCCCCGAAACGGGATGGTCGTAGACCCGGTTCTCCACGGGAATGGATTTCATCACGCCGGCCTCGCCGGCAAGCCAGGTCGGCACCGCGTTTGGCTTGGTGGTGATCGACCAGGTGTCGTTCGCGACAGCTTTGAACAGATCGCCAGCTTCGCCCAGCTGGCCGATCTGGGTGGTGTCCGGCGTGAGCTGGTTGAGGATGGCCTGCACCGAACCGTTCACGTTCTCGCAGCAGGGGCGTTCGCCGGTCAGGTACAGGCCGCCACCAGCACGCACGTACTTCACGAGCGCCGTCTGCTGGACACCAGTGAGTGGAACCAGGCTGATGACCCAGATCGTGTCGAAGCTGGTCAAGTCGGCAGGCAAGGTGGCACCGAGCGAAATTTGAGACGTGACGTTGTGCCCGAGCCCAGTCAGGATCCCGGCGGCCGCGGGTCCCGCCGTGTCCCCCTGGGCGGGGTCCTTGTTCTGCACTTGGTAGACGAGGATCTTGTCCGCTCGCGCCTCGGACGCATGCAGAGCGACGAGAGCTGAAACGACAAGGAGGCTGCGGAGCCATGGCGATACGCGGCGCATGAGCGGCAGGATTTCACGCTCGGGGAGGCGAAGCAAGTCTCGCCGCTCGGCCAAGGCGCTGTCGCGCTGGCTGTACGCTCCGGTGGTCGGGAGCGCAGACTGAACCTGCACACTACCCACCCGCCCGGCCTGCGCTATGAAGGTGCACGGTGGATCTGGGGCACGACACGATCGCGCTGCGTCAGGACGCGGCTCACGAGCAGCGCAACTGGGTGCGGCTCACGAGCGACTGCAACAACCACTGCGTGTTCTGCCTCGACACGCTGGTGCACGACGGCAGCATGCGCTCGGCGCTGGAGGTCAAGATCCAGATCGTCGAGGGCCGAAAGCGGGGCGCGACGCGGCTGATCCTGTCGGGCGGCGAGCCGACCATGCACCCGCAGTTCTTGGAGTTCGTGAAGCTCGGGCGGCGCTCGGGCTACCGACGGGTGCAGACGGTGACCAACGGGCGCATGTTCGCCTATCCCGAGTTCTTGGGGCGTGCCGCCGAGTGCGGGCTCGACGAGATCACCTTCAGCGTGCACGGCCACACCGCCAAGCTGCACGACGCGCTGGTGGGCGCACCCGGCGCCTTCGAAGAAGAGGTGACGGGGCTGAAGGCGGCGCTCGCCTCGGGTCGCTTCATCGTCAACGTGGACGTGGTCATCAACAAGATGAACGTGGCGGTGCTGCCCGAGATGCTCGAGACCTTCATCGAGTGGGGCGTGCGCGAGTTCGACCTGCTGCAGGTGATCCCCTTCGGCAACGCCTGGGGCAAGGCCAAGCACAGCTTGTTCTACGATCTCGAGGGGCATGAGCAGGTGCTCGCGCGGGCCTTCGAGATCTCGCGGCGACCGGGCATTCAGATTTGGCTCAACCGCTTCCCGCCGGCCCACGCCGAAGGCTTCGAGGATCTGATCCAGGATCCGCACAAGCTCGAGGACGAGGTGCGCGGGCGGCGCGAGGAGTTCGACCGCTACCTGAGCCTGGGCGAGAAGCTGGACTGCCGAGAGCCGGCGCGCTGCAAACACTGCTACCTCGAGCCGCTCTGCGACGGGCTCGACGCCGCGATCGCCGATCGCGCGCTGCCCGGGGTCGACGTGTTGCGGCTGGTGGAGCCCGGATCCGGCGCCACGAACCTGCCGCGGGCTCGGATCGCGCACGTGGTCGCGAGCGGCGCGCAGCGCGCGATGGAACTCGCCGCGATCGCGCCCGACGCGGAGCTCTGGCTCGAGCTCGACTCCTACGCCGAGCTGTCAGCGCCGGAGCTCGACGGCCGCGCAGTGGCGCGGGTGTTCGTGCGGGACGCGGCGGAGATCGAACGCGTCCGCGCTTGGCCCGGCGACTTCGAGATCGTGGTGGCGCTCCGGCGCGAAACTGCGCCGCTCTTGACCGCCCTCGCGCCGCTCGGCTCACGACTGTTGGTGCAGCAACCGACCTACGAGCGCCTCACCGATCAGCGCCGCGAAGACGTCGACGTCCGAAGCGTCTGCGAGGGGCTACCGCCGAGCGTGCGCACGTTGAACGTGCCGGCGTGCTTGGGCGGACGTGATCCCGAACGGCACACGCCGTGCCTCGACGGCGCCATGCTGGGTGGCGATGGCCGCGTCGACATTTCGCGCTACACCCAGCGCTTCGTCGCGGCGGGGTTCATGACCAAGAGTCGACGTTGTCGCCAGTGTGTGCACGACGCGAGCTGCGAGGGCGTTCACATCAATTTCGTTCGCGCGCACGGCTACGGGGTGCTCGAGCCCATCGGGGAGAGGGACGCGACGCCGTAGCCCGCCTCGCGCGCGATTTCCTCCATGGTCGTGCCAAGGGATCCTTTGCGAGCGAACGCAGGTCCGGCTGCATCGACGATGTCCTCCCGCGAGCGCGTGTGGTCTTGGTGATCGACATGATGGCGCAGCGGCCACGGCCAACGCTCGTGAACGGTGGCGGTGCTCGTGGGGACGACGCCATCCCGCCACGATGCTAAGAGGGGTCATGCGCGTTCGAAGGTTGCCGGCCGACGTCGTCGCGGCGCTCGTCGGTGCCGCAGCCCTGATGCTTGCTGGCCCGGTGTCGGCCCAGGCTGTCGCGCCGCTGACGGGTGGAGAGCCAACGGTGCCACCCGAGGTCGAGCAAACTGAGCCAGCACCCGAAGCAGCGGCCGCGCGCGAGCCTCCGCCGGCGCCGGCGCCCGAGACTCCGGAGCCGGCAGCGCCGGTGCCTGCCGAGCCTGCGTTTCCGGGTTCTGGGTCCCAGGCGGGCTCGCCGCTGCAGGCCTACGGCGAACCAGCACCTGACGGTGCGGAAGCGCCCGAGCGTGCGCGCGGGTGGAAGGTGGAGCCGGGTGCCGAGGGCGAGGACTACGTGCTCTTCCCGCCGCGAGCGCTGCTGTTTCTCCCCAAGCTCGCCCTCGAGTTGGTGTTCACACCGCTCGAAGTCCTGCTCGCTGGGATCGACCGCAACAAGCTCGTCCCCCGGGTGATCGATTTCTTCTACTTCGACCAGGCACACACCACCGGGTTTTACCCGACGGCGTCTTCCGAGAGCGGATACGGGTTCAGCTACGGCGCCAAGGTCTTCCACAACGACGTCCTCGGGCACGAGGAGTCCGCCTCGATCAAAGGCACCTTCGGAGGCCGCTACGTGCAGGCGTACGAGCTCGCGTTCGAGGGGGATCGAGTCGGGGGCTCGCGCCTGTGGCTCGAGTCGCGCGCGCGCTACGAAGTCCAACCGGCACGCCTGTTCTTTGGGCTGGGAAACCGGGAAATTCAAGCGACGCCGGGTGATCTGGGCCCCCGCGATGCGAGCATCGCCACGCGCTTTCGCCAGGAGCGTGCCCTCGGCATGCTGCGCATCGGTGGGACGATTGGAGGATTGGGGGATCTCACCAAGGTCGGCGTCAGCGCGATCTACAACCATCGCGTCTTCGGCCCCGAGGAGCGAAGCTTTGCCGAGCCGTCCATCGAGACGGTCTACGACACCCGGAAGATCACAGGCTTTCGTGGCGGGGCCGACACGTTCGAGCTCGACCTGAATCTGATCCGCGACACCCGCGACACTCAGGGTCTGGCATCGAGCGGAACGTATCTCGAACTGCTGGCCGGCGGCGTACCGCCCATCAATGGCTACCAGTTCTTCCACTACGGCGGGGAGCTCAGGCAATACTTCGACCTCTACGCGAAGACGCGGGTGCTCGTGGTCAGGGCCGCGCTCGAGGGGGTGTCGGGAGGCGAGGACGAAATCCCCTTCGCCGATTTGCCGCGGCTGGGCGGTGTCCACGACCTGCGGGGGTACTTGTCGGACAGGTTCCGGGACAAGCTGGCAGCGGTGGCAACCGCCGAATACCGCTATCCGATCCACGAGCTTCTGTCCGGCAAGCTCTTCGTCGATGCGGGCGACGTGGGGCGCACCTACGACGATCTCTTCGGTCCGGGTCCTTTCGAGCGCTGGGAAGTCGGCGCTGGTGGTGGCTTCTTGTTGCACTCCAAGGACAGCATTCTGCTCAGCGTCGACGTCGCTTATGGCGATCAACTCACCGTGTTCTTCACGACCGCCCCCCTGGAGTTCTTCCACAACCGGAGCCAACAGCTATGACCGCGCGCCCTCTGACCTTGCTGCCGGCTTTGATTGCTCTGGCCGGGTGCGCGTCCCAGAGCCCTCGATTCAAGGACCAGCCCATCGTGTGGTCGGTGAACGATACCAAGGACATCGAGCCACCTGAGGAACGAGAGTTCCTGCCAATGGTATTCGGTGCCGATGTCTTCGCGACGGGCCGCTTGGTTCACGTGCTCGGCCTCCCCGATCGCGAGCCCGCGTGGAACACCAACGCGCTCGACGAGGTTCCGAATTCAACCTGGTTCGTGAACCGGATCGGCGTGCGACAGGTGCGGCCGAGCGAGGCTGCCCGAGGCACGTCGGACGTGGGGCCGCCAACGGCACCGCTCACGGTCGTCCGCGGCAAGCAGGGCGGCGGGAACCCAGGGTTTCTGGTCAAGGACGCGCGTGGCAAGACCTTCCTGGTCAAGTTCGACACCAAAGAGAACCCAGAACTTCAGACCTCGGCGAGTGTGATCGTCAATCGCATCTTCTGGACGCTCGGCTACTTCGTCCCAAACGACGACGTCTTCGTCTTCGACCGAAGTGACCTCGCGATCGGTGCAAAGGCGAAGCTCGAGGACGAGTTCGGCCGCAAGCGCAGGATGACCGCGGCCGACGTGGACGAGGCGCTTCGCAGCTCGCCGCGGCTGCCGGACGGCCGCTACCGGGCGTCGTCGAGCGAATTCCTCAGCGGCACTCCCAAGGGAGGGTTCCCGGCCAAGGGCGTGCGTGGGGATGACCTGAACGACACCGTTCCACACCAGCATCGCCGCGAGGTGCGCGCGATCCGAGTGTTTGCCGCGTGGGTCAACCACTCCGACATGAAGGAGGACAACACCCTCGACATGTACGTGGAGGAGGGCGGACGGCGATTCCTGCGCCACTACCTGCTGGATTTCGGCGAGGCGCTCGGGGGCCATCCGGCGGAGAAGGGGCGCCACGAAGACGGCTTCGAACACTTCGTGGATTGGGAAAGACAAGGGCGCGCGCTGGTATCGTTTGGGTTGTGGAAACGCCCCTGGGAAGACGTGAAGGACGCGCCCTGGCCGTCCATCGGCCCCTTCGCGGCGACGCCCTTCGACCCACGAAACTGGCGCGAAGCCTACCCTTACTGGCCCTTCTTCGAGACCGATGCGACCGACGCATACTGGGCGGCGAAGCTCGTGATGCGCTTCGACCGCCCGATCCTGGAGGCCATCGTGGCCAAGGGCCGCCTCAGCGATCCCGACGCGCGAGCCCACCTCGTCGATACGTTGCTCGCGCGGCGCTGGAGCATTGGCCGCGCGTACGTCGAAGCTCTCTCACCCCTCGACGACTTCCGTATCAGTGAAGGTTCCTTCTGCGCGGTGGATCTGGGCGTCGCCTACGGGCTCGCGAAGTTCGGTGTCGTGCAGGTCCTCGACGCCGACGAGCGGGTGCAGCGTGAATACACGGTTCCAAAGAACGGACGCGTTTGCATCCCGATCGGTTCAGACGACCGGTACACCATCTACCGATTGCGAGTCGCCCGCGGGCTCGACATCAAGCCACCGTTGCAGGTGCACCTCAGGGCCGGCGACCGCCCGCGGATCTTGGGAGTGATTCGCGAAGAACGGTGAGTTCTTCGCCCTATTTTCGCGCGACGATGCCGCCAGACGAGACGACGCATTCCCCCCGCCCGAGCGGCGCGAGGGCTTGGGGGGAATCGCCCGCCGTGAGGGGCGGCTTCGTGCAACGTCGAGGGTCGTGTCGAAGCGACGCCCCGAGCGCCGGGCGATGGGGGGCACCTCGAGCCGATGCGGCGAGCGGCGAGCGGCCGGCCTCTCGCGCCGCTTGCTGCGATGGACGCTTCCGGCAGATACTCCGCGCCCCTTGGGAATACACGGTCGTTTTGCGGCGTACTGCGACGGGCACAGGATGATCGAAACGGCGATTCGAGGGCTGGGGTGCGCGCTGTTCGCGCTCATGACGGTCGCATGCGCGGCGACGCCGCCGGCTCGGGGACCCGGACCGGACGCGCCGGTTCCCGCGAGCGAGCCGCGCGGCACGGTGCGCTACGAGCTCGAATCTCGAGCCCGGCCAAGGCTGTGAGCGCGAGTTCGACCTAGCGCTGTACGAAGACCGCAGGATCGATCTGCTCGAGTGGGACGACCGAGACGGTTGCCGCGAGCGGCGGCTGAGCGTGCGCTACTTCGAGCGAAAGATTTCCAAACAGCAGGTTCGAGCCCTGGTCGACGACCACGCGACCAAGGTTCGGGAGCTTTCCAAATGATGAAACTAAGATTCCGCATCGGGCTGTCGCTGCTCTTGGCAACGGGGGCACTCTGGCCAGCCGCGCGCGAAGCCTTGGCCAACGACGAGGTCGCGGAGTCGCCAGCGCGGGTCGTGCTGCGCAAGTTGCCCAACGACCCCACCGTGTTGATCAACGTGGCGGGGTACGAGATGCCGGGCAGCCCCGACATCCTGAACTTGGGCAAGCGCGCCACCGCCGCCCTCGAACGCTGTCTGAGCGACAACACCGACACCGGCCTGCGGGTGGTCTGCGCGCGAGTGCTCAACGATCTAGGCGATCCGCGCGCGCTGCCGACCTTGCGCACCGCGCTCGACGATTGGGAGGAGCCCGTCCGTTACGAGGTCGCGCGGGCGCTGGTGAGCCTGCCCGATGCCGCGTCGTACGATGCGCTGGCCAAGGTGTATCGGCGCAAGGACGAGACGGATCGGGTGAAATCCGTGGTGCTCTCCGCCCTCGGAGCCCTTGGCAGCCAGAAGGCGGTGCGCTTCTTGCGCGGCGAGCTCACGAAGGTGCCGAAGAAGGACGAGCCGGACAGCCGAGCGGAGGTCTTCCGCGCGCTGTGGCAGAGCCGGGCGCTGATGGCGCGGACCACGCTGGTCGGCGACACCGTGATGGCCCTCAAGAGCGGCAATCAATCGCTGGTCTACGCGGCGGTGGAGGCCGCCACCGAGCTTCGGGACCGCGCGCTCTCGCCAGCGCTGGTGCCGCTGATGGATCACGCGGACGCCGAGATCCGTAACAAAGCCGTGTACGCCCTGGGGCACATCGGGGATCCGGCGGCGAGCCGCGCGCTCTTGGCGCATTTGCCCAAGGTCCGCGAGTCGCGCATGCTCAACAACATCGCGTTCGCGCTCGAGCGCCTCGATCGCAAGGCGTTCTACGCCGCTATCGACAAGGTGGCGCAGCACAAGCAGGCGATCATCCGGCTCAACGCGGCGTTTGTGGTCGGCGACGTGCGGCGGCCGGAGGGCCTCGCCATCTTGGAGCGGGCCGCCAAGGACGCGAGCGATCTCGTCCGCACCAGCAGCGTGGCGGCGCTCGGCAAGCTCGACACCGCGGCGGCGGTGCCCGTCGCGGAGAAGTACGTGAGCGACGCAAACTGGTCGATCCGCCAAGAGGCGGTGTACGCCATCAGTGCGCTCACCAGCGGTCAGAGGAAGGATCTGATCTACGACCAGCTCTTCGCCGGCAAGCTGCCGCGGGACGGCGAAGGGATCCGCCGACGTGCGGCGATTGCCCTCGGCGAGCTCGGGGACGCCCGCGTCCGCGACTATCTGGTGACCTGCTACGAGCAGCGGGCCTGCTCCCTGGGCGACGTGAACGAGTTCTTCGAGGCCGACAAAGACGCAACGGTCGCCAGTCGGTTGCTGCTCGGGTGGGCTCAAGGGCGCCACGAGCTGACGGATCTCTTGGGCCTGAAGCAGCCGACCGGCGCCGGCGCCCTGGCGGCGAGCAGCTTTGACCAGGCCCGCTCGCTGCGCAACGTCTCGGGTCTGCGCAAGAGCGCCGATTTCTTGGGCTCTGTGGGGGAGAAGACCGCGACCAAGCGCTTGAATCAGGTGCGCAAGGACCCGAGCACCTGGACTCGGCTTCACGTGCTCGTCGCGAGCGCGCGCCTCGGCGACGCAGCCGCCGTGAAGCAGGTTCTTGCAGAGCTCGACAACGCGCCGCAGGCGTGGATGTCCGGCATCGTGAAGGTCCTGGCTCGCGTGCTCGAAGCCCAGGCGCGACAGGCGTTCACGGCCGAGCTCACGGCGCGAGCCCGCGGCGCGGATATCGATCGTGGCATGGCCGCCGCCGCCGTGCTCCTGGCCTGGGATCCAGATCCGCAGTTCTTCCTGTTCTTGGACGCGCTGGGCAGCACCTCGCCGCGAAAGCAGGAACTGGCGCGTCGCTACTTGTTGCGCGATCGATCCAAGAAGGTCACCTGGCTCATGCGGCGCGCTCTGGCCCGCGAGTCACGGACCTTCGTGCGTGACGAGCTGCGCGTATTGCTCGACGACCGCAGCTGAGCGCGGGCGACCGTGAAGCTCGCTCCGTGCCTGGTCATCGCCGCGACCTGCGGGGCATTGGTCTACGATCCTTCGGCGCTGGCGGCGCAGCCGAAGGCCGTCGCGCTCTTGGTCCTCGCAGCGCTCCTCTCCGTTCTCGCCGTCGCGTGGCGCGTGAAGGTCGCGCTGTCCGCGCCGCTGGCGCTCTTCGGCGCCTTCGCGCTGTGGAGCTTCATCCGCGGTGAAGTCTCGCTCTCGGCCGCCTGCCTCGCGAGCTTCGTGATCGCGGCGCTGGCGCAGGGCCTGGGGCCAGCAGAGCGTCGCCGAGTCGTGCTGCTCTCCTGCGCCGGCGTCGGAGTGGGCGCCGCGGTCATCACCTTGGCAGCGTGGGCTCGAGGGGGACGCGGCATGGCGCTGCACGGCGGGATGGGAAATCCCAACGCGCTCGGGCTGCTGCTGGCCGTGACGCTGGTGCCGAGCGTCGTCGCGGCGCTCGCTGCGGCTCGCGGTCGGTCGCGCGCTTGCTGGTGGTGGCTCGCTGCGCTGGGGTTGCAGGGCGCCGCGTGGATCCTCGCGGAGTCGCGGGCGGCGTGGCTCGCGCTGCCCGTCGGCCTGTCGATCGCGTGGCTATCGACGCGCTGCCGAGTCGGTCGTGCGCTCACTCTCGGTCGTGCGCTCTGCGTCGGCCTCGCCCTGGCGAGCATCGCCGGCGCGTATTGGGGCGGCCCGATCGCGAGCGGCGGCGCGAACGGAGCGATCGGCGCGCTGGCGGGGCGGTTCTGGATCTGGAAGCACAGCCTGGGCGTCGCGCTCCGATCGCTGCCGTGGGGCAGCGGCGGCGGGCGTTTCTCCGACGAGTTTCTGGTCGAGCAAGGCAGGGCGCTCCAAGCGATCGATCTGGTCGAAGCGTCCCGCGCGTTTGTGCATGCCGAGAGCGCGCACAACGAGTGGCTGCAGGCGCTTGCCGCCACCGGCCCGGTCGGACTGGTCCTGCTCGCGGCCTTCTTGGCTGTCGGCATCGATCACCTGTCACCGCATTTTGCTGCGGGAGCCGGCGCCTTGGCCGCGCTCGCGGTCGGCGCGAGTGCCGACGTGCCGTTGCATGCGCCGGCCGTCGCGCTCTTGACGGCGCTCTTGTTGGCGACCGCACCGCGACTGCGCTGGCCCGTGGGTTCTTCCTGGGTGCATCGAGCCGCCGCGCTCGGCGCGCTGGCGCTGTGCGCGTTCGCCTTGACCCACGAGAGTCGTCAATGGCGTTCCACTCGCTATCTCACCGAGGCGCGCGATGCGGATCTATCTCGACGGGCCCAGCTGCTCGCCCGCGCCGCGGCGCTCGCGCCGAGCTCCGCCGAAGCCCAGTTTGCGCTGGGCATGGACCAGGTGGAGCGTGGCGAGATCACGGCGGGGTTGGAACGATTGCAGATCGCCCGCGCCATTTCGCGGACCGTCAGCACCGAGGTGGCGATCGGCAACGCGCTCTCGGAGCTGGGGCGCTGGCCAGAGGCGCGCGCCCGCTTCGAGTCCGCGCTGCTCTTGAATCCGGGGTCGTTCCGCGCGCGCGCGAACCTCGCCGCCACGCTCGGCACGCTCGGAGAGCCGGACCTCGCCGTCGCGGAGCTAGCGCGAGCTCGGAGGCTCTTCCCCGGCCACCCCAAGCTCGCGCTGATCGCCGAAGCCATCGAGCGTCAGCGTCGCGACCGGGAGACACGCTGACGGGGAATGACGCCGTACACGACGCTGCGAAGTCCCGGGGACCGGGACGCCAAACGCCTCGCCGGAGCGCGTTGCGACGTGGCGGCGTCACGGGGTGCGGCGCCGGAGCGCGTTGCGACGTGGTGAATGGCGCCGTAGACGCCAAACGCCTCGCCGGAGCGCGTTGCGACGTGGCCGATGGCGCCGTAGACGCCAAACGCCTCCGGGCAGCGCGTTGCGACGTGGCCGATGGCGCCGTAGACGCCAAACGCCTCCGGGCAGCGCGTTGCGACGTGGTGAATGGCGCCGTAGACGCCAAACGCCTCCGGGCAGCGCGTTGCGACGTGGTGAATGGCGCCGTGGGCGCCAAACGCCTCGCCGGAGGAAGGCGGACGACGCATTCCCCCCGCCCGAGCCTAGCGAGGGCTTGGGGGGAATCGCCCGCCGTGAGGGGCGGCGGCGGGCGACGGCGCGGGTCGTGTCGAAGCGACGCCCCGAACGCCGGGCGATGGGGGGCAGATCGTGATCGTGTGTCCGGGAGCCGCACCCGACGCGACGCCGCGACGCGATCCGCTGGCGCTACTGGTAGTAGAACGCCGCGTACACGAAGCCCGTGGTCGACTGGAGGAGTCGCTCCGGTGACGCGATGGCGTTCTCGCCGCCGAGCCGGATGCTGAAGGGGCCTTGGGGCAGGAGCTGGGAGTAATCGTAGGGCAAGGTCGCGGACTCGCCGGGCTTCAGTGCCTTGGGAGCCCCCCAGGGCTCGTAGTGATTGCCGGCGCCGTACTTGGTGGAGACGTCGAGCACCACGTTGCCGGTGTTCTTCACTGCGATGGTTCCCGAGGTCGGACCCGGAGTCATGGCGTAGGGCCCCTCGCCCGTGAACTGGTCGCTGTCGTTGATCAGTCCAGGGTGCGCAAGATCGACCGGCTTGCCGTCGATGCTGATCTCCGCGTCCATCACCTTGGCGGTCACCTTCATGTCGGCGTCCAGCACGACCGTCGCTCCCGCGGATTGACCTTCGACGTGCAAGGTCGCCGTGCTGTCCCCAGGGGTGAGCAACGGCGCCAAGCCCACGCCGTCCAGCGCGACGCCGTGCAGCACGCCGAGGCGTAAGATCGGCACCGTGGACGCACCGCTGGCCGGCAGGACGGCGATGCTCGCGGGTGAGATCGTGAATCCCGGGTTGTTGATCGTCAGCGCGATCTTCGTCACATCTGCGCTGCCGCCATTTTGGAGCAGGAAGAAGTGGTTCTGGCTGACCTTCACCGGACCCAGGTCGAAGGACTCCGTCAGCGCCTGTTGGCTGGTGCCGGTGGCCGGCTCCGCTGCCGATTTCGCGCTGCCCAGCCCGTCCAAGCGACTCAGGGAGAGCTGACCGCCACTCTTCGAGCGGGCGTCCTCGGGTCCACTACCGCAGCCCAGCACCGTGGCGCCACACGCGATCCAGCAAAGAAGATGTCGCACGTTGCAGCGAGACATAGCACGTGCCTCCTGCATTGCCCCTGGCCCGAATGCTCGGTCGCGGGGCGGCGGGCCACTGGCGCTCACTCGCCCGCGGCTCGCCTCAGCGGGACAGTTCGTCGAGATCGACCCTCAGGCCGCGTGACAATTCGAGCACGCCGCCCGTTCGTTCTTCGGACCTCCAGCTTCCGTCGGGGTTGCGCGAATGGACCTCCGCCCTCGCGCCCTCTTGATGCAGCAGCACGTACGTCTCGAGGGAGGGCAGCCGCCGGTAGGCGTCGAGCTTGGTCGTCCGGTCGTGAGCTTGGGTGCCGGGGCTCAGCACCTCGAACACGATCGTCGGATTGGTCACGCCGCCAGGCTTCCCATCGGCTTCGATGGGCGGACCACACACGACCGTGAGGTCTGGCAGAAACCCACGGTCGAGCTCGGCGACGTACACGACGAGTCCCGCGGCGTAGGCTGAGCACTCGCCCCGGACCGGAATCAGGCCTGCGAGCCGCGCGCAGAGCTGTGCGTGCCGCGGAGTCGTTGCGCCCATTGCGTAAGCTACGCCAGCTGCCCACTCGTGCGGCCAATCAAGCGCCAGAAACTCATCCCAGCTGATCACCGGCAGGTTTGCGACAGCGTTCACCATGGTGGTACCGCGCTCGGCACGACAAGCTAGCACGGCGGCGACGGCGGCGGCAGCGCTCACTCGCCGGCGGCGACCGCCTTCGCTCCCGCGACCGCTGCATGAACGTCGAGGGCCAGGGCGCAGCTGTCGATCCCGCTCGCGTATTCGGCGCGGGCGGCCACCGAGATCCAGCTCGGGTCGACGCGGCGGCGCAGGCTGAGCAGCACCTTGCGTTGGCGCAGATCCACCAGGCCGACGCGCACGTCGTGGGGCCGCTCGCCGTCGAGTTCCGTCGGTCCCGGCTCCGGGTTGGGCTCATCCACCACGACGAGCAGCACGGTCGCGCGCGAAGCGGCTTGGGCGCGGGCGATGGGCGCTCGCTCGAAGTCCCGCGTCAACCGCCCGAGTTCTTCACGGGAGGACGCGGATTGGATCTTCTTCTGCCATTCCGGATTCAAGAAAGGCAGACCCACCAGCGCGTCGTGGAGGCGCTCGACGTGGGCGATGGGCCGCATGCCCTCGCCCCGCCCCGCGAGCGCCGTGCGGGCTTTGGCCTTGAGCGTCGGCTCGGTTCGGGAGGCTGGCGGGGCGTTCAGGCAGAGCACGAACGCGTCTTTCAGTGAGCTGGCCGCGGCCTCGTCGACGCGGCCGGCCACGGCCGGGAGCGCGCCGCGCAGGTAGATCGTCGGCTTCGCCAGGACAGCAGCAAACGCGCCGGCGGGGCGGAGCTCGTCAGCCACCGTGTCTCCGGAGAACGCGCCGGAAAAGAGCGGAAGCCACGGCAGAGCTCTGATCGCAGCGTCCAAATCGTCGGGGGCGACATCGGCGGACGCCTTGGCCACCCGCTCGTTCAGCTCGGCGCGTCGCGCCTCGAGCTCACGGTTCGCGCGGCGATACGAGACGCCGATCCACACCAGACAGACCACGGTCAGCGTGAGCGCGGTGATGCGGAACAGCGACATCGCGCGGGGCACGAGCTTCGCGCCGGGGGCGGCCCGGCGACCGTCGACGCTCGCCTGAACCCGAGCGGCGAGCTGGGGCGACATCTTCTTGGTGACGAGCAGGGTCGGCATGGACGTAGCTCCGCTCAGCTCAGCTCAGCTCTGCTCGGTCGGATGTTCGCGCTGGAAGCGCTGGACGTTGCGCTCGATCAGGGAGAGGAGCTGCTCGCCCGTGACGCCCAGCCGCTCGGCCGCGTGCCCGGCGAGCGAAGTCGTGGCGACGCCGGGGACGAACTGGTACGTCGCGCGGCGATCGGCGCCGAGCTCGACCTGCACGAAGCTGAGATCTCGGATCTTCTGCTCACGCTCGAGACGCCCAGCGAAGGTGAGGAAGTGGGTGGTGATGAAGGCCTGGGGCGAGAGCTTGCTGAGCATCTCGACCACCAGCTCGAAGATCTCTTCACCCTCGGAAGGGTTCGTGCCCGAGCACAGCTCGTCGAGCAACACCATCGCGCCGGGCGGCAGGCGCTCGAAGAGCTCGCGGATGCGCACCAGCTCCGTGCCGAGCCGCCCCTCGGCCGCATCGGCCCGCGTCTCTTGGATCAACGACACGACCAGCGCGGAGGTGAGCGCGACGGCGCCCGATCGCGCGGGGATGAAACATCCGGCCTGGGCGAGCAGCTGCGTGAGGCCGACGGACTGCAGCAGTCGGGTCTTGCCGCCGGAGTTGGGTCCGGTCACGAGCACCGTCGTGGCGAGGCGGCTCGAGCCGAGATCACAGGGGATGGGCTCGATGCCACTCATCAAGAGCAGCGGGTTGAAGAGACCCGAGAGCGCGCGGGGGGCCTCGGGTCGAACCAGCTCCGGCAAACAGACCTGGAGCCCCGCGGCTCGTGCTTGGTCCGCAAACGCCAGGGCGCCCAGGTAGAACTCCAGATCTCCGAAGAGCTGAAGCAGCGCGACGATCTCGCTCTCGATCCCCGTGAACACCGCGTCGACCAGGCGGGTCATGACTTCGCCATCGCTGAAGCGATAGCCGCGGACGAAGAGCTCGACCTTGGCCAGCCAGCGCCGCCACGGCGGGCTCACGAATGGGTTGTCGGAGTCCTCGGCTACCGACACGACCTCGAAGCCGCGGATGTGACCATCGGCCCCGACCCCCACCTTCAAGCTCAGGGTGGCCAGGCGATCGTCGTAACGCAACAAGTCCGAGAGCGAGCGGTAGGGTTCACTGGTCAGGATGCGCCCCCCGAAGACCGACAGCACCGAGAGCCCCGAGCGACAGGAGACGAACCCGCCCGCCATCAGGTCGAACACCTCCTTGACGATCACGAGCATGTCGAGCTGTCGGCGACTCGGATCCCAGTTGCGAACTCCGGATGCGTTCTCGAGCAGCACGCGCAAGCGTCGGAGCGCGCGGTAGATCTCCTGGACTCGCCCGCGCAGCTCGGGAGAGTCGTCGAGCTCGGCCAGGATGGCCCGGCGATGCTCGACGGTCGCGCGGTCGCTCGGCGGGTGGGTGAGCAGCCGGACCAGATGGTTCCCCGCCACCAGTCCCTCCTCGCGCCCGACGCGGATCTTGAAGCAGCCGGCGACGAAGCGGCGCAGGAAGAGGTCGTTCTCGAAGGCGGCCGGCTCCCAGGAGGATGGCTCCAGGGTCGCCGCTGCCAGCGTCTCTTCGAACAGGCCGCCGGACACGCCGCCGGCGAAGGCCATGCTCAGGGCGAGGCGGGTCTTTTCGGGATCGATTCGCAGCTTGGCTGCGGGGTAGAGCAGGTCCGGCTGGGCGGTGGGGTCCATCGCGGGCATCTGAGCCGCGACACTACGGCCGGGAGAATGTTCCCGCCAGGGTCACTTTTGCTCTGAGTGCGTTGCTCACGCTCGGGCCAGCACAGGTGGCACCCTCACGAGCCCAGCGCGACCTGCCAGTCCGCGTGCGCGCGCGCTGGCGGCATCACGCCCCGCCGCGCCGACAGCAGGGTGCCCCGTGCCGTGAAGTGGCGCCACAAGCGTTCCGTGCGCGAACGCCAGGCGAGGTCCTTCCGCCCGAGCTCGAGCGCCTCCGCCACCGCGAAGCGTCGCACTCGCCGGGCGTCGGTGATGGCATCGGTCGCTACGAATTCGAGGCTGCGGCGCAACGACGCCACCGTGTCCGCGCGCACCGCGCTGCCGAGCTCGGTCACCTCGCGGCTCAGCGCGTCCGTGGCGCTGCCGGGGAAGAAGTGCTGGTGGATCTGCCTGGCAAACGACAGACTGATCAGCCGATTGAGCAGGCTCTCCATTTCGAAGGCGCGCTCGTGCAGGCTGACGCGCAGGATGCGGAACATGACCTCCGCGCGCGTGTCGCGCATCAGGTAGCCAAAGCTCCGATAGTCGCCGCGCAGTCGCCCCTCGGCCTCGAGCCGCGCCCGGAGAGCAGTGCCGGAGTAGATCTCGGTGCGACAGACGTTCCAGGGGAGGTCAAGGTGCTGCGCCGCAAGGTCGAGCGTGGCCGACACATCGTCCAGCGAAGTGTCCGGATCGAAGAGCATGAAGTTGAAGCTCGGGACGATGCCGTGCTCCCGGCAGTGCGCGATGGCCGAGTCGTTGTGCAGTGGCAGATGCGTGCGGCCGAGGTACGCGAGGCGCGCCGCGGAGGCGTTTTCGATGCCCAAAAACAAGTGGACGGCGCCCATTTCGCGGAGCGCGACGCACACCGCGGGCGTCACGGTTTCGGGCCGCGCCTTGACCCAAAACGCGATATCCGGAGCGCCTCGCTGCAGCAGCTCTTCCCGCAGCGCGTGCACGCGCTCGACGGTGCGCTTCTCGCTCGGCAGCACGAAGAGATCGTCTTGCACGAACATCACGCGGGCGTCGCGCCGGTGGTAGAGTTCCGCAATCTCGTCGGCCACGGCTCGCGTGCTGCGCAGGCGATAGCGTTTCTGCTGCTGCTGCGTATAGGCGGCGATGCTGCAATAGTGGCATTCGCCGACGCAGCCCCGAGCCGCGATCACGAAATCCACCACTACGCCCCCCACGCTGAAGGGTTCGGCGCTACGCGCGGCGGTGGGCAGGCTGTCGAGATTGGCAACTGCTGGTCGAATCGGGCCGACGACCACCCGATCTCCGTCGCGCCAAACCAGACCCGCGATGTCGCGCGGGGCCCTGCCGTCACTGACGGCGCCGAGGACGGCTGCGAAGGTCTCTTCGCCATCGTGACGCACCACGCTGTCGAGCGCTGGAGCGTCTCGCATCAGCTCCGCGTAGCAGAACGTCGGCACGTGCCCGCCGGCTGTCAGGTAGCCGCGATAGCCCCGGGAGCGGAGCTGGTTCAGAAACAAGAGGTAGTCGTCGATGTTGTTCTGGAACGCGATCCCCAGTCCCACGATCTGCGGGTCGAGCTCGAGCACCTGCCGAAGCGCGCGGTCGACCTCCACGCGTCGCGAGTAGGCGATGACCTCGGCCTGATGTCCCGCCGCACGCGTCACCGCGGCAAGGTACGCGAGCGCCAGATTCTCCTGGTAAATGGGCCCGACCAGAGCGACGCGCAGCCCGGGGCTCACAACGGCTCCCAGTCGAAGCTGGCCACCGCTGCACCGTGCTCGTGCTCCAGAGCCACCTGCAGCAGCCCGGGGTCTGCGCCCGGCTCGGCGGTCCAGAGCACGAGATCGGGGGCGAGCTGCTCGATGCACCCTCGGCTCGCGTGCCACTCGTAAGCGGCTTCCGGTCCAGCGTCGTTTTCCGCGAAGAGCACCACGCTCCGGCCCGCCCGAGCCAGTTCGAGCACCCTGAGCCGGAACGCCCGAGCGAGGGGCAGGCCGTCTGCGAGCTGGTCGGGAAGGATGGGCGTGGGCGCCATCTCGGCGATGGTCTTGCACACCGTGCATTCATCGCCGGAGCTGACCCAGTCGAGATCCGACGCACCAATGCACAGGTGGACCTCGGTGCGTGAGATGACCGTGCGCGAATCGCTGTCGTTCGGAGCGCAAACGATCTCGAGCTCGACTTCGATTTGCATCATCACCCAGCCTTCGGGCGACAGGTTCAGGGGCCCCGGCCACGTCGCGTGGAACGCGAAGCCGCCGGCCACTTGGGTCATCAGGCTGATCTGCATCTGCTCGAGCTGCGCCGGGCTGGCGGTCTTGACAGTGACCTTCGGTGGCCCGATCACCAGGTTCTCGAGGGCCGGCGCGACGGCGATGAAACCCTGAGCCAGGTCGATGGCGGGCGAGTATTTGGTCAAGGTGACCCGCGCCGCGGAGTTGCTCTCGACGGGTTCGATGGACGCCGCGCAGAGCTGCCCCGGCTCGGCGGGCACCCCGGGCGGCGGCACGCTCACGGTGAAGGTCTCGAGCTTGCTGTAGGTCGGGCACCAGGCGCCGCCTCCGCTGCCGCCCAGGCCTCCGCTGCCACCCAGCCCGCCCGTGCCGCCGATCAGGAGCCCTCCGCTGCCCCCGCTGCCCCCACCTCCCACGGCCCCGCCGGTTCCAGCAGACGTGCCGCCCGCGCCGCCGGTGCTCGCGCCGGCGTCGGCGTCCGGGGATAGAAGGCCCGAGCGTGACCCGCAACTCCCGAGCACTGGAATCAAGCTGACCGCGGCGATGGCCGGGGCCATCCGTGGCGCGCGACCGATCACGATTCGCAGGCGGCGCATGCCGGCAGGGTCTCACGCCGCGGCGCTGAGCGCGAGGGTGCCAGCGAGCCTCAACCGGGCGCGGTCGGGCTCAGCTCACCGCGCATTGACTCCGCAGCTCGGCAGCGAGCTGCCGCCACCCGGCGAGCTCGCCTTCGAGGCCGAGTTCGGCCACCAACGTCGAGTCGAGCGGGACCTCGAGCTGGAGCGAGTCGCCACCGGCCGCGGCAGCGAGCGCGTCGGCGATGTGCACTGTGGCCAACAGGTCGAAGCCTCGATTGCCGACGATCGCCCGCGGAGTGTGGTGGAGCGTGACCGCCTCCGAGATTGGGTACGGCAGCCCCCATAGGCCGAGCAGGTACCCGCCGACGCAGGCGTGCGGAGCCACGCCGGACGCCGCTTCGGCCTCGGCGAGCGAGCAACCCTGCTTCTGCAGCTTCGAGATTTGCTCGACCTGATCGGGTTTGGCCTCCGCGAGCACCAAGAACCCGATGTCGTGCAGCAGCCCGGCCAAGAAGGCATCTTCGGCGATGGGCTTGCTCGGCGCGATGCGCGCCGCAAGGCGCGCCGTGAGCAGGGAGTGAGCCTGGAGCGCCGCGATTCGAGCGTCGACACTGGAGGCCCCGAAGACCTCGGCGGCGAGCACCAGGTTCTCGATCGTCCGGATGCCCAGCAGCGAGACGGCCTGATCGATGCTCGAGACTCGCCTCGCCACCCCGAAAAAACCCGAGTTCACGAGCTGCAACAGCTTGGCGCTCATGGCCATGTCGCGCTCGACCAGCCGGGCCACCGCGTCCGTGCCAGACTTGGGGCTGGCGATCAGGCGCTGAAGCTCTTGGTAGACGCTGGGCTGGCTCGGCAGCTTGTCGATTGCCCCCAGGTAGGCCCGCAACGCCTCGTTTTCGAGGGCATCGCGGAGGGCGAGCGCACGTTCGACGGCGCACTCGATCTGGGCCGCGTCGCAGGGCTTGCTCAAGAACTGGTGTGCCACCGGCACGGCCCGCATGCGCGCCTCCGCCTCCGCGAAACCGGAGAGGATGAAGCGCACGACCGATGGATGGTGCTGGTGAGCGTGCCGCAGCAGGGCCACTCCGTCGACCCCCGGCATGCGCATGTCGGTCACCAGCACGTCGACCCCGCCGGCGTCGAGCACTCGGATGCCCTCTTGCCCACCCAGGGCAAAGTGCATGTCCCACTTCTTGCGGTGCTTTCGCAGCATGTCGCGCAGTCCGTCGAGCACGCGCTGCTCGTCGTCCACGAAGAGGACGCGTCTCATGGGCTCTCCGGACCTCCGACGGGAAGCCGGATGAAGAAGGTGGTCCCCTTCCCGCACTCGGTCTCGAAGCTGAGGCTGCCGCCGTGTTGCTGGACGATGCTGCGCGCAATGACCAGCCCCTGGCCCGTGCCGCGACCGACCTCTTTGGTGGTAAAGAACGGCTCGAAGATGCGGTCGCGGACGGCCTGTGGAATGCCGCAGCCCGTGTCGGAGATGGAAATCACGACGCTGTCGCCATCGCTGGCGGTGCGCAGGGTGATGGTGCCTCGAAGCTCCGGATCGCCGCGGTCCGCGATGGCGTGGGCGGCGTTGACGATGAGGTTCAAGAACACCTGATTGAGCTCCCCCGCGTTGCTGGTGACCAGCGGGATCTCCTCGAGCTCGAGCACGACGTCGGCCACGTATTTGTACGCGTTGCGCGCCACCGTGACGGTGTTCTCGATGCCGCGGCGCAGGTCGGCCGGCGCCAGCTCGCGCTGGCCGGGGTGCGCAAACTCGTTCATCGATCGCACCAGCGTCGCGACGGTCTCCAGCCCAGCGAAGACGCGCTGCATGGCCTTGGGCAATGCTTCATCCACGTACTCGAGATCGGCGGCGTCCTCGGCGTCGGACAGGCGCGCGAGGGCCTCGGCGCCGGCCGGAGCGGCCTCGATGACCGCGCGCTCGGCACGGTAGGCTTCGATCAGCGCGCGCATGTCGCGGCTGGCGCTCTGGAGAAAGTGCAAGCTGTCGCTGACGTATTGGATCGGGGTATTGATCTCGTGGGCGATGCCCGAGGCGAGCTGCCCCACGGCTTCGAGCTTGTGGGACACCTGCAACTCGACCTCCATGCGGGCGCGCTCGGCGGCTTCGCGCTGCAGGCGCTCCGCCAAGAGTTCGAGCTCGACGTTGCGGGCCAAGAGCCGGCTCTCGAGCTCGTGAATGCGATCGGCGACGGCTGAGTTGAGCTCCCACTTGCGGGCCAGCGCCTGGACAATCTGTCGAACTTCGACGGGTTCGAAGGGCTTCTTCAGGACCAAGAAGTTGTCACGGAAGCCCACTCGCCGGCGGATTTCGGCCCATGGCACGTCGACGCTGCCCGTCACCAGCACCACCTGCAAATCGGGATCAACTTCCCAAACTCTCTCCGTCGTCTCGACGCCATCCCACCCAGGCATGCACAGATCGATGAATGCGATGGCGAAGCGCCGGCCATCGCTCATCGCGCGGCACACTTCCTTCAGGCCGTCTTCGCCGCAGCGGGCGCCGTCGACGACGAATGCTTCTCCAGCGCTCGAGCCGAACAGCTCACGCTCGCACACTCCCCGCTCGGCAGACCTACCCCGCCCGCCCGCGCGCAGCAGCGCACGCAGCGCCAAGTGGATCTTCTCGTTGTCGTCGATCACCAGCACGCGGGTGCCGGGCGTCGGAGTCGCCGGCGCGGGACTGGAGCCCGAGGTCTCCGGAGCTAGCTGCATCAGCGCCAGGTCGCGTTCATCAAGCATGAATCCTCCCCTCGGGTTCGGCACTTCACCTCTGTCGCGCGGATGTCGGTGCGCGGCCCTTGCTCGAGCGTGCCGCGCGCCCAACCTGCCATCGCCCGGCAGTGCGCCGGGTGTGGGGCGGGAAAGCCGTCGATGGTGATGAGCATGGCCGTGGGACCGGTGATCGTCATCCGGAGCGCGCCGCCATTGCGGTAGTAGTGGGACCACAGGCTCGGGAGGACCCGGGCCATCAGCGCCGGCGGCACCGTGCGCATGAACAGGGTCTTCCAGACCCCCGCGTCTTGGGTCGCGGCAAACGCGCCGATCTCCTCCGCCAGCGCCAGGTCCCCGGCGCCGAAGAGCTGATCGATCAGCAGAGTCCCCTCGATTTGCAGCGCGAAGGGCACCCAACCGCCGCCGCTGCAGCGACCGTCCAGCGCCTGTCGCAGCGCCGGAGAGGCCGCCTCACGAAAGCGGCGCAGCCCGTCCGGTCCGAAACGCTGCTGCACGAACGCACCGCGGATGCGAATGCTCGCCGCCTGGACCTCAACGCCCGCGGCCTGCGCGTGAACCCCGGGACAAGTGACGGTCATGCCACCCTCGCGCGCGCGGACGGCTCCGCCTTGACCAACACCAGCGCGGGCTCGCGCACGGCCCCCGGCGGAAAGTTCTTCACGCGTTCGAGAAACGAGACGGTCACTTCGTAGCCGCGCGGCACCAGCAGCGCACCGCTTGCCAGTAGCAGGTCTTCGGCCAGCACCATTCCCCGTCCCAGCGCCCTGAGGGGCATGCGCTGGAGCTCGTCGGTACCGCAACGCACGCGGGCCAAAGCGTCGAGCAACTGGGGCTCGTGAGCCGGCTGGGCACGCAGCCGTAGGACCACCTCGGCCGCGCTGACTCCGGGGGAATCGAGGCGATCGAAGTCCGAGGCAAGCCGCAAGATCTCGGCGCCGCTCGCCACCTCGGGCGAGTCTACGCGGCGCCCCGGGGCCGCGACGGCGGCCATGATTTGCAGCACGCGCTCCAGCCGCGGGATGCCGGAGACCAGCCTCTCGGCGACGGCGGGCGCCCGCGCGACCATCTCTTGCTCGTGATCGTCGAGGGCGGCGCCGGCCCGCGCTTTCGCCAACAGCTCTGGCGGCAGCGCAACGGCGCCCAGCTGCGAGAGAATGGCCGCGACCTCGATCTGCCAGATGGGCTCGTAGCCTACTTCTCGCGCGATCTCCGCCGACAGACGCTCGAGGCGCTTGGCGGTGCCGAACGCGACGGGGCTAGTCAGCGCCAGCACCTCGGCGAGCGCGCGAATCGCGCCGGCCAGAGTCTGTTCGAGCAATACGCGCTCGGAGGTGATCAGACGGTTCTGTTCCACGGCCGCAGCCAGCGCCTGCGCGAGCGTGTCGGGAGGGCAGGGCTTGGTCAGAAAGCGGAAGACGCGGCCTTCGTTCACCGCGGCGATGGCGCTCGCCATGTCAGCCTGACCGGTGAGCAGGATCCGCGTCGCATCGGGCAGCACGACGCACATCTTGGCCAAGAGCTCGGCCCCCGACATGCGCGGCATGCGCATGTCAGACACGACGGCGACGATGTCCAGGTTCGCCGCCGCGAGCTCGAGCGCCTCCGCGGCGCCGCCAGCGGGCAGCATCTGGTAGCGTCGACGCAAGTGGAGCTCGAGGCCCGCCAGGACCTGAGGCTCGTCGTCGACGCAAAGAACTTTGGGTTTCACGGCTTCCTGAACGGTCGGTGCGACGGTGCCTTGAGTCCGTCTCCAGGCCTCGCCTCAAGACTCGGCAGCAAGACCCGTTCCTGCCGGGCATGTCCCACACGCTACCGACCACGGCCGAGCAACGATCGAACCCGCGGGCGGCCTTCGACGCGCTGGCCGTGCTGTCGCGCGACGGCGCCCGAATTGGGGCTTTTCAGGTGGAGAACCTGTCAGCGGGCGGCGCCTACGTCACGGGCCAATCGCTGCCTCCGCCTCTGGGCGAGCGAGTGGACGTGCTGCTGAAGGCCAGCCAGTTGGGCGTCATCAGCTTGCGGGCAAAGGTCGTGCGCTGCTCCGCCTCACCCCAGGGGCTGGGCATAGGCCTCGAGTTCTGTCGGGCGGAGTCGCACATCGAAGACCTGATCGTGGACGCAGTGGTCGGCGAGCTGCGCAAGCTGCATATCGGCGCCGCGTGAGCGAGGATCGAGCCGCGACGTCATCCGCCTGACGCTTCGCGCGCCAACCGGTCACTGATCCACGAGTGACCCGAGACGGTCTCGCGGCTACACTGCCGCACTGAAGGGTGGTTCCCATGAGGCGTTTCGCGACACTCGCGGTGGTGACAGCGATCTTCGGCTGCGGCTCGGACGACGGAGGCGGCTCGTCCGGTACCGGCGGCACGTCCAGCGGCGGTACTTCCAGCGGCGGCACGTCCAGCGGCGGCACGTCCAGCGGCGGCACGTCCAGCGGCGGCACGTCCAGCGGCGGCACGTCCAGCGGCGGTACTTCCAGCGGCGGTACTTCCAGCGGCGGCACGTCCAGCGGCGGCTCGTCCAGCGGCGGTACTTCCAGCGGCGGCTCGTCCAGCGGCGGCGGTGGCGGCACCGGAGGTTCGAGCGGATCGGGCCCGGGCCTCTCGGCGAAGTATCCGGGCGACGTCGGCATCGACAAAGATCCCGACGTGGTCTGGGTCGAGAATTTCGAAGAAGGCAGCGTGAGCGCGCTGCTCCAGCGCTACGAAGACAAGAAGGCCAGTGGGATCGCGCTCGACGCCGACGTGCCCGCAAAGAGCGGCGGCAAGGCCAGCGGCAAACTGACGGCAAACGGCGGCGGTCCGAACGCCGTGGACTTCTACAAAAAGCTCTCGCCCGGCTACGACGAGCTCTTCGTGCGCTACTACGCCAAGTACCAGAGCGGAGTGCAGTGGCATCACACCGGAGTCTGGATCGGCGGCTACAACCCGGCGGCGAACTGGCCGAGCCCGCAAGCCGGACTCAAGCCGAACGGCGACGATCGCTTCCATGTCTCTCTCGAGCCCATGGGGAGCGGCGCGACCCCTCGCATGGACTTCTACAACTACTGGATGAAGATGCACTCGTGGATGGACCAGCCCTCGGGCAGCACGGCCTACTACGGCAACTCGCTCGTGCACGAACCCACGCTGACAGCGAAGGAGCAATGGCAGTGCTTCGAGATCCACATCAAGCTCAACCCGTCGGGGGCCTCGGGCAGCGGCGCCGAGCTCGGCTTGTGGGTGAACGACCAATCGGTGATCCAGTTCACCGACAGCGCTCCCCTTGGCTACTGGGTCAAAGACAAGTTCTGTCCGAACAGCGCCACCGGCAAGGAGTGCACGGACTACAAACCCTCGAACCCGACCCTAGTGCCCCTGGACTTGCAGTACCGGAGCACCACCAACTTGAAGCTCAACGCGTTCTGGCCGCAGAACTACATCACCAGCGGCGGCGCCGGCAGCGTCTGGTACGACGACATGGTGATCGCCAAGAGTCGCGTTGGTTGCATCCAGTGAGCGCGCGCCCGCTGCCCGCTCGATCCTCAACTGCCCAAGCAGCCCAGCGAGATGTTCACCTTGCTGCCGGGATCGGCCTGGACCTTCGTGCACGAGGCCGGGCAGAGCAAGAGCTTCGATGGCGTGACGGCGTTGTCGTAGTACCAGCCCTCGGACGTGCCACAGGCGGTCGCGTCCTTGACGCGCTGAATCACGACGGGCGCCCCGCTGGTTGGCGTCCATTCCAGCTCGACCTTGCTCGGATCGATGATGCCGGCATCGGTCTTTGGCATCTGATATTCGCAGCCCAGCGTCTTCTTGCGGATGTCGTTCAAGGCCTGGATGAACTGTTGCGTCACGTTGGCTCCGGCACTGACCAGATAGGCCTTGGTAGTGCCGCCGGCCGCGGCGATCGCGTTGAGGTTAGTGAGTGAGGTGCCAACGCCGATGACGAAGGTGAGTACCTTCGGGGTGCCCGCTGCCGCGGAGGAGGCGATCGCGGAGATGGACGGGATGTCCGCCGGCGCGCAGCTGTACGGATCGCCGTCGGTCGCCAGCACGACGACGGTGCTGTGACCCGGGTGGGAGGACGCCCACGCCTTGGCGTAGCTCACCGCTCCCTGGAGCGCCGGTCCGGTGGGAGTGCCGCCGAAGGGAGTGATGGCATTGATCGAGTTGGTGATGGCCGCGACCGCCCCCGGCAGCACGGTGATCGGCACGTCGGGGGTCGAGTAGTGCGTCACCGTGCAGGCGCGGCAGTAGCTGAGCCAGCAGGGCCCGTAGCCACCGCACTGGCTGTCGTTGCTGCAGGTGCTCGTGTACTGAGCAGGCAACTTGGGGAAGTACTGAATGCCAACGCCGATCCCCGCCGAGGCGGGGTCATTCGAAAAGCCGATGATGGCCTTCTTCACGTCGTTCCAGCGGGTGCCGATCATCGACGACGATTTGTCCGTCATGATGTACATGTCGAGAGGGATCAGATCGGCCTTGACCACCGTCGCTGCGCAGCTGGCGTCGGGAGTGAATGCGTCGGGTTCGCTCGCGTCGTAGGTGAAGCTCACGTCCGGCATCCCGGCGTCGCTCGTACCACCGCCTCCGTCGCTCGCGCCCGCGCCGGCGGCACCGCCGCTCGCGCCCGCAGCGCCGCCGTCCGCCGCGGAGCCTCCTGACGCTGAGCTGCCTCCGGCTGAGCTGCCTCCGGCTGAGCTGCCTCCAGTGGAGCTGCCTCCAGTGGAGCTGCCTCCGGTGGAGCTGCCTCCGCCGCTACCCGAACTGTCTCCGTTCGAGCCGGCCGAGCAAGCCATCGCCGCCAGCGTTCCGAGAACGAACCACACCGACCGCTTCGCAATCAGGGACATGGTTCGGTCATTTCACCTCACTTCACGTGACAGGGCAAAGCGCTTCTGCGCGCGCACTCAGACCTACATCTATGTGTCGGCACGCTTGGCCGCAGGTGCCCGTGCTGCCTCGCGGACGTTCGAGTGCGCGAGCGAGGCAGGCGACGAGGTGTTGATGGCTCCGCCCGCGCATGGCGACAGGCGTTCTCGGACGCGCCCTCGCTGGTCGACGCGCTCGCGTTCAGCACACCCAGGTTCACCAGCGACGAACGGGTGGCCATCCGCAACGGGGGTATCGGTCGTGCTGCGACACGGCCCCGGACCCGCGGCGCCGCGCTTGACGGTTTGGGCGCTCGGGCGCATAGTTCGTCCCGTCATGCACGTCTGAGCCGCCGTTTGTTTCGCCGGGGTCTAGGCCCCGAGCAGCAAACGCGCACGCCGATAGCACCTCAACCCAGCGTTCTCGCGGGTTTCTGCGCATTCTGTCGTTCCACGGGGGTTTCTAGGCGTAGCGCGTAAGACGCGCGCTGCGTCGTCACAAGTTCTGCGAGGTTCGTTGTGTTCCGTCGCGCCTTCGTCGTTGTCGCAGCTGTGCTCTTCGTTGCGTGGCTCGTTGATCTACGTGAGAGGAGCATCCCCCTCGCGCTGTGGTGGATCGGCGGCGCAGTGCTCGCGCTTGGCGTCCGGGACATGCTGCAGCGGCGCCACGCCTTGCTGCGCAACTACCCGGTGTTCGGGCATTTCCGCGCGTTCTTCGAGCTAATCCGTCCGGAACTTCGCCAGTATTTCGGCGAGAGCGACACCGACGGAGCGCCGTTCAACCGCGAAGCGCGCTCGCTCGTCTACCGGCGCGCCAAGGGCGTGCAAGACACGGTCCCCTTCGGTACCAAGCGCGATGTGTCGGTACCCGGCGTCGAGTGGATCGCGCACTCCATGTACCCGAAGCCAGCGCCCATGGAGGAATCTCGGGTCTTGATCGGCGCAGGCAGCGCCGCAATGCCCTACTCGGCTTCTCGCTTGAACATCGCGGCGATGAGCTACGGCGCCCTGAGTGGGACAGCGATTCGTGCGCTCAGTACCGGAGCGCGCTTGGGCGGATTCGCCCACAACACCGGAGAGGGGGGCGTGAGCACGCACCATCTGGAGGGCGGCGGCGATCTGATCTGGCAGCTCGGCACCTCGTACTTCGGGTGTCGTACTCCTGACGGTCATTTCGATCCGCAGAAGTTCCGCGAACTGGCTCAGCACCCTCACGTCAAGATGATCGAGGTCAAGCTGTCCCAGGGGGGAAAGCCCGGCTACGGCGGCGTGCTGCCGGCGGCCAAAGTCAGCGCTGAAATCGCGGCGATTCGCGGCGTGCCCGTCGGAACCCGGGTCGTATCGCCGCCGAGCCACCCTGGCGTCGATTCTGCGCACGACCTGCTGCACTTCGTTCAGCGCCTGCGAGAGCTCTCGGCCAAGCCCGTTGGCGTCAAGCTCTGCGTCGGCGCCGAGCGCGACGTCGTGGAGTTGGTGGAAGCCATGCGCGCGACCGACATTGCGCTGGACTACGTGGTCGTGGACGGCTCGGAGGCCGGGACGGGCGCTGCCCCCGTCGAGTTCGCAAATCACGTCGGCGCCCCCCTGGAGCAAGGGCTCGTTCTGGTCGTCGACGCGCTGGAACGCTTTGGGCTGCGCCACCGCACCAAGGTTTTTGCGTCGGGACGCATCTTGAGCGGTTTCGACATGTTCCGCGCGCTCGCCCTCGGCGCGGACGGCTGCTTTTCGGGTCGGGGCATGATGTTGGCGCTGGGCTGCCTCCAGGCGTTGCGTTGCAACACCAACGATTGCCCGGTGGGCATCGCGACGCAGGACCCCGCACTTGCGGCTGCGCTCGACGTCCCGGACAAGTCGCGGCGCGTACAGCGCTACCATGCGGCAACGCTCGCGAGTCTGCATGCATTGGTGGGCGCCGTGGGTGCGCGCAGTCCGACCGAACTCACTCGCGGTCACGTGCAGCGAAGGATCTCGCTCACCCAGCGCCCTCTCCCGTTCCCGTGTCCAGCCCCGCCCACTTGTCCTATGCTGGTCCGAACAATGGCGTCGAACACCACTGACAGCGCCGGCTTGCGCAGCGTCAGCAGGCATCCATGACCTCATCTCCGGACTTTGCTCAGAGGCTGAGAGTCTGTCGTTGGGGCGCGATTCTGGCCCTCTTCACGATTCTCTTTGGGTTCGCTCTGGGCGGTGTGTTCGGGGCCTTCGAGGACACACTGAAGGCCGACCTGTCCGCGCTCGCCGAAACCGGGCGGGACAGCGTCTACGGCGGCGACGCCGCGAAGATGAAGAGCGTCGTTGAAAAGAGTTGGGCTTACTACAAGCGCGCGCATCTGCACGGCGGCGGCATTGGCGCAGCTGCGTTGAGCGCGATTCTCCTCCTCGCGTCCCTGCGCCGGCCAAGAGCCGTGGCGCGCCGCGGGCTGGCGCTGGCCCTGGGTCTGGGCGGCCTCGGGTACACCACGTTCTGGCTGCTCGCCGCTCGCCGCGCACCTGGATTGGGAAGCACCCACGCGGCCAAGGAATCGTTGTCTTGGCTGGCGGTGCCATCCGCAGGGCTGCTTCTGCTCGGACTGACCGCCGTACTGGTGCTGACCGCGATGGAGCTGTTCGCTCCCGAGCCACCGACTCGATAGGCCTACCAAGGGCTCGCGGCGTCGCTGTCAGCCCGCCGAGGCACCGGCCGACAGCGAGGGCCTGGCGATGACTGCGTTCGCGACGCGAATGTCGTCGATGGTGTAGAAGCACTCGGGGTCAACGGCGCGCACGACGCGCACCAGGGCACGTGTTCGGGCACGCCGTAGCTGGATGAACAGCATCGACACTTCACCATCTCGGCCCACTCCCTGAAACCGCGTCACTCGATAGTCGTGACTCTGCAGATCGTCGAAGAGCGCGCCGCCCCGTCGGGTGAAGACACGGACCACCTGATCGCCGAAAGGAAGCCAACGCTGCAGCACCACTCCAACGTAGTTGCCGGTGGCGGCCCCAAGCGCAAACGCGACGCCATAGACCGGCTCTCTCTGGATTTGCGCGATGACCGCGGACACGACAAACACCCAGATGCCCACCTCGAGCAGCCCAAAGAGCCAGGCCAGTCCGCGGTGACCACTCACCACCGCCACCGTGCGCATCGTTCCGAGTGAAACGTCGGCGACGCGCGCGACGACGATGATTGTGCACCCGATCAAAATGTCCCACGTCATGTTGCCCATTTCCCGTCTTTGTCCTCAACGCGCCGTGATCGATCCACCGGATGCGCTGATTGCTGTGGCATTTCATCGCCTCCAGCGCGCCACTGCCACACCCATTTGGCTCGGCCGTCAAACCTTGACATCCGCACGGACACTCGCGACATTGTTGCGATGAGCACCCTGCCGCGGATCGTCCTGTCTCGCTTCGATCACAAGCGACTCGACCAGCTTCTCGAGAAGCTCGGTCCGCGCCCCGAGCTCGACGCGCTGCGCGAGGAGCTGGAGCGAGCCGAGATCGTCGAACCCGAGGCCGTGCCCAATGATCTCGTAACGATGAACTCGACCGTGCGCTTCACCGACGAGGAGACCGGAAAAGAGAGTGAGATCACGCTGGTCTTCCCCGGCAGTGCAGACGTCGACCGCCAACGAATCTCGGTGTTTGCTCCGCTAGGGAGTGCCCTGCTCGGCCTGTCCATCGGAGATTCGATCGACTGGCCGGTGCCGAACGGTCGCGCGCGACGGCTGCGTGTGGTCGGCATCACATACCAGCCGGAGGCTGCTGGCGATCCGATCTGATGGTTGTGCCGTTCGAGCGCTGACGCTTCACCGCCGAACCAAGACTGGCCAACCCCGTAGCGCGCAATTTCGGGCGGTTTGCTGGGGACTACGGGCACTCGCACGCGAGCAAGTCCCCGCCCGGCACGACGCCTTGCTTGCCACACGCAAGATAGAACGGCGCGCTGGTACACATGCCGTCGGAACGGCAAGCGGAGTACATTTCGACACACTGCGTAGGATCGCTCGGCAAAGGGTGGATGGCTCGGGGCTTCTCGCCCGGGCGCGGCGGGGGCGGAGCTGGCCTTGCGCTGAATAGAGCAGGCGGGGACACCGTGGACGCTGCGACGGGTGCGCTTGGTTCAGGGGTGTCGCGAGGTGCCGTCCCGGGTTGGACTGACTTCGCAGACGCCGCAGCCGGCGGTTCGTCACGCGCCTTGCAGGAACAGCACGCGCTCAGCATCCCGATTAGGGCTATCGCTTTGTGCACGGGCCACACTCTACCCCCACTGCATGACTTTGCCGAGTGGCTCCGCGCCTGTTGACGCGCGGCCACGACCGCCTTGGCCGCTTACAGCCTCGACCCGCGGTCGCCCTGCACGCGAGTCGCCTTGCGCCCCCACCCGCGGAGTGGGAAATTCTCTGCGCATGCCCCGACTCCGCGTCCCGTTTGCCGCGCTCGCGTTGGTCGGGGCGTGCTCTGGCGCAGATCCATAATCTGGCGCAAACGCCGACGCAGGCGCTGGCGGGAACGACGCGGATGGCGGGGAGGTCGCCGACGCTTCGGGTGCTCAACGGGCCGGGCTGCAACTACGCAACGAAAGCCCACGACGTGAAGCACTTCGACTACTCGACGGGGTTTCGCTGCTGCGCGGACTGACGACCATCCCCATGCGGTGCGTTGACGGCGCGCTGGCCCGCCCCGGAGTGACCTGCAGCTTTTTCGGGGCTAGACTGCGGTGCGGAAGGGCGGTTCCCGTGCAGCGCTTCGAGATCCACTGCGTCGGTTGCATCCAGTGAGCGCGCGCCGGCTGCGTTGGCTGGAGGTCTCGGCGGACAACCGCTGCAACAACCACTGCGTCGGTTGCTACTCGGTATCGGAGGGCGGTCCGAGCATGAGCACGCGGGAAATCGCCGAACACCTGGTCGCGGCGCGGCAGCGCGGCGCGACGGCTTTCTGGCTGGGCGGCGGCGAACCCACGCTGCGGAGCGACGCCGTGACCGTGGTCAAGATGGCGCGCCGGCTCGGCTACGAACGGGTGTTGCTCCAGACCAACGGCATGCTGCTAGCGTATCCCGCGGTGGCAGGCCGTTTCGCCGACGCGGGCGTCACCGAGGTGAGCTTTGCGATCAAAGGCGCCAGCGCAAAAAACCACGACGGCTTGACGCGCACGCCGGGGTGCCACGCGGCAATGGTGAAGGGCATCAGCGAAGTCGCACGCCTCGGGCTGCCGATGGCGGGAGACATCTTGCTCTACGCGGACACCGTCGGCGAACTGCCGCTGATGGTGCGCACGTACGCGGCGATGGGGCTCGCACGCTTCGCCGTGTCGAGCCTGTCTTCGGCCCATCAGCGAACCGAGGACGTCTCGGCTCGGGTACCGAGGCTCAGCGACGTCGCGGTGGCGGTTGTGACCGCCATCAACGAAAACGCGGACGTTGGAGTGACCTCCCTGCACACGCCACCGTGTGTGGTGCCCGAATCGCACTGGGCCGCGCTGTTTCACGCTGCGGATCTCCAGCTCTTGATCGCCAACCCTGGTGGACAGGGCTTCATGCTCGAAGACTCCCCGCTCGAAGGCGGCACGTATTTGCCCCGCTGCGAGAGCTGCCGGGCGCGACCGCGCTGCGGCGGCCTGCGGCAGGACTACCTGGCTCAGTTCGGTGATGGTGAGTTCGTGCCTCGCTGAGTCGAGGTCTGTTGACGCGGGCGGATGCTTCAGTTTCGGGCACCTAGGTGCACTTGCCCGACGCGCAGTGGCCGGGGACGCCGGCGTCGACCGCGGCCGCGGCCGCGTCGCTCGGTTTGCAGTAGCCGGTCAAGCACTGATCGTCGAACTTGCAGGCATCTCCGACGCGAAGCGGATTCTTGCAGACTCCCTGCGTGCACGAGAGGCCAGCCTGGCACGCGGGCGCCAGGCCCAGGGTTTGAGCAGCCTTTGCAGCGCAGGCCTCGCCCACCGTGGGAAGCACGCTGCAGGTGGAGACGGTGTTGAAGTAGGAAGCGCCGCAGTAGGCGTTCGGGCCGCAGCCGTCTGGTAGCGCGAGGCGGCACGCCGACTGCGCCTTGTCCGCCTTGCAGGTGCCGCCGGACAAGTAGGGCAGTCCCTGAAACTCACAGGCCAACCCCGCCTGGCAGAGAGACCCGCTCGAGTAGCACGAGAAACCAGCCGCGACGGTGAACATACCGGTCGCGGCCTTGCACGTGCCGGCGACGCAGAGGGTCCCCGGCTCGCAGTCGGGTGTAGTGCCAAAGCCGCAGCTGCTGTCTTTCTGGACGTAGGGCTGACACGTGCCCATCGGCGTCGTCCCCGCATCCGAGGCACCCGCGTCGAGCGAGACAGGAATGAAGCAGGTCAACCCCACGCCGCACAAGGTCGAGTCGGCGCACGGAGCGTTCGTCCCAAGGAGAGCCGTACACTTGCCGGGACACTGGGCTGCCGTGTCGGAAGAGACTTGGCTTCCCGCCCTCACACAAATGTGGGATCCGGGACCCGATGGACTGGAAAGCGCGCGCAGGGTTGCCGTTGGTGGCGGTGACGGTTTGGATCTCGGGCGGCTGCCGGCCAGGAGCCGGCGGCGAGGCGGTGAGGCCAGATCCGCCCAAGGTCCAGAGCTCGCTGTGCGACTCGGTGGCGGACTTCGGTCAACCGCTGATCGTCGATCTGAAGGCCCACGAGAGGGCGGTCTACGAAGCCGTGATGAAGGACGGCGTGGCCGTCGTGAGCTACGACTGCAAACAGCTCCGCATCCTCAAGGACTGTAAGATCGAGGGCGACTACGGCTTCGTGGGCGTCAGCCCCAAGGAAGAGGTCGTGCGCCTCGAGGGCGCCGACGAGATCCAGCTCAACCTGCCGACCTTCGGCGCCAAGATCGCCGCAGAGGTGCAGCGGGACGCTTCGCTCGACCTCGGGCTGATCCTCGTCGGCATGCGTCGCACGACGGTCGACGCGGCGGACAAGAAGCGGCTCAGCGGCAAGGGTTGCCAAGAAGCGACCCACTTCGTGCGCGGCGCCTTCGTCGGCGCCTTCGCGCTAAAGCAGGGATCGTCGGGATCGACGCGCGGAGCGGTGGAGATCATGGGCTCGGGAGCCAGCGCCAAGAGCACGAGCAGCAAGCGCACCGAGAACCGCGACGGCGACGCCAAGGCGTGCAGGAGCTTCAATTCGAGCGCTGCCAGTCCCGACCCGAATTGCGCTGCCCTGCTTCGACTCGAGCTCACCGCCCTCGAAATCGCGTCGAAGGACCAGGGCGGGACGGTCGACGTCTGCCCGCGAGGACTGGTCTTGGTCCAGGGCAAGTGCGCGCCGCCGACTTCCGAGGAAGCGTTTCAGTGCCGCGAAGGCCAGATCAGCGAGTGCGTCGCCCAGTGTGACAAAGGTCACGCTGGCAGCTGCGCCGCAGCGTCGTTCATGCACTTCGGCAACCACGGCGTGCCCGCCGATCCGGAGAAGGCTGCGACGCTCGCCGACAAGGCCTGCAAGGGCGGGAGCGCTCGCGGCTGCGGCAACCTGGGCCACGCCTACGATCGCGGCGACTCGCTGCCCAAGGACATGGACAAGGCTCGCGCGCTCTACTCGAAGAGCTGCGAGGCCGGCTGGCCCCGCGGCTGCAGCAACCTGGGCGTGCTCACCGAAAAGGACGGCGACGCGACCGCCGCCAACGTCTTGTATGGACGCGGGTGCAGCGGGGGAGAAGCGCGCGCATGCCATTTCTTGGCATTGAATCTCGACAAGGGTAACGGCACGGCCCCGGATGCCGCCCGCGCCAAGGCGCTGTTCACGCGGGCCTGCCAGGGGGCTCACGAAGACGCCTGTGGATTGCTCTCGTCGCAGCTCCTGGGCGGCACCGACGAAGAGCGGGCCAAGGGGCTCAAAGGGCTGGAAGACAGCTGCGCCAAGGGATCGGCCAACGCTTGTCGATTCATGGGGACGCTGCGGCTCTCCGGGACGAAGGTGCCGAAGGACGTCGCGCGGGCGGCACAAGACTTCGAGCGTGCCTGCGACGCGAAGGAGCTCAAGAGCTGCGTCGACGCTGCGACGCTGATGTTCGAGGGGCGCGACGGCATCACGCAGAACGCCGAAAAAGGCGCGCAGCTGGCCAAGAAGGCCTGCGCGGGCGGCTTCGGACCGGGCTGCCGCTTGGTTGCGATCTCGCAGCTGCAAGGCGCGGGGCAGTCGCGCGACGACGCAGGGGCGTTGAAGCTGCTCGAGAAGGCCTGCGCCGACGGGGATGGCGAGAGCTGCGCAGGCACCGGGCTCCTGTACCGACATGGCCTCGGAACCGCGCCGAACCCTAGCTTTGCAGTGGGCTTCTTCGAGAAGGCGTGTCAGGCGAGATACGGCTACGGCTGCGCGCTGCTCGCCTCTGCGCGCTACGATGGTCTGGGCAGGTCGAAGGACATCGAGGGCACTCGCGCCGCCCTGACCCGAGCGTGCACCACGGGGTACTCGCCGGCGTGTGGGCTGTCGTATACGCCGCCGATTGTCTTCACGGTCACTCCGCGCGACGATCCCTTTGGTGGCAAGAACACGGCTCCTGCCGCGACCAAACCCCACCACGGACCGCAGCCCGAAAAGACCGCCGACACGCCCAGCGAGCTCGAGAAACGCCGCATTAGCCTGGGAGACAAGTTCAAGGGCAAACTCGGAGCCATCATGGCCTGCCCGAGGGACGAATCCGTCTCGTCGCGCGTACAGCGCGTTGGGTTTGCGGTCGGACCCGACGGCAAGACCCAGGTGATCCAGCGCGCGCGCGGCGCGAGCCGCACCTTCAACGCCTGCCTCGACAAGGTCGTGGCTTCGATCAAGATCGCCGCCGGGGAGCACAGCATCCGGGGCATTGCGATGGTGGGCTTTCCCAAGAAGGACGCGGCAAACGTCCGTCTCTCGATCCTCGCCGACGCGAGCGATCTCGATCTTCCGGCCAATGTGCGGCGCCTGGTGGGTTGCGCGTGCACGGGCACGTCGCTGGCTGTGGCCTGCGCCGTCGAGTGCCGGTCGGGCGTGGGCCCGCAGGGCTACTTCAGCGGCGGGGACCAGGGCCAAGGGAACGGCGGATTCGGAGCCGACAAACCCACCGATGCCGCGGAGCCTTTCGAGAAAAAGAACACGCGCCCCGCCCCGAAGCAGAAAGGCTTCTAGCAATTCCATGTGGATCCGCGTCGCCGCCCTTCTCGGTTTCCTGGCCGTCGCGCTCGGCGCGTTCGGCGCGCACGCGCTGCGCGGCAAGGTCACCGACTCCCAGCTCGGCGTGTGGCACACGGGCGTGCTCTACCACGCACTGCACGCAGTCGTGATCTTGGCCATCGCGCTCTACGGTCGTTCGACGCGCGTCGACATTGGGCTCCCGGCCGCGGCCTTCACCCTCGGCGTGCTTCTGTTTTCGGGTAGCCTCTACGCGATGGTGCTCACCGGCGTCAGCAAGCTCGGGATCGTCACGCCCTTCGGCGGCGTGGCGTTCTTGGTGGGCTGGGTGCTGGTGTTCGTGCGGCTGGGACGTGGCACATGACCGTGGCGAGCGACGTGTTCTGATGGCCCGCGACTTCGCGGCCGGCGACGTGCTCGCGCAGAAGTTCCGCTTGGTCTCGCAGTTAGGGGCCGGCGGCATGGGCAGCGTGTGGCGCGCCGATCATCTGGTGCTCAAATCGCCGGTCGCGATCAAGCTGATCCACGATCGCGTCGCGAGCGCGCCCGGCGCCATCGATCGCTTCTTGCGCGAAGCCCAGGCGGCCGCCGCGATCCGCAGCCCTCACGTGATTCAGGTGCTCGACTACGGAGTCGAAGGCTCGACGCCGTATCTGGTGATGGAGCTCCTCGAGGGAGAGAGCCTGGCCGCGCGACTGAAGCGCCTGGGGCGCCTGGCGCCCGAAGAGACCTCGCGCATCGTCAGCCACGTCGCGCGCGCGCTGGCCCGCGCCCACGAAGCAGGCGTGGTGCACCGCGATCTCAAGCCCGACAACGTCTTTCTGGTGCACAACCAGGACGAAGAGCTGGCCAAGGTCTTGGACTTTGGCATCGCCAAGACGCTGGCGACGAGCGACGCCACCACCGACGCCGGCAGCGCCCTCACCCAGACCGGCGCCGTGCTCGGGACGCCGCATTACATGAGCCCGGAGCAGGCGCGCGGGCGCAGCGACGTGGACCACCGGAGTGATGTGTGGGCGCTGGGAGTCATCGCCTTCCAGTGCATGACCGGGCGCCGGCCCTTCGACAGCCCCATCTTGGGGGATCTGCTGCTGAAGATCTGCGCAGACCCGGTGCCTTCTGCGGCTGCGATCGCCGGCGTGCCGGCGGGCTTCGACCCTTGGCTCGAGCGAGCCTTGGCGCGCGATCCGCAGCAGCGCTTCCAATCCGCGGTCGAGATGGCGGACGCGCTGCGGGCGCTGGTCGGCGGCACGGGGCCGGTCGCGGTGCTCGCCCACGCTCCGATCCATTCGCTGCCCGCACCGCCCAAGTCGAGCTCGGCACCGCTGTGGATCGCCGTTGGGGCCGGCGGTCTCTTGATCGTGCTTGGCGTGCTCGGCGTGGGCGCTGCGTTCATCTTCGGCGGCTTCGGTGCATTCGAGGCGTCCCCGGCGCTGAGCGCGAGTGCGCCGTCGATCGCCGTGGCGACGGAAGCCACAGCGGAACCGACGCTCGCGCCCCCAGGCAGCTCATCGGCCGCGGCAACGCCGATCCCAAAGTCCACTCGACCGACCGGGAGCGGCGTCGCAGCCACTGCGCCGACGGCCACCGCCACGCCGACGGCCACCACCACGCCGACGGCCCCGGCCGCTTCCGATGTGTGCCAGAGAGCCTGCGCTCGCCTCCAGAGCTGCGGGCAACCCTGCAAGTTCAAGAGCGCCTGCGACGGGGCCTACAAAGCCCTCGCCAACTGCATCAACGGCAAGAAGACCTGCCTCGACATCCTCGAGTGCGGCTAGAGGTGCGCGCTCAGTGCGCGCCCTTCTTCGGTCGGAGCGCGGCGCCCTGAGTGACGTGGTCGTTCCAGGTCGCCGGCGCGAAGCCGTTGTCGACCGCGACCATGCTGATGCAGTCCGGCACCGGGCAGACGATCTGGCACAGGTTGCAGCCGACGCACTCCGCCTCGTCCACGACCGGCACGCGGATCTCGCTGCCGCCGTTGGTCTCCTTGGCGGATGGATGCACTGGTGGGCGCCGTCGTGGCAGGCGACCACGCAGAGCTGGCAGCCGATGCACTTCTCGGCGTCGATCTTGGCGATGGTCTCGTAGTTCAGGTCGAGATCGCCCCACTCGGAGTAGGCCGGGCACGGCCTTGCCCACCAGCTGGTCGATGGTCTGAAAGCCGTGCGTCGCCATGTACTCGTCGAGGCCCTCGATCATGTCTTCGACGATGCGGTAGCCCTGGAGCATCACCTCGGTGCAGACCTGCACGCTGGAGGCGCCCAGCAGCATGAACTCCACCGCGTCGCGCCAGTTGGTGATGCCGCCGATGCCGCTGATCGGGATGCCGAAATCGCGTGATCGCGCGCAGGCGCGCCACCATGTGCAGCGCGATGGGCTTGACCGCCGCGCCGCAGTAGCCGCCGTTGGTGCTCAGGGCTGCCGACCCGGGGCTCGGGCACGAAGCGATCGATGTCCACGCCGATGATGCTCTTGATGGTGTTGATGAGCGAGACGCCGTGGGCGCCGCCCGCTTGCGCGGCGAGGCCGTGGGGCACGATGTCCGACGACGTTCGGCGTGAGCTTCACCAGCACCGGGCACCGTGGAGTACTCGACGGCCCAGGAGGTGATGCGCTCGTTGACCGTGGGCTCCTGGCCGACCGCGGAGCCCATGCCGCGCTCGCACATGCCGTGGGGGCAGCCGAAGTTCAGCTCGAGCCCGTCGGCGCCGGCGTCGATGGAGCGCTTGATGATGTCCTTCCACTCCTCCTGGGTCTCGACCATGAGCGAGACGATGACGGCGTGCTTGGGGTAGCTTCTTCTTGATCTCGTCGATCTCGCGGAAGTTCACCTCGAGCGGGCGGTCGGTGATCAGCTCGATGTTGTTGAAGCCGATGGCTCGCGTGCCGCGCGTAGTTCGAGCGCGCCGAAGCGGCTCGACACGTTCTGGATCGGGTGCGCCGAGCGTCTTCCACACCGCGCCGCCCCAGCCGGCGTCGAAGGCGCGCTGCATCTGCGCGCCGGAGTTCGCGGGCGGCGCCGAGGCGAGCCAGAACGGGTTCGGCGAGCGGATGCCCGCGCAGTTGGTGGACAGATCAGGCATCGTTGCCTCCCAGGAGACGGCGTGAATGGCCTCGGCCGCGGCCTTGCCCTCGGCGACGGCGTTGACGACTTCCTTGCCGCCGTTGCGGCAGTCGCCGCCGGCGTACCAACGCTTGCGTCCGGTCGCGCCGTGATCGTCGGTCGACGATGCGGCCCGTCTCGATCACGATGCCCGGCGAGCCCGGACAGCAGCTGTCCCGAGCTTGCGACTGACCGATGGCGAGCAGCACGAGGTCCGCCTCGACCGTGAACTCGCTGCCGGCGATGGGCTGCTTCTTCGCGTCCGTGCGCACGCAGCGCGCACGCTCGACCTTGCCGTTGCCCTCGAAGGCCACGGGCACGGCGTGCCGAACGCAGCGCGCGACGCCCTCGACTTCGCGGCCGCCAGCCACTCGTGGCGGTAGCCGCTCATCTGGGCCTCGCTGCCGCGGTAGACCAGCGTCACGTCGGGAACGCCGAGCGCCCAAGAGCTCGCGCACGCCGTCGATGGCGGTGTTGCCGCCGCCGATCACCAGCGCGCTGCTTCACCGCCGCCAGCGGTAGCTTGCCGAGCTTCATGCGCTCGATGAACGCCACGGCGCCCTGCACGCCCGGCGAGATCTTCGCCGGGGACGCCGAGCCGGGTGTCCGGTCCGAGGCCGACGCCGACGAACACGGCGTCGTGCTTCTTCTCGAGCTCGTCGAAGCGAAATGTCTCTTGCCGACCTCGACACCGGTCTCGGACCTCGATGCCGCCGATGGCGAGCACCCACTCGACCTCCGCGACGGAGCGGTCCGCCCGCATCTTGTAGGGCGCGACGCCGGTGGTGTTGAGCCCGCCGATGACGGCGACGCTTCTCGTAGATGGTGCAGGCGTGGCCGGCGCGGCGCAGCTCGTGGGCGGCGGCGAGGCGACGCGGGTCCGGCGCCGACGAGCCCCACGCTCTTGCCCGTGTCGGCTCGCCGGCCTCGAAGAACCGCCAGCCCTTCTCGAACGCGCGATCGGTGGCGAAGCGCTGCAGCTTGCCGATCTGGATCGGCGGCACGCCCATGCTCGTTGTAGACGCAGTCACCGACGCACAGCACCTCGACCGGGCAGACCCGCGCGCAGCTCATGCCGAGGATGTTCGAGTCGAAGATGGTGCGCGCCGAGCCCTTCACGTTGCCGGTCGCGATCTTGCGGATGAACTCCGGGATGTCGATGTGGGTCGGGCAGGCCTTGATGCACGGCGCGTCGGAGCAGTAGAGGCAGCGGTTGGCCTCGACGACAGCCTGGTTCGCGTCGTACTCGGTCTTGTAGTCCTCGAAGACGCTCTCGCTCCGATCGGTGGGTATCGGTTTCGACATCATGCCTCCGGCGTCGAAAGGGGCATCATAGATCAAGGGCGAGGCGCCCTAGCCACTGATCTTGCCCCAGGGCAGCCCTTTGGCCGCGCCGCCTTTCAACATGAACAGGCCCACGGTGATTGCTTCGAGGCGTTCTCGAAGGCAGACCTTGCAGGCAAACGCCCCGGCAGACACCGACACCACGGCTTCGGCTTCGCCTCCGCAGAGATCGCACTGGGCCAGGGTGTTCGGGTCTTCTGTGGGCTGATCGCCGGACAGCGTGCCTCGCTCGTGGACGCGGACCTCGATGGGGGTCTTGATCATGCTGCGTCTTCCTCCTCCCCCCGGGCCATAACATGATCTTCGAGGGTCCTCCGAAGGCAGGCGACGCGGCGCTTGTCCCGAGCCTCATTCGGTGGCATTCACGCGGCGTTCGGGCCATCGCACACCCACTGGAGGCCCAAGGAGACACCCGTGCCCTGCGTCTGCGGAATTGGCGAATCCACCGAGTCTCACTGCCTACCCATCATCAAAGGCGAGAAAGCCGCGGAGACGGCCGAGGCGCTGATGCGCGCGCGCTACTCGGCCTACGCGCTGGGCGAAGTGGACTTCGTCCTGAACTCGCACACACCGGAAGCGGGCAAGGACGTGGACCGGGAGCAGACCGAGGCCTGGAGCAAGAGCAGCAAGTGGCTGGGGCTCGAGGTCCTGGCCACCGACGCCGGTGGGGCGGACGACGACCGCGGCACGGTCGACTTCGTCGCGCGCTACAAGGTCAAGAACGTGTCGCTCGAGCATCGCGAGCGAGCGACCTTCGAGAAGCACGATGGCAAGTGGCTCTTCGCCGAGGCCGAAGCGCTGGCGGGGCCAACGGTCAAGAACGAAGGCCCACGCATTGGTCGAAACGACCCGTGTCACTGCGGGAGCGGCAAGAAGTTCAAGAAGTGCCACGGCAAGGCGGCGTGACGCCAGAGGCGCTGGGTGAGATCGCGCTGAGGGTCGCCCGCGAAGCCGGCGCCCTCGCCCTCGGCGGTTTTCGACGACCCATGAACGTCGCCGAGAAGGGCGTCCGAGATCTGGTCACGGAGTTCGACCTGGCCTCCGAGCGCTTGATCCGCGCGCGCTTGACCGAGCTCACTCCGCTGATTCCGGTCGTCGGCGAAGAAGAAGGCGGAGACCCGGCCGCGTCGCTGGTTTGGTACTGCGATCCTATCGACGGAACCACGAACTACGCCCACGGGCACCCGGTGTGGTGCGTGAGCGTCGGCGTGATGGAGGGCGAAACGCCGCTGGCCGGCGCCGTGGTCGCGCCCGCGCTGGGCATCGAGTGGACGGGACACTCCGGAGGGATCGCCACGCGCAACGGTGAGCGCTGCGCGGTCAGCGACACGACGTCGCTCGAGCAGGCGCTGCTCGCGACCGGGTTCCCACGCGAACGCGAGCGAGAGCCGGACAACAACTTTGCGACCTTCATGGGCGTGAAGAAGCGCTGTCGCGGCGTGCGGCGCTGCGGCGCTGCGGCCATCGACCTGTGTTGGGTCGCCGACGGCACCTACGACGGCTACTGGGAACGGCGTCTCAACGCCTGGGATCTCGCGGCGGGGTCGGCCATCGTGCTCGCAGCAGGCGGGCAACTCTCCCACCTGGACGGCGGGGCGCCGCGGCTGCACGAAGGGCAGCTGGTCGCGACAAACGGGAAGATCCATCCGGCGCTGGTGGAGTTGATCCGGAGCGCCTGAGCGCAACCACGCTCCCGCGGCGATCTTCCCCTGCAGCGAAGGGGCCACCGAAACCCGGCGTTTCACCCGAGAGCTTCGGCTCGAGGCGGTAGCCTGTCCGACATTCCGGTTCCCGGACCAGCTCCGCTCATCTAGCTTTCTCCGGCTGGATGATTCACGAGCCGTTCCCCCCTCGGCCGGAGCGCCTGGTCGGTCGCGCGTCCGAGATCGCGACGCTCCGCCGACTGCTCGCTCGCCATCCGACGCGCGTCGCGCTGGTCGGGGCCGGCGGCTCCGGCAAGACGACGCTCGCTGCCGAGCTCGGTCATCGCATCCAGCGACGCTTCCCCGGCGGCGTTCATTGGTTTCGCATCGGGGCCTGGGACGAACGCGTCCTCGCTCAAATGCTCGCGCTGCGCTTCCGTTCACGAAAGCGACGCCTCGCCGACGTCGCTCGCCTTCTGGCCCGCGGGCCCAATCGTCTTCTGGTCCTCGACAACCACGAGAACGACGCCGCCACTGCCGCTCTCCTCGACGCCGTCGGCGAGCAGGCACCGGTGAGCTTCATCGTGACCGCGCGCCGCTGTCTGGTGTCAGGCGTGACCATCCTGCCGGTCATCCCACCTCTTGTCCTTGCCGAGCGTCCGCCCTTTCCCCGAGTGGCGCGACTCACTCGCACGCTCCGCTCGAGCCCCCTGGCTCTCGAGATCGCAGATGCTCTGGTGGGCGCACGAATCGTCACCGTTCACGCGCTCGCTCGTTTTCTCGATACCCACGGCATCAGGAAAGTCCGCGCCCTCGCTCACGAGGACGACGTGCCAGAGGTGCTCCTGCTCGTCGACTTCGCCTGGTCGACTCTCCGCGCCCCCGCTCGCCGCATGCTCGCCGTCCTCAGCCACCTCGGCGGAGACCACATCGATAGCGAGAGCCTGCTCGATCTCGCCTCGGCAAAAGCTGAGACCCTCGAGCGACTGGCTGTCTTGCGCCTGGTGCAGGAGCCCATCCGTGGCCGCTTCACGCTCCACGCCACCGTGCGTCATGCACTCCACGACAAGACGGCCTTCGATCCCGAACGCCTCTTCGAGCACTACCTGGCGCTCCTCGAACGCGACCCGGCGCGCATCGTTCTCGAAGAAGCCCATCTGTTTGCCGCCATGGACCACGCTCACGATCAGGGATCGCTCGAGAAGATCCTCCGAGTCGAGAGGCTCTTGGCAAACCTCGACACCTGAAGGGTCAGCCAGACTCCTCCGTCGCCGACGTTTCGGGGTATCCGCGGCGAATCCGAGGAGGCCAACGCCTGAGCCGCTCTTGCGGCTGGGTAGGACGCGATTTCGGCCGCTCTGGCCAGGTCGCTGGCCGATTCCTCATCTTCGGAATCTGCCATCGGAGCGCAAGTGCGCTCCCTCCATCTGGCCCCGCTGACAAACCTCTGCGATCCTCTGCCCCTGCCCATGGCGCGAGGTCACTCGAACGACGGGTCTGGTGACGACCCCATGGAGTCGCCCAAGCCGACGCGACATCCACTTCCGCAATCGGACCACTACCGTCCCACGGTCCCGGCGCCGAAGATCCCGCTGCCGGCCGCCGCGCACCAGCCAAAGCCCGTTCCTCGCCCGACGCTCGAGACGTTCTCCGGAGACGACCCCACGGCCGTGTTTCCCAGAGCGCCACGCTTGCCGGCGGAAAGCCGAGCTCGCCTCGAGCCGTTCAACCCGGCGCCGGCCCTCGACGACGGCCCGCCACCGATCCGTCGCGACGACTCCCGCTCATTCCGTGCCAGCCAGCTTCCCGGCCGGGAGGACTCGCGTGCGTTCCGGCTGAGTCAACTTCCGGGTCGCGAGGACTCGCGCGCGTTCCGCCTGCGTGAGCTGGCGCGCCGACGCCCCACGGGCAGCCCTGGGCAGCCCAGCGTGCTGCTGGTGGGTGCGCCCGAGACCTTGGCCGCGGCCCTCGAACCTGCGCTCGCGCGCCACCGCGTGCAGGTCGTGCTCGCCGGAACCCAGGAGGTCGCCGACGCCGTGATCGCCCTCGCGCCGGACCTCGTCGTCCTGGCGGGTGACGCGGCACGCGACTCCGGTCATCACATCTTGCGTGCGCTCGCGCTGTCACCGCAGAGCAGCGTGGTGCCGGTGGCCATCCTCGAAGACGACGCCGAGCTCGAAGCTCGCCTTCGAGCCTTCCGCCACGGTGCCGCGGCCGTGATCCCACGCTCCGCGAGCATGGACGAGATGGCAGACAGGATCGCGACCCTGGCCCGGGAGATCCCCGAGCGCGACGGCGAGTCGTTGGGAGACGTCGGGGAAGCCACGCTGCAGGAGCTGGTCCGCGCCCTCGAGCACGAGCTGCGCACGGGGATTCTGAGCGTACGGGCCGCGAGCGGCGGAGAAACTCAGGCGATCCGCATCGTGCTCGGCGGTGGGCGCGCGCTGACAGAGACTATCGACGACTTCGTGTCGCGAGTGCGCGACTGCGTGGTGACCGCAGAGCCACTCTTGTACGAGTTCGACGAACGCGCCGCGGGTACCGTTCAACTTCTGGGCGGCTCGGACGACGAGCAGGCCGAAGCCCGCGTCAACGTCAGGGGCTTGCGGGTCGTGTTGGCCGATGCGGACGCCGCCAGGGCCGACGCCGTTGCTCAGGAACTTCGCGAGCGCGGCGTGGACGTCGTGGTCACCGATTTGGATCCCAGCGAGGTTCGCTTCCATCGCATCCGCACCATGGACCCGGCAGTGCTGCTGATCGGTGAGGCGCAGGCCCAGGGCGAGGGGTACGAGTTGATGCGGCGCATGCGCCGCGACACCCGGCTGCGGTGGGCGTCGCTGTTGGTCGTGCGCTGGGACGAGGTCTGGTCGGAGGAGCGGGCGGTGCCGGCCATCGAGCGGCTCTTGGGTACGCTCTCGGCCTTGGCCGAGCCCGAGCGCGCGCTCTCGGAGCGCTCGGACTCACGGGCGGCGTTCGACACACGCCTGGAAATTACCGGACCTGCGCGGCTCCTGCGCGGCCTGGCGTCGGCGACCAAGCCCGTCCGCGCGACGGTGCAGAATCCACGCCTGCGGGTGCGCATCGACGTCTCCGAAGGCCTGGTCGTGGGAGCGAGCGGCGAAGTGCTCGCCCCCGAGCCACGCGAGCTGTCCGGACCGGTGGCGCTCGCGGCGTTGATGGTGGTGTCGAGCGGTCGCGTGCACGTCGAACCCACCGAGCAGCCGCAGACCACGAACCTGATGACCACGCCCGACGTGGCGCTCAACATGGCGGACGCCGAGCCGCCGCCTATCCCGCCGAGCATGCCCACGGCGGGGGTGACCGAGTCACGGGCTCAGCGGATCTCGGATCGCCCCCGCGCTGCAAGAGCGAAGCCGAAGCGGAGCTCTGCCAGCACGCTCGGCACGCTCGGCTACGCCCTCGCCGGACTCTTCGGTGTGCTCCTGGTCGGGACCCTTGGAGTGCTGGTGCTCGGCAAATCGAACGAGAAGAAGCCCGCACCGGGCGCGCCGACCAGCCCGAGCCCGCCGGCGCTCGTCACGCCCAACGCCGCTGCGAAGCCGGCGCCGAGCGGCAAACCGGCACCAACACCCGAGCCCGAGCCGCCCCCCGTGCCGCCGGATGTGGCCGACGGGCTCGCCACCGCGCCGACCTGCGGGAAGCTCCTGGGCAAGTTGCCTCCCAGCCCCGGCGTCTATCCTGGCGCCGCTTACGATCAGATCCGCGCTGCGCGAAAGGAGCTGGCGCGCGGCGACATGAACGGCTCGCAGGCCGCCTATTGCAAGGCGATGCACTTCGATCCGAAGAACGCCGAAGCGCGCTCGGGCCTCGCGCGCGTGCTGCTCTCGCGCCGCGATGGCGCGGCCGCCGTGCAGTGGGCACGCGAGGCGGTCAAGCTGAACCCGGAAGACTCGAGCTCACAGATCTTGCTGGGCGACGCCCTCGCCCTCTCCGGTGACATGGTCAAGGCCGTCGATCCGCTGTTGCTCGGTCACGGCGTCGCGCCTTCGGACGCCGCAGCGCGGGCCAAGCTGGTCAGGTCGCAGCTCGAACGCGGCGCCGACGCGCAACGCAAGCAGGACCACGCGGCCGCCGAGCGCGCGTACCGTCGAGCGCTGGCGCTGGAGCCGACTCACGGGGCGGCCGCCGCGGGCATCGCGCGGTCGCTCCTCGAACAAGGGCAGCTCGAAGCAGCCAAGCACTGGGCCCGCAGAGCCACCAATCTGGATCCCAAGTCAGCTGCCGCTTTCGTCACCCTGGGCGACGCGCTCTCGAAGACGGGAGAAGGCAGCGCTGCGTCCCGCGCCTGGAAGAAGGCCGCAGAAGTCGATCCCAACGATCCGGCGGCTCGCGCCCGCGCCATGACCGCCGAGTGAGGCTTGCCTCGCGGCGGGCTGCGCTCTAGGAACTCTGCCGATGCCCGCCGGAAGTCTGCTCGCGCTGCTCGACGACATCACCAGCACGCTCGACGACGTCGCGGCGATGACCAAGGTCGCGACCAAGAAGACCGCCGGTGTGCTGGGCGACGATCTCGCGCTCAACGCCGAGCAGGTCGCCGGCGTGAGCGCCGACCGCGAGCTCCCGGTGGTGTGGGCCGTGGCCAAAGGGTCGGCCAAGAACAAACTCATCCTCGCGCCAGCGGCGTTGCTGCTCAGCGCCGTCGCGCCTTGGGCCGTGACCCCGCTCCTGATGTTCGGCGGCACCTTCTTGTGCTTCGAGGGCGTCGAGAAGCTCGCCCACAAATTCCTCCACCGCGGCGAAGCCCATGCGCCAATCGCTGAGGTCGATCCGCAGCAGGCCGAAAAGGCGAAGATCCGCGGCGCCATCCGCACCGACTTCGTGCTCTCCGCGGAGATCATCGTGATCGCGCTCGGGACGGTCGCCACGGCTCCGCTCCCGAAACGCGTTCTAGTGGTATGCGTGCTCGCGGCGTTGATGACGGTCGGGGTCTACGGGCTCGTGGCGGGCATCGTGAAGCTCGACGATCTGGGCCTTTCGTTGCTGCGGCGATCGAGCAGTGTGGCGCGCAAGGTCGGCGGCGCGATCATCCGCGCGGTGCCCTATTTGATGAAGGCGCTGGCCATTGCGGGCACGCTCGCGATGTTCTTGGTGGGCGGCGGCATCTTGACGCACGGCTTTCCGCGGCTCGAGCGGTTGATTGCGGGATGGGCCGCGGCGGCAGGTCCCGCCAAGGCGCTCGTGCCCGCGCTCGTAGACTTGGGAGTCGGCGTGGTGGTCGGCACTGTCGCGCTCACGCTCTGGACCGGCGCCTCGCGTGTGCTGCGCCGCGCCAAGTCGTGATGCGTCTTAGCGATCCGGGTCGCCGAGGTACTCGAAGTGCATGGTGTCTTCGAGGGAATCGTGCCCGAGCCAGTAGAATCCGTGCCGCTCGAAGGAGTCGATCCAACAGCGGGTGAGTTCGGTCTTCTCGAAGACGCTCTTCGCCCCGCTCTTGCAGTAGCGATGGTTGGGCCACGGGTCGACGCACCCGCAACAGGGGTTGCGGTCGGGGTCGATGTCGATGGCGATGCCGAACATATGATTCGAGACCTCGCCCTGGCGATAGGTGTTGGCCTCGCGAAAGCCGCCGATGGCCTTGGGAACGTAGCGCTTGCCCTTGCCTCCACAGCTCTTGCGAATCGTCCGCTCGACGCAGCGCAGCTTGGGCACGATCTTCTTGTGCACGCGGATGGGCAAGCCCATGAAGGTGATCTGCGCTGCCTGGGAGATCGCGCTGTGCTTGGCGAAATCCTCGAGGCCCGCACCCTCGACCCAGCCGTAGCGCTCGGCGCGGAAGCGTAGCGCTTTGGGCAGGCCGCCGTTCTTCAGGTAGTTCTTCCGGATCAAGAACGACTTGGGCTTCTCGCGAGCGCAGGACTTGCTCGACTTCTTGGGCTTCGCACGGCGAACCGCCTCGGCACGCTTCGGGGCACGAGCCTCGGCCCCTCGCTTTGGCTCGGCCTGACCGGAGCCGGGCAGCGCCGCCAGCAGCGCGCACAGCACCAGGCTGCCGCCTGCGATGCGAAGAGTCCACGACATGGGCAGTGTCACCTAGCGCGACCTTGGCCCTCTGCCCAAGAAATTCCACAGAAATCTTGGCCCGCGCGCCCGCGCTCTGCGCACACGGAGGCTGGGCCGGCCCGGGGGCTAGCGTTTTCGAACACGGCCTGCCAAAGGATCTCGCATGAAGCGCACGTTGCTCCTCGCCGCACTCTGCACGACCGCCGCGTGCTCGACCGTGGGCTCCAACTGGATGGCGCAACCGCTCCCGGATGAAGAATTCCCCGCCCTGCCCAGCGGGGCCGGCGGCAAGGGCAGCAAGCCTCGTGCTCCGCGCGCCGGCGCCCTCGGTCCTCACACCCTGAGCGACGAGGACTCGGAACGCGGCGCCAAGCCCCTCAGTGATGAGCCGCTGCGACCGGTGCGTCGGGTCGGCGGCAAGCTCGAGGGCAAGGTCCTCGGAAGGTTTCGCAACACCTACTACGACTTTCCCAGTGAGTCGGATCACAGCGGTCCGACGGTCGCCCTCAAGAACCCCGAGTGCCAGACGATCAAGGACGTGCCCAAGGGGTTCTACGAGTCGGTCTGTGTGCAGGGCAGCGGGACCCTGAGCAGCGGTCAGACCGTCAGCTTTGCCAAACGGGACTGCGCCTGCGCCGCGGTGTGCAGCAAGACCAACCAGAAGATCTGCTTCGATGCCCTCGACCCGAAGCAATTCCCTTACGGCCGAGGCGCGACGGGCGGCGCCATCACGCCGCTTTACACGGTCGCGGTGGACAGCGACGTCATCCCCCTCGGCACCACGCTCTACATCCCTGAGCTCGAAGGCATGCCGCGCGACGCCGAGTCCACGGGCCTGCACGACGGCTGTTTCATCGCCCAAGATCGCGGCTTGCGCGTGAAGGGCAAACACGTCGACGTCTTCACCGGTCACCCGAGCATGACGCGCTTGTGGAACAAGCTCGCGCCGAGCAACAACGGCGTCACCGTGGTTTTGGACAGCCCGAAGTGCGCCCGCGCTGGCAACGATGCGGCTGCGCTGACGGCCCCGGCAAAAGCCAGCGAGCCGGAGAAGAAGACCAGGACCAAGAAGCGCGACGCGGACTGAGCGCGCGAATGTTCAGCAGGTCCCGCAACCCTCGGAGGTGACCTCGCTCACGCAGATGCTGTCCCAGCTGTACTGACAGCAGTACGAGTCAGCCGCGCAGACGCACGCCGCGACGGCAGAGTTGCTGCAACTCGGAGTGGTTTGGACGAAGCAGCAATCGCCGGCTGGTCCACCGCCCGTGCCACCCGTGCCGCCGGTGCCGCCGGTGCCGCCGGTTGCGCCGGTGCCGCCAGTACCGCCAGTGCCGCCAGTGCCGCCGGTGCCGCCAGTGCCGCCGGTGCCACCGGTGCCGCAGGTGCCACAGCCCACGGTCTTCACCTCGCTGACGCAGCCCTCGTCCCACCTGCTCTTGCAACAGAACGCGTCCTTGGCGCAGACGCAGCTCTCAATCGTCTTGTTGCTGCAGCCGGGTACGTTGTGAGGCGTGCAGCAGTCCCCGCCCGTCGACGTCCCTCCGCTGCCACCGGCGCCTCCGGTCGAGCCACCGGCGCCCCCGGTCGAGCCGCCGGCGCCTCCGGTCGAGCCGCCGGCGCCTCCGGTCGAGCCGCCGGCTCCGGCTGATCCGGCGCCGCCGCCCGTCGCGCCGCCGCCCGTTGCGCCTACGCCACCAACACCGCCGCCAACGCCGCCGCCAACGCCGCCGCCGAAGCCACCGGACGACGCACCCCCAGTGTTCGAGCCGCCGAGTCCGGAGTCGGATCCGCCAAAGGAACTCTGCTCGGACTGAGCGCACCCGATCACGAAGACGGCGCCGGCGAAGACGAAATGAAGCTGGGACCCAAGAGCACGCATGGTCCCGATTCTAGTTCAGGTCAGCCATGTCGGCCACGGGCATCACGACGGCGGCGAAGGCCGGCACCCGGTGCCGGCCTGGCCACGCGATCGAACTCAGTTGCAGAGGCCGAGCGTCCCGAGCTTCGCGTCGAACGCGGTGCACGTGCCGCCACTGCAGTCCGAGCTCGAGCAGCAGAACTTCTTGCAGGTTCCAGTGCCTGAATCGCCCACGGTGTCGCAGTGCAGCGTGCCTTCGCAGAAATTCGCGTTGGAGCAAGTCGCGCCGAGTTTCTGGTCGTTCGGCGCCGGGTAGCACTCGAAGTCTTTTGTCGCCAAAGTCACAGGCTTCGCCGCTCGCCGTGTTGCAAGCCTCGTTGGTGACGGGATTGCAGTTGGCAGAGAGGCCGTCCACACAGCCCGGTGGCAGCGTGACGCTGCCGCCGCCCCCGCTGGAGCTGCCGCCCGACGAGCTGCCACCGGAGGGCATGCCGCCCGACGAACTGCCGCCCGACGAGCTGCCACCGGAGGGCATGCCGCCCGACGAGCTGCCGCCCACTCCGCCGCCCACTCCGCCGCCGCCACCGGTCGCGGTCGAGCCGCCCGTGCCGCCGCCACCGCCTCCTGTGCTCGAGCACGCAACCAACGACGCCGCCCCAACGACACCCACTAGAACTCCGATCAACACCTGGCTCTTCATGACAAGACTCCTCTGGATTGGGGCAGGCACGCGCACGCGCGTGGGTCCGCCACGCCCAACGGCGGACGCGACTCCGTAGCAGCAACGCGGGCAGCGTTCAACGAAAGTGATGACACGCGGCGGGCTACCACCTTGCGCGGGTGCAAGCGGCGCCAGGTCGTGGCGCTGCTGCGCCCACGCCTCAGGGCGAGTACTCGTAGGCCCCGGAGTCGCACTTGCCCACTCGCGGCTGGCCGCGCTGGTCGAAGGTTGGACAGGTGTCCGAGACGTCAATGGCCGGGCTGCCCGCGGCGAGCGCCAGGGTCCGGGTGGGTCCGCCGTTGTCGGCCAGGGCCGCGAGCTTTGGATCGGCAAAGACCGCGCTGGCGGTGCAGGGTTTGTCGTCGCTTCCGCTCTTCCTCTTGGCTGGCCATTGGATCACCCCGCCGCCGTCTTCGAAGGTCTCGTGACAGGCGAGGGCGCTGAACTGGTTTTCCGTGGTGTTGTTCGCGAAGATCACGTTGGTGAGCTTCACCGTACCGCTCTGGCCCTTGAAGATGACCGGCCCGTAGTCGGCCGAGCTGTTGGCGAAGGTGCAGCTCTCGACATCGACGCTGCCGTTACCCGCCCAGAGCGCGCCGGCGTTGCCGGGGGTCGTGTTGCCGTCAAAGGTGCAGTTTTCGATCTTCGCGTCGCTACCGCCACCCAAGAACAGCCCGCCGGCGTGCTGGCCCGTCGAGTTGTTGGAGAAGGTCGAGCCGGCGAGCAAGAGCGGGACTCCCTCGTGGTAGACGCTGCCGGTGCCGCCGCCGGGGCTGCCGGCCATGTCGTTGCCCGCAAAGGTGGTGCTCGAGATGGTCGCGCCGGTTCCTTCGAGGTTGTAGGAAAAGAGCGCGCTACCGTGGACCTTGGCGTGGTTTTGCTCGAATACGCTGCCGCACATCACGAAGTTCTTCGGTGCGTCGAGCCACATGCGGTCGATGTAGAGGCCACCGCCGTTTCCGTACTGTCCGCTCTCGGCGTAGGTCGTCGCCGAGTTGCCTCGGAACACCGAGCTCGAAACCTCGAGGTTGGTGCTGCGGCTGAGCACTCCTCCGCCCGTCGAGCCGCTGTTGCCTTCGAACACGCAGCCTGACAGCACCGCGCGGGTGAGACCGCCGGCGTAGATGGCGCCGCCACCGACGTCGTGGTCCTTGCTCTCGCTGTGGTTGTTCCGAAAGTCGACGTCGATGGCCTCCAGCGTGCCGAACCACGGGTGAAGGAGCCCCGCACCGCTCTCGTTCTCGCTGCCCGCTTTGACGAAGCCGTCGACGATGTCGATGCGCTGAATGACGAAGTCGAGGTGATGATCGAGCTCGATCACACGCACCTTGCCGCCACCGCTGAGCGTGACCGTCCCGCCGCCGTCGAGGGTCATCTTCTTGGAGACGAACACGGATTTGGTGAGCGTGATGGTGTGCGGCCCGCCGCAGTCGAACAGCACGGTTCCGCCAGCGCTCGAGACGTTGACTTTGGCGACGGCGTCGTGCAGCGCCTGCTCGGTGCACGATGCCGGGCTGCCGCTCCCCACTTTCTCCACCTGCCCCGTGGGCTCCCGTGGCGCGAGCTTGCCGGGGCAGTCCGCGGTCGGCGGCGCCCCGCCCGTCGACGAGGCCCCCGAGCCGCCGGTCCCTCCAGACGCGCCGCTCCCGCCGGCACCAGAGCTGGCACCCGCGCCGCCCGAGCCGGCACTTCCCTCGGCAGGGTCACTCTCGCCACAACCGGTGGTCAGCAGCAGCGCGAGCGCTGCGACGCGGAGACACGACATTGGGTAATCTTACGCGGGCAGCACCACGCCGGTCGAGGCGGTGGGCACCAGCGTTGACGGCCGTCGGCGAATTGCGGGATCATCGTGGACGTGGCGGAACCGGACGGCTCGTCGTCGATCGACACGTCCGCCGCCCGAATCGAGGTCGAGGCGGACGGGGTCGTGGTGATCCACGTCAAGGCCGGTGTCGACCTGAAGGAGGAGCACATGCGGGAGATCCTCGCGGCCAGGTTCACGCTCGTGCCGCGTGCGGCGGCCGTGCTGGTGGACGCGCGCTACGTTCGCAGCATGACGCGCGCGTCCATGGAGCTCTCGGCCAACCCCGACGTGCGCCCGTTCACCGCCCGTCTCGGGGTTCTGGTGGAGAGCCCAGTGTCGGTGGTGCTCACCAACTTCTTCATGGTGTTCATTCGCCCGCCCTACCCGACCAGGCTCTTCCGTGATGAGAGCGCGGCTCGATCCTGGCTCCGCCTGTTTCGGAGGCCGAGTTCGTGACGGTCGCTCCCATCGACCTCGACGGCATCGCGCCCCGTGCCCGTCGCGCCTTGGAGGTGATCCTGCGCATCGCAGGCGGTGACTACTCTGCGCGGGCCTCCGCTTCGGACAACCACGACTCGATGGACGCCGTCATGGTCGGCTTGAACATGCTGGCGGAAACACTGGAGCGCGAGCACGCCGCGAAGCGGAGCGCCGAAGCGCTGCTGGCCGATGCGATCGACACCTACGACAACGCCCCCGACTGCTTCTGCTCCTGCGACGCCACTTCGCTCAGAATCGTCAAATGCAACGAGACCATGGCTCGCACGTTGGGCATGACGGCCGAAGGGCTTTCAGCACGGTCGCTGATGGATATGGTGGAACCGGGGTCGCGAGTCGCGCTCCGCGCAGCGCTGGACCGACTGGTCGCCGGTGAGCCGGCTCGGATCACCGAGGTCACTCTCGAGCTCGCGGAGCCCCTGGTGGTGAGCGTCACCGGCTCCCTCCTCCGTGACGAGGCGGGATCACCGTCCCGTTTCAGGCTCGTGCTCCGAGACGTGACGGTCGAGCAACGGCTCGCAGACCAGCTCGTCCATTCACAGCGCATGGAGGCCATCGGGCGGCTCGCCGGGGGCGTGGCACACGATTTCAACAACTTGCTGACGGTGATCTTGTCGGCAGCCGAGCTGGTATCCCGGTCGCCGCTCTCGGCTGGGCAGGAGCGCGAGCTCGACATGGTGCGTGATGCAGCGGGTCGCGCCGCGGCGCTCACCCGGGATCTCCTGACGTTCTCCCGACGCGAAGCCGGACGGCCGCGTGCGATCTCGGTCGACGAAACGCTGACGCGGGCCGAGCCGCTGCTCTCGCGGCTCGCGGGAAGCGAGGTCTCGTTCTCGCTCCGGCTCGGAGTCGGGGCGAGCTTGGTGCAAATCGACCCCTCGCGCCTGGAGCAGGCGCTGGCCAACCTGATAGTGAATGCGCGCGATGCCACGCCAGCGGGCGGCAGCGTGCTGTTGTCAACGGCCGAGATCGAGACCAACGAGGCCTTCCTCAGACAGCACCCCGACGTCGCGCCCGGGCGCTACGTTGCGATCTCCGTCACCGACACCGGCGCGGGCATCCCCGCGTCCGTGCGCGAACGCATCTTCGAGCCGTTTTTCACCACCAAGCCCACGGGCAAGGGCACCGGTCTGGGTTTGTCGATGGTCTACGGCGTCGCGCAGCAGGCCGGCGGGTATGTCACGGTCGATTCTCGGGAGAACCAGGGCACGACCTTCCGGTTGCTCTTGCCGCTCTTGGAGAGCCGAACGGCGAGCTCAGTCGTTGCGACGACGGCCGATCCGACAGTCACCATCCTGGTCGTGGAAGACGACGACCGCGTGCGCGCAGTGACCAGTCGGATCCTACGATCCGGCGGATTTCGGGTGCTCGAAGCCGCTGACGGCCGCTCCGCGATCGAGCTCTTCGATCGCGAGCATGCGAGCGTCTCGGTGGTGGTGAGCGACGTGATGATGCCGGGGCTGAGCGGACCTGAAACGATCACGGAAATGCGCAAGAAACGCCCCGGACTTCGCTGCTTGTTCGTCACGGGCTACGCCCACGGGCAGTCCGCAGCGCTGGCGCGGACCGGCGACGGCATACTCGACAAACCTTTCCTTCCCTCAGCTCTGCTCAGCCGCGTCCGCGAAGTGCTGTCGGAGTGAGTCAGTCCTTCGTGCCGTAGATTGCGGCCTGCCGCTCGGCGAGCTCGGTGAACGCTTGCGCCAGATCGGAGTGCGGCTCGTCGAGTACCACCGCAACCTTGCAGCGCCAGAGCGTGTTTTCGTCGCGGTCCAGCGCGTCGCGCCGAATCACCTTTCCGCTGATCGACTTCGACTCACCTTCGGCGAAGAACACCGCCAGCTTCACGCTCTGCCCCACTTCGAGATCCGCTCGGGTCAGGAGCATCAGTCCCGTTGCGCTGCCGTCGTGCGTGATCGCGGCTTTGACCGGACCATCACCGGTGTCAATCTCGGCTCCGATGTATGCCGCGTGGCGCGGAGAGACTCGGCGTTCGTCGCTCATGGCTGGACCTGAACCTACCACATGCCACGTCGGGAGAGCCGCCGCGTGATACTCTCCGAGCATGACGCGCTGGTGGCTCGTGGCTCTGGCGATCTCGGGGTGCTCGTCCGATGACAACGCCGCGACGTCGAGCGCCGGAGGATCGACCAGCGGCGGAACCGGGGGCGACGTGGGCGACGCGAGCTGGCCGGACGCGGGCGGCAGCTCGTCGGGCGGCAACGGCGGCGTGGCTGGCGGCGGCGGCGCCTCGTCGGGCGGTGGCGGCAGCGGCGGCACCTCGCCCGGTGGTTCGTGCACGCTGCTGGGCGCCTGGAAGCAGACCAGCTCGTTCGCCGACGGTTCGCACGTCTCGCACCCCCTGCCGTCGTTCGGGGTGAGCGGCCGCTACTACGTGCACACCATGGCCACCGGCGGCGGCGAGCGGATCCTGAAGTTTGCTGCGCAGGGAGCAGACGGCAGCCTCGGCGCCTGGCAGATCGCCGCTGCGGACCACGGCGGCGGCCCTCACGGCTTCACCGCGGTCGTCGTCGGCAAAGAACCGTTCCACTTCCGCAACGGGCACATCGCGCGTTACCCCCTCGACGCGGGCGGCAAGATGACCGGCGACGTGGTCCTGGTCGAGTCGAACCCCGACACCGCCTTCGGAGGCAATCGTTACGTGTGGGACAGCGCGTTGGTCGCGACGGTGTCGGGCAAGAGCTGGGTCGTCCACCTCGGCGGTTTCAGCTTCACGGGCTACACCTACAAGCCTCAGGTGTACCGGAGCGAGGTGCCGCTCCAGCCCTCGTTCACGGCCGTGGGTCTCAATCATCCGGCGCAGCGACCGGGCAAGTGCGCGTTCATCGCGCCCTTCATCTTCACTGGCGAAGGTGATGGCTCGAGCCTCTGGCGCAGCAAGCTGCTCGCCGATGGCAAACTCGAGCCGTGGACCGGGCTCGCCGCGCTGCCCTCGGGCACCGACAACCAGCGAGGGGACTGGTTCGCGATCGACGGCACCCTCTTCGTCGTGCGCGGAGCCAAGGTGTTCGGTGCAAAGGTCGACCCGCAAGGGGCCCTGGGCGCGTTCGCCGAGCGGTCGGCGCTGCCGGAGCCCCAAATCGACGTGCACTGGGGAGAGGCGCACCTCGAAGGCAGCTCCCACGCGGTGCTCGGCGACTACGTGTACCTGACCGGGAAGAAGTCGGTGCACTGCGCGCCGATTCTCAGGAACCAACCCTGCAACTGAGTCTGGGACCGCGCAAAAGCGGCTAGGCTGAAGGTGTGACGGAGCCCGAGTCCCCGAAGGCACGAGGTCGAGCGCTGATGCAGAGCGGCGCACTGACTGAGGCCATCGCGGCCTTCGAGCAGGCGCTGGTAGCGAGCCCCGACGACGTCTGGGTACTCGACGCGCTCGGGTTCTCGTATTTCTCCGTAGCGCGCTTCACCGATGCCGAGCGCTGTTGCCGAAGGTCCATCGAGCTTTGCCCGAGCAATCACTACGCCTTCAAGGGCCTCGGGCTGTGCCTCGCGCGACTCGGAGATCCGGAAGCGGGCATCGCCGCCCTGCGTCGCTCCATCGAACTCGACCCCGAATTTGCCGACGCTCACCACGATCTTGGGGTGGTCCTCACGGAGCACGGGCGCAGCGATGAAGCGGAGGCGTGCTTCGAGCGTGCGCGCGAACTGCGCAGCCCCAACCGCTGAGGGTTCACCGATTCGTCACGCCGAGTTCGTCGAGCAAGCGCCCGATTCGACGGAACTTCTCTGCGCGACCGAACTGCAGCAGATGTCCGCCGTGCCAGCTCTCGAGGGGTGCGCCGAAGTGATGCGCGATGCGCCGCGCGTGCGCTGGAGGCGTGATGCGATCGGCGCGGGCAGCGACCACCAACATGCGCTCGCCCGGCACCAAGGGCACGCGGGCCAGGGGGCTCACCACGCGATGCGCGGCGTCGAGAGCTCGGTGTTGAATCTCGGTCTCGTGCGCGCCCGAGCCGAGCCGACCTTGGTCGCGTGCGAAGTCCGCGAGGGAGGCCAAGGGGATGATCGGGATCGCAAACGCCAGCTCGGCCTCGACCGTGGCCAGCAACGAAGTCGTGTAACCACCGAGGCTCATGCCCATGACGCCGACGGACGGGTGGCCGCGATCGCGCAGGAATCGCACCAGATCCCGCAGGTCGGCCATTGCCTGCCGGAAGCCTTCGTTCGACATGCGCGGATCGCTGCCAGGGAAGGGCGGCGCTTGGCCCAAGCGACGCGCCGGACCCCGCACGGCGTGGAAGGGCAGCACGGGCAGCACGGCGTCCATGCCGATCCGCGAGAACCACTCGAGGGGCCAGACCCGCTGCTCGAGATCGTACTGCCCGGCCATGTAGCCGTGGATCAAGAGCGCCACCGGACGCGGCTCGGGGCCGAAGAAGGCGCGGGCAGCCGCCACCCGGTTTTCGACGTGGCGCTCGAATCGGTCGGCGACCCCTGCCTCGAAGGGTAGGTAGTCGCTCGGCCACGCCAGATCGACGACCCGGTGCCCTCCGGCGGTCCAGCGCACGACGCGTTCGGCGGGCGTGATGCTGCGCGGCGCTCGGAAATAGTCGCGAGAGTCGTGAGGGTAGAGGTCGGCGACGGCGGCCAGGGCCTCGATTCGCTCGCGGTGGCCCAGGGACTCGGTGCGGCTCTTCTTGCGCGAGCTCCGGATTCCGGCGACGGCGGCCAGCGTCGCCGCCCGGTCCACGGCAGCGGCAGCGCCCCCGAGCAGGCGTTGGGTGGCTCGGTGGATCACGCCGAAAAGCTAGCGCAGCCTGGGTCCGTCTGCACCGGCCCGAGCGAAATCCCCTGCACCGCGCCCAAGATGCGTGCTACGGCCGCTGCGGAACCATGGCTGAGAGCGAAAAGAAGCGGCGCTCGGGTCGAGCCCGGGACGACGAAGACGACGCGGGCGAGAGCCCCCCGAGCCGCGCGGCGGAGCCGAGCGACAAAGCCCACGCGCCGTGGGGTCCACTCATCTGGCTCTTGATCCCGCTCATCGCGTCGGTGGCCTACGGCGTCGCCACGCGTGGCAACTGATCGTCAGCGCCCACCAAGGCGCCGCTCGACGGCGACGAAGTCGCCACAACGGACTGAGAGGGCTTCGCGACGGGGCGCCGCCGTCACGCCCGCTTGGACTTCTTGCGCGGACGAGCTGCTTCTTCCTCGTCGTCGTCCGATCCGTCGTCCTCGTCGTCGTCCGGATCTGCCTTTGCGCGCTTGGTCTCGAGTTTCTTGGAAGAGGAGCCCTTCTTCTTCAAGCGTCGCGGCTCGTCGTCGTTGGCGGCGCTCTTCTCCTCGTCATCTTCGCCACCGTCGATCCCCTTCTTGAAGTTTCGGATGCCCTGGCCGAGGCCCTTGCCAACCTCGCTCAGCCGCTTGGGTCCGAAAACCAGCAAGAGGATGACGATGACGACAACCCAGTGGACGAGACTAAATGAACCCATGCAGCGGCTCCGATCTAGCAGTGGGGCCCGGGCTTGCCAAGGGAGGCCCCGAGAACGCGGCCGTCAGGCGCCGCCGGCTCGCGAGAGGCGTTCTTCCGCCATCATGTCCGCGATCTGGTGGGTGGGTTTCATGGCGCGCTGGGCCCGCTCGGCGATCTCGTGGATGGTGTCGTAAATCTTGGTCACCCGGGCGCGGCTCTTGACCGCGTCGTAGCCCTCGAGCTCGGTGGCGACGTTGATCAGCCCGCCCGCGTTGAGGGCGTAGTCGGGGGCGTACAAGATGCCCCGCTGCATCAGGTCGTCGCCGTGCCGGGGCTCTGCGAGCTGGTTGTTGGCGGCGCCTGCCACGATCTTGCAGCGAAGCTTGGGAATGGTCACGTCGTTCAATGCGCTGCCCAGCGCGCAGGGAGCGAGCACGTCACACTCGGTAGCAAAGAGCGTGTCGAGCGGAACGATCGTGGCTCCGAACTCGCGCTCGGCCCGCTCGCTCTTGAGTGGATCCACATCGGCCACGGTCAGCTTCGCACCGAGCGCGTGCAGCTCCTTGCACAGATAGTAGCCCACGTGTCCGATGCCCTGCACGGCGACGTGCAGACCTGCAATGTCGTCTTGCTTCATCACGAAGTTGACGGCGGCCTCGATGCCACGCCGGACGCCGAGCGCAGTGAAGGGGCTCGGGTCGCCAGAGCCCCCGTTCTCGGGCGCGACGCCGGTGACCCACTTGTTGGTGCTGCGGATGACCTCCATGTCTTCGAGGCTGGTCCCGCTGTCTTCGGCGGTGATGTACTGACCGCCGAGCTCGCTGACGAACTTGCCGAAGGCGCGGAACAGCGCGCTGCGATCGAAATCCGTCGTGGGCCGAATGATCACGCTCTTGCCGCCGCCGAGCGGGAGACCGGTGATGGCGGCCTTGTAGGTCATGCCGCGCGCCAAGCGGAGCGCGTCGACCATGGCGTCGTCTTCGCTTCCGTAGTGGATGAAGCGGCAACCGCCGAGCGCCGGTCCGAGCCGGGTGTCGTGGATGGCGACGATGGCGTTGAGCCCGGTGGTGGCGTCGCGGCAGAGGTGGAGCCGGCCGTAGCCGTACTGCGAAAGCAGGTTGAAAACGCCCATGATCGAGCCTCCTTGACCGGAAGGGGGTGGAAAGGGCGCGGAGCCTAGCAACAAATGGCTGCTCCGGGGGCTGCCTTGATCAGGGGCGCGGCTCGGGCCTGTTCTTGGCGCTCCTCAGCGCGTGGCCGAGGGCGGAGCTGCCCCGCAGACACGCAAAACAATCGTCGCGGCGCTCAGGACCGCAGCCGTCTCGGCGGGTCAATCGCGCGAGGGCACGGAGCGCCCGCCGGTCGGCGACGCGCGCTGCTTCATCCACCAGGAGCGATGCGTCTTTACAGTCGGCGACACGCTGGAGATCGATGGCCACCCGCAGCGCGTCGGAGCTCTGCGCACGAACCTGGGGCGACAGCAAAAGTTGCGCCGCGGTCACCGAGAGCGCGCTTGCCTTCGGAGCGCTCCGCCAGACCGAGAAGATGAGGTCGACGCCGTCGGCGCCACCCGAGGTCGCCAGCAAACCCAAGGTCTCGATGCCGGTGTCGGCGCGCCGTGCGTGACTCGCGACCACCCGGCGCGGCGCCTCGGCCAGGCCGCCGCCGCTGCGATTGAAGATCTCGCGCAACTCTCCGAGGTCGCGCGCTCGCTGGCCCTCGGCAAGCGCGATGATCTCGGTCACGCTGCGGGTCTCCGCCGGCAGCTTCTCCAACTGCTCGAGGGCTCGCCCATCACCCTCGAGGGCCCGAGCAGTCACGTCATCGGCTGCCGGTGCGTCCTCAACGAGGACGGACGCGGAGCCCGGCGCCGCAGCGTGCTCCGTCGCGCTCGCTGGCGCGATGGACGCCGTGACGACCGAGCCCAGGATCGCGAGGAGCGAAGCGGCACCGACCCAGAGCGTCCAGCGAGCGGCCAAGGGCTCGAGGGGGACGACCGGTGGATCGGCTGCGTCGGGCCAGGCCACCGGGGCGATTGAGGAAGGTCCTTCAGGGGGAGGCAGAGCTTGCATGGTCGCGCTTTCTTGGTCAGGGCTCCGAGGCCAGGTCGGATACGTCGATGACGGGGATCGTCTCGTCGGGGGTAGGGCCGGCGATTTGCGGGCGTTCCACGCGCCAACTCGCCACGCTTCGGCGCGCGGCGGGCATCTCCGGGCGCGAGCTGGCGACCCAGGCGGCGCTCGCCGAAGCGGCGATGGAGAGCACGAAACCGGCCGCAAGCACGGCGATCCAAGGCCGACGGCGGGCGGCGGAGCGGACCACCGCGGGGCGGGCCGGCACGAAACGCTCGACCGGACGCGCCGCCGCCACCAGCGCGGCCTGGATCTCACGAACGGTCGCACCCACGCGTTCGGGATCGGCGAAGCCCTCCGAGAACGCGATCACCGCGAGTGCATCGGCCACTTCGGCGGCGGAGTCAGGCCGGAACGATTGGTCACGGGAGAGACACCGACGAATCAGATCGCAGAGCTCGTCCGGGAGCCCCGCGCACACGGCGCGCAACTGCGGGATCTCGGAGTAGACCACCGCCAGCATGGCTTCTGCCGCAGACCGCGATCGAAATAGTGGACGGTCCGCGAATGCCTCCCACGCCATCGCGCCGAGGGCCCAGAGATCCGCGCGATACGAGACCGAGTGGGGCTCGGTGAATTGCTCGGGAGCCATGTAGCCCAACGTGCCCTTCATGCATCCGGGTCGAGTGGCCGCTGAGCGCGTGCGCGCCCGGGCGATCCCGAAATCTACCAGCTTCGCTCGCCCGTCAAAGCCCACGAGCACGTTCTCGGGCTTCACGTCCCGGTGGACCACGGCGAGGGATCGACCCTCTCGGTCGCAGGCGTCGTGGGCGGCGGAGAGCCCCAGCGCCACTTGAGCGAGCACCGCCGCGTGGAAGCCTCGGGGCAGCACCACTCCGGCCCGCCGCGCGCGCTTGATGACCCGGGCGTAGGACCAGCCGTCGACGAGCTCGAGCTGTAGGTACGGCGTTCCACACCAGCTTCCCGTGTGAAATACCCGGGCCACGTTCTCGTGGTCGATGCAGCCGGCGATGCGCGACTCGTCGAGCAGCATGGTCACGACCCCTCGATTGGTCGCCACCTGGGGCAAGAGCATCTTCAACGCGATGCGGTCACCGCTGTGTTGGCCTCGTGCCGAGTAGACCGCGGCCATCGCGCCGCGACCGATCAAGGCCTCGACCACGTATCCGTCCACCAGGGCGCCCGGCGAAGGCAAGGTCGGAGGCTCTGCCGTGCTCGTGATCATGCCCAGGCTGAAGCACGGCCCGTGCCGCAGCCCGAAGCTTCGGCTGCGACGGGCAGTCGCGGACTTGCGAGGCGACGGGCCCGACGCTGGCCCTGCGCGTCAGACCAAGCTGGTCTGCCCCACCCGACCAGCGCCGTGGTGGGGCGACCTCAGCTACAGCTGATCTTCACCGTGCTGGATCCGAACATCACGTCGCCCTTGCACTGACTGGCGCAGCCCGCGAGCATGAAAGGTGACTTGGCGGACTCGGCGTCGTTGGCCGTGCACCAGGCGCGGCAGGCCAGGTGCTGTGCTTCGAAGCGGTCCTTTCCGGTTCCAGTCGCCGGCTTGCCGCCGTGGCTGAGGTCGGCGCGGCAACTCGACTTGCTGCCCGCCGCGCAATCGGTCTTGAGCGGCGCTGCGCCGCTCTTTGCCGCGGCGTCGCAGCGCACTTGGCAGGCCTTGACCTGCGGCGTCAAATGGATCGTCGTGATGGACTCGGCAGTGGCCGGCGAGCTGGGGTTGTCACGCTTCCACTGGTCAAACGCCGCGCGCACCGACGGGTCCCCCCACTGGCAGTACGCAATGCACGCGCCAACCACCGAGTCTTCCCGTGCTTTGGCCGGATCGCTGTGGGTGCCCAGGGAGCTGTGCCGCGTCGACGCGAGCTCGACGGCGCTCACGCACTTGTGATCACTGCCACCGGACCTGCACGCGAGCAGAGCACAAAAAACTACACCGAAACCAATGCGCTTCATCAGACATGACAAGAAGCACAGAAGACCGCAGCCTCGCAACTGCGCGTTTTGCGCGTTTTGCGTTGCCCCGACCACCGCCGCTCACGGCAGACAGCAGACCGTGAACGCCGAGGTCGCGGTCACCGTCCCCGCCGCACTCGGCGACGACGGGATGCAATTGCCGGTCGCCCCGTGGTTGGTGACCAACAAGTAGCGGGTCTCGGAGCTCACTGCGTTGCTGACTTGGACCGGCGTGCACGAGTTCGAGAGCGTGGTGCCGGTGCCGGTGCAGACGCTGCCGTAATAGTCTTTCACGGTCCCGGTGCAGCTGAAGTCCGGTGTGCAGTCGCAACTGCAGCTGCGCGTATCGCTCGACACTGCCTTCAGCGTCGACTTGGCGGTGTAGGGTGAAGGACAGCTCAGGTTCCCAGGGGCAGAGATGCAGAGCCGCTGAAAAGGAGCCGCCGCCTTCTGAAGGCAGATTCCCGATCCGCAACCGCCTTGGCTGGCGGCCGCAGGCGAGCACAGACGGCCGGGCGTATTCCAGCCGACCGGGGGCAGGGTTGGAGTGCCGGTGAACGACGACGCGCAGGTGCTCGACGCGAGCGGCGTTCCGAGGTCGACGATGGCCGCGGTCGGATACGCACAGCCGGACGAGCAGTGCACGAAATTCCCGCTGGTGCAGGTGTTCGTGGCGCCGGACTTGGACCACTTCGGGGCTCCTGAGCAGGCGACGTCGCCGAAATAGTCCACGACGACAGGCGAGCAAGACACCGCGGGAGGCGGTTCGCATTTGCAGCTGACGCCTACACACGAAGCGGGCGGGGCGCTGAATGCATCCCCTCCCTCGATGACTTGGGCCGGGTGCGTGCCGGGGCAAGCGCCGAGCCCCGGGGCCTGACCGAACACGAAGGGTCCTTTGAAATTGCCGGGCAGGGCCGGAGCGCAGACGAAGCCGGCGCTCTGACAGTCGGTGTCCGCACAGTCTATTGCGCCGTCTCCGTCGTCATCGACGCTGTTCGCGCAGTTCTCACCCGAAGTGGCACCACCGCCGCCCGAGGTCGTGCCGCCGCCCGAGGTCGTGCCGCCGCCCGAGGTCACCGCCCCGGTGCCGCCAGCGCCGCCGAACGTGCTCCCCCCGGCACCGCCGCTCGTCGAGCCCCCAGCACCACCCAGCGCGGCGGCGGTTTCGACCGCATCGTCGTAGGGGCCGTCAATGCCCAGAATGGCCGAGCACCCGAGGGCCATCAGCCCCACGGCGATGAGCGGCGCGCGCGAAACCACGCCCCGACGTTAGCACGAACCGTGTTCACGCCTTGGCGGGTGGACCTTGCGCGAGCTCGACTCAGAAGCGACCGCTCACCGACGCGGAAGCGATCCCCAGCGACACGCGTGGAGCGTAGGGGCTCGAGGCCGCGGGTCGGCGGTCCGAGCGGAGAAACAGGTAGGTCGCGACGCCGAGCGACGCGATGCCCACGCCGACGGAGACGGTGCTGATGGCGGCGAGGCTCTGGCCGCTGTCCACTGCGGAGCGCCCCTCCGCGTTGCAGACTCGATTCGGGCAGTTGTCCTCGATGCTCGACTTCTTGCCGTGGGCCAGAATGCCGGTGACGCCGCCGACGGCCAATCCGAGGAGGCCGACGCCACCAAAGGCATAGGCCGCCGTGGGAGGTCGAGCCTGCGCTGCCTCGGGCGCGGGCGCAGCGACGGGCGGCTCGACGGGCTCGTCACCTGCTGCTGCCTGCTCGATGACCAGCTCGACCTGCTCGCGTTGCGAGGCGCGGAGCACGAGGGCGCGCTTCGAGATGGGACGCCCGGGCGGAGCCACCACGACATTGACGGGACCCGGATCGACCTCGATGGGTTTGCCGACGAGCAAGGTCACGTCGCGGGCACCGAGCGTGACGCGCGTGCCCGGGACCCACTGCCCGCGGATCTGAACCGTGATCGACGCGATGCGCTGGGTGGCCAGGGCGCGCTTTCGGATGGCTACCGCCGCGCGGTCCGCGTGTTTGCTGGCTTCGGCCGGCGGCAGTCGCCCGACCACGTCGAGGAACTTCGCGTAGTTGTCCGCGGCCGTCTTGGCCTTGCCCCAACCGAATTGGCACTCTGCCAGCGTGAAGACGACGCCGGGCAAGGGATCGAGGGCGTAGCTCCGCTCGAGCAGCGGACAGCCTTCGTCGAACTTACCGGACAAGAAGGCGTCGACGCCTCGCTCGAACAACGCGTCGGCGCGCTCCTGCGCCCTGGCAGTGAGCGAGCACAAGCTGAGCCCGAGCGCGAGCCCGGTGATGCGGAGCGGACGCATTCGAAGCGCACTCTACACCTACTCGCGCTTGTAGAGACTCGTGCCTTTCGCCGTCGGTTTCGGTTTAGGCGCGACGGGGACCGGCTTCACCCAGCGGCGGACCGCTCGCTTCGGCGCTTTCTCGACGACTGGCGCAGAGGCCACCGGCTCCGCGGTCGTCGACGCAGGCGGTGCGCTTCGAGCCATTGCGGCACCCACCAGCGCCCGAGACTGCGCGGCCCCCGTCTTCAGGCGGACCACCGGCGCTTCGCCACGGAGTCCGAGCACGAGCAAGGTCACCAAGGCCGCGGCGCCGAGACTCGCGCCGACCCAGATCGAGCGCTTTCGACTGGGTCGGGCCCAGCGCGCATCCACCGAGAGTTGGCTGTCGGTCTCGGCAGCCCGGGCCTCCGAGAGCGGCACCGTGGCCGTCCCGTCGGCGTTGCTGGCCCGGGGCGGCGCGCTCGTCCGACCGGCGGCAACCGGGAAGATCCGCGGGATCTTCGCCGGGTCGGGCAAGATGCTCGGGGACGACCCGAGGGTCGCCCGCAGAGCGCCGAGCGTGTCCGGGTCGTCGTGCAGGGATGCCTGCTCCATCAGCCGACTCAGTACTTTGCTGCGCTCCTTCAGCTCGTCGTGCCCCACGTCTTGGACCCAGGCGGCGACGCTGCGCTGGCTGGCGAATGCCACCGATTCTTCGAGATCGTGGGCCATTTCCAGGGCTGTCGCGTAGCGCACGCTGCGGTCTCTCGAGAGGCCCTTCATCACGATGCGGTCGAGCTCGGCGGGCACGCCCTGACGATGCGTCGACGGGGCAACGACCGCCGCTTCGAGCAGCCGGTAGATGAGCTCGCCATCGTTGTTGCCGACGAAGAGACGCCGCCCGGCGATCGTCTGCCATATCACGACCGCCGCGCTGAACACGTCGGTCTGACGATCGGCGACGCCACCTCGGATCTGCTCCGGCGCCATGTACGCGAGCTTCCCCCGGAGCTCGCCCTCCCGGGTGGTGTGCAGCTGCGAGACCGCCTTGGCGACCCCGAAGTCGATCAGCCGAGCCACCCCGTCGACGCCCACCAAGATGTTCTGCGGCGACACGTCGCGGTGCACGATGCCCAAGGGATGTCCGGCCTCGTCCTTGGCCTCATGGGCCGAGTGCAACCCGCTCAGCGCGTTGAGCGCGATACTGCAGGCGACGTCCACCGGGATCCCATGGCCGAGGTCCGCCAGCTTTTGCAGCTGGGAGAGCGGCAGGCCGCGGATGTACTCCATGACGATGAACAGCTCGTCGTCGTCCTCGACCACGTCCAGGGTCTGAACGACGTTCGGGTGGGTGATCCGCGCCGCGAGCCGCGCCTCGTCGATGAACAGCGCCTTGAAGTCGTGCTGCCCGGCAAAGTGCGGATGCATGCGCTTGATGGCGACCGTCCGGGCGAATCCAGCGCGACCGCGCTGCCGGGCCAGATACACCGTGGCCATGCCGCCGGTGGCGAGGGCCTCCAGCAGCCGGTAGCGCCCCGCCAGAACGACGGGCTCCGATTCTTCCGCGCGACTCACGGGTGAGTGTGGAAGAATACGGCACGGTGGCGACGGCTGGCCAGGTACACGCGAGATTGGGCCGCATCGGCCCTCGGAAACCGGTCTTGGCCTGGCGATGAATCCCGTCGCTCCCGGCGAAACCGTAGGCGGGTACACCGTGGTCGAGGAGGTCGGACGGGGCTCCACCGCGACGGTGTTCCGCGCCCGCCCGGGCGATCACGGCCCGGACGTGGCGCTCAAGCTCCTGCGACCCGACCTGGCGCTGGTCGAGTCGGCGATGACGATGTTCGCCGACGAAGCGCAGATAGCAGCGCGAATCGTTCACCCCAACGTGGTGCGGGTTTTGGGCACGGGAGAGCACGATGGCGTGCCCTTCATCGTGCAAGAGCTGGTCGAGGGCTTCTCCTACGGTGAAGTGCGGTCGCGGGTGGCCGAGCTTGGGCGCAGCATCGAGCTTTCGACCCACTTGGCGATCTTGGCCCAGGCCGCCGAAGGCCTGCACGCAGCTCACGAGACCCGGGACGAGCACGGCGCGCTCTCGAACATCGTCCATCGGGACGTCAAACCGCACAACATCTTGCTGGGGCTCAGCGGCCGGGTGAAGGTCGTGGACTTCGGCGTGGCTGCGGCCCGCGACCGGAGCACGCGGACCGCGACCGGCGCCACCAAGGGCACCCTCGCCTACCTGGCGCCGGAGCAAATCCTCTCGCCACGCGACGTGGATCGCCGGGCCGACCTCTGGGCCCTCGGCGTCATCGCCTGGGAGGGCGTCACGGGCCAACGGCTCTTCTTCGACAAGATGGACGGCGTCACGATTTGGAACGTCGTGCACCGCGAGATCCCGCCCCTGGCCACCGACGGCTCGGTCCCAGAGCCCGTGCTTCGGGTCGTCGCGCGCTGTCTCTCGCGCAAGCGAGAGGGGCGTCCGCCGTCCGCCGCAGCCGTCGCCGAGGTGTTCGAGAGCGCTGCCGCCGCGCTGGGCGAGACCGGACTCGAACCGGTCGCGCGGCTCGCGCGATCGCTCTAGCCTCGCGCTGGACTGGCGCGCCAGTCCATGGGCGGGCGCAGGAGTCCATCCAGCTCCGCAATTCGTGAAAAATCCCGGCGGATTGCCTCGGCACGGCGCCTGCACAGATCGATGCTCGGAGGCACAATTCAATGCGTTCGAGCTTCGGTTTTGCGGTTCTCTGGCTCGGGGTGGCAGCAGCGGGATGTTCGACCAACCCACAGCAGGGAGATCCCACGGATCAGCCGGCGTTCTGTCAGAACTCGGTCCAGACCTGCTTCGAGTTCTGCCTCTGCGCCACGGGTGAAGTGGATCGCTGCTTCGACGCCTGCGAAGACGGCTCGGGCGGCGATCCCGGGGTCGGCGGAGGGCCGGGCAGCGGTGGTGGTCCTGGGGCCGGCGGCGGACCGAGCGGCGGCGGCGCCCCGGCGGGCGGCAACACGGGCAGCGGCGGCGCTTCGGCTGGCGGCGGCGCTCCCGGCGGCGGCGGCGCTCCCGGCGGCGGCAGCGCTCCGGCGGGCGGTGGCAGCCCTGGAGCGGGCGGTGCACCGACTGGCCCCAGCTGCGTCGGCCAGTGCGGCAGCACGCAGCCGGTGGCCGGCACCTGTTACTGCGACGGCGACTGTGCCAAGTACGGCGACTGCTGCGGCGACTACGCGGCGGCGTGCCAGGGCGGTGGCAGCGGGGGCGCGACCGGCAGCGGCGGCGCGACCGGCAGCGGCGGCGCCGCCGGCAACACCTGCGGCGGCTGGCCCGGCGGCACGCCCGGCGTCGCCATGAACAGCACCTTGCCGCAGAGCCTGTCGTGGCAGGGTTTCCGCGAGAACTCGTCGAGCAGCGAGACGGTCAGCATCCAGGACTACTACGACTGCGACGGCAAGAAGGGCATCACCGCGCTGATGATCATCACGGGCACGCCCGGCTGCGGCGCGTGCAAGAGCGAGGCGGCGACGCTCGAAGGCAAGATGGGCACTTGGGCGGGCATGGGCATCAAGGTCATCACCCTGATGGTCGGGAGCGTGTCGACGGCGCAGACCTGGAAGTCCATGTACAACCTGAACAAGAGCGCCGTCTTGGCCGACAAGATGCCTCCGTCGATGGCCTATTCGAGCAGCATCGGGACGCCGATGCACCACATCGTCGATCCGCGCAACATGAAGGTCATTCACACCCAGATGGGCGCGGGCGGGACAGCCTTCAGCAAGCTCGAGCAGCTGGCCGCCCAGAACAAGTGAGTTAGCGGATCTGGTGGCGCTTGAGCAGCTCGATCAAATACGAGCGGTTCATCTGGCCGACGCGGGCCGCCTTGCGCACATTGCCTTCGGAGCGATCGAGCAGCGCTTGCAAGTAGCGCTTCTCGAAGCCTTCGAGCAGCTCGCTGCGTGCATCGCGATAGGGCCGACTCAGCACGCTCTCGATGATGTCTTCGGTCGCCCCGGCCTCGACGGAGGGAGCGGCCGAAGCGTCGACGGTTGGCTTGCGCCCCATGGCGAGGGCGGCGGCGACCAGGTTCCGAAGCTCGCGCACGTTGCCGGGCCAGGAGTAGGCCTCGAGCTCGCGCATCACCTCGTCGTTGAACAGATCCGAGGCCTGCTCGGAGCCGCCCACTTCACGAATGAAGTGTTCGATCAGCATTGGCACGTCCTCGGTGCGGCGGCGCAGGGGCGGCACCTCGAGCACGACCACGCCGAGCCGGTAGAACAAGTCCAAGCGGAAGGTTCCCGAGTTGACGTCGCGACGCAGATCGCGGTTCGTCGCCGAGACGATGCGCACGTCAACGGGCACTTCCTCGCTGCCGCCGATTCGAGTGAAGCGGCGACGTTCGAGCGCACCGAGCAACGAAGCCTGAAGTGAGGGCGGCAACTCGCCCAGTTCGTCGAGCAGGACAGTCCCGCCATTGGCGCGTTCGAGCGCGCCGGCACGACGCTTGTCGGCTCCCGTGAAGGCGCCCCGCTCATGCCCGAAGAGCTCTGCGGCGAACACCGTCGGCGGAATGGCCGCGCAGTCGACGACCACGAAAGGCGCCTTGGCCCGGGGCGATTCGTCGTGGATTGCCCGGGCGATGAGCTCCTTTCCGGTCCCCGACTCGCCGATCAGGAGCACGCTGACGTCACTGGCTGCGAGTTTGCGGATGTCAGCCATCAGCCGGCGCATCACCGGGGCCTTGCCGCGCAAGGCGCCCAGTGTGTCGTCGTCGAACAAGCTCTGCATCACGACGTCGCCGTCTTCGACGCTGAGCGTCACATCGCCGAGCTTGAGCGTCGCCGGAAGCGAGAACGACACCGTCGAGTCGCGCACCATCACCGGACCGATCCGAGTGCCGTTGGTGGAGCCGAGGTCGGTCAAGGTTACCAAAACAGCGTCGCGTTCCAGGGTCAGATGAAAACGACTGACCGTGGGATGAGTAACGATCAGGTCGTTGCCCTGGGCGCCGCCCACCGAGATGCGCTCGCCGGAGAAGACCCGAGACTGCTCGGTGCCGCCCACGGTGAGCCGCATGGACAGCACGGGCATGCCCGCTGTGGCGGCGCGCAGCGTCGAATCCTGCATGGACGCGGGACGCTACCAAAGTCCGCCGGGAGGCGTCGAATGGACTCCTGAAGGAGACCGGTGGTCGGGTGCAACATACCGCGCACGCCGCAGGCTTTGGCTCGAATCAGCAGCCTTTCGCCTGGCACGCAGGCTGCAAACGCCCGGGCATGCGTCTTCGTGATGTCCTCGTTCTCGCGTTCGGCGTCGGCCTGTCTCAGGCGGGCTGCGCCGCGGAGGTGGGTTCGGCCGACGGCGGGCTCTGCGAAAAGGCCGCTGACTGCTTCCAACTCTGCCTGTGCTCGGACGGATCGCCCCAGGAGTGCAAGACCGCGTGCTCCGGCAGCAGCGGTGGAGGCGCGTCGAGCGGCGGAGGCGCGTCGAGCGGCGGCGCGCCGGGTGGGGGCGGAGCCTCAGGCGGCGGCGGAACGCCGAGCGGTGGCGGAGCCTCAGGCGGTGGCGGAGCCTCGGGCGGCGGCGGAACGCCGAGCGGCGGCGGAGCCTCGGGCGGCGGCGGAACGCCGAGCGGCGGCGGAGCCTCGGGCGGGGGCGCGCCGGGAGGAGGAGGAGCCTCAGGCGGCGGCGGCAGCAGCGGTTCGTGCGGGGACGACGGCTCGGGCTGGAGCTCGAGCTTCCAGAGCTTCGAGTGTGAGGTGCTGAGCCTGGTCAACCAGAAGCGAGCCGCGGGAGCTTCGTGCGGCGGTGCGCCCTATCCGCCGGTGGGTCCGGTGACGCGCCACCCAAACTTGACGACGTCGGCCCGCGCCCACGCCAAAGACATGGGCGACCAAGGCTACTTCAGCCACAACAGCCTCGACGGCAAGAGCCCCTTCGACCGCATGAAGCAGGCCGGTTATTCCGGGGGCACCATGGGCGAGAACATCGCCGCCGGTCAGACCACGCCCGCTTCCGTGGTCCAAGGTTGGATGCAGAGCACCGGGCACTGCACGAACATCATGAAGGGCGCCTACAAGCACCTGGGCGTCGGCTACTACCTCGGGGCCAAAGGCTACAAACACTACTGGGTTCAAAATTTCGGGGGCTGAGCCGCGGCGACGCTCACCAACCTCAGCCAGCCGGCTCAAACCGCCGAAGCGCCGCGGCGACTCGCTCGGCATTGCCCGCCGCGATCTCCCGGAACTCCGGGGTGATCTGCGAGTGAACCGCGACGGCGCTCCAGAAGTCCAACGCAGCGGCGACGACGGCGGCGACGATCGGCGCGTCGTCGGATGCTGGTAGCGGCGGCTCGAAGCGTCGCTCCGACAACTCCCCGGCGACCGGCACGTACAGCATCGGCAGCATGTCGTAGGCCGGGGCGACGCTGAGCACCTATGTGCAGTTCCACGACCAGTGGGTCAGTCGGGCCTGGGGGGTCCCCGGGGGGCACTTATGAATAGATACTAGAATGGATTATTTCGGTCACCAACCGCTAATTAATCATGTTTTCTGCTATCACTCGAATAGATACCGACTGCGTCCATCCTCAACTTCTCGAGTCCCCCGCCAGTAACTTTGCAAGCTCGGGCTTGATCACTTTGCCGACGGGGTTGCGCGGGAACTCGTCGAGCACCACCACGCGCTTCGGCACTTTGTACGACGCGATGCGCGCCTTCGCCCACGCGCGCAGCTGCTCACCCTCGATCTCCGCCGCCCGACCCGGGCGCGCGATCACCGCGGCCACCGCGATCTCGCCCCAGGTCTCGTCGGGCAAGCCGACAACCGCGACATCGGCCACCGCGTCGTGCTCGCGCAAGACCTCTTCGATCTCGAGCGCCGAGAGTTTGTAGCCGCCGCTCTTCAAGATATCGACGGAGGTGCGGCCCATGATCTTCAGGTAGCCGCCGTCGAGCCAGACAGCGGTGTCACCGCTCCGAAACCAGCCGTCGGAGAAGGCCTCGCGGGTCGCCTTCTCGTTGTCGTCGTAGCCCGCGAATACGCTCGGACCGCGGATCCAGATTTCGCCGGACTCGCCGCCGCTCACGTCGCTGCCGTCCTCGTTCACGATGCGGATCTGCATGCCCGGCAGGGGCGGTCCGCAGCTCCCGGGCACGCGCTCGCCATCGAAGGGGTTGGTGGCCCCGACGCCGATCTCGGTCATGCCGAAGCGCTCCAGCGGATAGCGCCCCGTCAGCTGACGAAAGCGCTCGCCCACACTGGAGGGCAGCGCCGCCGAGCCGCTGGTCACCAGGCGCAGCGCCCCAGCGTGCCGCGCCCACCGCGCCTGGGTCGACGCGTCGGCCGCGTCGAAGGCGTCCAGGAGCTTCTTGTGCATGGTGGGGACGCCCATGAGCACGCTGGCGTGCTCCATCTCGTCCCACATGCGAGGGCCGGCGAACTTCTCGAGCATGCGTGTGGTGCTGCCCGCGAGCAGCGCCGTCAGAAGAGCGATCCCGAGCCCGTGCAGGTGGTGCAAAGGCAGGCAGTGAAGGAGCACGTCGTCGGCCGACCACTCCCAGGCGTTGCCCAGGAGCCGGGCGGTGGCCTCGATGTTGCCCTGGGAAATCAGCGCGCCCTTGGGCTTTCCGGTGGTGCCGCTGGTGTACAAGATCACCGCGACGTCGCCCGGGCGAGTATCCGCGGCGGTCGCCTCGACGCGACTCTCGCGCAGCTCTTCGAGCCGAAGCACCGGCAGGGCGCCCGAGTAGCCCCGAACGCGCTCCGCGGTGTCGGCGCTCACGATGATGGCCGAGGCGCGGCTGACCTCGACGAACCAGGCTTGCTCGGCCTCCGGGTGCAGATGTGAGAGGGGCACCGCGATGGCGTCCGCAGCGATGATGCCCAAGAAGGTCTCGACCCAGCCCGACCCCTGACTGACCAACAAGGCGACGCGCTTGCCACCCAGACCGCGCGTGCGGAGCTCCGCCGCAACGCGCTGCACTCGCCGACCCAGCAGCGCGAAGCTGACCGCCTCGCGATCGTCGATGATCGCGAGGTGATCGGCGCGTGCTCGGGTGAGCTCAACGAAGCGCGAGAGGAGCAGGCTTTGGGACACGACCTTCGTCTCAGGGATGCTGCTCCGCGGGACCGAGCGACGCCGTCGGCGGCGGGTCACTGGCCATGCGGATTCGAGCCCAGCGTACCTTGATCTTCGAGCCGTTGTACGCGCTGAAGCGCATTTGCAGGGGCAGGCTGTAGTCGCTCGAGAAGGTCGTGCTGTCTTTCGCAGCGTGATCGTAGCGGTACGAGATCTTCTTCGGGACACGCTCCACCGAGTACAGGTGGGTTTGCCCCTGAGCCACCGGAACATTGCCACCTTTCACGGTCGCCGCGCCTGGGTTGGTCTCCACGTCGATGACCGACGGCGTCCGGCTGATCCAGAGCAACCACGGCGATTGGTTGGTGAAGTCGGTCTGGCGCTGGAAACCTCCGCAGAACCAAGAGTTCGAGTTCGCGAGCGGAGTGGTCACGGTCATCTCGAAATCCATCGCAAATCCGGGCGGCCATTGCTTGGCCTTGTGCCGGATGCTCGAGCCCGACCCAGCGCCGTCGAGGACTACGTTCGTCCCGTCCAAGACCACGCCACCTTGCATTTCCCAGGCCGTGGGATCCCAGGCGTCGAACGAGGCGTGGTACTCGAACACTCCGCCCGCGAACGCCGGCGCCGCCGCGCTCGGGTTCTTCGCGTAGAGCCAGGTGCTGCTGTCGCCCGCGCCGCCCGCGAGGGCCACCGCCGAACGGAACCAGATCCACTGCTTGCCGGCGACGCCTTCGATGACGCGCGGCAGCTCCGTCCACGCGCCGCCCGAGTAGCGCACCACTCGCCACCCGGCCCAGGGCGCCGCGGCTCCGTCGACGCTCGCCGCGCTGACAGGCAGCCCGATCTGAAAGCCTTGCGCCAGCGGGGCCGTGTTCTTCACGTCGATGGGGAAGCGAGTCTTGTGAGCGGTGTCCCACCAGGGCGGATTGAAGGTGGGCGCGCCACCGGAGCCGCCGACGCCACCGGAGCCACCGACGCCACCGGAGCCGCTGACGCCACCGGAGCCGCCGACGCCACCGGAGCCGCCGACGCCACCGGACCCGCCAACGCCACCGGAGCCGGAGCCGCCGACGCCACCAGACCCACCGACGCCACCTGCTCCCGCCGCGCCGCCGCCCGAGGCGATGCCGCCGCTGCCTGCGACGCCACCGCCGCCACCCGCAGCCGCGTCCACCAGCCCCGTGCCGCCGGACCCGCCGCCGGGCGCGACCAACTCACCGCCGGACTCGAGGCCGCAGGCAGCGAACCAGAGCGTGAGGATGGGCAGCAGCGCGAGCGTCGAGCGCATTGCCGTCTAGCTTCGCATGAAGCGCCTGCGATGGCGACACGCCGGCTCGATCACTTCCCCCCCGCCAACCGCCGCTCGTGCCACAGCAGCATGTCCAGCGTGCCGATCTCGCGCAGCCAGGGCTGGTTGTGCGGACCGGGCGGCACCGACAGCTCGTGGTCCACTCCGCGCTTGGCGAGCTCCTTGGCGAAGGCCTGGTTGGCTTTGCGAAATGGATCTTCCGTAGAGGTGCCCACCCGAATGGATCGGGATCCAACTTCTTTGACGATGGCCGCGATCCCTTCGGCGTAACGCAGCGCCGTCGGCACGTTGAACGCCGCCTGCACGCCGCCGAAGGTCCCGAACAGCTTCGGCTTGCGCAGAAACACCTCCGCCGCCACGTAGCCACCGAGGGAACATCCATCGAGGCCCGTGTGCGCGGATCCCGTCAGACACGGCACCTTGTCGTGGACCGCGGGAAGGAGCGTCTTTTCGATGAAGTCGGCGTAGCGATCGAGGGTCTTGGGCGCGGGCCCGACCTTGTGCGGGTTCGGCGTCACCGGACACACGAGCACCAGGCCGCCGAACGCGCGCTTGTCGAGCGCAGCGTTCACTTTGTCCACGTGCGCGTCGGACAGCCACGGGTACTTCGGGTAGAGCTTCTTCACCGGCGGGCGGCGCAGACGTTCGTAGGCGCGCACGGCGCCGTAGCGCTCTCCCCAGGCGTGGATGCCCAGCAGCTCGTTGCCCGTCTCGCCGAGCCCGTGCAAGAGCACGAGCACGGGCAGCTTGGTGCCCGTGGGCACGTGGGTGGGCTGGAGCACCAGAGCCCGGCGCGCGATGCGCTTGTCTCCGTCGAGCATCAGATCGTGCTGCACGAAGTCCGACGACTCGGGGGTCGCGGCTCGCGCGGGCCGCGGCACGGCCAGCGTCCCCGCGGTCGCGCAGCAGAGTCCGAGAAAGGTGCGCCGTTCCACACTCTTCGTGTAGCACTGCCCTTCGACCTGCGCCGTGGTACGCTCGGAGCCTTCTTGGGAGGCAGAACCATGCGTGTTTCTTACTTGATGGCATTGCTCACGACCTTGGGCGCCTGTGGCAGCAGCACGGAAAATACCCAGGCCACCGGCGGGTCCTCCGGCGGAGGCAGCGGTGGGACCTCCAGCGGAGGCACCAGCTCCGGCGGAGCCGCGGGCACGGCAGGATCGGGGGGCGCGGCCGCGGGCAGCGGGGGTGTGAGCGGCGGCGGCGGCACCAGCTCCGGCGGCGCGGGAGGCTCCGGCGGCACGACCGCCACCGGCGAGTGCCAGCCGTTTTGCGAGGCGGTCACCGGAGCGGCGTGCAGCGGCGGCCCCACCATGGCGGGCTGCCTGCTCACCTGCAAGACGCTCACGTCGTCAGCGAAGTGTGATCCGACGGCAAACACCTACTTTGGCTGCGTCAAGAAGAGCGGGGTCATGTGCAACGCCGCCGGCGATCCCTACGGGCCAGGCTGCGGCGTCGACTACCTGAAGGCCGTCGACTGCGCGACGACCGAGAATCCGAACCCAGCGATGGTCACGCCCTGCGCCGACTACTGCAAGAAGCTCACGGCGGCGAACTGCCAGAACAGCGGCACCGAAGCGGAGTGCAACTCCAACTGCAAGTGGCTCGGCGCCAAGGGCACGGGTTGCGACGACGAGTGGGGCACCTTCTTGACCTGCACCGAATCCGCAAAGTTCAGCTGCTTGCTCGGCTACGCAGTCGCGCAAGGCTGCGGCCCGCAGTTCACTGCGTACTCGAAGTGCATCGACGCCGCCGGTAAGTGATCGGATCCGCGAAGCTCGGCGCGGCGCTCTTGGCCCTGATCGGGGTCGTTGGCGTCGCGTCTCCCGCGCTCGCACACCAGCTCGGTCGCAGCTACTGCACCGTGACCACTGTGCCGGGCGGGCTCGACGTCGTGGTCGAGACCAGCTTCGAGCACCTGGCGCCGATCCTGGCGCCAGATCCGGTGCTCAGCGACGCGGACATCGTGCACGCGACCCCTGGTTTGCACTCGGCGCTCGCCAAGGCCGTCACGGCTCAGAGCGCCGGGGCCCCGTGCAGCTCCGAAGCCGGATCGCCCGAGTTCGTGACCGCCGAAGGACAGCGCGCGGCGCGGGTCCTGCTGCGATTTTCATGCCCACCCGGGCCCATCACGTTGAAAAACGTGTGGCGCTTCGACGTGGATCCGAAGAGCGAAGTCGTCTGCGCCATCGACGGATCAGCTTGGGTATTCCGCGTCGGCACCGAGGCTCGCGAGGTCGGCACTCCGCCCACGCTCGGGCAGGTCCTGGTCTCGTTCGTGAAGCTCGGCGTGCACCACGTGCTCTCGGGCATCGATCACGTGCTCTTCGTGGTGGCGCTGCTCTTGGCGGCGGCGCGTGCCAGCCGGGGCCAGACTCTGCTCCGGGGTCTGCGCGAGGTCGCGCTGGTGGTGACCGGGTTCACGCTTGGGCACTCGGTCACGCTGATCGCCGCGGGCTTGGGTTGGGTCGCGGTCGAGCCGCGCCTCACCGAGAGCATCATCGCGCTGTCGATCGTGGCGGTGGCCGCCGAGAACGTGCTGCGACGCGAGATCCGTTGGCGCACTCTGACCGCCGGCGCCTTCGGCCTGATCCACGGCTTCGGTTTTGCCAGCGTGCTCGCCGAGACCGAGCTGCCCCGGCGCGGCGCAGTGTGGGCCCTGCTGACCTTCAACCTGGGCATCGAGCTGGGACAGCTCGCCGTGGTCGCGTTGCTCTTCGTCCCGCTGGCGCTCTCAGCGCGGCGGGGCTGGTACGAACGCAGGCTGCTCGGGCCGGCGTCCATCGTAATTGGGCTCTTGGCGGCGGTGTGGCTGGTGAAGCGCGCGTTCGGGCTCCAGTTCGCCGGCTGGCTCGGCGCCTAGGCCAAATCAGATCCACCACGACGGCATCGAAGCGCGCCCGCCGGCGGCCCGGGCCAGGAGCATCCTCCGCTCGCGCCAGAGCAACAGCGCACCGCCGGCCGCGATCACCAAGCCGACGACCACCGGCACCGCGTCGAGCTCCCGCTCGACGAGCGCGTCGGTGTAACGCACCGTCAGCACGACCGTGGTGTTGTAGACGAAATGAGCGATCATCGAGGTGAGCAGCGTGCCGGTGCACAGCCGGCCCGCGGCGAACGCGCCGCCGAGCACGATGGTGCCCGCCATCTGGGTGGGCTCGAGGTGGAACAAGCCGAACAGCACCGACGGCGCGATCACTGCCCAGGCAAAGCTCCGCGCAAAGGGCAAGGTGATCAGGCCACGGAAGAGCGCTTCTTCGGCGATCGCCGGCATCACTCCCAGCGCGATCACCAGCGCGACGACCCCAACCCCGGACGCATTCCTCGCCGCGTTCACCACGATCCACGAGGCGGTGGTTTCGTTCTGCGTCAGTCGGTGAACGAGCTCACCCATGACCTCCGCCACCGGAGCGACGCCGAAGACCAGGAGCAGTGCACCCACCACGCCGAGCACCGTCGGCCGCCCGAGGGGCAGCGCCAGGCGCAGCGGCGGCTTCAGGATCCAGAGCCACGCGCCGAGCACGATCAGGACCGCGATCTCGTTGGCGAAGGTGCCGCCGGCTATCCACCCGGTGCTGTTGGTGAGCGGCGAGGTCTTGGCATCGCCGAGCACCGCCACCGGGTCCCCGCCCGCGGCCGCGACGACGCCAGCGGCGGCGGCCGCCACCAGGAGGCCCGAGGCGACGATGCCCACGGCCGCTGTCAGCCAGACCAGCAGCGCTTGCAGCGGAGACGGGATCCGCTCGGAATTGCTCAGCGTCTGCTCGTGGTTGGGGCTTCCCACTCGGTCCCTGGAGCCTAGTGCAAATCGTCACCACGATGCAGCCCGGAGCGGTGACCGCCCCTTTCGTGCCGAATAGGTACCCGTCGTGTATCGTCCAACGCCAATCGACATGCGTCTCTCGAGTTCCTTGGTTCCGCTCCTCGCCTTGGGTCTGTCCGTCGCCTGCGGCAGCTCCAAATCTCGCTCTGGCAACATTTACGGTACCGAGGAGCAGTTCTGTCAGCAGTGGGCCAAGGCCGCCTGCAACGCCAAGGTCGTGAGCGCCTGCGCCGCCGCTACGGTCGAGAGCTGCGTCGAGAAGCAATCCGCCTATTGCCTCGGTTCGGTACCGCCCTACTACTCGTCGAAGCACGCCAAGGCCTGCATCGACAAGGTCAAGGCCGCCTATGCCGACGCCAAGCTCACGGCCGATGAAGTCGCCATCGTGCGTGACCTCGGGGCGCCCTGCGACAAGCTGAACTCCGGACCGAAGGATCTGGGAGCGGCGTGCGACGCCTCCGACGAGTGCGACTCGCTGAAGGAGCTGGTCTGCATCGCCAAGTCGGGCCAGAGCTCGGGGACCTGTCAGGTCCCGAAGGAGGTCGGCGGGGGCTTTTCGTGCACCGCGCCCGACGAGCTGTGCGCAAAGGGTTTCTACTGCGACGGAGCCAACTGCATCGCGAAGAAGGGCGATGGGGCGGCCTGCAGCGAGGAGCTGCCTTGCCTCGAGGACTTCTTGTGCGTGGGCGCCACCGGAGCGCAGACCTGCGTCGCCAAGGGCGGCACCGCGGCCAGTTGCAGCGAGAACTTCCAGTGCCTGAGCGGCATTTGCGCGAAACCGGCCACCGGCTCGGGCAAGTGCGTCGATTCCGTGGTGCTCACGCCCACGGATCCGGTCTGCCAGAGCCTGGGCTGAAGGCGCGTCCGAATCACCTTGCCGCCAGCGCCGGAGCGTCGTTCAAATCCCCGGCGATGAACCGACCGGCTCTTGCTCTCCTCGCGTTTGCGACGCTCGGCGTCTGGGCCTGCGACGATCCTCCGCCGAAGAAGAACCCCTTCGAGGCGCCCCCGAAGGACACCGTCGAACCGCCCAAGGATGCCGCGCCGCCGAAACCCAGCGGTCCGCCCGAGCTCGCCATCGACGATCTGGGGCCGAAGGTGGGGTTCTCGCGGGTCTTGATCGACAAGCCCGACGGACGCGAGCGCCTGAGGAACGAGCTGAGCCCGGTCAAGCAGCACTACGCCGGCAAAGAAGTAACGCTGTCGGTGGTGCGCAAGACCAAGCTGGCCTGGGTCCAGATCATGTTGAGCGAGCTCGGCAAAATCGGGGCCACCAAGGTCATCGTGAAGACCGAGACGCGCAAGGACTTTCCCGGCGAGCTCGCCTTCACCCCCGAGGCGACCGCGCCGGCGCCGGAGCCCTGCGCAGTGGTGGGCATGATCCTCGGGGACCGCAGCGCTGCCATCTGGAAGGTGTCCGGCGGCACCGCCATCAAGCGAGCCAAGGGCCTGGCAGGACCCGATCTGTCGACGACGGGGGAGACCATCGAGCGCTTCGCGAAGGGCTGCAAGGCGTCGAACATGTTCTTCGTGTCCGCGGACGAGACGGTGGAGTGGGGACTCGCCTACGACCTCGCGGCGTCGACCCGTGGGCTCGAGGGCGTCAAATTCGACACGATGGTGTTGCTCGAGAAGACGCCGACCGCCGGGCGCAAAGTCGACCTGACGAAGTGAGCTGCACATGAATTTGAAGACGTTGCTCTTGGGTCACCACGACGACCACTCGATTCCCCGAATTGGATCGGCGCTCGACCGCATGGAAGCGGGGAGTCGCCTGTACACGACCCGCAGCGCGACCCGCGAAGACATGGTGACGCTGTGGGAGCTGATGAAGGGCCAAGAGCTCGAAGCCGACCACTTCGTGCCGTCGGGCACCGATCCGCTCGAAGAGGTCATCCACCACGGCAAGAACTCGCTGCCGGCGTTCACGCATTTCCAGAAGCGATTCTGCCGCTCCGGCGACGACACCGGCGACGTCTACGGCTTCAACCGAGGCAGCACCGAGTGGCTGGTGGGGCCCGGCTATTTCGTGTCGCACGGCACCAGCGACGAGAAGGACCCGCCCAGCTCCTACGTGATCGACTACACGCGCATCCCGCCCAAGAAGGCGGAGGCTTGGCCCGAAATCCGCGGCAACGAAGGCGGCATCGGCGCCCTGGTCTATGGTCGGATGAAGGACTACATGCGCAAGGTCTCGAACCACGTTTCCATCGGGAAAGCGTACAAGGACGGCAAAGAGGTCGGCGCGTATTTCATGCTCTGCCGACAAGACCCCCAGTAGCGGCTTCGATAAGCGGGCTCGCGCTGCGACGATCGGGCGCTAAACTCAGCCGGCACACGAGTTTAGGAGTATCGTCGAAGATATGGGCGGCACGGTCGCGGGAGCAAAAACGCTGGGACGCTACGAGCTGATCAGCGAGGTCGCCAAGGGGCAGTTGGGCCCGCTCTGGGCGGCCAAAGCGGCCGGCGACGACCCCAGCGCCGTGTTGATGCGCCGGGTGTCCACCGGCGCGCCGACCACGCCCGACGAGATCGATTCGTTGTGCGAGGGCGCGTGGTGGATGCTGGAGCTGGCCGAAGGCGGGCTCGCCCGGGGCATCGACGTGGTGAAGACCGAAGGGGAGCTCGGCGTCGTGATGGAGTACGCCGAAGGTGAAGTCTTGCGATCGCTGTTGCGCCTGGCGAGCTTCAAGCGGCGGCCCATCCCAGTGAACATCGGGCTTCGAATCGCCTGCGACCTGCTCACCTCCTTCGACCGCGCTGCGGCGGCCGGAGGCCCGGCGTTCGTGCCCGGCGGCGTGGTGCCCGACAGCGTATTGGTGGGCCGCGACGGTCGAACACGGCTGCTCGACGTGGGCATTCTCGGACCCGCGTCGCGCATCGGGCCCATCGCTCGACACCCTGAGATCGCCTCGTATGCAGCGCCGGAGCAGCTCGAAGACGCTACCAAGACTGACCTGCGGTCGAACCTCTACGCCGTCGGCGTGATGCTCTGGGAAATGCTCGCGGGCAAGCGCTTGTTCGTCGGGTCGACACACCAGGCGGTGTCGGAGAAGGTGAAGGCCGGCGGGATCCTGCGCCTCGACTCGTCGAAGCCCGTGGGAGGCGACGCCGTGTCGTCGGCCGTTGCCGATCTCGTGGCCAAGGCCCTCGAGACGAGCGCGGACGCGCGCTACGCGGGGCCCAAAGAGCTGATCGACGCCATTGAAGCCACCGGCGAGGCCGGCACGCACGAACAAGTGGCTCGAATCGTCGACGAGTTTGCCGGCAATACGCTGGCGGCACGCCACAAACTGATCGAGAAGGCGCTTGCAGGCATGGCGCCCAAGCCGGCAGGGACCGCGGCAAGCCCCGCACCCGCGATCCCACCCAAAGCAGCCGAGAAGGAGCCGGCAAAGGCGCCCGCTCCTCCCCAACGACCCTCGGCCCGCAAGGCGACGCTGATCGGGATCCAGCCCTATGCAGGCGGTGCGGCAGGCGTGGTCCCACCGCCGCGGCCCCCGCTCGAGTCTCTGGACATGGAAGATCTCGAGCCCGACTCGAAGATCGAAGTCGAAGTCTTCCCGAGCAGCGAGGCTCCGACCAAGCCCGTGCACGAGGTCGCCCAGGCGCTTGCGGCGCATAGCCTGACCGCCAGCGAAGGCGAGGCCATCAAGACTCGAGTCTTGGGCACGCCCGCACCCGACGCCGCCACCGCCATCGCAGCCGCGGCCGCAGAGGCCATGGCGGCCCAGCCGCCCGAGGCTTCACCAAAGCCGCCCGAGGCTTCAGCAAAGCCGCCCGAGGCTTCACCAAAGCCGCCCGAGGCTTCGCCAAAGCCGCCCGAGGCTTCACCGAGTTCACCCGTCGCGGAGGCAGCTTCACCCGCGCCTTCCGAGGTCGTTTCGGCGTCCACGGATGCCGCGCCAGAATCCGTCGACGTCGAGGACATCGCGGCCTCGGAGGCGCCGAAGCCCGACACCCAAACCCCGGGTCTCGATTGGGGCGCCCTGGTCGGCGGTCTCCCGGAAGGTGAGGGGGACGGTGGCGTACCGCCGAAGAAAGAAGAGAAGCGCGACGAGTCGGCCGTGGCCTGGGTGGGCCCACCTCCGGGCGCGCCGCTCGCCGAGAAACCTCCAGCGGCGGACGCCGAGATCGAAGAACCGATCCCGTCCATGGTCCCGGAGCGCACGCAGCGCATGCGGAAGATGGTCGCCGTCGGGGTCGGCGCGCTCGCCGGCGTGATCGCGCTGGGTGTGATCATCTCGAAGCTCGGTGGCGGCTCCGAACCCGACGAGGGCAGCGCGACCACGCCCGCCGCCACTCAGGTTGCGAAGAAGGAAGAGCCCAAGGCCGAGGAGCCCAAGAAGGAAGAGCCCAAGAAAGAAGAGCCCAAGGCCGAGGAGCCCGAGAAAGAAGAGCCCAAGGCCAAGCCCGTCGCGACCAAGCCCGTCGTGACCAAGCCCGTCGTGACCAAGCCCGTCGTGACCAAGCCCACCACCACCACCAAGCCCGCGGTGAAACCGAAGCCGAAGCCGAAGTTCACGCCTTCGGGGATCTGAATCCAGCGATCGTCAGGGAACACCTCATGCTTCACCCGATCTCGACTGCCACGCTCCGCACCGCGCTCTTCACCGGCGCGCTCGCACTCGCAACCCTTTCGATTTCTCCGCGGGCCGCCGCCCAAGGCGCGACCCCAGAGGCAGCCACGCCTGCGCAGAAAGACACGGCGCAGAAGGCCTTTCTGAAGGGCATGAAGGCGGCCAAGGCCAAGAAGCACGACGACGCCCTCGCCGCGTTCAAGGAGTCTTACGGTGCCGTGGCGAGTCCGAATTCGCACCTGATGGTCGCGCGAGAGCTCGCCGAGCTCGGCCGTCACGAAGAGGCCTGGTCCGAATACGACAAGACCATCGCCGAGGCAGAGGCCGCGGCGCAGGCTGATCCCAAGTACGCAAACGCGGCCACCAGCGCCAAGAACGAACAGGCGGAGCTCAAGGCCAAGCTCGCCTTCGTCAAGCTCACGGTCACCGGAGCCGGCCCGGGCTCCCGCGTCACGGTGCGCGGCAAAGAGATCGCGGAGGCCGACTGGAACAAGCCGGTCGTTGTCACGCCCGGCTCGGTGCGAGTCGAGCTGGTGAGCAGCGACGGAAAAGAGACCGTGAAAGAGGTCGACGCCGCAGCAGGCGGCGAGGTCGCGGTCGATCTGTCACCTGCGGCTCCTGCGCCCGCGGCGGGCACCGGCGCGGGTTCGGGTCAGGCGAGCGCAAAGGTCGAGGCGTCGACAGGCGGCGGACCAAGCATGCGAACGTGGGCGTACATCGCCGGCGGCGTCGGTGTCGCGGGCCTGGCGACCTTTGGCATCTTTGGCGCCATGAACAACGCCAAGCACAGCAAGCTCGAGGACGAGTGCAAGGACGGCGTCTGCCCGTCCAACCTCGAAGAAGAGCGCGATGCGGGCAAGAGCTATCAGACCATCGCCAACGTCGGCTTGATCGTCGGCGTGGTCGGCCTCGGCGCCGGCACGGCGCTCTACCTGATGAGTGCCAAGAAGGCAGAGAAGACCGCGACCGTGCCCAAGCGTCGCGGTCCGCGCGTCGATTCGGTCGGCGTCGGATACCACTCGGTGCTGGTCACCGGCTCGTTCTGAACGCCGGGACTTCCCCGCTTGCGACGGAGCCTTGACGGCTTGTCGCACGAGACGCAACCTGTCCCGTCTCCTGGGACCCGGATTCGATGGCAGCGCGCAAGAAGAAGAGCGATTCCAAGGCGAAAGCGTCGGCGGAGCAGGAGCCGGACGACAATGTCGAGGAAGGCGCCGACGGCGGCGAGGGCGGCGACGACGAGCCCGACGGCGAAGAGCCGGACGACTCCGCCATCGACACCAGCGACGAGCCTGCAGACGAAGAGCGCGCCCCGGCTGCCGGATCCGACGAGCGCGGTCTTTCGCTGGCGCGCCTCGATCCGATGACGATCTACATGCGGGAGGTCCAACGCCACCCGCTGCTCACTGCCGAAGAAGCCCACAATCTCGCGGTGCGCTACGCCGAAACCCAAGACGTGGACGCCGCCGCGCGCTTGGTCACGGCGAACCTGCGCCTGGTGGTGAAGATCGCGTACGAGTACCGCCGCGCTTACCGCAACATCATGGACCTGGTCCAGGAGGGCAACATCGGCCTGATGCAGGCGGTGAAGCGCTACGATCCCTACCGCGGCGTGAAGCTGTCGAGCTACGCGGCTTGGTGGATCCGCGCCTACATTCTGCGCTTCATTCTCAACAACTGGCGCATGGTGAAGATCGGCACCACGCAGGCCCAGCGCAAGCTGTTCTTCAACCTGAGCAAGGAGAAGCAGCGCCTGACCGCCATGGGCATCGAGCCCACCCACGCGGAGATCGCCAAGCGCCTCGACGTGTCCGAGAAGGAGGTCGTGGAGATGGATCGGCGCCTGTCGCGGTCCGACGCTTCCCTGGACGCACAGATCGGTGAGAGCGACGGCAAGCCCACGACGCGCATGGACCTGCTCCCGTCGACCAGCGCGGGCCCGGACGAGTCGGCGGAGTCCAGCGAAATCCAAGAGCTCCTGAAGAAACACCTGGCCGAGTTCCGCACGACGCTCAAGGACAAGGACATCTCGATCTTCGACAAACGGCTGGTCGCCGACGAGCCACTCACGCTGCAAGAGCTCGGTGACGAATTCGGGGTGTCGCGAGAGCGCGTGAGGCAGCTCGAGGCCCGAATCACCGGCAAGTTGCGCGCGTTTCTGACCGAACGCCTGGGCGATGCGGTCGGCGTCAGCGGCGGCTGAGCGTCGTCTGATGCCCGGCACGCTCGCGCTCGTCGGCACGCCAATCGGCAACCTCGGGGACATCACGCTCCGAGCCATCGAGACGCTGAAGGCCGCCGACACCATCGCGGCCGAAGACACGCGTCGTACACGCGCCCTGCTCTCGCACCTCGGCATCACCGGAAAGCCGCTGGTGAGCCTGGACGCAAACGCCAGCGACCGAGCCATCGGCGCGCTGCTCGATCGCGTCGACGCCGGCGAGACCGTCGCCTTCGTCACCGACGCCGGCATGCCCTGTGTGAGTGACCCTGGCAGCGAACTGTCGCGGGCCGCGGTCGCGCGGTCGCTGCCGGTGACGGTGATCCCGGGACCCACCGCGGTGGCCACCGCCGTCGCGCTCTCGGGTCTGGTGGACTCGGCCTACTTTTTTGCCGGCTTCTTGCCGCGCCAAGGCGGCAAGCGAAGCGCCGCTCTCGAGCGGATCTGCGCGAGCTCCGAGCCGGTGGTGATCTTCGAAGCCGCCAACCGCACTCTCGCTACCCTGCGCGAGTTGGCCGAGCGCATGCCGCGGCGCTCGGCGGCCCTTTGTCGCGAGCTGACCAAGCTGCACGAAGAGGCCTTGCGCGGCGAACTCGGGGAGTTGGCCCAACTGGATCGGGAACTCAAGGGCGAGGTCGTGATCGTGCTCGGAGCGAGCAACGTCGAACGCTCGCTGCCAAGCGACGACGAGCTGGACGCGCGCATTCGGGACGAGCTCGCTGGCGGAGCTTCTACCCGGGACGTCGCCGATCGGCTCGCGAACTGGAGCGGACGCGGACGGCGCGAGGTCTACGCGCGCGTCAACGCGCTGCGCAGCGATTGATGGCGCTCACGCCGACGGCTTCGCGTCGTCGTCCGCTTCTTCTGGGTAGTACTTCTCCAGGCAGGGCTCGCAAATTCCGTGCGAAAGCTTGGCGTCAGTGTGTTCGGAGAGATACTCCGCGATTTCATGCCAGGTCTGGTCGGCACCTCGAATGCCCTTGCAGTGCATGCAAATGGGCAGGAGCCCCTGCAGCCGCTTGACGTGGCTCAGCGATGCCTCGAGCTCGTCCCGGGTCCGGGTGAGCTCCTCTATGTGTTGCGCCTGCTGGCGCAGCGCGGGTCGGACCACGAACGCCGCCAGGAAGCCGAGAAGCCCGAGGAAGGCGGCGAAGAAGCCGGCAGCCATCAGGCGGACGCGACCGAGGCGATCGCGGACCTGGCTCGCCGCTCTGCTCATCACGCTGTCCACGCTCGCGACATATTCGTCGGCGGCCAGGTGGAGCGCGTGACCACGCTCGGGCGACGTGCTCGAGTCGAAGCGTTCGGTCGCGCTGATCAGATCTGCCAGACCGCGGTCGAGCGACTCGCGATCCGCCAAGAGGGAGCGCTGCGCGCCGGCTGCGGCTGAAGGGTGGCGATCGACCAACGCCTGCTTCCCCTCGGCGACCCGGGCAGTGCACGCGGTTCGATTGTTGCCGTCGCAATGCTCGGCCGCGCCAATTAGCCGAAGCGCAAGCAGCCGCTGTCTTCCCAATTCGTTTGCAGCGCCCACCTGTTCCTGCTGACGGGCGAGCTCCGGTTGCACCACGAGCTGCGCGAGCACGAGCACGGCCAAGGCGCACGATACGGAGAACACCAAGCGCCGGCGCAGGTGTGCCGGCGTCAGCACGGAGTTCATCAGGTGCGGAGGCATCGGGTCGTTGTTTAGACCAACGGCTTCGCGAGGGCGATCTCGAGCCGAGAATCCCGAGGATACTACCTACGCAACACGCCAGGACTGGACGGCCGCAGCTGAGGTATCCTGTCGCGCATGAAGTGCGCGTTCTTGATCTTGGCGGCGCTGGGCTTGTCCGGCTGCGGCGGTGACGATTCCGAGTCGAACCCTGGCGGAGGCGGCAGCAGCGGCAGCGGCGGCGCGAGCACCGGCGGAAGCGCGGGAGCCGGTGGCGGCGCGGGAGCCGGTGGCAGCGCGGGCAGCGGTGGCGGAACAGCCACGGGCTGCGGCAAGCAAGCCCCGTCGAGCGGCAAACACACGCTCAATCACGGCGGCGGCGACCGCACCTATCAGTTGCACGTACCCACCGGTTACGACGCTTCGAAGCCGACGCCGGTGGTCGTGAATTTCCACGGGCGCACCGCCGGCTCGTTCGGCGAGGCATCATCGCTGCAAGAGAGCGTGAGCAAGATGTACGCAAAGGCGGACGCAGCAGGCTTCATCGTGGTCAACCCGCAGGGGCTCTCGGAGACCGACGGCGCCCAGACCTGGAACGCGGGCACGTGCTGCGCGGCGGACAAGGCCCGTGACGACGTCGGGTTCGCGGACGCGATTTTGGATCGGCTCGCGACCGAGCTGTGCGTCGACGACAAACGCGTCTTCGCGACTGGGCTGTCCAACGGCGGCTTCATGTCGCACCGACTGGCCTGCGAGCGCGCCAAGCGCTACGCCGCAGTCGCGCCCGTTGCAGCCTACAACGGCATGGCCGAGTGCAACCCCGAGCTGCCCGTGTCCATCATCTCGTTCAACGGGACCGCCGACACGCTCGTGAGCTACGCCGCGAGTCAGGCGTCCAACAACGCATGGGTCAAGCGAAACGGCTGCAACTCGACGCCCGCCGAGACCTTCAAGAAGGGCGACAGCCACTGCGACACCTACTCGGGTTGCAACGGCGGCGCCGAGATCGTCTTCTGCACCGTCGATGACGGAGGCCACACCTGGCCCGGCGGGCTCGACATGTCGACGCTCGGCTTCGGCAAGACCACGATGGACCTGAGCGCCAACGACGCGATGTGGGACTTCTTTCAGAAGCACCCGCTGCCCTGATCAGGGCAGCGGCTCGTAGGCTCCGATGCTCGGCGGGGTGGCGTAGCACTTGCCGGTGAGGTCGCCGGCGACGCCGGTGCCGGTCGCTCCCTTGCCTGCCGCTGCGCTGGTCTTGCCGATGCTGCAATCCCCCGATCCTGGGTTCGTGAGCGCGGGATCGGTGCCGCTGATGCCGCCGGTCTCCGCCGCGGGCAGGTTGGTCGGCTTCGACTGCGACGGGTTGTCGTGGGCGTACCAGAGGTTGTTCTGGAACACGAACGACGCGGCGTCGGTGTTCCCGCCAACGTTGACCCAGGTCGAGAGATCGCTGCGATCGAAGTACACCAGGTTGTTCACGAAGCGACCCTTCTGTGCGGGCATGAAGGTGTAGCCGCCGCCGGTGGTCGTCTCTTGCAAGATGCGGAAGAGCCAGTTGGTCGGATCGACGATGGTGTTGTGCGCGGCCAAGCAGTCGACGCAGCCCACGAATGCGAGGGCGGACACGGAGCCGATGATCACGTTGGCCACCACGCGGATGTTCTTGGCTTCGAAGTTGGGCGTGCTGGTCGAGAGCGGCGGACGGAAGAACTGGAACCCCGTGGAGCCGCCCATGTTCACCGCGCGCTCGCCGGCCTTGTTCATGCGACAGGCGCGGATCTCGATGTCTTCGCTGCCGCCCTTGGCTTGCACGGCGTTGCCGCTGATGTCGTCGAAGCTCGATCGAGCGATCAGGCCCTTGTGACACCCCACGTGGTCGATGCCGCTGCCCGATCCGCCGCCGCCGCAGCGCGCGAACTTGCTGTCGATCACCCAGAAATCGTTCAGACCCGAGAGCTTCAAACAGTCCTGATTCCCGCCCGATCCAACGTCGTGCACGTTCAAGTTGCGAAACACGACGTAGCGAGTTGCGTCCGCGTTGGAGTACTCCGCCGCGTCGTCGACGTTGATGCCGTTCTGAGTGCTGCCCTTCAGCTCGAGATCGTGCAGCACCAAGTAACGGACCTTGGTCAGGTGCAGCCCTTCCCCGCCGCCGTCGATCACGGGCGCGGCCTCACCCGGCGCGCCGCCGATCCAGATCGGCGCGCTGGCGCTGCCGCTGAGATTCGACAAATACGCGCCGCCCGGGTAGGTGCCCGAGTGCAGGCGGATCGCGGTGCCGGCCGTGACCCCCTGGGCCGCCTTGCCGAGGGTCTTGTAGGGCTTGCCCGCGCTGCCGTCGCCCGCGGTATCCGAACCCGCAACCGCGACGTGAACTTCTTTGGTCGGCGTGATCCCGTCGGCGAAGGTCTTGATGTCGCCACACGCACCCGGGGCTCCGCCGCTGCCTCCCGCGCCGCCGCTGCCTCCCGCGCCGCCGCTGCCTCCCGCGCCGCCGCTGCCGCCGACGCCGCCGCTGCCCGCGCTGCCACCGCCGCCCGACGTGCCGCCGACGCCGGCGCCGCCACCGGTGCTGCCCGCGGTGCCACCGCTGCCGCCGGTGCCACCTGAGCCGCCGCTCGCACCCCCGGTTCCCGCGCCGCCGCTGCTCGGCGAGCCGCCATCGTCGTCGGAGCCGCACGCCGGCAGCCACGCCCCTGCCAATGCCAACGCACACACCAGAGCTGATCGCTTCATTTCACCCTCGTCCCGACCCGAGTCTACACCGAGCCGAACGCCCGGCACGGCTCAGCGGATGAACGCGGGGTTCTCGATGTCTTCGGACGTGCAATCGGGCGGTGCCAGCAGCGGATTGCAGCGCGACGGCGTTCCGCCCGGGATCTCGACCAGGTAGTCCACACCGACAACGGGCGCGGGATAGTCGGTGCTGATCACCTGGGCGCCGCTCGCGAAAGCCGCGTCGCGTTTCGTGGTGTCGCCCGCCAGAGGCTCCACGTTGTCCGAGTCGGCGCGCGTGCGCACGATGAAGCCCTGCTTGACCGCGTCGCCGATCTCCAAGGAGGTCGGATCGTTGATGACGTAGGTCCCCTCGTAGGCAGCCCCCGGTTCGGAGTCCACGAACATCAGGCGGCCATCCAGGTGCTTGCCGCCGTGGGTGTAGGCCTCGCGCCAGGGCCCGCTCTCGTCCACGAAGAACAAGATCTTGCCGCGCGCCTCGCCCAGCGTCGGCCAGCCGCCGGTCACGATGGCGTCGCGCAGCGTCGACGCGGCGCCGCGCACGTCGTCGGGCGTGATGATGCGCTCGCGCGGCCACTTGGAGAGGATCTCGGCGTGCAGCGCCGCGAAGCGATCCTCCGGATCGGTGGGCAGAGCGTCCTTCGGCTCGACTTGAACGAAGAGCGGGTGGTGCCCGGGGTTCTTGTTCGACCAGCTGGCCATCGCCGCCAGGCAGTCGACGAAGCGCCGGCAGTTCGACACCTCGTCGATCAGCGGAATGTGCACCACGTAGTGTTCACCGGCCTCGTCGTCCCAGCGCGTGTCGAGCTCGAACTTGCGCACACCTTGCTTCGCGAGCTGGATTCCAATCGGTGCGTGGCTGTACTTCAGCGCCTCGATCTGCATGCCCTCGGGTTCGACGTGGTAGCTGTTGTGCGAGCCCTTGGCTTGGAGCTGGTTGATGCGCAGCGCTGCGTCGCGCGGGTAGTCGAACTTCGTCACCGAGCTTCCGGGTTCGTCGTCCCCGCCGCAGGCGACCAGGAGAGAGCAGAGCAGCGCGAGCGCGGCTGATCGGGGGGGGAGTCGCACTCGGCGATTGTAGCGCGAAAGCTCGTCACGACCGGAACGGGAGCCGGGCGGATCGAGCCGAAATGCGAGCCTCCACTTGCCCGGCGCCGACGGCCGGAGCCATCATGCAGCCGGGAGCTGGTGGGTGTCCGTCGTCAAAGCCGAGTCTGACATCGTCGCGGGCGCTGTCCTCGCTGGGAAGTACCGCGTCGAGCGCCTGCTCGGACAGGGAGGCATGGGCGTCGTCGTCGAGGCGCGCCACACGCAGCTCGACGACCGAGTCGCGCTGAAGTTTTTGTTGCCCGAGTACAGCGCGAATCCGGACGCGGCTGCGCGCTTTCTACGTGAAGCGCGCGCCGCGGTGAAGATCAAGAGCCCGCACGTGGCGCGGGTTTCCGATGTAGGAACCCTGGAAAACGGCGCGCCCTACATGGTGATGGAGTACCTGGAGGGCGCCGACGCCTCCCACTCGGTCGCGGCCGGGCTCCTGCTCCCGCTCACGGAGGGCGTCGACTACATCGTACAGGCCTGTGACGCCCTGGCCGATGCCCACGCGCAAGGCATCGTGCACCGGGACATCAAGCCGGCAAATTTGTTCGTCAGTCGCCACGCGGACGGCACGCCCTTCGTCAAGGTGTTGGACTTCGGCGTCTCCAAGGTGCTCGGCGACGCCGGCGGGGTCGACAACCTGACGCGGACGAGCGCGACCATGGGCTCGGCCCTCTACATGTCGCCTGAGCAGATCCGCCAGTCAAAATCGGTAGACCGGCGCACCGACATCTACGCGCTCGGCGTCACGCTTTACGAGCTGCTCTCCGGAAGGCAGCCGTTCCTTGCCGAGAGCTTCGCGGCGCTGTGCGTCGAGGTTGCCACCGGCACGCCCACGCCGCTGCTCGAGGTGAGGCCTGATCTGCCGCCAGATTTCGTGCAAGCGCTCGCCAAAGCCTACGCCCGGGATCCCGACGCGCGCTACCAAACGGTGGCCGAGCTCGTCGTCGCGCTCGCGCCCTGGGCCCCGCCGCGGGCGCAGCCCATCATCGAGCGCATCGCGCGTGCGGGCGGGCTGATCGCGGCGCACGGGGTGCCACCGGGGCGCGGCAGCATCACCGACGTTCGCGGAGCGGTGGCTGCCCAAACGACCGCCACCGGCAGCAGCACGGGTAGCACCCACATGAACTCGGCGATCACCGGCGCAGTCATCCCTCGGAAGTCCAGCGTGGTGCCGATCGTCGCCGTCCTCGGGGGCATTGTCGCGTTCGCGGCCCTCGGTGTGGGGGCATTGGTCTTCGCAAAGGGTCGCGCCGTGCACGTGGAGGCACCTGCCGCAAGTGAGAGCGCCGAGCAGCCCGCGCCATCGATGTCGACGAGCGTCGCTGCTCCCGCCTCGACCCCGGAAGCCTCTGCCGAGCCCGTGCCAGGACCCGCGCCGTCCGCCGCGGTGACGCCAAAGGTCGAGCACCCGACAACGCCCAAGATCGCCGTGGCCAACAAGCCGCCAACGGTCGCAGTCAAGCCACAGCCAAAGCCGGAAGTTCCACCCACCCCGACGGCCACCAAGCCCCCCACCAACGTCGAAGGCATGCGCTGAAATGATCCTGAAGAGCCGATTCGCCGCCGCAGGTCTGTCCGCCCTCTTCCTACTCGCGCCTTGCATGGCCCGAGCCGGTGACAAGGCGCTGGCGGAGTCGCTGTTCCAGGAAGGCCGCAAGCTGCTCGACGCCGGCAAGCCTGCCGACGCCTGCGGCAAGTTCGCGGCGAGTCAGCGCCAGGATCCGTCGCCGGGCACGCTGATCAACCTCGGCAAGTGCAATGAAGCGCAGGGCAAGACCGCGACGGCGTGGGCCGCGTACAAAGAGGCGGAGTCCCTCGCCCGAAACATGAATCGTGCTGAGCAGGAGAAGCTCGCGTCAGAGCGCGCAAGCGAGCTCGAGGGCAAGCTCTCGCGCCTCACGGTCAACGCGCCTCCGGGGGAGATCCCCGGGCTGATCGTGCGCCGTGGCGGCACGACGCTCTCGAGCGAGTCGCTGGGTGTCGCCGCTCCGGTCGATCCCGGAGAGGTGGAAGTCGAGGCCAGCGCGCCTGGCCATGAGACCTGGAAGGGCAAGGTCACGGTTGGCAAGGCCAACGACAACGCTTCGATAGCGATCCCCTCGCTCGTGGAGTCGGGCGCCGCCGCGCCCGCGCTCGCACCAATCGATGGCGCAGCGCCCGCGCCCGCGGCTTCGCCCACCCCCGCGGGCGGCGACGTGACGGCCGACACCGGCAAGAGCTCACCGACCCTGGGCTACGTGCTGACCGGCGTCGGTGGTGCGGCGCTGGTCGTGGGTGGTGTGTTTGGGTACCTCGCGAGCCAGCAGGCCAGCGACGCAAAAGACGACCCGGCGCTGTGCCCGGACAAGAAGTGCACGGCGGAGGGCCGCGATGAAATCGATGCCGCCGAGGGCAAGGCCCTGATCTCCACCATCGGAGTGGGCGCGGGGCTCGCGGCGGTCGGCGTAGGCGTCGTCTTGATCTTGACCAGCGGCGGCTCTGCGGCGAGCAAGGCTCGGGCCGCTGCGCCACGGCAAGCGCGCTTCATCCCCATCGTCTCACCATCGGGCGGCGGCTTCGCCCTCGGCGGAGCGTTCTGAGTCGGCTCGCTTTACGTCAAGGACCGCAGGTCAGCAGCAGCGCTCTCACGCTGGTCTGGGCGCCACTCTTCTGGACCCAGGCCACGGCGTCGTAGGCGCCGACTTGCACGGCCACCGCGTTCAGCACCTCGTCGTTTGCCGTGGCTTGGTACACCACCGTGTCGAACAGGTTGATCGTCCCCTCGCGCGTTGAATGGGTCAGGTACACCGCCCCTGCGCCATCCGTGCGCGCCGCCACGATGCTGTCTCCATCGACCACCCTGCGATGAAACATGCCGAAGTTCGGCGCGTTGGACTTGGTGCCGACGGCAGCGAGCCCGGTCGGCGGGCTCTTGATGAGATTCCCGTAGCCGCTCGTCTGGACGGCCCCCGCGTAGATGGTACTCGCCCCCGATGATTGGGTGCCGGTGACCGCGAGCGCGATTCCATCCGATGCATTCGCTCGGGGCACCGCGAACAAATGCATCGAGGAGCCCGAGGACACCTTCAGCTGCTGCTCCTGCGCAAGTTCGAGCGCCGTCGAACCGAAACGGAAGTGGCCGCTCTTGAACCCGATGAAGTGGACGTTGTTCGCAACGGCGTACACCACCGGCGTGATCCGATCGATATCGCCCGCGCTCGTTTGAGCTAGCTCGGTCACGATGGTCCCAAGGGTCGCGAACAGGTACAGCGGCGATCCCGACTTCTTACAGGTGAATACCGGCCTGCCGCCCGAGCCGGGCTCGATCGAGTACGCTGCGGCAGTCACCGTTCCGCCTGAGCATTCCGTGGGGAGCTGAATTGCTGTGTGAGGTGACGGCGCCGGGATGACGCCACTAGCGTTCAGGTCGAATTGGAGGCGCGAAAGTGTTGCGCCGCGAGTGCCCCAGAACACGACCTGGGTTGCGTCCGGGAGGTTGCCGCTCAGGTACTTCACCGGCTCGGCATCCGTGTACTTGGCCAAGTTGCCGATCGGTGTGGTCAGGTTGTTGCGCACGCTGCGGACCAAGAACTGGAAGTCGGCAGAGCTGGCCGAGATGCCTACGTGTCCGAACCCGACGCCCGCGATGGCCACGAGGGTGTTCGCCTCGACCTGGTAGGTCGCAAAGTCGGCCGGCGTGATCAGGTTCACTATCGGGCCCTTCGAGCAGCTCCACGGGGTCGCTCCGGCCGTGCCTCCGGTGCCGCCGGTCGTTCCTCCGGTGCCGCCGGTCGTTCCTCCGGTGCCGCCGGTCGTTCCTCCGGTGCCGCCGGTCGTTCCTCCGGTGCCGCCGGTCGTTCCTCCGGTGCCGCCGGTCGTTCCTCCGGTGCCGCCGGTCGTGCCACCGCTGCCGCCGGTCGTTCCACCGCTGCCGCCGGTCGTGCCTCCGGTGCCGCCGGTCGTGCCACCGCTGCCGCCGGTCGTGCCACCGCTGCCGCCCGTGCCGCCACCACCCGCGCTCCCACCGGTCGCCGGACTGTCCTTGAAGTCATCGAGCCCAAGGATCGAACTGCACCCGAACAGCGAGAGAGCGAGAGCCAAGGACAGAGGTCGCATCGACGCTGATTATCCACCGCACCCGAGCCGCGGAGCAAGCGACGCCGTCCCCTCCCCTCAAAGCTGCTTCGGCACGCCCCGGCGCTTGGCGTAGTCGTCCCCGTGATTCTGTTCGGGTTCGTCCCCGAATCCCATGTTGATGATCGCGGTCCAAGGCAACACGCCGTCCTCGGCATGGTTGACGAGTCCGATCTGCACGCCGCGCAGGCGCTTGGCGTGGTTGAACAGGCCGATCTGCACGCCCTTGGCTTCTTCCGCGATGTTGGCCAGGCCGATCTGGGCGCCGTGGATCGACTTGGCGTAGTTGGCCGCGACGCCGAGCTGCAGGCCGCGGTGGCCCTCGAACGCCAGAGCGCCGGCGCCGATCTGCGCGCCGTAGGAGCGCTCGCTCACGGTGAGCACGCCGATCTGAGCGAGTCCTCGGAATTCCTCGGCGCCAGCTGCCAGCACGCCGATCTGCAGACCGCCCGCAAAGTCGTGGCTGTAGCTCGCAGCGCCCAGCTGCGCGACGCCGCGGAACTTGCCCGCGCTGTTGACCACGCCCGCTTGCGCGATGCCGGCGAAGCGCGCGTCGTCCTGCTCGTCACCGAAGAGGTCCTCGCCTTGGGCGTTGAACGCTCCGATCTGCGCGAAGCCCGTGAAGTCCCCCCGCGAGTGGTTGAAGGCGCCGAGCTGCATCAGGCCGCCGAAGGCGCGATCGGTGCGGTTGTAGCCACCGAGCTGCAGCGCGCCGTGGAACTCCTTGGCGCGGTTGTAACCCGCAAACTGCAGCAGCGCGGCGGTCTCGAGCGTGCGGTTGTAGCCGAGGGCGATCTGACCCACGCCAGTGAAGCTCTTGGCGCGGTTCTCGCCGAGGCCGATCTGCGCGATGCCGCCGAACTCGTGGGAGAGGTTGCGGCCCAGGGCCAGCTGCAAGCCTCCGTAGTGCGAGCCCGCGTCGTTGCGGATCAGCGACAGCGACAGCCCGCCGTAGAAGCGCTCGATGCGCTCGTGGGCGAGGGCGAAGGCCGCGACGCCACCGAAGGTGCCCAGGTGCGGACGCACGCCGGCGTGCAGCAGGTACCAGTCGCCGGGCGGAGTCGTCGCCACCTGGGGCGGCGATCCGGGGCGCCGCTCGTGGCCGAGCTGTGGAGGGTGTTCGACGAGGTCGCCGTCGGCGCTCACCAGTTCTTGGGCCGCGGGGGACTCTGACCGCGCGGGCCGGGTCCCAATGTCTTCGTCGGGAGGAGCGTTGGGGGGGGAGGCCAGAGCTATCGGGGCCGTCGAGACGGAAGCGAGGGCGAGCAGAAGCGAATGAATGCGCATGACGGCCCGAGAACGTCCGGGCGCGGGTCGCGCTTACACGGAGGGGCTGGGTCTCGAGCGTAGCGGTGCTATCTTCTTGGCCATGGACGCCCTCAAGGCCCACGTCGTGAACGGGCAAATCGTGCTCGACGAGCCGGTCGAGCTTGCAGACGGCGCCGAGCTGCTGGTCTTTCCAATCGTCGGCGAAATGAGTGACGATGAACGTGCCGAGCTGGAGCACGCCATCGACGAAGCTGAGAAGGATTTCGAGCAGGGTGAGTTCGAAGACGCGCGACAGTTCGGAATTCGTCTCTTGGCTGGCGCGTGAAGGTCTTCATCTCGAAGCGCGCGGCGCTGGCCGCGACGCGCATCAATGCCCGTTGGCGCGCGAACGCCGATCAAGCAGACACCTTCGCGGGACGCCGCCGGCGCGAACCCGAGCTCTAGGGATCTCGCGCCGCCGCCCGCCGCCGCATCGCGAACAAAAACGCCGGCAAGAACAGCACTGCGGCCAGCACGCAGATCACCTCTCCCACCGCCGCGGCGAGGCCGAAGCTCACGATGCCGCGGTTGATGGACAGCATCAGCGCGAGGTAGCCGATGGTGGTGGTCAGCGAACAGAGCACGACGGCGCCACCCGTCTCCGTGACGACGCTGTAGAGCTTGTCGGGCCCCTCGGCGCGGTAGCGCTGCATCAGGTTGTGGGCGTACTCCGCGGCGATGCCGATGGTGATGGGCAGCGTGACGAAGTTCAGGAAGTTGAGCTTGATGTCTTTCAAGAACATGAACGCGAGCAGGCCCGCGACGCCGAGCAGCCAGGGCAAGAAGACGCCGAAGGCCGCGCGCTGAAAGCCGAAGGCGATCAGGATCACGATCACCGAACCGATGGCCGAGACGGAGATGGCCTTGGGAGCGTCCTCGCCCACGGTCTTGATCATGTCGGCGAAGATCACCGCTCGCCCGGATCCCTGGATCACCTCGCCGGTCGGCAGCGGGATCTCCCGGAAGCTGTCGGCCCAACGCAGGAGGTACTTCGCGTCCCAGACGCTCTCGCCACTCTTGGGCACGATGAACACGATGTTGCCGCGGGTGCCGTCCTTCTCGGTGAACGATCGTGCGACCTGCTCGGGCAGGTCGGCGATGCCGATGGGTCGGATCTCGCCCTTCGGCATGTGCTTCTGGAGGCGCTCCCAGTCCGCGTCGTTGATCACGTCACGCTTGCGCGCGCGCTCGAGGCGGTCCCGGATGGTCTCGATCAGTGGGAGCTTCTCGGCCTGTCGATCGGGCAAGATCGAGAAGATGGTGACGACCTTCTCGAAGGGCTTCTCTTTTCCGGGGCGGCCGCCAGGCGCTTGTCGAGCTCGGCCTTGAGCAGCGGCACCTGGTCGACGCGCGAGGTCATGACGGCCATGCCGTCTTGGCCCAGGCGCCCAACCACGCGGTCCACCTTCTTGGAGAGCTCACCGGCGGCGGTGCGGTCCTTGCGGACGTTGCGCACGTTCGCCATGTCGTACTCCATGGGATCGCGGGCCAGGTAGAGCGCGGCGAGCGCCACCGAGGCGATGCCCAAGGCGACGCCGATCAGGCTGAGCGTGCGGGGCGCGAGCCGGGAGAGCTTGGCGAAGGCCACGCCGTAGTAACCACGGACCTTGCTGGGCCCCTTGGTCACCTCGGCCGGCTTGAACATCGGCTTGACGCCCTCGCTGGCGGCGATCACGGCGGGCATGAACAGGTAGGTGACGACCCAGCACAGGAGCATGCCGTAGCCGCCGATGATCCCGAAGTGCTTGAAGCCGCGAAAATCCGTGACGATCAGCGAGCCGTAGGCGAGACAGGCCGTCGCCGCCGCCGAGAGCGTCGGCACCCACGAGTCGCGCAGCGCGGCCTGGGTGGCCTCGGGCACGTCCATGCCCTGATCCCGGCGCGCCTCGATGTAGCGCGCCATGTACATGATGCTGTAGTTGATGCCGTTGCCCGCGATGATGCTGACCAGAAAGCCCGTCGAGCTGTTCAGGTAGCCGATGGTGAAGCGCGTGAGCCCGAAGGTCCAAGCCAGGGCCACCAGCACCACCGAGCCGATGACCATCACGGTGCGGAGCCGCAGGAAGAACAGGAGCACGCTGACCAACACCCCGCCGACGCCCCAAACGCCGACGTGACTCAGGTCATTGATGATGGCGTCGTACTCCTCGCCGCCGGTGATGATGTCGCCGGTGTAGCGGACCTCCATGGTCGGATCGAGGCCGGTCGGGTTCGTCTCGGCCACCACCTGGGCGACCGCGGCCTTGAGCTCGGCCGTCGCCTGCTTGCCCGACACCGGGGTGCGCACCAGCACCGCGACGTGGGTGCCCTCGGCGTTCATGTAGTAGCCGTCGGGGTGCGGCGGGCTGTCCCTGGACGGCGCGGCCTCCTTCTTCTTCGGAGTCAGCCGGCGCTCGATGTCATCCGCGGTCAGCGGCGGCGGCGCCTCGCTCTCGTCTTCGTCGAGGAGCGTGCCTTGCTTCTTCGCGATCTCGTAGTCGTAGCGCTCGACGACCTCGTCGTGGGCCTTCTTCAAGTCGTCGTACTGGGCGTAGAAGAGTTTGTTCTTCTCGAAGAAGGCCTGGGCGTCTTGCACGCCGAAGTCCACGGCGCCGACGCGATCGGGGCCGATGGCCTTGAGGCGCGGCACGACCTGGTCGACGAAGCGCTTCAGGGCTTCAGGGTTCGATTTCGGAACCTCGGCGACGATGGACAGCGTCGACGCCCCGGCCAGCCGCTTCGAGACCCGATGCATCTCGATCACGCTGGGTTTGTTGTCGGGCAAGAGCTCGGCGAAGTCGGCCTTGAAGCCCAGGCCCTTCGCGGACCACGCCGCCGGCACGAGGCTCAGCAGGGCGATCGCGATGAACAGCCAGGGGCGCCGGGTCTGAAGCTCGCCGAGGCGTCTGAGAATGGTCGGGAAGCGGTGAGTCATCCGAGCGCCCGAGTTCCCCAATACCAGAACCTCGGCCGTGGCCGGGGAATTCTCGCGATTTCCGCCTCTCCGAGCCCCGGCCGAGCTGTGCTAAGACGCAACTCTCCACCGTGTTCGAAGCACTGACCAAAGGCTTCCGAGAGGCCAAGAACCGTCTCGCTGGGCTCGCCGAGCTGAGCGAGAACAACATCAAACCCGCGCTTGCCGAGGTGCGCCTGTCGCTGCTGGAGGCGGACGTCGAAATCGGCGTCGTGAAGCGCTTCCTCGCGCGCGTCGAGCAGAAGGCCGTCGGCCAGACCGTGCAGACGCGGGTCAAACACGGCGGCGAGACCCACAAGGTCGGCGCCGAAGAGCAGTTCGTCAAGATCTGCCACGACGAGCTGATCGAGATGATGGGCAGCGCCGACGAGCCCGTCATCTGGTCGGACAAGGGTCGCACCGCGGTGATGATGGTCGGCCTCCAGGGCTCCGGCAAGACCACCACCGCCGCCAAGCTCGCCCGCTGGTTCGACAAGCAACGACAAGAAGCCGCTGCTGGTGGCGGCCGACATGCAGCGCCCCGCCGCCGTCGAGCAGCTCAAGGTGCTCGGCGATCAGCTCGGCGTGCCGGTCTTCAACATCGCAGGCGAGACGCCCCTCGAGATCTGCCGCCAGGCCGAGGCCGAGGCGAAGAAGCTCGGCCGCGACGTCATCATCTACGACACCGCCGGCCGCCTCGCCATCGACGAGCCGCTGATGGAGGAGCTCGCCGACATCAAGAGCGCGGTCGGCCCGCAGAACATCTTCCTGGTCATCGACGCGATGATCGGCCAGGACGCGGTGCAGACCGCCAAGAGCTTCAACGAGCGGCTCGGCATCACCGGCGTCGTGCTGACCAAGCTCGACGGCGACGCTCGCGGCGGCGCTGCGCTCAGCGTGCGCGAGGTCACCGGCGCGCCCATCGTCTTCACCGGCGTCGGCGAGACCCTGGACAAACTCGAGCCCTTCCGCGCCGAAGGCATGGCGAGCCGCGTGCTCGGCATGGGCGACGTGGTCGGCCTGATCCAGGACTTCGAGGAGGTCGTCGATCAGAAGAAGGCCGAAGAAGACGCCCTGCGCATGATGCAGGGCGAGTTCACCCTCGAGGACTTCCTGAACCAGGTTCGGATGATCCAGCAGATGGGCTCGCTCAAGGATCTGGTCGAGAAGATCCCGGGCATGGGCGGCATGATCCCGCCGGGGACCAACCTGGACGACAAGGAGCTGATCCGCATCGAGGCGATGATCCAGTCGATGACGCCTCAGGAGCGCAAGGATCCGCACACGCTGATCCGCGAGCCCAGCCGCGTGAAGCGCATCGCCAAAGGGTCTGCCCAACCGGAGCAAGGCGTCACCGAGCTGATCCAGAAGTTCCTGTTCATGAAGCAGATGATGGGCGGCATGGGCGGCATGGGCGACATGGGCATGCTCGGCCGCATCCCTGGCATGAAGAACATCGCCGCCGCGCGCCAGCTCAAGAAGGCGATGAAGGGCGGCGGCATGCCCGGAATGCCCGGCATGGGAATGCCCGGTATGGGTTTCCCTGGAATGCCCGGCATGGGAATGCCCGGCATGGGAATGCCCGGTATGGGAATGCCCGGTATGGGAATGCCCGAGGCGCCGAAGATGCGTCAGCTGAGCAAGACCGAGAAGAACGCGAAGAAGTCGGACCGCAAGCGCGAGCGCGCGGCGCGCAAGAAGAACAAGGGAAAGAAGTGATGACTCTGTCGCGACTGGGTCTTTGGGCCGCCGTTCCGCTCTTGGCGCTGGGCTGTGCCAAGGCGTCTCCAGAGCAGGATCCGGCGAGCATCGACACCAACCTCGCGCAGTACGTGCTCGACGAGGTGCCGGGCGATCTGAAGAACCCCACCTTCATCGATTTCGAAGGTCGCGTGCAGATCATCGGCTGGGATCTCGAGCCCAAGGGCGTCGTGGGCCCCGGCCAACAGATGAGGCTCACCCTCTACTGGAAGACCACGGGACAGCTCGGCAAGGGCTGGAGCCTGTTCACCCACCTGGTCGCTCCCGGCGGCGTGCGCAAGGACTCGAACGTGAACGGTGTGGCGCTGGACGACCTGGGCCCGCTGCGCACGCGCAACGGCCCCGGCGCGTCCCAAGCCCTGCCGCCCAGCGCTTGGCGACCGGGCAAGATCTACGTGGACGTGCAGGACATCGCCATGCCACGCGATCTCACGGCGCCGGAGGTGAGCATCGTGGTCGGTGTCTGGAAGGGCCAGACCCGCCTCGACGTGATCAGCGGGAGCGCCGATCGCGAGCGCCGCGCCATCATCACCAACGTTCGGACCGGAGTCGTGCCGACGCCCCGAGCCAAGCGCGCCGACCGGCCGCAGCAGAAATCTTGAACGGGAGACAGCGCATGCGCCCTTCGCGATCGACCCTCGCATCCATCGTTGCCTTGCTGCTCGCGGGCTGTGTGGGCGGCTCCACCGACACCAGCGCCCAGGACAAAGAACGCCTGAAGGCCCAGGTCATCGACAAGGTCCCGGACGACGTTCCGGCAAAGCTGAACATCAACTTCGACGGCAAGGTCACGCTGGTCGGAGCCAAGGTCTCGCCCGAGGGAGTGGCCCGCCCGGGCACCCAGGTGAAGATCACGATGTACTGGCGCGCCGACAAGAAAGTCGACGCCGGCTGGAACCTCTTCACCCACGTGCTCGACGGCTCCGGCGAGCGCATCCTCAACATCGACAACGTCGGCCCGTTGCGCGAGTGGAAGGGCGACAAGCAGGTGCTCGGGCCCAGCCAGTGGGAACCCGGCAAGATCTACGTCGACGAGCAGGATTTCACCATCCCGAACACGGTGAAGACCGACAAGATCCAGTTCACGACCGGCCTCTGGCGCGATAGCGATCGCATGAAGATCGTGGGCGGCCCGGCCGACCGCGAGAACCGCGGCATCGTGGCCAACATCTCGACGGGGGGCCCGGCAAAGCCGGTCGGTCCCGAACCCAGCACCCGGGTGCCCACGCTGCGCGTCGACAAACTCGACAAGGGCGTGAAGATCGAGGTCAACGGCAAGCTCGACGAGCCGGCCTGGGCCGCGGCGCCGAGCACCGGCCCCTTCGTCGACGTCAGCAACGGTCGCCCGAGCGCTGGCTTCCCGGTGAGCGGCAGCGTCAAGCTGCTCTGGGACGACCAAAACGTCTACCTCGGCTTCGAGGTGAAGGATCCAGACATCGTCAGCGGCTTCGACAAGAAGAAGAAGGACCCGCACCTCTGGACCCAAGACACCGTCGAGATCATGGTCGACCCCGACGGGGACGGCGACAACAAGGACTACTACGAGATCCAGGTGAACCCCGAGGGCCTGGTCTTCGACTCGCACTTCGACGAGTACAACTCGCCGAAGAAGGATCCCGACGGCCCACCCCTTCGGGTATCACGAAGCGCGTCCTTCGGGCATCAGGACTGGGAAGCCAAGCTGAAGAGCGGGATCACGGTCAATGGCACCCTCGACAAGCCCGGCGACAAGGACGACGGCTACGTGATCGAGCTTTCGATCCCCTGGAAGAGCTTCGGCAAGGCCAAGAGCGCACCGCCCAAGACCGGCGACATCTGGCGCATGAACTTCTACGCGATGCAGGAGAACAACGGCGTCGCGTGGAGCCCGATCTTGGGCCAAGGCAACTTCCACCGGGCGTCGCGCTTCGGTCGCGTGATGTTCGCCGACAAGGCCTTCGTGCCGCCGCTGCCCTTCGGTGCGCCGACGGCCGCCCCCGTGCTCGCTCCGCCGCCTCCGGCGCCGCCGGCTTCCGGCGCCGCGCCCGCGGGCAGTCTCAAGCCGCTGCTCCGCCTCGCGCCCGGGCTGCTCCGTCAGCCCAAGCTGCCGACCTTGCCGCCGCCGCAGCCGTGAGTCGCGAGCGCCGGCGGGCGCTCCAGGCACCGGCGGCGATCGCCAGCCACCACCCGGTGGCTACTTCAAATACTCCCCCCGATCGCTGCGCGGACCGCCCGCCTTCTCGCCGCCACGATCCCCGTTGATGGGCTTGTCGTGCCAGAACTCCCACTCGCGTTTGCCCCAGTGCCACGACGCGAAGGACAGGCGTGTGTCGCTGACGCGCACGACGCCAAAGCTCCACTGATTGTGCTTGGTGGATCCGACGTTGTACACGTCGATGCCCTCCCACTGATAGCGCCCGGACGCGTGGTAGTGGCCGTGAAAGATCGCGACCACGTTGTAGCCAAAGAGCACCCGGGCCAGATCCGCGCGGTAGCGCGCGTCGCCGAACCAGTTGTTGGTCGAGTAGGGGCCGCGCAACGCGAAGTGCAAGTAGATCACCACCGGGCGATCCTTTCCGACGCTCGCGAGATCCTTTTCGAGCGAGGCCAGACCGTCTCCGTCCGGGGCCTCACCCAGACAGATCACGCGCAAGTCGTCCCAATCGAAGGCGTAGCGCGTACCGCCGTGCCGCTCGCGGATTCGATCCAGCGTGTGCCAACTGTGGTGCTTGTCGTGGTTGCCGTGCCCCTCGAAGACCGGAAAACGCAGGCGACCATCGCCGCCCTTGTGGCCGTACCAGGCGACGAAGTGCCTCCACTGCCACGGCACGCCGTCTTCGGTCAGATCGCCGGCGATGAGCACGCCGCGCGGCGTTCCGACCGCGCCGCCAATCTCCGGAGGGAACGCCTTGCCGGGCATGGAGTTCATGTCGTCGATCTGTCGCGCGTTGAGCCGATCGCTGTCCGCGGGCTCGTTCACGGGATCGCGCAGGGCGCCGTTTGCGCCGTGCTCCTTGGCCGCGAAGCCGACGTGGGTGTCCGCCGCGACCAAGAAGGTGACGTCGAGCCCGCCCCGTCGGCGAGTGCTCGCGGGCGGCTCCGACGCCATCGTGCCCGGCTCCGCCGCGAGCGCGGGACGCGACGGACCGGCCCTGGGCGCAAAGACCCAAACCGCGGCGCCCAGCCCGACGGTGAGCGCGACGCTGAGCGCGATCCGACGTGGCGGCGGGCGCATGCCCCAAGCATGGGGCGCAGGAGCGTGGACCGCAACGCGGCGTCGCGTTCAGCGGATCTTGAACTTGGAGACCACGCGGCCTTCGAACTCGGCGCAGCGAGTCGCGCGCTGCTTGCCCGCCGCGACGTCGCGCTCCGCTCCCACCAGGAGCTCTGCGGCGCGTCTTGCGTCACTCGCGCCGCCGTCTTCGCCGAGGGACTTCTTCACCGCGCGCACCGCGTCGAGCCCCTTGGTGTAGAGTTCGTAGGCAGAGACACACTCGTTCTTCAGCTCGACGACCTCGGGCTCCGCCGCTGCCGCCACGCGCAGCGCCGCCAGGCGGGCGGGTTTGTCGGCGTTGTCCGCCTCGCGCAGCGCGCGCACGGCGATGACGACGCGTTCGGCTTCGGCGCGCGCCCCGGCGTCGGGGCCACTTTGGCAAGCCACGACCAGCGTCGCGACCAGGAGTCCCGTTCTCAGTCCGCCACCTTGGGCGCGGGCCCCATCTGCACGCGTTCGCCCAGGTAGGATCCGATCAGCGTGAAGAACACACCGAGGGCGCTCATCAGCACGTACATCCACCACGGCATGGTCTTCACGGTCTGACTGCGCAGCAGCAGGAACGCCGTCGGGATGGCCACCAAGAAGGCCGCGACCACCGGCTCGATGAAGGTGCGGCCGGGCGAGATCAGACCGATCAAGAGGCCACCGACGAACCAGACCGGGATCGCGATCAGCATGCCCGCCGAACCCTCGAAGTCGAAGGCGGGCACCACCATGGGCAGCCCCATCACGATGGCCGCGGTGAGCACGCCCTGGATCACCAGCGCGATGCTGAACCAGAGGAGACTGAAGCCCTCCTGCTGATAGCGTCGCTCCAGCTCTTCCTGGCGCGACATCACGCGCTTCATGTCTTCGATTTTCGCGCCGCACGAGACACAACGATTGTTGGGCAGCGGAGCGCTGTTTTTGAAGCCGCAGGACGGGCAGATGATCTTCTTCGGAACAGCCATGATAACGGCGCGAGCCCGGGAAAAGTGGCTCGGGCGCCCAGCCTAGCCGGAAATCCCGGGGGCGGAAAACAGGCGCGACGTCCAGGCCCGCGCACGCCGGGCAAATCCGCGGTATATCGGAGGAGTCGGGCCCCCGGGCCCGGCCCCGAGGAACCAAAGCCCGCCCGGGCTGTCCGATTCTGCCATGTCCCGCCGCCCCGTCGCCGAGATGCCCCTGCTGCTCCACGCCGAGCCCGACCCGGAGCTCGAGGCGTTGCCAGCGCCGCGGCGCCCGGGCCGGACGCTGACGCTGTGCACCATGTGCGTGACGGCGGTGGTGGCGGTCGCAATGGCCTACTCGATCCGCGGCGAGGCGAGCTACGCGCTCTCGAAGAGCGCCCCGTCGTCGCTGGGCAACCTCACGGAGCTCGAGCCGCGGCCGGAGCTCGCAAACACTTGGGTGCAGGGCGATGCGCTCCTGGGTTCTACCCGCGCCGTTCGCTACGATCGCCCTCTCGAGCAAGACAGCTATCGCCTCGCGCCCATCGCCGGCAACGATCGCGTCTGGGTCCAGGTCAGGGTTCCCTCCGGCATGGAGGGACCGCGCTTCGTTCCTCCCACGTCCTTCGTGGGTCGCATGATTCCCTTCTCGCAGGCTGGCATTCGCTATGACGGCCTGACCGAGGCGGCGGCGCGCGCCAGCGCCGGCAAGGTTCCCGACGGCGCCTGGCTCTTGATCGACGGCGAGGCTCCGACCACCACGCGCTGGGCGCTGGGTCTGATCGCGCTGTTCGTGGGGTTCGCGGCCTTCAATGTCTGGGGTTTGGCCCGCTTGCTGCGCCCGGCCGAAGGCTGATCCTCCCCCCCAGGATCGATCCCGTGTATGAGGCCGGCATGGCCGTCACCTACCGCGACGCTGGTGTGGACATCGACGCGGGCGACGAGCTCGTCGAGCGTATCAAGCCTCTGGCTCGCAGCACGCGCATCGCCGAGGTCGTCGACGGAGTGGGGGGTTTCGCTGGGCTGTGCGCGCTGCCCGCGGGCATCGACGATCCGCTCTTGGTCAGCGGGACCGACGGCGTGGGCACCAAGCTGAAGGTGGCCTTCGCGACGGGCAAACACGACACCATTGGTATCGATTTGGTGGCCATGTGCGCCAACGACGTGCTGACCACGGGAGCACGCCCGCTGTTTTTCCTCGACTACTTTGCCTGCGGAAAGCTCGACGTGGCGGTGGCGGAACGCGTCATCGCCGGCATCGCAGACGGTTGTCGGCAGGCGGGCTGCGCGCTGATCGGCGGCGAGACCGCCGAACTGCCCGGCATGTACCCCGAGGGCGAGTACGATCTGGCGGGCTTCTGCGTGGGCGTGGTCTCGCGCAAAGCGCTGCTCGGACCGGCACGCGTGCAGGTCGGCGACCGAGTGATCGGCGTGGCCTCGAGCGGCCTGCACTCGAACGGTTACTCGTTGGCGCGGCGCGTGCTCGAGATCGAAATGAAGCTCGGGCTCGACGCAAGGGTCCCGGGGCTGGAGCGCAGCGTGGGCGACACGCTGCTCACGCCGACCAAGATCTACGCGCAGGCCTGCCTCGGACTCGGGAAGGCGCTCGGCCAGGGCCTGCACGCGTTGTGTCACGTGACCGGCGGCGGCATCGAGGGCAACCTGCCGCGGGTGATGCCCGCAGGCACCGCGGCCGTGCTTCGGCTGTCCCACGCGCGGCCCGCGGTGTTCGACGTCATCGCGCGGGGCGGCCCGGTCACCGAAGCCGAGATGCGAAGAACCTTCAACCTCGGGGTCGGGCTGATCGCGGTGGTCGCAGCCGCGGACGTCGATGCCTCCCTCACAGCGCTGACAGCCGCGGGCGATCGCGGGTGGGTCATGGGCGAAATCGTGGCGACGACCGCCGGCGCGGAGGCCCGCGTCGACGTCGTGGAGGACTGACGGCGGTGCTCGAACTCGGCGTGCTGGTCTCCGGCAGCGGGACGAACCTGCAGGCCATCCTGGACGCGGTCGCGGGCGGCGAGCTCGATGCGCGCGTACGCATCGTGGTCTCCAACAAGCCCGGCGTGCTGGCCCTGGAACGCGCCGAGCGTGCGGGCGTGCCCAGCTTGGTGATTCGGCACCAAGACTTCGGCACTCGCGAGGACTTCGATCACGAACTGGTGAGCGCGCTCCAAGGGGCCGGCGCCCGGTTGGTGGTGCTGGCCGGATTCATGCGGGTGCTCACCCCTGGCTTCTTGCGCGCGTTTCCCGGGCGGGTGGTCAACATCCACCCCTCGCTGTTGCCCTCCTTCCCGGGCGTGCGCGCCCAGGCACAGGCGTTGGCTCACGGCGTCAAGGTCACGGGGTGCACCGTGCACTTCGTCGACGAGGGCGTGGACACCGGGCCCATCATCGCGCAGCGCGCGGTGCCCGTGTTGGACGCCGACACCGCCACGACGCTCACGACGCGGATCCTCGAGCAAGAGCACTCGCTGCTGGTGGAAGCTCTGCGACGACTCGCTGCGCGTCAGGAGCCGGGGTGACGGCCCGCTATTTCGACGTGGTCGTGCTCGGCCGGTCGCTGGGCGCGCTCTCGGCTGCGGCGCTGCTTGCGCGCCGCGACTTCCGGGTGCTCTTGCTGGGCCAGGGGCAGCGCCCCCCGAGCTACGAATACGAGCGCTTTCGCCTCAAGCGCCGGGCGTTCACCTTGCTCTTCGGTTCGAGCCCCGTCTGGGTGCGGCTGCTGCACGAGCTGGCGCAGAGCCAGCGATTTCGCCGAATGGTGAGCCCCCTCGATCCCATGTTCGTCATGTCGAGCGGTGGACGTCACATCGAGGTTCCACCGGACATGGAGCTCTTCGTGAGGGAGATCGATCGCGAGTTCCCCGAGGTGCGACAGCTCGTGGACGAGCTGTACGCCACCATCGCTCCAGTGAACGCGGCCGTGGACGCGGTCTTCGAGAAGGATGCGGTCTGGCCGCCGGGCACCCTCTGGGAGCGCATCGAGACCCGACGCAGCGGCAGCACGCTCCCGCTGACTCGGGGTGCAGAGAGCGATCTGCTGGCAAAGTTTCCCGTCGGTCATCCATATCGCGAGATCGTGACCCTGCCTCCGCAGTTCGCGACCGGACTCTTCGCGAGCGGCGACTATCTGCCTCCCCTGGCGCTCGCCCGCCTGCACGGCTCGTGGACACGCGGCATCCAATGCCTCGAAGGCGGCGAGGATGAGCTCGAGGAGTTCTTGCTCGAACGAATCGAGGCCCACGGCGGCGAGTGCCGACTGTCGCATCGAGCCGCATCGCTCGTGGTCCGGCTAGGCAAGATCGCCGGAGTGCTGGAAGAGGGTGAGGAAGAAGTCACCGGCACCGACTCGGTGGTGACGGATCTCTCGGGGGAAGCCGTGGCTGATCTCTCGGGAGGCGAAGGCATCAGCCCGGGGGCACGCCGCGACTGGCCGAGGCTCACGGCCAGCGCGGGGCGCTTCGTGGTCAGCTTGGTAGTCAAGAAGCGCGCGCTGCCCGATCCGCTGGGGGCCGAGGCATTCTTGACGGGACGCGCCGGAGCGCGCCCGGATCCGCGGCATCCGTCGGTGCACCTCCAACGCTTGGACGGTCCCGACGACGAGGCCACGCTGGTGGCCGAGACGGTATTGCCCGTCCGCGGTCCGCTCACGGTGCTCGAGGCGCGGGAGGCAGTGCTGACAACCTTGCGCGAGCACCTGCCCTTCTTGGACCAACACGTCTTGGTGGTGGATTCGCCTCACGACGGGCTTCCGCTTCTCGACAAGACCCGCGGCACCGCCCGAGAGATGGACCGCATCCACCTGTCGGGGACGACGGCCGGCGCCGAACCCATGCAGTGGCTGTGGAGCGTCGAGCCGGCGGGGTACCTCGACCTCGGCGGGGAGCCCATTCGCGGCCCGGTCCCGGGCTCCTACCTGGTCGGCTCGACGGTACTGCCGGCTCTCGGGCAAGAGGGCCAGCTGCTCGCGGCCTGGGGCGCCGCGCGCATCATCACCCAGAAAGACAAGGGGAGACAGAAGATGCGTCGGCAGATGTGGACGAAGATAGAAACGTAGTATCCTTCGCTTCGATGCGACGCGCGCTTCCCGCCGTGCTCTTGGCCCTCGGCCTGTTGCTTACGGCGTTCTCTGTCTCAGCTCAGTCAAAATCGAACGTCCAGGTGCTCGCCATCGGCAGCGACGACGCCTTCGAGCAGGCTCAGGCACTGACCATCGCGCTCAAGCGCGCGATCACTCGGACTGAGGGCTGGTCGCTGCTGAAGGGCGACTATTCCCTGGAGGTGATGACCGCCGCGCTCGGCTGTCCTATCCCGCCCGACTCGGGCTGCCAGAAGAAGATCGGCACCAAGGTCGGGTCCAATCGCTACATCTGGGGGACCCTGGCCAAGAGCGGCAAGAAGGACGTCGTCGCGGTGCTCCGCCTCTGGGAAAACGGCGAGCAGAAGAAGGACGCTCACATCAAGTACGCCGCCAATCTGACCGATCCCTCCGACGACTCGCTGATGGCCATCGCCTCGGACGCGTTTGCGAAGCTGACCGGCGAGGCAACCGGCGTTGTGGTGGTCACGGCCGGCAGCGTCAACGGCAAGATCTTCGTGGACGGCAAAGAGGTCGGCGTGGTCACCGACGGCCGCACCGAGCTGACTCTGCCGAGCGGTGACCACAAGATCATGGTGCGGGCGGAGGGCTTCAACGACGCGCTTGGAACCGTCTCCGTCCGCGCTGGCTCGAGCGCCGAGGTCGCGCTGAACCCGACCCCCGCGAGCGACGGCAAGCCGGCCGGCGACGACCCCACGTTGGACAAGAAGAGCGGCGGAACCGGCAAGATGCTCGGCTACATTGGCATCGGGGTGGGCGGCGCGCTGGTGCTCACTGGCAGCTACTTCGGCGTCCAGACGCTGGGGCAGATCAAGGACTCCGAGTACGAGGACTATCGCAAGACGGCCGTCCCTGAGGGTGAGGACGCGTGCAAGTACGCGGAGGCCACCGGCCGGAGCGACATCGTCGACGTGTGCGATCGCAACAAGCGCGACAAGACCCTGTTCTGGGTCCTCACGCCCGTGGGCGCGGTCCTCGCGGGAGTCGGCGTGTACTTGCTCGCCAGCGGCGACGACAAAGCCGCCAGCGCCAAGCCCCCCCGCGTGCAGCCGATGCTCGGTCTCGGACCCCGGGGCGGCGAGCTGCGCGTCAACGTCGCGTTCTGAGCGGACCCATGAGGGTCACCGGCGGGCGGCTGGGGGGTCGCACGCTGCGGGCGCCCAAGGGTGACGCCACGCGCCCGACGACCGACCGAGTCCGCGAGAGCCTGTTCCAAATCCTCGGCGACCTCGCCGGGCTTCGAGCGGCCGATCTCTATGCGGGCACCGGGGCCCTCGGGATCGAAGCGCTGTCTCGGGGCGCGAGCTTCGCGGCCTTCGTGGAGGCCCGGCGGCCAGCTGCCCTGGTCCTGCGCTCGAACCTCGACGCGCTGGAGCTCGGCGCGGTGAGCACAGTCATCGTCGCACCGGTGGAGCGGGCGCTGGAGAGCCTGCGCGCCCTGGGCCCATTCGATCTCGATCTTGGCCGATCCCCCGTGGGCGGAAATGGCGCGGGCCATGCTGACCTTGCGACGCTTGGCGTCGCACCACCTCGCGGACGGCGGCCGCCTGGTGGTCGAGCATGCATCGCGCGCTCCTCTGCCCATCCCCCAGGACTTTCCCCTCGAGCTCTTCGACGAGCGAGAATGGGGTGACACCGCGGTTTCCATGTTCAGCGCTCCAACGCCGGGAAAAGGCTGAGATATTTTGTCGCCGCTGGCGCGCTGGCTGGACTATATTGCGCTGACGTTTTCGAGGATGTGATGTCGCAGTCGGTGGCGCCCCCGCCAAAAGGGGGAAGCGGAGCCTTCATCGGCGCAGCGGTCGCTATGCTGCTGCTGATGGGCGGATTGATCTTCTGGAAGATGCGCGGCGGCGAACAGCCGCAGCAGCCCACCGCGCCGCCACCCCCGCCGGCGACCACACCGGTGGTCTTCGAGCAGCCACCCCCACCCCCACCGCCTCCTCCGCCCGTAGAAGAGGACGCCGGGAAGAAGCCCGTGACCAAGGTCGTCGGTGGCGGCGGTGGCGGCTGTACAGGTGAGTGCAAGGGCACAGCCACCGCGGCACTGCAGTCGGCCCTCGCGGGCAAGGCCGGGGCGGCCCGAGGCTGCTACGAGCGTGGTCTGCGACAGAACGCGATGCTGCAAGGCAGGTTGGTCGTGAGCGTCCGGGTGGGCCCTGCCGGTCAGGTCTGCAGCGCCGGCGTCGCCAGCAACGGCCTGGGTGATCCCGGCGTCGCGTCCTGCGTCGTGGGGCTGTTCCGGTCTGCGAGCTTCCCCCCACCCCAAGGGGGTTGCGTCGACACCCAAGTTCCGATGAACTTCGTGCCGAAGGGTGGAGGCAAGTGATGCGCGCTCCCAAATGGCAAGGGCCGGTTTCGCTCGCTGCGAGCATGATCGTCGGCCTCGCGGTGGCGTGGGGCTGCGGCGAAGACGAGGGCATGACGCCAAACTGCCCCGAGCTTCCGCTCTACGCTGCGCTGGACGCATCGCCGTCCGACATCGCAGCTCGGGAGCAGGCGGCCGCCGAGGGCTGCGTGACCAGGGCCGGTACGGCAACGACCTCGACCTCCCCGCCTGCGGGCGGCGGCGGTAGCGGTGGCAGCGGCGGTAGCGGTGGCGGCAGCGGCAGCGGTGGCAGCAGCGGTAGCACCGGCGACGCGGCAGCGGACTGAGTGACCGCGCCTTCGTTCGGCGTGCTGCTCGGCGTGGCCTACGACGGCGGGCCGTTCTCCGGTTTCGCGCGGCAGCCCGCGGCGCGCACCATCGCAGGCGAGCTCGACGGCGCGGCGCGCTGCCTCGACCCCGGCTCGTCGCTGATGCGCGGCGTCAGCCGCACCGACGCGGGCGTTCATGCTCGCGCGCAGTGCGTCGCCTTCGATACGACGCTCGACATTCCGCCACGCGGTTGGGCTCTCGCGCTCGCTCGACACCTGCCCAGTGAGATCGCGGTCGTCCGCGCGGCGCGGGTCCGCGTCGGCTACGATCCGCGCTCTGTCGCCCGGACCAAGACCTACCGGTACTCGGTGCTGCAGAGCCTCGTCCGCGATCCGTTCCGATCCAGCTTCACCTGGCGCATCGCCGAGAGGTTGAACCACCAAGCCATGGGCGAAGAAGCCTCGCTCCTGATCGGCGAGCACGACTTCCGGGCGTTTCGTGCTGCGGGCGATCCCCGGCTCGACACCCGGCGGCACATCTTGCGCGCGCAGGTGCACCCCTCCGCAGTCGACGGCCTGGGCCTCGACATTGTCGTCACCGGCAACCGATTTCTCTACAAGATGGTGAGGATCATCGCCGGAACGCTGGTCGACGTCGGTCGCGGCCGGCTCCGCCCCGGCGCGGTGGCGCGGGCCCTCGCCAGCGGGTCCCGCGCGGACCTCGGGATCACCGCGCCCCCGGAGGGGCTCTGCCTCGAAGAGGTCACGCTGGACGAGTCCGGAACCGACGCGTGGCCTGACCAATTTCCGCGCGATTGACGTGACGGGGGTCGTAACGTACTGACTGGCCGCCCGAAGTGCGTTCCCCGGGCGGACCGCGCGGGTGAGGAGCATCCCCGATGGGACTTAAAGACAAGATCTCGGAACGCGGCAAGCAGATCCTCCTGAGCCCCGCGGTGATGCGCTGGGTCTCCGACGACCGAGTCATGAAGGCGGCCGAGGGCTTGATGGACGCCCCTTCGCGGATGAAGGCGGCCTGGAGCGTGCTCAAGTACGGCCACGACCTGCCCGCCATCGATCCCGCGGTGGACGAATCCATGGGCGAGGTCTCGGCGGTCCGCGGCGAGACGCGCGCGAGGCCAAAGACCAATGGCAGCGGCGCCCACGATCCAAACGCCACCGCCCGCTCCCTCGGCTCCGATGACATGAAGGAGTCGCTCAAGGAGCGCAGCTCGCTCAGCGGCATTGGCGGCCGCGACGTATTCGAGAAGTGCTTCAAGTTCAGCGCCGCCGACAACGCGCGCAAGATGGGCATCTACCCCTTCTTCCGCGCCCTCGACCTGAACGACGGCCCCGAGGCCGTGATCGACGGCAAGCGCGTGGTGATGTTCGGCTCGAACAACTACCTCGGCCTGACCACGCACCCCAAGGTGCGCGATGCAGCCAAGGCCGCCATCGATCGCTTCGGCACCAGCATGACGGGCTCGCGCCTGGTCAACGGGTCGATGAAGCTGCACGAAGAGTTCGAGGACAAGCTCGCGGCTTGGATGGGCAAAGAGAGCGCGCTGGTCTTCACCACCGGCTACCAGGTCAACATCGCCACCTGCTCGGCGCTGCTGAGCAACAAGAAGAGCGTCGCGGTCATCGATCGCAACGTGCACGCCTCGCTCTACGACGGCGTCCGCTTGGGGCAATCGGCCGGCGCGCGGTTGGTGCGCTACCGCCACAACGACGCCGAATCCTTGGACAAGGCCCTGGAGAAGGTCGACGCGGGGGAAGGCGCGCTGGTCATCACCGACGGCGTCTTCAGCGCCGAAGGCGAGATCGCCAAGCTCGACGAGCTCGTGCCGGTGGTGAAGAAACACGGCGCGCGCCTGTTCGTCGACGACGCCCACGCGCTCGGCGTTATCGGCCCCTCGGGCCGGGGCACGGCTCACCACTTCGGGGTCTCGGATCAGGTCGACCTGATCGGTGGCACCTTCAGCAAGTCGCTGGCCAGCATCGGTGGCTGGCTGGTCGGCGAGCGCAAGGTGCTGGACTACATTCGCCACTTTGCCCCGAGCTTCTTGTTCGCCGCCGCCGCCGCGCCGCCCAACGTGGCCGCGGCCATGGCGGCCTTCGAGCTCCTCGAAGAGGAGGGCTGGCGCATCACCAAGCTCAAGGAGAACTTCACGTACATGCGCGACGGCCTGAAGCAGCTGGGCTTCGACCTCGGGCACACCCAGACCTCCGTGATCCCGATCTATATCCGGGAAGATCTGCGCACGATCATGATGTGGCGCGATCTGCTCGAGGACTACGGCATCTACACCAACCCGTTCATCTCGCCCGGGGTGCCGCCGAAGCACGCCATGCTGCGCACGAGCTACATGGCGACCCACGAGAAGGCCCACCTCGACCGCGGGCTGGAGGCCTTCGAGAAGGTCGGCAAGAAGTACGGCGTGATCTGACGTGCTATCTTGAGGGCTATGCGTGGTCTCCTCGCCGCCCTCGCCGCCAGCACGACCCTGACCTTCGCTGGCCTCGCCTCGGCGTGCCCGGTGGGCCTGAAGGTCAGCGTCGACAATGACAGCCCCGGCTCGGGCTACTCGGAGGTGAAGCCCGAGAACTGGCTCGGCAACAACGTCGCCGCCTGCAAGGGCACGTACCGCTACCTGAGCCACACGGTGGGGGACGGCACGCGCAAGGGCAAGGCCATCTGGCAGCCGAAGATCGCGACCGCGGGCATGTACGAGGTCACTACCAGCTTTCGCGCGACCTCGAACCGCACCAACGACGCCGACTACACCTTGTACGACGACAAGAGCGGCAGCCAAAAGAAAAGCGTCGATCAGACCAAAGGCACGGACTGCACCAAGGTCGTCATCGGAACGGCCTACTGCGCGCCCGGCGGCAGCTGTCGCCTGGTGCTCGACGGCGACGACGGCAAGAGCGATTCCGGCGACGAGACCGTCTTCGTGCTCAAGAGCTGCGACGCGACCTCGGACGCCGGCGTCCCGCCGGGTCCCTGCGACGGCATCGCCGCTGTCAGCGCCTACGAGGTGTGCGCACAGACCGCGACGACCTGCTCCGGCGTGTACAGCAACGGTGCGGGTTGTACCGCGTACTGCGCGGCGGCCGGCATGGTCTGCACCGCGCGCTTCGGCGCGGGCAACGGCTGCGAGAAGGAGGCGCAGAACCCCTTTGCTTGCAACGCCAACAACGGGCACCAGTCCAACTGGTGCGAGTGCGCGCTCCCCGCGGGCACCGGCGGTACCGGCGGCATTGGCGGTGGCAGCGGCAGCGGCGGCGCAGCCGGTGGTGGCGGCGCCAGCAACGGTGGTAGCGCGGGCGCCGCAGGCAGCGCGGGCAGCGCGGGCAGCGCAGGCGCGGGCGGAAGCGGCGCAGGGTGGGTCGGCACCGGAGCGAGCGTCGGCAAGATCGACGCGGGACCCGACGTGACGGGAGGCACCACCGAGGACGACGCCGGAACCTGCGGATGCCGGGTGGGCTCGCGATCGCAGCGCGAGCTTTGGGCAACCCTGCTCGCGCTGGGTGCGGCCGGCCTCGTATTCCGCCGCCGTCGCGGTTGACGCCCCGTGCGGCAGCGCATTAGCTGGCGCGCATGTCGGTCGAAATTCGTGAGACTCCCATCGGGGGAAACCTCCGAGACTTTCTGGACGTGGTCGATTACGTCTACCGCGACGATCCCAACTACGTTCGCCCCCTGGACTTCGATCTCGGGCAGCGATTGAGCAAGAAGAACCCGTTCTTCGAGCACGCCGAGGCCACCACCTTCACGGCCTACAAAAACGGCTGGTGCGTCGGCCGCGCCAGCGCGCAGGTCGATCGCGGGCACCTCGACCGCTACAAGGACGACGCCGGTTTCTTCGGGTTCTTGGACACGGTGGACGATCCGGAGGTGAGCCAGGCTCTGCTCGACGCCGCCGCCAAGTGGCTCGCGCGTCGGGGCATGAAGAAGATGCGGGGGCCGCTCTCGCTGAATATCAACGAAGAGATGGGGTGCTTGGTCGAGGGCTTCGAGACACCGCCCATGATCCTGATGCCGCACCACCGCGCCTACCAAGGCGGGCTCATCGAACAGGCCGGGCTCGAGAAGCTCAAAGACGTCTTTGCCTGGCGCTACACCGTCGGCGACGTGCCCAAGCGGGCGGCCAAGGCGGTGGCGGACGTCGAAGCCATGCCCGAGGTGACGCTCCGACACGTCGACAAGCGCAACGTCGAGCGCGACGTGCGCATCATCATGGACGTCTTCAACGACGCCTGGAGCGACAACTGGGGCTTCGTGCCGCTCACCGAGGCCGAGCTGCGCAAGATGGCCAGCGAGCTCAAGCCGATCTTGATGCCCGAGCTGACCTACATCGCCGACATCGACGGCGAGCCGGCGGCGGTGGCGTTGGCGCTGCCCAATATCAATGAGCTGATCGGCGACCTGAACGGCAAGCTGTTTCCGCTGGGTCTGCCCAAGCTCTTGTATCGCCTCAAGGTGAAGGGGCCCAAGTCGGCTCGGCTGATCATCCTGGGCATCCGCAAGAAGTACCGCGGCGTGAAGAAGTACGGCGCGCTCAGCATTTGCCTGTACGCGAAGATGCACCGCTCTGCCGAAGCGATCGGCGTGCGCTGGGGCGAGCTGTCGTGGACCCTCGAGGACAACGCTGCGGTGAACGTGGGCATCAAGTTCATGGGCGGCGAGATCTACAAGAAGTATCGCCTCTACGAGCGCGCCATCGCCTGACGCGCACCGGTTACTCGCGCTGGCGGCACGGGCGCCGTATGCTCGATGGCGTGCGTCTCGCCTTCCTGACTTCGCTCGCGCTCCTGGTCTCGGTCGCCTGCAGCGGCGACGACGAGGGCCCCGGCTCGGCGAGCGGCGGCGCGAGCTTTGGCGGGGCATCGACTGGTGGGCACGCCGGCACTGGCGGCAGCGCGGGCGGCGGCGGCAATGCGAGCGGCGGCGGCAGCGCGGGCGGTGGCGCGGGTAGCGGCGGCAGTACGACGACAGGAGGCACCGGCGGCGGTGCACCCATCGGACCCACGCGCTACCCGGAGGGCGACGTCACCTCGCCGCTCTCGGATCACGTCGCGAAGCGGCTCCGCGCCATCGCCAGCCAGAACGCCACTCGCAAGGGCGACGTGTTCATGAAGGTCGGGGACTCGCACACCGTGAGCAAGAACCTGATGTACTGCTTCGCTGGCCCGGCCCAGCCGAGCTACCAGCTCGACCTCGCGGGCAACGACGCGCTCCTACCGAGCATCCAGCATTTTCGAAGCGGCAGCGCCGCGGGCAAGACGCCCTTCGATCGCGCCTCGCTCGCCGCGGTGGTCGGCAAGACCGCGAGCTGGTCCATCACCGGCAGCCCGTCGCCGCTGAATCAAGAGACAGCAGCGCTGAACCCGCGCTTCGCGTTGGTCAGCTACGGCACCAACGACATGCAGATGGGCGTGACCTTTGCGAGCGCGCTGTGGCCCTTCTACGAAAGCATGTCGAAGCTCTTGGACCAGCTCGAGCAGGGCGGCGTCGTGCCCATCCTCGCGGGCCTCTTGCCCCGGGGAGACTCGCCCGCCGCGGCGCTGTGGGCCGAGGTCTACGACCACGTCACGCGAGCCCTGGCGGAGAAGCGCCAACTCCCCTACCTCAGCGTGTATCGGGCCACCAAGGATCTGCCCAAACAGGGTCTCGCGGCGGACTCGCTGCACGGCAACGTCTATGTGGCGGGGACGAGTCAGCCCTGCGTGTTCGCGAAGGCCGGGCTGGACTTCAACTACAACGTCAGAAACCTGCACAGCATGCGGCAACTCGACGTGGTCAAACGCCTGGTGATCGACGACGCGCAGGCGCCGGACGTCGGGGTCCCCATGCCGGCGGGGGCCGGAACCGCAGCAGATCCCGTGGTCGTGGACACGCTGCCCTTCACCCACCACGCGAGCACCCAGGGTTCGCCGAGCTCCGTCATCGATGCTTACCCAGGTTGCAACTCCGCGGCCAACGAGTCCGGCCCCGAGCGCTTCTACACACTCACACTCACCGAGACCACGCCGATCCGAGCCATGCTCTTCGACCGCGAGGGCGTGGATGTGGATCTGCACCTGCTCTCGGGCGGAACGACGGGGGCGCATTGCCAGGCCCGGCACGACCGCTTGATCGAGACGACGCTCGGGCCCGGCACCTACAGCTTCGTGGTCGACAGCTTCACCGCCTCGGGCGCCGCGCTCTCCGGCGAGTACACGCTGGTCGTGATGCGCTGCGCCTCCAGCGACGCGGCCTGCAATTGAGTCAATCGCGCCTTTGCCGTAGAGTTCGGCCATGACCCGTTGGCTGCTGCGGACCGCGGCGCTCTTCTGTTTCGTGACCTCGTCGGTGGTGGCTTGTGGTGCCGATGATACGAGCGGGCCCCCGTCGGCTCCTTGCAACGATCAGACCAAGGGCGCCGCTCCCATTTGCGGGAAGACCTGCGCCAACAAGTGCGGCTGCGGTCAGTGTCAGCCCGGCTCGCAGACCTTCATCGACAGCTCGCTCTACGTCTGTAGCGGCGGCTGTTTCTCGCTGGCGAGCGGCGTCGGTGGCTCCACCAGCACCGGTGGCTCGGGCGGCGGAGGGAGCGGCGGCGCGGCGGGCGCCGGCGGCACCGGCTGCCAGACCGTCGACTGCAACAAGACGCCGCCGATCTGCGGAGCCTGCACCACCTGCGCTTGTTGCAGCTGCAACAACGGCCAGTTCCTCGACATCGGTGGCAAGACGCACGTCTGCAACGGCGGTTGCTTCCAGCCCTCGACCGGCGACGGCGGCTGAGCGACGAGGTCGCGGCGGGCTCGGCGTTTCGACGACCAGGCAACGGCGCCACCCACTTGGTGCTAAGCGAGGATCACAATATGCCCGTTCCCGTCACCCGTACGGAGGTGTGCTTCCGCCCGGACCCCCGGCGTGTCATCACGAAGCCCTTCCTCCCCACGGGAACTTTCGCCGATGGCAGCTCGCGTGCCGACCGAATCCTCGCGCGCATCTTGGCGCTACCGGAGCCCGTCGTCGTCGAAACCTTGGCCGCGACTTGGGCGCGTTTCTCGGCGCGGCACGCCGAATTGATTGCGGTGCTCGAGCGCAGCTTTCGGGAGGTCGCAGCGCACGTGCCAGAACCGAACAGTCTATCGACCGAGCGCCGACGCCTGATCGGAGCGTACTTCACCCACGAGTACTCGGTCGATGCCGCGGCCCTGAGCAATCCGTCGATGGTGGCAGCGCCGGATCAGAGCGGGGTTGGCCCGGATGAACAGCGCTTCGTGATGAGCCTTCGCGCCATCGGCGAGGGCCATGTCTCGTCGATTCAGTTTCGCTCTGGCGTGGTCGATAGCCAGGGCCGAGTGAGCGTTGACGCAGCCAGCTCGGTGGTGTGCACGGCCCGTCGCCAAGCGCCGCTCTACGACAAGGCGATCTTCCGCACCAAACTGGTCGAGCTTCAGTCCTTCACCAAGACCGCGGAATACGTCTTCGAACTCTTGCCCGATCAATTCACCCTGCAAAGCTTGGACGCGGCGCTCCGAGAGACCAGCGCCCGACTAGAGCGCGACGAAAGCGTGTCGCAGACGACCCGCACCATTCATTGGTTGGCGTCTTCGAACTACGAGAGCACCTTCGATGCTCGCTCGAGCATCTCCGCGCGCGTGCTGTTTCCCGCAGGTCCCACCGAGAGCCACGGCATGGAGGACGCTCGTTTCGTGCGTTTTTGCGATGACGATGGCCGCGTGACCTACTTTGCGACCTACACCGCGTACGACGGCTATCGAATCCTCCCGCAGCTGATCGAAACGCGCGACTTCGTCTCCTTCCGCGTGGCGACCCTCAACGGGAAGAGCGCGACCAACAAAGGCATCGCGCTCTTCCCGCGGAAGCTCGACGGAAGCTTCGTCGCCCTCGGGCGCCTCGACAACGAGAACAACCACCTCCTGCGGTCCGACAACATTCATTTCTGGAACGAGCACGAGACACTCCAGGTGCCGGAGTCTGCCTGGGAGCTCACCCAGATCGGCAATTGTGGCTCGCCCCTCGAGACCGAGGCGGGGTGGTTGGTGATCACGCACGGCGTGGGTCCTTTTCGAGAGTACGTGCTGGGCGCCATCTTGCTCGACGCCAAGGACCCGGCGCGTGTGCTGGGCCGTCTCGCAAAGCCTCTGCTATGCGCCAACGAAGACGAACGCGACGGCTACGTTCCCAACGTCGTGTATTCGTGCGGCAGCATGATTTTCGGCAACCACCTGGTGCTGCCCTACGGGATTTCGGACGTCGCTGCGCGCATTGCGACCGTGCGCCTCGATGACTTGCTCGAGCGCCTCACGAGCCGAGCGACTCGCAGTACCTGAGGTAGAGCCGCGGGAGGTGGACGCCGGGATCCAGGTAGAACTGGCCAGGCTCGATGTCGAGCCACGCGAAGTCCATGGCCATCGGGACTCGGGGCCATGGCCTACCGTCCGAGATGGCCTGGACGGCAGGTTTTCCCGAGGCGTCGGCGCGCCACAGCCCGAAGCTGCGCTCGTGGATGGCCAAGTCGAAGGGCGGCGTCTGCCACAGGCTCGGAACGTAGTCGGAGTAGCACCAGAGCATGGCACCGCTGGAACCCGCCGCAGACAGCGCTTCAACCGCCCGCGCAACGTAGGCGGCCGCGTCGTCTTCGTCCACCGACATCGTCGAAGGCGGATCTGAGCCGCGTGGGTGAGTCGGCGCGCCAAACTCGCTGAACAAGACCTCAGCCCCGCCGCCCAGCCATGCCGTCACGCGCGCCAAGAATGGCAGGAGCTGCTCGTCCGTGGGTCCGCGCGACCACGCCGCGTAGGCCGGGTAGCCGTGCATGGTCAGAAAATCGCAGACCTCCGCGGCCTCTGCCGGGCCCAAGTTGCGATCGTGTTCCAGGTCCTCCATGTGGAGCCCGATGGTGACGAGAGCAGCTTCGTCGGCCTCGCGGATCGCGTCGCTGATGCGTCTGAGCCAGTCTCGCCCCAGGGCGCGGGTGGGAGGCATGACGCAGTTGGAGTTCTCGTTGCCCAGATCCCAGGCCCAGAGCGCGGGATGACCGGCCAACGCCCTCGCCAGCGCTCCCGCCAGTGACGCCTGAGCGCGAGCGACGAGCAGATCCGTGTACCAATTGCGGAGGCCCGCCTGAACGACGCGATCGCCCGACACCACGCGGAATCGCGGGTCGCCGGCCTCGCCACCCAGCGCCCAGCCCGGGATCCAGTTCACGCCGCTCATGTGGCCGGTGAAGAGGGTGGGCATGACCGACAGGCCCGCCGCCTGCGCCAGATCGAGCGCCGTCGTCAGGCGCTCAATCATCTGCTCATCCACCCGGACCGCGCGAGGCTGGAAGTGCTCCCAGGTGAGGAACAGGCGAACGGAGTCGAAGCCGGCAGCGGCAATCCGCCTGAAGTCCGCCGAGCACTCGGCGGCGTCGAAGGCTGGCCACCAGCCCATCGCGCTGGCTGCGGGCCAGTAGTTGATGCCGAGGCGGAAGGGGCTGGTCACTGCCGTGCCCCGAGGGAAAGCACTCGATGGTAGACAGCGATGTACTCGTCCACCATGCGACTCACGTCGAAGCGTTGTTCCACGGAGGCGCGGACCTGCTTCGGATCGGCGCCGGCCGCGCTCTCGACCGCGCGCACGGCTCCGTCGATGGAATCGACCAGGTAGCCGTTCTGGCCGTCGTGGATCAACTCCGCCATCGAGCCGCGGGCGTGGGCGATGACCGGAGTTCCACAAGCCATCGCCTCCACGACACTGAAGCCAAAGGGCTCGTCGAAATCGATCAGGTGCAAGAGGGCGCGCGCGCCGCCCAGGAGCGCCGCTCGTCGCTCCGGCCCGACCGATCCGATGAACCGAACGCGCTGCCCGTCGAGGTGGGGCTCGACCTCACGCTGGAAGTACTCCCGATCTTGCACGATGCCGGCGATGATCAGCGGGAGGCCGGCGCGCCGCGCGACCTCGATGGCCTGGGCCGTGCCCTTGTCCGGGTGGATCCGGCCGAAGAAGAGCAGGGCTTCGCGAGGCCCGACTGCGAGGGCAAGCTCCCGCATGTCGATGCCGTGATGGACAGTCGCGACGTAGTTCAATGACGGATGTCGGTCGGCGTCGCTGATCGCCACGTAGAAGCCCCGCGAGTCGTACTTTTGGTACACGGGCAAGATCCGCTCGGAAGAAAAGCCGTGGATGGTCGTGACCACCGGGGTCTTCACCAAGGCACTGAAGCAGAGTGGCAAGAAGTCGAAGCTGTTGTGGATCACGTCGAACTCGGCCGCTCGCTCGAACACCGCGGAGATGTGCAAGCTCTCCCAGACCTTCACGTCGAGTTCCGGATCCTCGGAGTAGCCCCGGGGTGCACTGCCAACCAGTCGAGCGCTGGTGATGGAGTCGGCGGTCGCGAACAAAGTCACGTCGAGGCCCCGCTGGACCAGTCCTTCGGTCAGGAGCGACGCGAATTGCTCCCAGGGTCCGTAGTGGCGCGGCGGCACGCGCCAAGAGATCGGCGCCAGCACGGCCACGCGGAGTGCGGGCGTCATGTTGCGAGCTGAGCTCGCGTAGCTGGGTTGGCGGCGATCAGACCACCGAGCTCGAGCTGCAGCTCGCTCTCCAGCATGCCCATCTCGGCCAGCGCGAGCAGGAACGAGAGCGTGGATTCTGCGCCCTGATTCTCGTTGGGCCGATCGACGTGAAGACCGTCGCGGCAGCCTCCGGTAGCGGGATCGTAGAGCGGGGTGTTCAGCTGGTTGTGTCCGAGGAACCAGCGAAAAGCGCGCCGCATCTCCACCGCCCAGCGCTCGTCACCGGTCAGACGAAGAGCGTCGAGACAAGCCGAGATCATCGCGCACGCCTCGACGGGTTGCTGGTCGAAGTGCGCCTTGCTCCGACCTGCGTTGGTAGAATCCGTTCGAACCGACGGGAGCGAAGTAACCCTCGGGGGTGCGCTGGATGTCGAGCAGCCAGTCCGAGGGACCGCGAGCCCTGCGGCGGTCATTTCGGCGTTGCCCATGCGCGCGCCGGAGACGATCAGCGCCTGGGACAGCCGCGCGTTGTCGTAGGTCACGTGTCCTCGAACCAGGGCCAGTCGCGCGCCCGATTGCGCTCGAACAGGGCGAGCAGTCGCTCGGCGAGCTGCTGTCGCACCGCCTCCACGCCGCTGTCGCCCTGGAACGCGCGCAGGTATTCGTCGATGCCGAGCAGGGCGAAGGCCCAGGCGCGTGGGCTGGTGAAGCTCGGGCGCCGCCGGCAGCGCGGCGTGGAACAAGTGCACCGCCAAGCCTCTGACGGCCGGGATCGCTCGATCGACCGACCACGCGCACCCAGCGCCCAGAGCGCGCGCCCGTGGCTGTCCTCGGAGCCGCACTCCTCCGTCCACGCCGACGGTAGGACATGAAGTTGCGGAAGCGACCCAGCTCCGAGTTGAAGGCGTAGTTCACGAACGCCAGGTAGCGCGAGGCGAGCGCACGAGTCGTCGCGGTGTCGTCCGTGCCCGCGCCTTCGAGCAGCGCCATGAGCAGCAACGCCCGCGCGTTGTCGTCCAGGCAGTAGCCGTCCTCGTAGCGCGGAATGGTGAACGCGGCGTGCTGCAGCAGCCCTGTCGAGTCCGTCATCGCCCGCAGGTGCCCGAGGTTCATCTCCGGCAGCTCGATCGGACGCTTGGCCAGCGTCTTGGCCTCGAAGGCCGTACGACGCACGGTCGCGTGCTCGTGAAGCGCGCGCTCCAAGGTCTCGACGTAGCGGCGAGCGACCGCTGGCCAGACCATGTCGCGGCCGTACGCGGCGGCGCGGTCCCGAGCGCAGCGAGCTCGGTCGGGTTGCCCAGGAGTCCGCTGACGGCGCGGGCCAACTCTGCGGAGTCGCGCCAGGGCACGAGGACGCCGCGTCCCTCCGCCAGCAGCTCGCGCGCGTAGCGATAGGGCGTCGAGATCACCGCCTTGCCCGCGCCGACCGCGTAGGCCAGCGTGCCCGAGGTGATCTGCTCGAGGTTCAGGTACGGCGTCACGTAGATGTCGGCCGCCGACAGGAACTCGACCAGCTCCGGCAGGCTGACGAAGCGGTCGTGGAAGATGATGTTGGCGTCCACGCCCAGTCGGCTGCGCCAAGAGTCTCCAGGCTGCGGCGATAGGCTCTCGCCGTGCCGTTCCTTGACGTGCGGGTGCGTCGCGCCGAGCACGATGTAGACGGCGTCCGGGTGTTGCGCGACGATGGCCGGCAGCGCTTCGATCACGTACTCGATGCCCTTGTCGGGGGACAGCAGCCCGAAGGTCAGGATCACGGACTTGCCGTCGACACCGAGTTGGGCCTTGCTGGCGCGAGTCTGCGGCACCTCTGGGATGCCGTGCGGGATGAGGTCGATCTTGGACGCGTGCACGCCGTGCACTTCGTGCAGCAGCTCGGCGCCACGTTCGCTCATCACGACCAGCCGGGTCGAGAGTCGGACGAGCTCGTCCATCACTCGCACGTTGGTCCGGATCTGGGTTCGCTCAGGATGGTGTGCAGCGTGGTCACGATCGGCATCCGAAGCTCGCGCAGCAGCGACAGCACGTGGCTGCCCGCTCGACCGCCGAAGATGCCGTACTCGTGCTGAAGCGAGAGCACGTCGCCGCCGCCCACGTTCAGGAAGTCGGCAGCTCGCCGGTAGGACACGAGGTCGCTCTCCGCGATCTCGAAGCGAACGCGCTCGCCGTAGGCGTGGCGCTGGCCCGGGTCGTTCATCGCCACCACGAAGCAGTCGAATGGCAGGAAATTCCTGCCGAAATGGCCTGCGTCAGGTCGGTCGTGAAGGTTGCGATGCCGCAGCGCCGGGGCATGTAGTTGCCGAGCAGTGCGATCTGGCGAATCTGTTGCATGGGCGCTCTCAGTGAGCGCGCGTTGGGGGGCGACGAGATTCTGGTCGCCACGCCCGACGAGTAGAATGCCGACCGCAGTGTGGCCGCGATGAGCGAGGGCGGCAACCTCGTGCCAATTTGCGCTACTGAGCGCCGATCTGCTCGCTAAGCGCCGATCCGAAAGAAGGTCCCGCCCGCCGCGGTGAGCGCGGTCGGCTCATTCTTGAACTTGCGTCCCAACGCTTCGAGCGCGTCGGTGTCGGCGTAGAGCCCGGCGCCCCATCCCTCGGGTGAGTCCGCTTCGTCGTAGTGCGCGGCGGTCGCGGCCCACAGCGCGCGACGCAGCGGCTCGCTAGGGCACGACGCCACGGCCACGAACACGCCGTTCAGTTCCGGCAACTCGCTGCCCACTTCGTCGTCAATCCAGCGGCCGCCGTAGGTCAAGGCGCCCACCGTCGAGAAGCCCTTCTCGAGCAGCCGCGCGCGCACCAGCTTCAACCACGCGATGGGATCCTCGCTGTGGTCTCCGTCGGCGACTTCGAGGTAGAGCGCATGGCCGAGATCGAGAGCGCGCACGTCCTGACCCAATGCGAAGATGCCGAGCGCTTCGCGCCACGCCCCGCGAAACTCACGCCAGAGTCGGGCGAATTCCTCGGCTTCGAGGCTGTACTCCTGCTGCTCGATGTCGACCCAGGCCACCAGCAGACCGAATGCGTTTTCGTCATCCATCGCCAGCTCGGACTTAGCGCGCGCCGGAAAATAATGGAACGATTTGTCGGCAACTCGAGGCGAGTGGGCGCCGGTGCGGGAAGAGTGAACCGCCAAGGCGCCGAGGTCGCCAAGAATGTGGGGTGGCAAGAGCCCAGTACGGATCTCGACCGCACCCATCCACGTCGCGTGGACGCTCTCCTACTCGAAAGCCGCTCGACTCCGACGCGGACCCCCGCATCACTTTCAACCTCACGATCGCCAGGGTCGGCGTGATCAGAACCCGAAGTCGGGCGAGGGCTTCGCAGTTGCCGTCGGCTTCGGCTTGGGAGTTCGCGGCGGGGCGGGTGCAGCGGGCTGCGTGGGCGCCAGCGTCGGGCGAGGGCGCCGGGCTGGTGGCTCCTCGCTTGCCGGCGGCGCGGGTGGTGACATCGAAACCGGCGCGGCAACTTCGGCGCTCACCGACACCGCTGGGGGCTCCGATTGCACTACCTCGACGCTGCTCGGCTCGGGCGGGGTGCGCCCGAAGGCAAGCAGCGCGGCGACGGCGGCTAGTGCCGCCGCCCCGGCCACCGCGACCCAAAGCCAGCGCTTGTGCGGCGCCGGAGTGGCAACCGGCAGGGGCGCAGCGGCCGCGAGGGGCTCGGCGCGGGAACGCGCGGCGGGTCGCTCGGTCGGGGATTCTGCGAGCGGCGGCAGCGTCGGGTTGAGGTCCATCTTGATCTCGGCGAAATCCGCCTCGAGCCAGCTCGTTCGAAGCGACGTAGCGCAAGCGTCTTCGCGTACACCGCGTTCGTAGAGCCAGAGCGCCAGCGCCTCGCCGACCGCACGCATCGACTCCCAGCGCTCGTCGGGATTTTTCTTCATTCCCCGATCGATCAGGCGCCACAGATCCGCGTCTCCGGCTCCCAGTCGCGTGGTCGGGGCTGGATCGTCGTTGATGATGGCGGTGAGGAGCGCGTTGTAGTTCTCTCCGGTGAAAGGCACCGTCCCGCAGAGCGCCTCGTAGAGCATGACGCAGAAGCTCCACACGTCCGTGGGGACGCCGACGTCAGACTCACCCCGGGCTTGTTCGGGAGACATGTAGTCGGGAGTGCCGACGATCGCGCCTTTGGCCGTGAGCCGACGTTCGAACCGAGTGTGGCGGGCGATGCCAAAGTCCAGCAGCTTCGGCTGCACTCGCCCAAGATCGTCGGCGGCGATGAAGACGTTCTCGGGCTTCACGTCTCGGTGCACGATGCCCGCTGCGTGCGCCGTCTGCAGCGCATCCGCGATGGGCAAGAGGAGCTGCGCTGCCCGCGTGCTGGCCAGCCGCCCCCGGTTCCGAATCGTGTCGTACAGGGTCTCGCCGTGGAGCAGCTCCATCGCAACGAAGGGGTCTCGACGGTCCGTCTGCCCGAAGTCGAACACGCGAACAATCGCAGGGTGACGGAATCGGGCCGCCGCTCGCGCCTCTTGCAGCAAGCGCTCCCAGTGAGTGGGCGGCGCGTCGGGCTCCAAGTAGATGATCTTGACGGCAACGTGCACGTCGAGGAGGGCGTCGTGGGCCACCCAGACCGTGCCGAAACCACCCTCGCCCAGCCTGCGAACCAGGTTGTAGCGGTCCCGAATCACCTCCCCCGAGCGGTAGCGCTCTTCGTCGGGAGCCATTTCGGACTTGAGCGAATGGCTAGGCGTGCCCATCGTCGGCCGAGTTCTTGATCATGCCCGCTGGCGTCGCCACGAGCAACCGCCAGCGATCACGGCTTGAATCGCTCGCCTTTGCCGGTGAGTGTTGCGCCGGTTCGACCGCCCCAGATCAGCAACTCCTTGCCAGTCCAGACGCCGGCGCCGAAGGCGTGCCACTCGGCGCTCGGCCATTGGGGAACGGGCGTCCACTTGGGCGTCGTGCCGCTCCCGTCGTAGACGGCGCCGTCTCTGAGATATACCCCTGGAGCAGACAGACCACCGGCGATGACGATGACGTTGTCCGCAACGCGCGCTGCCCAGCCGGTCTCTCGCTGCGGCGCCCAACGCGCCGTCGGCGCGGCAACGCTGGCGAGCGTGGTCCACGCGCTCCCGTAGTAGCGCTTTCCGTCGGCCTTGGCGTTGTTGTCGTCGCCGCCCCAGACCCAAAAGCCGACTCCGTCCCACGCGCCGAATGAGCCCCAGCGTCCCGATGGGCCTTTCCCGATGGCGCTCCACGCTCCGGTGGTCAACTCGGCGCGATGCGCCTCGTCAGTCTTCGTCGTACCCGCTATCCGTCCACCGTGCACGTACAAGCGATCGGCGGACGCCGCCCAGGCAAATTCGGTGCGCGCGCTCGGTGGGACGCCGCTGGTCACGACTGACCAACTCTTCGACGGGAGGTCGAACGAATGAGTTTCGGGCACGGGTTGACCGGCCTTGTCCCAGCCGCCCCAAACCAGCACTGTCATGCCGACCGCTGCCATCACCGGCGCACGCCGTTCCTTCGGGGCGGCGGGGATCGGCGTCCAGCTCGCGCTCGCAGGCTCAAACAAAGCGCCGTCTTTGTAGTCAGCAGTCCCCGCGGCGTCGCCGCCGCCGAACACCATGACTACGCCGCCGACTTCCAGCGCGGTTGCCAGCACTCTCGGGCTTGGGGCCGAGGGGCTCGCAGGGACCAGCGTCCACCCAAGCGTCTTCGGATCGGCTTCGAATGGATCGTCAGATCGCCGCGTCACCGAGGGCCGTTCCAGTCTGATCCGCGCCGCCGAAGAAGAACACCCTCGAGTCGACTCGAGCAAACGCCATCCGCTCTCGGGCCGGGAAACTGGTCGGTGCCATCGCCACCCATCCTGAGCCGCACTTCCCGAAGTTGCAGGGTCGACCCTTCGGACACGCCGCAGCGCAAGCCCCACAGTGGCTCGCGTCTGTTTGCAAATCGACACAAGCTCCCCCGCAGCAAGTGTCACCGCAGCCGCCGCAACCGCCCTCGGAGGCGTCGGAACTGTCGGATGCGTCGGAACTGTCGGAGGCGTCGGAGGCGTCGACTCCGCCGCCGCCCCCACCTCCCGTGGTTCCTCCCGCTGCGCTGCTGCCTCCGCTTCCGGCCGTGATCGTCCCGCCACTTCCCGCCGATCCGCCTCCGCCGGATGTGGGTGCGACGATCTCGTAGTCGTCGGAGATCGGCGGGCAGCCCGCGGTGAGGCCAGCGCAGGCCGCGAGCAGGGCCACCGTCCGTCGCATCTAGAACGTCCCCCCGAGCCCGACCGCACCGACGCCTACGTAGGCGGAGACGCTCGACGGCTTCGATTCGTCCCCGACCAACCAGAACAGCGCAGCGGCCGTGGCCAGTCCGGCCGCGCCGACCCCGTACCCAATCCACGCGATGGTGCGCTGGGTGCGATACGCATCCAAGTTGTCCCGCTCCGACGCAGGACAGCTGCTCCCGTCGCAAGCTTGCTCGAGCGCCGCGGACTTGCGCTGCGCCGCGAGGCCGAACCCGACGCCCAACGCCAGCCCCGTCACTCCCGCTCCCGCGGCCACGAAGCCCCAAGTCTTACGCGAGGATCCTCCGCCGCCCGCACTTCCCGGACCTGCGCTCTCGGCGCCGGCGCCCGCGCCCGTGTCCACTGGGGCGAGCGAGAGATCCACGTCCCGGCCCTCGCCTTCGGCGACCTCGACGCGCTGGGTGGCCGAAGACACGCCGGGAAGTTTCGCTTCCACCAGGTGGACTCCGGGGTCAACGGTCCGCAGTACCCCAATCAGCTCTTTGGGCACGGGCTTGCCATCCAACTTCACGGCCAACGACGGCGAATCACTGCCCTTACCCACGATGCGCAGGCGGATTCGCGGAATGCGCGTGCGCAGCCGCTCCACTTCGTCGCCTGCCTCACGAACTGCAACGCGAAATGCTTCGGGAGCGTCTTCGGGCAGCGTTGCGCGGCGCGTCGCTTCGTAGCGCTCGTTGGCTTCGATCAGACGCCCCAGCTTCGCGAGGATGCGAGCGTGCCAGATGCTGATGGTGGGGGCCGGAACGAGCTTGTTCGCACGCTGGATCAGAATCCAACGCCCGCGCGTAGTCACCGGCGTCGTGCGCGACGACCGCACCGCGCGCGAGCTCGCGCGCGGCGTTTCGCACGTCTTCGCTCGCAGCACTCGGTCCGACCGGGGCAGCCCCGGCTGGCCCCGCACAAAGCGCCACGACCAGCGTCACCGCCGACGCGGCGACGTACTGGCGAACTTGTCTACGGGACACCGTCGTTCAGCCTAGCCGCTCGGTCGGCGCATAGCCAGGCCCGGCGCTGCGCGGCGAAGCGGCTCAACCGCTCAGAGCAGCAGCGGAGGAGCGCCGGCGCGGCGACGGATCGCGTTCAGTGCTGCCCCGACCTTGGGGCGTGCCACCAGCCGCCGAACGAAGCCGCGCTTGCCCGGAAAGTCCAAGAGCACCAGCGACACCAGGATGGTCAAGAGCCCCTGCCCTGGCAGCACCAGCATGGCGATACCCGCGACGAGCAACAGCACGCCGACCAGGTTCTTGAGTGCGCGAAGCACTCTGCGCCGACCGCGATCGCGGATCGGGCTGTGCGCGACGGCGTGCTCGTGCTCGACGAAGTAGTCCCGGGGCAGCCGGGCCACGAACCACGGAAGCGCGATCACGCTGCCCACGAGCAGACCCAGTGACACCACCGTGACTGCTCCGATCACCTGCGGCGTGATCAGCCAGTCGGGGACGTGTGATCGCAGATCGGTCACGTGGAACGCCTAGTCTCTGGCGCGAGCGCGGCGCGCCGCTTCCACCGCGGCCAGGCCGGCCCGGGCTTTGTTGCGGGTCTCCTCGGCCTCGAGGGCCGGCACGCTGTCGGCCACGATGCCGGCGCCGGCACTCACCTCGAAGCGCCCGTCGCGGAGCACCACCGTCCGGATCGCGATGGCAAAGTCGAGGTTTCGTCCAGCGCTGACATAACCGACCGCGCCCCCGTACACCCCCCGGGGCCGCTGCTCGAGCTCGCGGATGATCTGCATGGCGCGGACCTTCGGTGCTCCGCTGAGGGTTCCGGCGGGGAAGGTCGCCCGCAGCACATCCCACGGACCCGCGGACTCGGTGAGCTCGCCCGCCACCTCGCTGACGATGTGCATCACGTGGCTGAATCGCTCGACCACCATGCGCTTCTCGAGCCGTACGCTGCCGGCGCGGCTGACGCGTCCAACGTCGTTGCGCGCCAGATCGATCAGCATCACGTGCTCGGCAAGTTCCTTCGGATCCGAGAGCATCTCTTCAGCGAGGCTCTGGTCCTCGGCGGATGTCCTGCCGCGCCGTCGGGTGCCCGCGATGGGGCGCAGCGTGACCGTCGAATCTTCGACGCGAACCAGGGTCTCGGGGCTCGCGCCCGCGAAGTGAAGCGCGGGCGAGCCCTCACGGGCGGGCAGCTCGAACAGATACATGTAAGGCGCCGGCGACAGCACCCGAAGCGCCCGGTACACGTCGAAGGCCTCCGCGCGGCCGGCGGGCACCGAGAACGTTCGGGCGACGACCACCTGAAACGCGTCGCCGGCCAAGATGTACTCTTTCACGCGCCCAACACGGCGTTCGTACTCCTCGTCGCTGGTATCAACCTCGACGTCGATGGGCACCGACGCCGCGTCCGGCGCTGGCAGCGGCGCGAGCGCCGACGTCCGGGTCAAGGCCGCCTCCACGCGCTCGACCTCGGAGGCGCGCGTGCCTGCAATGGTCGCCGTTTGCTCCAGGTTGTCGAAGACGACGACGGTGGGCTCGCTGAGCAAGCGCACGATGGCCGCACGGCGGTCCGGCCACGGGTCCACCTTGAACGCCGAGTGGACTGCGTCGTAACTCACGACGCCAAAGTGAGAGGTCGCGAGCCGGCGAGCGATCTCGGGTTCGTCATCCGCTGTGCTGGGTAGAACTTCCGACAAGCTCCCGAAGGGATCGCACCCCGGCTCGGCCTCGAGTACGATCTCTCGCGCGGGCCGCACCCCGATGATCGAGTAACGCCCCCAACGTTCGCCGGGCACCACGCTCTCCAGGAGAAAACACCCGTCCTTCGAGTCGCCGCGGAGCGCCGCGTAGGCCCCGACGGGCGTGATGCCGTCCACGACCAACGTCTTCTCGAACACGGGCATCGCCCTGGAGTTCTACCAGCTTCGTGTATGATCGACATCGATGCGTGTCGGGTTTGGGTTGTCCTTGGTCGTTTTGGCACTGGCGGGCACGTCGTGCCGAAAGATCAGCGAGCGCACGCTGCGCGACACCGAGTCCCGAAGCGTCAAGGCCACCTGCGATAGGGACGGCGAGTGCAAGCTCGTACTCTTGACGGGTGACCACGCCGCCGACAAAACCGATTTCGTGATCCACCGGACCGGAAACTTGGTGGCCCTGTGCGACGTCGGGGCGACCAAGAAGCCCGACGCCACGACGGACTGCCGCGCCCTCACCTGCGAAGGCGACGGCGATTGCCCGCCAATGCACGGGCTGAAGAACGGAACCTGCATCAACGGCCTGTGCCGCGAGCCCGCCGCGACCATCGGCGTGGATGACGCGGTGCTGCTCTGCCTCGCCGGCACCGGCCTGGGCACGACCCAGCCGGACCGGCTCGCCATGGCGCTGCAATGCGGGAGCCCCTGCCGGGTTCCGACTATCTGCCGGCAGCCCTGAGCGACCGGTTCCATCGCGCAAGGATCCGGCCTAGCGTCCCGGCCCAATGCTCGAGCGACAGTCTGTCCGCGCCAGCGTGGCCCTGGCGGCCTACGCAGAACCCGTGCTCGAAGGTCGCCGCGTGGTGGTCTTCGGGGACTCCTCCTCGGGGCTCGCGGAGCAGCTGCTCGAGCGCGGCGCGCGCCTGGTCCACGTCTACGACCCCGATCCGGCCCGAGTCGCCGAGAGCTCGGTCAAGAACGACTCGCTCAACATCGCCATCGCGGGGCTGTCCGACATGGGCCTCGCGCTGCGCGATGGCGTGTTCGACGTCGCCTTGGTCGACGACCTGACGTTGACGGGTCCGGCGCACTCGGTGCTCAAGCGACTGCGCCGTGCCCTGTCGCCCCGTGGCGTTGCGCTGGTCGCCGCGCCCAACCCAGAGGTGTCCCGCCGGCTACTGCCCGGGGGCCCGACCTTCGACTCCGCGCTCGACTACTACCAACTGTACGACGCCGTCTCCTCGGAGTTCTCCAACGTGAGGATGCTGGGACAGACCCCCTTCGTCGGCTTCGTGGTCGCAGACTTCGCCGCGCAAGGCACCCCCGAACCCTCCCTCGACACGGCATTCGTCCCGGGAGGCGCCGAGGAGCCCGAGTGGTTCATTGCGCTCGCCAGCGCGGTGCCCTTGCGCCTGGACGAGTTTCAGATCGTGCAGCTGCCGCTCGACATCCTCGACGCTCGCCCCGCCAGCTCCATCGACGACTCCGAGATCGGCTCCTTGCGCGACGCCGAACGCCGCCTGCGCGAGCGCGCGGCGGATCTCGAAGCCGAGGTCAACGACCTCCAGGGCCAGCTCCGGACCGCCCGGACCCGCGACCCGAACACCGAAGAGATGCTCCAGCTCCGCACCGAGCTCGCGAACAAAGAGCGCTGGGTCGCCGAGGTCGAGTCCCGCGCCGCGGTGGCGGACGCCCGGGCGGACGAGGCCGAGGGCGAGCTCGAGGGGCTGCGCGACCAGATCGACCGGGAGCGGGAGGCCGCGGGCGGGCCGCTGCGCGCGCTGGAGGCCGAGGTCGCTGCGCTGCGAGAAGAACTCGCGAAGCAGAGCCACGAAAACCACGGCCTGACCGAGCGCATCGCGCAGCAAGATCAGCGCATCGCCGTCCTCAGCGCGGTGACCGCCGACAAGGAGGGCGACGAGGTCGATTCTCTCGAACTCCAGCTCGCGGCGCGCGGCGCGGAGATCCGGCGCCTGGAGGCGGATCTCCGCCAAGTCGAGCGCCTCGGGCGGGACCTGCTCGAGGGCCTGACGGACCTCGCCCACCGCAACGCGCTCAGCGAAGCCGATCTGGAGGCGGCCCGCTGGAGCCTGGCCAGCGCCCACGGGGCCGGCAGCTCCGACGCGGAGCTCGAGCGCGCTCTCGCTGCGCTGCAGACCCGTCTGGTGCTCGAGGCCCAAGCGCGCCGGCACGAGCCTTCGTGAGCGGGGCCGCGTTGACAGCTTTTCTTCGGGGCTTATTCTCTAGACTCCCCTCCGCCCCGGCCGGACCCGCGGTTCCATGAGCGAAAAACGCGACTATTACGAGGTACTCGAGGTCTCCAAGGACGCGAGCGCAGACGACGTCCGCAAGGCTTACCGGAAGGCGGCGCTCAAGTACCACCCGGATCGGAACCCCGACGACCCCTCCGCCGAGGCAAAATTCAAGGAGGCCACCGAGGCCTACAGCGTCCTGTCCGAGCAGGAAAAGCGAGCGCAGTACGATCGCTTCGGTCACGCCGGCATGGGAGGCGGGTTCGACTTCCAGCAGGCGGGGATGGGCGACATCCTGAGTCAATTCCAGGACCTTTTCTCGGATTTCTTTGGTGGTTTCGGCGGGTTCGGCGGGCAACGTCGCCGCCAGCGGGGTCCCGAGCGGGGGCAAGACGTAAGGGTCGAAGCCCAGATCAGCCTCAAGGACGCCTTCGAGGGAACCAAGCACGAGGTCGGCATCCGCGGCAGCGCCCCCTGCGAGACCTGCAACGGGAGCGGCGCGGCCGAGGGCAGTCGCCCGGAGCGCTGCGCCCAGTGCGGTGGCCACGGTCAGGTCACCACCCAGCGTGGCTTCATCATGTTCAGCACCACGTGCCCGCGCTGTCGAGGCACTGGCGAGCAGATCGAAAAGCCCTGCCAAGACTGCTCGGGCACGCGCTACGTCGAGAAGAAGCGCAAGGTGCTGGTCACCTTCCCGGCCGGCATCGACTCGGGTCAGACCCTGCGCGTCCCAGGACAGGGCATGCCCGGTCCGGCCAACGGCGTTCCCGGCGATCTGTACGTCGACGTGATGCTCGAAGACGACGAACGCTTTCAGCGCGACGGTCAGGACTTGGTGGCACGGCGCGAAATCTCGTTCCCCGAAGCGGCGCTCGGCAGCGAGCTCACCGTCGAGTTGCCCGACGGCGCGAGCGTCAGCGCGGAGATCCCCGCGGGCACCCAGCCAAGCACCGTGATCACGATCCGCGGCAAGGGCATGCCGCGTCTGGACGGGCGGGGACGCGGCGATCTGCACATCGTGACGGAGGTCGCCGTTCCAAAGAAGCTGAGCCGCCGCGCAAAGAAGCTGCTCGAAGAGCTGGGCGAAGAGCTGGGCGAAGCGTTGAGCGAGTCCGGCGACAAGACGGCTCGCGTCGGCTGATTCACCCGTATTTCTTGGCGAGCCGCTCGAGCTCCGACACGGCGCGATCGAAGCTGGTGGGTTCGGCGTCCTGACACGCAAAGGCTTCGAGCTCGGGCAGGGCGACAATGGCGCGATCGACTCGAGGATCGCTGCCCTTTGCGTAGGCGCCGAGGGTGATGAGATCGCGTTTTTCTTCGTAGGTTGCCACCAGCGCGCGCACCCTGCGAGCGGCCGCGGCGTGCTCTGGCGTCACGACCGCGTCCATCACACGCGACAGGCTCTGAGGCACGTCGATGGCCGGATAGTGGCCGCGCGCCGCGATCCTCCGATCCATCACCAGGTGCCCATCGAGGATGCCGCGCACCTCGTCGGCGATAGGCTCTTCCATGTCGCCGCCTTCGACCAGCACCGTGTAGATGGCCGTGATGGAGCCCCGCTCGCCCTGCCCGCTGCGCTCGAGCAAGCGAGGCAAGAGCGCGAACACGCTGGGTGGATAGCCTCGCCGCGCCGGCGGCTCTCCCGCGGCCAACCCGACCTCACGTTGCGCTCGCGCGACCCGCGTCACCGAGTCCACCAGCAGCATCACCATCTTGCCGGCATCACGGAAGCTTTCGGCGACGGCGGTCGCGACCTGCACGGCCCGGAGCCGCTCGAGCGCCGGAGCGTCGCTGGTCGCTACGACCACGACTGAACGACGGCGCCCTGCGTCGCCGAGTGCGTGCTCCAAGAACTCGCCCACCTCGCGTCCACGCTCGCCGACCAGTGCAACGACCACGACGTCCGCGGTCGTCCCGCGCGCGATGGCGCCCAGCAGCGTGCTCTTGCCAACCCCCGAGCCGGCGAACAACCCGACACGCTGACCGACGCCGAGGGTGAGCAGACCATCGATGACGCGCACCCCGGTGGCCAGCGGCTCCGCCACCGGTCGCCGCCCCATGGCGGGGGGCGGCGCGCGATCGACGGGCACCCGAACCAGTCCCTCGGGCAGCGGTCGACCGTCCGCCGGTCGACCCAACCCGTCGATCACTCGCCCCAGCAGCCCAGGGCCGGTCGCGACTTCGAGAGGCGCGCCGGTGGACTCGACCGAATCGTCGACCCCGACGCCCGTCAGCTCCCCGAGCGGGATCGCCACCGCCTCGCCCTGATCGAAGCCGACGATCTCGGCTTGGAGCGGCTCTCCGCGCCGCTTCAGCACGACGACGTCGCCCACCCGCGCCCCGGGCAGCGCGAGGCGGACCGAGAGCCCGGTCACCGCTCGGACCCGCCCCTCGGCCACCAGGGCGGGGGACTCGGCGAGTCGGGCCCGGAGGGCGTCGAAATCCATGCCTCGCGAGGGTACGGCCACGGCCGACGCGGGCCAAGCGCTACTCAAGAGTTGCCCCGGCCGTGAGAGAGGTGCCACGCTTTTGCCGTGCGGACTCTGCTGATCGCGATCGCGACCCTGACCTTGATCGCAACGGGCTGTCGGGTGCAGGCGAGCGCCAACCTCAACACTGGCCAGAAGGGCGGAGAAGAGTTCGACGACGAGCCGCCGGTGCAGGGCGAAGAGGATACCAACACCCTCGCCGAGTACGCGCTGCTGGGGGCTCGCCACGATCTGCTGCTCTCACCCGACAAACGGACCCCGGTCTGCAGCTGCCTGGCGGTGGCCCTGGGCGGCCCTGGCGACCCCGCGTTCAAGTGGAGCGGGCCCGCGCCGACCATCGACGCCGAGAACCAGTTGATCATCGCGGTGAGCTCCGAGGGCATCGCCTGCGCGGGCGCGAAGCCGGACAACATCGGTGCTTCGTACTGGGGCTACAGAGTCTCCGGCGACGACGTCATCGTCACCATCGAGAACGCTCGGGGCGGACGACCGCTGACCGGTGGGGCGATCATTCCCAAGCCCGTTGGCAACGGACAGGTCCTCGTCAGAGCTGCCAGCAGGGCCGTGCCCTACGGCAGATCGCTGACAGCCGGCGAGAAGTTCTGCAGGGCGGGCAACCCCGGTCCGGCGCGCAAGATCGGCGGCACCGATCCCAGCGGAGACGAAGACTGGTGAGCGCTCACTCCACCGGACGGCCAAGCGCCTTGGCCAGCGCCGCGCGTCGCTCTTGGATCACAGCGCCCAGGTTCCCGACCACGAACGCGGCGAATTGGTCCTTCGGAACGGGCGCGCAGACCTCGGCGTAGGCGTACTGGATCGCGCGGCGCATGTCGGCGGCCGATTGAAAGCGATCGTTCGGCTCTCGAGACATCGCGCGGTGCACGATCTCGGCGACGGGGCGCGGCGTGGTCGAAGGCAAGGGCGGCAGCGGCTCGCCGAATTTGATCTGCCGCACGATGGTCGCAATGTCCCCTTCGTAGGGTAAACGCGAGCAAATCAGACGATAGAGCACCACCCCGGCGGCCCAGACGTCCGTACGACGATCGGGGTTCACGCGCAGCACCTGCTCCGGCGCCATGTAGCTGACCTTGCCTTTGAGCACACCGGTGCGGGTTTGCTCCGCCAGCCGCTCGGAGGCCTTGGCCACCCCAAAATCGATGAGCTTCACGTCCCCCGACGAACTCAGCATGATGTTCGCCGGAGACACGTCGCGGTGAACCAGATCGACCAACTCTCCCTTTGCGTCGCGGAGTTCGTGAGCGTTGTGAAGTCCGAGGCAGGCCTCGCCCACGATTCTGAGCGCGATGGACAACGGCACTTCTTTGCCCTTGGCGCTGAGGGCGCGCAGCAGCGCGCTCAGCGAATCGCCTTCGACCCACTCGAGCGCCACGAAGGGAATGTCCCCGTGCATGCCCACGTCGCGGATCGCCACCACGTTGGGGTGACGGATTTCGGACAGCAGCCGCGCCTCGTCCAAGAACATGTGAACAAAGGCGAGATCGGAAGACAGATTGGGCAGGAGCGTCTTGAGGGCAACGACCTCGCACTCGCCACTGCGGCGCTGCCGCGACGCGAGCCAGACCACGGCCATGCCGCCTTTGGCGATTTGCGTCACGAGCCGGTAGCGACCAACACTCCGCTCGGCCTCGAGGGGCGCGGGCATCGCCGGAACCAGCGGTGGCTCCGATGCTTGACTGACCACCCGTGCCCAGCGCTTCGCCAGCGGGCTCGTCTCCGTGAAGGTATCTTCCCCCCAGTCGCTGTCGGGAGGCGGGTCGTCGGGGTTTTGCGGGTCGCGGGAGCTCATGCACGAGCGGCGCGCGCTGGGCGCAGGGCCGCAAGGTCAGGGTAACAGGAAGCCGCGCCCACGACAGCTCGCCGGCCGGCACCACAAAATCTCGGGGTTTTCCGGTTTGTGTGACGATCAACGTCCGGGCTCGCCGGGGGGCAGTGGCGACCCATCGCTCGGCCAAGGTAGTGATGGGGCATGTCCGATCGCGGCTTCGACGCCGGCGCGCCTTTTCGCCTGGTCTCCCCCACCCCGGGCGGAACCGCTCCGCACCAACCCACCGCGGACCGCGCCACCTTCCACCTCGAACAGCGTGACGCCGTCGAGTGGCTCGGGTCCCTGCGCGACTCCAGCGTGGACTTGGTGGTGACGGACCCAGCCTACGAGTCCCTGGAGAAGCACCGCGCCGTGGGCACCACCACGCGCCTGAAGAAGAGCCGAGCCAGCAGCAACGACTGGTTCGAGATCTTCCCGAACGCGCGCTTCCCCTCGCTCTTCGCCGAACTCTACCGCGTGCTGCGCAACAACAGCCACCTCTACTTGTTCTGCGATCAAGAGACGATGTTCGTCGCAAAGCCCGTGGCCGAGCAGGCGGGCTTCAAGTTCTGGAAGGCCCTGATCTGGGACAAGGAGCTCTTGGGCATGGGCTACCACTACCGCTGCCGCCACGAGCTCATCTTGTTCTTCGAGAAGGGCAAGCGAAAGCTCAACGACCTGTCCATCGCGGACGTGATCCGTCATGCCCGAGTCCGCGGGGGTTACCCCGCCGAGAAGCCCGTGGCCGTCTCGGAGATCCTGGTGCGCCAGAGCAGCGAGCCCGGCGCGCTGGTCATCGACCCGTTCATGGGCTCGGGCTCGGTGGGCGTCGCCGCCACCGGGCTCGGGCGGCACTTCGCGGGCAACGACCTGTGCCGCGAGGCCGTCGACACCGCCGGGCGCCGCCTGGGAGAAGCGGGTGCTCGCAGGGACGAGTGCAGGTACGATGCCGCTCGACGATGACCGGCAACCAGTACCGTAGGCTCGTCGCGCAGTACCTGCTCTCGGCGTACGCGGGGCGCGGGCTTCACCTCTATGAAGAAGTGAGCCTCGGGACCAGCATCATCGGCAAGCAACGTCGCGTGGATCTCTTCGTGGTGCTCCCGAGCACGGGCGAAGCGCTGGTGCTCGAGTGCAAGTACCAAGACTCGTCGGGCACCACTGACGAGAAGATCCCCTACGCGCTCGAAGACCTGAAGGCGCTGCGCGTCCCAGCGGTCATCGCCTACGGGGGCGCGGGCTGGTCCGACGGCGTGCTCCACCTGCTACAGAGCTCGTCGCTCGCCGCGTTCTGCTTGCCCGGCGAGTCGATGCGGCCGGCGCATCGCAAGCAAGGGGAGCCCATCGACACCGGCACCTGGCAGCTCGACCACGTGATCGCGCAGACCTTTCGCTGGTGGGACGTGGTGCTCTCGGGGCGCACGCCGTTGGTGTTGTGACCACGCCCACGTCCGCGCCCACGCCCACGCCCACGCCCACGCCCACGGTCGCCGAACGCTGGCCCCGACGTGCGCCGTGGCTGCGCGTGGTCCTGCTCGCGGGCTTCGTGCTGAGCCTGCCGCTGCAGTGGATCGAGGAGACGCCGTCGGGTTGCGGCGCGCCCCCTGGTCCTCCGGTGGTGAAGACGGGGTGGGAGCTGGTCGCACGCGATTCGCAGGGCATGGGAATGATCGCCTTCCTGATGATCTGCGGCCTCGCGCTGTTGGCGTTGTCGCGCGCTCGCAGAGCCGGCTCCGGGACTCGGCTCGCAGCCCACGTGGTGGCAACGGCCACCGGCGCCCTGCTCTTCGTGTTGGTCCACTTCGCCGCGACCTTCACCCTGTTCGCCCGGCTCAAGCTGCTACCCGGGGCCCTCGTGGGACTCTGCTGCCTCGCGCTCGCTACGGTCGAAGCGCTGACGCGCGCCATTGGCGAGTTGCTCGCGTTGGTCGCCGCCCGACGCCGGCGGAGGTTGGACGACCCACCGCATCGAAGCTAGGCTCCGCCCCGCACGCACGAGTGGCGGAATTGGCAGACGCGCCGGATTTAGGTTCCGGTTTCCGAGAGGAAGTGAAGGTTCAAGTCCTTTCTCGTGCACCGAGTTGATGCAGGATGGGGGCTGGTGGTTCGTCGGCGTCATCTCCTTCCGATCTACGGCTTGATCAGATCGAGCAGTCGAAACACGCGCATCCAATCCTCGCCTTCCGCGAAACGCTCGAGCAGCGAGGCCGGCAGCTCCGTCTCCGACACCGCCGACACCCACAGTGCGCGCACCGCCCGCCACAGCGGCGTCGCCGTGAAGATCTCGCTCCACCACGTGCGCCATCGCGCGAGCGTGCGCCGGCTCCCACCGATGGCTCGCCGCAGCTCCGCCGCACGGCGCGGACTCACGCGGGATCCTGCTGCTGAAAGGAAAGGACAACATCTCCAGCAACAACGAGCCGTACGCGGACAAGCTCAAGTCGTACGCGAACACGCTCTATTGGAACGAGACGCTTCGTGCGGATTCGTACAAGGCGAAGCTCGACATGTCGGCACTAAAGGCGAGCTTCAGTCTTGATCTGGCGCCCATTGGACCACTTCGGACCCGACGAGCTAGAGGCGCGACACCGGTTGTTGTATCGGCTGGTGGACATCATCTGGGCGTAGGTGGCGAGCTGCGGGGTTAGCCGACTTCTAGCGTCGAGCCCCTCGCATCGCCCTGGTCTTGGCAGAGGAAAGTCGAGCCAACTTCTTCAAGTAGTCGTCCACCGACAGATCATGGGCGGCTGCGAGTTTCCGGAGGGTATTTGCATGGGGCAAGGTAGATCCCTCCTCCAGCCGGCGGACCTGTCGCTCGCTCAATCCCGTGATCGCGGACTGCTTGAGGCCAGCTTGCTCCCGGAACGCCCGGATGGCCTTGCCGTACCGAGCCGCTTCCTTGCGACGTTCCGCGTCGTGCTGCTTTCGGACCTCGGGATCGGCATGCTCCCGGATGGTGTCGAGGTTCAAGTCGATGTCACCCGCCTTCCAGTGGATCCGGCTTCCCGAGGAACTCAGCTCGAAGTTCTGAAGAGCGCCTTCGTCGAGTCCAGCGAGTGCTGAAAGCTCGGAAACCGGTACTTCGTACCGCTTCGGCTCGCAGCTCCAGACGAGCAGCTTGCCGTTTTCGACGGAGGCCGAAGCAATCAGATCTTTCTCCGCACCGACCGAGTGAGCTTGGGCTACCCGTCGCGCCGCATCGGCACCGGGAGCGACAAATGGTTCCGCCTCCAGGCGCCGCGCCCAATGAGTGAGGGCTTGCAGTGCGGCCGATGTTCGAGGCTGATCTGATTTGATCTGGATGAACATGATGGACGTAGGGTGGTGCAGAACGAGGTCGTAGAGCTTTTCCAGGCCAAGCCTTCGTTCGGGAACATCCAGGTCTGCGAGCAGGGCCAGGAGTAGACGGTGGGCCTTTCGCGCCGACGGTCTGGTCGAGAATTTGGGTGCGTCGCCTAGAACTGCTCGGATCTGTGGCGCAGATTCACTGTGGACCAGGATCTCGACATTCATGACTATTCCTCCGGGCCTGGGTCTTTGACCATCACCTTTCGGCTCCACTCGTCGAGGAGAGCCACTCGTTGCGCTTCCGCGAGATCGCCGAGGGAACGAAGCTCTCGCTTCCCCGGTCCGCCGCCACCAAACTTGGGCCAGACGATCTGGAACATCTCTGCTGGGTCTCGAAGGAAGAAGACGCGGACTTGCCAGTGCCCGGATTTCTCAGCGTGAAAATGCTGCGGTAGGTGATCATCGGAGTTGAACCAGAGGTCGAGCCCCGGAACGGTGAAGGCATCAACCCGAGGCACGACTCAATCTAGCGCCACCGGACATTCTACGCAAGCGACACGAGAAATGGCCGGCCTTGCCTTGCGGCGACAGGGCTCGAAGCCATCGTCCGTGGGATCGAATTCACACCGCATTCGTCGCTGAATCGTCGCCAGCACTCCAAACGGAGCCCAACCACGCTAATCGCCCTCTCGCAACAACGCGGATCAGTTCGGTTCGCATCCGTTCGCGACAGACGCGCCGGATTTAGGTTCCGGTATCGAAAGATGTGGAGGTTCGAGTCCTCCCTCGTGCAGCAGGTCAGATTCGTAGCCGTTTCGGCGATGCGTTGGCGACGGGTGCTCGCGCAGATGTGGTGATAGCCGTCGCTATTCCGACGATATTATCGCGAGCCACTCCTCCGGGATCCATCTCGGCCAGCTCGGGGATGGCTTCATGCAGCGGCACGAGGCGCTCCACGTTCAGCTCGGCGTAGATGCCGACGGCGTGGTCGTAGCGGTCGATCATGCTCGTTGTCCGTGTGCCGGGTCCGACGCTTGCTCACGCTGTCGCTCTCGCCGCGAGCACGAACCAGCGTGACGTAGGCTCAGCTCGCCGGCAAGCTCTACGGCGACCACGTTCGGCATCGACGTGGCCTTCGCCGAAATTCTCACCAGCGAGCCAGACGTCGTCGAGGGAAGCAGTTTCTTGGGGCTCATCGGGATCGTAGGACCGGAGCTGAGGATCTATCCGACGGGCGAGCACGTTGCCGAGAAGCTGCACGCCAAAGGTCGCTGCAAGCTCCGGGATGGCTTCGTGCAAGGGCGTGAACCACCCGAGGTTCAGCTCCGTCATCGACTCGGCGTCCCAGCCGCATCCGGCGGGCGCTGGCTCTACTGGACTAGCTTGAACTCGATGCGCCGGTTCTTCTGCTTTCCGGCCTTGGTCTTGTTGTCGGCGAGGGGCTCGTCGGGGCCGGCGCCACGGGTCTCGATGCGCTCGGCGGCGATGCCCTTCTTGGCGAAGTACTCCTTGACGGACTCGGCGCGCTTCTTCGACAGCTCTAGGTTGTGGTCACGCTTCCCGTCGGTGTCCGTGTGGCCGCTGATCTCCATGCGAAGCTTGGGGTAGTCCGTCAGCACCTTGACCGCCTCGTCCAGCACGGTGAACGACTTTGGCCTGATCGTGGCCTTGTTCACGTCGAACTCGATGCCCTGGATCACGCCGGAGAATTTCTTCACGGCCTCGGGCAGCTGGTCGGGGCAGCCGTCGTCGTCCTCGAAGCCGTTCTTGGTTTCGCGCTCCGTGGGGCACTTGTCGTTCGGATCCAGGATGCCGTCCTGGTCGGGGTCCCTGTCCGGGCAACCGTCGGGCGCGATGCCCTTCTCGTCGGGGCACTTGTCGTCGGGATCGAGGAACCCGTCCTTGTCGCGGTCGCCCACCGGGCAACCGTCCGGCGCAACGCCCTTGTCGTCGGGGCACTTGTCGTCGGGATCGAGGAACCCGTCCTTGTCGCGGTCGCCCGCCGGGCAGCCATCCGGTGCAACGCCCTTGTCGTCGGGGCACTTGTCGTCGGAATCGAGGAACCCGTCCTTGTCGCGATCACTGGGCGCCGCGGCCGGCTCGGGCTTCTTCTCCTCGCTGCGCCCCAGCGTGAGGCTCAGCCCCAAGAGCACCTCCGGATGGTGAGCGGTCTCACCGCGCTTGCCGCGAGACTCCGGGCTCTTGCCGGTCATGTTGTCCCGCAGATCCAGGCGCACGCCGAGCAAACTAGTGAACGCGAGCTTGGCGCCGATGCCGACGTGCACTGCGGGGTCACCGTCGTCGCCCATGGCATCCGTGGACGCGCCGATGCGCCCGAGCCCCGCCACCACGAAGGGCGTGATCCGCGATCCGGGGACCTGCCCGATCACGTGCCCCCGCATGCCCCAGAGCATTGCGTTCTCTTCACCCGCCGACGCCGCCGGTCCGAGCGCGCCTTCGAGCTCGGCGCCGACGAATGAGAGCGGAAAGTACGCGGCGCGGAGCCCGAGCTCGAGGGCCGGACGCTTGAAGGTCTGGTGGGAGTCGTTCACGGCGCGCAGGTTGTGATCGTCGCTCATCCAGATGAGCCCGCCGAACAGACCGAGCTCGACCAGGTTCGGCTCCGGCGAGTAGCGACCGAACCATCCTTCACCGCTCGCGCTCGCGCTGCCTTCGCTGCCTTCGAACGACAGTGATCCGGAAGCGCCCGCCTCCTGGGCTCGAGCGGGAAGAGCAACCAGCGTGGAGAGCAAGAGCGCAGACAGGACGATAGGGGCTCGCATGCCCGTCCAAGTGCCATCCGCCGGCGCGGGAGACAAGGGGCGGCGAGCGCGCACGCAAAGATTGCTGCGCGCGCTTGTGCCGTTCAGCGGAACTGACCTCCGGGCTCAGCGCTCTTCGTCCGGCGCGTCTGGATCGCCCAGCCAGCCGCGGAGCCGGAAGTAGAGCATCAATCCGAGTCCGAGCGCCGCCATCGCGCCGATCACGATGAAGTAGCCGTGCCGCCACCTGAGCTCCGGCATGTAGTCGAAGTTCATTCCATACACGCCGACGACGAAGGTGAGCGGAATGAAGATCGTCGTCACGACCGTGAGCACGCGCATCACGTCGTTGGTGCGGTTCGACATCACGGACATGTAAGTGTTCGTGAGCTCGCTCACGAGTTCGCGGTAGCTCTCGACCATCTCCACGAGCTGCGCGCAGTGGTCGTAGGTGTCGCGCAGGTAGAGCCGCGCCGAGTCGGTGACCATGGGAACCGGCTCACGGATCAGACTCGAGAGCGCCTCTCGCAGCGGCCAAATCGAGCGGCGCACCAAGAGCAACATGCGCTTGACTTCGTGGACTCGCACCAAGAGGTCCGGCTTGGGACGACGGACGACCTGATCTTCGAGCTCGTCGAGCTGGTCACCGAAGACCTCGAGTAAGGGGTAGTAGCCATCGACGATGGTGTCGATGATGGAGTACGCCAGGTGGTCGGCGCCCGAGCTGCGGAGCAGCCCGACGTTTTCTCGAAGTCGATGGCGAACCGGATCGAAGAGGTCGCCGTGTTTCTCCTGGAAGGTCAGCAGATGACCCTTGCCGATGAACGCGCTGACCTGCTCGGTGTGCAGATCGCCCTTGTCGTCGAGGCGCAACATGCCGCAGATGAAGAGCTGCTGTCCCTCGTAGCTCTCGGTCTTGGGCCGCTGGGGCACGTTGACGACGTCGGCCAGCGCCAGCGGGTGGAGCGCGAACAAGTCACCGATCTGCTGCAGGACCTTCTCGTCGCCGAGGCCCTGGACGTCGATCCAAGCCACGGCGTGTGCGCTCGAGATCCGCCTCACCTCGGCCACGTCGTCGACGTCGCTCTCGAAGTAGCGTTCGGCGTCGTACGCGATCACGTGGATGCGCGGCTTGGCTGCCCCCGCCGCGATGGCCAGCGCACCGGGCCGAGCTCCCACCGGCGGGTTGCGCTTGAGGAAGAGCGATGCGGCCGTCGCGACGCGACGGAGCGAACGAGGCGCTTCTTCTTCCGTGCTCACCCGACGCTCACTCGCGCGCTCACGCCTCGCACCTTCGATTCAGTTCTTGGCGCGACCTTTGGGCGAGCGCCAGCGCGGCTTGAGGTGGACCTTCAGCACGTCGCGCAGGAGGCCGATGTGCGCACAGTGATCCATCTTGTCGTTGCCGTCGTAGCCACGAACGTGAAAGCTGCCCTTCGAGAAGCGGGTATTCAGATCGAGCCCCATTGGGTCGCGTCCGCGGGACTCGGTCTTTCGCGGGCGCCCGCCCAGCTTCTCTATGAGGAAATTGGCGGTCTCGGTGGTCGAGGCGTAGCCCGGCGGGATGATCGACGAGTGGCTCACGAACATCAGCTTCTGGCGCGCCGCGGCGCTCTTCGCGAAGTCGACGAAGGGCCGGAGCTGCAGCTCGTTGAGTGAGTCTCCGCTGTAGCCGCTGTGCAGGCCGTCCAGGAGAATCACGGTGTCGACGAGCTTCTTCGCGAGCTCTTGCTGGAGGATCTCGCCGACCGCTCCGTAGCCCGCGCTCCAGGCCGAGAGCCCAACGTTCCGCACGTGGGCGTTCTTCTTGCCGGTCTTCGCGGCCATGGCCTTCTCGACGCTGTCGACGAGCTTCTTGAAGGCTTCGGGAGAGGCAAACGCCGACGCATAGGGTCCGGAACCGATGCCGAGGTCGATCCCGACCAGCACCGCGCCGTCCATGACCTGGACCCACTCCTTGCGCACGGGCTCGTGCCCGTGGAAGTGGAACATCACGTCGAACCCGCCGTTCGAGGCGATCCCGCCTTTGCCCGCCGAGATCATCTGACCCATCGACGGCGCCCGGCTCCACTTGTCGTAGACGCCGTAGCCCTTGTCCGGGGTGTTGCAGGGGTTGACCCCGCGCTCTTCAGCGGACTTCTGAGTTTGGGTATCTCCCGAGGGCTTGCGGACGACCCAAGCGGCCGCGCGAGTGTCGGCGAGCTCCGCCTTGGCGAGCGCCTTGGGTTCCGCGGCCTTCTTCTTCGCGGCGGCCTGGGCTTCATCGGACTTCTCCGCCTGCGCCTTTGCGATCGCCTCGCCGCGTTTGTCGGCCTTGGTCTGCTTGCCGGCCTTGGTCTGCTTGTCGGCCTTGGCCTGCTTGTCGGCCTTGGTCTGCTTGTCGGCCTTGGTCTGCTTGTCGGCCTTGGCCTGCTTGTCGGCCTTGGCCTGCTTGTCGGCCTTGCGCTTCTTGTCGGCCTTGCGCTTCTTGTCGGCCTTGCGCTTCTTGTCGGCCTTGGCCTGCTTGTCGGCCTCGGCGCTCTTGTCCGTCTTCGACTGCTGGTGAGCCTTGGCGCCGATGTTGGTCGGGACGGCGCCCGTGGCCGCAATCGCGGGGAGCGTGAGACCGAGACCCAGCGACAACGCGACTGCGCTGACCGCCCGTCGGAATCTGGCTCCAGTGATGATCATGGGTGGGCCCACCGTGGCGCACGAACCCGTTATTTTCAACTTAGTGGCTACGATTTCCGGCGACTGAACGGCCCTCGCGCGGAAACCCACTGGATCTCGCGGCCTTCACCCGACTTGACCAAACGCTCAGGGGTTCGGGACACTCACGGTCATGCGCCGCTCGACGAGGTGGGTCGGAGCCGTCCGCCGATGGGAGTTTTCACTACTCGTCGCAGCGTGGGCGGCGCTCGGTTGCGCGCGCCCAGCCGCGCCCCTGCCGCCCTCGCCTTCACCGGCGGTCGCGACCGCCTCGAGCCCGGCGAGTCCTTTCGAGCGCGAAGCCGAGCCCGCGAACGCTTGCCCCAAGGCGATGGTCTCGATCCCGAGCGGCACGCTCTGGCTCGGTTCCCCAGCGGGCCGCGGCGAAGCCAATGAGCGACCCGAAGCGAAGGTCGACATCGGCGAGTACTGTCTGAGCCAGCGCGAGGTGAGCGTCGCACAATACCAGGCCTGCGCGTCGAACAAGGCCTGCGAGGCGCTGCCAACGGAGGTGCGCTTACTCTCGCCGCTGCCCGAGGCGGAGCACAAGGCGCAGAGTGCCCACTGCAGCGCGAACCTCACGGACAACGCGGATCTGCCTGCGAGCTGCGTGGGCTTCGAGGACGCGAGCCGGTACTGTGCCTGGAAAGGGCTGCGCCTTCCGACCGAAGCGGAGTGGGAATGGGCGGCGACGGGCGGTGACGACAAGCTCGCGTGGCCTTGGGGCAACGCGCTGCCTTCGGACGAGAACACGTGCTGGAACCGCCGCTCACCCTGTCGGGTCGGGAGCCGAGCCGCCGGCGCCTTTGGGCTTCACGATCTGGCGGGCGGCGTCAGCGAGTGGACGAACAGCGCCTACGGCCCCTACGGCGGCACGGCGAACGACCCGAAGGAGAAGGTCGTGCGCGGGGGCAGTTGGGAGAGCGTGAAGCCCGATGCCCTGCGACCTGAGAAGCGCGCCTCGATGCCCGCGGGCTACCGCGACGTAACGCTGGGATTCCGCTGCGCGAAGGACCGCCGATGACCGCCGTTGTGCTGCGCATCGAGCCCGATCTGTGCGGACCGGTCAGCGTCGGAACGGTGGCCGTGATCAGAGTGCTCGAGCGATCGCTCCGCCTCGCGCTGCCGGACGCCCTCAGCGTGGTGAATCGCGCGGTGTTCGACGGAGAGACCGTGCGCGTCCCCGCGCCGTCCGAGCGTGCCGCCGCGGAGTGTGTCGATTTGCTCGCAGACGTCCCGGCAAGCGCGCGAGTCAGGGCATGGGTCGAACCCGGATGACGGCACCGCGCTCGAAGCGCTAGAGTTCGGCGTGCACGCAAGAGCCCTCCCCGGTCTGCTCGGTTTGTGTCTGTTGGGCGTCCCGACGGCAGCCCGCGGCGACGCCATCGACGATCTGAAACCCGGCACCTGGTACGAGGTGCCGAGCTCCAAGTTGCGCGGCGTCTGTCCACCGGACTCGGCCAGCTACGAGTTCAGCTTCTACTGCAAGGGCGTGATGTCCGCGTGGAGCGGCGCCGCCCTCGACACCTCCCGCGGGCGGCTGGTGGTCTGGGGCGGCGGGCACGGCGACTACAAAGGCAACGAGGTCTATGCCTTCGATCTGACCGCCCTCGCCTGGTCGCGCCTCTGGGGGCCGACGCCCGACGCGCAGATCCCCTCCGGAGGAACCCACGAGCAGTACGACGACGGCAACCCCGGCTCGCGTCACACCTACTCGGGGCTCGCCTATCTTCCGCCGCCGACGGACGCGCTGCTCTCCTTCGGCGGCTCGCTGTGGCAGAGCGGGTTCTACGGGAAGGGCGTGTGGAGCTTCTCCTTCGACGCCGGCAAATGGACGCGCAAAGCCGACGGCGCGGGTGAGCAAGGCTACGGAGATCCGGTCGTCTACGATCCGAAGAGCGGCCACGTCTTCCGTCGCGCCAACTCGCGCATGTTCGAATACGACCCGTCGGCAGACACCCACACGCCGCGCGCCGAGTCGAACGGAGGCTTCTGGGCCGCCAACGTGTCGGCAGCGTTGGATCCGGACGCGCGCTTGATGGTGATCGTTGGTGAAAAGCGGGTCGACCTCTACCACCTCGACACGGACACGTACGAGCAGGACGTGACCCTCAGCGGCGCCACGGTCTTGGATCTGTTCGGCGGCGCAGCGCCGGGCATCGACTACGACACGAACCTGAAGCAGTTCGTGCTCTGGGGCGGCGGCGCGACGGTATATTCCTTCGATCCAAGCAAGAAGGTCTTCGAGCAACACGACGTCGCCGGCGCGACACCGAGCCAGGTGACGGCGAGCGGCGGCGTGTTCGGTCGGTTCCGCTACGTGCCCACGCGCAATGTCTTTGTCGCAGTCAACAGCGTCGATGAGAGCGTGTTCGTGCTGCGCATGGCGCCGGGAACCGGCACGCCGCCACCGATCCCCGACGCGGGGGCGGGCGGCTCCGGCAGCGGCGGCGGCAGCAGCAGCGGCGGCAGCAACGGCTCCGGCAAGAACGACGACGCGGCCGACGACTCGGGCTGCGGGTGCTCGCTGCCCCAGGGCCGCGGGCGCTGGGAACTCGCCCTGGTCGGAGCGCTGCTCGCCATTGCCGGCGCGCGGCGCGTCCGACGACGGCGCTAGGGGGGGGAGCCGTCAACAGCAGCGCCTGGCGGCCGCCACCGGCGAAGGCGGCGGTCGCCGGCTCGGTGCGATCGAAGAATCGCGCGGGATCCGGCCTGGGCATTGGGCACGTCGGTTGCTCTCTCGGGCCCCATGCCCTCCCAGCTGCACGAGGCCTTGGTCGAACTCTTTCGCGAGCGACCGATGCTCGCGCCGGAGTTGCTCCGCGCCGTGTTCGGCATCGCGCTGCCAGCAGCAGACCGCGCCGAGGTCGTCGCGGCCAGCTTCGGCGAGGTGCGACCGCCGGAGTATTCGGCGGATCTCGTGCTGCACGTCGGGGCGGGCGCTCACCGCGTTGCGGTCATCCTCGAAGTACAACTCGACGCGGACGAAGCCGCTCGACAGTCCAAGCGCAGCGCATGGCCACGATACACCGTGTGGCAATGGGCCAACGGTCGGGCACCGACCTACCTCGTCGTGGTCACGCCGAGTCAGCGCGTGGAACGGTGGGCGGCGCAGCCGATCGTGCTAGGTCATCCCGGATTCGCGCTATTGCCGCTGGTGCTCGGTCCGTCGAACGTCCCGGCACTCGTCAACCGCGAGGCGGCGCTGGCCAGCCCCGAGTTGGCCGTGCTCTCCGCCGTGGTGCACGGGCATGGCTCGGCGGCGGTTGAGGTTGGCAAGCTTGCTATCGAGGCTGCGCTGGCAATCGAGCCGGACAGGCGTAAGCTTTACGTAGATGTGGTGCTCGCTGCTCTGAAGGCAGGCGCGCGGAGAGAAGTCGAGGAAAGCATGCTCCAGAACTACGAGTACCAGAGCGAATACGCCAAGCGATACGTCCAACAAGGGCGCGAGGAAGGCAAAGCTGAAGGCAAAGCTGAAGGCAAAGCTGAAGGCAAAGCTGAAGGCAAAGCTGAAGGCAAAGCTGAAGGCAAAGCTGAAGACATCTTGCGCGTGCTCGAAGTGCGGGGGCTTCAAGTGACCGAAGCCATCGCGAATCAAGTCCTTGCATGCCGCGATCTGACGACGCTCGACGCCTGGCTCCTGCGCGCCGTCACGGCGACGACGCTGGACGCGGTATTCGCGTAGTTCGGTCGAGTTTGCGTCGCCGTCGCCCCAGGCGCGGCCTAGGTCGTAGCTCTGGGCTCTTGCTGGGTGCTGCAATGGAGCGTGCCGAGTCCCAACACGAGATCGCGGCAGTGGACGCCGACGACCTGCCGCTTGGGGAACTGCTCTTGCAAGATGCCGAGAGCGCGCGCGTCGTTCGGATCGTTGAAAGTCGGAACCAGCACCACACCGTTGGCGACGTAGAAGTTCGCGTAGCTCGCGGGCAGGCGTTGCCGGGCAAAGACCACGGGCTCAGGCATCGGCAAGGGGACAACCTCGACCCTGCGGCCCTTGGCGTCCGTGGCGCCGCGCAGGCGCGACGCCGCGCGCGCGAGAATCGGATGGTTTGGATCCTGTCGGTTCTTCTCTTGGCAGAGCACGATGCGCCCGGGCCCAACGAAGCGCGCGAAGTCGTCGATGTGACCGCTGGTGTCGTCGCCTTCGATCCCAGCGGGCAGCCACAAGACCTTCGTGACGCCGAGCTCGTCGCTGAAGACGCTCTCGGTGCCTTCGCGCCCCAGCGCTCGATTGCGCGCGCGCGGACCCGTGAGCAGACATTGCTCGGTGGCGAGCAAGGTGCCCTCGCCGTCTACGTCGATGGCGCCGCCTTCGAGCACCACGCGCGCGGTCTTGCCGCGTCGAATGTAGCTCGGGCGCGACACGCTCTTGGCGTGGCGCTCCGCGATGCCCTCCCCGGCCCGATCATCTCGCTGCCAGTCCGGGTAGCGCGCCCACCCGTTGAACTGCCACTTGACCGCCGAGACGCCGCGCCGGCGAGCGACCACGAAGGTCGGCAAGAAGTCTCGGGTCCAAGAGCGATCGGTCTCCGCGACGAAGAAGTCGATCTGGGCAAGGTCGACGCCTTCGCGGGCCAGCTTCCGCCTGCAAGCGGCGCGCTCGACGCGGTTGGCGACGATGAAACGCACGCGCTCGCGCTCGTGGAGCAGGCGGGCCATCTCCACGAACACCCACTCGACCATCAGCCCCTTGCCGGGCCAGTCGGACTCGTTGTGGGGCCAGGCGAGCCAGGTCGCGGCGTGCGGCTCCCACTCGGCCGGCATGCGGAAGCCGGCGGTCATCTCGGGCCTTGATCCAGGAAACGTCGCAGCAGGCCGGCGTAGGCGTCGATGCGGCGATCCCGGAGGAAAGGCCAGCCGCGCCGTTGCTCCTCGATGCGCCCGAGGTCGAGCTCGACCACGAGGGTCTCCTCGCCGGCGCCGGCCTCGGCGAGGACCACGCCGGCCGGATCACACACGAACGAGTGGCCCCAAAACTCGAGCCCGGCGCCCTCGGGGCCTTCGTGTCCGACGCGATTGACGGCCACGACGAACACGCCGTTGGCGATGGCGTGGCTCTTCTGCATGGTCTGCCAGGCCGCGAGCTGCGCGGCGCCGTGGCTGGCCTTCTCGCCGGGATGCCAAGCGATCGCCGTCGGGTAAAACAGGATCTCCGCCCCGGCGAGCGCCGTCAGCCGTGCGCCCTCTGGGTACCACTGATCCCAACACACCAGCGGGCCGACCTTGGCAAAGGGTGTGTCGACGCTGATGAAGCCGAGGTCACCGGGCGTGAAGTAGAACTTCTCGAAGAAGAGCGGGTCGTCGGGGATGTGCATCTTGCGATACACACCGAGCTCTTCGCCCTTTGGCCCGATGACCACGGTCGTGTTGTGATACAGGCCCGGCGCGCGGCGCTCGAACATGCTGGTGAGCACCACCACGCCGAGTTCGCTTGCCAGCGCGGCCACAGCCTGGGTCGTAGCGCCGGGGTTCGGCTCCGCGAGATCGAAGAGCGCTGCGTCCTCGACTTGACAGAAATACGGAGACGCGAACAGCTCTTGGAGACAGACTATCTTCGCCCCACGGCCCGCTGCGTCGCGCACGCCCGCCAGCGCCTTGTTCAGGTTGGCCTGCTTGTCTGCGACGGTCGACATCTGCACGAGGCCGACCTTCACCACTTGATTCGCCATGGCGAGCGGACGCTAGCCGAACCCCGCCGGGCGCGGAACCCCGCGCGAACTCGCTACTTGCAGGCCCCGCTGGGCGCACAGCCACCGGACGCGCAGTTGTCGCTGTAGCAGACCTCGTCGGTGCTGCACTTGCCCCCGAGGTTCTGCCGTGGACGGCACTGGCCGCCTTCGCAGCGCGTGTCCGCCGCGCACACGTCGTCGTCGAAGAGCTTGCCGCAGGGCTCGCCGGCCTTGGGCCGGGGCGTGCAAGTGCCATCGATGGCTTTCGCCGCGACCTTGCAGTACTCGCCGGTCGGACAGCCATCGGGGATGGCGATCTTGCAGGCGGCACCGGAAGCAAATCCAGCCCCGCACTTGGTAGCGATCTTCCCGGTGGCGAAATCGATGCTCTCGACGACGCAGCGCAGATCCGTGGTGCACGCCGGCTTGCCTTCGAACCAGCAGGCGTCGCCGGACTTGCCCGAGAACCCGTCGGCGAGCGTCTTGCAACTCCCGGGCTTCTTGCCGTCGTTGTCGCTGCCGAGGCAGAACAAACCGGGTTGGCATTCGGGGGCCGTGCCGCCGCCCTCGCAGGCCTGCCCTTCCGCGGCCGGGGCCACGCACTTGTTGGTGTCCTTCGAGCACTTCAGGGCAGCGGTGCAGTCCGACTCCCGCTCGCAGTCAGCGCCCGCGAGGCCCTTCTTGGCGCACTTGCCGGGGCAGGCAGCCTCGACCTTGCAGAGGGTGTCGCCGCCCTTGCACTCGGTGTTCATCTGGCAGTCGCCACCGACCTCGACCGTGCCGTCCAGCGCCGCCGTGCACTCGGGGGGTTCGCCGTTCAGGCCGCACCCGGATTTCTCGACAGCGCTCAGGCACGCCTTCACCTTCGACCCGTCGTAGACGACGGTGCCAGCCTCGATTCCCTGCTCGAGACGAGGCAGATCGTCGGAGATGGCTGTCTCGTAGGTCTTCGCACAGTCTTCACCAGCCGTGAACACCGCGTACAGCGCGCCGTAGCAGCTCTGAGCAGCCTTGCAGGCCGCGCCGGCGTAGAGGCCGGGCAGATCGGCGAGGGGCACGCTGCTGTCTGCGATGTCACTGTCAGAGTCCCCGCCGCAGGCCGCCAGCAGCGCAGCCACGCCCAAACCCGTACCCAATCGCCGCAGCGCCATACGCATGATCGTTCCTCCCAGCAACTCGTGTGCCAGCGAAGATCGCACACATCGGGCCGAGACTTCCAGGGGGAACGGCCGGCCGTTCACACCCTCGGCGTGACCGCGCGACGACGATGAGCGTTGCGGAATCCCGGCCGATTCTCTACGACCTCCCGCGTGCGGGCCAACGACGCTGACCTCTCCTCGCTCACTCGCTTCGAGCGCGCGGCACTGCGGGTCGGCGCCCGGGTCAACGAGTCGCCGAGGGCCAAGCGGGCATCGCGACGCTTCAACGAGCTGGTGACCGGTCGCTGGATGACCCTGGTGTCCGAGCGGCGGATGACCCTGCTCGGCCTCGATCACGTGCGGGCACTCAGGCCCGATCGGGGCGTGCTCCTGGCCGCGAACCACCGCAGCTTCTTCGACATGTACATGGTGCTGACCCACCTGCACAAACGCGTCGACTGGTGCGAACGCGCGTATTTCCCGGTGCGCTCCACGTTTTGGTACGACCACCCGCTCGGCCTGCTCACCAACGCGATGGTGAGCGGGATGAGCATGTACCCGCCCATTTATCGCGAGGTCGAGAAACGATCCGTCACTCGCCTGGGCCTGGACTTCCTCGCGGCGGAGCTCCAGCGCCCCGGGACCCTGGTCGGCATCCACCCCGAGGGCACCCGCAACAAGGGCGACGACCCCTACGACCTGTTGCCCGCCGAGCAGGGTTTCGGACGCGTGGTGCTCAGCGCGCGGCCCATCGTGCTGCCGGTCTTCATCAACGGGATGGCCAACGACTTCATCCACGAGTGCCGCTCCACACTCGACGGCAGCGGCATGCCCATCATCATGTCCTTCGGTCCGCCGGTGGAGTTCGGCGAGATGCTCGAGGCAGATCCGCAGCGGCTCCGCGCCCAGGTCGCCATTGGGAGACGGGTGCTGGAAGAGATCGCCGCGCTGGGCAGCATCGAGCGTGCCGAGCGGGAGACCCTAGCCACGTCCGCCTGAGATCGCCGTGGGCGGCGGTGCGCCCGCTTCTTTTTTCGGACATCGGTGCAAGTTTCCCGCGAGCGATTGTCTTGTCTTTGCAGATCCGTGCCTCCGGATCCGGCCGTCCCAATCCCAACCAGCGCAGCCCTCGAGCCGACGACCGGCCAGTCGAGCTGCATCGCGAGCGAGTGAAATGACCCACCCCGGAAGATCCCTCTGGGTGGCCGGAGCAGTAGTGCTCGCCGGCTGCACCATCGACACGTCGACCAATCCGCCGGACCCCGCCTCTCCTCCCGCGGCGATCCCGGAGTCGGGGTACCCTGCCATCGACGGAAACGACAAGTACTTCGATCCGGGTCCGCCCCTAGCGACGCCCGACGAAGCCGAGCTCGACCGACGCTTCGAGTACCACCAGAAGGTGATCGACGCGCACCAGTTCAGCTACAGCATCCAGAAGAGCGAGCCGACTCACGTCGAGCTCACCGGCATCACGGGCTTCGAACTGCCGGCCGACGTCGGCGACGAAAAGCCGCAGATCGCTCCCGAGGCCTACAGCATCGTGCTTCCGGAGCGCTGGGACACGCGCGAGCTCGGTGTCGGACTCCCGCCCGCTCGCCAGCAGGGCAGCTGCGGGAGCTGCTGGGCCTTCGGCACGGTCGGCGTGGTCGAGGCCGCCATCGCCGTCTACGACAAGAAGCTGGTCGATTTGAGCGAGCAGTTCGTGGTCGACTGCAGCGGCAAGGGCAGCTGCGGAGGCGGATACTGGGCCTACAACTCCTTCACCAAGCAGGGCGGCGCTTGGGAGAAGGACTACCCGTACAAGGGCGTGAACCAGTACTGCAAGTCGGTCTCCGAGCACCCCTACATGGTCCAATCGTCCCACAGCATCAAGCCGGGCGACATCGACGCCATGAAGGCCGCCATCTTCCAGCACGGCTCGGTGGGCGTGACGATGTCCGTGTGCGGCTCGATCCCGGGATATGGGGGCGGGGTCTACGACTCGAACGAATGCAACAACTACTCGACCAACCACATCGTCACGTTGGTGGGCTGGGACGACACCGTGGCGCACAAGAGCGGCAAGGGCGTGTGGTTCCTGCGCAACAGTTGGGGCACAAACTGGGGCAAAGACGGCTATGGCCTCTTCGCCTACGGCAAGGCGCGGCTCGAAGAGAACCCCACTTACGTCATCTACAAACCCGAGGATCCCACGGACACCGACAGCGACGGCGTCACTGACCTGCACGACAACTGCAAGACGACGGTCAACCCGGACCAGAAGGACGCCGATCACGACGGCAAGGGCGATGCTTGCGACGACCACTTCGACAAGTTCGAAGAGAAGATCTCGCTCAGCGACGACGACAGCCGCAAGCTGAGCCTCGGGTTTCTTTTCCCCTTCTTCGACAAGAGTTACCCCGAGGTCTACCTGAACGCCGACGGCAACCTCACCTTCGGCGGCGGCGACGACGCCACCGTAGCGCGCGACAAGACTCGCTTCTTGACCGGCGCGCCGCGCATCGCCGCGCTCTACGCAGACCTGAACCCGTCAGCCGGCGGTTCGGTGAGCTGGGGCAAGACCGCCCCCGACACCTTCTTCGTGCGCTACGAGGGCGTTAAGCGCTTCGACAACACCGGCACCGGAAGCGTCACCGTTACCTTGGGTGCCTCCGGCTCCGTCGCGCTCGCCTACGGCGCGGTCAGCGGCTCGGGCTACGTGGTGGGCGTGTCACGCGGCGGCGCGGGCAACAACGCCAGCGAACTGCAGCTCGTCCCTGGAAAGGTCGCGTATGGCAGCACCACGGCGTTGTACGAAGTGTTCGGGAACAAGCCCTTCAGCCTCCAGAATCAGACGCTGGAGCTCACTCCCGGCGACGGTCCCAAGCCGCCCCCGGCCGAGACCGTGGTCAAGCTCGGCGACGATGCTTCGGCCGAGATCCCTCTGGGGTTTTCCTTCCCATTCTTCGGCAAGAGCTACGCCAGCGTGTTCGTGAACTCCGACGGCAACCTCAGCTTCGGTAGCGGTGACGCGGCCACCGCCAACCGCGACAAGACTCGGTTTCTGACCGGCGTTCCGCGCATCGCGGCCCTGTATCGCGACCTCGATCCGTCGGTCGGTGGCACGGTGACCACTCAGCCCAAAGAGGGCGCGCTCACCATCCGCTACCAGGCCGTTCGCCTGTTCGGCTCGACCCAGAACAGCTCCGTGGCCATCGTTCTGAACAAGAGCGGACTCATCGAACTCAGCTACGGGCAGGTCGCGCAAGCGTCGTACGTCGTCGGCATCTCGAAGGGCGGCAACGGCAACAGCGGCGCTGCGCAGTCCCTGATCAGCCTCGCGCAACCCATCGGCCACGGAGGCACCGACACCATCTTCCAGGTGTTCGAGAGTTCGTCTCCCTTCGGGCTCTCGAACAAGACCATCTCGTTCTCGCCGGACGGCGGCGTCACCCCGCCGCCTCCGCCACCGACGCCCCCGACCGAACACCTGCTACCGCTGTCGGACGACGGCAGCATGTCGGTCGACCTGGGCTTCAGCTTCCCGTTCTTCGGGCAGAGCTACACGTCGGCCTGGGTGAACTCCGACGGCAACATCACCTTCGGCAAGGGTGACAGCTCGACGGCCAACCGCGACGAGACGCGCTTCCTCACCGGCCCGCCACGCATTGCGCTCTTCTACACGGATCTGAACCCCGGGGCCGGCGGCAAGGTGACCTACTTCCACGAAGACGCGAAGAGCATCTCGGTGCGCTTTGCCGGGGTGGCCAATTGGGGTGGCAGTGGCAAAGTGACCGCGACGGCGAAGATGGTTTCGTCGGGCGAGATCACCCTCGACTACACCAGCCTGACGGCGCCGAGCGGGATCATCGGGGTGTCAAAGGGCGGCAGCGGCAACACGACAGCGGCGCTCACCATGTCGTCGCTCATTCAGAGCTCATGGAGCTACGGCGCTTCCGGTTCGGTCCACGCGGCGTACTCGAGCAGCGACCCCTTGGGCCTTGCAGGCAAATCGGTGACCTTCTCGCCCTGAACGCTCACCCTTCCGACGAAGGCGGTGCCTCGGGGTCGAAGAGCACGAGCGCGGCGTCCAGCTCGGTGCGCTCGCCGATCACGACCACGACGTCGCCGGCCTCGAGCACCGTGTCTGGGCTCGGGTTCGCAGAGAGAGCGTCGCCGCGGCGCAGTGCGATCACCGACGCGCCAGTACGCGCTCGGAGATCCAGTGCTCGCAGGGTCTCACCCGCGGCCTCGGAGCCGGCCCGCACGCACAGGGTCTCCGTGGGGATGCCCTCCAGAGAGTGCAGGGCCTCGTCGCTGCGAGGCGCCTGCGGCGCGGCGGGCGCGCGGAGCATTTCGTACATGCCGTCGCGCAGCTGAGTGGACAGATCCAGCCAGACGTTGCGCGGGACATCGTAGTGGTGAAGCACGCGGCTGAAGATTTCGATCGAGGTCTCGAACTCCTCGGGGATCACGTCGTCCGCTCCGAGCTTCTTCAGCTCGTCGATCTCGGCGACGTAGCGAGTCCTCACCACGATGTGCGCCTGCCGAGCCTCCTCACGAGCGAGGCTGACCGTGGCCCGAGTCGCCGCCGCGTCCGAGATCGCTACGACCAAGACGCGCGCTCGCGCGATGCCCGCGCGGTGCAAGATCGCCTGGCGAGTCGAGTCGCCGAACTCGATGGGTTCGCCTTCGGCTCGCGCTCGACGCACGGTCTCGGGGTTCAGCTCCAAGATAGCGTAGCGGACGCCCGCCGAGCGCAGCGCCCGCGCCAGGTTCCTGCCGTTCACTCCATAGCCGACGATCACGACGTGGTCGGCGAGCTGTTCGGCGGCGTTCAGCTCGGCGGGAGGCGCCTGAGCCCAGGGCACGAGAGGCCTTTCCGCATTCAGCTTGGACGCCATCGCTCCGCCGACGAAGCGGAGCGGCGGCGTGAGCAGCATCGTGATCACCGATGCGGCTAGAAACACCTGGTACTCGGCCGGCGTGAGCAGCCCCAGGCTCTGACCCGAGTGGGCGAGCACGAAGGCGAACTCGCCCACCTGCGCCAACACGAAGCCAGTCAGCACCGCGCTGCGCGCGCTGTGCCCCAGGAGCACCAGCGGGAGGCTGGTGGACACGAGCTTCAGCACGATGATCACGCCAACGATGCCTGCGACGCGCAACGGCGCTGCGGCGACCTGTCGCACGTCCATCAACATGCCGATAGACATGAAGAAGAGCCCCGCGAACGCGTCGCGGAATGGGATCGCCTCCGCAAGCGCCTGATGGCTGTACTCGCTCTCGCTGATGGCCAGGCCCGCCAAGAAGGCGCCGAGCGCCAGGCTCAGCCCCGCCAGCGAAGTGAGGTAGGCGGTGCCGAGGCACAAGACCATGATCAGCGTGAGAAACAGCTCCCGACTTCGGGTGCGAACGACGTGAAACAGCAGCGCCGGCACCAGGCGGCGAGCGGCTATCACCACGCCGGCGACGACGCCCACCGCCGCCGCGACGGTCGTCGCGATCTCGCGGGCGCCTCCGCCTTGCCCAGCCAAGAACGGCGCGAGCAGCATCAGCGGGACGATGCAGAGATCCTGAAACAGGAGAACGCCCAGAGACGCGCGGCCAACCGGTGTGGCTAGCTCACCCTTCTGGCCCAAGAGCGCCAGCACGATGGCGGTGCTCGAGAGTGAAACCAGGCAGCCGAAGAAGAGCGCCTTGCCCCCGGCAGCGATCCCCACAGCGCTCGCGGCGAGTGAAATCAAGATCACCGTCAGGAGTACCTGTGCGCCGCCGCCCAAGAGCAGCGTGCGCCACATGCCAACCAAGTGGCCAATGGAGAGCTCCAAGCCGATGGTGAACAGCAAGAGCACGATGCCGATCTCGGCCAAGATCTCGACGTTCTTAGTATCGGTGATCAGGCTGAGGCCGTGGGGTCCGAGCATCACCCCCGCGACCAGCAGGCCAACCAGCGACGGCACTTTGATCGGTCGCAGCAGGTAAACGACCGCTCCTCCCAACGCGAAGGCGATCAGTAGGTCGCGGAGGAATCCAAGATCGTGCACGGCTCAGGCTCCGTATTTCGGGGCAGGGTTCCCGCGGCAAGCCCCGGCTACTGCCCGAAGAACGTCTTTATCTCGGCCATCGTGGCCTTCTCTTTGCCGGTGAGTAGCCAGAAGACCATTCCGGCATCGGAGTTGTCGCCCTCGGCATAGGTCGCCTCGACCATACGGCCGCGCACCCAGGAAAGGTCCGCACCTGCTGCCTTCATCCAATCCCAAGCCGACGGGCTGCTCTTGAACGCGTTGGCGTTCTGATCGCTGATCTGCACGAACTGCACGCTCGGGAAGCTCGTCAAGAGCTCCGTCTTGGTGTGTTCCGCCGGCAGATGCTCGTGGTCTTCGTTCCACTTCGAATGCGACACGAGTTTGACGAATTGGCGCTTCGACGCCGAGGCCTTTTCGATGCCCTGCCAGGCAACCTCGAAGGGACCTGCCACGACCAGGTGCAAGGGATCTGTCACCGAAGAAGCGTCGATCGCCTTCGCGAGGTTGGCAACCGCCGCCGCGAGTTGAGTTTGGTCGTCGAACACCAGCGCGGGATTGAAGCCCATCTCGGACAGCCGCCCGGTGGTACTCGCGATCATGTCACCGTGCTGGTCGGCGTCGTTCTGCGCCAAATGTGAACTGTGGTCGTAGTGCACCAGCTTCGACTGCATCTTCGCGCGCGAGATCAGCGCCAACGTCACCGGCGTCCCACCGATGTCGTCGCGATCGTGGAAGTTGCCGTCGGCGCTGATGGCAATTCGTCCCACGAGCGCGCTGCCGCCGCTGCCGCCGCTTCCGCCACTGCCGCCGGAGCCGCCGCTGCCGCCGCTGCCGCCGCTGCCGCCGCCGCTGCCGCCGCTGCCGCCGTTGCTGCACGGCGCGGCGCCGCACATGCACACGCTGGCGTTGCTCTGGCTGTTGACGCAGTCAGTCGCCGCGCCGCCGAACTTCTGCTGGCATTCTTGAGTCGTGTTGCACTCGTCGCCGCCGCTGCCACCAGCGCCGCCGCTGCCCGCACCGCCGCCGCTGCCCCCGGTCGTGGTTCCGCCGGCGCCAGCCCCGCCCCCGCTCGGTGCCGCCGCTGAGCCGCCGCTGCTCGAGCCGCCTGATCCTCCGGTTGCGCCGCCGCCACCGCCACCCGATCCCGAGCTGCCTCCCGCGCCCCGTGCTGCGTCTTCGTCGCCGCCGCAGCCGAGCAGTAGGGCGAGCGTGGTGGCGATAGCGGCCCCGCGGACAGCGTGATTCATATCCGAAACGCTATCGGACTCCCGCCAGATCGGCGAGACTGAATGCATGAGACGAAAAGCCTTCTGCGTGGCACTCGCGGCGGCCTGCCTCTGCATCGCGTGCGGCGATGACGACTCCAGCGAACCCAAAGCCACCGGCGGAAGCGGCGGCACCACCAGCACCGGCGGTGGGGGAAACGGTGGCTCCGGCGGCTCCGGTGGCTCCGCGGGCAGCGCGAGCGGCGGCTCCGCGGGCAGCGCGAGCGGCGGCTCCGCGGGCAGCGCGAGCGGCGGCTCCGCAGGCTCTGCGGGCACCGGCGGGTCGGGCACCGGCGGGTCAGGCACCGGCGGGTCGGGCACCGGCGGGTCAGGCACCGGCGGGTCGGGCACCGGTGGCTCGACCGCTAGCTGCGACTACAAGGTCGGATCGAATGGCGTCTTGGTCATCGAGGCCGAGAAGCTGAAGCTCTCGGGGAGCTGGAAGACCGGCAACCAACCGGCGGGGGCGTACGGCAGCGGCTTCATCCAGTGGACGGGTACCAGCCAGAACTCGACGCCCGGATCCGGACTGATCAGCGTGAAGCTCGGGATCGATCAGCCGGGACGCTACCGCATGCAGTGGCGGAGCCGCATCGGTGCGGGCACGAATACCACCGAGCACAACGACACCTGGGTGCGCTTTCCGGACGCCACTGCGTTCTACGGAATGAAGACCATCAGCGGCGGCGAGAGCCGGCGCTACCCCAAGCCGCAGTGCGACGACTCGACCTTCATGGCCAAGGCCCTGGCGCTGCCGAACGTGCAGAGCGCGACCTGCCCCGCCGGGTCGACGGCCAGCGGTTGGTTCAAGGTCTACTGCTCGGGCGCTAGCGACTGGAAGTGGTCGACGAACACCAGCGACAACGACGCTCACCAGATCTACGCGGAGTTCGCCTCCGCCGGCACCTACACCCTCGAGCTTTCGGCCCGTGCTGACGCGCATTTGATCGATCGCATCGTGATCCACCGCGACTCGGTCGCGGACGCGGTAGCCACCGCCGCCGGCGCGACCGAAACGCCTTGCAATTGATGCAGACTGAGCGGGCCGTCGGTTGCCCCCGGGTCGCGCATTGGTCGGCGTGATCCCTCGAATCCGCTTGCCGTTGTCGCCGCGGCAATGGCTGCGCAGTGTGCGCCGCGCCCGAAGTCACTGCCCGAGGAGCGTCCATGTGAGGCGCTCGGCTTGGTGTCGAGCACGCAAAGCCTGGAGCAAGCCTACGACCCCGCTTCCGGCGTGCGTCGCGGCGAGGACCGGCACCTACGGCGGTGGCGCCAGCGGGAAATGGAGCGTCGTGGTCGACAACGGTTGCTCCGTCACCGGAGCGCACAAGGGCACGTCGCCGCAGCCGTCTGCGGAGGGATCAGCGGGACGGTAAGCTTCTCCGGGAGCATGGTGTTGCAAGCAACGTTCGGATCGTCCTCGTGCCCATGGCAAGGCGCGGTGAGCGGTGCTGGCGCCAGCGGCACGTGGGACTGCGGAGGCGGCATCGCCGGCGCTTGGAGCGGCTCGCTCGTCGGTCCGATCGACGCCAGAGCCGGCGGGACAGGTGGCTCTTGTGGGGTCGAGTGATTCGGGCATCCCGGATTCGACCGGCATGCTCCGCACACCGAACGACTGCTCCCCCCGTCACTCCACTTCCGGAACCGGGATCCCTATCGCTCTGAGGATTGCGCGCTCCACAGCAGCGATTCGGGAGGCCGTCAGGCGTGCGCCAAGCGCGCGCGCGTCGAGGTCGCCGCGCGGAAGCGTGGTGATCTGCTCTGCCTTGAGCACCGTACGCGAGGCAACTCCGCCTTCTCCCGGGCGCAGGACCACGTGAGTTGGTGCCTCCCTGACGATAGTCGACCCGGGCACGACGATGACGTCGTTGGCGTGCTCGTTGCGGTAGTCGGGTGAGATCACCAAGACCGGACGGCGCTTGTCCAGCTTGGCCCAGTACAAGCAGCCGCGCCGAAGCAAGCTGGACCTCATTCGTCGTCGATCCTGAGCTTTCGGGCCGCGCGCGAAGACGCTCGCGCCAACGCCGCGCCTTCGCGGGTTTCGGCGTCCGACAGACTCCGGTAGTACGCGATGGTCTCGGCACGCAGGCGCTCTTCGACGTCCTGATGGGCGCCGCGGCGGAGCCATTCTTCGATGACGGAGCTGCGGCTCTCGCCGGGCCGCTTCTTGCGGGCGCGATCGATGGACCGCACGAGGTCCGGCGCCAGAGTGATGCTGACCTTGATCCGAGTATTCTCCATGAGCTTACCGATTATCCTACCACTGGTTTCGCGGCGGGCAAGCGCCCCGCGGCGGATCGTGAGAGCCGCGCCTGCCAAGCGGCTCTCATGCTTCGTGCTACCGCTCAGTACATGAAGGCGTCGCTGCCGTCGGTGACGGTGACCATCACGATGGTGTCCGCGCGAGTGGCGACCGGAACCAGCGGATAGGCCTGCGTCAGCGCGTCGCGGCGCTGCCCGTCGTAGGCGAGGATGTGCAGGATCTGCCGCTCGGATCCATGTTCGTTCATCGAGCCGCGGACTGCAACGCCGCACGATCGCGGTCGCCAGCCTCGGCTCGACCTGGCACCATGGCCGGATGCAGCACGCTCTCGCGCTCGGCGCGGCGCTCTCGGTCCTGTCCCTCGCCTCGGTCGCCAGCGCCGAGAAGGTGACCTCGATCTCGCAGTACGGCGTCACCTGGACCTTCGACAAGGCCTACGAATCGGGGAAGTTCGCCAGCGGTGATCATTGGGTGGTCGGCCCGGTGAACGTCGTGTCGGTATCGCCGGCGCCGACCGGCACGCGCAACGGCTCCGCCGTGAATCCTCAAGGCGGACGTCAGGGCTACGACTCGCGCGGCGGCAGCTTCAACACCGCCGACAACGTCAGCTTCCCGCACACTCTGGCGGTCGACGCTTCGCTGGTATCGAGCGTCAGCAAGGCCGAGGGCATCGACCCCAAGAACGTCGGTCCGATGGACTCGCAGGCAGTGCTCACCGCCGTGGCCGCGCCGCTGCCGCCGACCGCGCTGCGACCTTCATACGCGGGCACCTTCAAGCAGCACCTGGACACGAGCAAGATCGACTGGTCGATCCTGCCCAAGCTGCCGGCGCCCAGCTCGAAGCCCAGTGGCGCTTCGGTGCTGCAAATGGCCGACCGGCCCCGGATCGATCACCTGAGTTCGTGGACGATTCAGAACAGCTGCGCGCAGCAGAACTGGAACAACGGCGGTGGTCACGCCTGTTACGGTCGCGAAGTGTCGACCTACGTGAGCGCGGCGGCGCTCTACGTCCTGCTCGACACCCCCGAGCGCAACGAGGTCGCCATCTCGATGATCCAGCACGGCATCGACAACTACGGCGTGCTCAAGGCCGGGGGCAATTGGGCGGCGAACGGCGGTCACCACAACGCGCGCAAATGGCCCATCGTCTTCGCAGCGCGCATGCTGAATGACTGCGACATGCTGAAGGTCGGCGCGGACTACGACGACCAGTACTTCGGCGAGGACGATCAGACCTACTTCGGGGACAAGGGCAAGGCGCTCTTCGGGACGGCCTGCGGGTCCAATCAAACCTATTTTCAGAACGGCTGCTCGGGATCCGGAGCCAAGGACTGTCGAGACCCCGCGAAGCTCGTCGACGGCTGCGGCGACTACCGAAACTGCTGCACCAGCGCCTATTGGGTCGGACAGATGCTCTCGACGCTCATGCTCCGTTCCAAGAAGATCTGGGCGCACGACGCCTACTTCGACTACGTCGACCGCTGGATGAGCGGCGACGTGGTCGGTGGCGGCGCGACCTCGAGCACATTCGTCACCGACATGTGGAAGGCGCACCGCACCAACCTACCCACAGGCGGCGACGTGGAACCGACCTGCACCCCAGGGACGGGCGGGAGCAGCGGCGGCGGCGGCGGCGGCGGCGGCGGATCGGGCAGCGCCTCGGGAGGCACAGCGGGCGGCGGATCGGGCGGCGTGGCCGGCTCGGCCACGGGCGGAGGCGGCACGACGTCCAGCGGCGGGACGGCGGCGGGAGGCAGCAGCGCAAAGCCCTCCAGCGACGACGACGGCGGATGCGGCTGTCGAACCTCGCCCACGCGGTCGCGGCTCGGGTGGCTGTCGGCGCTGGCGGCTGTGGGTGTCGCCCTCGGGCGCCGCCGACGGGCGCCGCTAACCGGCGCAACCGCAGGCTAGCCTCGTCGCCATGCAACCGCTCGAGTATCAGCGCCCATCGGAATCGGAAATGCGCGAGACCGCAGACGCCTTCTTCGAGCGCATGCGCACCCGTCGCTCTGTGCGCAGCTTCAGCCCGGATCCCATCCCACTCGACGTGGTGCGCACGGCGATCCTGAGCGCTGCCCTCGCACCGTCGGGCGCCAACAAACAACCCTGGACCTTTGTGCTGGTCACCGATCCGGAGGTGAAGCGAAAGATCCGCGCCGCGGCGGAGGAAGAAGAGCGCGCGTTCTATGGCGGTCGCGCGCCCGAGCGCTGGCTGCGCGATCTCGAACCCCTCGGGACCAACGCGGACAAGCCCTTCCTCGAGGAAGCCCCGTGCCTAGTGGTCATCTTCGCCCAGCGTCACGGCGCGGGCGACGACGAGAAGCACTACTACGTGCAGGAGTCGGTGGGCATCGCCGCCGGCTTCTTGATCGCAGCGCTTCACCACGCGGGGCTCGCGACGCTCACCCACACCCCGAGCCCAATGGCGTTCTTGGCGGACATCCTGGGCCGACCCAAGCACGAGCGCCCGTACCTGCTCTTGCCCGTGGGCTATCCCGCCGCCGACTGCGAAGTCCCCGACATCACCCGCAAGACCGCCAGCGAGGTGCTCGTCGAGGTGTGACTCGGCTCAGTCCCGCGCCGCCAAGGCGCCCGCGACGAAGCGGCCGTCGTGCGACAAGCTCACGTCGAGGCCGGTGGGCACGCCGCCGTCGCACAAACGTGGCGGCTCGTAGCCGTCGTAGCTCGACGCCGAGGGGCGCCGCTCGATGCTGAGCGTCTCACCGGTGACGTGCAGCGCGGCGGCGGCCATCCGACACAAGAGATCTCTGCCGGCGGCGCTGGCGCGGGCGTGGGGCGGGAGCGACTCGACCTCGAAGCGAGGCGAGCTCGTTCCCAGGGTCGCCAGCGCGTGCACCCATCCCTCGCCGTGTTGCACGCTGAGGCCAAGCTCCCGATCGTCGAAACGCGACGAGGCGAGATCGCCGGCGACCTCGATGCGGCGGTGGGCAAGCCCCGGCTCTTCGCCGATCTTCACCAGCAGCTTGTAGGAGGCCTCCTTCGCGGCGAAGAGCGCCCAGAACAGCCGCTCAGGCTCCTCTGCAGCTTCGATGGCGCGCCGCTCGCTGGGCGTGCAGACCCGCTCGACGTAGCCCGGCCGCGCGAACGACGTGTGGTTGTCGGAGTCTCCGAGATCCACTACGTCGTTGCCGACCAACGCCACGCTCGAGCGCGGCTGATTCATGCCTGGCCCGCGAGAATCAGCTTCACCGCGTCGCCAATGGTCTTCACCTTGTCCGCGTCTTCGTCCTTCACCTCGATCTCGAAGGCGTCTTCGATCTCGAGCACGACGTCGACCAGGCGCGCGGAGTTGACCTTGAGATCCTTCAGGATCGAAGTCTCCATGCTGGCGGTCGCCAGCGCCTCGGGCGCCTTGGCAAAGGGCTTGATGATGGCCACGACCTTCTCGAACACTTCTTGCTCTGACATCGACGTTCTCCTTGGCTCCGCTCAGGCGGAGTACTTCTTGAAAATCACGCAACCATTCACGTCGCCAAAGCCAAAGCTGGCCTTGGCGATGACACTGAGCTCGGGCACCTCGCGGGTCTGGTGCACCACGCTCGAAGCAAAGCGAGCGACCTCGGGGTGTAGATCCTCGCAGTTCAGCGAGCCGTGGACGAAGCCCCGAGCCAGCTGCAGCACGCTGGCGACGCACTCGATGCCGCCAGCGGCGCCGAGCGCGTGGCCGATCAGCGACTTGGTGGACTGGATGAGCGGCAGCTGCTCGGCAGACAGCTCCAGCGCTGCGCGCCAGTTCTCCACCTCGTGGGGATCGGCGAAGGTCGCCGTCAGGTGGCCGTTGATGAGACCGATTTCCGCGCGGCAGGATGCCGGCCATGGCGACTGCGCCGCGGATGCAGCGCTGCACGCTGTTCGGGTTCGGCGCCGTCATGCTGCCGCCCTGTCGGTGACCGCCGCAGTTGACGAAGCCGCCGAGCACCTCCGCGCAGATGCGCGCGCCGCGCGCGCGAGCGCTGTCGAGGCTCTCGAGCATCAAGACGCCCGAGCCCGAACCCGGGATGAAACCCGCCGCGCTGGCCGAGAGCGGCCGCGACGCCTGCGCCGGCGCGTCGTTCTTGCCGCGATTGAGCACCTTCATCGCGTCGAAGCCCGCCCAGATGTACTTCGAGTGACCTTCGGAGCCGCCGGCGAGCATGCGCTCGGCGCGGCCCTCGCGGATACGATGGAAGGCCTCGACGACCGCCTCGGTGCCGGTGTTGCACGCGCTGGAGTTGGTCGTGACCTGATTGCCGAGCCCGAGCAGACCGGCGACGCGCGCGCTGTTGCCGCTCGACATGATCTGCTCGACCATGGTGCTGCCGAGGCGCGCGACCTTGCCGGCGTCGGTCTTGGGCGCGAGCTTCTCGGCGATGGTGTCGATGCCGCCGATGCCGGTGCCGATCACGGCGCCGGTGTCCCAGTCGGGCTCGGCGTCGGGCGCGATGCGCGCCAGGCCCGCGTCGGTCCAGGCGTCGATGGCCGCGATGGCCGCGTAGACCATGTTGGGATTCATGGCGTAGAGCTCCTCGTCCGACAGGTAGTTACCCTGGAGCTCGTCCACGCCCTGGGGAATGCCGCCCACCTGACAGCCGAACTTGAGCTCGGCCAAGCCGGGCACGACTCGGATGCCGCTCTCGCCTTGGCGCAGCGCGCGCTCAAAGGCCTCGAGGCCGTGTCCGTTGGGCGCCAGCACGCCCAGCCCAGTCACCACCACTCGACGTTCAGCCACGCGGCACCCCCATTCCGGCGACTGTGCCCTTGGCCACCGCGTCCCCGTTGGCGAGAGTGAGCACCACGTTCGACTTGAGCTTCCTGCGACGCCAGAACACCTTCTCTGCCTCCACCCGCACCGTGTCGCCGGGTCTCACGATGCGCTCGAAGTCCACCTGACAATCGGTGAAGAGTGTCACCGTCTTGGCCACCTCGTCCTTGGGCAGCTCGAGGCCGAGCAGGTAGATGCCCAGGGCCACCAGGCCAGTCTGGCACATGGTCTCGATCAGGATCACGCCCGGTGTGACCGGATCGCCCGGGAAAGTGCCCGGTGTAGAAGCTCTCGTCGGCGCGGAAGGTGTACTCGCCCACCGCGCCGGAGTCGCCAAGCGACACCAAGCGATCGATGAAGCGGAACGGCCGCTGCTGGGGGATCAACGCCAGCACTTCATCTGCGCTGAGCGTCACGCTTGGCTCCGGTCCATGATGCCGCCCACGCTGTTGACCGAGCGCTCGGGGTAGTCCGGGTACGCGATGCCGAGGAACATGCCGACCTTGGCATCCTTCACCGTGTAGATCAGCTCGCCGTCCACCAGGACCTTCGCAGAGCCGATGGCCACCGCCGAGCCCGACTCCTTGAGCTGCGAGAAGCGCCGGATGTCGATCTCGTAACGCACGACCTTGTTGTAGGGCCGGATCTGTCCCGAGAACTCCACCTCTTTGCAGCCCAGCGCGCGACCCGAGCCGGGCGCACCCGCGGCCGAGATGTACAGGCCCACGAGCTGCCAGACCGCGTCCACTCCGAGACAGCCGGGCTGCACCGGATCGCCGCGAAAGTGACAGTGGAAGAACCAGTCGTCGAAGTGGATGTCCTGCTCGCCGACGATGCGACCGCGGGGTCCGTTGCGCGTGATCTCGACCACGCGATCGACCATCAGCATGGGAGGCGCCGGAAGTCGGATGAACTCTGCGGGCGGATCCTGCACCAGGTTGCCCTGGGAGATCCCGAGCAGATCTGCCTTGCTGAAGCTCTTACGTTCCAGGAATTCGGCGTACGAGATCATCACTGCTCCTCGATGTCGATGCGAAGACTCGCCCAGGTGAGCCCCGAGCCCACCACGGCCAGCACCACGGTGTGGCCCGCTTTGAGCTGGTCCCAGTGTTGAGACAGCACGATGGGGGCTCCCGCGGCGCCCGTGTTGCCGTACTGGATCACGTTGTGCCACTGCTCGTCCCAGCCGATCCCGGCGCGGCGCGCCACCGACTCGAGCACCAGCAGGTTGGCCTGGTGGCCGATGAAGTGCACGCGGCCACCGGTCTCCTTCACTCGAGCGCGAGCACCGGGCAGCAGATTCTCGAGGCAGGCCTGGGTGGTCTTGATGGCGAAGCGCTGCACGGCGCCGCCGTCCTGGGTGAAGTGACCGAAGCGAGGGATCACCACCGAGCCCGCGCCGGCGGGCGACGAGGCCAGCGTGCTCTCGACCACGCGAGCAGGCGCCGGCACCTCCGACGAGACGATGGCAGCGCTGGTGCCGTCACCCCAGAGCACGGCCGTGGCCCGATCCGCGTAGCTCACGGCGCGGGTGGTGTTCTCCGGGTTGACCACCAGCACGTAGCGCGGCAGGCCAGTCATCGACGCGAGCAGGTGCAACTGCGCGCCGAAGCTCGAACACGCCGAGTTGAGATCGAAGCCGGGCACCTCGATGCCGAGCGCCTGCGCGATGCGGCACGCCTCCGCTGGGATTTGCGCCTCGGGACAGCAACCGCCGGCCACGACCATGCCGATGTCGCTCGGCTGGAGCCCCGCGCGTTCGAGCGCGACCAGCGCCGCGCGCTTTCCGGTCTCGACGTTGGAGTAGAGCGCTGCCTCTTGGCCAGCCCGGAGATCCGCGTTCTTGGTCGCGCGGATGTAGTCGAGGGGCAGCACCGTTCGGCGCTCGCGGATCCCGACGCGCTCGAGGATCCACTCGTCCGTCGTGCCGATCTCCAGCTCCTCGAGGAAGCGGTTGTCGACCACATTTTCCGGATGAAAATGCCCGAGCGCGTGGATGAAGAGCTTCGCCAAGTCTCACCCCGCGATGTGCTCGCCACCGTCGACTCGGATCAACGCGCCGTTCACCCAGCGGGCCTCGTCGGTGCAGAGCAGCGCGATGAAGTCCGCAACGTCCGCAGGCGTGGTGAGTCGACCGAGGGGGTTCTTGAGGCGGGCAGCGGCCTTCATCTGCCCGCTGCCGGGGATGAGCCGGAGCGCCGGCGTGTCCGTGACGCCCGCCTGCACCACGTTGGAGCGAACGCCAAAGGGACCGAGCTCGAGCGCCAGAGATCGAGACACCGACTCGAGCGCCACCTTGGCCGCGCTGACCGCGGCGTAGCCCCGCCAGGCCACCTCGTTGCCCTCGCTGGTCATGCCGATCACGCGCGCGTCGGCGGCGAAGAGCTCGCGGGCGAAGACGTCTTCTGCCCACGTCGCCAGGCTCGTGCCCATGCTGTACACGGTCCGCTCGAAGTCCTCGTCTTCGAGTCGAGCATCGGGATCGTAGGCCGGTGGACTCGCGAGGTGCGCGAGGGCGTCGCCCGCCTCGCCGCTCTCGGAGATCGCATTGACCGCCTCGGTGAGCTTCGCCTCGTCCACGCCAAGCCGCGCCGCGAGCTCCGCGCGCGCGCGCGCAGCGGCCGTGCCGTGGCTCTCGGGCAGCGGCCCCACGAGCTTGAGGTTGCCGAAGGCGATGGAGTGCATCAGCAGTCGCACGCGGACGTTCTTGGCGACGAGCTCGTCCAAGACCTTCGCGCGCCCGTCCGTGGAGAGCGCGTCGAGGTTGAAGGACACGAAGCCAACGCCCGTCGCGCGGATCGCTTCGAAACCGGTCTCGATGGCCGCCATGGCCCCGCGGCGATCGCGATGCACGACGCACACGTTCATGCCGTGGCGCGCGAGCTTCTGGGCCGTTGCCAGGCCAAACCCGCTGGATCCGCCCAGGATCAACGCCCAGTGCGCCGCTTCGAACTTCACGAGACGAGCCCCTTCTGCGCGGTCTTCACGTTCATGATCGAGGTGATCTCGACACCGATGGTGGAGAAGAAGCGCTTCAGCGGGCGGTTCGGTCCGACCTCGACGACGCGAGGAGCCGAGGCCGTCAGCGCCCGCATGTTCGCAACCCAGTTCACGGTCCCGGAGATCTGACCGGTGAGCGCAGTCAACAGATCGTCGAGCACGCCGCTGTGATATCCGCCGCGCAGGTTGGAGGTGACCCGCGTGGAGCGAGCAGCGTCGAAGCCTGACGACACCGCCTCGAGCTCGCGACGGAACTCGGCTTCGATGCCGCGCATCAGTCGCGAGTGGAAGGGCGCGCTCACGTTCAAGCGAATGACCTCGGCCTGCGCCAACTTCTCGGCGATCCGCGCGTCAGCTGCGTCAACACCGGCGACGGGGCCGGAGATCACGACCTGGTCGAGAGAGTTGAGGTTCGCGACATCGACGCCAAGGTCCGAGATCAAGTCGCTTAGACCCGCCTCTGAAACGCCCGGAGCAACGATGGCGCTCATGGCTCCCTCGCCCACGGGGACCGCCTGCTGCATCAGCGCGCCGCGCTTTCTCACGAGTCGAAGTGCGTCAGCGAAAGGAATGGCCCCCGCCGCGCACAGCGCCGTGTACTCGCCCAAGCTGTGACCACCGAAGTGGGTCGGCGAGAGCCCGAACTCCGCGCCGAGCGCGCGCAGCATGGCGACCTCGGCGGTGACGATGGCGGGCTGGGTGAACTCCGTCAGGTCGAGGCGCGGGTCCTCCTCGAAGCACAATGCGGCAACGTCCAAGGACAGCGCCTCGCTGGCTTCGGCGAACGCCTCCCGCGCCGCCGGGAACTGCTCGTGGAAGTCCCGCGCCATGCCCACCCGCTGGGAGCCCTGACCGGGAAAGACGACTGCAATTTCGCCCATCTGCCCCGCGGCCTAGCACGGACCTGGCGAGTCCTTGCGTCATACTTTCGCAAGGATCGGCCGACGCGCTGCGTTGGCCGCGCCGGGGCTCAGGTCTCGACTCGATTACGCCCGTTGCGCTTGGCCCGATACAGGGCCTCGTCGGCCGCTGCCAGCATCTCGGCGGCGCTCCGACCGTCAGCGGCGTCGGCGACCCCGATGGAGATCGTCACGTTCGGCAGCAGCGTGCCGTCCTGCATTTCGAAGGGCGTGGACGCGATGGCGCAGCGCAGGCGCTCGGCCGCGACCCGGGCGCCCGGCCCGTCGGTCTTGGGCAGCACGGCCGTGAGCTCCTCACCGCCGTAGCGCGCCAGCAGATCCGTCGGGCGCAAGCGCTCGCGCATCAGCTGCGACACCCCAAAGAGCACGAAGTCTCCGGTAGCGTGGCCCCACTGGTCGTTGAAGCGCTTGAAGTGATCGATGTCGACCATGAGCACGCTCAGTGGCTCGCCCTGCATTTCGGCGCGACGCACCTGGCGCGGCAGCACGTCGTCGAGCCAGCGCCGGTTGTGCAGACCCGTCAAGGCGTCGATGGAGGCGTGACGTTTGTAGAGCTGCGTGAGCCTCCGACCTTGTGCGATGGTCCCGTTGCTGCCTCGTAGGCGCGTCGCGAGGATCTCGAGCAGATTGACTGCGACCTCGTGGGAGGAGCAGACCAGGGACCAGAACACCGAGGCGGGCAACTCGAGCACTCGACTGGGAGCCGAAGCTCCGACTCGCGCGCTGCGCGATCCGCCGCTGAGCAGCGAGAGCTCTCCCGCGACGGCGCCAGCTTCGAGCTCACACACGGGCTCCTCGTCATCGGACTCGAGATCCACCCGCAGGCGCCCGCTCAGCAGCAGGTAGACGCAGGTGGATTCGTCGCCGGGCTCGGTCAGCGCCTCGCCCTCCACCAGAGCCAGCACACGACACTCAGCGAAGAGGTCCAGCGCCCGGTCGAGGCTGAAGTCCCGAAGCAGCGCCGAGCGTTGCAGCTCTTCGCGCGTCGCTGGCGCACCAAGCCGCCGCCCGGAGGCCGCCGGTGAAGAAAAGGGCGCGAGCGACGACGACACCTGCATGCGAAGGAATACGGCCGCGAGCCGGGGAGCTTGAGCTGTGTGCCAATGTGTGCCTGGCACAGGGCGGACGGTTCTTCATGGCGCAGGGACATTCACCGATGGTTGGGCGGGTGGAGCCCGGCGCGGGTTGGCGCGGCTCGCGGCGGCCGGAGTAGCATCGGCCCGGTTTGACCCCTCCCGATCCCGTCGCCCTCTCCTTCGTGATCCCGTTCATGGACGAGGAGAAGACCCTGCGCGTGCTCTACGAGCGCATCTCCGAAGCGGTCGGGCCCATCCTCGCCGACGGCGACGAGTTCGAGGTGGTGTTCATCGACGACGGGAGCGTCGACGGATCGGTGACGGAGGTGGAGAGGCTCGTCAGCGAGCACTCGAACGTGCGTCTCGTCGAGCTCCAGGGCAATTTCGGCAAGAGCGCCGCGCTGGCTGCGGGCTTCGGCCTCGCGCGCGGGCGGGTGGTTTTCACCCTCGACGCCGATCTCCAAGACGATCCCAAGGAGATCCCGCGCTTCCTCGAGAAGTTGGACGAGGGCTTCGATCTGGTGAGTGGCTTCAAACAAAAACGCAACGACCCCTTCACCAAGGTCGTCCCGTCGCGCGTGTTCAACTGGATGGTCCGTCGTGCGACCGGGATCCGCTTGCGCGACGTGAACTGTGGCTTCAAGGCCTACCGCCGCGTGGTGCTTCAGAACGTCCGCCTCTACGGCGACCTGCACCGCTTCGTGCCGGTGCTGGCCCATTGGAAGCGGTTTCGAGTGGGAGAGATCGTGGTCGAGCATCACGCGCGCGTGCACGGCGTGAGCAAGTTCGGAGGTGGCCGCTTCTTCCGGGGGCTGATGGATCTCCTGACGGTGGTGTTCTTGATGAAGTACGAGCGCCGCCCCGCGCACTTCTTCGGCGGCATCGGGACGCTCGCCTTGCTCAGCGGACTCGGGATCTGCGTGTACTTGGCCGTGCTCAAAGCGATGGGCGAGTCCATCGGGCACCGCCCACTGCTGAACCTCGGCGTCCTGTTGGTCGTCGTCGGCGTGCAAATCCTCGCGACCGGGCTGATCGCCGAGTTGATGGTGCACACCCGGCCCGACAAACCCTTCGTGATCCGCAAGCGGTCGGGCTTCTCGGACGAGGGCTGACCAAGGTTCACCAGGGAAACCACTCGCCCGGAACCGTCTGCCAAGCCGTCGGGCGCTTCGCGTCGTCTTCGGGCATCACCAGCGAGCCCACGAAGTCGGCGTGCTCGTAGACGCTGCCGATGTTCTTGCTGATGGCGTCGAGATCGGCGTCGCTCACCACGCCGTTGCTGGTGGCTTTGTAGAATTGCACGGTGACACGCACGGGAAAGCGCGCGTCGCGCTCCAGCTTCAACCCCGCGCCCTCGGTGAAGGGACCGCGTTTGATGCCGTGACCGATCACGGCGCGCTCGACGTCACTGGCGCGACCGGCGCCCAAGCCCGGAGTTCCAACGCGGCCGCCGCCCTGACCAATGCCGGAAAGCCCGAGGCCGCCGGAGCCGTAGGCCTCGCCGATCCCGCTGCCCCACGAGTACCCGTACGCTCCGCCCAACGCCCCCCGATGACGGTGCACCAACGGCACTTGGATCAAGAACATCACGTCCCCTCCCCGAGCGAGCGCGCTCTTCTCGTCGTCGTTCTTCGGACCGCCCTGGGCCTTGATGCGCGCCTCGACCTCGCTGCGGCGCTCCGCGCGAAACGCTGCGCGCTGCCCCCCTGCGTTGAAGTAGAGTTCCTGGCCGTAGCCGGCGACGCTGACCTCTTCCGCTTTGTTCTCGATGACCGAGACGCTGGTCCCCTGCCGACTGACGAGCAGCGTCAGTACCGCAGGCGACCCGGGCGCCGATTGATAGTTGAACACGACAGGATTGAACTCCGCGCTGCCTTGGGACGGGATCGGCAAGAAGACCGCCTGGGCCGCCACCAGAAAATGGGTGTCGCGCGCCGCCAAAAAGCTCCCGCTGCCCAGCACGCTGCCTGGCTTCGAGAGATAGCGACGTAAGTTGCGCAGCACGTCGGAGAGCGCCGCCGACTCCACCTTCCCGCTCGCTTTCTGGTTCCCCGTACGGACGAAGAGCCGGCTCTTCCGGATGTCCGCGGTGCGATCGCTGAAGTTCGGAAAGCGCACCACGGGCATGACCGCGGTGCGTTCCGCGCGCCCGTCCCCGTCGCGATAGCGGACCTGCAACGTCACGTCGGAGATGTTGGGACCAAGGGCCGAACCCCACGCGCGACCCGTGTCCTCCCAGGCCACGTTCACCAGGTCGAGCCCCCGCCGCTGAGCCCGAGCTCGAATGTTCGGGTCGTGCACCATGGTGACGACCTTCTTCACCACTTGCGCGTGCGAGGGCTCGGGAGGTGGCGCGGGCGGTGGCGCCGCCACGGTGGAGGTTGGCTGCGGCGTCGAGGGGAGAGCCGGCTGCGGTTGCGCTCGGACCTGCGCCGACGCAGGCGACGGCGACGGGCGGGGCGGAGCCTCGGCGCGGAGCGCGCACGCGGACACGCCCAAGGCCACCAGGGCCGAAATCCGTGACATGCCCGACTCAGACAACGGCAGGCCGAAAGAGTTTCCCGCGGCACGCGAGCGCCAGGGATCACGCGGCGCGCCGCGGCTTCATGGCCGACGGGTCTGATCGCGGCGCAGACCAGCGCCACTGGGGCATGAGGGGACGAACCCGCGCCGACGCGAGGCTCAGGCGGACGTCGCCCAGGCAGACGCGGACCGGGAGGGATGGCTCGCGTCGATCGACCGCCAGACGTTGCGCCGAGCGCAGCGAGAGACCGGATACGCGGGCTATCAGGCGAGAGTCCGACCAGCCCTGGTGTGCCGCCAAGCGGACAACTTCGCTACGACGCGCCGACGGCGTGGACCATGGCGTAGCGGCGAGCACGGCAGCCCGGATTGCTTCGAGGGTCGTGCTCGGCAGCTCGGCGGACGACGCCGGGGTCGGAGTTGCGGTGCCACCGATCTCGACGCTGGGGTCGCTCGACACGTAGCGGTGCAGCCACTCCGACAGGCCGCGCACGGGTCGTCCGAGTGCGCTCGCGAGTGAAGCTGGGGTCACCCAGGGATCGACCTCGGCACCCACCAGGCCGCGGTGGGTCGACCACGGCCAAGCGAGCGGATCGGCCACCAGCCCGGCGCGGCACGGATTCAGGTGGAGGTAGCGCACGCTGCGTTCGAGGTGTTTGCCGGGCGGCAGCGCCTGCGGCTCGGCGACGCGTTCGAAGAGGTGCCGCACCCCCGCCCGCACGGCCGCGACGGCCAGGATCTTCGAGAGTCGGCGGCGCGCCGACGCGGGATCCGGTACCTCCACAATCAGGTGGAGGTGGTCCGGCATCACGCACGCGGCGAGCGCACCGGTATACGCGACTCGAAGTCGCCCCATGAGCCACCATGCGGCCCGCGCGTCGGCAAAGGGTTTCTGGCCGGGCAGGCTTCGCGCGACGAGGTGAATGATCATCAGAACCCCATCGGCTCGGACTTGGGCCGGTTGCGTGCGACCTAGCAAATGATGGCTGGCGGCAGGCGCGCCGAGCCGACGTGCCGCTTCCGCGTACGCGCCTGCGTCACCGACCACGTCGCAACCCGCTCCGGCGTGGCGTTTGGCGTCCACAGCGACACCGACCACGTCGCAGCGCGCTCCGGCGTGGCGTTTGGCGTCCACAGCGACACCGACCACGTCGCAACCCGTTGCCCCGTGGCGCTTGGCGTCCACAGCGTCATCGGCCACGTCGCAGCGCGCTCCGGCAGGTGCGCGCGCCGACCCCGACCGCTCAGTACGCGACGCCCGAGTACGGGCACTTCTTCTGGAGCGCCGTGCAATCTGCTGGCGGCATGCAGTCGATGGTCTGTGGACAGCTCGGATCTTGCTCGCACCCACAGCCGCACTGGTTCGAGAACGCTTGGGTAGGCTCCGCGCACGCGTAGTCGATGACCTCACAGGTGCTGGGGTTGGTCGTAACGTACTTCCTCCACCACTCCGTCGAGGGATCGCAGGCGCAGACCTTGGTCGTGCACGACACGACCTTCGGCTGCGCGCAGGAGCAGGCGTTGCAACCATCCATCGCGGGGAACTTGTCCCCGACGGCGTAGGGCTTGCCGCCGTACACGCAAGCCGGGGGAGGACCGCAGTCCATCTCGGTGCACGACACGTCACCGCCGTCCGCGCACGTGCAGGTGTTGCACCCGTCGGCCGCCGGGAAGGTCTGCTCGGGTTCGTAGTGCTTTCCGCCGTAGTCGCAGCCCGACACGCAGAACGCGAGGGTGCAGGCCACGCTGCCGTCGGACGTGCACGAGCAGTCGTTACAGCCGTCACCGGCGGGAAAGGACTCGCCGGGCTGGTAGGTCTTGCCACCGTGCTCGCAGGTGATCCCGGAACCTCCGCCGGTACCCGCGCCGCCGCCGGCGCCGCCCGTTGCCGACCCGTCGTTGCTCGTGGACCCTCCACACGCCGCGGCAATGAACGCCACGGAAGCGGCCAGGGCCACGCGGTGTGACAGTGCTGTCGTCATTGGCTCACCTTTGTGCCGCCGCAGCGGCGAATTCTCGGTTCGCGCTCTAGCAATGAAAGATCCGTGCCGCGCTCATTGGCTCGCCGTCGACCGCGCTCATTGGCTCGCCGTCGACCGCGCCCGCATGGGTCGCAAGACCAGCCAGACCACCACGTCCGCGACGAGCGTCATCCCGCGCGAGAGGAGCAGCGCGGAGAGCGCGGGGGCCGGGCCGACCACGGGGACCAGACCGATGGAGAGCGCGGCCTCGCGCACTCCCGCGCCAGCGGGGGCTGCGAGCGCGAGGAATCCGACGATGGGTGCCAGGACGAACACGCCTGCCGCGGCCCTCGCTCCCGACGCATCGGCTCCGACCGCGGACGTCACCAGAACTCCGTGCGCGGCCCAGGTGAGCCAGTACACGACGTGCATGAACGGAAGGCTGCGGGGGGCCAGCGGGCCCTCACCTTCGAAGCCGAGAACCCGTCGAATTCGTGGCGGGCATCGCGCACGATCGACCAAGACGAGCAACGCGATGATGACCGCGAGCGCGGGCACCGCCAGTGGCGCGTAGCGCCCCAACAACTCGCTCACGTCGCCGTTCCGGAACGCGGTGACCAGCCCCAAGCCGATCACGCCGCCCACCGCTACGTACGACGTCAACTCGATGAGCACCGAACTGCCGGCGACCTTCGCGGGCACGCCGATGCCCCCGGCGCCAGCCATGCGCACAACCGGGATGCCCACCTTGCCGGGCAGGTAGCGAGCGAGCTGACTCTCGGCGTGCAGCGCCACGCTCGGGCCAAACGCGACGCTGCGACAGGCCAGGCGCTCAATCAGATAGCGCCACGCCGCCGCGAGGACCACGCCGCCGATCACCAGCGGCACGAGCGACGCCGCGACGAGCCCCCAGTGGACGTGCACGGCGTTGCTGTCCCAGCGCTTCGCCAGGTCGCGGAACGCCCAGAGCACGAAGGCGAGGGCCAAGACCGACATCAGCGGGCGCAGCACTCGCTTCAGCCGATCGGCGGCGGTTCGTACTTCCGCGCTCTGCTCCGCAGGATCGGTCACCGCCCAGTGCTCCCCTCGGGCGGCGAAACCTCTGGGGAATCCAGCGCGGGCGCCGCCTCTTCCTTCATCGAGCCCGCGTTTAGCACGCCGCCCCCTTCGGGTTGTGGTAAACCAAACCGCTTTTCGGGTAGCGGACGCGCTGCTGGCGTTCGCCGTCACTCCGAAGCTCAAGGGAGCAGACCATGCGCTCTAGGTCGCGATCTCATGCAGGCCTCTTCGCTTCTCTCACGTTGGTATTCATCGCGTGCGGAGGGCGCAGCACCATCGACTACGGGCTCGACGACGGTTCGTCGACCACCGGTGGCGTTGGCGCCACGGGTGGATCGGGCGGCGGAGGTGGCAGTGGAGGTACCGGCGCCATCTCCGGCGGCGGCGGAACGCCGAGCGGAGGCGGTGTCAGCGGCGGGGGAACGGGCGGCGGAGGCTTGTGCGAGGATCCCGGCGGATCGCCCTGCGAGCTGTGCACGTGCAGCAACTGCTACGACGAGCTCGAGAAGTGCGACGACGACGGCGGCTGTATGGAGATCTTGGCCTGCGCGGACAAGACCGGATGCAGCGGGGTGCAGTGCTACCTCGGGGAGTGCAAAGACGTCATCGATCAGAACGGCGGCCCCTTCGGCGGGCCCACGGCCATCGCGCAGGGAGTCGTCGAGTGTCGCGGAGCGAAGAAGTGCCCCTGCGGTGGCGGCACCGGCGGGGCCGGCGGCGGCGGCGGCTCGGGAGGCAGCGGAGCCAGTGGTGGCAGCGGCGGCGGCTCAGGTGGCACGGGCCCCGTCGCATGCGTCACCTGCATCGCCCAGAAGTGCCCGGCCGTGCAGCAGTGTCTGTTCGACACCAAGTGTCGCGACGGGGTGATCTGCGCGACGCAAAAGTGCACGTCGGGCGGCGGCGGTCAGCCGAACCTGCAGTGCATGCTCGGCTGCTTCAACGGCGACTTTCAGGCCGCGCTCGCCGCGTTTCAATCGTTGCAGTGCTTCTTCACCAGCTGCGGGCAGACCTGCGGTGGCTTGATCCCCGGGTTGCCCAGCGGCGGTACGCCGCCTGGCGGCGGAAACTGACGCCGCCTCGGCGCGACTCCCCGCCCGAGCACGAGATCACGTAGCATCGAGCGCATGACGCGCTCTATCACTGCGACCCTGATACGTACCCGGCGGGGCATGGGTCTGTGGACCGTGCTCACTGTTCTCGCCACGACGGGCGCTCTAAACGCGAAGACGCTGAAGCTGCGCGCGCCTTCGAAGACGCTCAGCCTCGACTGCAGCGGCACCGCAGCAAGCTGGAGCTTTCACGACGGCGTCTGGTACCAACGCGGCCGCGAGCTGGTGAAGGACACCACCAAGTTTGGGGCGAGTGGCACCGTCAACGTCGACTTCGTCTTCAATCCGCCCTTCGACAGCTTCGATCCGGCGGAGCTCGACGGCGCGGACATCCTGCTCTTGAACCCGGTCAAGATCCTGGTCGACCGCGAAAAGTTCATGCCCTTCCGCACCTACGCAATGGGCGGCGTGGGCTTCATCTCGTTTCAGAACGAGGGCGTCACGTTCATGGCCGACAAGAGCGACTGCGCCGGCGAGAACATCGCGAACGTGACCAGCGCGGGCAGCGCTACACCAGTGATGAACGGTCCCTTCGGCCAGGTGGGCGCGAGCTTCGGGACGGGGTGGAACTGCTCGTTCAAGAATTTCGAGACCGGTGTCGTTCAGCTCGCCACCAACTCGAAGGGCCCCAACTCACTGTTGCTCGATCTCGGGACGAGTTCCCCGGGCTCGGCGCGGGCCGTCTCGTTCGGCGACGAAGAACACTTCGGCGGTCCTTACACCGAGAGCGGCTGCGGCTCGTCGTTCCTGGCTCAAGCCGCCAACGAGAAGCTGTTCTTGAACACGCTCGCGTGGGTCGCCGAGACCGCGCACGATCCCATCTCCGACTCGGTCGAGGGCACCGGAGACAAAGACCAAGACGGGATCCCGGACTACTTGGACGGCGACAACGACAACGACAACATCCTCGACCTGTTCGAGGCCGGGGACAAAGACCCGACGACGCCTCCCGTGGACACGGACAAGGACGGGACGCCGGACTACAACGACGACGACTCGGACGGTGACTCGATCAAGGATTCGATCGAGAGCCCGGGCGACAAGCTGAAGCCCCCGCTCGACACCGACGGCGACGGCAAGCCCGATTTTCAAGACACGGACAGCGACGACGACACCGTGCTCGACGGCACCGACAACTGCCGCACGGTGAAGAACACGGATCAGACCGACACCGACAAAGACGGCGCCGGAGACGCCTGCGACGGGACACCCGGCAACCCGGATTCGGGCGTCGGGGGCAGCGCGGGCAGCGGCGGCGGCTTCCCAGATGCGAGCCCCATCGATGGCAGCAGCGCTGGCGGCAGCGGCGGCGCCTCGGGCGGGAGCTCGGGTCAGGGCTCGACTACGCCAGCGGAAGACGACGGCGGATGCGGCTGTCGCGCGGCAGGGAGCGAGTCGCGGGGCGTCGTCTGGCTCGTGCTCGCGGCCATCATCGGATTCGCGCGCCGACGACGACAGTGAGGGAACTCAGCCCGGGAGCTGGCAGTAGTTTGGCGGCGCGCAGATCCCGGATTCGCAGTTGCCGCTGTAGCACGCCGCGTCTTCGGTGCAGCCAGTGCCGAGCGGCACGAGCGTCACGCAGGCGTCGCTCGAAGACCCATCATCCGAGACGGTGATGCAGCGGAACTTGGTCCGGCATTGGGTCGTCGCGATGGCATCCTTCGCGCAATCGCCCTTGTCCGGCAGCGCTGTGCAGACACCGTCCACCGTGTATTGGTCCGGGGTCTTGCAGTAGTGGTTGACCGTGCACGGGTCGGGAACTCCGATCCGGCACGGCTGCCCCAGGGGGATTTCCGGAACGCACTGGCCACCAAAGGTCTTGTCGGTGGCTTCTTTGAGCGAGAGCAGCTGGCAGGCGAGCCCAGCTCCGCACAGCGGGCCGTTGGTCAGGTTGCAGCTGAACCCGTCCTCGCCCACGAACACGTTGCCGATGGGCCTGCAGACACCCGTCTTGTCTGTGGTGCCTCCGAGGCAGTGAAGGTCGAGGGCGCAATTGGGATGGGTCGGCCCCCCGCACTCGCCGTCGAAAGGCACCGGGACGACGCAGCCGAGCGTATCATCGCAGTTCAAGCCCTCCAGACAGGCACCATTGACGCAGGGTTGCCCGGCCGGTGGTCGAGGTTGGCAGGAGCCCGGACAGGGACCGTTGATCTGGCAGAAGAGTCCGCGCGTGCACTCGGCCGGGTGAGTGCACATCCCTCCGACGCCGACCTTGCCGACGATGGCGAGCTCACACGCCTCGGGGAAGGTGAAGAACGTGTCGCACTCCGCGGCGCGCAGGGCGTCGAAGCAGGGCTGCACGCGGTCGGGGTGGTAAGCGAAGTCGGTCGCCGGAAGATCCTCGAGCTTGGCGAACACACTGTCACTCAGCTGAAGCCTCAGGAGCTCGACGCAGTCCTCGTCGCCCAGGGCGCTCGGCAGTACCGGTCCGAGGCAGCGCTCGGCACGCTCGCAGAGCGCCTTGGCAAAGCCCGACGGCAACTCCTTCAGGGCAATGTTCGTCGGCTTCTCGTCGCCCTTCTGAAGCTCCTCGAAGTCGAGCAGGAATGCACACGACGCCGTCGCCGTTCCGACGATGAGTCCGAGGAGGGCGGTGTGCCAGCGCATCGTGGGGGTCCCCTCGAACGATTTACACGCGCGCCGCTCCGGCGACAAACCCACGCTAACGGCCGCTCGTGCGTCCAACCCCTGGCCCTCCCCGGTTCGGCCACGTAGGATTTCGACCGTGAAGCTCCGGTTTGCCCTCCGCCCGCTCTGGGCGCTCGTCGTGCTCGCGATGATGCTGCCGTCAACGGCCGACGCGCAGTTCAGCCCCGGTGGTCGCAAGAAAGGAAAGAAGCCGGGGACCTTCCAGCCCGGCGGTCGACCCGGCGGCAAGCCCGGCGGCAAGCCCGGCGGCAAGCCCGGTGGCAAGCCCGGCGGCAAGCCCGGCGGTGAGCCGGGAGCCGAGCCCGGGGGCGAACCCGACACCGAGCCCGGCGGCAAGCCCGGAGCCAAGGGGCCGGGCAAGGAGGCGTTGATCAAGCGCTACACGGGCATCGTGCTCGCGCAGCCCGGATCGACGTTCCCGCTCCAGCGCCTCGCAGAGCTCTATCGAGAGCGCGACGGAAACGTCGAGAAGCTCATCTCGGATTTCGAGAAGCGCGCGGAGGCGCCCGACGGGTGGAACGCGCTGGTAGCGCTCGCCGGCATCTACAAGCAGGACGGACAGCACCCGCGAGCCATCAGCACCTACGAGAAGGCCATCAGCCAGAAGCCCAATGAGCCGGCGGCCATCATGGCGCTCGCGAACCTGCTCTCCGATCGTGGCGAGAAAGCCAGCGCGCTGACGCGCTACGAGTCTGCGCTGCCCTTGCTCAAGAACGACGCGGACAAGGAGCAGGTGCTGCGCACCCTGATGCAGCTGGCGCTGGACTTGAAGCGCTTCGACGACGCGAAGAAGCAACACAAGGCGCTGATCGCCCGCGCGAAGGGCTCGTTCTACGTGCGCGGCGAGCTCGGCCGCGAGCTGATGCTGCGCGGCGACTACGCGCGCGCCACCGCCGAGTACGAAGACGTGGTGAAGGCGGCCACCGGAGACAACCGCGTGCTCGGCCCGGCCCAGCGCGATCTCGGCCGGGCGCTGGCCAAGCAGGGCAAGCGCAAAGAGGCGATGGAGATGCTGCGGAAGGCCCTGCGGACCGCCGGGTCTCAGGCCGGCATTCGCCGCGAGATCTACGAGATCACGGTCGAGATCTACCGCGCCGAAGATCGCCTGCGCGATCTCATCACCGAGCTCGAGGGACAGAACGCGACCGATCCCGAGCAGCTCCGCATGCTGGGCGGCCTCTACGAAGAGACCGGTCAGGTCGACAAGGCGCTCAAGACCTACAAGCTTGCGCTCGGCAAGAAGACCGACGACGTCGGCACGCGCCTCAAGGTCGTCCAGCTCTTGCAGATCCAGGGCGAGCTCGACGAAGCCATCAAGCAGTTCGAGGAGCTGATCCGCGCGGCGCCACGCAACCCCGATTACGTCTTTCAGCTGGCCGAGGCCTTGATCCAGCGCGGGGATCGCCAGAAGGCCCTCGACCAGTTGAAGAAGCTCGAGGCCCGCTCGGGCAACGACGAAGAGACCCTGGCCGCTCTCGTCGACTTCTACGAGCGAGTCGAGGAGAAGAAGCGCGCGATGGACGTGCTGCAACGCCTTGCGAAAACCGGACGCGGCGACCCTCGCCATCTGGTCGAGCTCGGCGATCGCCTGTGGCAAGAGGGCGACAAGGTCAAAGCGCAGCAGACCTGGGCGCGGATCAAGATCATCGTGCCGGACAAGGCGCGGGCCAACGAGGTACTCGGAGAGGTCTACCTGGAGCACGACATGCCGCAGCAGGCCCTCGACGCACTCCGGGAGTCCATCAAGCTGCAACCCAAGTCCGTCAAGTACAAGAAGGCCTACGCCTTGGCGCTGGAGCGCACCGGTGCCAGCGCCGGCAGCGTCGAGCAGCGCAACCGGCAGTACGACGAGGCGCGGAAGATCTGGGAGGCCATCGCCAAAGACGCGGGGGACTCCAACGCTCACGTGGCTCGGGAAGCGCGGCAGCACATCGTCACGCTCTGGGGGTTGGCAGGACAGCTCGAGAAGCGCGCGGTCCCCTTGGATCGCAGGCTCAAGCAGAAGCCACCGGATCTCGAGGCGGGCCGCCTCTTGGCAGAGGTGCAGATCCGCTTGCGTCGCTACCTGGACGCCGAGCGCACCCTCGACGTGGTGGTCAAGGCCGCCCCCGGGGACGTCGGCAGCCTCACGCAACTCGAGCGGGTGTTGGTGCTGCGGCGCAAGCTGAAGGAGGCCATCGCCATCCTGCAAAAGCTCACCGAGGCCGATCCAAAGCGCGCGCGGGAGTACTTCCAGCGCATGGCGAGCTACTCGGCGGAGCTCTACAAGGACGACGACGCCATCCGGTACGCCGCCAAGGCCGTCGAGCTGTCGCCGGACGACGCCGAGGGCCACCGGAAGCTCGGCGAGATGTACCGGCGCCGCCAGGACACGTCGCGCGCCATCAACGCCTTCCGTCAGGCCATCGCCAAGAACGATCGCCTGTTCGCGGTGTATTTTCAGCTCGCCGAGCTGTTGATGGGACAGGGTGAGCTCGACGAAGCCGATCGGCTGTTGCGTCGAGTGGTGCGCGCGGCTCCCGACGAAGAGCTGGTGGCTCAGGCTGCGCGCCTGAGCGTGCAGGTGAACCTCGGCAAGGGCACCCTCGAGTCACTGGAGCGCGAGCTCTTGCCGGTCGCCCTGGGCAACCCGCAGAAGCCGCTTTACCGACGCTTGTTGGTGGAGATCTACGGCGCGATGGCTTTCCCCCTGGCGCACCAGGCCAAGAGCCCCGATCGAGCGAAGGCCGACAAAGCCCAAGCCGAGCTGAAGCGGATCGGTGAGCGGGCCGTGAAGCCGCTGCTCGACGCGCTGTCGGATGAGAAAGATCAGCAACAACGCACCGCCATCGAGCTCCTGAGTTACATCGAGAACAAGAGCGCGGGGTCGGCGCTGTTCGCCTTTGCGACGGGCACCGCCGACGCCGAGCTGCGTTCCCGCGCCATGCTCGCGGTGAGCGCGCTGCGAGATCCAGCGCTCCTGCCCAAGCTCGGCGAGGTGCTGGCTCCGGGCGGCCAAGTTCGGTCGGACGAGTCCGATCCCATCGTCGTCGCGGCGGCGTGGTCCGTGGCCCGCATGCAGTCGCCGCAAGCGCGAGCGCTCTTGGGCAAAATGCTGGGCAGCGACTCCCCGAGTTTGCGCGCGCTCGGCGCCATCGGCGTCGGACTGCTGCACGACAAACGCGCTGGCGGTCAGCTGGGCGAGATCGCGCGATCGGTCGACGCCGGTCCGCTGCCCCGCGCCGCGGCGGCCTTCGCGCTGGGCGAGATCGGCGACAAGTCGCAGTCCGACGCGCTGGCGCAGCTGGCCGAGTCGAGCGACGTCGGCGCCCGAGCCGCGGCCGTCTTGGCACTGGCTCGCATCGGCGCGTCGAGTGCGCCCCGGGTCATCGCCGACGCCCTGGTCAGCGGAGACGCCTCGCTGGCCGCTGCTGCCACCTCCGCTGCACTGGCGTTGACGACGGGAACGTACCGCTCGACTCGCGAGGCCCTGGTGGTCCCGGAGGGCCGGCTCGACGTCAGGACCCTGCTCGAGCGACTCGTGCCCAAGGGCTACAGCGCGGAGGAACACGCCAAAGCGTTGGTGAAGCTCGCGCCAGCGCTCGGCCAGGCCAGCCTCTCGGCCGCGCAGAGTTCACCCGAGCGAGCACGCGCAGTGGGTGACGCTTTGCTCGCGCGCAGCGGCAAGCCCGCCTTCGGTGCCTTCACGCGCGACCTCGACCAAGTGAGCGCGCCGGTCCGCGCCGAAGCCGAGAAGGCAGCCGAGTCCATCGCCGTCAGTGCCCTACCGGCATTCCTCGCGCTGGCGGGCCACCCTTCTTCGGACGTGCGCGCCCGCGCCATCCAGTTTCTGGCCACACAATCCGACCTGAAGGCGCAGGCCGCGATCGTCGAACGCCTGGACGACCCCGACGCCACCGTGCAGCGCGCAGCTCTGGCAGCCGTGGAGCGGACGCGCCCCCAAGGCGCGATCGGGGCGGTCACCACCTTGGTGACGCGAGCCAAGGCCTGGCCGGCTCGGGTGCGTGCGGCAGCGACGCTGGCCGTGCTCGCGGCAGGGACCCACGACAAGAAGGCCGTGGAGGCGCTCAGTCGAGCTGCGCTCTCGGACAAGGTCGCGCTGGTGCGCGAGGCCGCCATCATCGCCCTGATCAAGGTCGACGCCGAGGCGGCCCGCGGCATCGCCGCCAAGATCGCCAGCTCGGATGTCGAGCCGCGCGTTCGCGACGCGGCGCGGGGCGCGGGGGGCGTGAAGTGAGCCACCGCTTCGGGACGATGTTCGCAGCCTCCCTCATCTCTCTCGGCTGCACGACGTTGGATCGCTTCGACACCAAGGACGGGGAGGCGTACTGCGGCGACATCGTCAGCGCGGCCTTCGTGCGTGAGGGGTTCCCTCCGGATCTGCGCGTGCGCATGACGCTCGACACGGACGCCCTCTCCACCGTTCCGGGCACCCTGACCACCGACGACGCAGCCACCGGTCCTTGCGCGCCCAAGCCGCGCCTCGACGCCGCTCCGCTGCGCGTCACCGAGGCCATGCTGCACGACCCGCTCTCGACCTTCGACTTCGGCACCGGGCGCGACCACAACTTCATGGCCTGGGTGGACTCGACCTGCGAAGGCCCGCTGATGACAGTCGTCTCGCTGCAGCGCAACGACGACGTGGAGGTCCGATTGATGAAACCGCCCGGACCGCCGGTCACCCCGGGCGAGGAGCCGCCCCAGGCCGGCTTCGCCTTGTTCCAGCTCACGCGCCGTCAGGGCGACTGCGGATTCTGAGAGCGCACGAATGCTGGTCCTCGGCCTCGAGACCTCCTGTGACGACACTGGCGCGGCCATCGTCGACGACGCAGGACGCGTGCTCGCCGACGTGGTGCAGAGCCAGGTCGTGCACGCCGAGTTCGGCGGCATCGTGCCGGAGCTCGCATCGCGCGATCACTTGAAGAACGGCGGACCGGTGTTGCGTGCTGCCCTCGCGAAAGCGGGCGTGACCCTGGCGGACATCGACGGCATCGCGGTGACCTGCCGACCGGGCCTCTCAGGCGCGCTCCTGGTCGGAGTGCAGCTCGCCCGCGGCCTGGCGTGGGCGACGCGCAAGCCCGTGGTCGGCGTCGATCACCTGGTCGGACACCTGCTCGCGGTCTTCCTGTCGTATCCGGATCTCACTCCCGTCGAGCCGCCGGAGTTCCCCTTCGTGGCGCTCTTGGCTTCGGGCGGGCACACGGCGCTGTACCGCGTGGACGGTCTCGAGATGCAGTCGGTGCGCGAGCTCGGCGCCACGCGCGACGACGCGGCCGGAGAGGCCTTCGACAAGGTGGCGAAGGTGCTCGGGCTCGGCTACCCGGGCGGCCCCGTGATCGATCGCCTGGCGAAGGAAGGCAACCCGGACGGCGTGCCCCTCGCGCGACCCATGGCCGGCAAGCACAGCCTCGAGTTCAGCTTCAGCGGCCTCAAGACCAGCGTCGCCCGCTGGGTCGAGGCCAACGGCCGACCGGGTGACGATCAAACCCTGCGCGACCTGTGCGCGACCTTCCAGCGCCGCGTGGTGGACACGCTGGTCAAGAAGGCCGTGCGCGCAGCCGAGCAAGAAGGCGTGAACAGCTTGGTGCTCGCCGGCGGCGTCGCGGCCAACCGCGAGCTGCGCGAGCGCGCAACGGCGGCGGGCGAGAAGGTGGGCCTGCGCGTGGTTGTGCCGCCCTTCCGCGCGTGCACCGACAACGCCGCGATGATCGCCTACGCCGGCCTGGCGCGTCTCACGCGCGGCGAGGACGACTCCGAGACGCTGACCGTGAGCCCGCGCACGGCGCTGGCGACGGTGACGAAGAAGGGCAGCGGGCGGAGGGGATGAGCGCGCCCTGGCGGCGGAGAGCACGCCCGCCGATCAGAACTGGACCGTGGCCCTCTTGCTAGTCCCGCTGCAACCGTGATCGAGGGTCTCGTACGTCACGGCCTGCTGATCCTCGAACACGACCGCCTTCGCCTGGTCCGTGACGCGAAGCAGCCAGACATCGCCGTCTTTTGGAGAATTGGCTTTCATCGACGCGGAGAGCACCCACTCCGTCTGCTCCTGCGTGTAGCTGGTCGACACACCGAAGGTGATGGTGCTCGTGCTGGTCATCTCGGCAGAGCCGCAGTCGGCGTTCTGGCACACGGTCACCGTCCAGGCCGCGCCGCCGATGGGTGGCATCGGCGCGCTGAGCGTCACGCGGTCCTCGTACAGCATGCCGGAGCACTGCTCACCGCTGCACCCCAAGAGCGCCAGCGACGCGGCGAGCGAAGCGCCAGCGAACGCCCCTGAGAGCCGAACCCACACCGTCATTTCGTCGCCTTTCCCCAGGAGTCTAGCTCAGTGAGCCGGATGCGGCGAATGCGCTGGAGGTACTGATCGTGGTTCACGCCCGGCAGCCTCTCGCCGAAGTAGAGCCAGGTGTCGTCGAGCGTCCAGGTCGTGTACTGAATTGCGTACCCGAGCGCGGTTGCGACACGCCAGGCCTTTCCCGTGGTGAGGTTCACTACGAGCAGCCAGGTGGACTCGTAGTCGATCCCGGCGCCGGGAGCACGGTCGAGGACGGTAACGACCGCGAAGTCGCCCCGCGTCCGGAGCGTGGCGCCGACTACCATCACCTGGCTGGCGATGACCGGAGACACGACCGGCTGAGCGCCCGCCGCGTAAGTGCGCGGCATGTGCCAGAAGCGAACCGAGGTGCTGAGCGGAACCTTGGGGTCGGGATCGACGGCGACGCCCACGATGCGCGTTGCGGAAGGCTGTACCAATTCGGTTTTGCTCGGAGCCTTCTCCAGCAAGGTACGCACGCCCTTGCTGTCGGGCGCCCAACCTCGAATGCGATCGGAGTTCGTCTCGGTCCAGACCGCGAGATCGCCGTCACCCCCGCCCAGCCACGCGGTCGACGGTGCTTCGATGGTGGTCCACTCGCTCTTCGTCATGTCGAGGAGCGCGTAGACCCCGCCGGCGCCAAAGCGGAAGTAGGTCCCATCCGTCATGAAATCGCCCTTGCCCGGGGGGACGGACGCCGCGGCCTGCGATGGCAGGGCCCACGTCCAGGCCGCGCTGGAGCTCAGCGACGCGACGCCGACGAGCTCGCGCTCTGGGGGTATCGTCCTCGATGGCAGGACGCGCCGCGCGGAGTTCTGGCTCAGACCCATCAGGCAGCGCGCTTCGGAGCCGTGCCCGCGATCGTCTTGGAGGAGCGCCGCCACCGTAACTCCGTCCGACAGCCTCACCACCCGCGAGAGCAGCTTGGCCGAGACGTCGTCTTTCATGAAGAAGCTGAAGCGAGCGTAGGCCACCCCCTGGGTGGTGCTGGCGGCGACGGCGCTGGCCTCCGCCACCGGGTAATCCTGAACCACGTCAGCGAGCTCGCAGCCCGGGCCGCTGGGCTCCCAGCTCAGCGGCGCGAACGACAGCGTGCCCGCCGCGGCCTGGAAGTACCAGCACTCCGGCCCCGTGAACTCCGAGCCTGGCACTAGCTGCCAGGTCGCGCCCAGCACCTCCGGTGGGGTCACGTCGGCCGCGACATCTTTGAAGACATCGCTCGCAGCGGCCTCGGCAGCGGGCGAGTCGCCCAACCCGAGGTCGTCGCCCGAGCCGTCGTGAGGATGCAGCGTGCCCGATCGGTCGTCCGGGGCGGAGCCTCGGGAGCATGCGTGGACGGCGACCAGCGGGGCAACGGCACAGGCCAGGGCCGCAGCGATGCGCTTCACAGCGCGCCGCACGGCGGTCCTCCATGAAACCGCTCGACACCGAGATCGATCACCTCGAGCTGCCCGGGACTGCCCTCGACCGCTAGGAAGAGTCGGTCTTCGCCCATGACGGGCCCGGTCCGGACTCGACCCTTCGCGGTGAACACGCCCTTGAACTGCGCTTTCTGGCCGCGCCCGTCGATGCGCCACACCGCGTGTGTCTGCTGCGCGCTCGTGACCAGCGCGAGCATCCCGTCGGGCATCACGGCGATCGCAGCGAACAGCTTGTTCACGTACGGCACGCGCATCAGCACCGTGGAGGTCTCGCTCGCGAGGTCCATGCGATAGAGCCGCGCAAACTTCAGCTGCGGACCGATGGAATCGTTGTCATCGACATCGAGCACGTAGAGGTGTTGTCCGTCCGGGGCGTAGCCGACGGAGAGCACGTTCGTGGACGGTGCCGGAGGCGCCACGTTCACGAGCTGCCAGCGGCGCTGATCGAGATCCCACTCCCAGACCGTACCCGCAGCCCTCCCGCTGGAGAGACGCCCGCCGACCATGTAGACGCTGCCTTCAACGGCGGAAAAGACCCCGCTGGTGCCCTGCAACGCCGGCGGCCCGTCCGAGGTCGCCGCTGCCGCCAGGATCCCGTCGTCCGTGCGACGCGCCACGCTGACGCCGGCGCTGGTCATCGCGATTCCGACCGGAGCGGCTCCACCGAAGTCCTTCGGCAGCGCGATGGCGTGGATGCCGCCTCGCACCGCGGTGGAGATGCTCTGGCGTGCAACGACCAAGGGCTCGACCGCGCTCAGCCAGCGGGCTCCGCTCTTGAGGAGAGTGAACGCCGCGGAGTCAAAGTACGAGGTGACATCGATACCGCTGCCGAGCGCCGTGGCCGCGAAGACGGAGCCGGCCGAATCGATGAGCAGGGGAGCGGGCTTGGCAAACAGCCCGGGGAACCCGAACGGATCCGGATCGTGCAGGTACTCCGGGAGCCACTGCCCCGGCAGGCACGGCACCTTGCAGGTCAGCACCGGCTTGGGGATCACCGGCGTCAGCCCGGGCGTGTCGAGCATCGCGAAGACGTCGCCCAGCACGTGGTTCTGCTCGCGCGTGCTGGCGTAGGGCGCCGCCTTCTGCGTGCCCGTGAAGAGAACGCCGTGAGTCTTGCAGTCCCGGATGCTGGTGCCCGGGCAGGTACCGAGGCCGGTCACCTTCCCAGCGACGACGTCGGCGCGCCATGGCCACTTCACTGTCTTCGGGATGCCGGGGCTGAGCTGGCTGGTCTGGAACGGCTTGGCACTCGTGAGTCCCACAGCGTCGACGTAGGCAGCGCCGACAGAGTCGGTGACCGTGATGGTGGTCCAGACTGGCGAACCGAGCGGATTGGCGATCGGACACGGCCCACCAGGTTTCGTGCACTTCCCAAAATCCACCTCCGTGCCATCGACCACACACGTGCAATGTCGGTACGCGACCTGCCGCTGGACGTTCTTGGGCAGCGGGTTCGCGAGGTCTGCCCCCAACCAGCCGTTCTGGAAGATGTCCGCGACGTCGTCCGGTCCCGTTCCGTCGCCAGGCGTGTAACCGCCGTTCGTCCCGATGGGGATCTGGATGCCCGCCTTCTGCGCTGCGATGCGCACGATGGGCACCGGATCGCAGGCGTCCGCCAGGTTCTCGACCGTGGAGTTCAGCTGCTTCTCTCGCTCCTCGGCCAGGAGGTTCGAGTTGGTCTGATCGGGAGTCTGGTATCCCGCGCACTGGTCGCACGCGTCGGCGACGCCGTCCGAATCCGAGTCGGTGGGCGAGGCGCAGTAGCCGAGCGGCGCTCCGGGCTCGATCAAGCACACGCTCTTGAAGCAGAACCCGCTGTTGGCGCAGGTCGCGTACGGGTTCGGCTTCTCACAGAAGTCGCAGGCGTCCCCAACACCGTCGTGGTCCGCGTCCACCTCCACGGTGGTGAGAAACGCCGGCGCTCCTGCCTTGCTGTTCGGGCACAGGTCGCAGGCATCGCCTCGGGAGTCCCCATCGAGGTCGCCCTGGCCCGGGTTGAAACACGTCACGTGGGGAGGGATCCCGCCCGCCGCAACCATCGAGTCGCATACGATCTTTGGGCAGCTGTCACAGGCTTCGCCCACACCGTCTCCGTCGGAGTCGAGCTGGTCGGGATTGACGCAGTCTTCTGGGTCGAGCGTGGTGCTCTTGGCGCATCGGCTGGCGGGGCAGTTGTCGATGGCGTCCGGGACACCGTCGCCGTCTGCATCGCTCCCGAGGCAATTGTTGACGATCCAGGCGCCGTTGTTGGTGCCACTGGGATTGCCAGTGGGGGCCCAGACAGTGTGGCTCGAGCCGTCGTGGGGAAAGCCGTCCCACCAATATCCCGAATACACGCCAACCACCTCCGGCCCCGCTACGCCTGTCATGACCAAGGGACCGCCGGAGTCGCCTTTTTCCGGCTGAGGATTTGCATTCCGCTCCACATCCCAAACCCAATCGTCGAAGCAGTGTCCCTCACCGGGGTCCCCGCACCCGTCGAAGCGGAGCACCAGATCTGATGGCGCCGAGCCCCACCGTCTGTTTCCGTCTGCAAGTGTCGACGCCTGTTTGAAGGACGTGACGTAGCTGCCAAACCCGGCGATGAAACCCGGAAACTTGATCTTCCCGGTATCGACGCCTTTCTTCATCCCGCCGGTGAACACCCGCGGATACGCCGCCACGAGCGCCTTCGACACCGGCGTGCTCAAGAATGCGCACGCCACGTCGTGCGCGTCCGGTCTGGCGCCGGTGATGCGCTTCCAGGACTGGACTGCGAACAGCGGTCCGCTGGGGCCGGAGTTGACGGGCGGACCCGTGGGGATGACGAAGCTCCCAGCCCCGAGGGAGGGAACGCCGTCGAAGCAGTGGCCCGCGCTCAGGACGACGCTCGGCGCGATGAGCGTCCCGGTGCAGCTCCCTGCCGTGAGTTGGAGCTGCCCGACCGCGGGCATCCACGCGTTCGAGAACCCGGCGGACGCTAGCATCTGGATCGACGCCAGCGCCCGGCTCGTCACCCCCATCGGGTTCCCGGCGCAGCGCGACCGCCGGACGCGACGCGGGAGCGGGCGGCGCGAGGCTCGCGCCCGAAGCGCTAACGCCACCAGGCTTGGCGCCCGGCTGCGGGGCAGGCGTCGCAGACGTACAGGCGATGCAAATGTTCGCGAGCACGATCACGACTTGGCGAAGCGCGTAAGAAACTCGACCCGCCAATTCCCACCGGCTCCCAGGCTACGCGGCCGGTCAACGAAGCGCCAGGCCGACGAGCTCGGTCCGGCTGCGAAGGCCCAGCTTACGAAGCCCACGCCGCAGGCGCTCGCTCACCGACGAGATGCTGATCTCGAGTTCGAACGCGATTTGTTTGTAGCCGTGAGCCTGGGCGGCGAGCGCGAGCACCTGCAGCTCGTCATTGGCCAGCGCGGACGCTCTCGAGGTCGTGCGACGCGCGACCAGAAATCGCTTCCCGTCGCGATCGGCGTGGTCCACGACCGACCACTCCCCGGACACGATCGCACGCCAGCCTTCGCCATCCTGCTCTGACGATCGGCCACCCACCCGTGCCGCGGCGCGCGCGAGGTCGACCAGGGTGCCGGGCTCGGACCGAAGCTCCCCGTGGACAGGGCGTGGGCCGCTCTCGCCGACGATCGCCAGACCCCGCTCGGTGTCGTTCGCCGCGCGGTTCAGCAGCTCCGGGATGTGGCGGTCCGGCAGCGGCAGCTCGCCCTGCCTCTCGACCGATTCGCCTCGCGTCGCCATCCATCCTCCGAGACGACAGAAGCCGCCGGATCCGGATGTGAAGGACGATTGTTCATGAGCCTTGCCCAGAAGCCACAGCGGGCTGGGCGCGCGCCTGCGCCGTCCGAGCCTTTGGGCGCCAGGGCGGGGTGCGCACCTCTCCCACCCTTCTTCGTCAGGCGTCGCGCTTCGCCGCGGGGTGAGACGCGGCCTTGGTGATATACGTCCATGGGAGGGGCAAGTGGGAGTTCCGCGGGAAGCTGCTCGGGTGCGGAGGTCAATCGCCGAAGGGCGTGTCGGTTGCAGTCGTCGGGCGATGCGCTGGCGCAGCCACGACGCTAGTCACGCGCATGGGGCTTGGACGGGAGGGTGGTCACCATGAAACGAGCTGCTGCGTTCGTGTTGGGATTGATGCTCGTCGGCAGCGCCTGCGGCTCGGACGACGGCGATGGGGCGAGCCCCAAGTGCTCGCAGGGCGCGACACGCGCGTGCGTGGGGCCGGGCGCATGCACCGGAGCGCAGAACTGCGGCGCCGATGGCAAATGGGGCGCGTGCGATTGCGGCGGTGGCCTTGGAGGTAGCTCGGGCACAACCGGTGGTGATGGCGGCGGCGGCGCTGGCGCAAACGGCGGAGGGACCGGCGCTGTCACGGGAGGGACCGGCGGTAGCGCAGGAGACGCGACCCCGGGCGGAAGCGCGGGCACGAGCGGCAGCGACGCGTCCCTGGGAGGTGCCGGCGGGTCGGGGGGCATTGGCGGCTTGGTCGCGGACGCTGCTTCGGACGTTCCCAGCGAGGGTTCCGAAGGCGCGGCGGGCTGCGCGGTGGGCGGACAGTCCTGTCAGGCGTACGCGGATTGCTGCAGCGAATCCTGCTCCAACGGCACCTGCAGTTCGTGCATTGCGGAGAACGGCGCATGCAGTGGCACGTCCGATTGCTGCAAGCAGCCGAAGCTCGCCTGCTACAAGGCGAAGTGTCGGACTTGTAAGCCCGACGGCCAGGGGTGTCAGCTCACGCAGGACTGCTGCTCCGGGCGGTGCGCGAGCGGCACGTGCATCGCGTGTGCGGACCCCGGCTGGTCCTGCGGCAACTCGTCCGAGTGTTGCGAGGGCGTGCCCTGCACTTCGGGCAAGTGCTGCTCGCCGCTCGGCGGGTCGTGTGCCCTGGGGGGCTGTTGTCTCGGGCTCTCCTGCGCTGCCGGCAAATGCTGCAAATCGGCCGGTGACACGTGCTCATCGTCGTCGGATTGCTGCTCGGGAGGGTGCGTCAACGGCGTTTGCTGCGCCGGAACGAAGGACTCCTGTCAGAAAGCACCCTGCTGCGACACGTCGTTGACTTGCACGCCGTCCTATCAATGCTGCAAGCCGCTCGGATCGTCGTGTGGCTCGGCCAGCGAGTGCTGCGCAACGAGCGCGCCGGCTGCGACGGCTTGCGCCGCCGGGAAGTGCTGCATGCCGAAAGGCAACTACTGCATGGGGCAGAACTCACAGTGCTGTTCGGGTGTCTGCGAGGTTCCCGATGGAGGTTTCATCATCTTCTCCACCTGCAAGTGACCAGCTCAGGTCGGCTCAGGCGCGGTTCAGGGTCGTGACGACACGGGCTCGTTCGCGCGCCCGGAACGCATGAACGCCTGCAGCTCGGCGTCGGCGGTGTGCTCGTGATCCCGGAACCAATTCACGAGCTGCTGCGCGACCGCGGGCACGAGGGGCCCACCGCCCGAGACGTTCTCCTCGCGAAGGGTCTCCAGATGACGCAGCAGCTTGCCGTGTCGCAAGCGGTGATCGTCCAGTTGTGGGTACCCCGCTCGACCCATCGCGTACTCTTCGGCCGCGAAGTGCTGGCTCACGTCGCTGATGATCACCTCCAGTAGCGATTGCACCTGCGGCAGTCCGTGCTGCGTTGAAGTCAATCGCTCGAGCCGCGAGAGCAGGCCGGCCAGGTGACCGTGTTGCACCGAGGGGTCATCCGGGAACGTGGGGCGGTCCTCGGATTCGCCATCGGCATCGTCATCGTCGAGCAGCATAAGGAGCGTAGACATGCATCGCACAGGGTCAGCTGGCAAGGGGCAGCGGGCGCCTCACCCTGGCCCGATGAAGTACGCGCGGTTCAGCTTGGCGTCGAACCAGGCCGCTCGCATCTTCGTGGAAGTCGGCGCGGTGGCCTTGCCCGCGAAGAACGGCGCGGACGCCGCCGGCCACGACTTCCAGACGGCCGCTGCATCGAGCTGGTAGACCATGCCGTTCGAGTAACCGTAGTAGCCGAGGAAGTAGTTGGCGGTGCCGTGCAACGCGGGATCTCGAACCTCGAAATCCCAGAGGATCGTGCCCGTGCCGTGCGGAGCGGCTGGCGCCGGGTCGTCCTTCATCGTGACCTTGGTCACGTAGACGACGGAATCGTCCGAGTTGTAGTCGTAGAGCACCGCCGTCGGGTTCGCGACGAAGGTGAGCCCCTCGACCAGTGCTGGTGAGCTTGGCGGCGACGCGAGGTGGTACACCGATCCGAGCGCGAGCCCGCTAAGCGCCGGGAACTTGCTCGTGGTGTTGACCGGCGCTTGCCAAGTGCCGCCCTTTCGCACGTGGAGCTTGCCGGCGTCCGTGAACACGAGCAATCGATCGAAGTGCTCGAGCTGCGTCACCGCGCTAATCCCCGTGGCCGGTGGCGCGTTCGCCCCGCTCCAAGCGAGGTCGAGCGACGTCGGAGCAGACCAGGTGCCATTGCTCCAGTTGAATGCGTGAAGCGTCCAGCCCGGCGTGCCGCCGCTCGACGTTCCGCCGCCGCCGCTCGGTGCTCCGCCACCGCTCGGTGCTCCGCCGCCGCTTGGTGCTCCGCCGCCGCTTGGTGCTCCGCCGCCGCTTGGTGCTCCGCCGCCGCTCGGTGCTCCGCCACCGCTCGGTGCTCCGCCACCGCTCGGTGCTCCGCCACCGCTCGGTGCTCCGCCACCGCTCGGTGCTCCGCCGCTGCTCGCGCCGCCGGCGCCGTCGGGCCAGGCGCCGTCGCCGATCGAGGCGCCGCTCCCCCCGTTGCTGGCGCCGCCTGTCGCGGGACCGCTTTCGGAGCTCCCGAGCTCCAGGCAGCCCGAGAACAGGATCACCCCCACCGCAGCCGCAAACCCGAGCCGAGCCGTCAAGCGCATCTCCCTACGATACGCCGGTCGAACTCAAAGGTCACTCCGGCGGCCGCCGCGCCGCAGAGACTGCGGTCAGAGCGTCGTACCCCGCAGTCGATGCGTGTGGGGCCCGCGCAATGGCCACGGGCTGCGCGGATTCTTCGGCGGCTGCTGACCCGGCGCTTGTCGGGCACGAATCGTGCTGTACAAAGGAGCGCGATGCGAGAGCTCAAACGAGTCGTGGTCTTGGGAGCCAACGGGACGATGGGAGCGGGCGCGAGCGGGCTGTTCGCGGCGAACGGGTTCGACGTGACGATGCTCGCGCGAACCTTGGACAAGGCTCGCCAGGGGCTCGGCAAGGCGAAGGAGGCGCTGCGGACGGACGTGCTCGAAGCGCGGGTGCGCTGCGGCACCTACGACGCCGATTTGGAGCGCGTCGTCTCGGAGGCTGATTTGATCTTCGAAGCGGTCTCCGAAGACCTCGCCATCAAGTTGCCCTTCCTCGATCGCATCGACAAAGCGCGCAGCCCCGGATCGCTCGTCGCCACCGTCTCGAGCGGGCTCAGCATCGCCAAGATGTGTGAAGGGCGAAGCGACGACTTCCGCCGTCACTTCATGGGCATGCACCTCTTCAATCCGCCCCACGTCATCGTCGGCACCGAGATGATCCCCGGCCCGGACACCGATCCCGAGGTCTTCCGCGACATGTGCACCTTCGCCGAGCGGCGGCTCGGCCGCGCGGTGGTCGAGTGCCGCGACATGCCGGCCTTCGCCGGCAACCGCGTGGGATTCAAGCTGCTCAACGAGTGCACGCTGCTCGCCGAAGAGCACGGCGTCTCGAACATCGACTACTGGATCGGGCGTCACACCGGTCGCGCCTTGGCGCCGCTCGCCACCATCGATCTCGTCGGCTGGGACGTGCACGACGCTATCGTGCAGAACCTCTACGCCAACACCTCCGACGAGGCGCACGCGCTGTTCCGCATGCCGGAGTACATGTTGCGGCTGATGGACCAGGGGCACCTGGGCAACAAGACCCCGGCCGAAGGCGGCTTCTATCGTCGGATCACCGACGCCAACAAGAACCGCATGATCTCGGTGCTCGACCCCAAGACCGGGAGCTACTCCGAGGGCGCCGCGCCACCGCCCGAGAAGGTGGCCTTCATCGAAGAGATGAAGGGCCTGCACGCCGTCGGCCGCTACCAGGACGCCATGCGCCTGTTGCTCGGCGCACCGGGCACCGAAGGCGAAATCGCGCGGCGGGTGATCGTCGGTTACGTGAGCTACGCGCTCAATCGCGTGGGCGCAGCCCAGGTCGTGCAGACACCGGCGGCCGTGGACTCGATCATGGGCAACGGCTTCAACTGGGCACCACCGAGCGTGCTCGTCGACCTGTGGGGCAGAGACGCGACCATCGGCGCCATGCAGCAGCTCGGTCTGAAGGTGCCCGCGGTGGTCGAGGGGCTCGGCGCGGGGCAGCGGCTGTTCGCGGGATCGGCCGCGGGCGTCGGGCGATACTTCATCGGGAAGTGAGAGGAACGCGACATGTCGGTGAAGAAGAGCTCTCGTTCGGTGTTCGTGCTGGGTGGTTTCCAGACGGACTTCTCCCGCAACTGGACCAAAGAGGCGAAGCACATCGTCGCGATGATGCGCGAAGCCGTGCAAGGCGCGCTCGAAACGACCCGCATCGAGCCGAAGGAGCTCGAGGTCGCCCACGTCGGCAACTTCGCGGCGGAGCTGTACTGCATGCAGGGCCACCTGGGCGCCTTCGTGCTCGAGGTGGATCCGGCGCTGCGCGGGCTGCCGACCTCGCGCCACGAAGCGGCCTGCGCCTCGGGTTCCATCGCAGCCCTGGCGGCTGCCGCCGACATCGAAGCCGGGCGCTACGACGTGGCGCTGGTGCTCGGCGTCGAGCAGATGAAGACCGTCGACAGCAAGCGGGGCGGGGAGTTCCTGGGCACGGCCGCTTGGTACGATCGCGAGGCCAAAGGCATCGACTTTCCGTTTCCGAAGCTGTTCGGCAAGCTCGGAGACGAATACGAACGGCGCTACGGGCTGAAAGACGAGCACCTCGCGCGGATCGCGACGGTGAACTACGCCAACGCCAAGCTCAACCCCAACGCGCAGACCCGCAACTGGTTCATGAGCTACGAGCACGCCTGCGGAGCGGGCCCCTTCAACGCGCACGTGGGCGGGCGCATCAAGATCTCCGACTGCTCACAGGTCACCGACGGCGCGGCCGCCATCGTGCTCGCCTCGGAGGAATTCGCGAAGAAGTGGGCTCAGCGCGCGGGGCTCGAGCTCTCGGCGGTGCCGAGGGTGCTCGGCTGGGGGCACCGAACCGCGCCCATTGAATTTTCCACGAAGGTCGAGGAGAGCCGAAACGATCCCTTCGTCTTGCCGCACACGCGCCGCGCCATCGTCGACGCCTTCGAGCGCGCCAGCCTCTCGGGAGTCGAGCAGATCCACGCCATCGAGACCCACGACTGCTTCACCACCAGCGAGTACATGGCCATCGATCACTTCGGCCTGACCCCGCCGGGAAAGAGCTGGCAGGCGATCGAAGCGGGTGTGATCGAGATCGGCGGCAAGTGCCCGATCAACCCCAGCGGCGGCCTGATCGGCGCCGGTCATCCGGTGGGCGCCACCGGCACCCGCCAGCTGCTCGACGCCTGGCTCCAAGTCACGGGCAAGGCGGGCGACTACCAAGTGAACGGTGCGCGACGCGTGGCGACGCTCAACATCGGCGGATCGGGCACCACCAGCGTGGTGCACGTCGTCGGCTTCGGCAGCTGAGCTCGAGCGGCGCTCCCGACGGGCGTCCCTCGCCTACTTCTTGGGCTGCGTGAGGCAGATCCCTCCGCTGCTCGTCCAGTTGAGGCAGTCCACTTCGGCGCCGGACGGATCGTTGACCGTGGTGCCGCCGGGCTGTTCGATCTGCGGAGGCCCCGCCGCGCACTGGCAATCCGGCAGCGTCGCGCGCCAGGCCGTCTCGCAGGCTTGAAGCTCAGCGAGGCGCGCCGCATCGACGCCCATCAGCAGCGTATTGCCGCAGCAGTCGGTCTGGTGAACCATGATGGCGCAAGATTGGCTCCCGCCGCACATCTTGAGCTGGTAGGCCGTGAACTCGCCGTTTGCGTCGAAGCACTTCAGGTATTCGCCGCCATCGGTCGTCGTACCGCCAGAGCCACCAGCGCCGCCGGTTCCACCCGCGCCTCCGGCGCCGCCGACTCCTCCGGTCGATGCCCCGCCGGTCGACGCGCCTCCGGTGCCATCGGACTCCGACGATCCGCCGCAGGCCGCGGCGAGCGACAGCGCCAGGAGGGGAGACAGCAGCCAGGTCGCGAGTTGCTTGCTCATGGGGAGCATCTTCGCTCGCGAGGGTGGCGAAGGTCCATGCCCAATCGCTGCCGCGCTCACGCCAGCCGCTCGATCGCCGGCCGGAACGCGGCCTTGGCCTTGCCAATCACCGGATCGCCGTGCGCGGGCAAGACATGATCGAACTCGAGCTCGAGGACGCGGCGAACCTCGGCGTGGTCGGGCTTCGCGCTGCGCAGCCAGCCGGGACCGACGGCGTGCGGCTTGATGAAGCCCATGACGCGCATCATCAGCCCGCCGATGAACGAGAACTGCTCGTCGGCCCGCTGCCAGTTTTGGAGCGAGTCGCCGGTGATCAGAATGCCGCCCTCGCGCTCGAGCACCAGGATGCCCTCGGGCACCTTGGCTGACGGAAACGTGAACAGCTTCGCGCCGTCGATGGGCAGCGCGGTGCTCTCGTCGATCTCGATTTCGGCGTGAAAATAGGCCTTGTCGGGCGAGGGCGCGTCGAACCCGGACGCGTAGTGCTGCCCTTTCAGGCACCAGACCTTCGCGCCGTACCGCTCCTTGTAGAAGGGGTCGTCCATGCCGTGAAAACCCGCGATGCGGATCACGTGCTCGACCTTGCCCAGCCGATCGAGGGCCGCGAGACCGGCATCGTCCAATCGCAGCGAATGGACGATCACGAGCGATCCGCCCTGGCGCACGACGACCATGTTGCGGCTGAAGCGCATCGGGATGCCGAAGCGCACCGCGACCGAGCCAGTGACGATGAAGACGTCATCGAAGAGCTGGCGAAGCGCGCCGTGGGGGGTGGGCTTGGGGTGCTCGCGGCTCGGCATCTGGCGCCAACGCTAACATGCGGGCAGTGCTGGAGTCGGGTGCGTGGTCGGCTTAAGCTCGCTCGGTGAGGTTGGTGCCACACTCGCTCGTGCTCGGCTTGTTCGCACTCGCGTGCGCGCCCAGACCTGCTCCGAGCAAGCCCGCAGCGCCCAGGGTTCACGCGGAGCCAACGCCCCTGCCGAGCGCGCCTGCCGCGGCGCCCGCCGAATCCCCCACCCCTCCGCCAACTCCGGAACCCGAAGTCGAGCACACCGACGGCGGCGTCGGCGCTCCGGACGCAGCCACGGGCCCCAAGCGCCTCACGCGCTTCCACTGCTTCGGCTGGGTGCACGGTCCGGACCACGCCACCGACTGTTTTCGGAGCGCTGCCAAGTGCGAGAAGGCGCGGCTCGACATGAAGAAGGGCGCGCGCGACGTCTTCCCTCGCTGCGACGTCGACGAGGGCGCGTGGTGCACGCGAGTCGGGCGCGGCAGCGGGCCCAAAGCCGACGAGCGCTGCTTCGGATCTGCCAACGACTGCGCTCGATACGAAGGTTACGTGCAGGGCAACGGGCTCACCACCAGGGGCTGCGTCGAGCATTGACCGCGCCGGCTCTCCGCCACCTCCGCGCCCACGTCGAGCACACGGAGCGCGGCGTCGCGTTTCGCGTGCCGGCTTGGCATTGGGCGTGGCGGGGGGCGGTGCTCGCGCTCGCGCTTCCTCCCCTGTTCACCGTCCTCGCGGTGCTGCTGAGCGTCGGCGAAGACGGCGTGTCCGCGCCGAGCGTCGTCATCGCTGGGCTCGGGGGGTGCTCCTTCGTCGCCGGTCTGATGGTCGCGCTGCTCTCTCCGCTGCTCTCGTCGCGCACGCGCACCGCGTTCGACTTTGCCGACGCTACATTCACGAGCGCGCGCTTGCCGCATCCGGTTCCCGTCGCGCAGATCAGCAGCATCGCGCTGGCGCAGACGAGCACGCTGAGCTCCTTCATCGAAATCCGCGCGCTCCGCTCCGGGCAGCGTCCGGTCCGGATCCTCGGGCCCTTGGTGCCGAAGCACGCGGGGGAGGCCGCTGAGCTCGCGGACTTTCTCGCGCGGAGGTTGAACGTGCCCGTCGATCTCGGGCGCCAAGCCGCGCCGGCCGGAGACACCGGCGGAAGTGATCGCCTCGCGGGCGCGCTCTGCTACTTGCCCATTCAGGGAGTGTTCATCCTCGCGTCGCTCTATTACTTGTTCGCGGCGAAGCAGCGCCCGTTCGTGCGTTTCTGTGCGATCCAGAGCTCGAGCCAGTTCGTGTTCTCGATCTTGGTGCTCGGAGTCGTCTTGACCGCGCTCGGCGTGCCGGTCGCCATGACTGATCCGTCGCCCATTCAGACCGCGCTGATCGTGCTGTTGGCGCTGGCTCTCACCGGGTTCTGGCTCTGGAATCTGGCGACCCACGTGTTTGCGTGTTGGTCCGCCTACAAGGGACGCCTCTGGGTCATGCCGTGGCTCGGGTTCTGGGTGCGGAGGTTCTTGCCCGACGACTCGTGAGCAGTGCGCGACGGCAAGACCTACGGCAACTCCTGCGAGGCCCGCATGGCTGCGGTCAACGTGGCGGGCAAGGGCGCGTGCAAGCAGCCGCAAGCGCGGCGGGGGGCTCCGGCGGACCTGCGGGGCGCTGGTAATCCGTCATCGTGCACCTTTCCGCCCCGCGACACTCGTGGCACATGCGCGGGATGCAGGCGGGCGACGACCTCGACGCCGGAGCACCGCAAGGGAGCCTCTGGCAGCGGCTGGCGCCCGCGCGCGATCGCCCCTGGCCCGAGCGCGCCGCCGCCACGCTGCTGTTCACGGTCGCCTACCTGGCCGCCGTGGCCGCGGTGGTCTGGATCCAGGGCTACACCTTCGTCTACGGCAACGTGGCCGTCAGTGTGCCCCAGGTGCTCGCGCTGACCGACCCCACGCTCTTCCGCAACGACCTCTGCCACCAGTCAGTGCTGGCCGCGTCGCCGCGCATCTACATCAACGGGTTGGTGGCCCTCACGGCCAAGCTCGGCGTCACCGACGTACCCGGCGCCTACTTCCTGTGGTTCGTGGTGTCCGTCGCTTCCTACGTGGCGGGCTGCTTGGCCATTGGCACGCGGGTGTCGTCGCGAGCGGCAGGCGCCCTGTTGGCGTTCTTGGGGGTGGCCGCCACCAAGGCCACCATCGGCTCCGTAGACATCTTGCACCAGCATCGCCACTTCGAGCCCGCCATGTTGGCCATGGGCTTCAGCGTGTGGGGCATCTACTTCGTCTTGGGCAAGCGCTTCACGACGGGCTTTGCAATGTTCGGTGTCGCCGCGCTGTTTCAGTTCTTGGTCGGGTTCATTCCGGGCGCGCTGATAGCGCCGGCGCTGGGGGTGTTGGCGCTGAAAGAGCGCAACGCCTGGACCTTGCTGCGCCCAATGCTGCCCTTTGCCGCGGGTCTGGGCGCCGTCTATTTGCCCATGGCGCTGGCCGGCGCCACGTCTACCAAGGTGCCGGACGACGTCTTCGTCTTCCTCTACGCCCACGTCAGAAACCCGCATCACGTCTCGCCCGCGGCCTGGCCCCCCGTCGCCTGGCAGGAGCTTGTCCTCTTCTCGTTGGGTGGCGTCGCGTGCGTGCTGGGAGCGCGCACGCTGTCGCGCCTGCAGCGCGGAGTTTTGATCAGCATCATTGGCTGTACGTGGCTCGGACTGCTGGCCAATTGGTACTTCGTAGACATCGCGCCAAATGCGTTCGTGGCCAAGCTGCAGCTGGCGCGCTGCACGCCCTTCGCCAAGCTGGCGGTGCTGGTCGCGCTCTCTGCATTGGCCGCCGACTGCTTCGAGCGCGGGCTCGGTGGCCTTGGCCTGCTGCTGGTGCTCACGGCCTTGAACCCATTTAGGAGCTGGCACTTGCTGGCCGCGTCCCTGATCGCGTCCCTGGCCGCGCGCTTTGGCCCCGCGCGGCTTCCGGCGGCGGTGCGCGCCGTCTCCTGGGCCGCCGGTGCAGCGGCCTTGATCTTCTACTTGGGCGGCGACGCCGGCGGCTTCGCAAAAACGTGGGCACTCTTCCAGCGCGTGTCGGGCCCGCGCTTTGCAGAGGGGCCGTTGCTGTTCGCGATGCTAGCCGCGCCCGTGGCCGTCACCGCAGCCTTTGCCCTACGCCGGCGCTGGTTGCGCGTTGGACTGGCCAGCCTGGTGGCCCTCGCGGTGTGCGTCAGCGCGTACCAGGTGGCACGACCGAGACCAAAGCTCGCGCGCGCCTTGACGCACCCGGTGCACACCCAGTGGCAGCCCCGCAGCGCCGTGGAGCGCGTCGCCTTCTCGCTGCGCCAGACCACTCCACCGGACGCCGTGGTGCTGGTCCCTCCCGCCTTCGAGTCGTTTCAGATCCACTCGCATCGCGCCGCGGTCGTGACCTTCAAGTGCATTCCGCTGGGCGAAGCCGAGCTCGTGGAGTGGGGCAAGCGCATGGCGCGGGTGCTGGGCGTGCCCACCGGAGTTCAAACGTCGTGGCGCGGGGATCTGGACGGACCCTACTACCGCCGCAGCGCCGACGACCTGCGCGCCGTGGCTCGGGAGTACGGCGCGCGCTACTTGCTGACCAAGACGGGGGCGCACCCCGGGCTCGTCGCGCCGGTCGTGGCCGCCGAGGGCGGCTTCGTGGTCTACGATCTGGGATCATGACCCGGCGGCGCTTGCCGGGCTCAGCCCTTGATCACCTTCAGCATCTGAAGCACGGGCTTCATCACGCCACCGAGACCTTCACCCACGATGGCGCCCACGGCGAGCGTCGTCAGCGTGAGGTCTTTGACCTTGAAGCCCTTGCCGAGCAGGCCCCAGAACACGAGCCCGCCCAAGAAGAAGGCGAAGTCGTAGGCCACCGGCAGCACGAGCGCGATTCCGATGCCGACGGACGACGGCAAGTACTTGTGCAGCTTCTGGTTCTCTTCGAGGACCACGTAGACGACTCCGACGGCCGCTGCGATCGCCATGGCCTTCATCGCCCCGGGCGGCATCGGGGTCGAGCCGTCGAAGATCAGCGCCGTGGCCGCCCACATCTTGGCCACCGGCGCCGGCAGGTCACCGCCGTCGAGCGCGATCGTCTTGGTCTTGCTGATCCACTCGAACACGTAAGCGCTCACCACCGCGCAAGGCACGATGGTCAGGGTCTGGGCCCAGAACTGCCAGCGGCTGGGCACCTTCAACCAGCGCCCGTAGGCCATGTCACCGGTGAGATTTCCGGCCTGGGCGCCGCTGCCGGCGACGAAGCCCGCACCCGCCAGGTTGGTCGCGGCGCTCGAGCCGCCGGCCATGGCGGTGACCCCTTGCAAGAGCACGCCCATCACGCGTGCCGGGTTGAACGCGGTCTGAGCTGCGGCGCGAGTCGCGATCACGTTCTGCAAGAAGCCGCCGACGACCACCAAGACCAGGACCAGGAGCAGGTTGAGACCGAGGGCCAGTGACGAAAACAACGAAGTCGCGACCAGTGCCACGGCGATGAAGATGAGGTAGGTGCGTGGACGCAACACGGGGTCGTCGTCGTCGGGATTCGAGCCGCGGATCGATACCAGGCTCTTCACGCTAGAGACGACGACGCGCCAGTTCACCAACATCAGGGTGATGCCCGTCGAGACCAGGAAGCCGATGCCGGGCCAGACGTAGCGATGGGGCGCTGCGGGGGTCGGAAGGTGCGGCGCCATGATCAGCAGAATGCATCCGCCGACCAAGAAACCGATGCAAGTGCGCATGCCCATGAGAAACGCCCCGCCGATGGCGAAGGGCGACCAGGCGACCGCCGCGCCGTAGGCGGCCAGGCCCAGTAGCGGGATTTCCGTGCTCTCGGGCACGATGCCGAAACCGCCGTCCTTATTGAGGACCACGTAGGCGATGCAGGCGAGCACGCTGGCGACGAGATAGTAGGGCTGCTTGGGATCGCCCTTCTCGACCAGCGCCTCGATCACGCTGGCGGTGGCCTTGGAGCCCGGCCACGGCAGGTTCTCGCGCAAGATGAGCAGGTCACGGAGCGGGATCACGAAGACCAAACCGATCAGGCTGGTCACGACGGCAAAGCCCGCCATCTCGAAGACCGTGTAGGGAGTCCCGGTCATGGCCTTGGCCGCGTAGAAGTTGCTGATGAAGCCCAGGCTTCCGCCAGCGCTTCCCATGGTCGCCACGATCACCATCTCGGGCGAGGTGATGGCGGTCTTCGACAAGAAGAAGAACGCGAAGAAAAACAACGCCGCGATGGTCGGGCCTTCTTCGATCACGCCGAACGAGAGCGTCAGATAGGAGTTGATGCCACAGAGCAGAACGGCCAAGACGAACCCGGCGATGAGGGCTCTGAGTGACGGTCGCTGCGGTAGTGCAGTGGTGTTCACGGGGCGCGAAGCTATCACGGGGCCCCTTGCCGAAGGCACCCAATGCGTCGCATGGTCGCGCCATGGAAGCCGCCGCTGTCGTCATCTTGTGCACCGCTCCGGCAGCCGGCGACGTGGCGGTCACGCTCGCGCGCGGATTGGTGGAAGGCAGGCTCGCCGCCTGCGTCAACCTGATCCCCGGAGTGCGCTCGCTGTACACCTGGAAGGACGAGCTCGCGGACGACGAGGAGGTGCAGCTGGTGATCAAGACCCAGGGTTCGCTCTACCCTGCCGTCGAGGCCTGGCTCCGCGAGCACCACCCCTACGAAGAGCCCGAGATCCTGGCGCTGCCGGTGACCCTGGGGTCACCCGGCTACCTCGCGTGGCTCGCTCGGCAAACGACGAGGCCCCAATGAGCGTGAGCCCCGCGACCGAGTGCTCGGCGGCGGGGCTCGCGTTCCGGAACGGCCGGGCGGCTGTGCGCTCAGTCCGCCTTCTTCTTCTTGCGCTTCTTCTTGGTGGTCGCCTTGCCGCCCTTGGTCTGTTTCGTGGCGGATTGCTTCTTGGCGATGGCGCCCTTCTTCTTGGTCTTCTTCGCGCCGCCGCCGCTCGACACGCCGCTCTCGCCGGTCTTGCTCGGTGAGCTGAGCAAGAACTCGACGGTGTCCTTCTTCAGTCGAACCTTGTACCCGGGGATCCCGTCCTTGAACTGGAAGCTGATCTCTGCGCCGCTGCTGCCGTTCTTGGTCCGGACCCGGGCGATGCGGGAGTCGCGCTTCATGATCCCATCCGGTGACTCCATGACCTTGGCTCCCGGAATCACCACCGTGAACCCCGTGGCGTTGACCGCTCCCTGAAGCGCCGAGCCCGCCTTGTCGAGGCGCAGCCGGTGCACGACCGGATCGCTGAGCTTGCCGCGACCCCAAGGCGCCGTGCTGCCCGCCGGTGTCTGCTTCTCGTCGGCGTCGCCGAAGACTTCGTCTTCGACCGCAGCGCTGGCCGCAGCCTTCTCCTTGGCCTCGGCGTTCTTCGGATCGTCGGCGTCTTCTCCGTCTTCGTCTCCGCCCGGCGCGGCTCCGAGCGGTGCCGGCTCCATCGTGGCCATCGGGGTGGGGCCAAACAGCGGGACGTCCGCGGTGGTGCCGCTCTCGCCGGGCGCTGCCATCTTGTCGGCGCCCTTCGGATCCGCGGCCTTGGGATCGGCAACCGGGTTGCCTTGCTCATCGACCACGGTGACGTCGCCCGGCTTCGCAGCAACCGCGATCGACGCTGCCGGGTCCTTGTCGGCTCCGGGCGGCGCTGCCGGTTTTTTCATCGCGATCACGCCGACGGTGAGCAAGAGCACACCGAGGGCGCTCGCGGCCGCGATCTTCTTGACTCGACGCTTCTTCGCCGCGGGATCCATGGGCGCCTCGGTCGGCTCTGGGTCAGGGGCCGCCCCGGACTGTGGGCGCAGCTTGCGCCCCATCTGCGACATCGGACCGGGTGGCGGCGCAGCGGTGGTCCGGCGAGGGGCGCCTCCCTGTTGTTTCTGCTTGAGCTCCATCACCTTTGCGCCGGCACCCTTGAAGAATTTGCCCACGCCAACTGCTGCCGCACCGCTCAGCTTGGCGAACATCACTCCGCCCTTCTTCGCCGCGTGGCCGGCTTCGACCGCCATGTTGGCGACCTTGCCGCGCATCGCAGCGGCCTCTTCGTTCATCTCGGCAGCATCCACGAAATCGTCGTCGGCGATTCGGCCATCGCCGCCGTCGTTCTGCGAGTCCCAACGCTCGTCGTCATCGGTGTGCGCTGCAGCGGCGGTGAAGCCACCGAGCTCGCCGACGCTACCCCTGACCGCGGGCTCATCTTCCGAGTCGATCACACTCGGCTCGGGAGTGTCGTCGGCGCCTCCGTCGTAGCGCAGCGCCACGACCAACTGCGGCACCTTGGTCTGCGGGTCGATCAGCACGTCGACGCCGTCGATCTGCGCGCCTCGTCGCTGTCCCGCACCGACGTCTTCGATCTCCAGGTGGCGGCCGACCTTGAGGAACTCGAGGTTCGACGCCACCTGCACCTGCCGCTGACTCCCGCCGCGCACGCAGGCCTTCATCGGTGAGCCGAGCCCGTCGATGTGCAATCGGACCCGCATGCCGGTTCCGGCCGGAGGCGGGGTGCCGCCCTCGGCGGCGGCTGCCGGGCCGTCGGGGGCCGCCTGCTCGGTCATGCCGCAGAGCTGCTTCAGCACCTCGACGCTGCCACTGTCGAGGGCAGTGAACTTGATGCCGAACTCGCCTCCACGATCTTGCTCTCGCCGCCAAGCCACCACGCCCTCGACGACGATCTCCTGTCCGCCGTTGTCGAACCGGCAGACCAGCGGCGAGCCGATCTCCGGCAGGTAGGCCGTGCGGAGGTGCATGCCACGACCGCTGACGTCGACGCTCTCGGCCTCGAAGGCGGGGGCTCCGCCCACGTCGCGACCGCAAATCTCCACCAGTGCCTGTACCGACACTCGCTCCATCCCACCGACGCGCCGTTCCTGTTCGTAGCTCATGTGCGCCTCCCGTGAGCCCGCGTCCTGAGATGGAACGGGGGCCACGCTCGGGAGGTAGGGCGCCGGGGCGATCTTGGCCAAGTTTCGGGGAGCGCTCCCGGCACCAAGTGCGGCGTGTCGGGCGGCGCCAAGCTGCCCGCCGAGAACGTCCACGAAGCCCGCGCTCAGCGCGACGCGGCCCTCGGCCTGGGAATTCCGCTGCCGATCACTTGGACATTGCTCCGACCAGTGGTCAGTATCCGCCAAAATGGCGCTGACGGTCCTCGTGCGCTCGGGCGACGTGAAGTCTGCGCCCCAAGTGACGTTTGACGCTCCGCGCATCGTCGTGGGACGCGGCGAAGGCTGCGACGTGCGCCTGCCCGACCCCAGCGTCAGTCATCGGCACGCATCCATCCGTCAGCGCGGCACGGAGTACATCGTCGTCGACGAAGGCAGCACCAACGGAACCTTCGTCGGTCCCGTCCGACTCTCGCCGCACTCGCCGCGCGTCGTCCGCTCGGGCGACATGCTTCGAATCGGGCGGATCTGGCTGGAGCTCCGCGTCGAACACGTCGTGCCGACCGCAGCGGCCAATGTCGCGACCAAGGAGATCGCGCTGGGCCTGGTCGCAGAGGCGCTGGCAGCCCAAGGGGATCCCGCGGCCGTGCGTGTCTTCGTCAGCCAGGGACCCGACGCCGGACGCGAGCTGGCGCTGACCGAGGGCGGGCGCACCTACGTGCTCGGGCGAGGACAGGGAGCCGATCTGGTGCTCGACGACGCCGATGCCTCGCGCAAGCACGTGGAGCTGATGCGGAAGGGCTCCCAGGTGTTGGTGCGAGATCTGGGCAGCAAGAACGGCGCGACGCTCGCTGACCAGAGGCTCGAGGCCGGCAAGGACGTGCCCTGGCCTCGCTCCATTCTGCTGCGCGTCGGCGCCAACTTCTTGTCCTACGAAGACCCGGTGAGCGAGGCCCTGGCCGAGCTCGAACGCTCGGCCGACGAGCGCATGCGCGACGACGACCTGATCGACGCGCCGAATGCCTCGCCGGATCCGGCGCAGGTGGAGACCGACGCCGAATCGGACGAGGCCAGTGCCCTCGCTACCGAGCTGGGTCCGCGCGCCGCCTCTCCCATCGCCAAGTTCCCCGAGCGGACGACCTCGAGGCGCGCGCCCGACCGACGCGGTTGGAACCTGACCGACGTGGTGGTGGCGTTGATCGCCATCAGTGTGTTGGCCCTGAGCATCTTGGGATTGCTCTGGCTGTTCAAGGCGCAGTAGGGCGGAGCCCCAGGGCTCCGAAGCGTTTTCGCCTCGGCGCATCGCTGCTACTATTCGATCACGAGCCTATGACGACCCGCTCATTCGCCGTCGATCCGCGAGATCTCCGCGCACCCTCCGCCGAAGAGTGGGCGCGCATGTCGGATGCCGACCGCGCGCGCGCGGTCGATCAGCTCCCCTCGGAGTTGCCGCGCGAGGATCTACCCGAGGGGGATCCACACCGCGATCCGAAGGACAAAGCCCTCGAGGCGCTTCGCGAGTACTTCAGGCGTCAGGGGCGGCGCGTCTATCTGTCGGGCGAGCTGCCGATCTACTATCCGGGCGAAGGCGTGTTCGCGCCGGACCTGATCGCCGTGCTCGATGTCGAGCCGCATCCACGTCAGCGCTGGGTGGTGTCGGCTGAAGGCAAGGGTCTCGACTTTGCCCTCGAGATCACGCTCAGCGGCCATCGCAGGAAGGACCTCGAGACGAACGTCGACCGCTACGCGCGCCTGGGCATCCCCGAGTACTTCATCCTCGACTTGAAGCTGCGCCGCATCCTCGGCTATCGGCTCGACAAGCCGGGCCCGTACGAGTCCATTTTGCCTCAGCGCGGGCGCTGGTCCTCCCGCGTGCTGGGACTCGACCTCGCGCTCGAGTTGGGGCGTGTTCGTTTCTTCGCGGGGTCGGCGCCCTTGCCCCACTCCGAGGAGCTGATCGTCCGACTCGAGAGCATGCTCGGAGAGCTCGTTTCCAAGGAGCGTGCCCTGGCCGACGAGCTCGAGGTGGCGCTCGACCGCGCGGAAGCGGAGAAGGCCCGCGCGGAAGCGGAGAAAGCCCGCGCGGAGGAGGAGAGAGCCCGCGCGGATCGGCTGGCGGCACGCCTTCGAGACCTGGGCCTCGACGACGAGTCGAAGAGCTAATCAGGCGGGGCAATGCGCGATGAACGAGGCCCGCTGGCGTGGACTGGTGACGAGCTTCGATTGGCGCTGAGGGGAGGCGGCGCGCTCTCGCTTCAGTCCTTCTTCGGCCCTTCGTCGTAGCCTCGAGGCCGATATTTCTTCTCGACGCCACCGTGCTCTTCGCCGCGCTGCACGATCTCGGTGGCAAAGTAGGCGAGCCAGGTCCCGGGGTGACGCTCGGCCATCTCCGTCAGCTGATCGTGACGAGCAGTGATGGCCTTCTTGTCCCACAAACACTGGAGGCCCAGGGCCAAGAGATTCGGATCGTTCGGGCCGAGCTCGAAGCCGGTTTGGTAGTGCGGCCAGGCTTCGTCGGGCTGGTTCATCCGGCACAATGTGTCGCCGTAGTACACATGAGCCATGGGCCACTGGGGAGCCAGGCGTTTGGCCTCGGCGTTGACCTCGAGCCGCTTGGGCAGGTTGCCCTCGTGGGCGCCGATCATCACCGAGTAGTTCAGGTGGGCCTTGGCGCTGTTGGGCGACGCGCGCTGCGTGGCGCGCCAAAAGGTGAGGTCGCTGGTGTAGTCGAGGGCGTGCCAGCGCGCCTTCAGCCCCTGAAAGCCAAAGAAGCAAGCGATCATCACCACGGCAACTCGACGGAATCGCGTGCGCGTGCGCGCGATCGCGAAGGCGAACGCCGCGCCGATCACCAGCGAGGTGCCCACCACGGGCAGGTACCAGAACCGCTCCGCCCGCACGGTGGGCAACAGCACGGGGATGTTCGAATGCGGGAAGTAGGCGATGGGGATCCACATCAACCCCACCGCCACGAGCAGGCTCGGCCAGAGTGTCGAGGCCGGATCCACCTCGCCCTGGCGTCGCGAACGTCGCTCCGCGCGCCAGGCTCGGAGCCAGATGATCAGCGAAGCCAAGGGCGGCGCGGCCATGGCGAGCCCCCCGAGCACGCTCTCGGGGAACAGCACCCTCGGCGGCGCGGGCTCTTGAGGGAAGGAGTAGTCGCCGGACAGCGACCAAGGGAAGACGACCTGGCCCAGCCCGCGGAAGTACACGCGCAGAGCGCCGGCAACGCGGTGGGGGAAGTCGGCGGTCACCAGCGGGTTGTTGATGGGGTCTTTGGGCAGCCGCGGCTGCTGGAACCAACGCATGAAGGAGTGCAGCGCGCGCTTGCCCATTGGCTCCGTCGCCGCGAGCGGCTGAGCAAGATCCGCGGGCAGCGCCACCGGGAAGAACTTCCGCCGGAAATAAGTGTAGGCCACCAGGGCGGCCACCGCCGCGCCCAGGGCCAGGGCCGCGCGCACGAATCGCAGGGGGCGTCCCGGGTGAAACGCCGGTGCCCAGATCAGCGCCGCGAATCCGACCAGGGGCACAGCGACGATCACGCTCTCCTTGCTGAAGAGCCCGAAGCTCAAGGCGACGAAGACCCCGAGCGGCATGCCCCAGAGTGGAAGCCTGAGGGCCGCGAGCGCGAGCAGTACACCTAGGCCTCCGAGCACATCGGCGATACCCACGACGCCCGTCACCGCCTCGGTGGTCACCGCGCTGATCACGAATGCGCCGCCCACCAGCCACGAGACGTCGCGGCGGCGCGTGAGCGAAAGCGCCAGGCTCGCGATCAGCGCGCCGTTCACCGCGTGCAGCACCACGTTCACCCAGTGGTGGAGCCAGGGCAGTTTGCTCAGATTCCACAAGAGCCGCCAGATGATGTTCGGGATCGGGCGATAGGAGCCGATGGTGCGCTCGGGCAAGAGCCCCCAGAAATCGCGTTTGAACACCTCCCAGAAGGGGATGTTCTTGGCGTTGACGTAGGGGTTGGCGAGCAACGCCTCTTGCTCGTCGAAGATGTAGTTCGAGGCCGGGCTTCGCACGAACAAGAGCGCGGCGAGGGCGAGGGCGGGCGTGAACGCGATCCAGAAGGTCGGATCTTGGTCGCGGAAGTAGCGAGCGATCCACTGGCCTGTGCGCCGCCACCACGCGAGGCGTGGCTCCATCGCCGGCGCCGGCATCGTGGCCGGTGCTCCGGGGTCGGGCGGCGCCGCGGGCGGCACCACCTCGATCAGGCTTTGTTCGGGTCCTCGATCGGCCACACGTCGCCCCAGAGCGAGCTCCCGCCGTCGATGTAGTACGTGGAGCCGGTCACGAAGTCATTCTGATCGCTGGCGAGGAACACCACGACGCGGCTGACCTCCTCGACGGTGCCCAGTCGCATCAGCGGCGTCGCGCGGCGCGCGAGCTCGAGCGTCGCCTCGCCGTATTGCAGCGTCCCGCTCGAGCGGATGGTGCCCGGAGCGCAGGCGTTCACGCGGATGCCGAACTGCGCCCACTCGACAGCCAGAGTCTTGGTCATGTTCTCGACGCCGGCGCGCGCCGCGCCAGTGTGCACCATGCCCGGAAATCCCCGGGCAATGTCCGCGATCACGTTCACGATGCGCCCGCGTTTCTGGGGGATCATCGCCAGGTTCGCGGTGGCCAAGGTCATGAAGAAGAGGCCATTCAGGTTGTTGCGGATCACTGCCTCGAAGCCCCGGGGGCTGAGGTTCTGCGCGGGGCTCGGGAACTGGCCTCCGGCGTTGTTGACCAGAATGTCGACCTTTCCAAGGGATTCGAGCACCTGCCGCACGAACGCTTCGCAGCTCTCGGCCTCCCGCACGTCGAGGGCAAAGCCGACGGCCTCGACCCCTTCGGAGCGGAGCGCCGCGAGACCCGCGTCGAGGTTCTCTTGCTTGCGACTGCCGATGGCGATCTTCGCCCCGAGAGAGCCAAGCTCACGGGCCACCTCCAGGCCGATCCCGGTGCCACCACCGGTGACGATGGCCACCTGGTCAGCGAACAGGCCGGGCGCAAAGATGCTGCGGCTCGCAGACACGGGCGCATCGACTACACCGATCTGCCGGCGGACGCCACCGCGGGACCGGAAAACCTGCACGAGCAGCCGAGCCGTGCGATGGTGAATGGCTGCCCCTCGGGGAGGGGGGGGCCATGATCGAACCGCCATCAACCGAACAGCGTGACTCGGACGCGGCGCGGAAGGCCGCGTTTGCAGCCCTGCTCCATGCGCTGCCCTTCGAGGCGTCGCTCGTCAACGACCGTCACGAGGTGGTCGCGGGCGCGCCAATCGCCAATCAGGCCGGAACGGTCTGCGGATGCCCGCTGGCCGCTGTGGCGGCCAGCGGAAAGCCTGCGACGCGGGTGGTCCACGCAGAAAGCTCCGGCCGCTGGCTCGAGTGCTCGGTGTACCCGACCGACCTCGCACACGGGGGTCAGACTCGCCTCTATCTGCACGTCGTGTCCGACGTGACGGAAAGCCGTGCCACCCATCGCCTGCTCGAACGCAGTCGAGAGCATCAGGGAGCCTTGCTCGGGCTGCTGGAGCGCACGCACTCCTGTGAGAGCGCCGAGCAAGTGGTGCGCGAAATCGTCGATCAGATGTCGGGGATCTCGTGGATGGGCCTCTCTTCGGGAGCCGCCGCCTTCTTGGCGCATGGCGATGTGCTGCGCCTGGTCTACCACCGACGACTCGACCCTGCGGTGGTCGAGCGCTGCGCGCGAGTGCCCTTCGGCGAGTGCTTCTGCGGTCGAGCCGCCAATCCCCGAACGGCCACCCTTCACGGAAAGCTGAGGGACGAACACAGCGCTCGCTTCGACCACGTGGATGACCGCGGGCACGTCCTCTTGCCCTTGACCGAACAGGGAGAAACCCTCGGAGTCCTCGCCTTCTTCTTTCCTTCTGGCCAGGCCCTCGACCCGGAGCGCTCTCAGTTCCTCGACGCGGTCGCGCGGCTCGGCAGCGAGGCGCTCAATCGAATCCAGCTGCGCTCCAAGCTACTACAGGCCGATCGCATGGCGACGGCCGGCATCCTCGCCGCCAGCGTCGCTCACGAGGTCAGAAACCCGCTCACCTACGTCCTGTTCAACGTCGAGACCCTCGAAGCCGAGCTCGCCAAGCTCGCTGGCGCCGGGGCGGCGTCGCACCCGGAGCTGATCACCGCCGATTTTCTGGCCCAGGCGCACGACCTGCGGGAGATGGCGCGAGACGCCCTCGAGGGCGCGAGACGCATCCGGGCGATCGTCGATGACCTGAAGATCTTCGCGCGCCAAGACGAGAGCGAGCGGGTAGCGGTGGACGTGAACGAGGCAGCGGCCAGCGCGCTCCGCTTGACCGCGAACGAGGCCAGGTTCCGGGCTCGAATCGAGCAAGACTTCCAGGAACTGGCGCCGGTCCTCGGCAGCGCCGGTCGCGTGGGCCAGGTCCTGCTAAACTTGGTGATCAATGCGGCTCAGGCCATCGCGCCCGGGTCACCGAGCGAAAACCTCGTGCGGGTGAGGACCCGCCAGGACGGCGACTGGGTGAACATCGAGGTCACCGACAGCGGGTCGGGCATTGCACCGGAGAATCTGCCGCGGATCTTCGCGCCCTTCTTCACTACCAAGCAGGCTGGCGTCGGGACGGGACTGGGTCTGGCGATCTGTAGAGACCTCGTGGTGGAGATGGGCGGGACGATCGACGTCGAGAGCACCGTCGGGGCGGGAACCACCTTCCGTGTGCGGCTGCCGAGCATGGCGCAAACACCGACGACGCGCCCTCCAGCCGCCAACGTCGTTTCGGAGCCCACCACCGGGCCCCGGCCTCGGGTGCTGCTGGTCGATGACGACACCCACGTGTCCGCGTCCATCGCGCGCATGTTGCGGGGCCGCTTCGACGTCGTCCTGGCGGAATCGGCGCGCGCCGCCCTGGACCTGCTCGACGGCGGCCAAGGCTTCGACGCCGTGGTCTCCGATCTGATGATGCCGAACATGAGCGGCATGGAGTTCTTCGCCGAACTCCGGCGAACTCGGCCCGAGCTCGCGGCACAAACGCTGTTCGTCACGGGCGGCTCGAGATCAGCGGAGGTCCGCGACTTTCTGGAGCGTTGCGGCCGTCCTTGGCTCGATAAGCCCCTGGACTCCAAGGCGTTGCTCAGCGCGCTAGCGCAACTGACGGCGAACGCGGGCTGAGCACGCCAAGCTCGCGCCGACCGCTCAAGACCTGCCCAGCACGCTTTCGATGGTCTCGATCAGCCGGTGCGCGGGCACGGGTTTTTCGAGCACCGCGTCGGCACCCTCCATGGCCGAGGGGAAGCCGCTGAAACAGATGATCTTCAGCCGAGGCTCGAGCCCCCGGATGGCGCGCAAGGCCGCGCGCCCCGCCAGCCGGGGCATGGACTGATCGAGCAGCACCACGCTGTAGCGACCGGCGGCAGCGCGGACCCGCTCGATGGCGTCGATGCCATCCACCGCGGTGTCTACGGCATAGCCCGCGCTCGCCAGCATCTCGGTCATGAGATCGCGGATCATCGGCTCGTCGTCGACGACCAGCACTCGCTCGCCCCGACCGCTGACCGGCAGAGCCGCTCGCTCGCTGTCCGCCGCTGTCATTGGCGCGGGCTCCGCGGGCAGCAAGAGGTGAACCCGCGTGCCCAGACCCAGGGTGGACCGACACTCTGCGCGCCCGCCGTGCTCACGCACGATGGCGTAGGTCGTCGCGAGCCCGAGGCCCGTGCCGCGACCCGGCTCTTTGGTGGTGAAGAAGGGCTCGAATGCGCGCTGTCGCACCTCCTCGCTCATGCCCTGGCCGTTGTCCGAAACGGAGATGCGGATCTCGTCGCCGCGCGTCTCGTCGCCGCGCAAGCGTTCGACGCTGATCTGGATCTCGGGGGCCGATCCGTCGCGTTCGTCGAGCGCGTCCCGCGCATTGATCAGGACGTTGAGCAACGCTTGCTCGATCTGACCGGCGTCGCAGCGCACGGCAGGCAGATCCGGCGCCAAGCTAAGCCCAAGCGCGAGCTCGTTGCCGAAAGTCCTGCGGCTCATGTCGACGGTGCGCCGCACCAGGGCCCCAATGTCCTCGGCCTTGTGGCCCGCGTTCTTGCTCTTGCCCGAGAACACCAGCAGCTGTCGCACCATCTGCGCCGCCTTCAGCGCGGCTTCTTGCCCGCCTCGGAGCAGATCGGCGAGATCGCCTTCGCTGCGGCGCCCCGCCAGCTCCATGCTGGACAGCATGACCGTCAGCATGTTGTTGAAATTGTGGGCTATGCCCGCCGCCAGCTGGCCCACCGCATCCATCTTCTGGGCCTGCAGCAGCTGCTCTTGGAGCTGATGCCGATCGGTGACGTCGAGCACGCCGCCGAGCAAGCGCTGCGCCTGTCCGTCGAGATCGAGCTCGACGCGTCCTTTGCAGATGACCCACCGCAGCTCGCCGCTGGGTCGAACGATCCGGTGCTCGATGCCGTCGAAGTGGCCCGTGCGGAGCGCCGCGCCGACGTTGTCCCCGACGCGTTCGCGATCGAGGGGAGATACGAGCCCGAGGTAGGCGTCGATGGAGTCCGGCGTGCTGGGCACGCCGAAAATCTCACAGGTCGCCGCGTCCCAGGTCAGCGCGTCGCTCTCGCGCTGCCAGCTCCAGAGCCCGACGCCCGACGCGGACAAGGCCACGTCGAGCTTCTCGGCGCTCTCGAACATGGTGGTGACGTCCGTCGCGATCATCACCAGCGACTCGATCTCGTCGCCACGCTTGAGCGGTGAGATACGCGTCAGGTATCGGGCGAGCTTTCCATAGGCACCGAGCCCGACCGACGCGTAGGAGTCGGGCTGCCCTGTCTGCATCACGCGCTCGATGCTCCGGCGCGAGATCTCCTCGGATTCCGCTGGGACGAAGCTGTAGATGCTCGCACCGACCACCTCGGACATCGTCAGGCCCGGCGCGACGCGGTTGACGAAATGGATGATCCCGTCCGGGCTCAGCTTGATCACGAAGTCGGGGACGGTGTCCAAGATCGAGCGCAACAAGACCTCGGCAAAGCGCGAATCCGAGACTCGCGTCTCGGCCTGCGCCAGCTGCGCCTGCAGGCGTCGAACCTGCTCCTCCAGCTCGACCACGCGCGTGTCTTCGGAGAGCCCCACCGAGGCAGAGTACCCAATTATTCGCGCCATTGGCAGGGCTCGCGGCAAGCCCGGTCGGGTGCTACGGATCTCTGCCCATGATCGACCCCCCAGCGCTGCCGATGGACCTCGTCGGCGCCAGCCCGGGCGCCATCGTCAAGCGGGCATTGGCGGAGCACGGCTCTGACGTCGCCATCAGCTTCAGCGGCGCCGAAGACGTGCTCTTGATCGAGCTCGCCCAGCAGTCGGGGCTCCCGTATCGGGTGTTCAGCCTCGACACCGGGCGCCTGCATCCGGAGACCCACCGCTTCTTCGACGCGGTGGAGAAACACTACGGAATCCGCATCGAATATTGCCTGCCGGACGGAGCGCTCGTTCAGGACTTGGTGCGCAAGAAGGGCTTGTTCTCGTTCTTCCGAGACGGCCACGCCGAGTGCTGCGATCTGCGAAAGGTCGGGCCGCTGAGGCGCCAGCTCGCCACGCTGAGTGCGTGGATTACCGGACAGCGCCGCGACCAGAGCCCGACCCGCTCGCACCTGCCGATTGTGCAGCACGACCCAGCCTTCTTGGGCAAGGGAGGGACCCCGCTCGTCAAATACAACCCCCTGGCCGAGGTCGGCCGCGACGAGGTATGGGCCAGCCTCGAGGGCTTTGGCGTTCCGCACAACGAGCTGCACGAACGCGGCATGATCAGCATTGGCTGCGAGCCCTGCACGCGGGCTGTCTTGCCGGGACAACACGAACGAGACGGTCGTTGGTGGTGGGAGCGGGGCAGCGACAAAGAGTGCGGGCTGCACAAGCGCTAGTCGCCAATGGAACTCGACCACGTTCAGATCGTCGGCGCGCGGGAGCACAACCTTCAGCAGGTCGACGTGCGCATTCCCAAGAAGAAGCTGGTGGTGCTCACCGGCGTCTCGGGCTCGGGCAAGTCGAGCCTGGCCTTCGACACGCTCTACGCGGAAGGCCAGCGCCGCTACGTCGAGTCCCTCTCGGCCTACGCCCGGCAGTTCTTGGGGCGGATGGAGAAGCCCCGCTTCGACTCGATTCGTGGCCTGTCACCCGCGGTGAGCATCGAGCAGAAGACCACCAATACGAACCCGCGCTCCACCGTCGGCACCATCACGGAGATCTCGGACTACCTGCGCGTGCTCTACGCGCGAGTGGGACGGCAGCACTGTCATCGCTGCTCTTCGACGGTAGAGGCGCAGACCCCGGAGCGCATTGCCAAGACCCTGCTCGCGCGCCCGAAGGGCACGCGACTGATATTGCTCGCGCCGCTGCTCGAGAATCGGAAGGGCGAGCACCGCGAGCTGCTCGAAGACGCTCGTCGCTCGGGCTACGTGCGTTTGCGCGTGGACGGCAACATCGTCGAGAGCGAAGGGTTGGCCGCGCTCGAGAAGCGCAAGAAGCACGATGTGGAGGCGGTGGTGGACCGGCTCGTGATTGGGCCCGGGCTCGGGAGCCGCCTCACGGGTTCGGTGGAGCATGCGCTCCGCGTGGGAGACGGCACCGTGATCGCGTCGCTGCCGGACGGCGACCATACCTTCTACGAGAAGGCCGCCTGCCCCAAGTGCGGCATTTCGTTCCCCGAACTCACGCCCCAGGCCTTCAGCTTCAACAGCCCGCAGGGCATGTGCCCCGACTGCAACGGTCTCGGCACCCGCGTCGCCATCGATCCCGACCGCGTCGTGCCCGATCCCGGCAAGAGCATCGACGAAGGCGCCATCGTGCCGTGGGGGCCGGGTGCGTCGAAGAAGGTGGGTTGGGTCCACGGCTTCATCGGGCAGATCCTCGAGGCGCTCGCCGTGCCCTGCGGGACGCCTTGGAAGAAGTTGCCGGCGAAGCAACGCCAAGCGCTGCTCTTCGGCACCGGCAACCGGCGCTACCGCGTGTCTTGGAAGAGCCGTTCGGGTAAGGGCAGCCTCGACGTCGAGTGGGAGGGTGTGATCCCGCGCATGATGCGCCGATTCTCGGCGACCCAGAGCGACTGGTCGAAGCGCAGGTACGCGCAGTTCATGGGTGACGCCGTCTGCCCGACCTGCCAGGGCAGGCGCGTGCGCGTCGAGAGCGCGGCGGTCGAGATCGCCAACATGAGCATCGTCGAGGTCTCGGCGATGACCGTGGCCGAGGCTTCGACCTTCTTCCGGAAGCTCGAGTTGGCGGGCGCAGCAGCAGAGATCGCCAGGGAGGTGCTCAAGGAGATCCGAGGGCGCCTCGGCTTCTTGGAGTCGGTGGGGCTCAGCTACCTGTCGCTCGATCGAGCCGGGCCCACTCTGTCCGGCGGAGAGTCCCAGCGCATCCGCTTGGCGAGCCAGGTGGGCAGCGATCTGACGGGTGTGATCTACATTTTGGATGAGCCGAGCATCGGCCTGCACCAGCGCGACAATCGTCGGCTGCTCGACACGCTCGAGCGCCTGCGCGACATCGGCAACACGGTGGTCGTGGTCGAGCACGACGAGGACACGATCCGCGCCGCCGATCACGTCATCGATTTCGGCCCAGGCGCCGGCGTGAAGGGCGGCAAGGTCGTGTTCGCCGGCGCTCCGAAGGCCCTCGAAAAGAGCAAGGCATCGATCACCGGGGCCTACCTGTCGGGCAGATCGCGCATCGAGGTGCCACGCGCGCGCCGCGCGGCGGCGGGCACCCTGCGCCTGGCGGGCGCCAGCGCCAACAACCTGAAACACCTCGACGTCGACTTTCCGCTCGGCGTGCTCACCTGCGTGACCGGGGTGAGCGGCGCGGGCAAGAGCACCCTGGTCACCGACGTGCTGTACCCGGCGCTCGCCGCTCGACTGCACGCTGCGGAGCGGAAACCGGGGGCGTTTCGAGCCCTCGACGGCGTCGAGCAACTCGACAAAGTCATCGACATCGACCAAAGACCCATCGGCCGGACGCCCCGCAGCAACCCAGCCACGTACATCAAGGTCTTCGACGAGATCCGCACCTTCTTTGCCGCGCTGCCCGACGCGCGCATGCACGGCTTCGAACCCGGCCGGTTTTCGTTCAACGTGAAGGGCGGCCGCTGCGAGGCTTGCGAGGGCGACGGCGTGCGTCAGATCGAGATGCACTTTCTGGCTGACGTCTACGTCAAATGCGAAGAGTGCGCAGGCCGGCGCTTCAACGCCGCCACGCTCGCCGTGCGCTACAAAGGCAAGAGCATCGCCGACGTGCTCGAGCTGACGGTGCGGGAGGCCATCGATGTCTTCGCCGCTCACCCCAAAGTGAGGCAGCCCCTGGAGCTCCTGGCGGAGGTGGGCGTCGACTACTTGCACCTCGGCCAGTCGTCGCCCACGCTCTCGGGCGGAGAAGCCCAGCGCATCAAGCTGGCCCGCGAACTGTCACGGCGCGCCACCGGCCGGACGCTCTACGTCTTGGACGAGCCGACCACCGGACTTCACTTCGACGACGTGAAGAAGCTGCTCGCGGTGCTCACGCGACTGGTCGACGCGGGCAACACGGTGATCGTGATCGAGCACAACCTCGACGTGATCAAGACCGCGGATCACGTCATCGATCTGGGCCCCGAGGGCGGACCGGGTGGTGGTCGCCTGGTCGCCCAGGGAACCCCGGAGCAGGTCGCCAAGGTCAAGGCCTCGGCCACGGGAAAGTACCTGGCGGCGGTGCTCGCGGCGCAGTCCGCCAGTGTTCGCGCAGACGCGCCCGGCGGCGCCCGAAGACGCGCCGGCGGCGCCTAGCCGTCCTGGTCTTCCCCGCGCTAGTGCGCGTCGCCGTAGGCGACGAAGATCGCGACGCAGAACAGCACCAGCGCGATCACCATCCCGCCGAGCACGAGCCATTTCTTGGTCCGGCGCTCGTGGTTCATCACTCGGATCGATTCGCGCACCTCACGGTCAACCTCTTCGGACGCGTTGGAATCTTCCATTGTCCCTCCCTGCGCACACCCCAGCACGGTCGGGTCCGGGTGGATAGCCACGCTGCGGCCAAGGCCGGAGCGGCCCTTCGCAGCTGGGATCGACCGCTTCAGCGGCCCATCGGCGGCGCAGTGACGCCGCGGGCGCGCAGCAGGTGCCGGTGAACACCGCGGGAGAGGCCAACGCGTGCAACCAGGCCGCGCAAGCTCAGTGCGACGCAAACATGCAGGTGGCCGCCGTGGCGGGCGGAGCTCTCTGCGCACCCAGGTGCCGCTGCTGTTCGGGCTGCGCTCCGGCGGCGGCGCCGACGACGTCGTCGTCTGCCTGGTGCCGCTCATGGGGATCGATGCCTCAGTCCATGGCCAACCGGATGCCGAATGCGCCACCCTCATCTCCAGGACCGGCCAGACGCCCGTGTGCGTCACGGAGCCCGGCGAAGAGCGCAGCGAGCCGCTGGTACGACAGCGAATTTTCCGTGTGCACAATCACGCCGATCGTCGGATCGGCGCGCAGGTCACGCCGCAGAAACCGACTCACGATCGCGCGGTGAACCGCGGTGCGAAGCCCCGCCGCGTCGCCAGCCTCGAGACGATCCTCGGTGAACACGACTCCGCCGCGCTCTTCGACCACCTGGAGCGCGTCGTCTTGCAAGCGCAAATGCAAAGCGACCCGAGGTGTACCTGACGTCTCGTGCGGCAGGCCGGGAACGATAGCGCCGACGGGCAGGAGATTCGAACCGCCGCCGACTCCGCCCCCGATCTCGACCAAGGCGGGGTATCCCGCGAACGCCACGGTCTGAAACACCGACTTGAAGGCCACCGCCGGCGTCGCCGAGTCGACGACGATGGTCGCCCGACCCGAGAATGGCTTCGCCGGGTTTGCCACTTTGAACAGCTCGCGCGCCATCTTCAGTTCATCGAACAGCTCGTTGATCTTTTGTACGCGACCGATCTCTTCGCTCGTGCGAGTCGACCCCGCGGCTTTGCCGTCGACCAACACTTGCGATCCTTGCAGGCGCACGACCGGGCCGTTCGCCGATCGCTCCGATGGGTCCGCGCTGCCGCCACTCCTGGACTTCGAGCAGGCCGGAGCAGCAAGAAAGACACCTAACAACAGGACGTGGAGGATGCGCTTCACGGGTTCTTCCTCAGCCTGCGCCACACAGCGCGATGCACGTGCCATCCGACCCACACGCTCCCCGGCACTCGCCCGAGTCGGCGCAGGGCGCTCCGGTGGCCTTGAGCGCTTTGCACAGGCCGCGCGCCCCGGACACGTCGGCGGACGCGCCGCAGTAGAGATCCGCGGCGCATTCGAGATCCGAAGCGCACACCTGCCCTGGATTTCCCGGGGCTTCGCAGGTCCCCGCGCGGCAGACCGAGCCGGCTGCGCACTGATGCGAAGCGGCGCACGCTTTGCCGCGCGTCAGGAGAGCGAGGCACACCAGCGGAGAGTCCGCGTCTTTTTGCACGACCTCCCGCGCTGGCGCGGAAGCCGACGGCACCGCGGGCTCGCTCGGATCGGAGTCGGCGCCCGCGTCTGCCGTCGTCGCGGCGGGCACGGCTCCCGCCAGGAAGACGAGCGGGTAGACGACCGTCACGATGCCAGCTTCTGGCGCTGGAAATGACAAGCCGGCGAACGCTTGTATGAGGCAGGCCACGACGCTCTTGTCTTCGAGGTCACCGCTGCCCCTTGGGTTCGAGACCGAGCCGTCGCGTCCGATCACGAAGCGAACGGAGACCTGGCCCTCGAGCTTCGGCTCCTTGCGCAGCCCGTCTTCATAGCAGAGACGGAAGCGAGCGAATCTTCGGCGCACGACGCGATGGATGACCTCTGGCGGCAACCGACCGTTGACCGTCGCAGCGCCAGCTCTCACTCGCGGCGCGGCAGACGATTGCGCGCGGCCGAGCCGACCTTGACCCGAGGAGGCAAAGCCGCCAATCGAGCCGAGACCGCCGCCTTCGCCGCGACCGCCTCCGGCGTCGGGGCCCGAGCCCTTCACCCCTAGGGTGCCGAACCCCAGCGGGTCCGGTCCGCCGCGAGGCCCGGTCTTTTCGGCGCTCGAGCGTCGCTTGGCGAGCTCGTGCTCGAGCTCCAGGGACAAGACGGGCGGATAGCCGAGCGCGTACGCGGGTCGAAATGGACCGAAGTCACAAGCGTACCCACTCGAGCACGACGCGCGCATCTCGTCGAAGAGAAACAACAGCGGCGCGTCGCACGACTCGGCGGCAGAGCCTTGCCGACGACACGCGCCATCGCTCTCGAACTTGGCGTCAGCGCACCACAGGCCCGCCCGGCAATCGAGGCTGGTGCGGCACGCCCCGCCCTCGGCCTGCACGCCGGTCGAGAGCCCTTCGCACTCGGGATACGCGCCGAGATCTCGTGTGCGCAGCGTCGACTTCCACGTAGCGCTCTCGATGGCACGCGCACATGCCTCTGCCGCAGGCTTGTGGAGTTTCACTCGGCCCGCGCGAACGCTGGGCTCGAGCGCGGCGACGCATGCTTCCACCGGGCGAGAAGCCAGCGCGACCAAGCGATCGTACTGCGGACGCCCCTTGTCTTCGGGAGTGCAGCGCGCCTCGAGCTGCCGCTTCGGTGCTTCGAACAGCAAGCGGCAGAACGTGTCGGCCTTGTCGACGAGGTTGGGATCCGCGGGCGTGGGAGAAGTCTTGAACCAGCTGCAGGCCGCGACGAGACCAAGGAGCGCCGCGCTCGTGTGGAGCCGCATCTGCAGCACGCTACCACGCGCGAGCGCGCGGCCCGCACGGCGGCTGAACGAACTCACTGGGCGCGTTGCAGGCGGAGCTTCAAGCTCGCCTTGTCGCTCGCGCTCCACGCGCTCGTGCCGGCTCCTGCGAGGGCGGCGCCCTCACACGCAACCGTGCCGCTCAGTTCGTATTTTGCTTCGTGGCCGCTGCGCAAGACCACGCTCTTGGCGCTGAACTCGCCCGTGGGCTTCACGGTGCCCGACAGCGTCCCGAGATCGGGGTTGTCGGACTCGGCAGTGCTGCCCGTCATCCGGCCGCTGGCCGCGATCACCAGGTCGATGGTGCCGGAACGAACCAAATCGGGCTGGGAAAGCGCGAAGGTCTGCCACTCGCCGATCCAATGCCCGACCGGGAGCGTGCCGGACTGGCAACCGCCGACGGGTGACTCGCCCGGCGTCGCGGCGCCGCCCGCGCAACCGCTGAGCACCAGGAGCGACGGGACCAACATCCGAGTCAGGACAGTCACGCGCGACTCTTAGCAGAACCGGCCGGCGCCCGATAGCGCGGCCCGCGGAGCCCTGAGGTACAGTCGCCGGCGATGGGCGAACTTCCGGTCTTCGGCGAATGCCAGGTGATCGAGAAGCTGCGTTCGGAGCCGGTCGCGGATTTATTTCACGCCGTGCAGCAGCCGCTGGGCCGCCCTGTCCTGCTCAAGGCGTTGTCCTCGAGCATCTTGCCCTCTTCGCCCTTCGCCGCGTCCCTGGAACGCGAGGCGCGCGTGCTCGCTGAGCTTCACCACCCGAACATCCTGCACGTCCTCGACTTCGTCCGACGAGAAGACCGCATGTGGCTCGTCCTCGAGTACGTCGACGGCTGGCCGCTAGAAGAGCTGGCGAAGATCGTGAAGAAGCTGCCACCGCTGACGGCGGCCGCCATCGCCCTCGAGGTGGCGCGCGCGCTCGAACACGCCCACCGTCACGGGGTCGTGCACCGAGACGTACAGCCGAAGAACATCATGATCTCACGCCGCGGCCACGTGAAGCTCATGAACTTCTCGGTGGCTGTCGACGGGCGCTTGCCCACGGCGCCCGAGTTGCTCGACGGCGCGAGCAGCTTCGGCGGCCCCCTCTACCTTTCGCCCGAGCAAATCTTGGGTGAGGCAGCGGACCCGCGCAGCGACATGTTCTCGCTGGGCGTGGTGCTCTACGAGCTCTTGGCAGGAGTTCGCCCCTTCGACGCTCCCGACGAGCGCACTGCCGCGCAGCGCATCCGACACGACGCCGCTCCGCCCCTGGCGCGGGCGGTATCGGGAGTGCCGCCTTCGCTCGAGAGGCTCGTCCAGCGCTGCCTCGAGAAGATGCCCAGCGATCGCTTCGCGAGCACCGAAGACGTCGTGTTGGCCCTCGAGCGGTTCTCGAACGAGAGCGGCGTCACCTCGTCGCATCGCCAGATCTTGCGCACGCTCGTCCAGTCGGGTCTCACCGAGGACGCTCCCCGGTCCATCGTCGATACCTCGAGGGTGCGGGCCGAGCCCGCGGAAGCTCCGGCGGTGAGCTGGGCGGTCCTTGGCTTCGTCGCTTGCCTCGGCTTGGTGGTGGTAGTCGGCGCTGCGATCCACTGGGTAGCCTCCCGAGAAGAGGGGGCCGCGCCGGGGCGTCGGGGTCCCACCGAGCTCGCGCTGGTGCCCAAGCGCCCCGCGTATCTGCGCGTCGTCGCCGATCCGTGGGCTCACGTCGTGGTCGACGGGCAGCGGGTCGACACCACGCCTTTCGCGCGGGCGATTCCCCTGACGGCGGGCACCCACTACGTCCGGCTCGAGCACCCCAACGCGGCTACCGAGCGTCGCACGCTCACGCTGGCTGCGGGCGAGACCGTGGTGCTCGACGTCAAGATGCGGGTCGAGGGTCGAGCGGCAGTCGACGCTGGCGATCCACTTTTGCCACCGGCCAGCGACGCGGGCCAAGAGACGCCCTGAGTCAGCCTCGGGAGTTCTTCCACTTCGAGCGCTCTTCTTCGAAGATGCGCGAGAGGCGCCGCTGCTCCTGGACAAACGCCGCGTAGGTCCTGGGCACGCGGGGATCGGCAGTGAAGATGCTCAGGATTCGCACCGCGGCTTCGGCGTCATCGCTCGCTCGATGCGCTTGGTTGATCTCCACGCCCAATCGAGCCGCAACCTCGCCGAGAGACTTGCCCTTCTCGAACTTCTGCAGCTCGCGGGCCCAGGTCAGAGGATCGATCCAGTCCACGCCACGCCGACACGCGGGGGATTTCTTGTCCGAGATGCCCGCTCGCTCGAGCTCGGCGAAGAGAAACGCGCGGTCGAACTCGGCGTTGTAGGCCACGGGCACTGCCCCTTCGAGCGCAGCGACCACCTCGGCCGCGATCTCGGCGAACCTGGGCTTGTCGCCCACGTCGTCGTCACTGATGCCGTGAACGTCGAAGGCCTCTTTGGGGATCGGTATGCCCGGGTTCACCAGCCAGCGCTTGCGCGAAGTCACTACGCCGCCCCGGAAGTGCACGCAGGCGATCTCGACGATGCGATCGACGGCCGCATCCCTCCCGGTCGTCTCGGTGTCGACGGCGACCAGGGGTAGGTCGGATAGCTCGCGCTCGGCGCCGAACTCCTCGGCAACGCCGACGGCGACCGCGCGCAGCAGGTGTGCGATGCCCGGGTAGTGACGCCCAGTCGGGAAGCAGCCGCCCCCGTCGGCGCCGCCCCTCATTTTCCGGGCGCCCTGCCGCTCGCTGCGGGCGCGGCCGATCCGGAAGGGGCCGCCGAGGTCGGCGCTGCCGGCTCGGGCTTCTTGCCCGGAGTGAGCTCCAGCTCCAGCGCTATCCAGTCGGCAAAGTCCTCGGAGAAATCGAAATAGTCGAGGTCGTAGTGGCGACCGTTGATGAAGATCAGCGGCGTGGACGCGAGGTCGAGCGCATCGCCGTGCTTTCGATCTCGCGCCACCTCGTCCGCGATGACTTCACTGGTGAGATCCTCGTCGAACTTTTTCATGTCGAGGCCGAGCCCCTTGGCCAGCTTCTCGAGGGCGAGGTCGTCTGGCGGGGTCGGCTGCATCTCGAACAACTTGCCGTGCATCTCCCAGAACTTTCCCTGGCGCCCCGCGGCCAACGCCGCGCGCGCTGCCTTCTCCGCGTGCTTGTGGATGCTGAGGGGATAGTTCTTGAAGACGAGCCGGACCTGCGACGGGTACTTGGCGAGCAGCTTCTCGAGAACGGGCTGCGCCTTGCCACACCCCGGACACTCGAAGTCGGCAAACTCGACGATGGTGACCACCGCGTCGTCGGGCCCCTTGGACGGAGAGCCCGCGAAGGGCACCGGCTTGACTTGATCGGGCGCGAAGCGCTTCTTGAAGGCGGCGTCGAGCTGCGCGCGCGTCTTGCCCTTGCGCACGTGCTTGGCCAGGAGCTTCGCCGCTGGCTCGCACGCCGCGCAGGCGCGCTTTTCTTTCACGCACTGCGCGAGGCTCACGGCCTGGTCGGGGCAGGGAGCGAGTAACTCCGTCACGGCGCCTGACCAGTCGTGCTTCTCGCGAGAGGTCAACTGGGAGGTGTCCACGCCCGGAAGCTCGACGATCGTGCCGGAATCGTTGCCCGCCGGCCCCTTGCCGCCCTCACCCGGAGAGCGGCACGTGCTCAGCTTGAAATGAAGCAGCGAGAACGCGAGTACGGCTCCCACCAAGCGCAGGCTCAGCATGGCGGTGGCTATATCATCGGTCGCCGGCTGGCTCTAGGTCGCTCAGGAAGACGCCGCCCGGGCCCCAATTGAGGTAGATCCCGGGAATGGCGGATTCCATCCCGCCCGAAAGCATCCCCCAGAGCCTGCCCCCGCCCCGCAACGTCCGGCACGTGATCGCGGTCGGTGGGGGCCGTGGCGGCGTCGGCAAGAGCGTGCTCGCGGTGAACCTCGCGGTGTACCTGGCCCAGCTCGGCCGATCGGTGATGCTCGTCGATGCCGATCCAGCCGGCGCCGAGCTGCACACGATGCTGGACGTGGACGTGCCGCTCGGCATGCCCGGCGGGCGCAAGGACTCCGCGGACGACGACCTCACGCCGGTCTCGACACCCATCCCGGGACTCTCGCTCTTGCCCCAGCTCTACACCGCTGGGTCTACCGTTCCCATTCGTCCCGGCCGCAAACCGCGGTGGGCGCGCGGACTCCGCCAGCTCGACGTCGACTACGTGCTGCTCGATCTCGGTGCCGGTACGGGACCTGCGACGCTCGATCTATTTCTGAGCGCCGACACGGGGCTGTGCGTGACGGCGCCCGAGCCGCCCAGCGTCGAAGCGACCTATCGCTTCGCACGAGCGCTCTTCCAGCGTCAGATCCGCCGCACTCTGATCAAAGACCGATTCAAGATGCGGCTGGTGGAGCGCGCCCAGTCCGAGCTGCCGCCGCTTCCCGCGCCCCAAGACCTGGTGCGCGCCATCGCTCGCTACGACGTCGCGGTGGGTGAGCTCGCAGCGAACGAGCTCGCGAAGCTGACCCTGCGAGTCGCCGTCAACGGGGTGCGCCTGCGAACCGACTCGGATCTAGGTCCCACGTTCTGCGACATGGCCCAGCGCTACCTGGGCATCCACTTCGACTACGTCGGTCACATCGAGCAAGACGACGGAGTCTGGCTGTCGGTGGTCCGGCGCCGCCCCCTGCTGATCGACAGCCCTACCAGCAAGAGCGCGCGCAACATCGAGCGCATTGCCCGGCGGGTGCTCGCGGTCTCGACCACCCGCGACCAATCCCGCGACCTGGCGCCTATCCCGCTGGTACCGAAGGAGCTGAGCCTCTACGACGTGCTCTGGACCCACCGCGGGGCCACCGATGAAGAAGTGCGACGAGCGTTCAAGCGCCAACGCGATCTGTACCAACCCGGGAGCCTGCCGCTGACGTCGCTCTTGAACGAGGCCGCGCTGCGGAAAGAACAGGCTCGCGTCGAAGAGGCGCACGACACGCTGCTCGATCCCATCCGGCGGCGTGCCTACGACATTTCATTCTTCCCCGAGGCGAGCGAAGAGCGTGCCGTCCGCCCTGCCCCCCTCGACAGCGCGCTCGAGGCCGAGCGCGCCATGCTGCGGCAAGAACTCTCACGCGAGATCAACGCCGAGACGGAGTTCACAGGACGGCTGATCGCCAAAGTTCGCGAATCCCAGGGCATCGAGATCGAGGAAATCGCCGACCACACCAAGATCGCTGCGTCGCACTTGCGCGCCATCGAAGCCGAGACCTTCGGCGACCTGCCGGCGCTGGTGTACACCCGCGGGTTCGTGCAGCAAGTAGCCAAGTACCTCAAGCTCGATCCGGCCCAAGTGTGTCGCACCTATCTCCGGCGCATGCGTCACTGGCGCGGGACGAGCGGCGGGGAATCCAACGCCTGACGCCCCGTTTTACTGATGCGATCTGCTCGAGTCGACCGCGGCGATCTCGCCTTCACGCTGGCCGTGACGGTGATCGCGCTCCTGCCACGGCTGTTCGTGGCCGTCGCGTGGGCGCGAGAGCCGGTCTGGGACGGCCACTACTATCACTTTGGTGCGACACGCATCGCCGCGGGCCTCGGCTACTCCGAAGACGTGATGGTCGCCGGGCATCCGGTGTGGAAAGCGTGGTGCCACTACCCGGTCGGGCTCTCGGGGCTGCTCGGCCTCGTCTACAAAGTCTTCGGCAGCTCCATCGCGGTCGCACCCATCGTCAACGCCCTGCTCGGCGCCTTGCTCGTGGGCGTGGTGCACCGGCTGGCACGGCTGGTTCTGAGCGAGAACCGCTCGCGCATCGCCGCGACAATCGCGGCGCTGCACCCGGGCCTCATCGCCTACTCGGCGGTGGTGATGACCGAACCACTGGCCGCGCTCCTGATCGCGGTCGCGGCCCTCGTCGCGGGGCTCACCCGTCCGCGCTGGGGCGGTGCTCTCGCCGCCGGTGCGGTGCTGGGCCTGGCCACCTTGGTGCGTCCGTCGACCCTGCTCGCGCTGCCCCTGCTCGCCGTCATGGGCGGGCGACCTTGGTGGAGAGCCATGGCGCTCGCCGCCGTGGCCTCCGTGGCTGCGCTCGTGGTCGTGTCGCCGTGGACCTTGCGCAACTGCCGCGTGATGGATGGTTGCGCGCTGGTCTCGACCAACGGCGGCTGGAACCTCGCCATTGGTGCCGTCAGCGACACCGGACGCTTCGACACTCTGCGCGGCGCCGACGGCTGCCCCAACGTCAGCGGGCAGGTGCAGCAAGATCGCTGCTGGGCGGCCGTGGGCCGGGCGCGCATCGCGGCCGATCCCTGGCGTTGGCTCGCGCTGGTGCCGAAGAAGCTCGGACACACCTTCGACCACGAGTCATTCGCCGTGGAGTACCTACGGGAGGCCGACCCACATTCGTGGCCCGAGTCACGCCGGGTAGCGGGGCGGGGTTTGCTCACCTTGTTCCATCGGCTGCTCTTGATCGGCGCCGCGCTCTCCGTCGTGAGCTACGTCCCCTTCGGCAGTCGCGAGAGCAAGAAGCAGTATTCTCAGTCGGCACTCCTCTTGGCGATCATCGCCGCGGCGACCTACGCCTTTGCCGACATCAGACACCCCTTCTTCTGGTTGCCCACGCTCTTGCCGCTGGTAGCGCTCTTGCCGATCCCCGGTCGACCCGCCCAGGGCCCGGTGGGGCGCTACCTGCTTTGCCTGATCGCTGCCACCGCCCTGACGCACGCGGTGTTCTTCGGGGACGACCGCTATCACTTGGTGGTGACGCCGGTCTTCTGCATCTTCGCCGCGGCAGCCCTGCGCAAAGAAACCGACCGCGCGGCGGCGACCGCCGTCTGATTCACAGGCATTCTTCTTTGTAGACGCGCACGCCGCTGCCGTCGGTGCGGTAGGGCGGCAGGCAGTCGGGGGAATGGCCGCTGGCCGACGAGACCGGCGCCGGGGGCCTGCCTCGCGTCGGCGAGGCCACGGGGAGGGTTCGCAGTGCGCGTCTCCCGACGGCCGCTGGCGCTTCGGTGTTGAGCACTGCGCGCGCCGAGCTGGACTCGGCCGGGAGCGAATCGCTAGGCAAGCGCGGGGCCACCGGCAACGGATCCGTCCGTTCCGCCGCGGGCACCCGCTCAGGCGTGGCGTGCGGCCGAGTGAACTCGCGCAGCCCGAAGATGGCGCTCACGGCCAGCAAGGCCCCGAGCACCAGCGCGGTGTTCCACGAGCTCCTCGCGCCGGGCGCGGCGGACGCGCTGACCCCTGGCTGCGAGTCGGTGACGGCCGCAGCGCGCTCGGTCACCGGCTCGACGCCTTGCACGACGCGAGGGGGTGCACGCAGACTCGAGCGCACACCGCGCTCGAGGCGGCTCACCAGTTTCGCCCGCTCATCCAAGATGGGCTGGCCGAGTCGGGAAACCCAGTCGCGAACCTCCCAACGCGGAGCTGGGGGGCAAGCCGCCGCCAACGCGCGGGCGAAATCGAGGGCCGAGGCGTGACGCCCCTTCGCGGCGTAGCAGAGCGCGCGGGTGATCTCAGTCTCCACTGCCTTGGCCTCGGCCTCGCTGGCGCGCGCCAGAGCGAAGCCGTCGGGGCCCAGAGCGATGGCATCGACCAGCTCGCGCGCGCTCTCTCGTTCGTGGAGGCGGCGACCGGCGCAGAGCTCCCAGAGCACCACGGCAGCGGCGTACACGTCGGCGCGACCGTCGATGTCGCGCAGCTCGAGCTGCTCGGGCGCCATGTACGCGATCTTGCCCTTCAGTTCACCGATTCGGGTGGTCTGGGCGCGCCGAGCCGCCTTGGCCACACCGAGGTCGAGGAGGCGCACGACGCCGTCTTCGCCCACGATCACGTTTTGCGGAGAGACGTCTCGGTGCACGATGTGCAATGATTTTCCGCGATCGTCCCGGGCCTCGTGGATCGCGTGCAGACCCTCGAGCATGTCGATGCCGACGGCCACCACCACCGCCAGGGGGATCAGCGTCTGGGTCTGTCGCGCCTTGGAAATGAGCCACGACAGCGGGACGCCGGCGACATACTCGAGGACCAGCAGCAGATCGCTGCCCTCGGCGACGACGTCGAGCAGCGGGACCACGTTCGAGTGGCGCACGCGCGCCGTGAGCCGGGCCTCGTCGAGTAGCATGGCAACCAGCTCCGGATCGCGGGCGTACTCCCGGCGCAGGCGCTTGACCGCGACGATGCACGAGTGACCCAGGGGCCCGCACTGGCGGGCCAGGTGAACGGTCGCCATGCCGCCCGAGCCGATGGCGTCGCCCAGCACGTAGCGTCCGCCGGCGAAGGGGGGGTCCGAGATCACTTGCGCCCCTTCCGAGGTCGGGGCAGGCCGTAGGTCTCGATCCGATCGATCAAGGTCCGCCGCGGGATGCCGAGGACGCTCGCCGTGCGAGTCTGGTTGCCGGCGCAACGTTCGAGCGCGTCCAAGATGCGCTTCTTCTCCAGATCATCGAGCTCAGTCTTGAGGTTCGGAGCGCCCGCGCGAGTCGTGCGGCTCGGAGTCGCGAGCACCGTTCGGGGAAGGTGAGCGGTTTCGAGCCGGGAGCCGGGGCACAGGAGCACCGCGCACTCGATGGTGTGGCGGAGCTCGCGGACGTTGCCCGGCCAGGCGTAGCTCTGCAGGGCCAGCAGGAACGCCGAGCAAAGCTCCGGGGCGGGCCGCCGGAGCTGTTCGGCGACCTCGTCTACGAAGGTGCGAGACAGCTCCTCGATTTCGTCACCCCGCTCCCGGAGCGAAGGCACCCTCACCACCACGCCGCACAAGCGATGAAAGAGATCCGCGCGAAAGTCTCCGGCGCCGACCATCGCCTCGAGATTGCGATTCGTCGCTGCCACGAAGCGGACGTCGAAGGTGCGCGGACGGAGCGATCCGATCCGGAAGATCTCCTTGCACTCGAGGGCGCGAAGCAGCTTGGCCTGGGTCGGCTTCGGCAGCTCGCCCACCTCGTCCAAGAACACTGTGCCGCCATGCGCCGCCTCGAGCAGCCCAGGCTTGGGGTTGTTGGCGCCGGTGAACGCGCCACGCTCATAGCCGAAGAGCTCGCTCTCGAGCAGCTGCTCCGGCAGCGCCGCACAGTTGATGCGCAGAAAGGGAGCGCCCGCCCGCGGAGACGCCGCGTGGAGTCGATCCGCCATCACCTCTTTGCCGACGCCGGTCTCGCCCACGAGCGTGACGGGGATGTTGCCTTTCGCGACGCGGTCGATCAGCTCGCGCACCCCCGACATGCTCTCGGCCGCGACCTCGACGGGCTTGCTCTCGGCTTGCACACACTTGAGCAGGACCAGAGCGTCGCCGATCTCGATGACGGCGCCGCAGGGAATGGGCGTGCGCGTGTGCGCGGTGAGCGAGCGACCCGCGAGCCGCGTGCCATTCACGCTGCCCAGGTCTTCGATGGCCGGTTTGGGCCCGAAGCTCAAGCGCACATGGCTGCGCGACACGGAAGGGTGCGGCACCCGAACGTCGGCGGTCGAGTCGCGGCCGATCACGATGGCGCCGTTCATCGAGAGCGGCGTCGCTAGATAGCCGCCGTCCCAATACGCGATGACCTGCCCCGCATCTGCTTTGACGCTGACGCGGGCGCGACGGGTGGTCTGGTCAATCCCCCGGGACATCACAGGTCCGGGATTCTACCGCACGAGTACAGGCGGCGACTTGCGCGTTGTCATCAGCGTTTGCCGGTTGTGCGGCTTCTGCACAACCTGTCCGCCGGCTCGGTCCTCGGTGAGCAGCAAGTAGACGGCGCTGCCCAGCGCAATCGCGGAAAGACCGAGGAACGTACCGGCGGCAATCAGGCGAGGCTGAGTCGCTGCCGAGCCCCCCTCGGGCCCGCGGTGAGCCATCCACGCCATGTAGCCGCCGGCGGCCAGCCCCGTGAGCCCGCCGGCCAAGAGCGCGTGCGTGAGCGCGCGATCTGGGTGGGTCGCCCCCCGAGCCCGACCCCGCGCCCGACGCCGGGCCGTGGTCGCCTTGGCTCGCGCTTCCCCTGGAACCATCGTGGCGCTCAGGACCATCGCGAGGCTCCGGGGCGGATCGCCCCGGAGGACCGTCACCCTGGCGCGGCCCCGCCTGCCGCCTGCGGCTCGCACCACGATCTCGTGCTCGCCTGGGTCGAGCCGCATTTCTTGCGGAGAAACCCGGATGGCGGTCCGGATCCCGTCCAAGAAGATCTCCGCGTTCGTGACCTCGACGCCGGCGGCGTCGGTCACTTGCAGGCGCAACGCCGGCACCGACAGCTCCAGGTCGCGGAACCAGGCCGCGCACTCGGCTCGGATCGGCTCGGGGCAGGCCGGGGCGGCGCAGGTCAGCGCGGCCTCCCGCGCGAGCACCAGCTCCTCGACGCGGGTGTGGCGCTGCGTGCGCGCGTGCGCCTCGATGCAGACACGCTTGAGGGGCACCGGGTCGCCGCTCTGCGCTGACGCGATCATCGGAACGAAAGCCAGCGCGACTGCGACTGCGACTCTCGTAACCATTGCAGCGCTCTCTCTTCCACAATCGAAGCGTCGTTGGCAAGCGCGCGGAAACGACCTGCCGGAACGGCAGCTCCGCGCTGCGACGAGATCTGACGGCACGCGTCTTGCGCTACACGTTCACATGCGTGAGTCCTTCGTTCGTTGTTTGCTGATCCTCCGCGAGATCCCCGAAGCCCCCGGTCGCGTCGACACGCTCACGCTCGCAGCGTTCCTGGAGCAGCGAGGCTTCCAGGTGTCGCGCCGAACCCTGCAACGAGATCTCGAAAGCATGTCGCGGGTGCTGCCCTTGGTCTGCGACGACCGCAAGAAGCCCTACGGCTGGTCCTGGTGCCCCGGGGTCGACGTTTCGCTCCCCCGAGTGGTGCGGCGGGGGGCAAGAGCTGCGTGAGTTGTGCGAGCAGGTTGTGCAGAAGACGCACTTCGGCCCGGCGGCGCCGGCGCCCTGCCCCGGGGCCGGCCGGCCCGACCTGCCCGACCCGCCCGACCGGGGGCGGGCGCGGGTGAGCGCTGGATCGCGGCGATTTCCCGTCGCGCGGCGGCCCGGGCGCTAACTCGCCCCTCGCTTCGCAAGCGCGTAAGCTGCACGCATGATCTGGGTGCGTCGGGTGATCGTGGGCGTCAGCGTGACCCTCGCTTCGGCGGTGGCGTGTTCGAGCGATCCGGAGGTCACCAAGCACGAGGGGACGGGCGGCAAGCCGGGTGATGCGGGCTTCGACTCCACGATCTGCAGCATCGGGCAGTTCGTGTGCGGCGGAGACGTCGCAAAGCCCTGCCTCGGCAGCGGTCAGTTCGGCGATCCCGTCGACTGCAAGGCCGACGGCAAGACCTGCGCTGCTCCCTACGGCTGCGTGACGTGCTTGCCCGCGCAGCAGAGCTGCGAAGGCGGCGTCGGCAAGTACTGCAAGAACGACGGCAGCGCCTGGGAGACCTTCGAGTGCGACGCCGCCCAAGGCATGAAGTGCGAGCCAAAGGGCTGCACCGGGAGTTGCACGCCGCCAAGTCTGTCCAACAGCTACCTGGGCTGCGACTACTTCCCCACGGTCACGCTCAACCCGGTGTGGAGCGGCTTCGATTTCGCAGTGGCCGTCGCCAACGCCGGCAGTGGGACCTCCAACGTCGTCGTGACCCGCGGCTCCACCGAGGTGAAGAAGACGACCGTCGGCGCGGGCAAGCTCGAGGTGATCACCCTGCCCTGGGTCAGCGAGCTCAAGGGCGGCGACGTCGATGCCTGTCAGCTGCCGCCCGATCCGGGCGCGACGCGCGTGGTCAAGGGCGGCGCCTACCGGCTCCGCAGCGATAGCCCCGTCACCGTGTACCAACTGTCACCGTTGAGATACGAGATCAAACCCGCGCCGAGCGCCTGCCCGGTGGGAGCCAAGTGTCCGGGCGGATTCGGCTGCGGATTGCCTGGCGTTCTCCAACGACGCCACGCTGCTCCTGCCGTCGACGACGTTGACTGGGAACTACACGACGCTGGCCTGGCCCAGCGCACCGAACCGCGCGGGCTTCGTCGCCATCACGGCAACGCGAGACGGCACCGATGTGCAGCTCCTGGGCAAGGGCGACTTCGCCGCCGGGGCCGGCATCGACGCCGCGGGCAATGGCAAGGTCAGCCTCAATCGCGGCGACGTGCTCGAGGTCATCGCCAAGCACGACGGGCCCTCGGGCCAGTACGGCGCGGACATCAGCGGCACGCGTCTCAAGGCAAACCAGCCGGTTCAGGTGATCGCGGGGCATTCGTGCGCCAACATTCCCACGGCGACCACCGACGCCTGCGACCACATCGAGCACTCGATGTTGCCCATCGAGACGCTGGGTAAAGAGTACTATGTGACCTTTCCAGCGGCGCTGGCGAGCCAATCTCCCCACGTGGTTCGCATTGTCGCCATCGAGCCGAACACCAAGCTGAGCTTCGATCCGCCCAGCGTCTCAGCGGACAAGACCCTGTCGCCGAGCGACCCACCGCTCGAGCTCTCGGCGGTGACCAGCGACTTCAAGGTCAGCTCCGACAAGGCCTTCATGGTCGCCCAGTACATGCAGGGCCAGGGCTCGGTACCGAGTGGTTCGGGCGATCCCAGCTTGGCGCTCTCGGTCCCGGCCGCCCAGTACCGCAAATCGTACACCTTCATCGCCAGCGCGAGCTACGACACCAACTTCGTGAACGTGATCGCCAAGACTGGCTCAACGGTGACCCTCGACGGCACGGCGGTCCCCGCGGCGAGCTTCACTGCCATCGGGTCGAGCGGGTTTTCCGTGGCTCGGGTCGAGCTGCCGCTGGGCAGCGAGGTGCATGCCATCGAGTCCGGCTCGGTGTTCGGGGTGATGGTGTACGGCTACGGGCGCTACACCAGCTACATGTATGCCGGTGGCCTCGACCTGACTCCAATCACGATCCCGCCAGTGTTCTGATCCGAGACACGTCGCGCCGAGCTGGTGCCGAAGACGAGTCGTTTGGGCCTGACGCCCCGAGTTCGGATATAGTTGGGCTAGTTGGGCCACGGTTCGCCGAGCGCGACCGCAAGGAGGCTTTCAATGTCGAAGCAAGCAGAGAGTCTTCTCACCACCACCAAGTTGAGTCGGGTAGTTCGCAGCACGCTGCTCAGCGGGTTGATGCTCGCCGGCGCGGCGGCCTTCGCCTGCGGTGGCTCGGGCGACGAGGGCACCGACGGCACGGGCGGCAGCGGAGCCAAGGGCAGCGGCGGCAGCGCTGCTGACGGCGGCGGCCTCGGCGGCGCCGCGGGCTACGCGGGTGCGGCGGGCTACGCGGGCGCGGCGGCCTCGGGCGGCAACGGCGCGAGCACCGGCACGGGTGGCTCGGGAGCGAACGGCGGAACCGGCGCTGGCGGCTCCGGTTGCGTGCCCAAGACCTGCGCCGACAAGAAGGCCACCTGCGGCACCATCGACGACGGCTGCAGTGGGACCGTCTCGTGTGGAACCTGTCCCGGCGGTCAGATCTGCTCGAGCTCCACTCAGACCTGCGCTCCACCCTCCAACGAGTGCAAGGCCATCGGCGCCGAATGCGGTGTGATCAACGACGCGTGCGGCGCCAGCGTCGACTGCGGCTCGTGCCCCGCGGGTCAGGTCTGCAACGGCGCCACGCGCAAGTGCGGCCCCTGCGTGCCCGCCAAGTGCGAGGGCGACAAGTGCGGCACCTTGCCCGACGGCTGCGGTGGCAACATCACCTGCACGGCCTGCGGCAGCGGCCAGGTCTGCGACGCGGTCAGCAGCAAGTGCATCAACTGTGCAAAGACGACCTGTCAGGCCGAAAAGGTCGAGTGCGGGACGATCAGCGACAAATGCGGGGCGGCGCTCAACTGCGGCGCCTGCCAGGCAGGGTTCACGTGCAACGGCGGCCAGTGCTTGCCGACGCCTCCGCCCACCGAGTGCAAGAACCAGGGCAAGAACTGCGGAACCATCACCAACAGCTGCACCGGTCAGCAGGTCGCCTGCGGCAACTGTCTGCCCGGCGAGATTTGCTCGAACAACCTCTGCGTGGCCTGCATTCCAAAGTCGTGCGCCGAGCTCAAGAAGACCTGCGGCCCAGCTGACGATGGTTGTGGCGGGCAGCTTCAGTGCGGCGACTGCACCACCAACCAGAAGTGCTACGGCGGCAACTGCTGCTCGCCGACGTCCTGCGCAGCGCAGGGCAAGAACTGCGGCAAGATCTCCGACGGCTGCGGCGGCCAACTCGACTGCGGGACCTGCATCAACAACGAGAAGTGCGGCGGCGGAGGCACGGCCAACGTGTGCTCGCCCTGCGTGCCGCAGAGCTGCGCCGCGCAAGGCAAGAACTGTGGGGATCACAGCGACGGCTGCGGCGGCAAGGTGACCTGTGGCGACTGCACCACCAACGAGACCTGCACGAACAACGGCAAGTGCTGCACGCCCACCAGCTGCGCCGCGCAAGGCAAGGACTGCGGCAAGATCTCCGACGGCTGCGGCGGGCAACTCGACTGCGGGACCTGCTCCAACGGCGAGCTGTGCGGGGGCTCCGGCACCGCCAACGTCTGCGCGCCCTGTGTGGCCAAGACCTGCTCGGCGCTGGGCAAGCAGTGCGGCACCACCAGCGACGGCTGCGGGGCGCAAATCGACTGTGGCCCCTGCCCCACCGGACAGGTCTGCGCCAACAACCAGTGCTGCTCGCCGACGACCTGCGCCGCCAAGGGCGCGCAGTGTGGCTCGACGAGCAACGGCTGCGGCGGTCAGCTGGACTGTGGTCCGTGTCCGAGCGGACAGGTCTGCCAAGGCAATCAGTGCTGCCAGCCCCAGACCTGCACGCAGATCGGCAAGCAGTGCGGAAGCTGGCCCAATGGTTGCGGCAGCCAAGTCACTTGCGGGCCCTGCCCCGGCGGACAGGTCTGCCTGACCAACGGCACCTGTTGCGTTCCGCTGAGCTGCACCGGCAAGTGCGGCTACAGCGGATCGGATGGTTGTGGCGGCCAGGTCGTCTGCCCGCCCTGCTGAGATACACCCCCCTATGCGTTCAGCTTTCTTGATCACGACCCTGGTGTTCGGGTCGTTGTCGCTCGCCATCGCCTGCGGTGACGACGACGGCGGCTCGAGCAAGAAGAAGAGCGACGCCGGCACCGACGCGTCCACCGACTCGGAAGGCGGCATCGATGGCGGCCCTGATGCGAAGACTTACGCCTCGTGCTCGAGCGACGACTGGTGCTGGGAGCTGCCGCGACCCCAAGGCAACACGCTCCGAGGCGTGTGGGCGACGAGCGACAAAGACATCTGGGCCGTCGGCGACCGCGGGACCGTCATTCATTGGGACGGCAAAGGCTGGGAAGGCCTCGAGTCCGGCACCACCGAAGACCTGACGGCGATCTGGGGAGCCAGCGCCACCCGCGCTTGGGCCGTGGGCGCCCTGGGCACCATCGTGTCCTGGGACGGCAAGGCGTGGTCCAAGCTCGACCTCCCGATGGACGCCGAGGCAGGCGCCGACGCGGGCGTGACCACCAACTTCCACGACGTGTACGGCGCCAGCGCCGACGACGTGTGGGTGGTCGGCGACGGCGGAGCGATTTGGCACTTCGACGGCCAAGCGTGGGCGACCGAGAGCAACCCCAACCCGCAGACCCTGCGAACGGTCTTCGCCGCGACGACAGGCAAGGCGTGGGCAGCCGGCGACGGCGGCGTCGTGCTCGAGTGGAGCGGCACGGACTGGGCCGTGGCCACCACGGGTGGGCCAGGGTTCTTGGCGCTCGACGGGACCCCCGATGGCGCGGTGATCGTGGCGTCGGGCCAAGGCGGCTACTTCATTTCGAACGCAAGCGGCGCCTGGAAAGGCGAGCAAATCCCGGGCGCGACCAACCTGCGCAGCGTATGGCTCGAAAGCAGCGAGCGCCCCTGGGTCTTCGGCGACGGCGGGCAGATCTTCCGCTTCGACGCGACCGCGAAGACCTGGAGCAAGATCGCCAGCAACACCACGCGCGCGTTTCTCAGCGCGGACGGGCCCGACAACGACAGCGTCTTCGTCGCGGGCGAGAGCGGCATCATGATGCGCTGGGATGGCGACGCGCGCGCCTTGATTTCGAGCGGCTCGTCGGCGAATCGCCTCGCGCTCGCCGGCTCGGGCCCCAAAGACGTGTGGGTGGTCGGCGACGAGGTGCTGCACGATCAGGGCAGCGGCTGGCAGGTGGTGCAGCCGGGCACTCCCCGCGCGCTCTACGACGTCGCGGCGGTCGCGGCGGGAGACGCCTGGGCCGTCGGCACCGGGGGAACGGTGCTGCACTGGAAGGGAACTCCCGCGAGCTGGGAGCTCGTCGACGTAAAGTCCCTGGCTTGGCTGCGGGGCGTGGCAGTGACCTCGACCGGCGGTTGGATCGTCGGCGAAAAGGGCGCGCTCTTCGCGCTCATCAACCAGACCAGCTGGATCGCGACCCCGAGCAATACCAGCGCCACCCTGAACGACGTGTGGATCGCCAGCGGATCTGACGCCTGGGCGGTCGGCGAAAATGGCACGCTGATGCACTGGAACGGCACCGCCTGGGCCCCGTACCCGATCACGAATGAAGCGGGTCCCGTGCCGACCTTGCGCGCGGTCTGGGGCGCCGACGCAAAAGACGTGTGGGCCGTCGGCGTGAACGGCACGGTCGCCCGCTACGACGGCAGCTCATGGAGCGTGACCCGATCCGGCGAGGGCTACTCGCTCAACGACATCTGGGGCAGCTCGGCCAGCGACGTGTACGCCGTGGGCTCCGACGGCAAAGTGCTGCACTTCGACGGCTCGGTCTGGACCGAACAGGACACAGCGGTGGGCGAAACCCTGAACGCGGTCTGGGGCCCAGACGCGAAGAACGTATTCATCGCCGGCGAAGGCGGCGCGCTCCTACGGCAGTCGAAGTAGCTCCGCGCTGCGCTCCCGCTGCGCGCGGACGTCACCGCTGCCCTCAGACCGGTGTCGCGAGCTTGAGACCGACGATGCCCGCGATGATGAGCCCGAGGCTCAGCAGACGTGGGGCGCTTGCAGGCTCACCCAACAGCACGATTCCAAGGATCGCCGTGCCGATGGCGCCCACACCCACCCAGACGGCATACGCCGTCCCGACCGGCAGCGACTTCATCGCGACGCCGAGCAGACCGAGGCTGATGAGCATGGCCACCGCAGTGCCCAGCGTTGGCCAGACGCGCGTGAACCCGTCTGTGTACTTGAGCCCGATGGCCCAGCCGACTTCGAACAGCCCTGCGACGACGAGGATGATCCAGTTCATGGGACGATGGCCGCCGGCTCCCGTCCCCGTCGTTCCACCGACGTGACGGTCCGGATTTGCCGGGCGCTGTCTGTACCTGAAGCCCGCGGGGTGGGCAAAGCTCAGGGCCAGAGCGCGTCCCTCACCAAATCGTCGCGGTAGAGCAGGTCCTCGCAGAGCTCGAAGGGGGCAACTCGATCGCCGACCCGACAGTACGCGCGATCGGCGAGATCCGACTCGCCGCCGAAGCGCTCGATGACCCCGCCGGGACCGCTCGCGACGACGGCGCCAGGCATCGCGCCGAAGCGGAGATTGACGCGCTCTATGAGATCCGCGCCCGCGATCAGGACACGCCCCTCGTGTTCGACCACCACGACCTTGCCGCTCGGAGCGAGCTCGGCGCGGGACGCCTCCCACGGGGCGGTGACCTCCCCCGCCCTCGAGAGCAACGCGAACTCGCGGTACGAGCAACGGATCAGTACGCTGGACCCGTCTGCCGAGACGCTGATCGGTCCGTCCTTGCAGCGGCCGGTCAGCAAGCGCTTCGGCTCGCCGCTCGGCAGGCTCCATCGCTCGACGCCGCGAGCAGCCGTGCTGACGATCAAGGCCTTTCCGTCGCCAGAGAGCCCCACCGCGCGCAAATCCTTGGCCGCACCCAGCGCTGCCGCGCTTCGCTTCTCGAAATCGTAGCGCGTGAGCTGATCTCCCGCCGTGAACACCGCCTGGTCGCCGACGACCGCCAGCGCGCGCCGGCCGCGGTCCCGCCCCGTCGTGAACTCCGTGGTCCAGGCCCTCGCGCCAATCCGGGTGGAGAAGAACTTGAGTTCGAAGGGCCCGCCGGCGCCGCGCAGCACCTCCGGCGAGGCAAAGGCGAGCTGGTCGACCCACTCCGGAGCGTCTGCCAGCTCGAGTGGCGCTCCGCTCCGCATCTCCCAGGCGCGAACACCGCGGCCACCGAAGCTCCCGGCGAGGCGTTGGCCCAGTCGCGAGAACGCCAGCGTGGCCTTGTACCCCGGCACCGAGAAGCTGCGGGCGCGCTCGGTCTGAGCGCCTTCGACGAAGAGGTCGATGCGCGAGTCGGAGCCAGTGCCGAGCTCGCGGGCCATGGCGAGATGCCCGTCGGTGACGGCTAGATCTTCCAGGCGGGCCTCCACCCGCCGGGCTGCGACGCGCAGCTTCCCGCTCGCTGCCTCGACGATGCTGAGCCCCCCGCCGCGGTCGCTGACCGCGATCACCTCGCCGTCCGCCGAGAGCACGGCGCTGCCTCGCGGCAAGCTCTTGGCGGCCAGGGCACGTCCGCTCGCGCTGTCGAGCTCCATCAGGGCGTCGCCCCAGGTGCCGCCGGTGACGCGGATCCGGCCACCATCCCCCGAGAACCCCAGGACCGGAGCTGACCACGGCCGGTCGAGGGCCGCGGTGGCGATCGGGGCGCCGGTCGTGACATTCCAAATCTCGAGGGCCATGCGCGAATGAATGGAGGCGAGGCGATCACCCGAGGGGGAAAACACGAGAGAGTCCGCTGTCTCGAGCGCGCCCTTCTTGCCCAGTCCACGAACCTTCGTGAGCTTCTTCGCGTCGAGCAGCTCGAGGCCGCCGGAGCGGGTCGAGCAGGCGACGAAGCTGCCACTCTGCGAGGCAGCGAGCGCCGACACCTCCCGTCCGTCTTTGATCACGTACTCGGCGAGCGAGTCGCCGGAGCGCAGATCGAAGCGCCGCACCACGGCATCGAAGCCGGCCCTCGATCCGGTGATGATGCTCTCACCGTCCGCTGAGAAGGCGAAGCTGCGGATCTCTTGGTCTGCCCACTCGAGCTTGCGTCCGAGGAGGCCGGTGCCCACATCGTAGACGAACAGCTCGCCCTGTCGGGCAATCGCCACGCGGTCCCCCCGGGGCGAGAAGCGCGCGCCACCAGAATCGCCGCGGGGCAGCTCACCCTCCAGCCGAAGAAACTGCCGCGGCGCCAGGGTGCGAGCGTCCATCAGAAGGAGCTCGCCCGCAGCTTGTCCGAGCAACATCGCACCGTCATGGGAGAGCGCGATCGCCTGCAGCTCCGCGACGCCGTTCCAAACCGTCAGCAGCGTGCCCCTCTTCGAATGTTGTCGCGCGGCGAGCGAAGCGAGACGGCGGGCGCGGGGCGTGTCGCCCGCAGCTCGTGCCTTCTCCGAAGCCGCCCAGAGCTCGTCGGGAGTGGTGCCCGCACCCTTAGCAGCGACCTCACTCGCCTCTCGATTGCGCACCTCGAGCGCGCGGGTTTGCTCAGCCACGGCGGGACACAGCGCGCGTGCTCGCTCGATCAAGTGCGCGGAGCGCTCCCCAAATCCGTCAGTCCCGAGCTGGGTCGCACGAGCCAGCTTGCGTTCGGCGCGCTGACAGGCTGTCGGCAGCGGGGTCTCGCTCGGCGCCGTCGCTTCGGTCGCCGAGGCCTTCGCAGGCTGGGACGGCGGCTGAGCCGCTGTCAGCGCCTGCGGAGCCTGCGGTCCCTGCGGTCCAGACGCACAGCCGAGGGCCGCCACCGCGACCAGAATGAGGCGTCTCGCCATCGAACGCAGTCTATACGTCCGACGAGCTCGGGTCTTCCCGCATCGCTGCTCCGCGCATGCGTTCCCTGCATCGTTCGCGCCCTTGGTTGATCAGGTCGCCGTCACCAGTCGCCGCAGTCCAGGCACGCCCGGGGTTGCGCGGCGTTGGCGCGGGTCTGAGCCGCACGGAAGCGATCCCCAAAGTCGCTGACGGAGCCCATGCGTTCGAGCAACTGGGCCACGTAGCCGTTCAGCCTGGCCTCGAAGAATGCCTGCTGCTCCTTCACGACGGCTGCGTAGGCCTTGCCGTGTTCGGACGAGCCCGGGCACAGCGGTTCCAGCGCACCAACCAGGTGCAGCGCGGTGGCGTGCGTGCTGGCCAGCCGCTCCACCGCCGCGTCCGATTGGCACTCGTCCGCCGTGCAGGTGAGCATGCTCCTGGCGACGCCCGCGACTTCGGGCTGCGCGCGCGCCACCTGCTGCTTCAGGTGCGCGTACATGCGACGGGCATCCTCGGACGCACCTGCGGGGATCACGATGGCCGGCGGCGCGTCGGACTCGAGCTTGGTCTCGCGCTCCGGCGCGGTGCCGCTCGCGGCGGGCGCCGCCGTGGTGACGGGAAGGATCTCCGGTGCGCTCGAGGGCTCCTGCGGCGTGGCTTTGGCGCCGCCACACGCGGTCGCCGCGAGGGCCGCGCCCATGAAGAGCGCGCGGCGTCTGAGGAGGATGCGTCGGTCTTCGTCGTTCATGGTGTTGGGGCGCTCGCAGCGTGCGGCGCGTGAGATTAGCCCAGCCAGGGTTGGGTTCCAAAGTCGGCTGTGCGACCCTCGAGACCATGCGGAGCATTTGGCTGGTCTCGTCGTTGCTGCTCCTCGGCTTCGCCGGCTGCTCGGACGGAGACAGCGGAGGCTCGAGCAAGTCAGACGCAGCCTCGTCCGGCGGAGGCTCGAGCGGTGGAGGCGGCACTGGTAGCACTGGTGGCACCGATGCCGACGCGAGCAGCGGGGGGACGAGCGGCGCTGCGGGGAGCGGGACCGGCGGCAGCGGCGCGGGCGGCAGCGGCGCGGGCGGCACCGGCGGCGGGACTCAGAGCGCAGGCTGCGGCAAGACGGGCGCGTTCGTCGGCGTCAACGACGCCGCCACCATCACCGTGTCCGGCGCAACGCGCAGCTACGTCATCAGCGTGCCGGCCGACTACGCGTCGAGCAAGAGCTGGCCGGTGATCTTCGGATTTCACGGGCTCAACACCGATGGCAAGAGCGCGCGCGGCTATCTCAAGCTCGAGCCGGGCGGAGCGAAGGACGCGATCTTCATTTATCCGACGGCGACCAACAAGGCGAGCGGCTGGAAGATGAAAGAGGGAGAGGGCGACGTCGAGTTCTTCGATGCGCTCGTCGCTAGCGTGAGCGCGAGCCACTGCGTCGACCCCACGCGCGTCTACGCCACGGGCTTCTCGCACGGCGCCATGTTCACCAACAATTTGACCTGTTGGCGCGCGTCGAAGCTCCGGGCCGTCGCTCCGACCGGCGGCTCCGGGCCCTGGTATGGCGCGAGCTGCACCGCGAGCCTGCCCGCGATGATCATTCACGGCAGCAAAGATCCGACGGTCGCTCCCGCCGACGGCGCCAAGACCCGAGACTACTGGCTGAAACAAAACGGGTGCGCCGCCGCCAGCACGCCCTACGCGCCCGAGCCCGCGTGCGTGACCTACAGCGGCTGCAAGCGACCGGTGGTCTGGTGTTCCTTCGACGGCGGTCACACCGTGCCCGCCTTCGCGGGGACCGCGGTGAAGGCCTTTCTGCTCGCGGCGCCGTGAGGTCTGCGCCGAATCTGCGAGCCCGTTGACGCTGCGGAGCTTGGCTGAGAGCCTGCCGCCATGTTTCGGATTTATGGCTGCTTGCTGCTCGGCTTGCTCACCGCCTGCGGCAGCACGGACGAAGCGCGCTGCTCGCCGCCGCGGAGCAGACGGCAATGGAGACGGGGGTGCCCGCTCCGAGCGGGCCCGTGAGCTACGGCCTCGGGCTGCAGATGCTCGACGCGAGCATCACTGGGGGCGCCGGCAAGGCCTACGGGCACGGCGGGTCCATCAACGGCTACCACACCCAGGCGTTTCACTTTCGAGAGACGCAGACCACCATCGTCAGCATCGTGAACCAAGACGGCAGCGAGCCCAACGATGTGACCGCGGCTGCGTTGACGGCGTTGTTTCCCTGAGCGCGTCCCGACGCGAGCGCCACCTCGCCCCGGATTGCAGGCGCCTTGACCCGGCGCGAGCACTTGGGTCTGAAGGCCGCCGAGTGGTGCCGCGAGAACGGCATCACGGGCGACGACACCCAGCAGAACGTGAACTGGTGCCGGGAGTTCGAGTGGCCCGAGATCCCGTTCCAAACACCGTGAGCCGCCGGCGGTGAGGCCAGACGCTTGGGCCGCCGGACGCTATCGCTCCGGGTCGATCACCGCGCTCGAGCGTTGGACCTCGGACCGCGAGATGCCCAGCGTGGCTGCGAGGGACGACCAGCCCCTGAGCGCAGCGCGCACCTCAGCTTCGATGGCGGAGGCCTGCTGCTGCGTCAGCCGGTAGAACTCCCGGCTCGCACGCAGAGCAGCGACCGACGGGATCGAAGTCGATGCGTCGAGGGCGAGCGCGTGTTCGTCCTTGTGAAAATTCGGGTTCACGTCGAACGCAGGTGCGAGGCGCCAACCCTTGGCGCCTCGGAGAAAACCGTGGTTGCGCAGGTGATCGTCGCGATTGCCGATCAGCACGTTGAACACCCCTCGACGATACAGTTCGGCGAGATCCAGCTGGATCGTGTCCGGATCGCCGTGGTCCTGGATCGCGAGCGCGACGTCCAAGTAGCTCGCCGGGGCGCCGTCATCCTTCATCGTCAGCGTCATGGCCGAGACGTAGAGCCGGCGCCGTTTGCCCTCGCGGTCGAAGCGGCGCACGGCAAAGGTCCGATGCCCCGGGCCCAGCTGGAGACACTGCGCCGCCGGCACTCGCACCTTCGCCCGCTCCGCAAGCTGGTGTGCCAGATACTCCCAAGCGCCCACGTCGTGGCGGTCTTGCGCCGCCGGGAACTTGGCGATCCACAGCCCGCCATCCGATCCGCTGAACGTCGCCTTTGGTCGGGCGCCGCCCAAGCTTGAACCAGGGGCCAGGAGCTGTCGAAGCCACGTCTCGTATTCCGTACGATCTTCGCAGCCCGGGCTGTCCAGCGCGAGAGCTGCCGCTTCGAGCTCACGCAAGCGCGCAAGGGGTGGCACTTCGAGGCCGTGGTCTCCAAGGTAGCGCCCACCGTCGTCGAGCTCCCGCAGGCGAAGCGCGCCGATTCGCGACACGTCGGACACGCCGAGGAGGAAATCCCACTCGCCAAGCTGGCGCGGCTTGCGCCCGTCGCGGGCAGCATCCAGTCCTTCGCGACGCTCCATCAGCACGCGTCCCCAGCGGTCCGGCGCCGTGTCCCGAAAGATCCCGAACAGACCTCGCGGCTTTGCGGGGAACATCTCCCCGGGAAAGAGCGGCAGCTCCGGGTCGAGAGAAAAGGCTTGGCGAAGCTGCGACAGCCACGCCTCGGAGTAGACGAACCGACACACCGTCGCACTTCCGCCGCGCTGGCGCGACAGCGCGCCGACGTCCATCGACGACGCGAACATCGCGTCATCGAGCTCGACGCTGACTTCTTCGGGCATCATCGTTCGGTCGATCCTCGACCGCGGGGAGCACCCTTTTGGTGGATGTCTTGCAGCTGACGTCCGAGCGCGTCGTCCGCCGCCAACTCGTCGATGTCCGCGCCAAGACCGAGAACCTGGAGCACACGGAGGAACGCGGCGATGCTGACCGCGGCGTCCCCTCTCTCCAGCTTGCGGAGCGTGGGCACCGAGACGCCTGCGCGCATCGCCACGGTGCTCTGCGTCATCCGGCGCCGCTTGCGAGCCGCCGCGAGACGCTCCCCCAACGCAGCGACTTGTCGCGCCGCCGCGGGGAACGCCGGAGGGCTTCGCTTCACCATGCAACATAAGCTATCGCTTAGCGACCCTGATGCAACTTTAATGTTGCATTTGCCGGTCGTCGAAGCAACGGCGTCGCACGCCGCGGCACGCCGCAGCAGGCCGTCCACGACGGCGCGCGGCGCGAAGCGCCGGCCTAGGGGCAGGTGACGAACGTGGTTTCGTACTGAGCGAACAGCGCGCCGGTATCATTGCGAAGCTCGACCCGATACGGGACATCGAGCTGGGGCTGCCAACCGTCCGGCGAGAACGAGCTGAAGTCCGTGTAGAAGTGCCCCTGCTTCATGGGGTTCTCCTTGCCCGTGCTGACCACGAACACGCGTGCGGCCAGCTTGGGCGTGCTGGCCTTGCCCTTCTGGACAAACCACACGGTGGGCACAGCGCTCTTCACGTTCAGGCCCGGTCCGGGGTGGGCGACAAAGGCCGGATCGCTGCTCAGCGCCGTGTACGCCCCGCCGTAGTGCATGTCTGAGCTCGAGCCGCTGGCGCCGAACCAAACGCCGGCACGACCGACGGAGAGCACATTGCGGCGGTGGACCAGGTTCTGATCATTCTCGAGCGCGTAGCCGTTCACCTGTCCGACCAGGCCATACCCGCCGGCGATCAGCGACGAGCCACAGGCCGTTGCGCCAAGCTTCGTATAACACTGCACTGTCGGCGCTGGAGAGTGGCCGAAAGAGTAGTTGAGGATCTTTGCGCACTCTTGCTGGCCTTGAGCCGTCGCGGGATCGACCTGCACCGGCCCAACGCCGAGCATCCAACGATAGAAGTTCAGCCAGCGCAGCGCCGCGGCTTGACCGCTGTAGGGGACAGTACCGGGATCGCAATTGCCGCCCGTGCCCGCGATCCATTCCTTGTATCCGCTGACCTTGGCAGCGGCGTACTGCGAGCAAACCTCGGCCTTCTTGCGCTTGGTTGGATCGGAGATCGCCGAAGCAACGCAGGTGGCGCCCGAGGGCTCCCACCCTGGCGCGCAGACGCACTTGTTGCTGTCGTCGCAGAGCTTGGTGCCGGTACACGACGCGCTGCACGCGACGGGCGCGCCGCCGCTGCCACCGGTCGACGACGTGCCACCGGTCGACGACGTGCCGCCGGTCGACGACGTGCCACCGGTCGACGACGTGCCACCGGTCGACGACGTGCCGCCGGTCGACGACGTGCCGCCGGTCGACGACGTGCCTCCAGCGCCGGCGACGGAGCCGCCGCTGCCCGAGCTGCCACCCGACGCGCCTCCGGTACCACCGGATCCCGCATCGTCGTCGCCGCCCCCGCAAGCGACCGCACCCACCGCGCCAAACACCAACAACGAAAGGCCGATCCGCATGCGCTCAGTCTGAGCGCAGCTGCGCGCAGCTTCAAGGGGGACCAAGACCTCTCAGCTGCGAATCCGTGTTTCCTCGCGGCAGAAGGCCGGTCTGAAGCAACGGGCGAGTGCGGCCGGAATGAGCGTGTCCGAATGGGTGCTCGCCCTGGCGTTTCCACCCAAGCGAGAGCTGTTTGTACAACTGGCGCGTGAGCTCGGGGCGGGAGAGCGCCGCTCGACCAGCCTCGCAGCGCTGCACGACTTCCTCGATAGGCTCGACGCGGACGAGTTCTTCCACGTGCTCGAGGACGCGCCACCAGCACGGCTGCGGAGCCCGGACGACGCGATCGTCGCGGCGATGGTCGAGCACGCGGCGTCGCTGAAGCGCGCGCAACGTGTCCGCCTGCGCATGACACCGCAGGCGTCGCGGCTGATCGGGCGTGCGCCAATCTCCGACGCCCGACGACGCCCGCGCCCGCTCCCCGCCTAGCTACCCGCGCCGCCGTCTCAGCGCGAGCGCCGCGATCCCCAGCGCGATCCACCACGCCGCTGATCCGGGATTCCGCGATCTGCGCAGGCTGCAACCGCCGCTCTCCGCCTCGACGGTGCCTCCGGCTTCGTGCTCCGGCGGCGCCTCGGTTTCACCGGGGCTCTGGCAGGCGTCGAGATCCGTGTCGGGCTTGCCGGGACACTGATCGTTCGCGTCGATCACGCCGTCCCCGTCGTCATCGTCGTCGCAAGCGTCGCCAGCGCCGTCGTGGTCCGTATCGGCCTGGTCGGGGTCGGCGATCTCGGGACACAGGTCGTCCGCGTCGTCGACGCCGTCGCCGTCGGTGTCCGTCTCGCAGGCGTCGCCGATGCCGTCCTGATCCTGGTCCGACTGATCCGCGTCGGCGACCGTCGGACACACGTCGCTCTCGTCGAGCACGCCGTCGCCATCGTCGTCGTCGTCACAGGCGTCGCCCTTGCCGTCGGCGTCGGTGTCCGTCTGTTCCGGATCCGGCACCTGTGGGCACACGTCCTTCGTGTCGTCGAAGCCGTCGCCGTCGTCGTCCGCTTCGCAGGCGTCGCCCTTGCCGTCTTGGTCGGTGTCCGTCTGGGTCGCGTTCTTCGTGGTCGGACAGTTGTCCTTGGCGTCCAGCACGCCGTCGCCGTCATCGTCGTCGTCGCAGGCGTCGCCCTTCTTGTCCTTGTCCGTGTCCGTCTGGGTCGCGTTCTTCGTGGTCGGACAGTTGTCCTTGGTGTCGAGGACCTTGTCGCCGTCATCGTCAGTGTCGCAGGCGTCGCCCTTCTTGTCCTTGTCCGTGTCTGTCTGGGTCGCGTTCTTCGTGGTCGGACAGTTGTCCTTGGTGTCGAGGACCCCGTCACCGTCGTCGTCGGTGTCGCAGGCGTCGCCCTTCTTGTCCTTGTCCGTGTCCGTCTGGCTCGCGTTCTTCGTGGTCGGACAGTTGTCCTTCGCGTCGACCACGCCGTCGTCGTCTTTGTCCTGGTCGTTACAGGGGCCGGTGCCCGGATCGGTGCCCCACCACTCCCAGTGCCAGTTCTCGCTGGGCACGGTGCGCTTGAAGCCATACGAGCCCGCGTGCTTCGAGAGCCACGAATAGACTCCGGCAGATGAGGCATTGAGATCGAGCGCGTGGCCGCTCTGGTGGTTGCTGTAGCCCGGCTTCGCCGCCAGGTTGCAGCTGTTGCAACTGCAGCTCGTGTAGCAGCCGTAGAGATACTGCTGCTGAGCCATGGTGCGGAAGCCGCTGACCACTCGGATCTGCACGCCCGCCGCCGCAGCGGCCTTGGCCATCTTCATGTAGGCGTTGGCGGTCTTCCACTCGACGTGTTTGCCGTCGACGGTGACGACCTGAATGCTGAACGCCTTCCCACTCGAGTAGCCGGTCGCCGACGACATGCCACACGAGAGCGTCGACAGCTCTTCACTGACCACGTCGATGTCTTCGTAGAGCTCGCTCTCGTCGTGGTCGTAGTGGTCGCCGGTCTCTGCGAGACAGCCGCCGAGGACCAACAGGCCGAGGCAGAGCACGAGGCGGAGCAGACCGAAGACGCGGATCATGGCCGGGAGAGAGCACGAGGCGGGCCAAGCTCGCTTCTGGGCTGATCTGGCCGCGAAAGCCTGGGTGGGACCCTGCTGCGCCAACCCGGGGTTGGCGGCGCCGGGGTGCGCTGCGGGCTCGCCGCCGCGTTCAGAGCCCCGAACTCGTCACGCCGTGGTGCACGGCGCCGGAGCTGGGATCGGGCTTCGCCACGGGAGGCTTGCCCGCCACCGGCTTGGGCTTCGCTTTGGGAGCCGGTGCGGGCGGCGGCGTGGGGAGCGGCGCGGACGAAGCTGCGGGCTGAGCCGCCTCGCTGGCAAGCGCAGGCGCGACCGTCGGTGGTTCGGGGACGGGGGGCGACGCAGGCGTCGCCGAGACGGCCTCGCCCGACTCGGAGGCGGCGGGCGTGGGTTCGGGTCGCGACAGCGCAATGGCCGCGCCGAGCCCGGCGACCACCACCACGCCCAGGCCGACGATCAAGGGCAAGGCCGAGCGACGCTTCGGGATCGCCAGCGCCGCTTGCGGCTGAAGCTCCGACGGCTGCGGAGCGCTCGGGCTGGTGGCGGCAGGCTGCGCCGAGGTCCCGTGCGGAGGCAGCTCCATGGCCGCGGTGGTGCTCGTCGCGATGGGGTCGGTGTGTGTGCGCCTGTCGGCGCCCAAGAGCGCCATGAACGCTTCGGCGCCGCGCCGGCCGCCGAGCAGCGAGACGTGTCCGATCTCGGCGAGCGCGTGCTCGATCGCGTCGGCCATGACCCCGGCCTCGGCGAAGCGCGCGCCGCGATCGCGCGCGATGGCGCGACCGACCAGATCGGCGACGCACTTCGGCACGTCCGGCAGGAGCGAAGCGAGGTGCGGCCGCTCGCCTTGGATGATCTCCACCAAGAGCAAGCCATAGGTCTCCGCCAGGAACGGAGGCCTGCCGACCAGACATTCCCAGAGCATGACGCCCAGCGAATGCACGTCGCTGCGCGCGTCGATGCTCTTGTCGCCAGCCGCTTGCTCGGGGCTCATGTAGAGCGGCGAGCCGAGCACGGCGCCGGTGCGCGTCATGCCGGTCACGTTGCGACCCGTCGAGTCCGCCACCAGCACCTTGCTGATCCCGAAGTCGAGCACCTTGGGCGTCATCGAGCCATCGCCCGTCCGATGCAGAAACACGTTCGACGGCTTCAGGTCGCGGTGGATGATGCCCTTCTCATGGGCCAGCGCGAGGCCGCGACACGCGTCGAGCACGATCTCGAGGGCGACACCCACCGGCAACGCGCCGGCGCGGTTGAGGGCCTCGTCGAGGCCGACACCATCCAGGACCTCCATCACCAAGTACGGCGCGCCGTCCATGCTCGGCTCGGAGCCGGCGTCGAAGATCTCGACGATGCTGGGGTGGCGCAGCTTGCCGGCGACCTTGGCCTCTTGGAAGAAGCGGGCCAGCTGATCCTGCGTGCGCTCGGCGCTCGCGTGCAGGAACTTGATGGCGAAATCGCGCTCGGTGACCTGGTTCTTCGCAAGCCACACCGACCCCATGCCCCCTTCGCCCAGCTTGCGAAGGATCCGGTACTTGCCTGCGACGAGCGCGCCCTCTTCCACGCCGCCGCAGCGTAGCGCATTCCGCGGACCGTTGAGGTAGACTCCGCGCGAATGCCGCGCAGTCGCTGGATCATCCCGCTCTCGCTGAGCTTGGCGCTGCCCGCGTGGGGTCAGACCGCCTCGGAGATCGCGGCCGCCAAGCAGTGGTTCACCCAGGGCATGGCCCTGGAAGAGAAGGGCCAGTTCGGCGACGCGCTGGAGCAGTTCAAGAAGGCGCTGGCGGTGAAGAAGACTCCGCAGATCGTCTTCCACGTCGCGCTCTGCGAGCTCGAGACCGGCGCGTTGGTCGAGGCGCTGGTGGACTTCGGACGGGCCGTCGAGATCGCGAAGGCCGAAGGCAACGCCCAGGTCGAGTCGGCCGCGAACGCGGAGCTCGTCAAGCTCAGGCCGCGAGTGCCTGCGGTCGAGATCGTGGTCCGAGGCGGCGCGACCCCGACGCGCGTCTTGCTGAACGGCACCGAGATTGCCGTCGCGACCCTCGGCTCCCCGGTCCCGGTCAATCCTGGACGGTACGAGGTCGTGGCGGAGTTCGAGGGCGTGCCCGTGCGACGCAAGTTCAGCGTCGCAGAACACGGTCGCGCCAAGGTCGAGATCACGCCGCCGGTGGCGACCGCCGACACGCCCGGCGCTCCGGCGCCCACTCCCGCAGCGAAGAAGGCGCCTCCTGCCGCGCCGGCCGAGCCCACTCACCCGACGCCGGAGCCGACCGCGTCGCCCTCGGTGTTGCCCTGGGTGATGGTGGGCGGGGGCGTGGTGTTCGCCGCGGGTGGTTTCTATCTGTGGAAGCTGCGCGGTGATCAGATCGATGCGCTCGACGAGCTGTGTCCAGAGCAAGACCGCTGCCCGATCGAGCGCGCGGGCGAAATGGACGACGCCGAGAGCAAGGGCAAGACCTACACGGCCCTGGCGTTCGCGGGCTGGGGCGTTGGCGCTGCTGCCATCACGGTGGGGACGGTGATGCTGCTCGGTTCGTCATCGAGGGAGCGCGCGACGGCAGAGTGGGCGCCGGTCATCGGCCCCGGGTTCTCGGGCGCCAGCGTGCGCGGCCGGTTCTGAGTCACTTCACGCTGCGCGCGCAGCGGAAGCCGGCGTCGTTGTAGCGGTCGCCCGCTCCGTAGGGCTCGAGCCGACCTTGGGTCCGTTGCTCGCCAACGTCGGTAATGTATGAGCCACCGCCGCGCAGGCGTCGAGCCGAGACGTCCGCGCCGTCGGAGGGGGCCGCCCAGTTCGGTTCGTTCTTGTTGCCTTCCCACTGGACGTCCCACACCCACTCGAACACGCTGCCCACCAGGTCTTCGACTCCCTCGGCGGTGTGATCGAGGTTGGACGATCCGACGGGCCGCGGGAACCCGCAGAATCCCCCGTTGAATTTCAGGACCGCGCCATCGCACCCTCCGGGTGGCTCCGCGTTTCCCCAGGGAAAGAGCTGAGGCGCTACGCCATCGGTGCGCACGAAGCTCCACTCCGCGGCGGTGGGGAGGCGCTTGCCCTCGGAAGCGCAGAACGCCGCGGCTTGCATCCACGAGACGCAGGTCATGGGGAAGTTGACCGCGTCCTCTGTGCTGCTCTCCGCCAGTCGCCAGGTCGTAGATGGCGCCTCCCCTAATGGATAGGGCTCCGGCCCGCTGCATTTGCCGTCGGTGTCCACAGCCGCCCAGTCGAAGTACTCGTGGCTGACGCTGTCGTTCCAAGAAGCCTCCCAGCTCATCTGCTCCTCGTACGCGCCGTCGGGGTCGAGCGAGCTGTCTGGATCGGGGATCTTCTGTCCGTGCTTCCACCAGTCGTTGAAGCGGCCGACCGTCACCTCGTACTGATCGATGTCGAAGTCGTAGCTGAAGCTCACGGTGTTGCTGGTCAGGCCTGTGTCGGCGGCCACCTCGAAATCGACTGATTGCCCCGCGCTGTGCACACTCACCATGTGGTCGTCCGGCTCCGTCTCGTAGTCGGGGAAGCACCCCGCGAGCACCACCGCCGAGAGCACCAGAGCGCGACGCATGCGCCTGGGTATACAGCGCTGCACGAGCCGGCGCGAGCGCGCGCAGCGCTCCGCGACACCGCAACCCGCGCTAACCCCCCGGGGCGTCGCCTCGGCAGGGTCGCCCGTGAGCGCGGTGTCACCCGGGAAATTCCCCTGTGTTGTCCGGCTGACCGGCGACGCTGATCGGGCTCGGACGCGCTGCGTCGAGCGAGGACGCTTGACCCAGAACCGGTCCTCGGTTTGAGTCTCTGGCGATTTCACGGAGGTTCATCGATGAAGCTTTCAACTGGCTTGGTTGTTCTCACGGGTTTGGCGGCGTGTTTCTGGGCGGGCTGCTCGAGCGAAGACTCGACAGGCGGCACCGGCGGCAGCGGCGCGACGGCAACGGGTGGCGTTGGAGCCACGGGCGCGACCGGCGGCTCGGGCGCCATGGGCGGCTCCGGTGCGATGGGCGGCTCCGGCGCGACCGGCGGCTCCGGCGCGACCGGCGGCTCCGGTGCGACCGGCGGCGGCGGAAGCTGCCCGGATGATCTCTTCAACCAGAAGTGCGCCGCGCTCGGCTCGAGCGATGCCAAGCAGAACGCATGCATCAAGGGCGCCTGCTGCGCTGCGGCGGACGCCTGCCTCGCCGACAAAGCGTGCGCTTCGCTCGTGATGTGCGGCAGCAACTGCCTGCAGGCCGGCGGGGATCCGCAGAGCTGCGGGACGCAGTGCTCCAGCTGCGTGACCGATCCGACTCTCTATAACGCGATGAACAAGTGCGTCACGGACTGCGCGGCGGGCACCACCGACGCCGGCACCACCGACGCCGCGACCGACTGAGACCTCGACAGCGGTCTTCACGCGCGCCCGCGACGCCTCGGTGTCGTGGGCGTTCGTGTTTTTGTCACCCGCGTTTGACGGCGCTCGGCGGCTCGCGCATGGCAGGGGTCATGAATCGCACCTCGGCCTGCGGATGTACCTTGGCACTGACCCTCGCTTCCTGCGGCCCGAGCGCGGGGGGCGGCGGATCACCGCCCAGCACACCCCCGCCCCCAACCTCGAGCGGCAGCAGCGCGGGTGCCCCGGCGAGCCCGGCGGATCCGGCTGACGCTTTGCTCGCGGAGTGGAAGGGCCCCCACGGCGGGGTGCCGCCCTGGGACAAGCTCGACCCCAAGTTGTTCATCCCGGCCATCGACAAAGCCGCGGCTGCTTACTTGGCCGAGGTGAACGCCATCGCGACGCGCACCGACGCGCCCACCTTCGACAACACTCTGGCGGCCCTCGAACGTTCGGGAAAATCCCTCGATCGGGTGGGCACGCTGTACTTCGTGATGACCGCGAACCTGAACACCCCGGAGGTCCAGAAGCTGGCGGAGGTGATCGAACCGAAGCTCAGCCAAGTCTCCGACGAGGTGAAGTTCAACGCCAAGCTCTTCGCGCGGATCAAGGCCGTCTACGACGCGCGGGAAACCAGCGGCCTGAGCGCCGAACAGAAGCGCGTGGTGCAGAAGACCTACGACGACTTCGTGCGGCGCGGGGCCAGCCTCGACGCCGACAAGAAGAAGCGCGTCGGGGAGATCAACCAGACCCTCGCCAAGCTGTACACGGACTTTGGCAACCGAGTTCAGGCGGACGAGAACACCTGGGTGGTCTTGGGCAAGGACCAGCTCGGTGGTCTGCCCGAGTCGCTGGTGCAGAGCTACAAGGCCGCGGCGGACGAGCGCAAGGTCGCAGGTTGGCTGGTGGTCAACACGCGCTCCGCGGTCGATCCCTTCCTGACCTTCAGCGACGAGCGCAGCGTGCGCGAGAAGGTGTGGCGCGCCTTCGTCGAGCGCGGCAACCACGGGGACAAGAACGACACCAACGGGCTGATCACCGAGATCGTGAAGCTCCGGGCCGAGCGCGCGGGCGTGCTGGGCTTCGCGAGCCACGCGCACTGGCGCATGAGCGACACCATGGCCAAGGAGCCGAAGGCGGCCGAGAAGCTGATGATGCGCGTCTGGCCCGCGGCGGTGGCGCGCGTCAAGCAAGAGGTCGCGGACATGCAAAAGCTGGCGACCAAGCTCGGGCACAAGCTGACCGTCGAGCCCTGGGACTACCGCTTCTACATGGAGAAGGTGCGTAAGGAGCGCTACGACCTCGATCAGAACGAGTTCAAGAAATACTTCGAGCTCGAGAACATGATCCAGGCCTCGTACTTCATGGCCGGCAAGCTCTACGGCTACGCCTTCGAAGAGGTCTCGGGGACGCTGCCGGTGTTCCACCCGGACGTGCGCGTCTACCGGGTGACCCGCAAGAGCGACAAGAGCCACGTCGGCTACCTGTATCGCGACGACTTCGCGCGCACGCACAAGAGCTCGGGCGCGTGGCAGGCGACCTACCGCGAGCAGCAGAAGGTCGACGGCAAGATCTTCCCGATCGTCTCGAACAACAACAACTTCACCAAGGGCGGCAAGGGCCAGCCGGTGCTGATCAGCCTCGACGACGCCAGGACGCTGTTCCACGAATTCGGGCACGCGCTGCACGCGCTGAGCAACGAGACCACCTACCCATCCCTGACCAACACGCCGCGGGACTTCGTCGAGTTCCCGAGCCAGGTCCACGAAAACTGGGTGCTCACCCGCGAGATCTTGGACACCTACGCGCTGCACTACGAGACGAAGCAGAAGATGCCCCAAGCGCTGATCGACAAGATGCGCAAGGCGAGCACCTTCAACCAGGGTTTCTCCACGGTGGAGTACCTGAGCGCCGCCCTGGTGGACATGAAGCTGCACACCGATCCCAAGGGCGCGGTCGATCCCAAAGCCTTCGAGGCGAGCACGCTGAAGGCCCTGGGCATGCCCAAAGAGATCGTGATGCGCCACCGCATGCCGCACTTCCAGCACCTCTTCACCTCGGACGCGTACTCGGCCGGGTACTACTCCTATCTGTGGTCGGACGTGATGGCGGCGGACGCTTGGAAGGCCTTCGAGGACACCAAGGACCCCTTCAACCCCGACGTCGCCAAGAAGTTCAAGGACCTGATCTTGGCCAACGGTGACGCGATCGATCGCGCCGAGGCCTACCGGCAGTTCCGCGGCCGTGACCCCAAGGTCGAGGCGTTGCTCGCGAATCGCGGCTTCCCGACCAAGTGATTGCGCTCTGCTGCTGGCGAGGGCTCGGGTCCGGGTTAAGCTGCCGCCTGCCATGCGCGCCGCTCGGCTCGTGCCCCTGCTCTCCTGCGCAGCTCTCGTGGCCGCGGCCTCGGACTCGCGCGCTCTGACTCACGTCGTGCAAAAAGGTGACACGCTGGCCTCCATCGCCGAGCGCTACTACGGGCGCATCCAGCACGAGCGCTTGCTGGTGGCCGCCAACGGCCTCGACTCCCGAGGCGGGAGCCCCATCGTGGTCGGCATGCGCCTGGAGGTGCCCGCGCTGTCGCACCGTCGCGTCAAGAAGACCGACAACTGGGCCGACCTGGCCACGCACCACTTGGGATCAGCTCATCGGGCCGACGTGCTGAGCATGGCCAACGGGTCGAGCCCTTGGCTGCCGCCGGCAGATGGCGCGGAAATCCTGATCCCCTACAACTTGCCGGTGATGGTCACGAATGCGGACACCATCGTGAGCATCGCACAGAAGTACATGGGCGATCCCAACAAGGCTTGGGTCCTCGACCACTACAATGCCTTCAAGGGCAAGAAGCTCGCGACCGGAGACATCGTGCTCGTCCCGCTGACCGAGCTCGCCCTGACCGAAGACGGCAAGAAGGCTGTCGCCGAGACAAACCCCCTGGTGTGCTCCCAGGCCTCGGGCGAGACCCGAGACCGCCAGCGTAAGGTGCAGTCGGAGCTGCCCTCGCTGAACGCAGACGTGAAGGGTGGTCGCTACGTCGATGCCGTCGCGCGAGGGAATCGCTTCTTGTCGTCGAGCTCGCAGCTCACCACCGAGCAACTCGCCAACGTGCATCGCCAGTTGCTCGAGGCCTACGCCGCCCTCGACGCACCGGGTCTGGCCAGAGCGGCCTGCGGGGAGTGGAAGAAGCTCGACCCCGGTGCCAACCTCGATCCTGTCACCATGAGCCCCAAGCTGCGGGAGGCCTGCGTGGAGCCTGCGCCGTGACGGAGGCGCTGGAAAACAGCGGCGACCGCGCGCTCGGACCCGGGGCGGTGGTGGCCGGGCGCTACCGCATCGAGACGGTTCTGGGCGACGGTGCCAGCGGTATCGTGTTCCGAGCCGAGTGCTGCGCCGCGCCCGACAGCGGCGCCGCGTCCGGCCAGATCCACGCGGGGCAGCGCGTGGCGCTCAAGGTGATCCACCGCCACCTGGCCCGCGACCACCAGATCAGCCGGCGCTTTCACCGCGAAGCGCGCATCTTGCGCAAGCTGCGTGCGCCGAACCTGGTGCGACTGCTCGACTTCGGCGAGACCGAGGACGGGCTGTTGTTCATGGCGCTCGAGCACGTCCAAGGCACGCCGCTGGACGTGGTCTCCAAGTCCGGCCCCATGGCACCGGCACGCGCCGTCGAGATCACGCGTCAGGTGTGCACCGCGCTGGACCACGCTCACTCCGAGGGCGTCGTGCACCGCGACTTGAAACCGGGCAACGTCATCATCGAGCGCGACGACGAAGACGACGCGGAGACCGCGCGGGTTCTGGATTTCGGCTTGGCCAAAGTCCTGCGCGGCGATGCGAGCCAATCGCTCACGGCGTTGACGCAGCAAAACATGGTCTTCGGAACCCCAGAGTACATGGCCCCCGAGGCTGCCCGCGGGGACGATGTGGACGCACGCAGCGACGTGTACGCGGCCGGCATCATCCTCTACGAGCTGGTGACGGGCTCCGTGCCCTTCGGTGGCAACAACCCCATCGCGATCATGACCGCGCACCTGACGGACACGGTGATCGCGCCCTCGGAACGCGCACCAAACGCCGGCATCGGCCCGGCGCTGGACGCGGTGGTGATGCACGCACTGGCGAAGAAACCCGAAGATCGCTATCCGTCGGCCGCTGCTCTTTCCGCGGCGCTCGCGCAGGCGATGCACTCGCCGCGGGACGTCGCGTCGACCCGGCCACCGCCCTCGGACCAGGAGCTGGGCAATCGCGACACCGAACTCTCACTTGGATCTCCGGATCTTCAGCGGAAGGAACAGGCTGCCCAGGTCTCCGCTTTGGCCCCGGGCGCGCCCGCCACCAGCTGGTTCTGGCTGGTCGCGGTCCTGGCCGCCCTGATCGGGATAGCGGCAGGCGTCGCCCTCAGCATGACTGGAGGCTAGCTCGTCGCGGTGAACGCCTCCGGCCATGAATCACGACTCTCCGTCGAGCAGAAGCTCGATTGGGGAGAGCTCGCGCCGCTGCGCATCACCGCGCGGCACGCCGCGGACGGCGTCTACGCGGGTGGTCATCGCAGCCAGCGCCGCGGCGCCGGCGTGGAGTTCGGCGGACACCGTGCCTACGTGCCGGGCGACGACCTGCGCTTCATCGACCGGCACGCCTTGATGCGGCACGGGCGATTGATGGTGCGTCAGTTCGAAACCGAGACCGATCGAACCCTGCGCCTCGTGGTAGACGCGAGCGCGTCGATGGCCTTTCGGAGCCCCGCAGGGCGCGGCGCCAAGCTGGCCTATGCCGCGGTGATCGCCGCCGCGCTCGCCCGCATCGCCATCTCGAACGGCGACCCGGTGGCGCTGGACTGGATCGGTGGCGAAACGCGGCAACCGTTGCCTGCACTGGGGGGACGCGAAGCCTTCGAGCGCGTGGTCGCTGCCCTGGAGACGGTCCAGCCGGGCGGGGACATCCGCCTGGACACCGCGGCCACCGAGCGCGCTTTTGCGGCCGTGGCTCGCTACGCGCGACGCGGCTCGGTCGTGGTGCTGCTGAGTGACTTGCTCGATCTGCCGGAGCACACCCTCGATCGCTTCGCCGCCCTGTCGTCCCTCGGCCGCACCTTGATCGCCGTACGAGTGCTCGATCCCTTGGAAGCGACCTTCGGGCTCGAAGGACCGGTGCGGCTCTACGCCAGCGAGGGTGACTTTCACGTCGAGACCGACGCCGGCGCCGTGCGCGAAGGCTACCTCGCCAACCTCGCCGCGGCGGGAGCCGTCTGGGCAGATCGCCTCGCCGTACACGGCGGGCGCATTGTCGAGAGCGTGACCGACGGCGATCCCGTCACCACCGTGCGCGAGATCGTCTTGGGCTCGAGCGGAGGCCCTCGATGAGCTTCGTCGTTGGACTCGCGCTCGCGGTGGCGGCGTTGGTGGCGGCGCCATTTCTGGCCCACCTGCTGCGCCGGTCGCGGGCGGACGAGCGCGAGTTCCCGCCCGCACATCTGGTTCCGACGGTGGAGCCGGTCGCGCGCCAACGCAGCCGCATCGAAGACCGGGTCCTGCTTGCGGTTCGCGCGGCCATGATCTTGGCGCTGGCCGTGCTCGGCGCAACGCCCCTGGTGCGCTGTTCCCGGCTGTCCATCGCGCGCCAAAGCGGGGGCTCCGTCGCGCTGGCGGTGGTCATCGACGACTCCCTCAGCATGCGCGCCCGGCTGCCGTCGGGAAAGTCACGCTTTGATCGAGCGGTGAGCGGGGCCTCGGATCTGCTCGCGGCGGCGCGCGAAGGCGACGCAGTGGCTATCGTGCTCGCGGGTGCGCCAGCGCGACTCGCCCTGGCTGCGACCACCGATCTCACAGCCGCGCGGCGCGCCCTCGCTGAACTCGCCGTCACGGACCGTGCAACTGATCTCGAAGCCGCCGTGCAGCTGGCACGTTCGTCGGTGAAGCCCCTGCCCCACGTCGATCGCCGGGTCGTGCTGCTCAGTGATTTCGCTGGAGCTGCCATCCCCGAAGGACAGCCGGCCATTTGGGCGCCGCTCGCCGAGCTCCGCAAGGCCGTCGACGACTGCGCCGTGGTGTCCGCCGAGAGCCACGGCCGTCGCATCACCGCCAACATCGCATGCTCGTCGGGACGAGCCGCCCGGGGCCGCTCGCTCGAGCTGGTGGTGAGCGGTGGACCGCCGGCGAACCTGGCGGACGGTGGAATCGCCACCAAGGCCAAGACCGGTGAAGTCGTGGCCAGTGCCAAGCTCAACGCCCGCGCCGGGGAGCAGAGCATCGCGTTGGAACCGTCGATCTTGGGCGCAGGCCTCGACGCCCAGCTGTCGGGCAAGGACGCCATCGCCGAAGACGATCGCGCGCCGGTTGCTCCAGAGTCCCAGGTGCTGGAGCTCGGCGTGATGTCGGACCTCGCCACGGCGAGCGTGACGACCGGCGGCTCGACGGTGGTCGAGCAAGCGCTGGACGCGCTGGCGCTCGACGTCGGTGTGCGCCCGCTCTCCACGCTGCCCGACGATGTCAAAGAACTGAAGCGCTTCGTCGCGCTCGTCCTCGACGATCCGAGCGGCTTCGGTCCGGAGGCGCGCGCCGCGCTCGGCGAGTGGCTCGAAGGCGGCGGCGTGGCCGTCGCGCTCCTGGGGCCGCGCGCCGAGAGCGTGCAACTGGGGACGACGCTGGAGCCCTTCGTGAGCGGCGCGCTGGCGTGGAGCAGCACCACGAGCAGCGGCGTCGATCCCGGCACTGTCGCCTGGCTCGGCGCACCGGGCTCGAGTCTGGCGAGTCTCGGGCCCCGAGGTCGGGTGCGGCTCGAGACCACGCTCTTGCCCGGCACCAACGTGCTCGCGCGCTGGGACGATGCGCAGCCCTTCGCGCTGGCGCGCGACGTCGGGCGCGGGCTCGCGCTCACGGTCGCGCTGCCGAGCTCGCCGGATCTGAGCGACTTCGCCCTCCGCCCGGGATTCCTGGCGCTGCTCGAGCACGTGGTGGAGCAGGCTGAACGTCGGACCGGACCGAAACGCACCGTCGCCGGCGTCGCATGGGCCTTTCCAGCAGCAAAGCGGGTCGAGGTCGAAGGTCCCCGGGGCACGCTGCCAGAGGCGGCGCTGGAGCGCGACGGCGCACAACGCGCCTTCGTGCCGGAGCTGATCGGTCGATACCGCATTGTCGCCGACGGCGTGACGGAGCACCGCACCGTCAACTTGGCTTCGGCGGAAATCACTACTCTGCCACTGGAGCCGAACCAGAACGGCGAGCGCACCGTGACCACCGGCGTCGAAAGCCAAGTCGACGTGTCGTCCGAGGTCGCCCTCGTGCTCTTGGCGCTCCTCGTGCTCGAGCTCGCGCTACGCGCTGCGGGGCGCCTCGCACCTCGTCGCGCACGGCGTCGTGCCGATCCGACCCCGCGTGCCTCGAGCTAGCTCCCCACGAAGCGCCGTGATAGTTCCACGCACCATGAAGGTTCGCGGTCTCGTCATCTTGGGCCTGGTCCTCGCGGGCTGTCACTCACCCGGGCTCTACGGCCACAGCCAGGTGTACGCGCCGCTCAGCGACGAAGAGTCCGCGCTGGAGCGCGCCAAGGAGTACGACCCCGTGATGGCTCAGCGCACTCCCGACGAGTGGAAGGGCAAGCTGATCACCCTCTTCGGCGTGGTCAAGTCGCGCCACCCGGGTCCCGGAGGCAACGCCGATCTCGCGCTGAGCGTGCGCACCCTCGAAGCGCGAAACCTGTGTGACACCTCGGACGAAGACACCTGTCGCGTTACGGTCAGCGATCGCGAACACGCCGCCGTGCACGCTCACGCGCGACTCAGCGGAGACGACGATATTGGCCGGAAGAGCGTCGGGGCCGGTTCGTTGGTGCGGGTCGTCGGCACCCTGACCGACAGCGTGGACGCGAACGACGGCGCGCCGGTCGTGAAAGTGACCTATGTCCGGCACTGGCCCCGGGATTTCTACGTGACCTCGGCGGATCGCGAACACATGCGCCGCTGAGCGCGGATTCCATTGCTCCGCGCGAGGCCTGTGGTATTCGTCGCGCCTCTCATGCGTCGACTCGTCGCCTCCGCGCTCTTCGCCTGCGCGCTGTCCTCCGTCTCCCTCGAGGCCGAAGCCACCGTGATCGAAAAGGTCGTGGCCGTGGTCGGCGAACGCGCCATTCTCCTCAGCGACGTGCGCGCGCGGGCCACGCCCTTCTTGGTCAAGATCCACCAGGAGGTGCCAGCCGGCGCCCAGCGCAGCGCGGCCATCTCCCAGACCTACAAGAACGTGCTCGAGCGCATGGTGGACGAGGAGCTGCAGGGCCGCGCGGCCAACCGCTCCAAGTTGGTCGTTGACGCCAAAGAGGTGGACGACGCCATCGGGCGGGTCGCCGCTCAGAACGGCATCAGCGTGGACAAGCTGGTCGCCGAAGCGGCCAAGAGCGGCCTGGACGAGAAGGGCTACAGAAACGAGATCCGCCGGCAGGTGCTCGAGGCCAAGCTGCTCAATCTGCGCGTGCAGGGGCGCATCCGGGTCACCGAAGAGGACGTGCGCACCATGTACCGCAAGCTGGTCATGGACGAACGCCGCAAGCTGGGCTTTAGCGCCGCCTGGATCCGCATCGACGCCCCGCCCGCAGACAAAGGCGCTGCCCGGGAGAAGCGGGCGCAGGCAGAGTCGCTGGCCGCCCAGGCACGCGCCGGTGCCGACTTCGGGAGCCTCGCGCGCGACAAGTCCGACGACGCACGCAGCCGCGACCGAGGCGGGCAGCTCGGCCAGCTTCGCCCCGGCCGGCTGCCTCCTGCCATTGACGCCGCGCTGATGAATCTCGAACCGGGACAGGTCTCGAGCTCCGTGCGGGTGGGCGACTCGTTCTTCGTGGTCAAGCTCATTGCCCGTGACGAGACCGAGCTGCCCGACTTCGAAGAAGCAAAGAACGAGCTCGGCGAGCGCGTGTACCTGGAAAAGATGGGCAAGGCACGACGCTCTTGGGTCGAGAGCCTGCGCCGGCAGACGCACGTCGAAATCCGGATGTGAGCGGTCGCCGGCGATCCGACGCCTCGCGGGGCGCTCGCAGCGCGCGGGCTACGGCACGCCGGTCGAATACAGGTTGCGCAGGTGCTCGAACGCGGCGTTGAAACGCAATCGAAACTGCTGGGCGAAGGCCCCGGCCTCGTGCAGCTCGTGGGACGAGTGCCAGTCGACTTCGTCCGTCAACGAACTCCGCACAAGGCGTCGTAGACACGCCCGCGAGGCGTGCCGCCGGCGACGAGACTGCGAGCGCTCTCGAGCTCTTCTTTGACCACCACGTCGAAGCGCTCGAGCGGCAGCGCTCCGCTCAGCGAGCGCCCGTTGACGAAGAACGCCGGCGTGCCCCGCACACCCAGCTTCTGTCCGATGCGTGCGTCCGCGTCGATCTTCGCATCGTGCGTGCGCTTCTTCACCGCGTCCATCAAGGGACCCGGCGGCATGCCGAGCCCACTGGCAACGACCTCGAGGCCCGCGTCGCTAAGGTCCTTCTGGCTGGCGAACAGCAGGTCGTGCGCCTTCCAGAACTTGGTCGGTCCGCCTTGCTCGAAGACCTCGAGGGCAAAGGCCGCCGCCGGACGGGCCCGACGGTGGTGATCGAGGGGAAAGTTCTTCCACACGATGCGCAGATCGCCGCCATGTCGCGCCAAGAGCGTGTCGAGGGTGGGCTGCACACGCTTGCAGAATGGGCACTCGAAGTCCGAGTACTCGACAATGGTCACGAGTGCGTCCGCGGCGCCTCGCACCGGTGAGCTGCCGACTGGCGGGCAATTCCGGTCCGCGACGTCCTTGCCGAGCCCGATCAGGTTCTTTCGCACGCGCGTGGCGTAGAGTTCCGAGAGCGCGGTCCCCAGGGTGAGCAGGCTCCGGGCCGAAGACCGCTCTTTCTCAATCACCCGCTCGAGCTCGGCAGCAGTCGAGAAGCCCTCGATGCGCACCCCGTTGGCAAAGAAGGTGGGCGTCTCGCGCACGTCGAAGAGCCCAGCGAGCTGCAAATCGCGACTCACCTCGCTCTCGGTCTCGGCCTGGGAGAGCCAGTCCTCGATGCGGCTCGCTCGGCCGCCGGCGGCCTCGACCCACTTGCCGAGCTCGACCTTGTTTGCATCGTGAGTCGTGCTCGCTGCCTGGGAAAAGAGCCGCCAGAACGCGGCCTCGCCGTACTCGCGCCTCACTCCTACGGCGACGCGCGCTGCATCGCGTGCGCGGGAGTGAATGGCCAGCGGTCGGTGGCGAAACGCGACGCGCACGTCATTGGGAAAGGCTCGCAAGATGCGCTCGATGGCCTTGTAGGCTCGCCGGGTGTGGGGGCACTCGAGGTCGCCGAACACAACCAGCGTCACCAGCGCCTTGTCGCTGCCCCAGACTGGCAGGTCCGCGGTGACTGGGAGCGGCGAGAGCGCGTCCGCGGCGCCGGCCGCTCTGGGGGCGGTGCTTGGCGGCGGCAGCGCGGCATCCGGCTCGTCGGGCGCCGGATCCGGTTCGTGCCCCTCGCCAGCATCGCTCGGCTCGGGTGGCGGTGGCGCAGTGGGAGTCGGCCCGAGGCCGGGTCCCGGTGTGGTCGTCGCGGTGGTCGCGGGCACCCGCGCCGACGGCGCTCGCAGTAGCGAGTAGGCAAACAGACCGCCCACCCCGAGCAGCATCACAAACACGCCGCCGACCAGCGCGAGTACCCAGATCGCGCTCTCTGCCCTGCGCCTCGACGGCGGGATAGAGTCGGCGTTCGGCGACCGGAGCGGCGGCGGTGGCGCGCCCGGCGGCGGGGCAGGCGGCGGCGACGCAGCGGGCGGCAGCGACGCAGCGGGCGGCAACCCGCCCGGCGGCGACGCAGCGGGCGACGCTGGATCCGCTTCGGCTTGCCACGGCGGAGGTGCCCCAGCGCCGGGCGCTTCGACCTGGGGAGTGTGCGCCAGCGGAACGTGAGGGCGGAGCAGCGCCTCGGCGAGGTCCTGCGCAAAGCGGACGACGTCGACCGGGCGCGCAGCCGGAGATCGCGCCACCGCCTTCGAGATTCAGCGCTTCGACTTCGTCGCTCACGTCCACGCCGCAGGCGCGTGGCGTCGGACGTGCGTCCGATGGCGAGAGCGTCCGTCCAATCGCGAGCTCGGTGACAATGAGACCCAGCGCGAACACATCGGAGGCTGGCGTCACGGGGTCCGGGTTGATCCCGTCGTGCTCGGGTGCGCGGCGATCCTGCGGCACGATGGACACGCGCGCGCCCGCGAGCTCGCGCACCACGGCGTCGAGCGCGAAGCCTTCGATGCTCACGCCTTCGGGACCCAGGCGGATCAGACGAGGGTCGAGCAGTCCAAAGGCGATGCCTTGATCGTGGAGCGGCGCGATGGCCGCGGCGATCTGAGTCAGCGTGTTGCCAATGGCGGCCGGCGTCAGCCCGACGCGATCCGCCAAGCTCTCGCTGAAGCGACGCTCGTAGGCCAGCACCAGCTCTCCGGCCTCGAACCCGGCCGCCACCGGGCGGGCGATGCCTTCGGCGCCGATGCGGTAGCGGTCTTGGGCTGCGAGGGCCTGATCGGGATGGCCGGCGCCGGTGATCGTGACGGCCACCAGGGTCACGCGACCGCCCTCGGAGTCGAGCCCGACCCCGCAGACCACACCGGGCCCGATCTCGCGGACGGACTCGACGCGGTAGCGCCCGATCACGCTCTGTGCGACGGACAGCGGCACGGCGCACACCGTATCATCGCCTGCCAGTTTGGCAGCCAGGTCTGGGGCTCGGACAGCCTGTCCGGTCGTTTCGGAGCGCAGGCGGCGAAAAGAGCCGCTGGCGGCGGGTTTGCAGCGTGGCACGCTGTGTGCTCAAAGGGGTTCCCTGATGGCGTCGAGACCATGGACCGCGGCTCTCTTGGGCGTGGCCGCGAGCGCGGTTGCGCTGGCCGCCACCGCTCAGTCAGTGACCGTCAGCGGCGCGAGTCTGGACCGCAAGCTCGGCTTCCGGTCCAGCGATCAGGAGCCGACCTGGGTCAGCTACTCCGACTGCACCGGCGGCGACGAGCTCAGCTTCGAGACGACCCTGGTGAGCGCGGTCGGCCTATCGCTCGAGGTCTGGGTCGGGAGCAGCGCGGATTGCACTCCTTACGATGCACGCCTCGGCGGGTCGCCCACCTGCTGGCAGGTCTACAAGACCGCCCCGCAGGCCACGACTCAAAACGTCAAGATCCGCGCCCAAGACATCGTCGCGCAGAACAAGGCCACGGACGGGACCTGGGGTCCGGCCTCGGGCACCGCCGCCGACTGCAACGACAGCGGCACGGCGAGTGAAGGTCAGCAGGTCACGCTCTACTTCATGCTGGTCGACGGCACGGGTCAGCCGGTGGGGACGGGCACCAACTACCAAACCAAGTTCGACGTCGTGGGCCCGCCAGCTCCCACCGGTATCAGTGCTGGCATCGGCGAAGACCGCCTGATCGTGAGCTGGTCCGCGTCGACCGCATCGGATTTGATCGGCTACCGCGTGTACTGCGATCCGAAACCCGGCGCGGTCGCTCCGGCAAACTCACCCATGGCAGACGCAGGCGCAGCGGGTGCAGGAGGCGCGGCGGGTGCCGGAGGCGCGGCGGGTGCCGGAGGCGCGGCAACGGATGCCGGAGGCGATGCGGCCATCGAGGCCGGCGCGGACGCAGCGAGCACGGGCGGCAGCGCGGGCACCGACGGCGGCGCGGGCACGGGCGGCGGCAGCGCGGGCAACGCGAACTGCCCTTCGGCCGCGCTGACGCCCGGAGAGCGACCGAACTCAGCCTATCAATGCGGGTCCGTCACAGGGAAGTTGGCGACCGGCGCCACCGCGTCGAACCTGGTCAACGGTGTGAAGTACGCCGTTGGCGTGGTCGGCTTCGATCTAGTGGGCAACTCGGGCGTGCTGTCGTCCATCGCCTGCGGCAGCCCCCAGCCGGTCGACGACTTCTTCGAGCTGTACCGTCGCGCGGGCGGCAAGGGCGGTGGCGGGTTCTGCGCCATCGGCGCTGATCCCAGCCACGCGAGCCTCGCAGCGCTCGCGCTCGCCCTCGCGGCCCTCGGGCTCCGGCGGAGGCGCGCGTCATGAGGCGCTGTCTCGCGTCCGCGATGGCCATCACCGCGGTGGCGGCCACCACCCCCGCATGGGCTCAGGGCACCGACGCCTTGGGCGCGTACGGTGGGCTCGAACGTCGGCACCAACACGAGTCGCCCCAGTACGCCGCCTTCGAGCTGCGCTTTGGACCCTATCGGCCCGAGGTGGACTCCGAGTTCGGCGGGGCAACACCCTTCGGCGACACCTTCGGCAACGACAAGCGCTACCTGATCGGCATGGAGGTCGACTGGCAAGCGCTGCGCGTCCCGCACTTTGGCAGCGTGGGCCCGGGTATCGGCTGGGGCTACACCCGCTTCAAAGCCGACGCGCTCCTGGCCGACGGCAGCGGCAACCGCTCGGCCCAAGCGACGACGCTCAACATCATGCCGATGTATCTGGTGGGGGTCGTGCGCGTCGACGTGCTGGCTCGCGAGACCTTCGTGCCGCTCGTGCCCTACGCCAAACTCGGCCTCGGCTACGCCCTGTGGTGGTCAAGTGACGGCGAAGGCACCGCTCACGGGGACGACGGGACCCCGGGACGCGGCTCGTCCTACGGCGCGCAGTGGGCCCTCGGCGGCATGCTGCTGCTGGACGTTCTCGACCGGAGCAGCGCCGTCGAGATGGACACGACGACAGGCGTGAACAACAGCTACTTCTTCCTGGAATGGTACCGCAGTCAGCTGGGCACCAGCGACCAGATGAAGGTCGGCACCAGCACCTGGATGCTGGGGCTCGCGCTGGAGATTTGACGCTGCTCAGCGCGCCCGGAGCAGCCGGAGGATGTGCTTCTGCTCCCACTGCATGGCCCGCTCGAAGTACCGGAACTCGCGCTCCCGCCGTAAGAACTCCCCAGAGTGTAGCGACGTGCGCCCGCCTTCTTTCACCATTGGAACCACGTGGTGCAAGAGCTCGTGGTAGACGATGTACGCCAGGAAGTAGCGGGGCACCCAGTCCTTGTCGAGGGCCGGGTGGATGCGGATCAGGCGCTCGGTGGCGCTGTAGCTGCCGAGCTTGATGGTCTTACGTGGCCCGGCGCTCGGGTGGCTGTGTCGTCCCCAGGTGATCAACACGTCGGGCGGGACCGCCGAGCCCAGGTAGCGGTGGCTCACTTCGGTCAAGATCGCGTAGAGATCGTGCACCCGACCCCGCGGACGCAAGCGGCCGCGCGTGGCCTGGACGGCGCGGATGCGGTGCGAATTCGACTCGATGAAGGCTCCGACGATCTCGGAGGCGTCTCGGTCACCGTCGACGATGTAGCGAACCAGCGAGTCCACCACTCGCTCCGAGGCGTCCAGGAACATCATGTGCACCCGGACCTGGAGCACGCCGGCGACCTGGCTCCGGGTCACCATGCGCCGGCGGTTGTCGGTGACGGAGAGCTGCACCATGCCGCCGAAGGCGACGTGGAGGCGGCGCTCGAGAGCCTGGCGCGCTCCTTCGTGTACGAAGATCTGCGGCCCCGTCCCGGTGAAGCGCAGCGGAAGCGCGACCTGCTCGGGGTGCGGGATACGAACCGCCGACGGCGACATGCGCGGGGCCGAACCTACTGAGGGACGGCCCTTCGCCAGACGCGCCGGGGCAACGATCCACGGGAAGCTGATGGCGCGTCGGGAGGTCACTGATCTACGGGTATGGGGCACGATCGGGTGCGTCAAGGAACAGAGTTTTTCTTTGAGGTTACGGGCGCTTATCGGGGCTCTCGGAGCCCGATTGTGAAGTCGTCCTAAGTGCGCGCCGACGCTCACGATCCCGGCGGCCCAGTGGTCAACACGGCCCGGATCCGCATCAATCTGTCCCCGGGTCCTCAGGACCTTCTCAACGGGTTATCCACAGGCTGTGGACGCAGGGGCGCCCCACCGCCCCTCGGCGCCCCTGCTCTCCTGTTGGTGGCGCCGGCTCAGCTCGGCCGCTGGGCGACAGGCCGCTTCCCGGGCGCTGCCGCCGCGGACTTCGAGCTGCCGTTGGCGGGAGCGGCTTCGGCCTTGGCTTCGGCCTTGGCTTCAGCCTTGGCTTCGGCCTTGGCTTCAGCCTTGGCTTCGGCCTTGGCTTCAGGGGTTACCGTGAGGAGGCGCCGGATGCCGCTGGCCTCGAGCACCTTCGTCTCAACCTTGGTCAACAGAGCCGGGTGCTGCTCGAGGTAGGTCCGCGCCGCATCGCGCCCCTGTCCAATGCGCTCGCCGTCGAGCGAGAACCAAGAGCCGCTCTTCTGAACGATGTTCGCGTCGGCGCCCATGTCGAGGATCTCGCCGGAGCGCGACACGCCCTGACCGTACAGAATGTCGAACTCGCACTCGCGGAACGGTGCCGCCATCTTGTTCTTCACGACCTTCACGCGAGTGCGGTTGCCCACCACTTGCATGTCCTTGCCGGGCTGGGTCGAAGCTTCCTTGATGGCGCCGATCCGGCGCACGTCGAGGCGAACCGATGCGTAGAATTTGAGCGCGTTGCCGCCCGACGTCGTCTCAGGGCTGCCAAACATGACACCAATCTTCATGCGGATCTGGTTGGTGAAGAAGATGATGCAGTTCGAGCGTGAGACCGAGCCGGTCAGCTTGCGCAGCGCCTGGCTCATCAGGCGTGCCTGCAGGCCCACGTGCGAGTCGCCCATGTCGCCTTCGATTTCGGCCTTGGGAACCAGCGCCGCGACCGAGTCGACGACCACCAGATCGACGGCACCGGAACGCACCAGCATCTCGCCGATCTCCAGCGCCTGCTCACCGTAGTCGGGCTGACTGATGAGCAGCTCGTCCGTCTTTACGCCGAGCTTCTTGGCGTAGTTGACGTCGAGCGCGTGCTCGGCGTCGATGAACGCTGCGACGCCACCGTGGCGCTGCACGTTGGCAATGGCGTGCAGGGTCAGCGTCGTCTTGCCGCTCGACTCCGGTCCGAAGACCTCGATGATGCGACCGCGCGGGATAGCCGCCGATGCCAAGGGCGACGTCGAGCCCGAGGGAGCCTGTTGGCACCGACCGAAATGTCACCGCCGATGGTCTCGCCGTCCTTGAGACGCATGATGGCGCCCTTGCCGAACTCTTTCTCGACACTGGCAATTGCGACCTCGAGGGCCTTGCTCTTCTGCTTGTCGTCCATCATCTGCGCCTCCCGAACCTGTTCGCTTTCGACACTGGTCCCTGCGGTCGAGAGCCCAAAGGCTCCCACCGAAGGGCGGTCTCGGCACCGCGCCGAGCATCGATGTGCGACAGATACTGTGCGGCTGTTCAGATGTCAACTGATCGCCTCGGCGGGTCGGACGTTGCCTGTCCTCAGGGAGGGCAGCTCTGCCCGAAGGCCGGCTGTGGGCACTTCAGGTAGTCCAGCAACGTGGATTTCTGCGCCGCGGAAAGCGGCTCCACGGGGCCGTCCTTCACCGAACCCGCGCAGGAAGTGCCCTCGGCGCAATAGGGCATGAAGTCGGTCTTCACGGCCTTGAACGCGGCCTCGTAGAGGGGCCCGCCGTAGTCCGCGAGCAGGTCGGCGTAGACCAAGAGCGGGAAGGGCGCGCCGTTCGTTGCCGGGCTCTGGTGGCAGCGTTGGCAGCGGGTCTTCATGATCTCCGCGACGTCGCAGGGCAGCTCGGCGTTGGGCTCGAGCTCGAGGTTGCAGGCGGTCCCGGCGTCCGGGATCGGCCCGGGGCCGGCTCGATCCACGGCGGGGTCGTGATCGGCGCAGGCGCCGAGTGCCATCAAAGCCATGCCAAAGAATCGAAGCGCTCTCACAAACAGGCCGCGGTGGGATTGAGCTTGGCGTGGTCGCAGTGCGTCGAGGGGTCCATGGATGCTGCGGTCGCGTGATAGATGCGACAGAAGAGGCTGTCACCGGTCTTGGTCCCGGTGTCGTAGCCCGCGGTCGTGGCGCCAGAGATGGTGGCGCAGGCGGTCACGCAGTCGCTCGCGCTCGCGTAGGAGCCGGCGCAATGTTTGATCATCAAGCTGCAGTAGCCGTCGCAGTTGGTGCCGCAGGCGCCATCACCCGCAGGACCTGCCTGCGGGCATTGAGAGGGCGTTGCCTTCGCTTTGCTGGCGCGGAGGGCGCGGCACTCGAGGCTGTTGCCGCTTTGATCGCCCGGGGTCCCCGCCGGAAAGGAGCTGCAGCTCTCGAGACACATGTCTTTGGCACCGTACTGCGCGCTCGCGCCGGTGCAGGCCGCCATGATCGTGTCGCAGTAAGCGGCGCAGGTGGCGGGCCCACCACCGCCAGCGCCCGCGGCACCGCCAGTGCCTGGGCTGCTGGCGCTGTCGTCATCGCCGCACCCCGCACCCAGTCCTCCGCCGAGCACCGCGCACAGAAACCCGCCCCAGCCCCAGATCGAACCTCGCATGCGCCGGAGCATGTGGCCGCCGATCCGAGGTTGTCAACGCCGCCGGCGGGTCAATACGGGTTCTTGCGCGGCGCTTCGGCGACAGCCGTCGACGCGGGTCGCTGGGCCTTGGGCAACTTCTTCTTCACGCCGAGCGCGCGCGCTGTCGCGGTCACCAAGTCTGGCTCTTCGCCGGACGGGTCGAGCAGCACGCGGGGCGCATCGACTACGGGGTCGGCGCTTCGAGGCAGCTCCGCGGCGGCCACCGGAGGCGCCAGCTCGCGTCGCTCGGGCACCGAGCTTGCCGCTATTGCCACGCCCATCGCCAGGCCCACGGCGGTGCCACCGATGGCGCCCCCCACCATCAGACCCCCGGGCGGCGCCCGTCGCGTGATGAACTGCCAGCAACGCACGCCAACCGGAAAGGCCGTCGACGGAAGTCGCGCGCCCTTTGGAAGGACGCCGATGGAGACGCTTGGCTGGATCGACGACAAGCGATCGGTGGCTCGGCGCATCTGTCCGCCAACGCGGCTCGGATGCGAGAGCGCCCTCGCGACTCCCTCGAGTACCTCCGCGACTTCGAGGGCGGACTGCACTCGGGCCTCACGATCCTTGACCAGGCAGCCTTCCACCAGGCGCGCGAGCACCGGATCGACGCGCGGACGCGTCTGCAACACCGGTACGTGGGGAGCGCTGATGATGGCGAGCATCAGCGCGTTGTAGTTGGAGCCGCGAAAGGGCGGAGCGCCAGTCAAGCACTCGTACAGGAGGACCCCGAGCGTCCACACGTCGGTGCGCGCGTCTACGTTTTCGGCGCCACGCGCCTGCTCCGGGCTCATGTAGGCGGGGGAGCCGAGCACCGCGCCGCTCCCGGTCTTGACCCGGGCTTCCAAGCCCGGGCTCAGGATTTTGCTCACGCCAAAGTCCAGGATCTTGGGCAAGGGTTCGCCACCGTGGGCGTCGGTCGCCAGGAAGACGTTGGCGGTGGACAGGTCACGGTGCACGACGCCAGCACGGTGCGCGAGCTCGAGACCCCGGGCGATCTGCGACAGGACGATGGAGGTGGTGAGATCGCCGAGGGCACCCTCTCTCGCGATACGCGACTCGAGACTCTCGCCGGCCAGCAGCTCCATCACCAAGAAGGGTTGGCCGCCGGGCTCATGACCGACGTCCACCACGTCCACGATGCTCGGATGGCGCACCCGGCTGGCGGCCTGCGCTTCTTGGAAGAAGCGTTTCACCGCCTCGTCGTTGTCCGCCAGGGCGGGCAGGATGAATTTGATGGCGAAGTCCCGCCGCATCAAGACGTTGGTCGCCGCCCACACCTCGGCCATGCCGCCGATGCCCAGGCGCCGGACGAGTCGGTACTTGCCTGCGAGCAGGTCTCCGGGATCCACGCGATGATTTCAGCGGAGGGCGACCCTCGCGGCCAAGATCTTCGCTGCGGCGGCAGCTGCGCTCAGGACTGACCGGCGGCCGCCAGCTGCTGCTGTTGCTGCTGGAGGAACTGAGCGACCGCGCGCGATCGCTCGATGGCAAACTGCTTTACTTCGCGGTTCGACGAGCCTGCCAGCGCGTTCAAGAGCTTCGTCACCTTGTCGATCTGACGAGCTTGGAACAACGCCTCGAAATAATTGTTGGCGAGACGCACGTCGTTCACCATGGAGTTTTCGTGCTTGGAGAGCAGGCCGATCACCTGGTCCAGGTCGCCCGACTGTCCATAGAGCGCGGACAGCGAGATCAACGCGAGAGTGTCCTTCTCGTTGCGCGCGACGGCCTTCTTCGCGAGCTCGATGGCCTTGTCGCGAGTGCTCTCTTCGCCGGAATAGAAGCCCTGGAGCGCGACGTAAGGCGCAGACGAACGCTTGTGCGTCTCGGCGTCGGCCAAGTCGGCCACGGCCTTCAGCGCCGCCTCTTCGTTCTCGTTCTCGCGGACGTGCGCGTAGAGGTAGGCCCAGGCGTCGACGCAGCCGGTGTCGGTGTTGATCGCTCGCTGAATCCACTCGCGCTCGGCGGCCTTGTCGGCCTTGCCCTTCGAGACCTTGGCCAGGTGCAGGGCGGGGTACGGGTTGTCCGCCATGAGATTGAGCGCTCCCTTGAGGGTGGCCTCGGCCTTGTCCCACTTCTCTTGCTGCATCTGCGCGATGCCGAGACCCAGCCAGTCCTCGCCGGTACCGCCCGACGCGACGACCTTCGCCAGCACCTTTTCGGCGCGCTCGAAGCGATTGTATTTCATCAGCTCCTGGGCGAAGAGCCGGCCGCGGTTCAGATCGTCCTTGTTCTCGCTCCAGTGTTTCTCGAGACCCGAGAGCAGATCTTCGAGGCCGATGGCGATCGGACGACCCTCTGCATCCTGCACCTGCACCGCGGGGCCGTTGAAGCCGAGCAGCTTCCACATCTGCTCGACCTCCATGGCGACGGGGCCGTTCTTGATCGACTCGAGCAGCTCGTCGGAGGGCTTCGAGAGCGGCAACACCACGAGCGCGTTTCCGGGAACGCCTCCGGGGAAGGCGCTGACCGGGGCGACGATGGCGGCGCCACCTTGGAGCTGGAGGTTGGTGGGCTGTTCGGCGGCACCAGGCAGATTGGGCTGAGTCATTGGAACACCTCTCTCGGGACCTGCGCGCGCGCGGCCCGAGCCGCGGCACGGGCCAGACGGCTCCCCGGTTCGGGGGGGCGGAAGCTAGCAGCGGGCGCGGTGCCGGGCAACGGGACTCGACAACCCCGCGGGGATGAGCGAAAACGGGAGAATCAATGCAGAAAACGGCCGCGACCCTGATCACCGTGGTGGGCGCGTTGCTCGCTCACGTCGCGGAGGCTCGCGCGGACCAGCTGGTGATCAAGCACCCCGGCCGACACCCGGACTACAGCGTCGAGGTCGAGCCGCATTTCTTCTTCGGATTCGATCCTCCAGGCGCGAAGGCGAGCAAGGGCTACGGCCCCGGACTGCGCGCCACCATCGAGCTCGTCGACAACGGGTTCATCAAGACGATCAACAATACGGTGGGCCTGGGCTTCGGCTTCGATTGGATCGCGTTCCAGAGCAAGCACCAGGCGGTGTGGGTGCCCGTGGTGATGCAGTGGAACTTCTGGCTCAGCCGGAGCTGGAGCGTCTTCGGCGAGCCCGGTGGCGGCTTCTGGCTGGGCAACGCCAAGGGGATCCGGCCCGCCTTCTACGGCGGCGGCCGTTTTCACTTCAGCGACAAGATCGCACTGACGGCGCGCGTTGGCTTCCCAGCGCTGAGCCTGGGCGCGTCCTTCGTGTTCTGAACCGGGCGCCCAGGCCACGAAAAGCCCAATCTGAGCGGGCCAACGTGGCGGGTCGCGGCCGGGAAGGCTATAGAAAACCCTCCGGTGACCATCCTCATCAGCATCCTCGGCCTGGCCCTTCTGATGGTGATTCACGAAGGCGGACATCTGCTGGCGGCACGGGCCTTCGGCATGCGCGTGATCCGATTCAGCATCGGCTTCGGGCCCGCGCTGTGGAAGCACCAACCGCGCGGCAGCGATACCGTGTACCAGATCGCGCTGATCCCCTTTTTGGCCTACGTGCAAATTGCCGGGATGAACCCCCTCGAGGAGATCGATCCCGACGACAAGGGCAGCTACGCCAACGCCTCGCTCCTGGGGCGCATCTCGGCCATCGTCGCCGGGCCACTGGCCAACTACCTGTTTGCCTCCGTGTTCTTCTTCGTGGCGTTCTTGATTGGCGGTGAACCGACCCGAATCCACGTGATGAAGGAGGGCGCGGCCGAGCGCGCTGGAATGCAGAACGGCGACAAGGTGCTCAGCATCGACGGCACCAAGATCGAGCGCTGGGAGCAGATCCCCGAGCTGGTACTGCCGCGCGCAAATCAGAAGATGAACATCGTCGTGGATCGGGGCGGCGAGCAGAAGAGCATCGAGCTCGTGCCCGAGCCCAAGGCGAAGTCCGGTGGCGGCCAGATCGGCGTTCGCCCAGTGTCCGCCGTGCCCGCGCTGGGCGTAAGAGAAGCCGCCGTCGAGTCCATCATCCACCCCGCGAAGGTCGTCGAGGCGCTGGTCGTGGGGCTGGGCCGAATGATCACCGGTCGAGAGAAGCCCGAGGTCTCCGGCCCGGTGGGCATCGTGCGAGAGACGAGCCGCGCCGCCGAACAAGGCGCGGCAGAATACCTGTTTTTGCTCGGCCTTTTGAGCGCATATCTGGGCGGCTTCAACCTGCTCCCATTCCCGGCACTGGACGGCGGCCGCCTGATGTTCTTGTCCTACGAGGCCGTGACACGCCGGCGACCGAACGCCAAAATCGAGGCCCACGTGCACGCCGTTGGTCTCTTGATGCTTCTGGCGTTGATCGCGGTGGTGAGCGTCTTCGACATCCGCGGAAAGTGAGCGGCTACGTCGAGCTCCACGGGCGGGGCATGCACTCGGGCGCGCCGACCAGCGTGCGCTTCGATGCGCGCCCCGGCCCCTTGTTGTTTCGGCTGGGACCCGACCAGGCCAGCATCGAGGAGCTCGAGGTCGTCCGCGCGGATCAGGGCGTCTGCCTGAAGGCGCGTCGCGGAAGCCACGAAGTCGACGTGTGCGAGCATCTGCTCGCGGCGCTCGCGGGTCTCGGCGTGCGCAGTGGTCTGCTCGTGTCGCTGCCGGGGTCCGAGGTCCCGTTGCTCGACGGCTGCGCGCACGAGCTCGCGCGGGCGCTGTCGCTTCTCGCGCCGCGGCGCGACCCGCCGCCGCTGGTCGTGGCGCAGCGCGCGGAGATCGTGCATGGCTCGAGCCGGTATCGCTTCGAGCCGGCCGCTGGATTGCGGCTGGAGGTGGAGGTCGAGTTTCCGGGTGACCCCGCCAGCATGCGCGCCGAGCACAGCGTCGAGGATGTCGGCCACTTCGTGAGCACCATCGCTCGCGCTCGGACTTTCGGCTTCGAGTCGGACGCTGAGCGGCTGCGAGCCCGGGGACGTGCGCGCCACGTGGACCCGGCCGCGGTCGTGGTCCTCGACGCGCAGGGCCGGGCCCTGGCCCCTTCGGCGGCGCTGGCCGACGGGGAGCTGGCGCACCACAAGCTCCTCGATCTGATGGGCGACCTGTATTTGTACGGCGGCCCTCCGCTCGGATGCGTCTGGGCGCGGCGCCCCGGGCACGAAGCGACCCACCGAGTCATGCGGAAAGCCCTCGACCAGGGCGTGCTGGTCCGCGCCCCGGCCGGGCCTGCCGACGGCCGCGCGGGGGCCGCAAACTACAAATGACCTCGCTCAGGCGCTACGCTTGCCCTCGATGCATCTGCGCAGCGTTGCGATCTCTGCTGGGAGCCTCCCTGCTCGCGGCGTGTTCGAACCCCAAGGTTCCCCTCGCCGAGGGCCCCCGCGAGTACGCTCCGACCGACTACGAAATCGTGCTCGACCGCTGGACTCGCAGCGACAATCTGGTGACCGCGACCGAGCTCGACAACGTGCTGAGCGTCACCGCGACCTACGAGTCGTGGGACTTCCGCTGGGCCTACGTGGTCCGCTACGCCGACGACTATCGCTTGACCGTCGATCAGCGGCGCTCGTTGCTCGAACGCTCGCTGGCCGAGAGCCGGACCGCGCACACGTTCTACGTCGCCCTCTACGCGCAGCGGCACAAGTGGGGCGACCTGATGGCCGACAACCCAGCCTGGATCGTGCGGCTGATCGACGACCAGGGCAACGAGACCGCCCCCGCAGAGATCGAAGCGATCAAGAAGCCGGGCGCCATCGAGCGCACCTACTTCCCGTACACGACCCCCTGGCGCAGCGCTTACCGGATCCGTTTCCCCCAGACCCACGGCGACGGGCGGCCGACGTTGTCGAAGACCGCGAGCTGGATCGGCCTCAGATTCGCGGGAGCGCAAGGCAACCAGGCGCTGGTGTGGGAGGTCGAGCGGCCCTCTCAGCGAGGCGTCAGCCGGCGAGGATCTCGAGCAATGGCGGCACGCTGACCATCAGCTCGTGCGCCGCGTGGCGCTCCGCGAACAGCAGCAGGGCGCCGCTGGGGCCGGCGCGGGCGCCCATGGGAGCCACCGACGCCGACATGACCGAGGTGGCGAATAGGAACTCGCCGGGCCCGAGCTCGCCGACCACGTCCTCACCCGCAATGAGCTCGATCACTCCTCCGCCGACGATGAACATGCCGGGCACGGGGCTGCCCGAAGTGACGATGCCTTCGCCCGCCATGAATGCCCGGACCTCGCAGCGACTGGTGACCATCTGGCGCAACGCTTCGTCGAGTCGCTCACCCAGCGGGCCCATGGTGGCGCCAGCGAGAGCTTGAAAGCGATCGGCTACCAGCCGCAGCTCGTCCGCAACCCAGGGACAGGCCGAGGTCGCGCTCGCGAGAGCCGCCTCGTCCCACACCGCGACCTTGGTGTCGCTCTCGCCGGCCACCACTCGCAGCGAGACGCTCTCGTCGAAGGTGCCGCGGGTGAAGACCACGTCTCCCACCTGCGCCAGGGCGCAGGGCACGTCGGCAATCGACGCCATGACGCTGGTCCAACCTTCGACGACCAACGCGACCGCGAACGCGCTCACCTCTTCGTCGACGTCCAAGCTCTCGATCCGAGCGACCCGCACCAACTCGGCCTGGGCCTCCGGGGGCAGATCCTGCAAACCGGCGACGTCCGCGAGGCTGACGCCTCCGAGGCTCGCTTCCGTGCCCTCGCTCGGAGTCGGTGGGGCCTCGCCGCCGACTTCAAGCTCGGGGGCCCCGGCCGGGATTTCGTGCGAAGGCGGCCCGGCGGCTGCGCGCAACAATACGTCGAGGTCCTGCTCGCCGTCCCCGTCACCGCCCTCGAAGGACACCGACCCGAGGATCTCGGCCTCCGTCGTGCTGACGGTCGGAGACGAGTCCGGCGAGGGCATCTCCGACTCGGGCACCGCCCCGGGGCTCACGGTGGGCGCCTCGAAGACTTCCGCGGGCACGCCAACGGGCGCGGCCCCTATTGGCCTGGGTAGGTGCGGCGGCGGCGGCGCGGATGCCACCTTGGCGGTGGCCGACGGCGGAGGCGGTGGGCGCGCGCGGCGCCTCTTGCCCTCGGCGGGCAGAGTGGGCGGAGCCACGGGCGGAGGCGGAATGCTCGAGCCCAACCCCGGCACGCCGGCCGTCGACACGATCTCGGTCGCCACGTCCTCGTCGAACTCGACGTCGATGCTCGCACGAACGTTCGAGGAGGCGGAGCCGAGCAGGCTGTCCGCGACCGAGGTCTCCGTCTCGACGGGGGCAGGCGGCGAAGCAAACACGTCGTCGACGAGTCGCTCTTCGACGCCGGCGATCTGCGCATTGATCTGCATTGCGCGCTGCGCGTGGCCGACCTCCATGGCCGACTCGACCGCCCGACGCAGCCACAACACGGCATCGGGTTTCGCACCTCGGCGCCACTGCACGGCGGCCGTTTGGAGCGCCCACGCGACGTCGTCGTCGTCTTCGTCGAGCGGGATCGGGATCACGTCGTCCGGCGCGGACATATTCGGGCCTCGGAATCATAGGCCGACGGCGCGGCCTGCGGCAAAACGAGCAGCGTCATTCAGGGCGGAGGCATCAGGATCTCGCGATCCTTTGCCCCGTTCGGCGGCCCCACCAGACCCCGGCGCTCCATGACCTCGACGATTTTGGCCGCGCGATTGTAGCCGACGGTCATCTTTCGCTGAAGCCAGGAGGTGGAACACCGGCGTGTCTCCTGCACGATCCGGACGGCCTCCTCGAAGCGCGCATCGATGGCCTCGTCGGCCTCTTCTCCGTCCGCGTCGTCGCCGGCGGCCAGGATCTCTTCGTGGTAGATCGGGCTCCCCTGCCGGCGCACGAAGTCGGTGAGCGCGGCGACCTCTTCTTCGCTCACGAAGGGACACTGGACTCGTCGCGTGTCGGTCGCGCCGTTCAGCTTGACCAGCATGTCGCCTTTGCCGAGCAACAGCTCGGCGCCTTGCTCGTCGAGAATGGTACGACTGTCGACCTTCTGCGCGACGCGGAAGCCAATGCGCGACGGGAAGTTCGCCTTGATCATGCCGGTGATCACGTCGACGCTCGGGCGCTGCGTCGCGAGCACGACGTGCATGCCCGCCGCGCGGGCCTTTTGAGCCAGGCGCGCGACGCACACCTCGACCTCTTTGCCCTGCTGCATCATGAGATCGGCGAACTCGTCCACGACGATCACGATATAGGGCAGCTTGTGCGGCAAGAGCTTGCCGTCGGAGCCGTCCTTGGCGACCGGAACGCTGACCATCGATCCGTCGGGCGCAAGCGCTTCCACCTCGTCAGGCGCAGGTGCAGGCGCCTCGCCAGACACGACCCGCTTCACCCATGCGTTGTAGGTCGCGATGTTCTTGGTGCCGGCGTTGGCGAAGAGTTGGTAGCGGCGCTCCATCTCGTCAACGGCCCACTTGAGCGCCGTCGCGGCCTTCTTCATGTCAGTGACGACCGGCAAGAGCATGTGCGGAATGCCGTCGAAAGGCGCCAACTCGACCACCTTGGGGTCGATCATGAGAAAGCGTAGCTCTTCGGGGCTGCGACAGAAGAGCAGGCTCGAGAGCATCACGTTGAGGCCGACGCTCTTGCCGGCCCCGGTCGCGCCGGCCACGATCACGTGGGGCATGGACGCGAGATCCGCATAGAACGGCACGCCGACGATGTCGCGCCCGAGCACCACCGGTAGCGGGGCCTTCTCGGCCAGCTTCGCGAAGTGTTTGTCTTCAATCAGCTCGCGCAGATTGACCGGGATCCGCTCGTCGTTGGGGATTTCGAAGCCGATGCGGTTCTTTCCTGGGATGGGCGCGACGATGCGCACCGTTCGCGACAGTCCGAGCGCGAGGTCGTCGGCGAGGCTCGCGACCTTGCTGACCTTGGTCCCGGGCTCGGGCGCGACTTCGTACATGGTGACGGTCGGTCCGGGGTGGACCTCTTCGACGCGCACGGACACGCCATAGTCTGCGAGGGTCTTCTCGAGCAGCGACGCGTTCTGACGGATGCGCTCCTTGTCGACATCGCTCTGCACGTGAGTGGAGACGGCGAGGAGGCTCGCCGCCGGAAACGCGTAGCCCGGGGTGTTTCGCGGGCTCGGCCCGCTGCCGACCTTCACGACCTTGGCTTGGTGGGACTCGACGATGACGAGCCCCGCTGGCGCCGTCTTCGCTTTGTCGACCTTCGCGCGCGCCGGGGGTGGCTCGGCGGATTCTGCCAGGGCGACCTCGGCCAACTCCGGGGTCGGGGGGCTGGCGGCCTCGACCGGGACCGGCGAAGGGACCACGTCCACCGGGCTCGCCGCCGGGGTGAGCAGCGCCTCGACCGGACCACCCGCTCGAGCTCGGCGAAGCGCGGTGGAGACGGCGATCGGAGGCGTGCATGTGGTCTCCGGGGGTCCGAAGAGTTCATCGTCGATCAGCTGCGCGATGATCGCCTCGTCGGTTTCATGGGAGGTGATCTGCGGTGCGGCGGCTTCGATGCGCTGCGCCCTCTCCTCTTTGCGCAGCTCCCGAGCCTCTAGCCATGCGATGCCCATGCGCCGCGACGTGGCCCGCGCGCGTTCGGCGACGATGGCGAGGATCACCCCGGTCTTCTGCACCAGGCCAATGAAGGAGAAGCTGCTGCGCCCGATCAGGATCAAACCCACGACCGTCCCACCCACCAGGAAGGAACCGACCGACGAGAACAGGCCGCGCGCCAGCTCGCCGAACACCAGCCCAACGTTGCCGCCGGACGGGACCCGTCCGAAGACCAGGAGCTCGGGCGCGGCCACGCGGACGAGCGAGGCGATGACGATGGCCAGTACCAGATCGCCGGCCACTCGGAGGCTGGCGGACCCGATGTCTCTGCGTCGCAGGAGCGGCAGCCCAATGAGCGCGATCTCGAGCGGCACGAGCCAGGCAACGACGCCGAAGGCGCGGACGAGGATGCTGGCGACGAATGCTCCCACCGGACCGACCCAGTCGCGACCAATGACGGTGGGGTCGTTCAGGTCGAGCCGGAAGCTGGCCAGCGCGAGGCAGAGGAAGCAGGACACCGCGAACAGCAGCAGGGCGGCGGCCTCGCGGCCCCTCCGGGCGGACAGGGTCGGCGAACTCGGCGCGCGCTCCGCTGCGGCGGGCGGCTCCGGCGCTGGCGCGCGGCGTGGCGAAAAGGGTCGGGCGCCCATGTAGGGTACTGACCTACATCAGGTACCCAGACTGGGAAAATAAGCTGCGGACTGGCCCACCCGACGCCCGTTCAGTACCGAAATCTTCAGCCCGGAAGTCCGCCGTTCCCTTGAGTCGGGTTCGGCCGAACCTGTACACTCCTGCCTCTTCGATCCAGAAGCAACTCGGGCGGGCCCCTCGAATGGCAAGGTACGCGAAAACGAAAAGGTTCTCGGCGAAGCTCGGCGCAAGTTGGGCACGCACGCTCCAGCTGGTCACCCTCGGTGCTGCGATCGGCATCGGAGCGGCCTCCCAGGGGTGCCGCACGAGCAACGACGACATCGATCGATGGACGACCACGGCTCAAGGGCCACGCAAGCTCGTCGCGGTGCTGACACACGACAAGTATCCGCTCGAGATCCGCGTCGAAGCGGCCATGGGCATGGTGCGCATGAAGGCCCGAGGCGGTCGGCGCATCGGCATCAACGGGCAAGACGACCAACCGGGGCTGCTCAGCGCACTCGAGTCGATACCGCCTGCCGTGCGTGAAAAGATCGTGTCGCGCATGGTGCCGCGTCTCGAAGCCGAAATGAAGAAGGAGCCGCCGAAGGCTCAGGCCGGGCAAACAGCCCCGGCCGATCCCAGCTTCGATCACAAAGACGCGGCCTACGCTCTGCTCACGCACAACGAGGGAACCCTCGTTCAGAGCGAAGAGATCAAACAACGCCTGCGAGTCGCCTTGATCGATTGGTCGATGACCAACTTCGCGGATCGCCTCGAAGAATCTTCCCAGCTCTACGGGGTGGAGCAGGTGTTGCGATTCCTCGGCTCCGAGGGTGTGGCACGCCTGCCCCCGCAGGTCGTGCCGGGGGCCAAGAAGCTGGACCGAATGGCAGATCTCATCGCCGAGCTGGGTGATGCCAAGACCAAAGCGGCCGGCAGCCAGCAGCTGGTGGCCATCGCGAAGGACATCTCTTCGGATCACTGGGTCCAGCAGAAGTCGCCCTTGGTCGATGCCGCGAACAAGGCGAGCAAGCTGAACCCCAACCCCGAGCAGTTCAAGGCGCAGCTCGATCAGTATCAAGAAGAAGAGCTGCTCCGCGTGTTCGCCTCCATGAAGAAGGTCGGCCAACCGCCGGCCGTCGAATACCTTCTCGACTTCGCCAAGAACGACAAGAACGAGAAGCGGCGTGCCGCGGCCCTGGCAGCCCTCGAGGGCAACCTCGACAAACACGACGCCAAGCACGTCACGAGCATCCTCGACATCGCGTCGGGGGCAGACACCCCCCTCACGGTGCGAGACATCGCGCTCCGACGGGTCGGTGAGCTGCCTCGCAAGCAGGTCGTCGAGCGGCTCTACGGGCTCTTCTCCAACGACAACTGGAAGATCCGCTGGGTAGCGGCCGAGCTCGTGCTGAAGATGAGCGACACGTCCCAGCTCGACGAGTTCATGGGCAAGCTCGCGAGCGTCCGGCACATGGCCCTCACCGAGCCGCTGCGTTACGGCGCGCTGATCGGCGAGATGAAGGGCAAGGACAAGCCCGAGAGTTCCGTGCGACGGCTGTTGGGGCGCGATCAGGCGGTGCCCGTACGTCTCAGCGCACTCGGGTTCTACTACGAGTGGGGCGGCAAGCCGGACCTCTCGAAGATCGAGGGCCTGATGAGTGATCGCGCCAAGGTGCCCAGCTGCAGCGAAGGCGCCGAGGACTGCGAGTGGCAGTGCGGCGTGGGTGAGGGCAAGAGCCAAGAGCTCAAGGAAATCAAGACTGTCGGAGACTTCGCCCAATACTGCGTCAAGCCAGCGATGGAGAAGCGCGCGGTGGGCAAGAAGGACGAAACCAAGGGCAAGTGATGGAATCGTCGGATCCGAACAAGAAAGCCCCGCGTACGTTTCAGTGCCGCGAATCGCTCTGGCACAAGTTCGAACAGATGGCGCGCGAGCTCGAATGCTCCGTGGACTACCTGATCAACGACGCGATGAAGCAGTACGCGCGCCAGCGTGGTTACAGCAGCACGGCAGTCCCCGCGACCATGGGTGCGCCGCCGCCTCCGCCGCCGCCAGCCGGTGGGCCGCCCCCGATGCCCGCGGCCGCGGCGCGGCCCTCGGCGCCCGCGCCGCCGCCCCCGCAGGCCCGCGCGTCGGTGCCGCCTCCGCCGCCTCCGCCGCCCCGCGCCGCGTTCTCGTCGAACGCCGGAGCGCCACCACCCCCACCACCACCACCCCCACCTCCTCCTCCGGCCACGACCGGCGGGTCGGTGGCGCGCCGGGCGCCTGCAACAGCGGGACCGCCTCCTCCGCCTCCGCCACCCGGACCGCCTCCTCCGCCGCCGGCCCCTCCCCGAGGCGCTGGACCGCCGCCTCCGCCACCGCCGGGACCTCCAACCCTGAGCCGCGGCGGGCCGCCGCCGCCGCCACCCTTGCCGCGCTCGGCTCCGCCGCCACCGCCGGCGCAGCAGTCCTACGGCACGCTCAACATCTACTATTCCGGCGAGCGCTTCCCGATCACCAAGGACCGATTCATCATCGGCCGCGGCAAGCAGTCGAGCGACTTGACGATCAAGGATCCGAACGTGTCGCGACAGCACGCCATGGTCGAGTACTTGAACGGGCAGTACTACATCGTGGACATGGGTTCGACCAACGGTGTCGAGTACAACGGGCAGCGCGTGCAGCGCAAAGTGATCAACGAAGGCGACCACTTCAAGGTCTGCGATCACGAGCTCAGCTTCAGCTACGCCTGACCGGCGCCGCGCCAGCAGCTGAACGAGGTCGTCGGGCATGCACGTTGCGGTCATCGGCGCTGGAGCCCTGGGCCGTGTCTTCGGCGTGCTTCTCGCCGACGCCGGCCAACGCGTCACCTTCGTCGTTCGTCCCTCACGGGCCGACGAGACCACGCCCTTCGTCATCGAGCGACGCAACGGAGACCGGCGAAGGCGCCAGATCAGATCCCCCGTCCGAGCGATCGACATCCCGCAGGACGCGGCTCTGGTGCTGCTCGCCGTCCGCGTGGATCAACTCGATGACTCGATCGAAGGCCTGATCCGCAGAGGACCGGCGGTGCCCCTGGTCTCGCTCACGCCGCTCCTGCCGCTGACGCTCCAGCGGGTGAGCGAGTGGACGTCCGGTCGGTGCTTTGTGGCAATGCCCAGCTTGGCGGCGAGCGCTCGGGCCGACGGCACCGACGACTACTGGGCGTTCCGGCTCTCGCCCAGCCTGTTCGAACCCGGCGCGCCCGAGGTCGCCGGCCTGGTCCAGGCGCTGGTCGACTCCAAGCTGCCCGTTCGCCTCGCGCCCGACGTTCGGACGAGAAATCCGGCCCTGACCATGGCGTTCTTTCCGATCACCGTGGCGGTGAGCCGGGCGGGCGGCATCGACGAGCTGCTCCGCGACGCGCCGCTGGCGGAGTTGGGGGCGCGCGCGACGCGCGAAACCCTCCAACTGGCCCGCGAGGTAGGTCCCATCGACACGGCGGTTGCCATGGCGCTCCGAGCGTTGACGCCACGCACGCTGCGCGGCGCCTTTTTGCTGCTCGTGAGGCTTTTCCCCCGAGCCACCCGCTTCGTGGATACCCACTTCGGGGACAAGCTCGGTGACCAGCATCGCCGGATCGGCGCTGAGATCCTGGAGCTCGGCGAGCAGCACGGCATCGAGCTGCCGAGCCTCGGGCGGCTGCTCTCCACGTAAGTTCTCGCGCCGGGCACCAGCGCGCTAAACTTCAACCATGCGCCGCGTCGCGCTCTTGCTCACCGCCTTCGCCTGGCTCCGACCGGCCTTTGCCCAGTCGCTCCCATGGATAGAGGGAGGCGTCCCGGTGCCGACACGCATCGCGAGCGTCGAGATCCCAGAGAAAGACGAGCCGCTGTATCTGCGCCCCAACCCCCGCGCCGCGCGGCGCGGCTCCGCCGAGATGGGTGCTCGGCTGCCGCTTTATGCGGCGAAGCGCGGCGCCGGGTGCCGCGGCTACTGGTTGATGGTCGGCCCCCTCGCGTGGGTGTGTCAGGATCGCGTTCGCCTCTCGAGCGATCCTGCCGTGGCCGCGCGGCGCACGCCGCTCTCGATGCCCGAGGGCCTGCCCTACCGCTACCACTTCGTCGGCCGCAACGGCGCGCTGGGCTACCGCACGCTGTCGATGGCGGAGGAGGTCGCGCCCGATGCCGAGCTCGAACCCGGGTTCTCCATCGCCGTCGTCCATGTGGCCAAGCGCGGCGGTGATCCCTTCGCGTTCACGACCAAGAACCTCTGGGTTCCACTGCGCGATCTCGGGCCGGCCCGCGCGCTTCCCTTCCAAGGGGCCGAGATCGCCGATGGCAAGCTGAACCAGGCCTGGGTCTTTGCCGATCGCGCCGAAGTCTTCGACAAACCCGGGGGCACCCGCTCGAAGTCCGAGGTTCGACCGCAGTGGGAGCGCCTGGAGGTGCTCGACACCGTCGAAAAGAAGGAGCATCGCTGGTTCCGAATCGGAGAGGGGCGCTGGGTCAGCGATCGTGACGTGCGCGCCCCGACCAGCGCCCCGATTCCGGGCGACGCCGCGGCCGGTGAACGCTGGATCGACGTGGACATCGCCAATCAAGTGCTGACCGCCTACGAAGGCGAGCGGCCGGTGTTCGCGACTCTTGTCTCCACCGGCAAGGGCAAGGGCAAGAGCATCCTGGCCACTCCCGTGGGTTCTCATCGGATCTGGGTGAAGCTGCTCTCGAGCGACATGGACAACCTCGAGAACGAGGAGGCCAGCCGCTACTACGCCATCCAAGACGTGCCCTGGGTCATGTATTTCGAGAAGGGCTACGGCCTGCACGGGACGTTCTGGCACCGCTCTTTCGGCCGCATCCGCAGCCACGGCTGCGTCAACCTGAGCCCGCTGGACGCGCAACGCCTGTTCAACTGGACGGGACCGACCCTTCCGGCCGGCTGGACCGCCGCGCTGCCTTCGCCCTACGACCGAGGCACCTTGATTCGAGTGCGTTGAACACACGGTTTCGCATTAGTATCTCCCCATGAGCTTCGAGATCGGGCGGGACACCGTGCTCGCGCTGGTGGCCGTGGCATGGGCAGACGGCAAGGTCGATCCCGCCGAGGCGGCAGGGATCCGCGGGGCTGCGCAGCAACTGGGTCTCTCGGCGGACGACCTCAAAGTGGTGGAAGCGGCCCTGGGCCGCGAGTTCTCCATGAACGAGGTGGAGACCGTGCACATGAACCGCCACACCCGCCTGTTCACGTACGCGGCAGCCACCTGGATCGCGAGGATCGATGGTGGCATCGCCGGCGCGGAAGAAGCCGTGCTCATGCTCTTGGCCGACCGCCTCGGGCTATCGCAGGTCGCGCGCGAAAATGCCAAGACCGTGGCGCACGGGCTGCGCGTCGGTCCCCCGTCGAATCGACCGGGCGGCTTCGATCTGGTCGCGCTCAAGTCCCGGCTCTCGGCCGGGCTCAGCCAAATCGGCGACGCCTAGCGATGGTCTCCATCGTCCACGCGGCTCGTGATATCGCGCGGGTTCGCCAAATCTCCCTGGTGCTCGTGCGCCACGGCTTCGGAGAAATCGCCCGTCGCGTCGGCTTCGGTCGCGAGAAGAAGGCGAAAGAACACGGCCCGACGGCAGACGACGAGATCCCCGCCGAGGACGAGGCGCGTGGCGCCCAAGCGCGGCAGCAGACCTCCACGGCCGTGCGCGCCCGACGCGTGCTCGAAGATCTCGGACCGTCCTTCGTTAAGCTCGGTCAGATCGCATCGACGCGCGCCGACGTCTTGCCGCCGGATTTGCTCACCGAGCTCAAGAAGCTCCAGGACTCGGTGCCCGAGGTACCCTTCGAGCAGATCAAGGCGCAGGTGGAGCGCTCACTCGGAGCGGAGCTCACTGAGGTCTTCGAGAGCTTCGAGTCGAAACCCTTGGCCGCCGCCAGCATCGCGCAAGTACACCGCGCCGTGCTCAAGGGCGACGACGGCCCTCTGGACGTGGTGGTCAAGGTACAGCGGCCCGGCATCGCCGAGACCATCGCCAGCGACCTGGACCTCTTGCACACCTTCGCGGCGCTGATCGAGCGGACTATCCCGGAGAGCAAGATCTACAACCCCGTGGGCTTGGTCCAGCAGTTCGACAAGGCCATCATCGCCGAGCTCGACTTCGCCACCGAAGCCGACAACGCCGTGCGTTTCAGCCAGAACTTCGAGTCGTTCCGCAACGTGCGCTTCCCCAAGGTCTACAAGCAGGCCTCCAGCAAGCACGTGCTCACCCTGGAGTTCATTGACGGCAAGAAGGTCTACGACGCGCTCAGCGCGGGCTACGACGGCAAGAAGCTGGCGCGGATCTCCCTCGACGTGATCGTGAAGCAGATCTTCGAGGACGGCTTCTTCCACGCCGACCCCCACCCCGGCAACGTGCTCGTGCTCGGCGCCGAAGACGACCCGATCTTGGTGATGATCGACCTGGGCATGGTGGGACGCCTGTCGCCTCGCATGCGGGACCTGACCGTGGACGTGATGGTGGGAGCGGTGCGCCGCGACTACGAAGCCATCGCCGATGCGATGTACGCCATCGGCACGCCCACCAAGAAGATCGACATGGAGGCCTACCGCGCAGAGGTGGGCATGCTCAGCGAGAAGTACCTGGGCAAACAGCTGAAGGACATCGAGCTGTCGGCGATGATCCGCGATCTGGTGCAGGGCGCGACCAAGTACGGCCTGGAGATCCCTTCGGACTTCATGTTGGTCGGCAAGGCCTTGATGACGGTCGAAGGCGTCGGGAAAGAGATCGACCCCGAGCTCGACGTCTTCGAAGAAGCGAAGCCGCTCTTCGTCGAGATCCTGCGCAAGCGCTACTCCCCGGAGCGGCTCGGCAACGAACTCTTGCGACGGCTCGAGAAGCTGAGCGGCGCGACCTACAACATGCCCCAGCAGCTCCAAGAGGTGCTGGACGACCTGCGGCTGGGGCGGCTGAAGATCCACACCACCGACGCGGGCCGCGCCAAGGCCGCCGACCGCCTGGGCCGCCGGCTGTTCTCGGCAATCATCGCGGCGGCGCTGCTGCTCGCCGGCTCCTGGCTCGTGGCCTCAGCTCGCGAGATCGCCGGCTACCTGCTGATCAGCGCGGCCTTGGGCCTGCTCGGCGGGCACGTTGCCCTGGATGCCGGTCGGGCGTTTCGCCTGAAGAAATGAAAAAGCCGCCGACGCGCGTTCGGGGCCGCGCCGGCGGAGATTTCTATCGCCGAGGTGTCGGCGCGATCGCGCGGCCCGAGGTCGATGCCGGAGCATCGGGACCTCGCGCCGCTACGCTCGCGGCGAGCCGCTCAGATGACCTTGCCCTGGAGCAAGAACGCGATGGCGAAGGCGAACAGCACGAGCGACTCGATCAGCGCGAGACCCAGAATCATCGGGGTCTGGATGCGCGCTGCAGCGCCCGGGTTACGGCTGATGCCCTCGAGAGCTGCGGCCGCAGCGCGACCCTGGCCCAAGGCGCCACCGAGCACCGCGAGGCCGATCGCGAGACCGGCCGCGAGCGCGGCCATCGACTGCGCCGAGAACTTGTTGGCGGCCGCGCCGCCGTCCTGGGCGAACGCAGTCGAAGCGAAGAGGGTGACGAGCGACGCGACGACAAGCGCCAGCTTCTTCTTGGACATTGACGAGTCTCCTTTTTGGGGGCGGGGCGGCTCTAAGCCGAATCTTTCGAGAAATCCACGGAAATCAGTGGTGCTCTTCGTGCTCCGTCGCGAGCCCGATGTAGATGCTCGTGAGGAGGGTGAAGACCAGGGTCTGGACGATGACGACCACGATGCCAAGAGCCATCACCGGCAGCGGGACCAAGACGGCCACCAGTGCCAGGAAGATGCCGAGGATCAAGTGGTCAACCGCCATGTTGAGCATGAGGCGGACGGCGAGCGTGATGGGGCGCACGCAGAGCGAGATGACCTCGATCGGCAGGATCAGCGGAGCCAGCCACCACTTGGGCCCCATCAAATGCTTGATGTAACCCATGCCGTTGGTCTGGATGCCCACCATGTTGAAGTAGATGAACACCACCAGCGCGCAGCCAAGCGTGATGTTCAAGCTGCTGGTGGCCACCGGCAGTCCTGGGATCAGCGCCATGATGTTCGAGAAGAACACGAAGGTCGCCGACGTCCCGATGATGGGGAAGTACTTCTTGGCGCGTTCGGCATCCATGACGCTCTTGGCGAGGTCGTAGAAATAGCCAAGGAAGGCTTCCATGAAGGTGCGCAGCGTCAGCCCGTCGTCGGGGACCACGGCTTCGTTCGGGTCGGCGAGGCGCGCCTTGACCGCCAGCGCGACCAAGACCACGAGGAACGCCACCAGCAACGAGGCCACGATGGGCTCGAAGCTCTGCCAGGTCGCCGGGTGTTTGGCGACGATGCTGTCACCAATGGCGCCAGCGTTGTGCGACAGCGTGTCTTTGGCGTAGGCCAGCAGCAACGTGAGCCAGGAGGCATGCTCGGGCATGGGTTCAGCCTTCCTCTTCGACGGGATGCGGAGCGCCGAGCTGCCCGGCGACGACGCCGATCGGCAGGGCTCCAAGTCCAACGAGCAGCGGGAGCAGGTCGACCCAGCCGTTCGTGAGCAGCAGATACAGTCCCCCGAACAGCACCCCCATCTTGGCCACGGCGATCAGCGGCCACGGGACGCGGCTGCGCTTTCCGCCGAGCATGCCGCGGACCACGACCGTGATGACCCACAGGTTCGCCGCGGCCACGGCGGCGCCAAGCGCGATGCTGCGGGCGGTGTGCGCACCACTCACGAAGGCGCCGACCACCGTCGCCGACGCGCCCACCAACAGGACAGCCCACATGGCCCGGGCCATGCTCGCGTCTCCTTCAGTTTGCGTCGTCGTCGTCATCGTCGAGCTTCTTCCTGGCTTCTCGGTCTTCGCGGTCCATGCGGTCGGCTTCACGATTGGCTCGGTTCAGCGCTCGCCACAGAGTTCGGGCGCCTGCCGCGAGTCCGAAACCAAAACCCACTAGAGCGATCCAGTGAGTCCCGAGCTTTCAATCGAGCCAACTGCCCACGAAGAGGCCGAGCAGCACGCTGAGGGCCAGCTCGAGACCGACCGTCCCGTAGGATCCGAAGCCTTTCCAGTTTTGCTTCACCAGAGCCCCCCGAGGAGGGCCGCTCCGTCTGGGACGGAACGAGGAAAACCCCCGGAACTCCCGGGAGCGGCGGTCGATTAACACGTCGCCCCGGCGGGGGTCAACGCTCCCTCGACGCACCGCGCCGAAAGCCTGGTGCTATCCTGCTCCCCATGCTTCGGAGCGCTGCGGTCCTGACAATCGTCGCGATTTTTGCGCCTCGAACGGCGGGCGCCCAACCGGGGCAACCCGCCGGGCCTCCGCCGGGTCCCGCCCAAGGGCCAGCCGGCGCCCCGCCGCCGGGCTACTACACGGAGCCGGCCACGCCGTCGGGATCGCCGCCGCCGGGGCAGGGCGGGCCGCCGCCAGGCGCCTACGAGCCCCCGCCGCCGGGTTACTACCAGGCCCCGCCGGTCTGGGAGCCGCCTCCACCGCCCAAACCCAAGCACCGCGCACCGAAGACCGCCTTCTGGCTTGGCGCGCGCGTCGGCTACTTCGTTCCCTTCGGCAATCTGTGGCAGCAATACTCGCCGCCCAACTACGATCCAGTGAAGTGGAGTGGGTACGGATCGAACGGGCCGATGTTCGAGCTCGACATCGGCGCGCGCTTCAGCCGCCACTACAACGTGTTCTTCGCCTGGGAGCGCGCGACGCTCGGCACCGGCAGCGAGGCGCCGGACGCCAATGGCGGACAGAAACGAGGCAGCACGGACTACTACGCCGTCGGCCTTCGCTTCTCGTCGGACGCCGATCGCGTCGGATTCCTGACCGAGATCGATCTCGGCTGGAGGCGCTTCCAGGCAGAGTGGGAAGACGGCACGCGGCTCGAGCTGTCGGAAGCTCCCCTCGAGTTTCGCATCGGTCTCGGCGCTGACATCCGCGTCACGCCCTTCTTCTCTCTCTCGCCCATGGTCACCCTCGGTGCCGGCTCCTTCGGCAAGGCGGAGTGGGAGTCGCCAAGCGGGAAGAAGACCGACGCCTTCTTGCCTGGCGACGAGGTCGCCGGGCACGGCTGGCTCACCCTCCAGCTCGGTGGCCATTTCGACATTCCGGGCGGCAGCCCGAATTGAAGCGTTTCTGGAAAGAAACGAACCGCCAAGACGCCGAGAGCGCCACGTCGCGCCATGAGTTCGAGCGGGTGATTCGGCGAACCACGGTTCTGATCGCGGCGCTCTCGATCGTGATCACCCGCCCGAGTCGGGCCGACTCCGGCCTGAACGACGCTACCTGGGAGCCGGAATCGAGCGGGGTCGCGCCAGCGGATGAAACGCCTCCCGAGCCGCGAGACCCCCGCGCCCTCGATCCCAGGTCTCGCGCCCTGGCCGTCGCGGTCGCAGTGGGTCCGGGCGCCGTGGTGCACGGGGCGGGACACTGGGCTCTGGGCCGCCCCAAGACAGCGGCGCGCCTCGCGCTGATCCAAGGCGCAGGCCTGGGCGGCATGGTCGTCGGGCTCGCGGGCCTCGCGGTCACCGGCGCCAGCCGCTACGTCGTCGCGCCGCTCGCGCTCGCCACCATCGCGGGCGCGGGGCTCTTCGCGCTGCCGTGGCTGGCGGACATCTACGGCAGCGCCGCCTTGCCCGACGGAGCGAGCGCAGCGCCGACCCGGGCGCCGGTCCTGATCAGCGAGCTCGGGCATCGCTACGTCTGGGATGCGCAGTTCCGCTACCGACACTTTTTGGTGCAGGGCGCTGACCTCCGCTTCTCTCGGCTCCGACTGGCTCAGAGCGGCTGGTTTGCGCTCGACGACGACAACGCCCGCATGCGCCTGCTCGTCGCGCATCGACTGTCTGGTCCGACCCCCGACGACGTTTCCGCCGACGGCAGCTTCTTGGATCTCGAAGCGGCGCTGACTCACCACCGCTTCGACTCGGACGGCTTTCGCTCGCTCACGGGCGAGGTCTCGCTGAACCTGCGGCGCGACCTGGCAGGCATGGATCGGGCCCTCGGTGGCTCTTTCGTCGAGGCCGGCGCGGGCCTCGCGCTTCAACGCTTCGAATACCGAGTGCCTGGCGTGAGCATCGACGCCGACACGAACGACCTCTTGCTCGCTCGCTTCGCCTTCGGCTTCTATCTAGGAGAGGCCGGCGAGGCGCAGCTCTACTACGACCATCGCCACGACGATTTTGCCGCCGGGCTCGAGTTGACCGGGCTCGGCAGCGGAGTCGCGGGGCACTTTGGCGCCGACGCGCGCTGGTTCTGGGGGCAGTGGGGTGTGCGCGCGGAAGGACAAGTCGGATCCGCGTGGCTGGGTGGGTTGTCGCTGATGTTTCGCCAGGAGTGAGCAAATGCCGAACACACGATGGATTTTCCACGTCACTTGGGCGCTCTCGCTCGGGCTCTTGTTCGCGGGCGGCTGCGCGCGCGCCAGCCAAGAGCGCGCGGAGCGCGACCTCGAGGTGGGCAAGGCCGAGGGCCACGGCCTGGCGATCGACGTCGCTTCCGGGCTGGCGGCGGTGCGACGCCTCGCGCCCGGAGAGCTGGTGCTGTGGAGCAGCGCCCCCGCATGGTCGCTGACCCTGACCTCGAAGGACGACGTTCCGACCACCTGGCTGGTGTCCCTCGAGAACGTGCTGCCCGACGTCGAACTGACGGGCAGCGTCCCGATCGAGCTCGTCTCGAACACGCTGGCCACTCGCAAGCAGTACCGAGTGCAGCTGCCGGCTGGCGCTCGAACGACGCTCACGATGGCGCCACCGGACGCGCAGGACTCGTCGAGCTGGCGATTCGCCGTGATGAGCGACGTTCAGGAGGCCATCGACGACGTCGGTGACATCTACCAGAAGGTCAACCAGACGCCGAAGGTGCGCTTCTTGTTGGGCGCGGGGGACCTCACGCAGCAGGGCACGGACGCCGAACTCGAGCGCTTCAAGGACGAGCTGACCTCCCTCGACGTGCCCTACTACACGACGCTGGGCAACCACGAACTCGGGGACGGCGGGCCCGCCTACCAGGACTGGTACGGCCGCGCGAGCTTCAGCTTCGTGTACCGCAGCGTGCGCTTCTCGATGCTGGACACCGCCAGCGCCACCATCGATCCGATGGTCTACGACTGGCTCGATGGCTGGCTCGATCAGGGCAAGGATGGAGTGCACGTCGTCGCCATGCACATCCCCCCCATCGACCCGGTCGGGGTGCGCAACGGCTCCTTCGCCAGCCGCAACGAGGCCGCCAAGCTCTTGACCCGACTCGCCAAGGGCAAGGTCGACGTGACGCTCTACGGCCACATCCACAGCTACTACTCCTTCGACAACGCGGGCATCCCCGCCTACATCTCCGGCGGGGGCGGCGCCATCCCGGAGCGCTTCGACAACGTCGGCCGACACTTTCTGGTGGTCGACGTCGACCCTAGCCGGGGCGTGTCGGCCGTCTCGAAGGTCGAAGTGGACTGAGTCAGCCCAGGATGCGCTCAGCCTCGTCGAGTTGCGCGTTCATGAGCGAGACAAGCAAGGGCCGAAGCGCGCGCACGGCGCGCGCACGGTGACTGATGCAGTTCTTCTCGGCCTCACCGAGCTCGGCCATGGAGCGTCCGCCGGTCTCGGCCGCGAGAAAGAGCGGGTCGTAGCCGAAGCCGCCGCTGCCCCGTGGATCCCGCGCGATGGCGCCCTCGACCTTGCCCTCGGCTGTCTTCACCTCGCTGAGCCAAGGGCTCGCGAGGGCGAGCACGCAGCGAAAGCGAGCGAGCCGCTCGTGGTCGCGGTCCGCCTCTTCGAGCGCACGCAGCAGCGCCGCGTTGTTCTCGGCGTCAGTGGCGCGTTCATGGGCGAAGCGCGCCGACCGCACGCCAGGCCGCCCTCCCAGTCCGTCCACTTCGAGGCCGCTGTCGTCGGCCAGGGCGATCATCTGCGTCGCCGCGCAGATGGCCTGGGCCTTCTGGATCGCGTTGGCCTCGAAGGTGTCTCCGTCCTCGGAAAGGATCAGCTTCTCGCCGAGCACGTCGGCAGTGGTGACGAGCTGGACCGGGAGATCCGCGAGCAGCGCCCGGAGCTCTGAGGCTTTGCCCTCGTTGGAGGTGGCGAGAACTATCGTGACCGCGGGCAGCATCGGTACCGTCCATGGACTAGAGCAAGTGGCGACGCAATGGAACTCCGAGGTGGTGTGCGCGCTACTCGGGAGCCTGGTCGGAGCGGGCTTCGCCGGGCCGCGGCAGGTGAATCCAGAAGCGCGTCCCGCCCCCGGGCCGCGGCTCGCAGGCGATGGTCCCGCCATGGTCTTCGACGACTTGTCGGGTGATGGCCAAGCCCAGACCCGTGCCGTGGCCCTTGGTCGTGAAGAAGGGCTCGAAGAGGTGTGCGCGCGTCTCGTCGTCGATGCCGCTCCCCCTATCGTCCACGGTCACGTCGACGCCGCCCCCGCTGGCGCGACCCACGCGCACATCGACTTGCCCGCCGGTGGGCATCGCCTCGCGAGCGTTGCGTAGCAAGTTGAAGAGGGCCTGTTTGAGCTGCGCTTCGTCGACGCGCACGAGTGGAAGCGCGTCCTCGACCTCGACCGAGAGCTCCACTCCGTGCCGGCGAAGATCGCCGCTCATGAATAGACACGCATCGGCCACCACCTCGCCAATCTGCTCTTCTTCCAGGCTGAGCGGCCGCCGTCGCGCGACGGACAGGTACTGCTCGGTGAGCGCGGTCAGTCGCTCGACCTCGGCCTTGACGGCCTTGAGCAAGGTCGCGGCCTCTTCGGTATCCTCGCGCCCCTCGAGGTCCTCTTCGAGCATCTCGACGTTCAGCGCGATGCTCGAGAGCGGATTGCGGACTTCGTGCGTCACGTGCGCGGCCATCTTGCCGATGGTCGCGAGTCGCTCCGACATCAGGAGTTGCTCGTTGGCCCGAGCGATGGCCGCCACCATGCCCTCGAAGGTCGTGGCGAGCTCGCCGATTTCGTCTGGCGAGGCGACCACCGGCTGCGGCCTCGAGATCGCCGTGCGCCACCGCCTTGGCGCGGTCCGTCACCGCCGCCAGCGGCTTGAGCACCCTCCGGGCGTAGAAGGCCATCGCGGCCCCGACCAACACGGTGAAACCCGAGAGCGCCAACAAGAGCCGGATCGCGAGCCGCTCCCGGGCGCGCGCCGCCCCGAGCAGGAGACCCACGTTGTGATCGACTCGCTGCTCGAGCTGGCTCATGCGCTTCTTGCCCTGCGCACCCCGCGTCACGAGCTCGTCGCGCAGGCCGTCGGCGCGGGTGGACTCACCGCGATCGAGCGCGTCGAAGAGCTTGGCCAAGAGCTCGCGATCTTGTGCCAAGAATTCCTCGATGGAGCTGGTCTCGGCCAGCAGATCGTCGCCGACTCGGCGGGTCGATTCGTCGCCCGAGCTGGAGAAGGCCCGGGAGATCGCCGCGCGGACCTCGCCGAAGGTCTTGGGTCGCCCCAGCCGCAGCGAGGTCTCGAACCAGATCTTTTTGTCGGCGGGGTTCAGCGCCGTCGTGATGTGGTTGAGCTGCGTGCTCCAGGTGTCCTGGTTGGCGACCAGGTCCCGCAAGGCCAGCGACAAGGGCAGGTACCCCGATCGCATCAGGTCTGCTTCCTTTGCCGCACTGCGCTGCGCGAAGACTCCCCAGCCCGCGGACAGCGCGAAGGCGGCAGTGACCAAGGCGAACGAGAGCAGCACGCGGGTGGCGACCGTCCGGCGACGGGTGCGCGGCGCTACGTCAGCCATCACTCGGCTGCGCCGTGCTTGGTGACGACCCCGGGAAGTGCCCGGAGGGGCACACCTGGTGGAGCGAAGCCTCGTCCAGAATGCTGAAGAGGTCCGCGACCTCGACGCCGCGTCCCTGGAATCGTTTCAAGCTCTTGGCGCAACCGGTCACGACCAGGCCGCCGCCGAGTTCGCGGTGCTCGTCGAGGCGTCGCTCGGCGATCAGCGCAGAGGTTTCGGGCATGGTCTCGGGCAAGAGGCCGCCGCCACCGGAGCACAACGCCTCGCCGCGCGCTCGCGCGAATTCGTCGGGTGCCCGCCCCAGCGCCCGCGACAAGAGTTGGCGCGGGGCCTCGTAGATCCCAAGGCCGCGGCCGAGCTTGCACGGGTCCTGCCAACGAACTTGCGCGTAGGCTGCGAGCCGTGGCACCCGGCGGAACAGACCCAACCTGGCGCTCGCCAGCTCCACCAAGGTCTTGGCACCGCGCTCGGCCAAGACCAGCGCGCACCCCGGATCCAGGACGACGAAGCGCCGCGACTGGCGGACGTTGGCGGTCAGCCGCGAGAGATTTTCGGCAAATCCCCCGCGGTCGCCCGCGAGCAGGAGCGGCAGGCCGCAACAGCCGTCGACCAGGCGGACGCTGCCGAACAGGCGCGCGGCCACCGCCACGGCAGAGCGCGCCACCGCGGCGTGCGCCGTCGCGTAGTCGCAGCCCAGTAGCAGGGCCGTATCCGCGCTCGAGCTGACTCCGGGCTCGCGCGCGAGAAGCTCGAGCGCGTGCGACGTCTCGCGCCGGCGGGCGTCGAAGTTGGCGACCACCGCCTCGGCGGCCGCCGGTGCGAGGCCCAGGGCGCGGAACTCGGCGCGAGCAGCCCCCAGTGTGTGCGCTACTTCGTTGCGATGGTCGCAGTGCTCCCGACACGAAAAGCAACCGGTGCAGGCCCACGCTGTGGCAGCGAGGTCCCGATCCAGCTCGACATCGCCGCGAGCCGCGAACCACGCCAGGCTCATCTTCCCCCACGGCGTCAGCGAGTCCCGCGGCTCGGCCTCGGAGACCGGACACGCCGCACGGCAGAGCTTCGGGCAGTAGCCGCAGGTCTCGAGCTCCGCGCTCTTTTCATCCAGCAAGGTCAGCGCGTGTTTCATCCGTTGGTCTTCTGCTGCCGAGCGGCGCGAGGCGTCGGCGACCCGCGCCCTCGGTTGGCGGGAGGAGCCGAGTCCTTGCCGTCGTGCTGCGGGAGCCGCAGCTCGAACTCGGTCCCCTTGCTCGAACTCGTGACCGCGACGGAGCCTCCGTGCTCGTCGGCGATCTTCTTGACGATGGCGAGGCCGAGACCGGTACCGCCCGCCTTGTTCGCGGTGACGAAGGACTGAAACAGACGGCCCTCGACCTCAGCAGGGATGCCCGGGCCTGTATCCCGAACGGCGATGACCAGATCGCGACCGTGCATCCCGGCCTTGATCGTGAGCTGCCCACCGTGCTCGGCCATGGCTTCGATGGCGTTGCGCGCGAGGTTGTGAATGGCACGGGCCACACGGTTTTCGTCGAATCGAGCCACGACCTTGGTGTCCACGTCGAGTTCGAGCTCGACGGCGCGTCCATCCACTTCGTGACCCAGTTGGCGGGTGATGTCGGCGAAGAACTTCTTCAAGAAGACGCGCCGGATGAAGATCGTGCGCTCGCCGCGGGCGAACTCCAACACTTCGCGCTGCATCGCGGTCAGGATGTCGAACTGCTTCAAGATCTCGTCCGCGTACTCCGCTCGCTGCGCGGGCTCTTCCGACTCGGCCATGAGCTGCGAGTAGCCGCTGATCACCGTCATCGGCGTCTTGAAGTCGTGAATGACTTGGGAGAGCAGCTTGCCGATGGTGGTCAATCGCTCCCCCACCTCTCGTGCACGGTTGGCGCGGAACAGCCGGAGAGCCGTCGATAGGTTGGCGCCCACCAGACGCAAGAGGGCGAGATCCTCGTCCGTAAACGCCTGTGCCCCGACCTCGCTGAGCAGCGCCACCGCGCCCAGGGCAGCCCCATCGCCCTCGAGCTGCGCGGCCAGCACCGGCTCCACTTCGAAGGAAAACCCGCTGAGTTCCGGGTCTTTCCATCGCGCACGGTCGCTCTGGGGAAGCTCGCGGATCGCGTCGGTCTGGCGCATCGCTCGACCGAGCAGGTCGTCGCCCGCCTTCACGCCACGGCGCGACAACTGCGGCTCCGCCTCGGGGTCGAAGCAGTACTCGACGAGATCTCCGCTCTCCTCCTCGGCGAGCAGCACGGCGCTGCCACGCGCTCCACACGCCGTGGTGAGGCGACTCATCGCCGTGGTCAGCAGCTCTTCGATAGACCGTGCGGTGACCGTGGCCTGCTCGAGATCGAAGAGCAGCTCGAGGTCGCGCAACTTGCGCTCGAGCTGGTCCTTGATGTCCAAGAGTTGCTTGTTCTTCTGGATCAAGGACAAGAATAGCCGCGAGTTGTCGATGGCGACGGCGGCCTGAGTCGAAAGCGCGTTGAGAAGCGCTTCGTCCTCACTCGTGAACTCGGCGCCGTGCTGCTTGTTGAGCACCTGAATCACGCCGATGGTGCGGCCCAAGTGGTTCTTCAGCGGCGTGGCCAGCATGGTCGTGGTGCGGTAACCGGTGAGCTGATCCCACTGGCGCTCGAACCTGGGATCCGCGTAGGCGTCCGTGATCCGGAACGGCTTTCCGGTCTGCGCCACCGAGCCGGCGATGCCGTGCCCGACTTTCAGGCGGATAGAGCGCACGTTCTGGCCGACCACGATGCGGCTGACCAGCTCGTTCTTGGCTTCGTCCAGCAGGTAGAGCGTGGATCTATCGGCTTCGACCAGCTCCGTCACCCGATCGAGGATCAACTCGAGCAGCTCGTCGAGCTCCAGCGTCGTGCCGATGGCCACCCCGACTTCGCGCAGGGCGGCGCTGACGCGCTGCTCCCGGGACAGCGCGGCCGAGAGCTCCTCCGGGCTCCGATTCCCGGGATTGGGGTCCGCCGCTAGCGCCACCGCGACGATCACATCACGGACAGGGACGCGAAATCCAGCATGGCTGACCGTACGTTCAGACACCGGCGTCGCGGCCACTATTCCATCGGGTCGAAAGATGCTCTAAGTGAGGCGCGATGGCGCTCAAGCAACTGAATCTCGTCGTGCGGGGGCGAGTCCAGGGCGTCTTCTTTCGCGCCTCGGCTCAGCGCGAGGCGCGGCGACTCGGGGTCACGGGCTGGGTCAAGAACCGCAACGACGGCTCGGTGGAGATCCTCGCCGAGGGTGAAGAGACGAGCATTCGCGAGCTCTACGGTTGGGCGCAAAAAGGCCCGAGCGCAGCCCGCGTCGACCGAGTGGACACCCGATGGCGCAGCTTCAGCGGCGACTTCCCGGACTTCCGCATCTTGGATTGATCTGCGCCCTCGGCGCGCCGGCGTACGCCGCGCCGGCGAGCGCGTCAGCTCCAACGGTGCTCGCGTCGGCGCAGCCGAGGCACGACCGTGCTCTCGCCGCGCTGCCGGAGGTCCCGAAGATCGTCCTGCCGCCTCCGGCGGCGTCCGACCTCGAAGATCTCGACGGCGTGCTCTCTCGCCTGCACTCCGAAGACGCGACAGTGCGCGAGACCGCTGCCACCGAAGTGCTCGAGGCCAAGCCGAGCTGGGTATCCGCCATCGACCGGCGCATGAACGACGTCGCCGACCGGACCAACCGCGACGAGATGCGCCGCGTCCTCGAGAGCGCACGGACCAAGGCTCGCCAGGAGGAACGAGAGAAGCTCGAGGGGAGTGGAAAGCGGGGAAGGATCGAGACGCCCGACTACCTGACGATCTTGGTCCAACACGCGCTCCCGAAGTCGAAGCCGTGGGCGGATGCGGTCGCCGTGGTCGCCATGAGCCGAATGCTCGCGACTATCGGCACGGTCGAGGCAGCCCGGGAGCTCATCGACGTGCACACGCGCTTCGGCGAGTTTCTCCGCGTGGACGTCCAGCTCCAGCTGAGCAAGATGGGCGACAAGGCAGTGGCAGCGCTGATCGAGACACGCAAGCACAAGGCCGACAAGATCGCGAAGTGGTCCGTGCGTCACCTCGACAGCATGGGCAAGGCGATCCCGAGCGAAGCCGTCCAAACCGAAGACCACCAGGTGCTCGCCGACGTGCTCCGAGCCTACGGTCGGGTCCGCGATCCCGACTCGGCGCGCATCGTGATCTCGTTCGCGAATACCGAGCGAGCGCAGGTACGCGAGGCTGCGAGGCAAGCGGTGGCGATGCTGGCAGACGTCGCAAACTGGCAGCTGCGCGACAGCTACCAGGACCTCCTGGGCAAGAAGCCCCCACGCGACTGGACTTGGGACCGCACGGCGCGAGAGCTCTTCGGCGAACTCGACCGACAGCGACTCGCGCAGGTGTATACGCTCTTCGATCGCGGCACGCTCGCGCGCAAAGAGGGCAAGCTCGACGCCATGCGCGAGGCCTACGATCAGGTACTGGCCCGAAACCCGAATTTCGAGCACAAGGACGAGATGGCGGAGGGGTACTTCGCGCTGGCGAAGGCCAAGCTCGACGATGACCGGCCGCTGGCGCTGTCGGCCTTGCGCCGGGCCGAACGCCTCACTCGGGACGCGGACGACAAGAAGCGCATCGAGAGTCTCTCGCTGACCCTCGAGGCCGAGGAGCTGGCCGAAAAGGGCGTCGCGGACCAAGTCTTGTTCAACCGCGCGATCGAGCTCGATCCGGACAACGGGCGCGCCAAAGACGCCCTGGGGCGCCTGGCGCGGGGCGAGACCCGCGCGAAGAGCCCGCTCGCACGCTGGGCCGGCTCCATTGCCATCGGGCTCGGGGCGCTGATCGCCATCGTGCTGATCGCGCTCCGTCGCGGGAAACCCGAGCCCGCGCCTGCTCCAGAGCCAGAAAAGGCCGAGGGACTCGCGCCCGAGCCGGAAGACGTCGCGCCCGAGCCGGAAGACGTCGCGCCCGAGCCGGAGGACGTCGCGCCCGAGCCGGAAGACATCGCGCCCGGAGGGCCCGAACTTGCTACTCTCGAACCCGCTGCGCCTGAGCCAGCGGCGTCCCCCTCGGAAGGCGCCGCCCCCGCATCGGGCCCCGATCCCGAAAGGGAAAACCCGCCAAGCGACGACGAGAAGTGAGCGAAAGCTCGCCGCCCCTCGGACCCCGACAGAATCGATGCATCGCGTTCTTGCACTCTCGTTGGTGGCGCTGGCCACCTGCCGGCCCGCCCTCGCGGCAGCGGCCCCTCGTGACGCGAAGACGATCGCCAAAATCGACGAGGCCATCAATAAGCACTACATCGCCACCAAGTTCGACCAGGCCGAGGCGCAACTGCTCGGCGTCATCGCCGCCTGCAAGGGCCAATGCAGCGCGTCCGTGCTGGCCAAGGCTTGGATGTACGTGGGCGTCGTGCGCGGGGGCGGCAAGAACAACCAGAAGGGCGCCCGCGAGGCGTTCACCAATGCAGTCGCATCGGACCCCAAGGTCAAACTGGACGACGTCATCGCCACACCGCAGACCAAGAAGACCTTCGCGGCGGCTCGCCGCGCCATGCGGGGCGCCACACCGACGGGCGGGGTCGAACCCACCACGACCGCTGACCCCCCGACGGAGAGCGGCACCGATGCGATGGACTGCTCTCCAAGACTGGAAGAAGTCCAAACTCGACGCCCGATCCCGGTTTGGTGCAAGGCCGACCAACGCCTGAAGCTCGAGCTCCGCTACAAATCCGGTGGCGGCGATTGGAAGCGCGCCTCGATGAAGCTCCGTGAGGGCGTCTACCGCGCGACGATCCCCTGCGATGCGGTCCAGAAGAAAGGCACTCTGCGCTTCTACGTCCGCGCCAAGGATGAAAACGGCGATCCAGCGCCCGGTTTCGCCAAGAAGGGCACGCCGGTGAAGATCCGCATCGTGGGCGCCACCGACGAAGAGCCGCCGACCTTCCCGGACAAGGACCCCCCGAAACGGTGTTCGCGCTCCGACGCGGACGAGGCGGCCTCGTGTGAGTCTACGGACGACTGCGAGACCGGCCAATCCTGTGAAGACGGGGAGTGCCTCGCCAAGCAGCAGAAGAAGAAGAAGCGTGGCGTGGCCCAAAGGTCTTGGTTCGGTCTGCACTACGCCCATGACTTCGCGCTCACCGGTGGCAGCGAGGTCTGCTCGAGCGAGAGCCAGCAAAACAGCGGCTTCGCTTGCTTCTACAAAGACTCCTCCTCTCAGTACGACTTCAGGCCCCACCCCAGCTACTCCAACGACATCAAGGGTGGCCTCGCGCCGGCGACCTTCCGTGCGCTGATCTCCTTCGATCAGCTGGTGGGGGAGAACTTCAGCGCCGGAGTGAGGCTGGGCTACGCCTTCGGCGGCGGGCCGCCTTCGGGCAAGACGCAGGAAGTGAAGTTCATGCCCTTCCACCTGGAGGCGCGGGCGTCGTACTGGTTCGGAGACGCGCCCTTCGCGACCTGGGACGTCCGTCCCTACGTCGGCCTGGGAGGCGGGCTCGCGCAGGTGGACGCCAAGCTCCCGGTGACCGTGGGCGACTGCGGCGGCACGCCGGGCGGCTCGCCGAGCACGCCCAAGGACAAGTTCCCGCGAGACACGGCGTACTACCTGGATTGCCGAGAGGGCAAGACCGCGCCAATCCCCCTGGAGCTCGACGTCTACAAGAAGCTCGGCAAGGGCTTCGTCGGACTGCACGGCGGCGTCCTGTTCGCGGTGACGAAGGAGAGCGGCCTGAAGCTCGAGCTCAGCGTGATGCAGATGCTGCCCACCTCCGGCCAGGTGCTCGAGCCCTCCCTCGGCTACGTCTTCGGCCTCTGACTAGCCCGAGGTCGAAGACGAACTCCGTGCGCTGAGTTCGTGGAGCCGTCGAGGGGCGAGTGCCGGGTCGCGCATCACAACGCCGTCAGCGTGCACTCCTGGAGCAGGAGCGCTAGACGAAACGCGGCGCAAGGAGGACCGCGCCTGCGATTGAGAGGGTGATGGCGACTCGGAACAGCCACTTGGTCGTGCTTGCCTTCGACTCGTAAATCTCGATCAGCTGCTGCTCGCTCAAGTTGGACACCAAGAGGCCGGTCTCCGCGCAAAGATGACGCCTTGGGCTTCTTGGCGGCCGCGGTCGTTGCCCGCCTGCAGGCCCAGTGATACGAAACATCCCGCCTGGGACGAAGACCACAGATGGCCTCACCGGTTCCCGCGCGAGCTGATCATGCCTGAGCAGTCGGTTCTCCTGACAGGCGCCACGGGCTTCGTCGGAGGAGCAGTGAGACCCGCGCTCGCGGCGAGCGGTTGGCGCGTTCGGTGCCTCACGCGGGATGCGAAGCGGGCGCGCCTCAAGGCGCCCGACCTGGACTGGGTCCAAGGTGACGTTGGCGACGAAGCCTCGTGTGCAGCAGCGCTCGAGGGTTGCCGAGCTGCCCTTTACTTGGTGCACGGGATCGGCGAGGGCGTGGACTACCATCGCCACGAGGTCGTGGCGGCCTCGACGTTCTCCAAGGCGGCGGCCGCAGCCGGGGTCGAACGCCTTGTCTATCTCGGCGGCGTCGCCCCGGGGGCCGGCCCGGGCTCCGACCACCTGCGCAGTCGGCTCGACGTAGGCGAGGCCCTGCGGGCCGGCCCGGTCAGGACCATAGAGCTGCGCGCCAGCATGATCGTCGGGCACGGCAGCCTGAGTTGGCTCATCGTCCGCGACCTGGCTGCCCGCCTGCCGGTGATGGTCTTGCCGCGCTGGCTGAAGTCGAGGACGCAGCCGGTGGCGATCGACGACGTTGTCATCGCTCTCGTGCGAGCCATGGAGCTGCCGCTCGCGTGTAGGCCGTCACCCTCCGTCGTGATCCCCCGCGGTCGTGGTGTCGGTCTGGGCGCTCGTTGTTTCGGGTGAGCCGGGTTCGGACTCCGGAGAGCTTCGCCGTTCTTTTTTCCTGAGAGGCTGATCCGCGGAAAGCTGATCGCCGGAGAAGGTTGGTCCGTCGCGGTAGCACCCGCACGGACCCGGCCAGCGAAGGATTGGTTGTCCGTTACGAGACGACCCTCACCAGCGAGCGGTACGTTACCGAGCAGGCGTGGCGGGCCGCAAGTTTGGAGCGGTGCCCGCTGCACCCGGAGGGCGGCTGCGGTCTCGCGGGGCACGGGAGCTACGGTCGGGTCCGCCCCGTCGGCGTCCGCGTCGCCCGGTTCTGGTGCCCGCGGGCTCGGGTGACTATCAGCCTTTTGCCTGATTTTCTGGCTTCCCGACTGTCGGGCACGCTCGAGGAGGTCGAGCGGGCCGTCGAGGTGGCCGAGGGCGCCAAGAGTCTGGAGGCGGTCGCCGAGAAGGTGCGCCCCGCGATCGCAGCGGACGCGGTGACGCTTCCAAGCGCGCTGCGGTGGCTCCGGCGGCGGCGTGTTGCTGTCCACGCGGCGCTCGTGGCGGCAGTGACGCTGGTGCCGGCGCTCACGGGCTGCCCGGCGACGCTTGGCGCGGTGCGGCAACGACTCGGGGTGTCGGATGCGCTCGTGGCGCTGCGGTCGGCCGCGGCCATTCACCTGGCCGCCATGCCAGCGCCGGTCGGACTGCGGGCGCGAGGGCGAGCGCGGCAAGCATCGCGAGAGCCGACCCCACACGAAACGGGGCCGGACCCTCCTCGGCGGGACCGATAGCGGGTTGGTGTGCCCGGGACGGACCCGGGCCGACACCGAAAGAGAACTCCGATGAGGACACCGACCCCCGAAAACGAACGCACGCTCGCTGACGCCGAGCGCAGAAAGCAGATCGCGCTGTTCCGTTATGGCGTGATCGCAGATCTGCTCCACCTCGAGCGCGGTGCGCGCGGCATGTACGCGAAGCTGCGCGAGAAGGCGGAGAAGGACTGGGAGATCCCCGGAACGCTCCGGCGGAAGGTCCAGGCCGAAACGATCCGCGGATGGCTTGCGGACTACCGACGCGGCGGCTTCGACGCCCTTGTCCCGAAGATCCGACGGGACGAGGGCTCGGCTCGCGCCATTCCCCGGGAGATCGCGGATCTGCTCTGCGAGACGAAAGAGCAGCACGCGGACTTCAGCGTCGGACTCGTCATCGCGCACGTGACGCGCTTCGCGAAGATCCCGGAGGGGGTCACGCTTGCGCCATCGACGGTGCACCGGATCTTGTCTCGGGCCGGACTCATGCAGAAGAAGCAGGGCGAGCCGACGGCGAAGGACCGCCGACGCTTCGCCTTCGAGAAGGCGGGCGAACTGTGGATGAGCGACGTGATGCACGGCCCCGCCGTCGCCGTGTCCGGGCGGCAGCGGAAGACGTACCTGCTCGCCGTCATCGACGACGCGACACGGATGGTGCCGTATGCGGCCTTCGCGCTCAGCGAGAACGCCGCGACCCTTCTCAGCGTGCTCGAGCAAGGGATCTGCCGCCGCGGGATCCCCAAGCGGCTTTACGTCGACAACGGTGCCGCCTTCAAAGCACAGCACCTGGCGCTCGTGTGCGCGAAGCTCGGCATCACCTTGATCCACGCGCGTCCCTACACGCCCCAGGGAAAAGGAAAGATGGAGCGGTGGTTTCGGACCGTGCGTCTTCAGCTCCTGCCGACGCTCCAGCCCGAGGACAGGCGGAGTCTCGAAGCACTCAACCGCCGTCTCTGGGCGTGGGTCGAGGGTGAGTATCATCGGAGTCCCCACCGCGGACTCGACGGTGAGACGCCCGCGGATCGCTGGGCGATGCGCTCAGACGAGGTGCGCCAGTCGTCGAGCGACCTCGCCGATCTGTTTCTCTTCGAGCAGAAGCGCCGTGTGCAGGCCGACCGCACCGTGTCGCTCGACAGCGTGGCCTACGAAGTGGACGCGATGCTCGTCGGCGAGACCGTCGTCCTTCGCTTCGATCCGGCGCGTCCGCGAGAGACACGTGCCGTCCAGGTCTGGCATCGCGGAAAGCAGATCCAGATCGCTCGCCGTGTCGACGTCTACGCCAACTGTTTCGTCCGACGCGATCACACGACGAAGGCCCTGCATCCATCTCAGCCCGTGGACGAGCCGCCCCCCGGCATGCGCTTGAGCGACTTCGACTTCGATGTCGGGGACAACCAGCAGGGCGGCGCTGGCGACGACGAGGGGGACCTCCTCTGATGTACCGCAAGCACTTCGGCCTCACCCGCCACCCCTTCGCCAAAAACATCGAGCCCGACGAGCTCTTCGCCTCCGGTGCGCTCCGAGAACTCGACGCCCGGCTCGCCCATCTCCTCGACTTGCGCGGCATCGGTGTGGTCACCGGTGAGAGCGGCAGCGGCAAGACCACCGCGTGTCGGAAGATCGTCGCCGGTCTCCACACGGGTCTGCACCGCGTCCTCTACGTGTCGCTCACCACCGGCAACGTGATGGATCTCTACAAGACCATCGCCTGGGAGATCGGCCTACCCACCGAGCGCAACCGCGCCGCACTGTTCCGGCAGATCCGGACCGAGGTGACGCGGCTCTGCAGCGAGGCCCGGCAGAAACCGATCCTGATCGTGGACGAAGCTCATCACCTCAGGAGCGACGTGCTCGAGGACCTGCGCCTGCTCACCAACTACGCGATGGACTCCGACAACCGCCTCTGCCTGGTCCTCGTCGGACACCCGGAACTGCGCCGCCGCCTCGGCATGGCGGTGCACGAGGCGCTCTCGCAGCGCGTCGTCGTGCGCGCTCACGTCCCGGGTCTTGCCCGTGACGAGCTCGGCCCGTACCTCACGCACCTGCTCCGACTCGCCGGAACCGAGCTCGAACTCTTCGAGCCCGCAACCCAGGAGGCGATCTTCCAGGCGTCGAACGGCCTGCCCCGGAAGGTGAACCTGCTCGCTCACCACGCGCTCATGGCCGCCGCGCTCACCAAGAGCAGGACCGTCACGACCGAGCACATCCAGTCCGCCATGGCCGAAGTCACCTGAGCCCAGCGCCCGGCGACGGTCCACAAGGCCCGGCGGAGATCCACGTCTCCGTCGGGCCGCTCCCTTTCTGCCACCACCTCGCCACGCCCACTCGACCACCGCACTCCGGGAAACCACCCCGAGGGCATCACGAAAATGCCCGGGATTCGGGCGGGGGAAGAGCGTGGGAAACTACACTCGCGGAGAGCGCGTGCTTCGATATCCCCGGACCGGTCGCGCTGTCCGGAAGAGAAATCCTCGAAGAGACCGCGCGTGTCATGGGGCTCCCGCATCCGCGCATGGTCGGACTGCCTTTGCTCTCGCCGCGCCTGTCCTCGTTGTGGGTACGCTTCGTTACGCGCGCTCAATGGTCCATCGCGCGTGAGGTGGTGGTCGGACTGACCGAGGATCTTCTGGCGCAAGATGACCGCTTTTGGAAGCTAATCGACCATCCGCGGCGCTTGTCCTTTGCCGAGGCGGCGCGGCTTGCCCTTGATGCCGAGCGCAGCGATGGTCGCGTTCAAGGCACCTGGGGCGCCATCGAGCGGCTGCGGGGCCTCTCGACGGGCTCGGCCTGAACGGCGCCGGGGCGGATACAGCTGCCGCAAGCACGCGCGCCTCGCTCTTCTCTAGCACCAGAGCCAAGATTTGATCGAAGCTCTAGCAGCGAGCACGTCACCGCCAGATCGCGTACCCTGCGCCCCAATGCCGCTGACCTTCACCAAAGGTGACCTGCTCGAGACCGAAGGGCTCCACGCCTTTGCGCACGGCTGCAGCGCGGCGGGCGTGATGGATGCTGGCGTCTCGGGCGCCTTCAAGAAGAAGTGGCCGCGCATGTTCGACGACTATCGCCAGCGCTGCGCAGACGGGCGCTTCCACATCGGCGACGTCTGCGTCTGGAGCGACGAGGTCGACACGGTCTACAGCCTCTGCATCCAGGAGCACTGGAAGCAGAAGGCGAAGATCGCCGCGCTAGTCCGCTCGCTTCAGAAGATGACCGAACTGGCCAAGCACGCGGGCATCGAACGCATCGGTCTACCCCGCATCGGCACCGGACTCGGTGGGCTCGACTGGCAGCGGGTGAAGCGAGTGCTCGCCGAAGCGGGACAGCAGACGGACGTCTCGCTGGTCGTATTCGACCAGTTCATCCGCGCGCGCGTCCCGAGCGGCTGAAATGTACCCCTGAGCCCGAGGCGTCCTCGCGGCCCACGACGGACGCGACGTGACCACGCCGTAGCGGCATCATTCTCTTTTCGGTCGAGCGTCACGAGGTCTTCGGTCTGTCGCCCGAACGCAAGAACGCCGAACGGGCACGGGCCCGCTCGGCGCTCTCCCCCGCCTGTTGGTCGACCTCAGGTCTTGGGTTTCGCGTCAGCGCTCTTGGCTTCGTCACCCGCGGACGCCTTGGGCTTCTTGGCGGGTGCAGCGGCCTCGGTCGCTTCCGCGCGAGGCCTTTTCGACGCCGGCGTGCGCTCTACGAGCTCGATCAGTGACATCGGCGCGTGGTCGCCACGACGGTGACCCAGCTTGATGATTCGCGTGTAGCCGCCGGGGCGCTTCTCGAAGCGTCGAGCGAGATCGACGAAGAGCTTCTCGACCAAGTCGACCTTCTCGGTCTCACCGCCGGACTCCTGCACGGTGGCGAAGCGCCGGAGAAACTGGCCGACCTGCTGCTGAACAGCGAATCGCCGCGCGCGGTCCTTCTCGCTGAGCTGATCGTGGGGTGTGTAGGCGACGGCTCCCAGGCGCTTGGCGCGCGTGATCAGCCGCTCGGCGATGCGCCGGAGCTCCTTGGCCTTCGCGTCGGTGGTCTCGATGCGCTCGTGAGCGAACAAGTTCGCTGCGAGGGCGCGAAACATGGCGCGGCGGTGGGATGTATTGCGGCCAAACTGCCGCCCTGACTTTCGGTGACGCATGCGCTTCCCGATCTGCAGTTCTGCGCTTGCTGCTGCTTCCAGCGCTCGACCATCTGCGGCCAGTTGTCGAACTTCATGCCGAGACCGAGGCCCATGGTGGCGAGGATCTCTTTGATCTCCTTCAGCGACTTGCGGCCGAAGTTCTTGGTCTTGAGCATGTCCTGCTCGGTCTTCTGCACCAGCTCGCCGATGAGCGTGATGTTGGCGTTCTGCAGGCAGTTCGCCGAGCGCACCGAGAGCTCGAGCTCGTCGACCGAGCGGAACAGGTTCTCGTTGAGCGGCTCTTCGTCGCTGCCCGGCGCGTGATAGGTGGTCTCTTCGCTCTCCTCGAAGTTGATGAAGATCGAGAGCTGCTCCTTCAGGATCTTGGCGGCGAAGGCCACGGCGTCCGCCGGCTTCACCGCGCCGTTGGTCCAGACCTCGAGGGTGAGCTTGTCGTAGTCGGTCTGCTGCCCGACGCGCGCGTTCTGCACGGTGTAGTTCACCTTGCGGATCGGCGAGAAGAGCGCGTCGATCGGGATGGTGCCGATGCGGCATCGTCGGCGTCTTGTTGCGCTCGGCCGGGACGTAGCCGCGGCCCACGCTGACCGTGAGCTCCATCGAGAGCGGGCCCTTCTTGTCGAGGGTCGCGATGAGGTGGTCGGGGTTGAGGATCGTCGAGGCCGTCGACCAGCTGGATGTCGCCGGCGGTGACCGGGCCCGGGCCCTCCTTCTCGAGGCGCACGGTGTAGGTCTTGGGGCGTCTCCGCCTTGAACACGACCTCCTTGAGGTTGAGGATGATGTCGGTCACGTCCTCGACGACGTCGGGGATGGTCGTGAACTCGTGCAGCGCGCCGTCGATGCGCACGGCCGTGATCGCCGCGCCCTGCAGCGACGAGAGCAGCACGCGACGCAGCGCAGTTGCCGATCGTGATGCCGAAGCCACGCTCGAGCGGCTCGCAGGTGAACTTGCCGTAGAAGTCCGGTGAGCTGTCCGGTCTCGATCTGGATCGCCTTCGGGCGGATCAGGTCGCGCCAGTTACGGCTCATCATTTGGTGTCACCATGCTGTTTGCCTCCTTTCGTGATCATCGGGTTTGCGCGACTGTCCCGATGCCGCGTGAGGAACCCGCTCCTCGACCAGCGCTCCGCGGCCTGCCCGCTGTCGGACCTGCTCACGGCCTGTGTCGAGTCTCGGGTCACTCAGCGCGAGTAGTACTCGACGACGTACTGCTCGCGGATCATCGGCTCGTTGAGCTCGTCGCGGACCGGCATGCTCTTGAACGACGCCGGAGAAGTTCTCCTTGTCGACCTCGAGCCAGCTCGGCGCGCGGCTCGTCTCGGCCGCCGCGAGCGCAGCGCGCGACGTAGCCGATCTTGCGGCTCTTCTCGCGGACCTCGATCTTGTCGTCCGGCTTGACCACGGTAGCTCGGGAATGTTGACGCGCTTGCCGTTGACCAGGACGTGGCTGTGGCGAACGAGCTGACGCGCCTCGACGCGCGACTGACCGCGAAGCCCATGCGGTACACCACGTTGTCGAGGCGACGCTCGAGCAGACCGAGCATCTTCTCGCCGGTGCGGCCCTTCATGCCGCTGGCTTGGGCGTAGTAGCGCGAGAACTGGCGCTCGAGCAGGCCGTAGATGCGACGCATCTTCTGCTTCTCGCGCAGGCGCAGGCCGTACTCGCTGAGCTTGATGCGCCCCTGCCCGTGCTGACCGGGCGGATAGGGGCGACGGGTGACCGCGCACTTCTCGGTGTAGCAGCGATCGCCCTTGAGATAGAGCTTCATGCCCTCGCGACGGCAGAGCCTGCAAACGGGTCCAATGTAACGAGCCATGACTTTCCTCTGCTCAGACGCGACGCCGCTTGGGCGGACGGCAACCGTTGTGCGGAATGGGGTGACGTCGCGGATCAAGCGTGACCTTGAAGCCCGCGCGCCTGCAGCGCGCGGAGCGCGCTCTCGCGCCCGGCTCCGGGGCCTTTCACGAAAACGGCGACGGAGCGCATGCCGTGCTCCATCGCGCGGCGCGCCGCTTCTTCGGCCGCGAGCTGCGCGGCGAAGGGCGTGCTCTTGCGCGAGCCCTTGAAGCCGCGCGAGCCCGCGCTCGACCACGACACCACGTTGCCGTTGCACGTCGGTGATGCGTGACGATGGTGTTGTTGAAGGTGCGACTGGATGTGCGCAATGCCGGTCGCGATGTTCTTCTTGACCACCTTCTTCTGCGAACGCTTCTTGCCGGATGCTGCGGTGCTCATGACAGTGGGTGCTTTCCTAAGGGTGCTTCACGAACGACGCCGCTGCAGCGCCCTTGCGCGGGCCCTTGCGGGTGCGCGCGTTGGTGTGGGTGCGCTGACCGTTGACGGGCAGGCCCTTGCGGTGTCGCAGGCCCGCGGTAGCAGCCGAGGTCCATCAGGCGCTTGATGTTCATCTGGACCTCGCGGCGCAGATCGCCTTCGACCTTGTAGCCGCCCTCGATCGTGTCGCGGATGGCCTTGACCTCGGCCTCGGAGAGCTCGTCCACCTTCTTGTCGCTCGGGATGCCTGCCTTCTCGCAGATCTCGCGCGCCATGCGTGTGGCCGATGCCGTAGATGTACGGCAAGCGCGAACACGACCTGCTTGCGGCGGGGGAGGTCGACTCCGGCAGATACGTGCCATGTCTTGACTCCTACCTGCTCAGCCCTGGCGCTGCTTGTGGCGCGGGTTGTCGCAGATCACCCGCACCACACCCTTGCGGCGGACGACCTTGCACTTGTCACAGATCTTCTTGACGCTGGGACGAACCTTCATGGCGCTACCTGCCGAGCTTTCGTTGAGTCAGAGCTTGCGGGTGATGTGACCCCGGCTTGGGGTCGTTGGGTCGAGAGCTTCAACTTCCACGCGACTCCCGGCAATCAGCCGGACCGTCGAGTGCCTGCGCCGACGGTGGAGATGCTGGTGCGCACCGTCGCTGCCGTCGTCGAGGCGAACGCTGAACATGGCGTTCGGCAGAACCTCTTCAACCACTCCGCTCGGCTTCCGCTGTCTCTCCGCTTCGGGCTCTCCTCCGTCACCGCTCGAGCTCGCTCGACGATTCGTTGCGGCAACTTCGTCTGGGGTCCCGACGCCGTCAACTCGGCGAAGGAGGCCCAGCGTTCTCGTAGAATGGCAACAGTGCCGCCGTCATCGCGTCGTACTCGTCGAGTCGCCGCTTGACGGTTTCCTCCTGGTCGTCGGCTCGGTGTTCGAGCTCGGCACCCGGGGGCGGGGGGTTATACTTCAGGTGGTAGATTTGTCCAGACCGCTTGTCGATGCGGCGCAGGGTCGCTCGCTCCACCAGCAAATCGCGCGGAACGTCGATCTGGAACACATACTGAAGGGGTGTTCCGCCGTTTCTGGAGCAAGCCGCTCAGCGCCTCGGCCTGGGGCACCGTGCGCGGGAAGCCGTCGAGGATGAAGCCCGCTTGGCGTCGGCCTGATCGAGGCGCTCGTCGACCAGGCCGATCACGACCGCGTCCGGCACGAGCTTGCCAGCGGTCATGAACGTCTCGGCCTCTTTGCCCGAGCGCGCGTGCCCTCCGCCTCGCGCCGCGCGGAGCATGTCGCCCGTCGAGATCTGCGGCACGCCGAAGCGCGTCGATGAGCCGCTCCGCCTGGGTGCCCTTTCCCGCTGCCGGGCGGTCCAACCAACACGATGCGCATCGTCACTGCCTCCCGTTCAAGCCGCTGCCGGCCGCTGAGCCGCGTGGTCTGCGGTCCCGGTGAGCCCTTCGTAGCTGCGCGTGATGAGGTGCGCCTCGATCTGGTTGACCGTGTCGAGCGCGACGCCGACGACGATCATCAGGCTGGTGCCGCCGAACTGAAACGGCACGTTGAAGCGCCTGGGCGATGACGCTCGGGATCACGCAGACGGCCGCGACGTAGATCGCGCCGCCCACGGTGATGCGCGTGAGCACGCGGTCGATGTACTCGGCGGTCTGCTTGCCCGGCCGGATGCCCGGGATGATCGCCTGCTGCTTCTTCAGGTTGTCGGCCACGTCCACCGGCTGGAAGGTGACGGCCGTGTAGAAGAAGCAGAAGAAGATGATCAGCGCGACGAAGAAGGTGTTGAACAGCCAGTCGCCGCGGTTCGAGGCTGCGGCTGAAGCGTCGCCATGCCGGGGACGTTGAAGTTCGCGAGGGTGGCCGGGAACATGAGCAGGAGGCTCGAGGCGAAGATCGGCGGGATCATGCTCGCCGATGTTCACCTTGCAGCGGCAGGTGCGCGCTCTGACCGCCGTAGATGCGTCGCCCGACCTGGCGCCGGGCGTACTGAATCGGGATCTGGCGCTGTGCCCGCTCGAAGAAGACGACCACCGCGACGCTGACCAGGATCACCGCCGAGAGCAAGGCGATCGTCAGCGGCTGGATGTCGCCCGCGTTGGCCTGCCAAGTAGCCCGTCACCGCCGAGGGATGCGCCGCTCACGATGCCGGCGAAGATGATCAGCGAGATGCCGTTGCCGATGCCCGCGCTCGGTGATCTGCTCGCCCAGCCACATGATGAACGCGGTGCCGGTCGTCAGCGTGATCATCGTCAGGAGACGGAAGCCCCAGCCGGGGTGTCGCCACCACGTCGCCGAAACGGCCGCCGCCGATGTCGGCGTCGTTCAGCCCCTCGAGGTAGATCGCGATGCCGAAGGACTGGAAATGCGACAGCACGATGGTGCCGTAGCGCGTGTACTGCTCGATCTTGCGCCGGCCCGCCTCGCCCTCCTTGCGCATCTCTTCGACCGGCTTGCAGACCATGCCGAGGAGCTGCATGATGATGCTGGCCGAGATGTAGGGCATGATGCCCAGGGCGAAGATCGAGAGGTTCTCGAGCGCGCCACCGGTGAACATGTTGAAGAGCCCGAGCAGGCCGCCCTGGCTCGCTCACGATGCTCCGCATCACCGTTGCGATCGACCCCGGGGGTCGTGACGAACACGCCGACGCGGTAGATCGCGAGCATCATCAACGTGAACAGAATGCGCCGGCGAAGCTCCGGCACCTTCGTGATGTTCGAGAATCCGCCTGCGACAGCCATACGAAGGCTTCACCTTCCGGCGCCGCTAGAGGCGGCGCAGTGAGCGGGAGTCATAAGCATCGTTCGCGGACTCGGCTAGACGCCTTCAGGCTTCGGCAGCTGCCGGAGCCGAGGTCGGGATCAGGACGACCTTGCCACCGGCTTTCTCGATCTTCTCCTGGGCCGACTTGCTGAAGGCGTGCGCGCTGACGGTCAGCGCCTTGGTCCAGGTCGCCCTCACCGAGGATCTTGATGCGTACGTCGCGCCCTTGAACCAGCCGGGATTGGCGGAGCGCAGCTTCGTCGACGACCTGGTCCTGCTCGAAGCGATCGAGCGCCGCGACGTTGATGGCCACGGTGTGGATCGGGAAGGGCACCCGGAAGCCGCGCTTGGGCAGGCGGCGCTGGATGGGGGTCTGACCGCCCTGGAAGTGCGGCTTGCCGAAGTCGCCGCCGTGGCGCGCCTTCTGGCCCTTCTGCCCGCGACCGCCGGTCTTGCCGAGGCCGGTGCCGACGCCGCGACCGACGCGCTTTTCGCGCGTGCGCGAGCCCGGCGGAGGCGAGAGGCGAGAGAGGATATCGCTCATGACTTCTTCTCCTGCACGTCGATCAGGTGCAAGACCTTCTTGATCATGCCGCGGAACGAGGGCGTGTTGTCCACGACGACGGTGGAGCCCATGCCCCGAAGGCCGAGCCCCTTGAGCACGGCGCGTTGCGGGTGCGGACGGTTCGAAACCGACACGCGCTGTCGAACTTCGAGCTTGGTGGTCATTGTGCCGCGCCTCCCGCTGGGCCGCCGCCGGCGGTACCGACGATGGAGCTCGCTGCGGACCCTGCCGCGCTCATCTTCTGCACGGGGTAGTCGTGGCCCACGTCGTCGATTTCCTTGCCGCGGGCGCTGGCGACGTTTTCGACGCGACGGAGGCGGCTGAGCGCATCGACGGTCGCGTTGACGACGTTGTGCTTGTTGGTGGTGCCCAGGCACTTGGTCAGGATGTCCTGGATGCCCGCGGACTCGACCACGGCGCGCACCGGGCCGCCGGCGATGACGCCCGTGCCCGGGGCTGCCGGTCGGAGCAGCACTCGGCCTGCGCCGAACTGACCGATGATGTCGTGCGGGATGGTGGCGCCGACCATCGGCACCTTGAACATGCTCTTGCGAGCCTGGTCGTTGCCCTTGCGGATCGCCTCGGGCACTTCGTTGGCCTTGCCGAGACCGACGCCCACGTGGCCGGACTCGTCGCCCACCACGACGAGTGCGGAGAAGCTGAAGCGACGCCCGCCCTTCACGACCTTGGCGACGCGGTTGATGTGAATCACCCGCTCCTTCAGCTTTTCATCGTCAATGTGATCGAACGCCATCTGATATCTCCGAGCTTCAGAACTGAAGGCCGGCCTCGCGCGCTGCATCCGCGAGAGCCTTGATCCGGCCGTGGTAGAGGTAGCCGTTGCGGTCGAACACAACCTTGGCGATCTGCTTCTCGAGGCAAATCTTGGCCAAGAGCGAGCCGACCTTCTTCGCCGCGTCGGTCTTGGTGTCTTCGCCGAGCGTGCCCTTGATGTCGCGCGAGAGCGTGGAAGCGCTCGCGAGGGTGATGCCCGAAGCATCGTCCACCACCTGGGCGTAGATGTGCTTGGCGCTGCGGAATACCGACAGGCGCGGGCGCTCGTCGGTGCCAGAAATCTTGTTGCGGATGCGAAGCTTGCGGCGTTCGCGGCCTTGTAGCGTCATTGCCATCAGGTGCCTCCGGTCACTTCGCTTTGCCCTTGCCGGCCTTGCCCGCTTTGCGACGAATCTTCTCGTCGCGGTAGCGGACACCTTTGCCGCCGTAGGGCTCTGGCGGACGGAACGAACGAATCTTTGCCGCGAACTGCCCGAGCAGGGCTTTGTCCGGACACGCGAGCATGAGCACGGCGCCCTTGGAGTCGGCGGGGATGTTCGCGGTCATCTGCGGGGGCAGATCGATCGCGACGGGGTGGGAGAGCCCGAGGGAGAAGTGCAAGGTCTTGCCCTTCAGCTCGGTGCGGTAGCCGGTGCCGACCAAGTCGAGCGTCTGCTCGAAGCCGTCGGCCGCGCCCTTGACCATGTTGGCGATGAGCGCGCGGCCCAAGCCCTGAAGGCGAGGCGCATCGCGACCGGTTGCATCGGCCTCGACCTGGATCGAGTCGCCCTCTTTGGCGATCTTGATCTGCGGGTGAAACGACTGACTGAGCTTGCCCTTCGGCCCCTGCACGTCGACCCTGGAGCCAGCCACGGTGACCGTGACGCCCTTGGGCACCAACACCGGCCGCTTGCCGATGCGTGACAGCTTCTTGGGTTGGACTTGTGCTTCGGCCATCACCAGACCTCACACAGGAGCTCGCCGCCGAGACGCTGGCGGCGCGCTTCCTTGTCCGTCATCAGCCCGTGGGAGGTGCTGAGAATCGAGGTTCCCAGGCCCGACAGCACGCGGGGGATGCTGTCGTGGCCCACGTACACCCGGCGACCGGGCCGCGAGACTCGGCGCAGCCCGATGAACGCGGCATCTCGCTCGCGACCATACTTGAGCACGACCGTCAGCGTCTCTTTGATGCCGCCGTCGCCCCACTTCTCGGTGCGCACGTCGGCGACGTAGCCTTCGGCCTTCAAGATTTCGGCGATCGCCGTCTTCACTTTGCTGCCCGGGATCCGCGCCACTTCGTGGCGCGATCGAGCCGCATTGCGGATACGGGTCAGCAGATCGCCAATCGGATCGGTCATCATGGCTTCACCAGCTCGCCTTCGTGACGCCGGGCAGCTCTCCGCGCAGCGCCAGTTGGCGCATGCAGAGGCGGCACAGGTTGAAATCGCGGTAAACCGCCCGCGCGCGGCCACACACCTTGCAGCGGTGAACGACGCGAGTCGAGAACTTCGCCGGGCGATTCGCTTTCGCCCACTGAGATGCACGAGCCATGGTCTGGTCAGCTCCTGAACGGCATGCCGAGTTGGCCGAGGAGCTCTTTGGCTTCCTCGTTGGACTCTGCGGAAGTGACGATGGTGATGTTCATCCCTTTGACCTTGTCGACTTTGTCGAAGTCGATCTCGGGGAAGACGATTTGTTCTTTGAGGCCCAGCGTGTAGTTGCCGGATCCGTCGAAGGCACGAGGGCTCGTGCCACGAAAGTCGCGCACCCGGGGGAGGCTCAGGGTGAGCAGTCGATCCAGGAACTCCCACATGCGCTCTTTGCGTAGGGTGACCATCACGCCGATGGGCAAGCCCGCGCGCAGCTTGAAGTTCGCGATCGCCTTCTTGGATCGAGTCACCACCGGCTTTTGGCCGGTGATGGCGGTCATCTCGGTCACGGCCGAATCGATGATCTTCGGATTCGCCACGGCGTCGCCGAGGCCCATGTTGATGACGATCTTCTGGATCCGTGGCACCTGATTCGGGTTCTTGTAGGAGAACCGCTTCATCAGCGCGGGGACCGCGGACTCTTTGTACTTCTCGCGCATGCGAGGCTTGGGAACGGCTGTTTCGGTCATGGCTTCATTCCTGCGGAGTGGGCAGGGCGGCGCCGCTCTTGGCGATGCGCGCTTTCTTGCCGTCTTCTTCCTTGCAACGAACGCGCGTCGGCTTGTCCGTCTCGGGGTCGATGGGCATGACCTTGCTGATGGCGATGGGGGCCTCGACTTCGAGGATGCCGCCGGCGCTCATCTGGGTGGCGCGAACGTGTCGCTTCACCTGATTGATGCCCTCGACGACGACCCGGTTCTTGTCCGTCAAGATCCGCATCACCTTGCCACGCTTGCCCTTGTCGTCACCGCTGATCACGGCGACCACGTCACCAAGCTTGATGCGTTTCATCAGATCACCTCCGGCGCGAGCGAGATGATCTTCATGAAGTGCTTGCCGCGGAGCTCGCGGGCGACAGGCCCAAAGATACGGGTGCCGACCGGCTCTTGCTGCGCGTTGATCAAGACCGCGCTGTTGTCGTCGAACTTGATGTAGGAGCCATCTTGGCGCCGGTACTCGCGCTTGGTGCGCACCACGACCGCGCGAGCCGTGTCGCCCTTCTTCACCTTGGAGCCCGGCAAGGCCTCCTTGATGGCGACCACGATGACGTCTCCGAGCGCCGCATAACGCCGGCGGGACCCACCCAGCACCTTGATGCACTGGACGAGCTTCGCGCCGGAGTTGTCCGCGACGTCGAGGAAGGACTGCATCTGGATCATGTGACCGATTCCTTGACGGCGAGCTCGGCCGCCGGCCGGTTGACCAGGCGCACGACCTTCCAACGCTTGTCGCGAGAGAGCGCGCGGTGCTCGATGATCTCGACCCGATCGCCGGTCTTGTAGAAGTTCTTCTCGTCGTGCGCCTTGTACTTGGAGCGCACGCGGACGTACTTCTTGTACATCGCGTCCATCTTGTGGCGAACCACGTCGACGACGACGGTCTTGTCCATCTTGTCGCTGGAGACGCGGCCGATCAGGCGGCGACGTCGGTTCAGGGGCTTGGCTTCCGTGCGTCATGATCAGTTCCCCTTGGGGCTCTGGCGCACGTGCAGGATCTGCTCGATGCGTGCGATGTCCTTCCGCGTCTTGCGGATGACGCTCGTGTCGTCGAGCTGGTTCACGTAGTTCTTCATTCGGCTCGAGAAGAGGTCCTTGCGGAGCTGGTTCTTCAGCTCGGTCAGATCCTCGGTCGTGCGCTCCGAGAGCTCTTTGGCCTTCATCACAGGTCTCCTCGCACCAGGAACGCGCGTGTCGATGGGCAGCTTGGAGGACGCCAGCGCGAATGCCTCGCGCGCTTCCTTCTCCGTAACGCCCGCGATCTCGAAGAGCACCCGGCCCGGCTTCACCACCGCGACCCAGCCTTCGACGGCGCCCTTGCCGCTGCCCATGCGGACTTCGAGGGGCTTCTTGGTGATGGGCTTGTCGGGAAAGATCCGGATCCAGAGCTTGCCGGCGCGCTTGACGTGGCGCTGGATCGCCATGCGCGCGGCCTCGATCTGGCGGCCGGTGATCCAGGCCGTGGTCCATGGCCTGCAGCGCGAAGTCGCCGAAGGACACGTCACTGCCGCGTCCAGGCGACGCCGCGGTTGCGGCCCTTCTGCTGCTTGCGGAACTTGGTTCGTTTCGGTTGACAGCATGATCGCCATCACTCCGGGATCCGGCGGGCCTTGCGCTGCAAGACCTCACCCTTGAAGATCCAGACCTTGACGCCGATGATGCCGTAGGTGGTGCGCGCCTCGGCCAGGCCGAAGTCGACGTCGGCGCGCAGGGTGTGCAGCGGCACGCGTCCCTCGCGGTAGGTCTCGACGCGACCCATCTCGCGCCGCCGAGGCGACCCGCGCAGCGGATGCGCACGCCCTTGGCGCCGAACTTCATGGCGGTGGCAGCGCCTTCTTCATGGCGCGGCGGAAGGCGATGCGGCGCTCGAGCTGCGTCGCGACGTTCTCGGCGACGAGCTGCGCGTTGGTCTCGGCCTTGCGCACCTCTTGGACGTCGATGAAGACCTCGTTCTCGGTGAACGACTGGACGCCCGGGAACTTGGTCTCACCCTTGACGGCGGAGTCCAGGTTGCCGCTCTTCAGGATCTCGATGCCCTTGCCGCCCTTGCCGATGACCATGCCGGGCCGCGCGGTGTAGACGATGACCTTGGCCTTGTTCGCGGCGCGCTCGATCTCGACGCTCGCGACGTTGGCGTTGTAGAGGTAGTCCTTCACGGCGCGCTTGATGCGCATGTCTTCGTGCAGCCACTTCTGGTACTGGCCTGTCCTCGTACCACTTGCTCGTCCACGTCTTGATGACGCCGAGCCGGAAGCCGTACGGATGAGTCTTTTGTCCCATCTTCGTCTTGTCTCCGCGATCTAAAGAGAGCCTGGTTCAGCGTGCGTCGAGCTCGATGCGGATGTGGCTGACGCCTTTTTCGATGCGCGTCGCGCGACCCATGGCGCGCGGGCGCCAGCGGCGCATGTGCTCGGTCGGGCGCCTTGTCGGCGCTGGCGTGGCTCACGTAGAGCGAGTCCACGTCGACGTCGGGCCGCTTGACCTTGGCGTTGGCGATGGCGCTCGCGAGCAGCTTCTTGACGACGGGGGACGCGGCCTTCGGCACGAAGTCGAGGAGCTGGAGCGCTTCCGCGGCATCGCGGCCGCGCACCAGGTTGATGATCACGCGCGCCTTGCGCACGCTGATTCGCTGGTAGTTGGCATTGGCTCGGCTGATCATCGACTCGACTCCTGACGGCCCCGCGTTGGGGGCAGCTCACGAGACCCCGCCCGTCGGCGGGGGGAGCTTCTCCTGTCGCACCGCAGAGTGCTGGGGAGAAGCGAGCTAGACTTCCGGGAGCGCCTTGAGCGCCCCCCGTTCGGGGCCTTCGCGTGGGCTTTGGGTGACCCACATTGCGTTCGGTGTTGTTTGCCGAGCGCTTTAAAGGACGAACGTCGAACCCCAGGGGGCCCGAAAAAGGGGACGCGCTAAGTAGCAGAGCCGCTCAGCCCATGCAAGCGCCGTGATATCCAGGGGATACTGAATGAAAGCGCAGGCTTTTGCTTATTTCAGGGAGGCCGGTGTAGCTCCGGCCGTATAGTTCCGTCAAACGGTCACTATGCGTTCCCGCCCGCCATCGGTCGGGACCATCACCCACTAGTATTGGAGGCTTGAGTAATGCGGATCCAGGTCGAGAAATTCCTGGCCTTGACGGCCGTGCTTGCAGGCGGTGCGCTCTTTGGCTCCGGCTGCGTCACTGAAGACACCAAGACCGACACCGACGCCGGCGTCTCTGGCGGCGGAGGCACAGGCGGCTCGACCGGCGGAGCCGCGGGCAGCGGCGGCGTCGCTGGCGGCGGAGGAACTGCGGGCGGCGGAGGAACCGCGGGCGCCGGAGGAAGCGCGGGCAGCGACGGCGGGGCATGCCTCGGCGACACCGGCTCGGAGGCGGACTGCAGCACGCTGCCCTACGCCAACACCACCTGCGGGGATGCCGGGGCCGAGGGCGCCGGGATCAACACCTTGGGCTACGACCTCTGCGTGTACACCGCGGGCTACGGCCGGCTCGGGATCCAAGCACCGATGCTCGATTGCCTCAAGGCGATCCCCGGTGACGCCTGCTCCGGAGCGCACGACACCGCGGTTCAGGGTTGCCTCAACTCCGTCTTCCCGCAGGCATGCCAACATCCTCCGCTGGATGACGGCGACGGCGGCACCTACGACCCGTGCAAGGACGTCGCGGACACCTGCAAGCCCGTCAGCGGTGGCACTGCAGGTATCACCGAGGCCCAGTGCAACGCCGCGCTCAACCCGCTCAGCAAGAGCGCTGCGCTCGCGACCCTCAATTGCTACCACACCCCGGCCACCGCCGACTGCGCCGTCGACTTCGAGGACTGCGTCGGGCTCCCCCAGTAACCGCGCGACCTCGCGCACACACAACAAGCGGGCCTCCCAACGGGGGCCCGTTTCTTTTGGGGGTGGTACCGTCCCGAAGCGCCATGACCGAGCTGGCTCGTCCCACCCCGGCACCCTTTGGGTGGGCTGAGCCTTTTTTCACGCTTGGCGTGACGGGCACCAACGGCAAGACGTCCACGACGCTGCTGCTGGGCGCAGCGCTGCGGGCCACGGGTCGCGCGGTGTTGGTCGAGACCACCCTCGGGTACACGCTCGACGAACGCGCGCTCGACGTGCCGCGCACCCTCGAGGGCTACTTCAGCGCCTTCGAGCAGGCGGCGGGCGCGGGCTGTCGGGACGCCGTGGTCGAAGTCACCAGCCAGGCACTCGCTCAGGGTTACGCCAAGCGCTGGCGCTTCGATCTCGGGATCTTCACCAACCTGTCGCGCGATCACCTCTCCCAGCACGGGTCCTGGGAGCACTACCTGGCGAGCAAGGCGCAGCTCTTCGTGCACCTGGGCCCGGGTCAGAGCGCGGTGCTCAACGCCGCAGACGAGAGCGCGCTGCTGATCGACCGCGTCACCCCCGACGACGTGAAGCGCGTGTGGTACCGCGTGCCGTCGCGGGGCCCGGCGCTGCACCACGCCGATCTCGCTGCAAACGCCGTCAGCCTCTCGGCAGACGGAACGCTCGTCACGCTCGAACCCTCCGCGCTCGCCGAGGCGCTGGGTGGTTCGCTGCGAACGCGAATGATTGGCGAGGTATTCGCGGAGAACGCTTTGGCCGCGGCCGCCGGCGCCATCGCGGCCGGCGTGGATGCTGCGGTGGTGGCCCGCGGGATCGCAAGCTGTCCGGTCGTACCTGGCCGTTTCGAGGTGGTGACTCGCGAGCCTGCCCTCGTCGCCGTGGACTACGCCCACACCCCGGATGCGCTCGCGCGCACCTGTGACGCGGCGCGGGCACTCGCGGGTCAGAAGCGCGTGATCGTGGTTTTCGGCGCCGGCGGCGGGGCCGATCCCGAGAAACGCGAACCCATGGGCCGCGCCGTGGGCCAGCGTGCCGACGTCGCCATCGTGACCAACGACAACCCGCGCCGCGAGGATCCCAAGTTTATCGCCAAGGCGGTGGCGCGCGGGGCCGAGCGCGGAGGACGAGCTTACGTGCTCACGGAGCTCGATCGCCGGGCGGCGATCCGCCAAGCGCTCGAGCGTTCGAAACCCGGTGACGTCGTGGTCGTCGCCGGCAAGGGCCACGAACGCGGCCAGACCTTGGGGGACGAGACGCTGCCCTTCTCGGATGTCGAAGAGCTCGCAGCGCTCCTCGGAGGGTCGACATGAGCAGCCATATGCCGGAAAAGGCGCTGTCCGCAGCCGAGCGCGCGGTCTCGGAGCTGCGCACTGATCTCGAGCGCGCCTACGGCTGGACTCACCTCGACGTCGCACTCAGCCTGGGCCCGCAGGACTTCGGCCTGATCGCCCGCGGCAAGGTCTTGGTCCCCCGCGCCGCGCGCCGCCTCCGCGCCGCCCTCGTCGACGCGGTGCCCGAGGCATGGCCCGTGGACACCAGCGGCGTCACGCTCCTGACCAGCGGCGCCTGGCACGCGCTGGGTGCGTCGATCACTCAGCTCTGGCAGACCCACCCGGCACGCGGCAAGACCCTCGCGACGGAGTCCTTGCCAGAAGACGGGCCCGTCGAGCTGCTCACCCGATACGCCGGGGCGAGCCTGGTGCGTGGTGTCGACGCCACCGTCGGTTGGGTCGATCGCGACGTCGACGCCTCGGTGCCGGCTCCGGTCATCGAGCCCACCCGGGGCACCGGAGACGGTGTCGCCGCCGCAGCGCGGGCGTTTCTGGGCACCCCCTACCGACTCGGTGGCGGAACGGACGCGGGCATCGACTGCTCGGCGTTGGTGCAGCGCGCGTTCCTGCGCGGCCTGTCGCTGCGGCTGCCCCGCCACTCGACCGACCAACTCGCGGCCACCACGGTCGAGGGCCACGTGCCCGAGCAGACCGGCGACCTGGTCTTTGCGTGGACCGAGCGCGAGGGCCCCTGCCACGTCGGGATCGCCATCGAAGGCGAGCCCATGACTGTGCTGCACGCCTCGCTGAGTCGGAAGTGCGTGGTGGAGGATCCCATCGAGCGCTTCCTGGAGGGCGCGGAGCGTACCGAGACCTCCCCGCTGATCAGGGTCATGCGCTTCCACTCGCGCAACGTGGGCAAGCCCACCCTCACACTGCGGGCGGTGGACTCGGAGATCGATGGTTGACGACGAAGTGATGGCGCTCACGCGGGGCTTCGGGGGCAGGGTCGGCATCGCCGCCGAGAACCTCGCCACCGGCGACCGCATCTCGCTGCATGCCGACGAGGTCTTCCCGACGGCGAGCGCGATCAAGATCTTCGTGCTGGGCGCGCTGCTCGAAGGGGCCGCGGCAGGCAAAGTCGACCTCGCCGAACGCTGCGCGCTCTCTCACGAAGCACGCACCCTCGGCTCCGGCGTGCTCGTGCATTTGAGCCCGGGCCTCGAGCCCACCTGGTCCGATCTCGCCACGCTGATGATGATGGTCTCGGACAACCTGGCGACCAACCTGCTCGTCGACCGGATCGGGATAGGCGCCATCAACTCCCACATCCGGAGCGCGGGGCTCGAGCAGAGCGCACTGAAGGGCCGGGTCGACTTCTCGCGTCTCGCCGTCGACAAGACCGCGTTGGGCGTCTCCACTCCGGCCGAGTTCGTGCGCTACTTCGTGGGGCTGCGCCGCGCCCAAGTGCTCGACGCAACCTGCTCCGAGCGCATGTTCGACCTGATGCGCGTTCAGAAGTACATCGAACCGTTGCGACGAAACCTGCCGGCCGATCCCTACGCGCGCGAGTTTGGCGATCCGGAGCCGGTCTGGGTCGCGAGCAAGACCGGCAGCCTCTCGGGTGTGCGCTGTGAGGCCGGACTCGTGCACACGCCCCGGGCCGAGTGGGCCATCGCGGTCATGACCCGCGACGTCGCCGACACGCGCGTGACGAGCGACAACGACGCGGTGCGGCTGATCGCCGACCTGAGCCGCGCGGTGTACGACGCTTGGGGGTGACCGGGCGCAGCGCCCGGTTCGAGCCGCCGCCGGCACCTCTTCACAGCCTCGAGCGCTTCCGCGCCATCGCCACGCGCTTCGAAAAAACGGCGCGAAACTTCCTCGCACTCACCCAACTCGCTTGTGCGTGGCTTTCGCTCGCTAACTAGGAAGCGAGCACGCGGGCAGCGCGCCCGCGAAACCGCTTGCCTGGCACGCGCCGCTCGGCCGGAGGCCGAGCCCTGGGATCACGTGACCAGTCTTGCCATGATCAGATCGCGATCCGCCACTGAGGCCGGAGCGCGAGAACCGGCCGGGACCGGCGGCGGCTGTTCCGACAGTGTGGAAGGGTCGCGTGGCGTCGCTGTCGTCCACGGAGTGAGAATTAGGGACACCCTCTAGTTCGAGAGCACCTTGATCACACCCTTGCAGCTGGCCGGAGCTTGACCCCCGCAGGCGTGCGTTTGCAGTTGGAGGAGGCACTGATCGGCGGTCGCCGAGAGGCCGACGCCGGAAGCGCAGGTCGCGGCGAGCTCGACCGCCACCTCCGACTCACACGCGGCTTGATCGGCTGCCGCCTTGCAGCGCACGCCCCACCTGCAGATCCCCCGGGCAAAGTCCTTGCAATACGCCGCGACGGGCGCTGGGTCGTTGATGTCTTTGCACTCCGCCGGCAGATCGATGGGCGAAGGGCAGCTGGCCTGGCTCAGCTTCCCGACGCAGGCCTGCATCGTCGAATCGTCCTTGCAGAACAAGCTCTGGTACAGCTCGTCGCACTCGGCGCGAGACTGAGCCTGGCACTTGTCGGCGAGAAAATCGCAGGTCGCGTCCTGCCAAGCCTTGCAGGTGGTCGACCGCTTCGAGGCGTACTGCTCGCCCGGCCCACCGCCGCTGCTGTCGTACTTGCCCGAGCAAGCGCCGATGAACCCGGCGAGCATCAGCGAGGTGATCGTGAGCTTCATCGCCAGGCGCATCGCAGATCCTCCGACCCGGAGCGTAGCGCAGCAACCCGGACCGCGGTACTTGGCACCTGCCCACGGCCTTGCGAACCACAAACGTGAAACGCGAGCCATCCCCCGAAGGGGAGGCCCGCGCTTCGATTGGCAGTGCCCGACTAGGCCTTGCCCGTACGCTGGTTGAGCTTCTTGCCGCCGCCCTTCTTGTCACCCGCGTGACCGTGGAAGGTCCGAGTCGGCGCGAACTCGCCGTAGCTTGTGCCCGACCATGTTCTCGGTGACGAACACCGGCACGAACTTGCGTCCGTTGTGCACGGCGAAGGTGAGCCCGATGGCCTCAGGGAAGATGGTGGAGCGACGCGACCAGGTCTTGATGACCTTCTTGCCGCCGGAGTCGGCGGCGTCCTGGATCTTCTTCGCCAGGTGACCGTCGCAGAACGGACCCTTCTTGATGCTGCGTGCCATCTATCAGCCCTTAACCTTCCGCGCGCTTGACGATCATGTTGTCCGTGCGCTTGTTGTTGCGCGTCTTCAGGCCCTTGGCGAGCTGGCCCCAGGGCGAGCACGGGTGACGACCACCGCTGGTGCGACCCTCGCCACCACCCATCGGGTGATCGACCGGGTTCATGGTGACGCCGCGGTTGTGCGGACGCCGGCCGAGCCAGCGCGTGCGCCCGGCCTTGCCGAGGCTGATGTTCTGGTGCTCGACGTTGGAGACCTGGCCGATGGTGGCGCGGCACTCGATGTGGATCTTGCGGACCTCACCGCTCGGCAGCCGGACCTGAGCGTAGTCGCCGTCCTTGCGCCATGAGCTGCGCCGAGACGCCGGCCGAGCGCACGAGCTGCCCGCCCTTGCCCTTCTTCATCTCGAGGTTGTGGATCGTGGTGCCCGAGCGGGATGTACCGCGAGCGGCAGGCAGTTGCCCGGGCTTGATGTCCGCGTTGCGGCTCGACGACCACGGTGTCACCCTGCTTCAGGCCGTCGGGCGCCAGGATGTAGCGCTTCTCGCCGTCGACGTAGTGCAGCAAGCGCGATGCGCGCCGTGCGGTTCGGATCGTACTCGATCGTGCGCGACCTTGGCCGGCACGCCGATCTTGTTCGCGCTTCCAGTCGATGACGCGGTAGCGCTGCTTGTGTCCACCGCCACGGAAGCGGCTGGTGATGCGGCCGTAGTTGTTGCGCGCCGCCGGTTCGGCTCTTGGCGCTCGACACAGCTTCTTGGAGGCTCGATCAGTGGTGATCTCGTTGAAGTCGCTGACCGTGTAGAAACGGCGGCCGGCAGAGGTCGGCTTGAATACTGGATGCCCATGGCTCACTCCTTCGGACTCGTCGAAGAACTCGATGGTCGAGCCCGGACGCAGCGTGACAATGGCCTTCTTCCAGTTGCTGCAGCTTGGCCGAGCCGCGACCCATGCGCTTCGGCTTGCCGCGATGATTGCAGGGTGTTCACGTCGGCGACCTCAACGTCGAAGAGCATCTCGACCGCCGTCTTGATTTCGATCTTGTTGGCGGTGCGGTCGACCTCGAAGACGACCTTGTTTTCGCCCTTCATGATGCGCGGCCTTCTCGGTCAGCGCGATGGGGCGCTTGATGATCTGTTCCGGCGTCATCGACTTGCTCCCGAGGCAGCGGGCTTCGAGCGCCTTGGCCGCGTCCTTGGACATCACGAGGTGGTCGTGGCGCAAGAGGTCGTACACGTTGACGCCCTTCGGGCGGCAGGAACTGCCGGTTCTTCATGTTGCGGATCGAGAGCCGCAGCTGCGTCGTTGCCCTTGTCGTCCACGACCAGGGTCTTCAGTCGGCGTCTTCAGGGTGTCGAGCACGCCCGCGAGCCGTTGCGTCTTGACCTCTCCGAGGTCGATGTTGTCGACCACGGTGAGTCGGCCTTCCTTGACCAGCAGACTCGAGCGCGCACTTGAGGGCGCCGAGCGCACGCGGCGCGGAGGACGGTAGGACCAGTCTTGGGGTTTGGGCGGGTGCGCCCGGCCACCACCGACGAAGATCGGGGCGCGCTTGTTGCCGTGACGGGCTCCGCCGGTGCCCTTCTGCTTGTAGAGCTTCTTCTTGGCGCCGCGGACCGCCGAGCGTTCCTTGGCAGCGCGGGTCCCCGCACGCGCGCTCGCGAGCTGCGCCGTGACCACTTCGTGGAGCAGGTGCTCCTTGACTTCGGTTGCGAAGACTTCGTCTGCGAGCTCGAGCTCGCCGACCTTCTCGCGCTTCAGATTGTAGACGTCCAGCTTGGCCATGGGCGCTCCCGTCTTAGCTCTTGATCTCGACGTCGACGCCAGCCGAAAGGTCCAGCTTCATCAGGGCGTCGAGGGTTTGCTGGGTCGGCTCGAGGATGTCGAGCAGCCGCTTGTGGGTGCGAATCTCGAACTGCTCACGCGACTTCTTGTCGATGTGCGGTCCGCGCAGCACGGTGTACCGGCGAATGCTGGTCGGCAGCGGGATGGGGCCCGCCACGCGCGCACCCGTGCGCCGCGCCGTCTCGACGATGTCCGTGGTGGACTTGTCGAGCAGCTGGTGATCGAACGCCTTGAGCCGGATTCGGATTCTGGTCGCTTCAGCCATGTTTCGGGTCTCTTCGCGCAATTGCAGGGGACCAGGGCGCGGCGCCGGGACGTCAGTGCCCCAACGCCGCCTCGGTCCGTCCCCTCACTCGATGATCTTGGTGACGACGCCGGCGCCGACGGTCTTGCCGCCCTCGCGGATGGCGAAGCGCATCTGCTCCTCCAGCGCCACGTGCGCGATGAGCTCGACTGTCCATCGTGACGTTGTCGCCCGGCATCACCATCTTGACGCCCTCGGGCAGCGTGCACGCTTCCGGTCACGTCCGTGGTCCGGATGTAGAACTGCGGCCGGTAGTTGGTGAAGAACGGCGTGTGACGGCCACCCTCCTCCTTCTTGAGCACGTAGACCTCGCCCATGAACTTCTTGTGCGGCTTGATGCTGCCCGGTGCTCGCCAGGATCTGACCGCGCTCGATCTGATCCTTGTCGATGCCGCGCAGCAGGCAGCCCACGTTGTCGCCCGGCCTGACCCTCGTCCATGCACTTGCGGAACATCTCGACGCCGGTCACCACCGTCTTCTTGTCGCGGTCGAAGCCGATGATCTCGACCTCGTCGTTGACGTTGACCTTGCCGCGCTCGATGCGGCCCGTGGCCACCGTGCCGCGACCCTTGATCGAGAACACGTCTTCGACGGCCATCAGGAAGGGCTTGTCCACCTCGCGCTGCGGCTCGGGGATTTCCGATGTCGAGCGCGTCGAGCAGCTCGGAGATCGTCGCCTCCCACTTCGGCGTCGCCCTGCAAGCGCAGGCAGCGCCGCGCCGCGGACGATCTTGCGCGTTGTCGCCGTCGAACTTGTACTTGTTGAGCAGCTCGCGGACTTCCATCTCGACCAGCTCGAGCATCTCCGGGTCTTCCACCGCGTCGCACTTGTTCAGGAACACGACGATGTGCGTCAGGCCGACCTGACGCGCCAGGAGCACGTGCTCGCGGGTCTGCGGCATCACGCTGTCCAGCGCGCTCACCACCAGGATCGCGCCGTCCATCTGCGCCGCGCCCGTGATCATGTTCTTGATGTAGTCCGCGTGGCCGGGGCAATCGACGTGCGCGTAGTGCCGCGTCAGCGACTCGTACTCCACGTGCGAGACCGCGATCGTCACCGTCTTCGTCTCGTCGCGGACGATGCCGCCCTTGGCGATGTCGGCGTACTTGATCTCTTTGGCCAGGTTCTTCTTGCTCTGAACCTTCGACCAACGCCGCCGTCAGCGTCGTCTTGCCGTGGTCGATGTGACCGATCGTACCGACGTTCACGTGGGGCTTCGTACGTACGAACTTCTCTTTAGCCATGACCCTGCCTCACTTCCCGCGGACTTTCGCGACGATTTCTTCCTGCACGGAGCTCGGAACGGGCTCGTAGTGCGAAAACTGCATCGTGTACGTCGCGCGACCCTGCGTCTTGCTGCGCAGATCCGTCGCGTAACCGAACATGGTGGCGAGCGGTACCTCCGCGGCGATCACCTGGGTGTTGGCGCCGCGCTGGTTCATGCCGAGCACACGACCGCGACGTGAGTTCAGGTCGCCGATCACGTCGCCCATGTTGTCGGAAGGCGTGACGACCTCGACGCTCATCACCGGCTCGAGCAGCTGCATGCCCGCTCGCTTGGCGCCGTCCTGGAAGGCGAGGGAGCCCGCGATTTCGAAGGCGTGAGTCGAAGAATCGACGTCGTGGTAGGTGCCGTAGTGAAGCTCGGCCTCGACGTCGACCATCGGGTAGCCGGCGAGCACGCCGCGAGCCGAGAGCGTCGCGGATGCCCTTCTCGACGGACGGGATGAACTCGCGCGGGATCGATCCGCCGACGATCGAGTCGACGAATACGAAGCCCGCGCCGCGCTCCGCAGGTTCGATCCGGATGCAGACGTGACCGTACTGGCCACGACCGCCGGTCTGGCGCGCGTACTTGTGCTCGGCCTCGACGGCCTTGGTGATGCACTCGCGGTAAGCCACCTCGGGCTTGCCGACGTTGGCCTCGACCTTGAACTCGCGCTTCAGGCGGTCGACGATGATCTCCAGGTGGAGCTCGCCCATGCCGGCGATGATGGTCTGCCCGGTCTCTTCGTTGGTGAAGGTGCGGAACGAAGGATCCTCTTGGGCCAGCTTCTGCATCGACATGCCCAGCTTGTCGAGATCGGCCTGGGTCTTCGGCTCGATGGCGATGGAGATGACCGGCTCTGGGAAGGTCATGCGCTCGAGCACGACCGGAGACTTGTCGTCACAGAGCGTGTCGCCGGTGCGCGTGTCGCGGAGCCCCACGGCAGCGTAGATGTTGCCCGCGTGGCACTCCTTGAGCTCCTCGCGCTTGTTGGCGTGCATGCGCAAGATGCGCCCGATGCGCTCCTTCTGGCTGCGCGTCGAGTTGAGCAGGTTGGTGCCACTCGAGAGCGTGCCGGAGTAGACCCGGAAGAAGGTCAGGTTTCCGACGAAGGGATCGTTCATGATCTTGAACGCCAAGGCGGAGAACGGCGCCGCGTCATCGGCCGCGCGCAGCTCCTTGCGATCCGCGTGGTCGGGGTGCACGCCTTCGACGGGCGGGATGTCCATGGGGGACGGCAAGTAGTTGATGACCGCGTCGAGCAAGAGCTGCACGCCCTTGTTCTTGAACGCGGAGCCGCACATCACGGGCACGAACGCGAAGGTCACCGTGGCCTTGCGGATGGCCGCGTGGATCTCGCTCCTCGCTCACCTCGCCCGAGCGCCCATCCAGGAACTTCTCCATGATGGCGTCGTCGACGTCAGCACAGGCCTCGATCAGCTGCTCGCGCAGCTCCTTGCACTTCGCCTCCAAATCCGCCGGGATGGGGTCCCAGGAGAACTTCGAGCCGAGGCTGTCGTCGCTGAAGATGGCCGCCTTCATGCGGATGAGGTCGACCATGCCCTTGAGTTGGTCTTCTTGACCCACCGGCCACTGGAGCGGAATCGGCCTGCAGCCCAGGCGCTCCTTCATGCTGTCCAGGTTCATCTGGAAGTCAGCGCCGGTCTTGTCCAGCTTGTTGACGAATGCGATGCGCGGGACCTCGTAGCGGTCGGCCTGGCGCCACACCGTCTCGCTCTGGGGCTCGACGCCGTTGCCACCGTCGAAGACAGCGACGGCGCCGTCGAGCACGCGCAGGCTTCGCTCCACCTCGATGGTGAAGTCGACGTGACCAGGAGTGTCGATGATGTTGATGCGGTGCTTCTTGGTCTCGAAGGGACCCGATTCCGGCGTCCAGAAGCAGTTGGTGGCGGCGCTGGTGATGGTGATGCCGCGTTCCTGCTCCTGCACCATCCAGTCCATGGTGGCGGCGCCGTCGTGCACTTCACCGATTTTGTGGGTGATGCCCGTGTAATAGAGGATTCGCTCGGTTACCGTGGTCTTGCCCGCGTCGATGTGGGCCATGATCCCGATGTTGCGGGTGCGGTCGAGTGCAATTTCGCGGGCCATTTGTCGTCTCTACTTGTTCGTTGCGGGTCACTTGACGGACGAAACCCCTCCCGGCCATCTCGTCCCCTCGCGTTTTGAGGGGCGCTGTTCATGCCGGAAGGGGTATCGGGGTGCTCGATCTGCCGCGGTGCGGGACGGTCTCGCGGACCATCTTTCGGCAACCCGATCCTTATGTGATCTGGTTCATCTCGTCGTAGCTAGCTCATGGGGGATGTCGAGGGATCTGGTGTCGAAAGCAGGACCGAACTTCACCACCTGTAATGCGCGAAGGCCTTGTTCGCCTCCGCCATCTTGTGGGTGTCGTCCTTCTTCTTGATGGTGTTGCCACGCATCTGCGCCGCGTCGACCAGCTCGGCCGCGAGACGCTCACGCATGCTCTTCTCGCCGCGGTTGCGGGAGTACTGCACGATCCAGCGCATCGCGAGGGCGACGCGCCGCTCGGGGCGGACCTCCACCGGAACCTGATAGGTCGCGCCGCCGACACGGCGGCTCTTGACCTCGAGCTTCGGCTTCACGTTGTCGAGCGCCTTGCGGAAGACCTCGAGCGGGTCCTCCTTGAAGCGCGCGTTGATGATGTCGAACGCACCGTAGACGATGCCCTCGGCAACGGACTTCTTGCCGCCCAGCATCACCGAGTTGGTGAACTTCGCGACAAGCTTGTCCTTGTACTTCGGGTCGGGGGTGATCTTGCGTTTGGGAACGTCGCGCCGGCGGGGCATGGCTCTTTACCTGATCCTCAGCTCTTCGGGCGCTTGACGCCGTACTTGGAGCGCTTGCGGTTGCGGTTGGCTTTGTTGGTGCTGCTCGGGCCGATCGCGCCAGAGGCGTCGAGCGTGCCGCGCACCACGTGGTAGCGAACTCCCGGGAGGTCCTTCACGCGACCACCGCGGATCAGCACCACGCTGTGCTCTTGAAGGTTGTGCCCTTCGCCCGGGATGTAGCTCGTCACTTCCATTCCGTTGGTGAGCCGCACGCGGCAGACCTTGCGAAGCGCGGAGTTCGGCTTCTTCGGAGTGGTGGTGTAGACGCGCGTGCAAACGCCCCGCTTTTGCGGGCACGAACGCAACGCCGGAGATGCAGTCTTGACCTTGACCAGGTCGCGACCGTTACGAATGAGCTGCTGAATCGTCGGCATAATGCATGAGTCCGAAGGGGGCGGTCTTTCGGGGGAACGGGAGGGTAGCCGTGGCGCTCCGTGTGTCAAGGCTTTCGACAGCCCTGAACGGGCGGGTAGGCTACTTCTTGGCCTTCTTCCGCAAGATCTCGGCCGCTCGCGCGTATGCCGGATTCTGCGGGTTCGACGCTGCGAGCTGATCGTAAATCTCCGCGGCCTTGGCGAAGTCGTTCGCCGCAACGAAATCCGCGGCCTTGCGCTCGAGAGTGACCTCACCCTTGGCAAGCGGCGGCGCGCTCGCGCTCGCGGCAGGATCGGGCGCCGCGGGCGGCGTGTCGGGTGTGAGAACCGGCGGCGACGTCGGCGGCGTCGCTGAGGGCGTCGGCTCGGTCCCGGTCGACGGCGGAGCTCCCGTCGCCAGCGGTGCCGCCGACGGATCCGATGACGGCGAGGGCGCGCCACTCGCCGACGGATCCGGCGTCGCGCTCGTCGACTCGCCAGGCGCGCGCTTCCGCGCCGGAGGATCGCTGAACACGATCATGAAGGCGATGAGCCCGAAGGGCAGCATCACGAACATGAGCTTGCGAGGGAACGGCATTGCCTTCCAGATCGCGAGGGGCCCCTTCCCGGGAGCTTGTCCGGCGGGTTGCGGTGTCCCCCACGCCTGAGGGTAGCCAGCGCCGGGCTGACCGAAGGTGCCCGAGGCACCGGGGACTTGCTGCTGCAGATACTGCCCCGATGCGCCCGCACCGTAGGCTCCCGACTGCGCCGGTGGCACGCCGAAGCCCGCCGCTTGCTGCGCGCCGTACCCGCCAGGTTGCTGCGCGCCGTACCCGCCAGGTTGCTGCGCGCCGTACCCACCAGGTTGCTGCGCGCCGTACCCGCCAGGTTGCTCTGCGCCGTACCCACCAGGTTGCTCTGCGCCGTGCCCGCCAGGTTGCTCGTACCCGCCAGGTTGCTGCGCGCCGTACCCACCAGGTTGCTGCGCGCCGTGCCCGCCAGGTTGCTGCGCGCCGTACCCACCAGGTTGCTGCGCGCCGTACCCACCAGGTTGCTGCGCGCCGTACCCACCAGGTTGCTGCGCGCCGTACCCACCAGGTTGCTGCGCGCCGTACCCACCAGGTTGCTGCGCGCCGTACCCACCAGGTTGCTGCGCGCCGTACCCACCAGGTTGCTGCGCGCCGCCTTGCTGCTGGCCGAATGGTGGCTGCGTCTGCGCGTGCGGGCCGGGCGCCCACGCCTGCGCGCCGGGCTGAGCTCCGTCCTGTGGCAGCGCCCGCTGTCCGGCCTCCGCGAGGAACTCCTCGAGCGGCTTCACCACCGTCGCGCTCTCCTTGGACTCGGGCACGGAGGGCGGCGACGGACGCTCTGGCTTCCGCGCTGGCGCGGCGGCAGCGTGGATCACCGGGACAACGGCCGCTGCCTGTCCCATCTGTTGGATCGCGTCGGACGTCAGCGGAGGCGGCGCCATGCCGAGCATGGTGCGTTTGGGTGACCCACCGCCAGCGGGCGCCTGGGGCGCGGGCGCTCGGATCGGCTCCACGTCCGAGGGCGAGAGCACGCGCGTGCGCTCTTCGCTCATCGCCTCTTCGTCGTCGATCGCCGATGCCGCCGATGCCGCCGATGCCACCGATGCCGCGGCGGCAGCGGCCACGGTCCCGGGAGAGTGGATCTGAGTCGGCGGCTCCGACAGCGGCCCCGGCGCCGGCTGCGGAGGCAGGGTCTTTTCGCTGAAGCCCTCGGGCATCGGCTGGTACTGCGTCGGCGAATCAACGTCGTCGTAGTCACTGAGACCCGGCGCCGCGGCAGGCGTGGGCGCTTTCGGGACCACCTCGGCCGGTGGACGCACGGGCTTCGAGGTTGCTCGCGGCGACGACGTCTGCGGTCGACTCGCGAGCGGAGGAGGTCCGGGACGCACAGGCGTCGCGCCGGGACGCACAGGCGTCGCGCCGGGACGCACAGGCGTCGCGCCGGGACGCACAGGCGTCGCGCCGGGACGCGCACTGGTTCGAGGCGGACCCACGGGCGCGGGGCGCGGCGTGGCCGCCTGGGACGGGCCGGGGGTGCTCGGCCGCGGAGGTGGTGCGCTGGGTCGCGGACGAGGAGCGCCGGGGCCTTGGGGTCGAGGTCCGGCCGCTTGCGGGCGTGGCCCTGGGGCTGGGGCTGCGCCCCGCTGAGGTCGCGCTCCCGCTTGGGGTCGCGCGGCGCTCGCGCGCGGCCCTGCTCCCGCCGGCGCGCTCGCTTGGGGTCGCTCAACCCCCGCCTGGGGCCGTGCGCCGGCTGCCGCCCCAGCCTGCGGGCCTGTGACGGGACCGGGACCGGGTCGCGCCTCCGCTGTGGACTCCACCTGGAACGAGACAGAGCCCATCGTGATGGAGCTCGGGATACTGATGGGCTTCCAGTCCGTCGAGACGGCGCTGCCGCCCATCTGCACCAGGGCTCCCGGCGCGCAGGCCACGAACAGCGTGCTGCCGTCGAACAACAAGTAGGCGTGCACCGCAGCAATGCCGGCGGCGTCCACCTGCCAGCCGCCCTCGCTGCCAACGCTGAAGGCCTCTACGGGCGTGCCGGCCGTGAATTCGACCTGCGCCCTGTCGCTCGAGCCTCCGCTCAGCTTGATTCGGAGATTAGCCGTGCCCACGGTGGTTTGGATCGATCCCGCGTCGCCGCGCGGCATCGTATATCACGGCCGGCAGTTCCACACCGTGTTCGCGAAGCTGGTCTTCGCAGTGAGGGATGACCCCCGTGGGGCCGAAGTCGCTGACGATCTCTCCGCCCGGCCCGAGGCCATGATAGTTCCGCACGAAGATGTCCTGCATCTGGTACTTGCCGGTGTCGGCGTCGTAGCCCAAGACCTCGGTGATGTGCGTAGTCTTGCGTGAGCCGTCCTGAAGGCGCGCCACCTGCACGATCAAGTTGATGCCCGACCCGAGCTGGGCGCGCATGGCCGCAAGGGGCATGTCGATGTCGCTCATCATGCACATCGTCTCGAGGCGAGTCATGGTGTCGCGCGGATAGGTGGCGTGGCAGGTCCCCATGCAGCCGCCGTGGCCGCTGGTCATCGCCTGCACGATGTCGAGGGCCTCGCCGCCACGGATTTCGCCGATCACCACTCGGTCGGGGCGCATGCGCAGCGTCGCCTTGAACAGGTCGCGGATCGAGACTCCGCCGCGCCCTTTCGGGTCTGGCGCCCGGGCCTCGAGCTGAACCACGTGGGTCTTCTGAAGCTGGACTTCTTTCGAGTCCTCGATGACCACGATGCGCTCGCCGTCCGGGATGAAGGTCGAGAGCGCGTTGAGCATGCTGGTCTTGCCGCTGCCGGTGCCGCCCGCGATGATCACGTTGAGCTTCGCCTCGACCAACACCGAGAGCGTGTCCGCCGCGTCCTGCCCCATGGACCCGAAGCGGATCAGTCGATCGACGGTCAGCGTCTCTTTGAAGAACCGACGAATGGCGATGAAGGGGCCCCCGGGCCCCGCCGGCGGGATGATGGCCTGAAGACGCGAGCCGTCGGGCAGGCGTCCCTCCAAGATGGGCCGCGTTTCGTCCACGAACTTGCCGGCAAACTGCGCGGCCGTGCGCAGCGCGGCCAAGAGCGCCTCCGTGTTCTCGAAGCGAACCGAGGTCAGCTCGAGCTTGCCTCCTTTCTCGATGAACACCTGGTTGGGCCCGTTGATCATCACCTCGCTGACCTGGGGGTCGTCGAGGAATGGACGCACCGGCGCGAAGAACTCGAGCAGCGCTTCTTCGAAGATTTCTTGGGGGATCACGGGACTTCTTTGAGCAACGAGCCGCGGGCCTCTTCGGCGTGAGGACCGTTCGGCTCGAGCTTCAGGTATTGGCGGAAGTGCTGGTCGGCACCGACCAGATCGTTCTCGCCGTCTCTGCAATAGCACCCCCAACGCGTAGTGCGCCCCGGCGTGCTTGGGCTGCGCCGACAAGACGCGCTCCAGGTGCTCGCGAGCGAGATCGGCGCGGCCCACGGCGGAGTAGAGCGTGCCCACCAGGAAGCGAAGCGCGTGCTTCTCGGGGTACTTGGTCAGCTCTTCTTCGCCCAGTTGGAGCGCGGTGCGATAGCGGCCGCTCACGATGAAGACACGCATGAGCAGGGGCAAGACCTGGTCAGGATTCGCCCCGGCATCGAGCGCAGCGGTCAAGTACTGCGAAGCGCGAGTGTAGTCGCCGACCCGGGCGAAGAGCCTGCCGCGCTCCAGAAGCTTGTCCGCCGTCTGCTCGGACCGCACCGTGCGTTCCGCCTCCCGAATCTTGTCTCCCCGCGACGGGGCGCAGGCCGTCGTGCCCAGAACGAGGCCGATGACGCAGAGGTGGATCGCGCGTTCCATGCCTATTTGCGGCTCTGATCGCCGTATTTGATGCGCAGCTTGCGCTCGAGCAGCGACAAAAACTCGACGTACTCGCCTTCTTTGCCTTGCAGGAAGGCGAGCAGGACGCGCACTTCTTTCTGCGCCGTCTCGAAGCGACTGGTCGAGAGCGAGTGCTCGAGCCGAACGCGGTGAGTTCGGAAATCCTCCGCAACGTCGGCGCGCAGCTTGGTCGCGAGGGTCCCCGCGAGCTTGGCCCGCGGGGCGTCCCCAGCTGCCTGAAAGCACGCCGCCGCCTCCTCGTAGAGCGGCACCGCCTGTACGCCGTCCGGCACGTAGAAGGGCCGGCGCTCGTGCTTCGATGCCGCCTTGGTGAACTGCTCGTAGCCCTTGGCCTGGGCGGCTTCGCGCGCCGACTGGGAGCACTGCGCGATGGGCGGCCCCCAGAGTTCGGGGACTTCTTGCGGAGCCCGACCCACGCCGTCGTTCGGATCGTCTTGGAAGATGATGTAGAGCGCGAGCGGCATCACAATCAGCGCCAGCATCAAGGTCAGCGGGCTGGTCTTCTGCTCCGGCTTCTGCTGCGCGCCATCCGCGCCCGCCACCTCGATGATGCTGGCGACGATCTGGGTGTAGCCGACGCCGAGGACCGATCCGGGAACGATCTGAGTGCGCGTGAAGGGACTGCCGTTGATGGTGGGAGGCGGCTGGAACGAGCGAGCGTCTGCGAAGATGCCGGCCGGGGTCAGCTGAATCGCGATGTGCTCCACGCCGGCCTGGTCCATGCCCAGGCGAATCTCACAGTGCGCACCGCTGCCGATCATGGCGCGATCCGAGTCGATGCGCATCTCCTCGGTGCGGCCATCGGCGTGACGGATGTCGAACTTGAGCGCTTGCATCAGGTTTCACCACTGGAGGCGGCGAGCTTGAGGAACATCGGGCCCAGGATCAGCGCGATGATGCAGATCAGGAGCAGCGCCAGCGGTCCGATCATTTGCACCCCCGCCTTGGCGGCTTGTTGCTCGGCGCGGACCGTGCGGCGCATGCGCGACATGCCGGCCTGAATCTGCAGCACGTCCGCCAACGGATTTCCCTTTTCTTCGGCCTGAACCACGGAGTTGACGAACTCTTGCACGGTCTCGATGGGCGCGCGCTCGGCGAACCCGAGCAAGGCCTGCTTGCGCGTGCGACCGATGCCCAGCTCTTGCAGCATCCGGCTGAACTCCTCGATCAGGGCGTCATCCGGATCGCTGGACTTCTCGACCACCTGACGCACGGCGCCGGGAAAGTCTTTGCCAGCGCTCATGGCCAGCGCCAGGAGGTCGACCGCATAGGGCAGGCTTCGGTTGATTTGCTTCATGCGCAGGGTCGAGGCCGCTGAGACCTGCAAGTAGGGCAGCGCCGCGCCCATCGGAGCCACGATGATCAGCATGGCGACGCCCATGCCCGTGACCCAGCCGGCGAGCGTGCCGAACACGATCCCACCGATGAACGACAAGATGCTGAGGCCGACGTACTCCTCGGCGGTGATGCCCAGATAGTCGCCCGCGAGGGAGAGCTGCTTGTCCAGCGACTTGCGTTGCTCTTCGGTCAAGAGTCCGCTCACCCTCACGCCGAACCAGCGGACGAAGGGCTCGAGCTGCCGCCACTGCTCGTTTTTCTCGAGCGCCCGGAGTCGCTTCAGGCCACGCATGCCCAGCCGGCTCGCGACGCGAGACGGCGCGCTGGCGACGGCGTAGACCGCAATGGCCGCGGCGGCCGACAGCAGCAGAATCACGACGTAGCGGATCTCGAGGTAGCTGATCCTCATATGTCCACCGACAAGACCTTGCGCGCGAGCAAGATCGAAACGAGCCACGAGAGTCCGGCCACGCCAGCGATGGCCCAGCCCGCTACGGGCTTCTTCAGCGGGTCGTAGAACCCCGGTTCCATGGCGCTCAAGACCACGGCAAAAACGAATGGGAAGGACGCCAGCACCCAGAGCTGGGCCTTGCCCTCGGCGGTCTTGCTCTTCACCACGCCCTCGAGGCGGATCATCTCGCGCATGGTGTTGGCCGTGGTGTCCAGGATGCGCGGCAGGTCACCGCCGAGCTGACGACCGATGAGAATGGCGGACAGCGCCGTGTCGAGCTGACGGCTATTGATGCGGCCTCCGAGATTGAGCAGCGCTTGGTCCAACGTGCTGCCGACCTTCATCTCCTTCACGCACAGCTCCACCTCTTCGCGGATCGGCGAGGGCAACAGCGGCTGTACGCTGATGAACGAGTTTCCAACGCTCGGCGTCGCCTTGAGTGAGTTGGCCAGCGCCGTGAGAAACCCGTCGATCTGATCTTCGAGTTTCTCGACCCGCTTCTTGCGCAGGTTCTCGATGTAACGCGACGGCGCGACGATGATGAGCAGGATCAGTATCCACCAATAGGGGTCGAGCCCGATACCGACGTGCAGCGCGAGCACCAACACGCTGCCGACGATCTGCCCGATGGCGATGTGCCGGCCGGGCGTCCAGATGAACATCAGCCGGAGCTTGCGCTCGAGTGACGCACAGTAGCGCTGCCAGTAGCGCATCACGGGCCCGTGGGTGTCAGCTACCGCCGCCCAGGAGCCGATCAAGAGGCCGATGAAGATCGAGAGCAGCCCGGCCCACTTGAGCAAGCTGCTGACGAGGTCGGGGCTGATGGCGGCGTTCATAGGTAAGGGCCCCCCGGCGGGATCAGACCTTTTACGATGAACTCGTTGAGGAAGGTCGGCAGGTAGCCCGTCGCTCGGTAGTTGCCTTGGACCTCTCCCTTGGGCCCGGTGCCGGAGCGCACGAACTCGTAAATCGGTACGATCTCGAAATTGAGCTCGTCGTCGAGCCCAATGACCTCGGAGATCGCCGCGACCTTGCGCGTTCCGTCCGAGAACCGCGACTGCTGCACGACCAGGTGGATGCTGCCGGCGATCTGCTCGCGCACTGCGCGGGAAGGCAGGTCGATGCCGGCCATCAAACACAGCGTCTCGACCCGCTTGAGGGCTTCGAGGGGGGAGTTGGCGTGCGTCGTGGTGAGCGACCCATCGTGACCGGTGTTCATCGCCTGAAGCATGTCGAGCGCCTCACCGCCACGGCACTCGCCGACCACGACCCGGTCCGGGCGCATGCGCATGGCGTTCTTCAGGAGGTCTCGGATCGAATACTCGCCCTTGCCCTCCATGTTGGCGGGTCGCGTCTCGAGCGAGACGACGTGGGGCTGGACGAGCTGGAGCTCGGCCGCGTCTTCGATGGTCACGATGCGTTCGTCGTCGGGGATGGCCGCGGACAGGATGTTGAGCAGGGTCGTCTTGCCGCTGCCGGTGCCGCCGGAGATGATGATGTTCTTCTTGGCCACCACGCTACGGGTCAAAAACCGGCCCATTTGTGGGCTGATGGCGTTGTAACCGTACAACTTCTCCAGCGTGAGCGGGACCTTGGCGAACTTGCGGATGGTGATCGCGGAGCCGCGCAGCGCGATGGGCTTGATCACTGCGTTGACGCGCGAGCCGTCTTTGAGGCGCGCGTCGACCAGGGGTGACGACTCGTCGATGCGACGGCCGAGCGGAGTGACGATGCGCTCGATCACGGCGCGCACGCGCTCGTCGTCGGTGAAGCGCTGCTCGGACAGCACGATTTTGCCGTTGCGCTCGATGTAGATGGTGTCTGGATCGACCACCATGATTTCGATGACGCTCGGATCGGACAGCAGGTGCTCCAGGGGACCGAGGCCCAGCGCTTCGTCGGCGAGTTCGCCGACCAGCCGGTCGCGCTCGACGGTCTGCGGAATGCGCTGGCCCATGAGCTCGACGATGCGACGCAGCGCTCCGATGACCTTGGGCCGCATCGAGGGGTCGTCGAGCTGATTGGCCTTGAGCGCCGCGAGGTCCAGGTTCTCGATCAACTGTCGGTGGATCTCCCGCCGGAGCTCGTTGACGGCCTCTTGTTCGGCCGTGCGCTTGCGGGGACCGCCGCCGGCGGTGGTGTTGGCGTGCCCCGTCGTCGTTGCAGCCGGACGCGGGTGCTCCGGACTGGACGGCGTCGGCGGGGGCGGCGGACGGGTCGGTCCTCCCCGCACCTCGACGCCGCGGGGAGGCGCTGGCATCGGGTGGTGGGGCGTGCTGGGGTGATGGTGGCCAGGGTTCGAAGGGAAGGGCGCCCGCTGCGGGGGCGGCGGCGCGCCTCGCGTCTGGGCGGCCGGCGCCTGGGCGCCCCCGCGCACTGTGCCGTCGCCGAGGTCGTCTCTCACCGGCGGACCCGCGGACTGAAAGGTCAGCGTGTGGTCGCCCACCACGATTGGCGTGCCGAAAGGCACCCAGACGCTGGTCTTGCGCAGCAGCTGATCCCCGGCGAGGGTGCCGTTGGTCGAGCGATCTTCGACGCGCACCGCTTGGCCGCTGAACTCGACCACCGCGTGCTGCCGCGAGATGAGGTCGCTCTTGATGCGGAGCCCGCACTCGGGATCACGCCCGATGGACAGGAGACCGTTCGCGCGGAGTTGGATCGTGCGCTTGCCTCCCGATTGCGACTCGATGACGACCAGGACGTTCATGATCCGACGTTTGCCAAGGCGCTCCGGGACCCGCCCGGGGACGTGCCTTGGCTACTTCTTCACCCGGCGCCACTGCTGCGGGCGCTTGTTGTAGGCGTTCACTGCTTCGATGTCCCCCGAGTATTCTTCGAACTGACTGAGCGCGCCATTGACGATCTCGATCGCCGGCTTTGGCACCGATTCGACAGCGGTTGGGATGATGAACAGCGCGCCTTCGACGTCTTCGCCAGAGTCACGGTGCGATCCGAAGAGCACGCCAAGCACTGGGATCTCGCTCAGGATGGGCAGGCCGCGGATGTCGTGGCGACGGTTCGTCGAGCGGATCCCCGAGAGAACCAAGGACTGGCCCAGCTTCAGCCGCACCAGCGTCTTCAGCTTGGAGATGTTGCGCCCAGGCAGGTTGGTGGACTCGATCGGAGGGGTCAAATCCGAGACGTCTGCGTCGACCTGGATCTCGAGCTCCCCGGTCTGTTCGTCGAGGCGCGGCAGCACCTCGACCTTGGTGCCAAAGGTGATCTCTTTGATGTTCGCGCTGAGCCCGGAGGAAATCGGGAAGTTCTGCTCCCCACCGGACTCCCAGAGGGCCTTGGTGCCGTTCACGGTGATGACCGTGGACTGCTTGAGCACCTTGGCCCAGCCACGACGCGAGGCGATGTCGAGGGCTGGCAGCGGTTGGCTCACCACCGACGCTTCGGCGGTGGTGGTGGTGCCGGCCAAGAAGTCGTAGGTGAACTGACTCTCGACCACACCCGGACCGCCGATGCGTCCCGGCCAGTCGACGCCGACGGCATAGCCCGAGGTCTTGTCGTAACGAATGAAGAAGAAGTCCAGGCGGATGTTGACCTTGCGATCCGCGACGCCTCCGCCGCCGGCGACGACCAGCGACTCGACCTGCCCGGGGTAGAGCGCTGCTATCTTCTCGATGCGTTTGGCATCGCCCTCGCTGGCGACGCCGCCTTCGATGAAGAAGCGCGCGCCGACCCGCCGGACCCGGACGCCGGGCATCTCTCCGAGCAGCTGCGACAGCTCTCGCCGCACCGCGTCCGGCGATCGCGCGAACACGTTGATCACCCAAGTGACCGTTGAGTCATCCTTGTTGATCAAGAGCAGGGTGGTGGTGCCCGGCTTCTTGCCGGCGACGACGAACTTGGCGTTGTCGGTCGTCAGCTTGACCTCGACGATGCCTTTGACGCCTTCCGAGTAGTTCTTCACCCCCCCGGCGGGGATGGTCTTGTTCTCGCCGACCACGAGCGTGAGCTCGTTCTGCCCTTCGGCGTCGGGGGAACCCGTCGTGCCTTCGTCTTGGGCCCAGGCCGGGGCCGCAGCGAGCACCAGGCTTGCCGCGAGGAGAAATACTATGGGCTTCATCGTCACTTTGCCTTCAACTCGACGGGGCCCATCTTGCGTGCCCCTTGGATGGTAGTTCGGATGACCTTGTCCTCGAGGGCTGACGACGGCATGTCGGGGATGCCCTCTTGCATCGTCTGATCGTCCGGGTTGCGCAGCGCTACCAACAGCTTTCCGCGCTCGGCGGCCAGCGACAACAGCTGCGCTTCCTGGAGGCTGACGCTCAAGGTGAGCACCATGTCGCGCCGCTCGCCCTTGGTGTCGGTGATCTTCTCCGGTGCGGTCTCGAGCCCGACGGCGAGAGCCAGGACCTTCTGCAACAGCACGACCGCATTTCGCTTGTCGGCCTCGCCGGGCATGCTGGCGATGACGTCCACGTAGTCGCCGGGCTGGATCATCGCGAAGCTCTTGTCGCCGCTCTCTGCGACGATGGACACCGCGCGCGCGCCGGGCTGGACCAGGGAGCTCAGGTCGCGTCGCTCGTCGGCCGCGATGGCCAGATCCGTCCACATCAGGGTCTGGCTCGCCTCCACCTTGGTCCCCACCCGGAGCCCGACGACCTTCGGCTTCTCGACGGCCTTGACCGCGCGATCCTCGACGTAAGCCAGGGGGACTTCACGGGTAGTGAGCGACTCCTCGTCGATGGCTGAACCCGGCTCGATGGCCTTGACCGCCATCAAGAGACGGACACGCTCGCCGCCCGACGCCTCCTGCTCGAAGCGCGACAGGTACAGCAGGAGCAGCAGGACGCCGATCACGCCGACCGCGAGCGAAATGAGCAACGCCCTTTTGTTCATGCAGAAGCCTCAGTATCGCCGCGTTCTGCTAGAGATGAAATCCTCCAGCCAGCCTTCATGGCGACAGGTTTAGCACGCCGGATGCTGGACCCAGGACGCGAAAACCGGCGCCGAGGTCGGTCCCGGTCGCACGCGCGCCCACTGCACGGACTGGCAGGAAGCTCAGAACCCGCGGGTTTCCAGCGCCGACACCAGGGTGCGGTCGCCGTCTTGGTCCGCAACCACCACGACATCGACGCCGCCGCGGCTGAAGTAACGCGCCTGGGGCGCGTCCTCTCCGACGAAGACCTGCTCGTAGCCCTTGGCCACCATGTCCTTCTCGTAGCCGGCCAGGATCTCCTTCGAGGAGGCCTTCGACTCGTACACGCGGATACCGTGGGGACGGCCCTCGGCGGAGGCGGACAGGTAGCGGACAGAGTTGGGAGGCCGCGAGATGTTGACGGAATCGGCACCCGGAGCGTCCGCGCCCTCGGTCGGCGGCACCATCGCGGTGACCTTGAACGATCCGTCCGTCCAGACCGTGAGCACGTGCGTGTGTCCGCTCTCGAGCTTGCGCACGTAGGCGTAGCGGAGGTGACCAACCTCTGCGAGGTCCCAAGACTCCGCGAAGGCCGTGAAGCCATCCCAGAAGGGCCGCTTTCCGTTCTTGGGATCCCTCACCGCACAGGCGATCACGCCGTCGTCCTTGGTCTCCTGGCGCAGCACGCCGAAGTTGAGCCGCGAGGCTTCTTTGGCCAGCGTCGGATCCCCGAGCACGCCCTGCACCTCGCGCAGATCCCGGGGAACCACGCCCTCCTCCTTGCAAAGCGCCTCGAATCTGTCGAGCACCTGACCCGATGGACAAGTCGGTGGTCGCGCTGGAGATATCCAGGGCTTGCCCGTTGAGCAGCAGGCGCTCCGAAGACTTGGTGAACTCGCCGAGCTTCGCCAGCTGACGCCCGGTCACCAACGCTTGCTCCGAGACGCTGCCGTGGGCCGAACGGGCCGCGAGCCCGGCGCCCACCAGCGAGATCACCGTCAGGGTGGCACCGACTCGCAGCACGCCGCGCACGCGGGGCGAAAACGCGACGCCCAGTACGCGGCGGGGCATCTGCCACCAGGAACGGCTGACTCGTCTTTCGTCGTAGGAAGCCATCTCGTCCTCGTCAGATCAGGCTCGAGATGAGCGCGCCGATCGCCCCGGCGCCCAACGCGATCAAGAAGTACTTCTTGCCGTTGTCGTTCTTCTTGGGCTCGTTGCACCGCATGTGCATCTTGCCGACCATCGTGTAGGTATTGCCGCCGATCACATTGGGGAACTTGGCGTCCCGTTGCTTGGTGATGGTCGGGTACCCCGAGTCCTTGAAGACGTCGTTGCCCGAGTCCGAAGCTCGACCCGCCCTGCTCTTGGGCGCCGCTGATGTCCGGCGCGGCGCCCGAGTTGGAGTCCCCGGTGTTCTGCGCGACGTCACTCATCACGTCGCCACCGCCGCTGCAGCCGTACTGAATGGTCTGCTGCCAGGCGGCGACGCGGGTCTCGTCCATCACGCCGATCTTGGCCTTCTGGAAGCTCACCGCCGCCCACAGGCAGGCGAACTGGATCACCATGAAAGCCGCGATGATGGCCGACTCGGTCATAGCCGCGCCCCGGCGCCGGCGCCGGGCCCGGGCCCGCTGGAGTACGTCTCGAGAGTTCAATGGATGATCTCCCATGATGGCATGACCCAACCGTCGACCATGGAGTCGACACCCTTACCCGCGGCGCCCACGACCGTGTCCTTGAGCTTGTCGGCGAGCTTGTCGTAGAGGTCTTTGCCGAGCCCGCCCAGGATGATGCTGGTGCCGCCGTTGACCGCGCCGTCGATGAACTTGGTGTCGACGTACTTCTTCATCACGTCGAAGAGCTTGCCGATGCCGAGCTGACCCAGGTTGATGCCACCGACCGCGAAGCGCCGCAGGCGCGCGCGCCAGTACATCTTCCACATGCAGTCCTTCTTGAGGTCGGACCACGTCGCCCGAGTCGTCGAAGTAGAACTCGGCCTGTGCGAAGCGCCAGTTGCCCCAGCCGGCGTCGACCTTGGGCATCTGCCCGGTCTTGGTCGCGACGGCGATGCCCTTGTCCAGGGTCCGCGGCCACTTCTCGTCGCCGCCCGTGAAGCCAAAGACCTGGAACCAGATCGAGCCGTGGTCGGCACCCTCCCAGATGTCCTTGGGCGTCTTGTTCTTGGTGTTCGACATGCCCCCACCCGCAGGGTCGAAGCCCGTCTCTTTCTGCTTGTCGTCGGCGGCCTTCTTGCCGTCTTTCTTGCAGTTGGCGGTGTTGAACTCCGACAGGCCGCCGCCGAGGTCCGTGCAGTATTTGGAGATGCACGGGGTCGCCTTGTCTTTGTCGACGTCTCCGGTGCACTGCGGGTAGGTCTTGCCGTCACCGTTCTTGGCGGCGCAGTCCTTCTTCTGATTCGAGCAGCTGTTGTTCACCTGCTCGTTGATCTTGTTGTCCATGACGTCTTGGATGTCGCTGGCACCCGCGCCGCCGCAGAAGTAACCGCTGAAGGTCCCGGCGATGGCGCCCGCCGCCCAGTGCAGGGGCGTGCGCACAAAGGACGGTGATCCAAGAGAATCCGTGCTCGACCGCGAGCTCCGCCGACTTCTCGCAGAAGTCGTCCCACTCCATGTCCTGCACGGGCAGGCCGAGCTTCTTCGTGGAGGGCACGAAGGGCACCATCGACGGGCTGATGGCCATGCCGCTGGTGACGAGCGGCTTGTACGTCTTGGAGACTTTGTTGCCCTTGTAGGCGCCCACGTAGGGCGTGGTCATCGCCACGACCTTCTCGAAGGCGCTGAGCACCGGCAAGACCTTGTCGAGGATCTTCTCGTACTTGTTCGCTCCCTTGACCAGGCCTTGCTCGCACTTGACCATGGTGGACATGGCCGCGGCGCAGACCGGCGAGAGCGGGCAGAAGATGGTGGCGGCCATGCAGATACCGCAGGCCACGATGGCGATGCCCAGCATCACAATCAGCATCCGCATCATGATCAGCACGGCCGAGCAGCGCAGCCATGATCAGGTTGATGAAGACGATGATGTTCATCCCGCGCGCATGCACGCCGGCGGAGGTGTAGGCGACCGCGTCGGCGGCATCTTGCAAGCGCTCGCGGTACACGATCGCGTTGCCCATGCCGATCAGTAGAAGACGCCGGCCGCGAGCAGCGCCGCCATGAAGACGCCCGCGATCATGATCGCGCCGCTCTGGTCGCTGGCCAAATGGCCGCGGTCGGCCCCGCAACGCTTCATGCGCCGCTTCGGGGGCACCACCCAGAGCAGGAAGCGGTCAAGGATAATCATAGTCCGCTCCATGAACGACCATCTTCGACTCGGCGCCATGGTGGTGATGCCCGAAAGCCGCAGATCACCTTGTCGGCCACTGGCAGACGACAGCGGTAGGGGACCTCGACGCGGACGATCACGACCTCGTCGCGATTGAACTTCTTCTTCTCTTGCCGTCGGCCCCGCGCAGCGTGACCTGCGCGAGCGGCCACAGCAGGCTGCGGTTGCCGCCGAGGCCCATCTGGACGGCGCGCTCGATGGCTTCTTTGCGCTTGCCCTTCGCCTCACCAATGCCCGGCCTTGTCGTAGGTCTTGGGATCGTCGGGTAGCACCACCGCGGCAGCTCGAGCGCCGAGGTACGCGGCGTTCATGGTGACCAGCTTGCCGGCGTAGATACCGACCGACTGCATCAGGCACCAGAAGCCGAAGAAGATCGGGAAGAACGCACCGAGGAACTCGACGTAGACGGCGCCCCGCTTGTCCTTTCTCAGGCCGCTGGGCGGCTGACGGCTGGGACGGCTCACGCTGGTTCCTCCTTTCGACTGACTCTGAAATCCAGCTTACGTTTTCTTCAGACCCTCCAGTGCAGCAGCAGCGCAATGAGGGTCGCTACGAATATCGAAGGCCCGAATCTGAGCTGCGACATCATCTCCGTCGTCAACTCTCGCCGCTTGTCCTTCGGAACGAAGACGTTGCGTACGAGCAACAGCGTGTTTCCGAGGGTCTTGAGCAGCTTGCCTTCGTAGGCCAACCACACTGGGGCGTAGAGCGCGGCAACGATGAAGGAGTACATCTCCATTTCGATGCCGACCATCGGTCTGAGTATCGCTCCCATGGCCCCGAGTAGTTTGACGTCACCTCCTCCAATCGCTCCGGAGCGATACAAAAAGATGGGTATCGCCCCGCATGTGATCACTCCCAAGATCGAGAACCCGAATCCCTGTCCCGCCGCGCTCCACCCCTCTCTCGCCAGGCCGAAGCCCGCATGAGCGAGCGGCGCCAGCGCCAGGGGTCCGAAACTCAGCCAGTTGGGGATTTCGCCGGTTCGCCAATCGAACCAGGCTGCCAGGGCCGCCACGAGAACTGCGGCAAGTAGAAAGTATTGCTCGCCGTACATTCTCGAGGCCCGTCGCGGCGCGCCGAGTCACGAGGTCTCGACGCGCCTCCAACGACCCTATCAGAGTCCCTTGATGATCGTGGCCTTCTCGTCCGTCTTGCTCTGCAAGTTGGTGCCGAAGGTGCGGAAGGCAGCGATTGCGATCAACGCGATGACGGCCACCACGATGATGTACTCGACCATGTTGGCGCCGCGCTTGTCTTGAATCAGACGACGAATCTTGTCCATGTGCTTTACCTCGTGTCCTGTCCGGTTCGCCGGTTGGGGTCTTGGTTTCAGGGGAAGGGTGAGAGAATGATGGCCTGGGAGCGCTCGTAGTTGGCTACCAGGCTCGGGCCGAGCCCGAGAATCGCCGCAGCGAACCCGATGCAGACAGTCCCGAGGAGTACGACGTACTCCGTCATGATGGCGCCCCGGCGGCTCTCGGCCAGGGTGCTCAGACGGCGTCGGCGACTGGTGGGGGTGGGCTGCATCGGCTTCGTGGGTGGTGTCGTTCCCGAGCTCTCCGACACTCCTGACCACATGTACGAAAGCTAGCAGCCTGCCTTCCCCTCGCGCAACACGAAATCGACTGGAAGGTATTGATTTTTTTGATGATTTTGCCGTCAGCGTCAAAAAATTACAGCCCCCTTGCGGCCTCTTCCGGCACCCTCGAAATGTTGCGGCGAGACCACCCGGCCGGCGGCCGGTCGATCACGCTTTCATCCGCCGGCTCATCCCCCGCGGCGTGTTCGCTCAGAGCGGCGTCGGACCTTTGGGCTTGGCCCGGCCCCCGCGGACCTTCTTACGTTCGACCTTGAACTTCTGATCGAAGACGAAGACGTCATCCGCCTGTTTCACTTCGAAAGTGGCGGTCGGGCTCTGGGGACGCAGGTCCTTGGCTCCGTCGGTGTCCGTCGAGATCGCCAGCTGAAACACCTGATTCGGTGGGACCTCGAGGAACACGTGGGCGGCGCCGGACACGTCGGTCCGCGCGACCTCGCGTCCCAGATACATGACCGCGAAGGTTCGGGCCGGAATCCGCTCGCACTGCAACCACGACCGCGCGCGACGACTTCGGGCAGTCGACCTGGTATTCGGGGCGTTGCGCCGGATCGCTGGTGTTTCGAAGGACGACGCAGACGGGCTTCGCCGGACTCTGGTAGCCCATCGGGCACTTCAACGGTCAGGTCGTAGACTTCGCCTTCGGCGCCCTTCAGTCGGAAGTTCACCAGACCTGCGTCATCGGTGACGCCGATCTTCTTCTGCTTGTACCAGACGTCGGCGCCCTTGAGCGGCGGCCCGGGATCTCCGAATACCTTGACTCGCGCCTCGAAGGGTTTGGGCTCGGGCCGCTTGAGCAGGTTGCAGCCGAACTGCGACGCCGCCAAGAGCACCGCGACGATCCCGATCAGGCGCGTCATCTCAACGATGATACCACCGACCGAAGGGGGTTCCACCCGCGTCACTGTGCGCCCCCACCCCTTCGGGTATGCCCCTCCGGGCACTTTCAAGGATTGTCGCGAAGCGCGTCCTCCGGGGAGTTCCCGGGGTCGTCCCCCTCCGGGGACTTCCCGGGGCGTACAGGGGATTGCCGGCCACCAGCCACGGCAACTCGGGAGAAATACCGGCGGCCACCCGGGCATCGAGGACGCGACCGAGGTCCCCGAGATCCAAGACCTTGGTGTCGAGACCCGCTCCCCGGGCGAACAGCCAGTAGGTGTTGCCCGCAGCTCGGCTCTGCGCGTCCGAGACGACGAAGATTACGCGCCTTCCCCCGGACTTTGCGTAGACCGCGGCGCTACCGGCGGACCAGAGCCCGGGCCCCGCTGCCACCAGCGCGACGCGGCTGAAGAACGTCGGCTCGAGCCGCGCGATCTCCAGGGCGTGCTCCGCCCCCGCTCCGAACGCGGCGAGGACCACGGGCCCGCTCGCGCCACGGGCCCGAAGCGGGCCTTCAAGGCCTTCAGCGCCCCGCGCAGCTCCGTCTCGACCTC